>DATKDX010000001.1:0-4435 GCA_035512435.1 Dehalococcoidia bacterium
AGACCCTGCCCAGCGCGACAAGTAGATGCATCACGGGGCGCGCGGCCCCTGCCGCTTCTTGTCAGATCTCCAAACCTGCTCCTGCGCGATAAGGTCGCCGCCGTTATGGGTCTCATCGCCGTCCTGGTTCTCGCCACGCTCGCCGCCGTCGGTGCCCAGACCGCGGGTTGGGGCGCAAGGCTCGTGTCGGTTCTGGACGACGAGCCACAGTACGTCAGTGGGGACGTGTGGCCGGGACGTCCACCAGGCCACCGGTGGGTCACGCTGGTCGTAGCGCTCGCCAGTCCCGCAAAGGATGCCTCGTTGCCTGCTGCGCAGATTCGGCTCGTGGATGATCAGGGCGCCTATCCGGCGACCGCGATCGGCCATCAGGTCAACGCCAAAGATGCACCCGTGTTCTTGCCGTTGCTGACTCAGAATCCGCCCCATTCAGACCCAGGCATGGGCAAGTCTCAGGGTCGGCGTCCGCGCTCGACTGGATGGAGCAGTATCCGAAAATTCGTGGATGGCCGGTTCGACCCCGTGGGGGTGCACTTCTTCCAGGACATGAACCCGAAGAAGGGTCTCTTCGGCGTGGACTTGGAAGGGCCGAGCGGCGGTCGCGAAGTCCGGCTGTTCAAGAGTCCATTGAATCTCGTGTTGCTGTTCGCGGTGCCAGGGAACGCGGTCGACCTTCGCTTGCACGTCGGCGATGGCGACCCCATTCCGCTGCCGATGGGCAGGTGACGATGGTGAAAGGCACGCTCAACGCGTCCAGCGCGCCGACGCACTCATAGGGTCGTCGGCATGACTGTGCTCAAAAGACTCGTCCTGCCGTTCGTGGCAATGTCACTCCTGCTTCAACCCATTGCGGCGCAGTTTCCGGACGGCGTCAAGGACGACGATTTCAGAAGAGCCATCCAGTTCTATACCGAAGGCGGATGGTTTTGCCTACGGCTGGCGCCGGTCGACGGGGCTGATAAAGAAAGAGAGTGGACAGTTGTGGTGCTCAGCTCGAGCGCCCTGAAGGCCACCTCATTCAGGCTGGGCGGGATCGAAGTCGGTACAGGCTCGTCGCTCAACCCGATCGGGGCCGGTTTGAATATCCAGATCGTGATGAACCATCCGGACAATCGAGCTGAATTCCTGAAGCGCTTTGCAGAAGGGATCGACAAGGGGCTGTTGCGCGCACGTGTTGTCAGGACGGCACCGCTCGAACCAAACGCACGCGTGCAACTATCGAACGTGGTCGACCTGAAGGGTCCGGAACTCCTGACCCTGCGCAACCTGGAGCAGGCGCGATAGGCGCGGCGGCAGCGATCCCATTTCGCACGAGGAAGAGCATGTTCAAAGCTCGGGGTTCTCGCACGGTATTCGCCGTCGTAGTAGCTCTGGCGACTGCTGCCTTCGCCGATCCTCTGGTGGCCCGACAGGACACGCGGCGCGCGGAATGTGAACTTCGCTGCGATATCGATTCAGAGGGGTATGAATTTGACGTCACATGCGAGAAGGGTGCGTCGTCCGAGAAACTGATGAATGAGTCGACGAAGTTCGAATACTCCCCGTCCGGTGCGCTCGCAGGCCTCGTCGTCGCGGTGAATCGCGAGCGAACCTACTCGGCCTCTAACCGCACTTATCACATCACCGGGACGATTGGAGTCGACAAGGCAAACAATCGCGTTACCTACGACGTGCAAGCCAGCGGCGGCGCATTTGGCGCGACCCCTGGCGTTTGTAAAGGATCGACCGCGGGCGAGCGAGCCAAGGCCGATCCACCACCAGCCCCTTCTCCTCCCCCGCGGGTAGAGCCGCTGAACCTGGCGGTCGATGCCAGCTACCAGCCGGCGATTACTGTGCCTGCCTGTAAGGACGCGCTGCTCACGACGACCACGCTCGCCTGCTTCGTGAGCGAACGTAGTGAATACGTCGGTCAGGGCAAGACGTGGATTCTTCGTGGCGACGTCGCGCCGATGACCGTCGAATACAAACCATACTCCGGTGGCGTGGCTGTGCAAGTCAAAGACGGAGCTGACCCTGGAGACATGTGGAATTTTGAGTTGAGTGCGCCAAAGAACGCAAAACTCCGTGCCGGGCTTTTCGAGAACACTGCGAGAAACCACTTCCAGGACGAAACGCGTGCGGGCCTTTCCGCCAGCGGGCATTCGTCGGCATGTGGTGAAGAAACAGGCCGCTTTGAGATTCTGGAACTCCTCCAGGAACCTCAGGGGGCTGGCGTCCTGAAGCTGGCGCTGAATTTCGAGCAGATTTGCCAGGGCAAGTATCTTCGTGGCGTCATTCGCTTTAACTCATCCGTGAAGTAGCCACGCGCGCCCGCGACAACGCCGGAACGGCTTCCGTCGCGGCGCGAAAAGTAAGGAGACGCATGGGGTTATTTCAGAAGTTGCTCGGGATGAAAGGCGGCGATGCCGAGGAAGCGAACGTGCCATGGTCTGTGCCGGATGGCATGGACGAAGAACACTTCGTTCGATGCTGCGCAGAGGCAGCGTTCACTGAAGCGGCGGAGGATCGTACTTTCCGTAGCGATCCTGCGTTCCAGCAGGTGCTGGGCCCGCTCAATGCAGAGCAGTACGCCTCGGCGATCAAAGCCGCGGCCAAGGTCGTTCCGCGATTTCCCGACTTCGACCTGCCGTACAAGTGGCTTGCAGCCGCCTATCTGTCTACGGATCAATTGCAGCAATCACGCGCCGTGCTCATCAAAGGGCTCGCGAAGACGAGGAGAAAGTCTCTTCTCTTGACGGATCTCGGCGAGACGGAATGGCGGCTGGGCAATATTCACCAGGCGGTCTTCTACTGGTGCCAGGCGCTGCAGTGCCTGGGGGCTAACCCGGTTGACTACAACGCCTATCTCCTGCTCGCTCATGTTGCTCGAGGCTGCGGTCTGAGCGGGGCTGAACAGGCCCTGCTCGCCCGCGTGGACGCGATGCAAGGCGGCAGCGTTCGCATCGATTCGACAACGGGCGAGCGCCTTCTATCGATGGTGCGGCAGAACAAGACCGGAGCGATGAGCCGAGCTGTCCAACACGCCGTCGACCATCATCTTCATTCAGCCTGACATCGAAGTCGGCTTCCTCGCGCGCGACTGTGATGGACGAATCCCAGGAAGGCTCGCTGCGCTGGCGGCGGATGCTGATGAGGACATCTGATTGCAGTTTCCTGCGACGAAATGACGGCCGGACAGGACGGGCAGCGGGGAAGCCATGAATCAAGGACACAAAACGGAAACAGCTCAGGCAGCGGCCAAGCCCGAGTCCCCGTATTTCCCTTTAGCGCCAGGGAAAGCGCTGCTATTCGTTGGCGGCCTGAGTTGGCTGGTGGCCGGACTTCTGCCTGGTGATATTCCCTACAACACCGTGATGTCCGTGATGTGCTGGATCAACAGCGCGAGCTGTAGTGGTTTGGCAGAGGAGGGGTACCAATTCCGCGGGCGCATCGGTTGCCTGGGGCTTGCAGCGATCTTCCTTCTGTTCTCGACACCATCCGTAATAAGGGCGTTCAAGGCGCGGCGAGGTCGGAACGGATCGGGCGTTTGAAGCAGCGCCAGGCGGGGGCGCGGCGCGGAGAGCAGACAAGGAGAATCAGGATGGGTTTCTTTGACGTATTCAAGCGCTCCGCGCCACCGCAACGGGACAAGCCGGTTGAAGACGCCCGTCCCCGCGAACGAAAAAGTCTACGGGCGGCTGTGAGCAAGGGCGACGTGTTCTCGCGAATGTGCGGTTCGTGTGGCGGAAGCTACGATCATCCAAGACAGCGGACGCCGCTGTTAGTAATCGAAGTTCAGGACTGGGAGCTTGACCTCGGGGGCTACTGTCCGGTCTGTCGGCTCCATTTGTGCCCCACGCACGTACAGCTGGCAGTCTGTGGAACAGTCGAGATCTTAGGTACCAAGCATGAGGGCTACGAACGCAAGTGCGTTACTTGCCAGACGACGCTGTCTGATGGCGAGGGTGATGATCCCGATGGCCTGCCACAGTCGATGTTTATCGCGACGTAGCAGAAGGGAGAGGTCTATGCACTACCTGCGGATTGTCGTCTCGCTGCTCGCCGGCATCGGCGCGCTGATCATGGGGATTGTCACGGCGGCTGCGTTTGCCGGTGCCGTCGAGCGCACGCGTGCGGGCGGCATGTGGGGCGGCACCCTCGGCGACCTGATGGAGGGCAAGCATCGTCAGGTCCAGACCACGATCAAGTGGGATCATATCGGCTTCGCCCTCGGCCTGCTGATGATCACTGGCGCCCTCGGCGTGGCTGCCTACTTCGCGTGGCCGTGACACGCCTCCACAAGCCGATGCTCCCTGAAACACGACAATTGAGTGCGCCAGCCGTGTTAGAGGCGCGTGCCGTCAGTTGTCGCCTCTCTTGACTCGGCGCGCCGCGCTAGAGTCGGCGCCATGGTGAGCCGATCCCGCCTGACCGCCTGCGCGTGTTGCATGATCGT
>DATKDX010000002.1:0-5479 GCA_035512435.1 Dehalococcoidia bacterium
TTTTCGACTGCGTTGCGGTAGTTCTTTCCGTGTTTAGCCATGAGTAACCCCGGTATTGGAATGAGCCGGCCGTTGACTGTGTCGACGCCCAGCAGAAATTGTTCCAGCGTGACCACACCGACCAACGCCGGCTGGCCTTCGTCGCCGAAGACGCATGTTGTGGTCAGGACCTTGCCGTCGATCCGCACCGGCACTTCACCCACGTCCCTGGTGACAGGGGATCCGTCAGCTAGCTGGAACTGGGCTGAGTGCGAACGGCTGATGCCCAGGTCTTCCAGGACGGACCGCGGGAGCACGGTGAACGTCGCACCAGTATCGACATTGGCAGGCACTTCGACGAACCGCGAGCGGTCCGGACTGCCCACCTCAATCGTCACGTCAACGTGGCCCATTTCCCCCTCGCCGATGGCGACCCTGCTGCGGCCCTGGACAACCATCGCTCAACCCGTTACATCCACGCCCATGCTGCGGCAGGTGCCTTCCACCATGCGCATGGCTGCTTCGATATCGTTGGCGTTGAGATCTTTCATCTTGGTCTCTGCTATCTGGCGGACCTGGTCACGACGGATGGTGCCGACCCTTTCCCGCTTTTGGGCGGAGCTACCCTTGTCGATGCCGACGGCCTTGCGGATGAGATCGGAGGCGGGCGGCGTCTTGAGGGTGAAGGTGAACGAGCGGTCTTCATAGACCATGATCTCCACAGGAATGATAGCGCCGGCCTGGCTGCTCGTGCGCTCGTTGTATTCCTTGACGAAGCCCATGATGTTGGCTCCATGCTGGCCCAGGGCAGGACCGACGGGCGGCGCCGGCGTCGCGGACCCCGCTGGGAGCTGAAGTTTGATTACTGCGCGGACTTTCTTAGCCATGGTTATACACTCTTCCGGTCATGAGATGATAGCGCATCCCTTCTGGATGTGCCCCTACAGGCGCTCCACCTGCAGGAAGTCGAGTTCGACGGGTGTCTCGCGTCCAAAGATGGAGACGCTGACCTTCACTTTGCCTTTTTCCGGATTGATTTCTTCGACGGTGCCCACGAAGTCTGAGAACGGCCCATCGACAACGCGGACGCTCTGACCCTCCGAGAAGCCTACCTTGACCACCGGCTCCTCCGCTTTCATCTGGCGGATGATGGACTGCACCTCACCCTTTTCCAGTGGTGTTGGCGCTGTGCCTGAGCCTACGAAGCCGGTGACACCGGGTGAGTTACGAACGACGGTCCAGGCCTTGCTGGATTCCGCCTTTTCGGCCTCGGTGGCCTTGGGATCGTCCTGTTTGAGGGTGATCATCTGCACCAGCACATAGCCGGGAAAGATTTTGCGGGGCACAGTGCGCCGCTGGCCCTCTCGGATCTCGATTTCTTCCACGGAGGGAACGATTACGCGATAGACGAGGTCCTGCGCATCCATGGAGCGGATGCGCTGATCAAGGTTGGTCTTAACTTTGTCCTCGTAGCCTGAGTATGTGTGGATGACGTACCAGGCGCGGCCCGGAGCGAACATCTCTTCCTCGGAGATCTCCAGGCGCGGCCGCTTGCCGGTGGACTCCTCCGGGGTTTCTTCATCGAGGACGGGCGCTGCGCTCTTTCGCTTTTTAACCACCAGATACCACCACTAGTTCAACAGCGTCTGATCGATAAGCCAGCCGAAGCCAAAGTCGATGGCGCCCAGTACGGCGCCGATAATCAGGGTCACGATGACGATTACGACCGTCAGGTGCATCACGTCCTCGCGCTCCGGCCAGACGACCTTGCGCAGCTCCGACCAGATATCGGTGACGAACCGCGGGCGCAAGAAGCCGCCGCCGCCACCACCCGAGGCACGGCGAGCCTGCTGCGTTTTGGGCGCGCCGCGCGGGATAACCGAGGAGCTGCCGCCGGACTTGCCGGCGGTGCGTTCCTTGGTCTTCGCCTGCTGGCGCCTTAGCGCACGATTACCCACTTAGCGGGCCTCCCTGAAGACGCGGTGCGTACGACAACGCGGGCAGAACTTGCGGAGCTCCAGGCGGTCTGGATCGTTGCGCTTGTTCTTGGACGTTGTATACGGACGTAGCCTGCATTCGGGGCAGGCCATGTCGATGGGGAGCCGGTCTTCTTTCTTGGCCATCTATCTCCAGCTTACTTGAGGATCTTTGTCAGTACGCCGGCGCCAACAGTGCGGCCGCCTTCGCGGATAGCGAAGCGAACACCGTCCTCGAGCGCGACGGGCGTAATCAGCTCGACGGTCATCTTGATATTGTCACCGGGCATGACCATTTCCACGCCTTCCGGAAGCTTGATACTGCCGGTGACGTCGGTCGTGCGGATGTAGAACTGAGGCCTGTAGCCGTTGAAGAACGGCGTGTGGCGACCGCCCTCTTCCTTGGAGAGGCAGTAGACCTCGGACTCGAAGTCGGTGTGCGGAGTGATAGAGCCGACCGCCGACAGCACCTGGCCGCGCTCAACGTCATCGCGCTCAACACCGCGGAGGAGGCAGCCGACGTTGTCGCCAGCCTCACCGGAATCCAGTGTCTTCTGGAACATCTCGACGCCGGTGCAGACCGTCTTGCGGGTCTCACCGAAGCCGACGATTTCGATCTCTTCGCCGGCCTTAACGATGCCACGCTCGATGCGGCCGGTGACCACGGTGCCGCGGCCCTTGATGCCGAAGACGTCTTCGATCGGCATCAGGAACGGCTGGTCACGGGGGCGCTCCGGCTCCGGAATGTAGGTGTCGATTACGTCCATGAGCTCCCAGATGGGCTTGTACTCGGGGGCGTCGGGGTCCTGGCTGTCGCTCTCGAGGACCTTGAGTGCGCTGCCGCGGACGATCGGGATGTCGTCGCCGGGGAATTCGTACTTGCTGAGCAGTTCACGGATCTCCAACTCGACAAGGTCGAGGAGCTCGGGGTCTTCCATCATGTCTACCTTGTTGAGGAAGACGACCATGGCGGGGACTTCCACCTGGCGTGCCAGGAGGACGTGCTCGCGGGTCTGCGGCATTGGGCCGTCGTTGGCAGCGACGACGAGGATTGCGCCGTCCATCTGGGCGGCGCCGGTAATCATGTTCTTGATGTAGTCGGCGTGGCCCGGGCAGTCGATGTGGGCGTAGTGCCGGTTGGGCGTCTCGTACTCAACGTGAGCGATGGCGATGGTGATACCGCGGTCTCGCTCCTCCGGCGCCTTGTCGATGCTGAAGAAGTCGCGGTATTCGGCCTGCTGCTTGAGTGCGAGGACCTTTGTCATGGCAGCCGTAAGGCTGGTCTTGCCATGGTCGATGTGGCCGATAGTGCCGACGTTAAGATGCGGCTTCGTGCGCACGAATTTTTGCTTGGCCATTTGGGGGATTTCCTCCTCTTGTTTCGGCTCGCGCCCTGGTCAGGCTTTCGAACCGCCTTCCCATCATAGCGCGGGCGTATGATACAGGAAACCGGGCTAAGTGTCCGCGTTTCCACCCTAATCCGATATTTAGCTGGAGCCCACGGGCGGACTCGAACCGCCGACCCCGTTCTTACCAAGAACGTGCTCTGCCAACTGAGCTACGTGGGCCCGGGCTGACACGCAAACCATTCAATCGTTCAAACAGTGTCCTTGTTGCCTGCTTGCCCGCTTGCCTGTTTGACGAGATTTCTGGTGGCGGGAGCAGGATTCGAACCTGCGTAGCCCGTCAGGGCGCCAAGTTTACAGCCTGGTGCAATTGACCGCTCTGCCATCCCGCCGGATATGACTTGGGAACCGGGAACAAGGTGCTTGCGCGGGCCCGGTTCCAATGCTCCGTCGTCGGCTGGAGCCGAAGGCGGGATTCGAACCCGCAACCTAGCGATTACAAATCGCTTGCGCTACCATTGCGCCACTTCGGCCGGCGTTACCGCCGCATGCCAAAAAAATTCGCCCCACAGGGAGGCACCTCCAGTATAGGGGCGCACTTCGCAAAGCGTCAATGGGATTAGCCCTACTGGACCGGCCTGAATTCGACGCCCTGGACCGTCAACACCGCAAGGTTCTCGCAGTCCCAGAGCAGCCGAGCTTCGTCCGATTGCGCCGGACCGACTGACCCGGCAGAGTCTGTCTGGTCCAGCAGGGTCTGGCAGGCCGCACCGTCACCTGTCGAAGCCAGGATGTCCAGATCGGACAGCGAGAAGCTGCCGGCGCCCGCGTTGGTTACACGCAAGACAAGAGAGCCCGGTGCCTCGATGACGCCGGGGACCGTCACGTCCTCTCCGGAACTGGAGACTATCGTGAGGATGAGATCGTCGGCCGCCGACGATTGCGGTTCGAAGTCCGGCTCCCTGTCACCAATGCTGCTTATGCCGCTCTCTAGATCGCTGACGCGGTTACCGAGGGAGCCCAGGTCGTTATCCTGGCGCCACTCGTACACGCCGAGAGCGATGAAGACGGCGCCGATCCACGAAAAGAACAGGATTGCCAAATCACGCGATGTCATGCTTTGTTCAGTAGAACGCGCGATGGAGCCATACGGTATACCTCAGGAGGCGAAGGCGGCGGCCAGTCGCGCCGACGCCGCTCGGGGATCATCGGCGGCGGCGACGGCCGAGATGACGCTGACGATGTCGGCGCCTGAGGCAACGACATCAGCGATGTTGGAGTGGTTGATGCCACCGATGGCGCAAACAGGAACGCCGACAGCCGCCTTCACAGCGCTGAGCGTTTCAAGTGTGGCGGGGCGTGTGTCATCTTTTGAGGACGTGCCGAAGAGGTTGCCTACGGAGACATAGGACGCGCCGTCAGCCTCGGCAACGCGAGCCTCACTGACGTTGTTAGTGGAGACGCCGATGGTCCAGCCGGCCGGGACGATGCGGCGGACGGCGGCGACGGGCAGATCTCTCTGGCCGACGTGGACACCGTCGGCGCCGGTGGCAAGTGCAAGGTCGGCGTCGTCGTTGATGATGAGTGGGACGCCGGCCTCGCGGCAGAGGGCGACAAGCGCTTCGACCTCCAGAACCTGCAGGCCCTTCTCGCGCATTTTGTCGCGCCACTGGAGCATCGACGCTCCGCCGGCAATAGCTTCCCGGGCGATGAAGATGACGTCGCGCCCGGCGGCGATGGCGGGATCGATGATGACGTACAGGCCGCGCAGGGTGAAGGGCATGGCGATGGTCAGGATACAGGTGCTAGGCGTTAGGTGTTAGGTGCGAGAGTGGGTTTGCGCGAGCTTGACCAAGTTCGATCGCTTCCCGGACTTCGTTGGCTTCGGCTTCAGAGGGCAATTCGACATCAACACGCCACTCAGTGAGTCCGATGGCCTTAAGAAGCCTGCGGTTCAGGCGAAAGGATATCGCGAGATTCCAGCAGGCGATCCAGGTGATGGTCCTCAGCCTCGGCACGGCGCTGATGATCGAGCTCACGCCGGGCAGCCTCTCCAACGCCCTGCTGACACTGATGCTCGCTATCGCCGTCTGCTGGCTGACCCTGAAGGTGCCGTCATTGCTGCGGAGCCGACACAGCCAGGCCGGCCTCTGGAACGTCGTCACACTCGTCGCTGCG
>DATKDX010000003.1:0-175357 GCA_035512435.1 Dehalococcoidia bacterium
CCCGGGCAGCGGCCGCGAGGCAGCCATCCGGTCGCTGCAGGCATCCGGGTTGCAGGTCACCTCAATCCGCGATATAACACCAATTCCGCACAACGGGTGCCGGCCACCCAAGCGGCGGCGAGTCTAGGAGAGCGAGATGGCCCGATACACTGACGCGCGCTGCCGCCTCTGTCGCCGCCTTGGGGAAAAGCTGTACCTGAAGGGCGATAAGTGCTACTCCAATTGTGTTTTCGACAAGCGGCCCTATCCCCCGGGGATGCGGTCCAACCGCCGCCGCAAGGTCTCCGACCGGGGCCTGCAGTGGCGTGAAAAGCAGAAGGCACGCGCCATATATGGAGTGCTGGAGTCCCAGTTCCGCAAGTACTACGAGGACGCGGTGCGGCGGCCCGGCGTGACCGGTGAGACGCTTCTGCGGACGCTTGAACTGCGGATGGACAACGTCGTCTTCCGCCTGGGCTTCGCCGACTCGCGTCAGCAGGCGCGGCAGATCGTGTCCCACGGGCTGTTTACAGTAAACGGCCGCAAGACCACGATCCCTTCGCGGTGGCTGAAGGTCGGCGACACTGTTGGCTGGTCGCCACGTGGGGACAAGAGCGAGTATTACAAGATATCCGTAGAGAAGATAGCGAGTAAGGAAACACCGTCCTGGGTGAGCCGCGACGACACCGCAATGACGGGCAAAGTCGAGCAGCTGCCAGAGATTGATGAGATCGGCGCCCTGTTTAACCCGGCGACGATCGTTGAGTACTACTCGCGGTAAGGATGGAGATGCTAGAACCGCAACTTTACCGGGGAGCCGGAGCAGTAACCACGCAGCAGCCGCCAGACGAGGCGCTAATCGAAGTCGAGGAATCGACCGACGATTACGCCCGCATCGTGGCGTCCCCGCTGCTGCCCGGATTTGGCATCACGCTGGGCAACGCGCTGAGGCGCGTCTTGCTTAGCTCGCTGCCGGGCGCAGCAGTGGCGTCGGTGCGCGTCGATGGCGTACAACACGAGTTCTCGACCATTCCCGGCGTCAAGGAAGACTCGATCGAGTTTCTCCTCAACGTCAAGGAGATTCGCCTACGGGCTCTCTCCGACCGGCCGGGCATGCTCGTGCTCGACCTCAACGGCCGCGGCGGCACGGTAACAGCCGCCGATATCCAGGTGCCCGAGCACTACGAAATCGTGAACCCCGACCTCCACCTGGCGACGCTTGACGACGACAAGACCCGCCTCTACGTGGAGTTCAACGTCGAACAGGGCCGTGGCTACGTCCCCGCCGGAGAATCCAGCGAGGGCACGCAGCTAGGCGTCATTCCTGTCGACTCGATATTCTCGCCGGTGCGCAAGGTGAACTATCGCATCGAGCACACGCGCGTCGGCCAGGCGACCAACTACGACAAGCTGACCATCGAGCTGTGGACAGACGGCACGCTGACGGCCGTGGAAGCGGTAAGCAAGAGCGCGGACATCCTGATCGATCAGTTCAAGCTGTTCTCTCACATGGGCCGCCCAACCATGCCGACCGTCGAACGCGGCTTGGGCGCCGGCATCCAGCTTTCGCCCGACAGGTACAACATGGCCATCGAAGACCTCAACCTTTCGATGCGCGCGTACAACTGCCTGCGCCGCAGTGGCCTCATGACTGTGGGCCAGGTGCTCGAAAAGAGCGAAGAAGAGCTGCTGGCGCTGCGCAACTTCGGCCGCAAGTCCTACGACGAACTGCGGGAACGCCTGGACGAGCTTGGACTGTTGTCAGCCGACCGTGGCGGCGATGAGGACATCCCTGACGCGCTGCCGCTGGACGACGACGAGAGCCCGATGAGCGCCCTCCGCGCCGAGCCGGAACCGGAAGCCGGGGAAGCAGCGCCGGAAAACGACCTCGAGCCGCCACCAGTCGGACGCCGCGGCAGGAAGACCCGTGCCCCAGCGACAGACGAAGAAGAGAGCGGAGACGAAGAGATTCCCGACTGGAAGCGCAAGCTGCTTGAACTGACTGACGAGGAAGAAGCGTAACGATGGCACACCGTATCTCCGGCCGCAAGCTGGGACGCCCCACCGACCACCGGCGCGCTATGTTCCGCAACCTGGTCACCGATCTGCTCAAGTACGAGAAGATCATCACCACCGAGGCCAAGGCCAAGGAGATCCGTGGTTTCGCCGAGCGCATGATTACGCTGGGCAAGCGCGGTCAACTGACCGACCGCCGGCGCGCGCTGGGCTTCGTCTACGACAAGCGCGTTGTCGACAAGCTGTTTGGCGATCTCGCCGAGCGCTACTCGGACCGCCAGGGTGGCTACACTCGCGTGATCAAGATCGGCCCGCGCAGCGGTGATGCGGCGCGGATGGCGCAGATCGAACTGGTGGGCACGGAGGTCTAGGCCCGCCGGCGGAAGCGCCACACAAGTTGAATGGAAACGAGACCCGGCAGATCGCGCTCCTGGTCGAGTACCAGGGAACGCGGTACGCGGGGTCTCAGTACCAGAAAAACGCACCGACGGTGCAGGACGCGCTGGAGCGCGCCCTTGGCAAATTAACAAACGAACCTGTAAGGGTGGCGATGGCGGGCCGGACTGACGCCGGCGTCCACGCCAGGGGGCAGGTGGCGGCTTTCCGTACGACGAGCCGCCGCTGGCTTGAGGTCATATCCCCGGGTGCCAACGCACGCCTGCCGGCGGACATCGCCGTGCGGGCGGCGCGCGAGGTGCCGGGCGACTTCAACCCCCGGCGTCACGCGCGAAAGCGCTGGTACCGCTACACGCTCCACCTGGGGAAGACCCGGCTGGCATTATTGCGCGAGTTCGCGTGGCACATTTACGAGCCACTGGATCTCGGCGCCATGACGGAAGCAGCCGGATACTTGGAAGGTTGCCACGATTTCGCGGCCTTCACTGCGCCATCGGAAGCCGCCAGGCGCAACACGGTCCGCGTCGTTTTCGGCGCAAGGCTCTGGCGGGCCGGAGAACTGGCTCACCTGGACATTGAGGCGACGGCCTATCTTCCCCACATGGTACGTCGTATCATGGGCACACTGGCCGAAATCGGCCGCGGCAAGCTCGCAACGGGTGAGTTCCGGCGGCTGGTCGAAGACGCGCCTCCGGGCGCGGCCACCAAGATCGCGCCGGCCAGGGGCCTCTGCCTGATGCGGGTTCGTTACGAAAGCGGGTTGTTTGACGATGAAGCAAGTGAAGACGTTCAGCCTTTCGGCTGACGACATACGGAAGGACTGGGTCGTGGTGGACGCCGCGGGCCAGACACTGGGCCGCCTGGCTACGATGGTGGCCGGTTTGCTCATGGGCAAGCACAAGCCGACCTACTCGCCGCACCTGGACATGGGTGACAACGTCATCGTTCTGAACGCCACACAGATCAAGGTCACCGGTAACAAGCTCGAAGACAAGGTTTACTGGCGCCACACCGGCTACATGGGCGGCATCAAGAGCCAGAACCTGGCAACGATGATGGAGCGCCACCCGGAGCGCGTAATCGAGCTGGCGGTGAAGGGCATGCTGCCCCGTAATAAGCTATCAAAGCACGTCCTGCGCCACCTTAAGGTCTACGCCGGCGCTGATCACCCGCACGAGGCACAGGTCAACGCCAGCAAGAAGACACAGAAGACACCGGTCGCGGTTGCGGCCACAGAAGCCACTTCCAGCACGGAGACTGAATCATGAGCGACGAAAGCACGGCCCCGGCCCTTCCCAAGGGCGAGTACCACTACGGCACCGGCCGCCGCAAGGAAGCGGTTGCGCGCGTTCGCCTCTACCCGGGATCGGGCAACATCCTGATCAATGGCAAGCCCTATCTCGAGCTTTTCAGCCGCTCCGTCTATCAGATCAAGATCCGCGAACCCTTTGAGGTCACAAGCACGGGCAACCAGTATGACGTCTACGCCAAGATTGATGGCGGCGGCGTAACGGCCTGGGCCGATGCCCTGGCCCACGGCATGGCCCGCGCCCTGCTCAAGTCCAACGAAGACTTCCGGGCACCGCTCCGCCGCGCCGGTCTCCTCACCCGCGACCCGCGGGTCAAGGAGCGCAAGAAGCCCGGCCTTAAGCGCGCACGCAAGGCGCCGCAGTACACCAAGCGCTAAAGCGCACGTCACTGCAACGCTTTAGGCTTTCCGCATCGCGCCTCGGTGAGGCATGATAAGCGGCGTGAGTCAGAATCCGATTAGGTTCGGCACCGACGGCTGGCGCGCCATCATCGCCGACGAATTCACGTTCGAAAACGTGCGCTACTGCGCGCAAGGCACCGCTGACTACCTGAAGCAAGCGGGGATGGCTGACCGCGGCATGGTCGTCGGCTACGACACGCGGTTTGAGTCTGACGCCTTCGCGGAACAGGTGACGGAAGTACTGGCTGGCAACGGAATCAAGGTCTACCTCTGCGATGCGCCTGCGCCGACACCGGTCGTTGGCCACGCCATCCTGCCACGGAAGGCGGCAGGGTCCATCGTCATTACTTCGAGCCATAACCCGGCGGCTTACTCCGGCTACAAGGTCCGCACTGAGTACGCCGGCGCAGCTCCTCCCGAGGTCCTCCAGAAGATCGAAGCTATGATCGGCGCCTGTTACGGCGGCGAGGTCGCGCGGCTGCCCATCGACGAGGCGAAATCGAAGGGCCTTGTCGAAACGTTCGATCCCAAGACACCGTATCTCAAGCACCTGGCGGAACTCGTCGATATCGAGCCGATCAAGGCTGCCGGACTGCGCGTCGTGGTCGACCCGATGCATGGGGCCGGCGCCGGCTATTTGCTAGAGCTGCTGACCGGAGGCGAGACGGAAGTGCGCGAGATCCGCGGCGACTTCAATCCCGCCTTCCCGGGCATGCACAACCCGGAGCCAATTCCGAAGAATCTGGAGCTGACGGCGGCCGCCGTCCGCGACTACCAGGCCGATGTGGCGCTTTGCACCGACGGCGATGCGGACCGCGTCGGCGTCCTTGACGACCGCGGCGAGTTCGTGAACCAGCTGCAGACATACGCCTTGCTGGCCTACTACCTGCTAGAGGTGCGCGGCCAGCGCGGGCCCATGGTCAAATCCGTCACGACGACCAGCATGATCCGTAAGCTCGGCGAGCTGTACGGCGTCGAAGTGCACGAGACCGGCGTCGGCTTCAAGTTCCTGGGCCCCAAGATGCGCGAGACCGATGCGCTCATCGCCGGCGAAGAGTCAGGTGGCTTCGCTTTCCGCGGCCACCTGCCGGAACGCGACGGCGTCCTCTCCTCGCTATACATCCTCGATCTCATGGCGCGGCGCGGAAAGAAGCTGCCCGCGTTGGTCGAGGAGCTCTTCGCCAAAGTCGGCAAGTACTACTACGACCGCATCGATATCACGATGTCGCCTTCGGAAAGAGACCGCGTCACCTCCCTGTTGCCCGACCTTAAGCCGGGCGCCATCGCGGGAATACCTGTTGAGGGAACCGACCGCACCGATGGGCTGCGCTTCGTGCTGCCGGACGGGGCCTGGGCGCTGATCCGGCTTTCCGGAACAGAGCCGCTGATGCGCATCTACACCGAGGTGCGGGAAGAATCGCAGGTGCGGCCCGTTCTCGACGCGGTATGCGGACTGACGGGCGCGTGAGCGCTTCTGGCACCGAATCGGCGGGCGGTACGCTCGACGATCCGCGCACCCTTGCTCGCCTCGATCCCGGCGGCATGCTGGCCTGCCTGCGAAGCCTGCCCGAGCAGTGCCGCGAAGCCTGGGACGCCGCCAAAGGCCTCGAGCTGCCAGCCTCCTACCAGGAGATCGACCGCATCGCCGTGCTGGGGATGGGTGGATCCGCCATCGCCGGTGACTTCTGGCGTGCCCTGCTGGAACGGGAGTGCGCTGTCCCGGTCTTTAACATACGCGCCTATGACCTCCCGCCGTATATCGACGAGCGAACGCTGGTCGTCGCCTCCAGCTTCAGCGGAGATACGGAGGAAGTGCTGTCGGCATTCGCTCAGGCACTGGCGATGCCGGCGCCCAAGATCGCTGTCACGGCAGGAGGTCAGCTGCTGGCCACGGCGCGGGCCAACGGCATTCCCGTCTTCACATACGACTACGAGGGAGAGCCTCGCGCCGCGCTGGGCTGGACGCTGATGCCGCTCCTGGCAATCGCTGAGTCGCTGCGCCTCATGCAAGGCATCGAGACGGACGTTGAAGAGGCGATTGATGCCCTGGCGTCCCTGGTCGACGAGATAGGGGATGATGTGCCGCTCACACGCAATCCCGCAAAGCAACTGGCGCAGGATCTGCACGGCAGACTACCCGTGGTCTACGGCACCGGCGCGCTGATTGAGGTAGCGCGTCGCTGGAAGACGCAGCTGAACGAATCCGGGAAAGTCTGGGCCTTCTTCGAGGACCTGCCGGAGTTGCACCATAACGCTATCATCGGCTACACCCTTCCCCGCGAGATAAGCGAGCGGACGGCGGTCGTCTTCCTGGAATCGGCCGACCTGGTGCACAGGCGCGTCCAGCTGCGCTACGACTTCACGAAGGAACTGCTATCGCGAGCAGGCGTCTCCTCGCACAGCCTGGTCGCCAGGGGCAAGAGCGCGCTCGCCCAGATGCTGTCGCTGGCGCTTTTCGGCGACTACGTCAGCGCGTACCTGGCGTTCATATACGACGAAGACCCCACGCCAACCGCGGTCATCGACGAGTTAAAGGCCTGGTTGGCAAAGCAGGAGTAGGAGCAACACATAAAGTTGTGGAACTCTTGTGTTATTCTTCCCACATGGCGAGGAAGAACAAGATCATCCAGGTCCCGAAGCTTACGCCCGGGAAAATGGCCGAGGTAGAGGCGGCGATTAAGTTCGCCCTCGCGTTGCCTTGAGCCGGGATTAACCGCCCGCCGCCGCCAGCTCTTTCTCAGCCTCGGACAGGTCCTTGATGCTGTCCACGGGGCGCCAGTAGGCCTCGCTGCGGAAGCCGGAGAGCTTACCGGACTCCGTGAGCTGAGGGAACGTCTCCGTTTCGTGGTCACCCTTGTCGGGAAGCAGCGAGACGATATCGCGGGAGAATACATAGATACCCGCGTTGATCCAGTACGGAAGCAGCGGTTTCTCGCGGAACGAAGTCACGCGGCCGTTGTCCTCGACGTCGACGATGCCATAAGAACTCTTCAGCGGAGTCAGCATGATGGTGGCCGTCGCCTCGCGGCCCTTGTGGAAGGCGACAAGCTCCGCCGGCGGCTGATCGGTCAGGATGTCGCCGTTGCAGGCGATGACCAGGGCCTCACCGTCCGGCACCGCCGTGAAGCCCTGCTTGAGGGCGCCGCCGCGGCCCAGCGGCTCTGACTCGATGGAGTACTGCGCGCGAACGCCAAAAGACGACCCGTCCCCGACATGCGCCTCCAGCACCTCGTGCCTGTAGCCGCAGAGGAAAACGACATCTGTGACGCCGCCCGCGCGCAGCCACTCGATCTGGCGTTCCACGATCGGCCGGCCGGCGACCGCCACCATGTTCTTCGGCCTGTCGTTGGTGAGGGGGCGAAGGCGCTCGCCCTCACCCCCTGCGATGATCAGTGCGTACATTTCTGCGGACCCGCCTGGACTAGGCGCGCTGCGCCTCCGCGGATTCCACCTTGCTCGCCGCTGCGCGCAGTTCGTCGGCCTTATTCGTCTTCTCCCACGGCGCGTCGATATCCGTTCGCCCGAAGTGGCCGTAAGAGGCCGTGGGGCGGTAGATCGGGCGGCGCAGGTCCAGCGACCTGATGATGCCGTTCGGGCTAAGGTCAAATACATCGCGCACGATCTTGTTGAGGGCGACGACATCGATCTTGTGCGTGCCGAACGTCTCCACGGAGACACCGATGGGCTGCGGGTGCCCGATGGCGTAGGAAAGCTCGACCTCGCAGCGCTCTGCCAGGTCGGCCGCGACGACGTTCTTGGCGACCCAGCGTGCGGCGTAGGAGGCCGACCGGTCGACCTTCGACGGGTCCTTGCCGGAGTAGGAGCCTCCACCGTGCCGGCCGACGGCGCCGTACGTGTCGACGATGTTCTTACGGCCGGAGAGGCCGCTGTCAGCCGCGGGGCCACCGAGGACGAACGAGCCGCTGCGGTTGATGTGGATTTCGGTGTCGTCGTCGATCCAGTCGCCAACGATCGGATCGATCACGAGTTTGCGCAGGTCGGCCGCCAGGTCCTCGAGGGCGATGTGGGGGTCGTGCTGCGCAGCGAGCACGATCGCATGCGCCCGCTTCGGCTTGCCGAACTCGTACTCGATCGTCACCTGGGACTTGCCGTCCGGGCGGAGGTAACCCAGCGCACCGTTCTTGCGCACCTCGGCCAGCTTGAGGCACAGTTTGTGCGCCAGGCTTATCGGCAGCGGCATCAACTCCGGCGTCTCGTTGCAGGCGAAGCCGAGCATGATGCCCTGGTCGCCGGCGCCTTCGTCAGAGCCGACGGCGGCGTTGATCTCCGGCGACTGCTCTTTGACGGATACGAGGACGCCGCAGCTCTCGGCGTCGAACTGGTACTCCGGCTTGGTGTAGCCGATGTCAGCGATGACACCGCGCGTCAGCGCCGTAATGTCAACGTAGTGGGACGTCGTGATCTCGCCGGTCACGAGGACAAGGCCCGTCGTCGAAACGACTTCGCAGGCGACGTGGGCTTCTGGATCGTGGCGAATGATGTCGTCAAGGATGGCGTCGGCGATCTGGTCGCAGACCTTATCGGGGTGGCCCTCCGTGACGCTTTCCGAGGTGACGAGCAGGCTTGGGCTGCTCATGAAGGTCATGGTCATGGGTGCGTTTCCCTCCTTATGGGTTCGTTGTGCCATTCAGTCATTGGAGTTCGATGTCGATGCGGGTAGCGTGCTGAAGGAGCGGAGCGCCAACTTGTGGAGAGTGAACTGGTCAAGTGACCAGCCGCGCTTGATACACGTGGGGTCCGTTTCGGCGGATGGGGTGCAAGTCCCCCGCTCTCCTCTCTCGATTGACGTCCAACCAATTCGGCTGGACAATGAAGAGGTATCAAGCGCGGCAGTGACCGGTTGCAGGCAAGCGGGCTTTCGGCCCGCTTTTCTGTTTCCCGGCGAGTCTTGACTATCGCTCCCCAGTTCCTGATATTTGAATCGTTATCAGGTGGCGCCGACACTTGGCGGGTAGGAACGGGCTCAGGCCCGTTCCTTTTCTTTTGCGTCAACCCTAGGTCCCCGCTTCCCAGCTGGCCAGGTACTTCTCCTGCTCCGGCGTGAGCACGTCGATTTCGATGCCCATTGCCTTTAGCTTGAGTCGCGCTACTTCGTTGTCGATCTCGGCCGGGACGGTGTGGACTTCGGTGGCCAGCTTGTCCTGGGAGCGGGTGATCAGCTCGGCCGCCAGCGCCTGGTTGGCGAAGGACATGTCCATGACACTGGCCGGGTGGCCTTCTGCCGCCGCCAGGTTGATCAGGCGCCCCTCGCCCAGCAGGTAAAGCTTGCGGCCATCCATCAAGCGATACTCCTGCACGTTCTCGCGGACGCGGCGGTCGCCCTCGCTCATGTCCTTAAGCGCGGCAATGTTGATCTCGACGTTAAAGTGACCGCTGTTGGCGATGATGGCGCCGTCCTTCATGATCTCGAAGTGATGGCGGTCCAGGACGCTGGTGTCGCCTGTAAGCGTGACGAAGACCTCTCCAATCCGCGCAGCCTCTTCCATCGTCATCACCTGGTGGCCGTCCATGGTCGCCTCAAGCGCGCGGATGGGATCGATCTCGGTAACGATCGTCTTGGCGCCCAGGCCGCGGGCGCGCATCGCGAAGCCCTTGCCGCACCAGCCGTAGCCCGCAATAACGACATGCCTGCCCGCCCAGAGCACGTTCGTGGCGCGCGTGATGCCGTCGAGCGTGCTCTGGCCCGTGCCGTATCGGTTATCGAAGAGGTGCTTCGTCATCGCCTCGTTGACCGCGATGATCGGATACGCCAGCGCGCCGGCCTTGGCCATCGCCCGCAGGCGGATGACGCCCGTCGTCGTCTCTTCCGTGCCACCGATGATGCCGTCCAGCAGCTCGCGGCGTTCTTTGTGCAGCGTGGCAACCAGGTCCGCGCCATCATCCATTGTTATGTTCGGTTTGGCGTCGAGGACGGAGTGGATATGGCTGTAGTACCGGGGGTCATCCTCACCGCGGACAGCGAAGACGGGAATGTCATGGCGAGCGACCAGCGCCGCCGCCACGTCATCTTGCGTAGAAAGCGGATTGCTGGCGCAGAGGAAGACCTCCGCGCCACCGGCCTTCAGCGTGATCGCCAGGTTGGCGGTCTCTGTCGTCACGTGCAGGCAAGCCGCCAATCGCACGCCGCGCAGCGGCGTCTCCTTTTCGAAGTGCTCGCGGATGAGACGGATGACGGGCATCTCCCGGGCGGCCCACTCGATGCGGTTCATGCCCTCATCGGCCAGCGCCAGGTCCTTTACGTCATGTTCAATCGTCGGGTTTATCATTAACTCTCCTTTCCGGCGTTACCGGATGCTGTTTCCAGTAGATCTTCTTCGACCATCTCGCGGAGGCGAACCACTTCCTCCCAGTGCGGCGTGAAGTCCTCCCGCGTCGGGATCATGCGAAGCCAGTCTGACTCCTCCGCCATCCAGACACCAAAGACGCGCCGCAGTTCGGGCACCGGGTCCGGATGGTCGTCGACTCGCAGATCGATGATCGGATATTCCTCGGTTGTGTACACCTGCAAACCCGCCGATTGCCTGCCTCGACGGTCGCCGCCGGCTTCCTGTCCGGCCTCCAGCGCCTGCATCAGACGTTCCGGCACGTCGTCATCGAGGGAGTATTCGAACGCCTGCGCCATCGCCTTGACGACATCCTCGCCGACGAGAATGTTCCCCAGGCAAAGGTAACCGCCGCCGGCGACGTGTCCCGCCCAGTCGATGCAGCGCTCGCCGGTGTAGGCAGCGACGCGCCCACCCTTGTCGACGATTCCCACTTGCCGCAGTTTCCGGCCCTGGTCGCTCTCCACCAGGCGCTCAAGCGCCCGCTCCGCCGGCAGTCCGTCCTCCAGAAACCGCAGGCCGTCGTAACCCAGGTAGGGGTTCACGAATGACTGGCTTGCGATCGCCCCGACGCCGGCTTTGATGTAGGGGACAAGGCCGCCGGCGCCAAGCGCCTTGCTTGAGGTCGCGACGCCGAGTGCGCCTGTCCTAGGGCAGCGGGCGGCGATCGAGAACGTCATGGCTTTGCCTCCTCAACCTCGTAGTGTCATCTTGATGCTTGCCCAGTTCTCGACGAAGCCGGGTGGTAGCGGCTGTTCGCGCGTGGGCCGAAAGCCATCGTACGTGCTGCGATTGTCAGCGCGCAGGCCGACAAGCCGCCTCAGTTCACCAACCGGATCCAGGTGGTCGTCAACGCGAAGATTGAACGTCGCGTAGTCCGGGTGGTCTGAGACGACAAGGCCAGCCGACTGGCGTCCACCACGATCGCCGCCGGCCACCTGACCAGCTTCCAGCGCCTGCATCAGTCTCTCCGGAAGCGCCTCTTCAGCACTCATTTCGAACGAACGGGCCATCTCCTCGACAACATCATCCGCAAGGCGATTGCCGCCGACGGCATAGCCTTCGCAGAATGCGTGAGTAGCACGGGTCGTGCACCCTGATCCAGTGAACGCAGCACTGCGGCCCGCGGCATCGACGATGAGGAGTTGGCGCAAGTCGCGTGCAGGATCAATCGATGTGACGGCAGCGATAACTTCGTCAGGATTCTTGCCTGCCGCTAGGAGACGGAGCCCGTCCGGACCGTAGAAGGGGTTGCTCGTGGCCTGACTGGCTATTGCGCCGACGCCGCCCTTGACGTGGACAGTGAAAGAGGCGCAGGCCAGCGATGCACTGGCTACAGCCATACCCAGAGCGCCCGTGCGAGGGCAACGGGCGACGATGGAGAACGTCATGACCTTGCGTCTGCTTCCTCGTATGCCCTCTTGATTTCCGGCCATTTTTCAAGGAACCCCGGCGGAACGGGTTGCTCGCGGGTGGGGCGGAAGACTTCATCTCCGCGACGGCTCTCCCGCCGGAGACCAACGAGCCTTCGGAGTTCGGAAACCGGTGTCGCGTGGTCATCGACCCTCAGATCGAAGATGGAGTAGTCGGGATCAGCGGACACCTTAATGCCAGCCGACTGCCGACCACCAAGTTCACCGCCTGCAGAGTCGCCAGCCTCAAGCGCGCGGAGGAGTCTCTCGGTCAGGTCTTCTCCGGCAGCCGCATCGAAGGCTTCGCTCATCGCATCAAGGACGCCGTCAGCGAGGCGGTTGCCGCCGACCACATAGTCCTGCCTAATCAAGTGACCTGCCTGATTGAGGCAAGAAGAGCCTGTAAAGCCTGCGCAATTGCCACTTGTGTCCACGATCAGAAGTTGCCTCATTTCGCGCGCTGGATCGCCAGCGGTAACCCTTGCGACGACCTCAGCCGGTACCGTGCCCTCCGCCAGTAACCGCAATGAGTCAGGTCCGTAGAATCGATTGCCGGAAGCCTGGCTGGCAACCGCGCCGACACCAGCCCTAACGTTTACAGTGGAGGCCGCACAAGCCAGCGAAGCGCTGGCGACTGCCATGCCTAATTCACCTGTTTGCGGACAGCGCGCGACGATGGAAAACGTCACGCCGGCACCTCCTCAAACGTTGGCGGCTCCGGGTAGTACTCCATCATCTGCTGGACGCGCTGGGCGGCGGCCGCGTCGCGGATGAGGCTTATGAGGTAGAGCGACATGTCGATGCCGGCGGAAACGCCGGCCGCCGTGATGACGTTGCCGTCATGCACCCAGCGCTCGTCGTTGACGACGGTCGTGTTGCCACCAAGCAACTGAAGCTCCGAGATGGCGCCCCAGTGGGTGGTCGCGCGCTTCCCTTCGAGGAATCCCGCCCTGTGAAGCAGCAAGGCGCCCGTGCACACGGAAGTCACCCAGTCCGCCGCCGCCCCTTGCCGCGTGATGAAGTCAATCATCTTCGGGTTGTCCATTTCCGGCCGGGTCCCGAATCCGCCCGGCAGTAGCAGCACATCGAGCTTCGGGCAACTCTCGAAGCTGTGGTCCACGATGTAACGCGTATCGAGGAAGCTCTTGACGGGCTCGCCATCCTCGCTCACGAGGACGACCTCCCATTCGCGCATGCTGCCTTTCGCCATCATCGTCAGCGCCTCGCGCGGGCCGATGGCATCCAGGTCCTCGAAGTCGTTGTAAAGCACGATGCCGATCGTCTTAGTCACTTGAGCACTACCTCCTTGTTCTCATGCCGGCCCCGCCAGCGGGCAACGGCCCGGCGCACGAGGCTGACCGCGCCGAACGGCTCCTTGCGCACGAGCGGCGTCTCGTGCAGCTCGCACTGCGTCTGATAACCAAGGCTACCGTACACCTTTACCGCCGCAGTGTTCGCCTGCTCGACCGTGAGCACCACCAGGTCACAGTGCTCCAGCAGTTCCCGCGTCACCGCGCCGGTCGTTGCCGTTGCCAGGCCCTGGCCGCGGAAGCGCGGATGCGTGAAGACGTTTCCAACCACGGCGATGCGCTCGCTCCTCGAGACCACGTGCGTCCCGGCGATGGCGATCAACTGGCGGCCATTGTAGACGCCGTAATACACCGCCTCGTCCAGGTGCTCGGCGCGGTAGGCGGTCGGCCCGCCCTCCAGCGAGTAGAGCCGGTTCACCGCGAACAGGTCGGCGCCACGAAGGCGTTGCGTCTGCATCGGCGGTGGGCTGAACGTCTCACGCGTGACGGACATTCGCAACATCAGCTGCGGCCGCGTCATCAGGAAGTATTTCCGGACGACGGGCCTGTGGTCGAGGTTCAAGCTGCCGAAAGCGAAGCGCGGACCCGAGTGCAGTGAAAGGGCCACGTCCAGCGCAGCCGGCTCGCCGAGGGCGAAAAGGGCGTTACCCAAGACGCTCTTTGAGTGCACGAGCAGCGCCCGCCCCGTCGGGCCTGACGACACGTACCACGTATTCCGCCGGAAGAGTTCCGGGTCCAGCTGCGCCAGCGCGTAGGCGCTGTAGGCACGGTTCGGCTCCAGCAGCTCGCGGATCGTCTCCCGGTCGGTGAGCGCGGAGACCGAGTACTCCGCGCGATCGAGCGGCGTTTCGCGCTCGCGCGATACCGCCGTCATCCACTCACCGGCGCTTCCAGGTACCGTCCGATGATCGGCGCCAATCGCCGCTTCGTCTCCTCTGGCACCAGCTCCATCGCTGTGATCAGCGATTCCTTGAGCGCGTCCTTGCAGGCGCACTCCCGCGTCACAGGCAGGCGGCCCAGAGCGGCGCGCACCGCCTGCCGAGAGACTTCGACGTTGCGCAGGAGGTTCTGCACGATCATCTCGCCGGTGACGTCTTCGTGAGCGTCGTGCCAGCAGTCGTAGTCGGTGCTGCAAGCCAGGACGGCGAAGCAGATCTCGGCTTCGCGGGCAAGCTTGGCCTCTGGAAGCGCCGTCATGCCGATGATATCGGCGCCCCAGGTGCGGTAGAGGTTCGACTCGGCGCGCGTGGAGAAGGCGGGGCCTTCCATGACGACGTACGTGCCGCCGTTGTGCACGGTAGCTTCCGTCTCACGGGTGGCGCCCGATACGATGCCGCGCAGGTCTGGGCAAAAGGGATCGCCAAATGCGATGTGGGCGACGAGGCCATCGCCGAAGAAGGTGCTAATGCGCCCGCGTGTGCGGTCGATCAGCTGGTCCGGAACGACCATGTGCAGCGGCTCAAGGTCCTCCCGCAGGCTGCCGACGGCGCTGACGCTGATGATGAACTCCACGCCTAGCTGTTTGAGCGCCCAGATATTCGCGCGGGCCGGAATCTCGCCCGGCAGGATGCGGTGGCCGACGCCGTGCCGCGGCAGAAAGGCGACGCGTCCCCCATCCAGGGTGCCGATGGTTATCGCGTCGCTGGGAGCGCCGAACGGCGTGTCGACGTTCAGCGTCTCGATGTCGGAGAGGCCTTCCATCTGGTAGAAGCCGCTGCCGCCGATGACGGCGGCGCGGAGGGGCTCAACCACGGGCGACAACGCCTCCCTCGCAGACCTGGCGCAGGCTTTCTTCGTATGGCGCCCGCGCCACCCCGTTCTCGGTGATGATCGCCGACACATAAGAGTTGGGCGTCACGTCGAAGGCTGGGTTGGCGGCCACGACTCCCTCGGGCGCCGAAGGCGCCCCGCGAAGATGCGTGACCTCTTCCGAGGCCCGCTCCTCGATTGGGATGTCGTCCCCCGACGCAATGCTGAGGTCGACGGTGCTGGTAGGCGCTGCGACGTAAAAGGGGATGTTGTTCTCCTTCGCGAGCACGGCCAGCTGATAAGTGCCGATTTTGTTGGCGATGTCGCCGTTGGCGGCGATGCGGTCCGCGCCGACGACGACTGCATCGGCCAGGCCGCGATGCATTAGCTGCCCCGCGGCGCTGTCCGCTATGAGCGTTACCGGAATGCCTTCCTGTTGCAGTTCCCACGAAGTCAGCCGTGCGCCCTGCAGTAGCGGCCGGGTCTCCGTGGCGTGGACGTGGCTAAGCCTGCCCTCCGCCCAAGCGCTGCGTAGAACTCCCAGCGCGGTACCGTAACCTCCGGTGGCCAGCGAACCCGCGTTGCAGTGCGTGACAACGGACGCGCCGGCCGGGATCAGTTCCGCCCCGTAAGCGCCAATGCGCTGGTTGGTCGCCACGTCCTCCTCGTGTATCTCGCGGGCGAGGCGTACGAGCGTTTCGCGCATTTCATCAGCATCAGAGATTGAGTCGATGGCACTTAGGCAGCGGTCGAGCGCCCAGGCCAGGTTCACGGCCGTCGGCCGCGTGGCCCGGAGAACATCTGCCGCTTCCTTGATGTCGCTACGGAGCGCCTCGACGTCGGTCGCGGCACTCTCACGCGCTGCCAAGGCGAGTCCATACGCCGCCGAAACGCCGATCAGGGGCGCTCCGCGCACCTGCAGTTGCCGGATCGCTTCGGCGATCACGCGGTAGTCGGCGGTTTCGGTCCAGGTCTCCTCCCCGGGGAGGAGCGTCTGGTCCAGGAAGCGTACCTTCCCTTCCGGCGACCACTCTATCGGCAGGAACATCTCGCTCGGTCTCTCCCGTCTCGTCCGCCTGTGGCGGACACAAAAAAACTTCTCGCGGTGGAGAAGTCTAATCCAGCACTCTCATCTCATCCGCCTGTGGCGGATCGGAGTTGGCACCGTGTCTGTGACCGGTTGCCGGGCTTCGTTGGGCCGTTCCCTCCACCGCTCTCGATAAGAGTGTTTCTATTCGGTTCTGGAAGGATGGTATCGACGCCATAAGCGGGTGTCAAGAAATGCCGGTCACAGTTGTTGACGCCCCTTCCCCGCGAACCTAAGATGCGGGCAACATGCCCGTAGACAGCGAAACCGTGCCCATCGGCGCCGAAGCGCCGGACTTCACTTTGGAAGCAATCGATCGCCGCACAATCAGCCTCTCTTCCCTGCGCGGCAAGGCCGTCGTCCTCGTCTTCCTGCGCGGCTTCCGGTGACCGTTCTGCCGCAAGCATCTCTCGCAGTTGCGAGACAGGTACGGCGAGTTCATCCAGCGCGGCGCTGAAGTCATCGCCATCGCACCAGACACGCTGGAGAACGCCCGCGCCTATTTCGCGCGCGAGAACATCCCCTTCCCCTGCCTCCCCGATCCCGACCGCGCCGTCTTCCGCCAGTACGACGTCCAGAGCGCCATGATTTCCCTCGGCCAGCGCCCCGGCCTCTTCATCGTCGATAAGGATGGCATCGTCCGCTACGCCCACCTCGGCTTCCAACAATGGGAAATCCCGCCGGTCGACGACACGCTGGCTGAGCTAGACGCGCTGACCTAGCCTGCCGCGAGCGCGTTCACCATCATCGGGATCGACTTCTTCTTCTGCTCCCAGCGCAGCAGAAAAGTGATCGGAGTCGTACTCCTCGTACACGTGCTCAATGCCGTGCGCCTCTAGCTGGCGGTGCAGTTGGCGTGAGCCCAGGAAGAGGTGGAACTGGTCTTTCGTACCGCAGTCCACGAACGCGAAACGCAGCCTGCGCAGGTTGTCAGCGTACTTCTCGACCATGTTCACGGGGTCGTGCGCGCGGAACTTTTCCCAGACGTCCGGGCGCAGCGTGCCGTCATAAGGATCGAAGGGCAGGTCCCAGCCCAGCGGCGAGTCCGGGTTCGGCGCGTAGCAGGCCGACATCGCTGCCATGTTCAGCAGGATCTGGAAGTCGTCATCTTTGGGCTGAATCTCGGGGATCTGCCTCACGAAGTCCTCGATCTTGTAGTCGTACTTCGCCAGCGCCTGCACGCACTTCGGCACGTCACCCAGGTAGCAGTACTCGAAGGCGCTGTCGCCGGAGTGATCGGCAAAGGCCTGGAAGACTTCCGGATACTTCGCCGACATGATGAACGAGCCGATGCCCCCGCTGGAGCCGCCGATGCAGCCGCGCATCCCCGTCGTACGGAACTCCGAATCGATGAATGGCACGATCTCGTCGACCAAATAGTCTTCGTAACGGCCCGTTGCGCTGGAATTGACGTACTGGCTGCCGCCCAAAGAGGTCAGGCAATCCGGGAAGACGCAGATGACACCGGGCATCCCTGCGTTCAGCGTCAGGTCGTCCAGGATGTCGGGCATGGAGTCACGCAAGAAACGCCGGTACAAGTACATGTGGCCCGCCCCCGTGAAGCCGATCAGCATGTACATCACGGGGTAGCGTTTCTCCGGATTAGCGTCGTAGTCTGGCGGGACATAAACGGGGAACCGGCGGACGTGCGGGTCGCCCAGCGGATTACCCTTTAGCACGTCGCTTTCGTGCTCTACCCAGACCACTTTCTCGAATTCATCACGCATGACTTACCCCCGGCCTGCCAACATGGCATACAACCCAGCACTGCGCAATCTAAACGCGTTATATGGGATACTTAGATTGACGCCCCAGTCACCCCCTGAAGGAGCTCCGATGAGCAATCAACTACAGATCCGTTTCCCCTGGTCACGCCCGCGCGTCGCCGTCCTCGAAATTAGCGGCGCTATCGGCGCACAGGTGCGCGGACTCCAGATGTCGCGCACCATCCGCGCCCTCGAAAAGGACCCGCGGGTCAAGGCGGTCGTCCTCGAAATCGACTCACCCGGCGGTTCTGCCTCCGCCTCCGACATGATCTTCAAGCAACTGCAAAAGCTCTCGAAGAAGAAGCCAACAGTCGCCTACATCGGTGGCTCCGGCCTCTCGGGCGGCTACTTGATCGCCAGCGCGGCGCGGCACATCATCGCTGGCGAAACTGCTCTCGTTGGCTCCATCGGTGTGATCTTCATGCGGCCCGTCGTCCAGGAGCTCATGGCCAAGCTGGGCGTACGAATGGAGATGACACACGAAGGGCACCTCAAGGGCATGTTCCAGCCCTGGCGCGAGCCCACGGAAGAAGAGCGCACGAAGGTCCAGGGCCTCACTGATGAGCTGTACGAGTGGTTCGTCGGCGCTGTAGCCGCCGCCCGCAACCTCGACATCAAGAAGGTGCGAGAGTTCGCCACCGGCGAAATGTTCTCTGGCCGAAAGGCCCTCGAAATCGGCCTCATCGACGAGATCGGCGACTTCGACCTCGCCCTCAAGACCGCGCGGCGCATGGCAGACCTGTCCGAACGCCCGCGCCTGCAGTGGGTGCGCCCGCGACGCCCGCTGCTGGAGCGCGTCATGGCACGAGGCTCGTTCTCGGCGGGTGAAATCGCCGCTGAAATCGAAGCCCGCATCGTCCCTCGCATCGAGTTCCGCTAAGGCCAATGCAGGGGCGCGTCGAGTCGGTCAACGCCAGTCCCTCTCACACCATGGCCAAGCCGCCGCGGGAAAGCATCCGGCTGATCGCGGGCCTCGGCGTCGAGGATGACGCGCACGCCGGCCAGACCGTGAAGCACCGCTCTCGCGTTCTGCGCGATCCCAACCAGCCGAACCTCCGCCAGGTGCACCTGATCCACGCCGAACTGCACGACGAACTCCGCGCTCAGGGCTTCGACCTCTCCAGGCCGGATGGGCGAGAACATCACCACCCGCGGCATCGACCTGCTCGCTCTGCCGGCCGGCACGCGGCTCCACCTCGGCGCCCATGCTGTCATCGAGATCACCGGCCTCCGCAACCCCTGCCAGCAACTCGACGGCATCCAGCCCGGCCTCATGAAAGCGGTCCTGGACACCGATGCCGACGGCAACCTCATCCGCAAGGCAGGGATCATGGCAATCGTGCTAGAGGGAGGCGGCGTGGAACCGGGGGACGCGATACGGGTGGAACTGCCGGTGGGGCCGCGCGTCGCACTCGCGCCGGTCTAGCCGCGCTTCCGGGCCAGGAAAACAGGGATCACCCGCGTTGTCTTCTCCTGGTATTCGGCGTAAGGGGGGAACGCCGCTACCGCCCGCTCCCACCACACCGCTCGCTCGTCTCCTTCAAGTTCCCGCACCTCCATGTCCCACGGTTCGGGGCCGTCCTGGAGCGTAACGGCCGTCGAATTCGCCTTCAGGT
Organism: Dehalococcoidia bacterium; assembly: GCA_035512435.1. Taxonomy (GTDB): domain Bacteria; phylum Chloroflexota; class Dehalococcoidia; order SM23-28-2; family RBG-16-64-32; genus CF-162. The sequence continues at coordinate 19,387 of DATKDX010000003.1, forward strand.
TGTGATACCAGACGGGATGCTGAGGGGCGCCGCCCATCGACGCGACCAAGGCGTACTCGCCGTTGTGCTCGACGCGCATAAGGGGGGTCTTGCGGACCTTGCCGCTCTTGTTGCCGCACGTCGTGAGGATGATGACCGGCAGACCGGTTTCGCGCAGCGTATTCGCCTCGCGCCCGCCCGTCCGCTCATACGTCTCGACCTGTTCGCGGACCCAGGCCCAGGGGCTGGGCTCGTACTCGCCTTCGATAGGAGGCATCTAGACGAATTCGGTGTCGATCTGCTCGCTCACGTCGAAGAAGTGCTGGAACGACTGGTTGAAGCGGTAGAAGGCGTCGCGGCGGTAGCCGTCGTTGGAGCGGGCCAGGTCATTCGGGTCCTCGATATCGAGCGTGTTCAGCGTGTGGTGCAGGTCCGCCTTACCGTTCGCCTTGATGTTCTCGATCATCTCTTTCCACTTGGCGTACGTCTGCTCCAGCCAGAAGTCGGTGTTTTCCGACTCGGCCTCGTCGCACTCCTTGATCTCGTCTACCTCGAAGGCTTCGAACGTCAGCTTGAAGTACTTCTGGATGTCCGGGATCTTGATTCCTACAGTGGCGTCGCAGGTGCCGTGGTGCTTGTAGCCGGCGTCGTTGTTGACGATCTCCCGAACCGCCTCGAACCACGCGACGGAAGGAAAGGTGGCTTTGGTCGTCGTTGCTTCTGTCATTGGATGCTCTCCTTCTGCCGAATCGATTAGGCCGCTGCCACGGCTTCTTCGGGCTGCGGTAGGTACTTCTTGATGCTGTGGTGCACCTTCTTGCGTCGCTCGCCGAGGCCGGCTGCCGATAGCTGGTCGATGTAGTCGTTGGCCCAGCGCTGCCTGAAGTATTCCAGCTTCAGCGCTCCATCGCGCATCAGCTCCGGCGTTGCGCCCCCGCCGAGCAGGATCATCAGCGACTCCCTCAGCGGAATGTCACACTCCCACTCGTACTCCAGCAGGGCCTCGTACTTGTTGAGGTAGTGATGGACCTCCTCGCGGCGCTCTATCTTGCGCGTGAGGAAGTAGCGCAGGTGCTGGCTGCCGTAAGCTCGCTGGCGCGCGACGTCCTGCAGGCAGTACGAGAAGATCGTGCGCTCGGCGTCGTTGTGCGAAGTGTAGTAGCCGATGTCGAACAGCATCTTGAGCTGGCTGTTAGCCAGGATGTGAAGAACCGCCGACGTCTCCGTCCAGGCGCGGGCGTCGATCATGGCGCGGTGGAAGTATCCCGGCGACTGCACGCCGAGGCCCCCTCCGTTGGAGAGCGCGCGCTTGCGGAAGACCTCGAACCAGCGCGCAGCGTCGAATTCCGCGGTCGAGAGGTAGAGTTTGACCTCGTGGTAGCCGTAGGACATTTCGGGCAACCACCTGCCCACGATGTCGCCGGCGACCAGCGAGCGCTCGCTGATGTGGGTGCAGAGCTGGCAAACGGCCTTCTCGACATCGGGATCGAGGTCTTCCATCGATAGCCACGGTACGTCGGAAGAGGGGCGCCAGCGGCGCTGGATCGCTTCTTCGTAGAGGTCCGCGGAGTTCTCGGACCAGAGTTCGGCTTTTTCGAAGATCGAGTAGCCCATCGAGGGCACGCCGGGGATGGGGTAGGCGCCGCGCGGCATCTCCGTGTGATACGGCCAGTAGTCGGGCACGTCCGCGTAGGTGCCGACGTTGATCATGCCGACGGTCAGGCCCTTGCGGCCCGGCTTGACGCGAATGCCCCACTCGGTCGGGACTTTCATCCAGGAAAGGTCGAGCTGCACTTCGCCGCCTGCTCCGCCGCGCAGCGCTTCCTGCTGGACGATGAAGCCTTCGGCCTGCTCCGCCGTGATGCCGGCCTGCATCTGGTTGATGAGCATCGCGGGGGGTGCGCCGAGGGCCAGCGCCCGCTTAATCAGGGCTTCAGGAAACTTGTGCGCAGCGGCGGTTTCCGCAAGCTCCGGCGGAATGTTGATCACGCCGCCGGCGCGGATCTTCTCCTGCTCGGCGATGAAGGCCTCGGCAGCCTCCGGCGTGACGCCCGGCATGCTCAGGTTCTGCTTGACGGCGTCCGGAGGGAAGCCGAGCGCGAGCGCACGTCGCACGATGTCGAGTGATATGCCCTTTTCCTCGGCGACCTGCGCGAGGTCAGCCGGGATCTCGGAGGGGGCTGTGGCGTCTGACATTGGCGTCTCCTTCTGCGCAGCCCCGGCGGCTTGCCGGAGCAAGGCTCATTTAGCCACAAGGCAGGTAGCGCGTCAAGACAATTCTAGCGCCCGCTAAGCAACGCCCATTTTCTCTGGCGAAGCCGACGGCGCAGCAAGCCTGTCCTGAGCGCGGCGCCAGCCGCAGTCGAAGGAGATCTTGGCGCACCGAAGGGGAGCAATTCGTTAACGTCTCTTCATGCCACAACCTCTCCCGCTTCCGCGCTTCGCCAACGCCCACTCCCTTTATCAACCCAAACGCCGCGAGCACGTCCGCGAAGTCAACCGCGTCCCCCTCGGTCACCCGTTCGTAGTTCGTCGCTTGCCAGTTTGCTAGTTGATAGTTTGTCAGCTTGTCAGTTCGTCGCTCCCGTCACCACATCTGTGTTCGCCCGCCCCGCCTCGCCTGCGTGTACGGCCTCCGCTTGACGAACCTCCGCAGCACGAGCAGGATCACGAACCCCGTCACGAACCCCCCGACGTGCGCCCAGAAGGCAATCCCCTCCGACACCTCCGTGGTGCCGATGGAGGCGACGCCGCTCGCCAGTTGCATCAGGAACCAGAAGACGATGATCACGAAGGCCGGCAGCGGGAAGGGGATGAAGAAGAAGAACGGCACAAGGACGGTGATAATCCCGCGCGGGTAAAGGACCAGGTAGGCGCCCAAGACCCCGGCAACCGCGCCGCTGGCCCCGACGACCGGGAGCAGCGAGCTTGTATCGAACGCGACCTCTGCCGCCGCCGCGCCCACCGCGCAGACGAAATAGAAGACGAAGTATCCGATGTGCCCCAGCGCGTCCTCGATGTTGTCGCCGAAGACCCAGAGGAAGAGCATATTGCCGGCCAGGTGCAGCCAGCCGCCATGGATAAACGTCGCGCTGACGACCGTCAGCGACTCCTCGAAGCCATCCGGATCGCTCGCCCAGGCGTCGAGCTGCGCGGGAATGATCCCGTAATCGAGGAAGAAGGCGTTGAGGTCGGCGGCGTTCAGCGTCAGCTCGTAGATGAAGACGGCAAGGTTGATGGCGATGAAGGCGACGTTGACGAACGGCGTGCGCCGGGCCTTGACGGAGTCGAGGACGGGAATCACTGAGGTTAGTTTAGAGGTGCTAGGCGGTAGGTGGGAGCGAGGTTCAGGTTTGAAGTTACAGGTTTCAGAGATGGGGGCATGTAATTCCGCCTGCTATCTGCTAATGTGCCTGCGAGATGGCACAGAGGGGAAGGCCACGTTCGCCGGGGCTGCTGACGCCGCGTGAAAACGAGGTACTGGATCTCATCCGCGCCGGCTGCACGAACCCCGAGATTGCGGAACGGCTGAACATCAGCGTGGAGACGGTGAAACAGCACGTCTCCCAGGTGTTGGCGAAACTGGGCGTGGCGACGCGAGAAGAAGCGGCTGCATGGCATCCCGAGCCCGAGCGGCCCCGCTGGCGGAGATTGTTGCTGCCAGCAGGTGGATTTGCCGTGGTGGCGGCGGCTGTTGCGGCGATAGCCATCCTTGCGTGGGGCGTGTCAGAAAGCGATGAGGAGCGTGGTGGGCCGCTCCCGAGCGGCCCGGCTCTTGTCGATCCCGATACGGCGACTGTCGATGACGTCTACAGGGCACTCAGCGAGTATCTGGCAACTCGCACCGGCGTGCTGCACGTCAGTGCAGACGGATATACAGAATCAGGAATTCGCCAGGAGTTCCGTATCGAAAAGTGGATACATCCACGAGAATCTGCGATGCGCAGCGAATCAACCGTCGACATTTCGGGAGTTGCCGACGGAGAGATCATCGACATGGCAGAGTCGCGGAGTAGCGTAATCGTCGACGGACTCAGATACGACGGCGACCCTGGTTCAGGAAACCTACATGAAGTCACGACGTGTTTCGGAGGCACTGTGCTCGCCTCTGAGATCCTGGGCTGCTCAGGTCCGCTAGAAGAACTCACGCGAGTCGTGGAGTCGGGACAATACGAGGGCAACGCCGCAGTGGTTCTCGTCATCTCAGGCACATCGCGTGGTGAAGATGAGTTGACGACTTCGATGACCCGGCTCTACCTGCATCCGGCGACGCTCCTCCCGTTGGCCAGTGAGATCTCAGGCACCTTCGATTTTGGGGAAGTCTATCCCCTGACGGGTGAGATCAGGTATGAACACACCTGGATTGAGCGAAGCGACCTGCCATCCGATTTCTTTGAGCCAGCCTCAATCGGCTATGTGGAACAGATTCGCGATGTTGTCGAAGGAATCGAGGCTCTCGATCCAGAATTGCCGGTCTACTGGCTCGGGACCAAGTACGACGCGGGGAACGGTCTCCCCACAATCGAGCTGGGGGGTTCGTTTGCCCCGTCCCCAAGTCCCGTTCCCTATCCATATCGGCTTAGTTTGACGTATGTCTATCCAGGCGTGAGCGGTAGACCCGCACTCATGATCCAGGAGTCATCGCAGAACCAGCTCGAGATTGTCTCAGGCTCTTTCCCTTGTTCCGACAGGCTCAGCACGGAAACGCTCTCTGACCGGATGATTGAGATCTACCGTTGCACGGATGGAGTGACCGAGAAGATTAACGCAAAAGTTCAGTTCGGCGACACCATAGTGCTGGTTTCGCCTCTGATCATTGCGAACTCGGATGAGGGCAATCCCTTCTCAACTCTTGAAGTGATGCACCAACTCGCGCTCGACCTGGATCTGCGCGAATAGCCCTACCCCTTCTTCCACTCCCGCTCTGGCTTCGTCGCCGTAATGTTCACATAGCGCGCCAGCACAAACAGCAGGTCCGAAAGCCGGTTGAGGTACGCCACCACAGCCGGGTTCACCTTCTCCTTGCGCGAGAGCGCGACGACCTGCCGCTCGGCACGTCGGCAGATGGTGCGGCAGAGGTGCAGCGTGGCGCCCGCCTGGGAGCCGCCGGGGAGGATGAAGTTGCGCAGAGGGGGCAGCTTCGCGTCGTACTCGTCGGTGAGGGCTTCCATGGCCGCGATCCTGGCGTCGGCGTCCGTGAAGAGGTCGGCGAAGGCGGCTGCCTTGCCACCCTCGCTGGCGAGGACGGAGCCGATGTTGAACAGCTCGTTCTGAATATCCATGACGCGCGCCGCCATCTTGCCCCGCCGCATCGAAGCCAGGGCCACGCCAATCGCCGAGTTTAGCTCGTCGACGGCGCCGTATGCCTCGACACGCGGGTGGTCCTTGGGAACGCGCTTCCCACCGAAAAGCGCCGTCGTCCCCGCGTCGCCGCTCCGCGTGTAGAGCATGCTCTTGGGCGGCTTCTTCTTTGCGGGATGACGAGGTGCCGGCTTTCTGGGGGCCATAACAGGGGCAGTTTAGCCCGCGTCGGCGGGCACCACAACCGGGCGCCCCGTCTCCGGGTGCGCCATCACGGTCACCGGCACGCCGTAGACCTCGCGCAAGATGTCCGCCGTCAGCACATCGGCGGGCACGCCCTCAGCGATGACGCGTCCGTCTTTGAGGACAACGATGCGGTCGCAGTAGTGCGCCGCCAGCGTCAGGTCGTGCACCACGGCCAGGACCGCCTTGCCGTCGCGCCGCGTGAAGCCGCGCATCAGGTCGAGCACCGCCCCCTGATGACCGATGTCGAGGTGCGCCGTCGGCTCGTCGAGCAGCAACACCGGCGTCTCCTGCGCCAGCGCCCGCGCCACAATCACCCGCTGCCGCTCACCTCCCGAAAGCTCGCCGACCGGGCGCTCGCCCAGTTCCCACGTCTCTGTCGCCGCCATCGCCCGCCGCGCAATCTCGATGTCCGCGGGGCCCTCCTGCTCCAGCAAGCGCAGATGTGGCGTGCGCCCCATAAGCACGCAGTCCAGGGCCCTGAACGTTGGCGGCAGCTGCGGGTCCTGCGGCACCACCGCAACGCGGCGCGCGATCTCAGCCGCCTTGAGCGAGGCGATATCGACTCCACCCAGCCGGACGGAGCCCGCATGCGGCCTCACGACACCGGTGAGCGCGCGCACCAGCGTTGTCTTCCCCGACCCGTTAGGCCCCACCAGCCCCAGCAACTCACCAGTCCGCACCGCTATGTCCACGCCCCGCAGCGCATCTATCCGCCCACCAACCGTGTCGTAAGACACACTGACGCCCGACGCCTGGAGAGCAACCGCCGCACTTGCTCCTTTCTCCTTGCTCCTTGCTCCTACCCTCACCACATCGCCCCCAGCTTTGCCCGCCGCAGCAGATACAGGAAGAACGGCACCCCACACAGCGCCGTGATGATGCCGACCGGCACCTCCGATGGCCGCTCAACCGTGCGCGCCAGCAGGTCGCAGCCGATGAGGAAGGCGGCGCCGATGATGATGCACATCGGCAGCAGGTAGCGGTTGTCCGGCCCCCAGACCAACCGGATGGCGTGCGGCACGATTAGGCCGACGAAGCCGATGGTACCGCCCACCGAGACCGCCGCCGCCGCCGCGATTGACGACGCGCCCAGCAGCAGCAGCTTCGTCCGCTCCACGTTGATGCCGAGGAAGCGCGCCTGCTCTTCGTCCAGCGTGAGGACGTTGAGGATGCGGCCGTGCGCCATGATCATGATCGCGGCAGGAATCGCGTAAGGGAGCACCCACGCCAGCTTCGTCCACGAGGCGGTGTTGAAGCCGCCGAGGACGACGGCGAGCACGGCGGCGGCGTTCGTCGTGTCCTGCAGCATCAGGTAGGAGGTGATTGCCATCGAGAGCGAGGCGACCGCCACGCCGGCGAGGATGAGCGTCGTTGTCTGCACCGTGTTGCCGGTGCGTGCGACGCCGTAGACGACGCCGACGGAGACCAGGGCGCCGGCGAACGCGGCCAGCGGCAGCAGGCTGAGCCCTCCGGTCGAGTAAGAGAAATCGGAGACAACGACGATCGTCGCCCCGAGCGCGGCGCCGGTGGCGACACCGATGAGATAGGGATCGGCCAGGGGATTTCGGAAGACGCCCTGGTAAGCAGCGCCCGTTAGCGCCAGCGTCGCGCCAACCGTGCCCGCGAGAAGGACGCGCGGCAGGCGTATCTCCCAGATGATGTTGCCGGTGGCCTGCGAGACGTCGCCGTCGACGTCCACGCCGGGCAAGTGTGAGAACAGCACGCGCAGCGTATCGTCCACCGTCACGTTGGTCGAGCCGAGGGCAAGGCCGGCGATGACAGCGACCGCCAGCAGCGCGAAGCCGATGGCGAAGCGCCCCCACGGCGTCCGCCGCAGGGCGAGCGGCAGCGCGATGGCCGGTGAGACCACGTCTGCCTGCTCGCCCGTCCTTGCGGCTTTCATCTACGACTCCGGATACAGCAGATCGGCGACAAGCTCGATGTCGTCGACGAGGCGGGGTGTGGGGCGGCTGAGGACGGCCGCAGGCACCGGATAGACGCGGTCATTGACCACGGCCGGGATCACGTCCCAGCCGGGCCGCGAGGCCACAGTCTCCGCCGACTCGCCGAAGTCAGCGTCGGCGAGGAAGATAACGTCGGGGGCGCCGGCGATAATCGCCTCAGCGCTAAGCTGTGGGTAGGCCTCGCCGGTGGCATCGGCAACGTTCTCAGCGCCGAGCAGCGTGAAGACCTCGTGCGGGAAGCTGCCGGGGCCTACGGTGAAGAGCGCCACGTCCAGCTCGAAGTAGTAGCTCGGCGCGTGACCCCGCGCGGGGATCGCGGAGACGATGGCGTCGATGTCGGCCTCCATGCCGCCGACGATTGCCTCGACCTCATTCCCGGCGCCAACGACCTCGCCGATAGTCACGATCTGCTCATACACGCCGTCGATCGTCGCGGGGCTGTCGAAGTACATCGTCGGGATGTCGATGTCCATGAGCGCGCCCTGGAGACCGCCGGCGTCGAAGCAGCACATGAGCACGAGGTCCGGCTCGTAGCCGGCGATCGCCTCGACGCTGGGATCGAAGCCGCTGATCCTGGGGATGTCGGCCGCTTCCGGTGGGTAGTCGGTGTTCTGGTCGGCGGCGACGATGGCGTCGCCCGCGCCGACAGCGTAGAGTACCTCGACGAAGGAAGGCGCTAGCGCGACGATGCTCTGCGGCGCCTCGTCGAATGTGAATTCTATGCCGGCGTCGTCAGTGACGGTCAGCGGAAACGCGGAGTCGGCCGGCGGATCGGTCTCTTGGGCTGTGGCGCTGGTGGCCGGCGCATCGGTGGGCGATGCGTCGCCCCTGTCGTCGTCATCGTCGCCGCAAGCGATAAGAGCGACGACGAGGAGCGCGGCTAAGAGCGCTGCAAGCAGCTTTACGGTACGCATGATATGGACCTCCCGTCCTAAATGGCGGAAGGCAGGGTCGCGGGTCAATGAAAAAGACCCCTGCCCGAGTGAGCAGGGGTTTCGCATTTCTCCGCGTGGCCCATGCCTTTCCTCGAAGGCTGGTACTTCGGATGAGGGCAGGCGACCTGGCTACCCGGGTCTCCCGCCTGGGGCGAGAACCCGGGATACAGTTGCGGGACAGCGCCGGCCTTTCACCGGCTTCGCTCTTAGCTCCTGCGACACAGCGGCGAGATGCCCACCGCTGGGACGTCGTGGAGACCCTTATCCCGATATTCGGTTGTGCCAGCAGTATAGCAAGTAGTAACCAGTAGCAAGCAACATGGCATATGCGCCCAAACTTGTTACTGGTTACTTGCCACTGGGGACTCACTCGCTACGATGGTGCCAGAACACATCGAGGAGTCACCATGGACCTACTACTGCAAGACAAGGCCGCGCTCGTCGGCGGGGCAAGCAAGGGGATCGGGAGGGCGATTGCGAAGGAGCTGCTGAAAGAAGGCGCGCGGGTCATGATCTCCTCCCGCAGCGAGGAGAATCTGCAGGCGGCTGTCGAGGCGCTGCGCGAGGAGACGGGCAAGGAGGCGGAGTGGGCCGTCTGCGACATGACGAAGGTCGGCGACATCAAGACGCTCGTGGCGGCGGCTGCGGCGAAGTTCGGGCGTCTGGATATCGTAGTGAACAACGCGGGCGGGCCGCCGACGGGCACCTTCCAGGACCTCGACGAGCGTTACTGGCACTTCGCGATAGACCAGAACCTGCTCTCGGTTGTCCGCACGGTGCGCGAGGCGCTGCCGCACCTGATGAAGTCGCCGGCAGGTCGCATCATCAACATGACCTCTGTCTCAGTGAAGCAGCCGATCGACGGGCTGATCCTCTCGAACGCGACGCGGCTCGGTGTCGTCGGTCTGGCGAAAACGCTGTCGAGGGAACTGGCGCCGCACGGCATCACGGTGAACAACGTCTGCCCGGGGAATATCGCCACGGAACGGCTGATGGCGCTGATCGAGGAGCGGGCGGCGCGCCAGGGGCAAACGCTCGCGGACGCCGTGGCACTGGAGGAGGGGCGGGTGCCCATGGGATTCCTGGGCGAGGCGGACGACGTCGCCAACCTGGTAGCGTTTCTCGCGTCGGGGTCGGCTCGATTTATCACCGGCACGACGATCCAGGTGGACGGCGGCAGCACGACGGCTGTGTTCTAGACGCCCGTCAACAGAATCTATACGTATATGGAGCAGATTTGTAATGCCGCCGCGACGCCGGGCAAATGGATTTGAATCGCCCACTCGCGGGAGACTGGTTCAAGTAAACCGAAACCAGATGAAGCCGGGTGTCCCTCTTGCTAAGCCCAAGCTCAAAGACCTGTGTGGGACTTTGCCCCGGCCAAAAGGAAAGGAGCCCCGCACTGATGGACGCCCTGCAAATGCTGCGGAACGACCACCGTAAGGTGAAAGACCTGTTCCGCCGCTTCGAAGAGGCACCAGACGCCAGCACGCGAAAGGCGATCGTCGATGAGGCGATCGCGGAGTTGCTGGTTCACGCCCAGCTGGAAGAGGAGATCTTCTACCCGGCGATGGAACGCACCGGCATGCATTCGCTCGTCGTCGAGTCCGAGGAGGAGCACAAGCAGGCCGAGAACCTGATGAACGAGATCGCACAGTTGGACCCGAGAAGTGGTGAGCTTGCGCCCAAGTTCAAGGTGCTCACCGAACTCGTCACGGCCCACGTCAACGAGGAAGAGTCCGAGATGTTCCCCCGCGCGGCGGAGATCGGCTACGACCGCCTGAACAAGATCGGCGATGAGATGGCCCAGATGAAGGAGCGCATCCTGACAGCTTCGGGCAAGACAAGCAAACAGTCGCTGAAGGCAAGCACCCGGAAGAGCGCCAACGTGGATGATCTGACAAAAGACGAACTCTACGAGCAGGCGCAGAAGGCCGACATCGAAGGACGATCCAGCATGAACAAGCGCGAGCTGACCAAGGCTCTGCGAGGAAAGTAGGACGAAATATGGAACGCAATCAAGCGATCGACAGGGCAGTGACCGGCGTGGCGGAAGGCGGCAGCGTCTGGACGGACGCGCTTCGAGCCGGCAACGACCGGATGTATCGCCTCAACCGCATCGTCATCGATGAGGCAGAGAGGACGCAGGATGAGCGCGCGGAGCTCTTTCGGTCATGGATGGAGTCGCCGACTGACATGTCCGGGTTCACCACGGAACTACTGAACACCTGGACGCGGCGCACGCGCCGGCGCATTGAACTGGCGCGCACGCTGATGGACGACGTGCGGGATTTGGGCGCGGGCACGCGAAGCCTCTGGGCCCGCATGTCGGAGGCGAACCGGGAAGCGGCCGGTGGCACGGCGCAGGCCACCCGCCAGGTCGCCAGTGAGGTCACCGACGAAGCGGCCGACCTGGCGGGCAGCGTAAGCAAGGCCGCGAACAACGCGCGGCGCGGGATGCGAAAGCAGGCCAACAGCATCGATCCCAACTGACCGAGCGCATAACAAAACGGGGGCGCGTTTCCGCGCCCCCGTTTCTGTTTCCGTTTCGTCTGTGCTAGCCGGGCCGGCCCTGGTAGGACGGGTCGGACTGGTCGAACCAGACTTCCGAGGTCCAGTAGTTGTTGCCGAACCATGGCCAGCCGGTGCGGTTCTTAACGTACGGCCAGGCGATGGTGCCGCCGCCTGGCGAGGCGTAATCGATGCGACAGTGCGCACCCGGGACCTCAGCCCCTTTCGGACCCGCACCCAGCACGTAACGCTGGATGTCGTAGCCGATCTCCTTGCGAGCATCGATGTCGAACTCGGCGCGCTGCGCATTGAGCAGAGCGTCGAGGTCGGGGTCGGAGACGCGGAAGGAGTTCTTGGGGCCGTCGGTGATGTAGTACGGGTAGAACCAGTCGTCGAGGTCGATCCAGCCGTTGTCGAAGCCCCAGGTGAAGCCACCCAGGTCACAATCGTCCTTGAGCAGACCTTCGGCGATGCGTGAGTACGGCACAGTCTGGTAGCGGACGCTGTCCTGGTCGATGCCCAGGTTCTGGGCGAGCGTCGTGCGGATGTAGGTCGGGGCGTAGCGGGAGATGTATCCCGGCACGTCGGCAAACCAGATCTGCGGGATTTCCGGGCTTCCGGCGGCTTCCCAGAGCTGACGCGCTTCCTGCAGGTCTTCGTCGCGGCCAGCCTGGTCCGTTCGGTAACCGGGCAGCGACATCAACTCTTCTTCGGGCAGCGCCCAGTAGCTGATCGCCTTGGTCACCGGGCCGGCGACGTTCCAGACGCCCGAGCCGATGATCTGCACGATCTGGGAGCGGTCGGTGGCCAGGTGCAGGGCCCGGCGCACACGCCAGTCGTCGAACGGCTCACAGAACACCTTGAAGCGGGTGTTCAGCCAGCCGGACGTCGGCGCCCGCAGGAACTCGACTTCCGGGTGATCGTTCTTGAAGTTGACGATCCAGTCCGGGTTGTCGATGAAGCCGGCGGTGTCGATCTCCTTGCGCGTGAAGAGCGATTCGACCGTGGCGTCGTTGAGGCCCTGGCCGGTCGCCTTGTAGCCGTCGAGGTAAGGGCGTCCTAGGTCGGGGTCGCCCCAGCCGAACCATTCCGGGTTCCTCACAGCGTTGAACTCGATGCCGAAGGTGAGGGAGTCCCAAATGAAAGGGCCGGTACCGATCATGCGATCGCCGGGGCCGGGCCCAGCGTGGCCGGCGAGAGCGTCGACGGAGTCCCAGGGCTTGCCGTCCGGGCCGGCTTCCATGTCCACGATCTCTTTCGGGATGATCATGGCGTTCGTGTCGGCCAGGAAGTGGAAGAAGGGCGCGACCGGCTCCTTCGTGGTGATGCGGAGCGTGTAATCGTCCACCTTCTCCAAGCGGTCGATGGTGGAGTACTGGCTGGAGCGGTAGTAGTAAGGCCACTGCGGGCTGTCTGCGTTGCGCTGGCGATCGTAGCTGAAGATCACATCGTCGACGGTCAACTCGCGGCCGGCGAGGTCAGGGAAGTTGCTACGGATCTTATCGGTGTCGTGGAACTTGACACCCTGGCGCAGCTTGATCACGTATTCGGTCGGGGCGTTCGGGTCGCCAATCATTTCCGGCGCCGACTCCGCCAGGTCGGGCGCGATATTCTCCCAGGTTGGCTCGTCGTGGCTACGGTACATGTAGAGCTTGCTGAATACCGCTGACTGGTTAGAGTACATCGGCCCGAACTGCGTCTGGTGCGGGTCGTAGCGGTCGAGCACCACCGGGTCGAAGCCGATGTAGGTCAGTGTGCCGCCTCGTGAGTCCGTCGGAGCCGGATCGAGTTCGCGGCGTGCGTCGAAGAATCCGTAGGGGCTGTCCTCATATCCAAGGAATGTGTCGATGACATCACGGTTGGCACTGCCGCCGCCGCCACCGTTGCTTCCCGATTCGTCCGTCGAGCACCCGACCACGGTGGCGGCCGCCAGGCCTCCTCCGACCATCAGCGTGCCGCTCATCAGGCGTCGTCTTGATATTCGTTTCTTCCAGAACTTATCCCAGTAATTAGAGTCCGACATTGACCTCCCAGTCTCCTTTCAGGCGGGTACCCATAACGGGTGTACGTTGCGACCCGGCCGCGGGTTCTACCTCAGGCGCAGCCTCGGATCCAGGACATCGCGCAACGCATCCCCCGCGAGGTTGAAGCCTAGCACAGCCAGCGAGATAGCGGCAGCCGACCAGACAGCCGGCCACGGCGCATCGCCGATCGAAGCATAGGACTCGCTGAGCATGAAGCCCCAGGAGATGCCCTGCGGTAGTTTTTCAGGAACGATGAAGCTCAGCGCCGCCTCCGCCAGGATCACGACGCCGATCCCCGTCGAAAAGACGACAATGATCGAAGCAAAGATGTTGGGCAGGATGTAGCCCCACATGATGCGCATGTCCGACGCCCCAATCACCCGCGCGGACTCCACGTATTGCTGCTCGCGCGTCGATAGGACGACGCCGCGGGTGATGCGCTGAACGCTCGGGATGCCCACCAGGCCGAGGGCAAACGCCGCCATTAGCAGGCTCGATTGATCACCTCCGCCGAAGGGGTTAATGGTGATGATCAAAATTAGGGCGATCAGCGGCGGGAACGACTGCAGCGCGTCCATGAAGCGCTGCGAGACGATGTCGAGGATGCCGCCGAAGTAGCCGGTGATGACGCCGATGCCGGCGCCGATGATCGTTGCCACGATGAGCGCCCAGATGCCGACGAAGAGCGAGCGCCGGGCGCCGTTAACTATGCGGGACCAGATGTCGCGGCCGGCGCCGTCGGTGCCCAGCCAGTGCTCTGCGCTTGGCCCATCGTACACGGCCACGAACCCGTCGGAAGTGTAGAAGTTCGCCTCCGGCGCATAGCGCTGGAGCCACGGGTCCCCCAGCTGGAAGCCGAAGGGCCTGTCCGGCAGCGCGGGCGCGGCGAAGTCGAACTCCGGCGTGCCCAGCGTCATGGCGAACAGAAAAACGATGATCAGGAAGCCGAAGGCGCCCAGCGGCTTGGCCTTGGCGAACTTCCAGGCGCCACGAAGGAGCCCGCCGCGCTTTACGATCGGCTTGGCAGGCGCAGTTGCCTCTACCGGGATGGCCTGTGCTTCATCCATCTCTCGTCCTAGCTGTACCTGATCCGTGGATCAAGCCATCCGTAGGCGATATCGATAAGCAGGTTCACGAAGACAAGCACCGCGGCGACGACAATCACCACGCCCTGCACAGCGGGGAAATTAGGCGCCTGGACAATCGAGAAGACGACGTAGTTGCCGATGCCCGGGATCGTATAGATGAATTCGAGGATGACGTTGCCGCTGACGATCTGACCCAGGAGGATGCCGACGATGGTCAGCACTGGGATCAGGGCGTTCTTGAGCGCGTGCCGGACGACTACAACACGCTCCTTCAGGCCCTTGGCCCAGGCCGTGCGCACGTAGTCCTGCCGCAGCACCTCCAGCATCTGCGACCTCAGGAAGCGCATGATTATGGCGCCTGTGCCCAAACCACCGATGATTGCAGGGGCGAACATGATCTTGAAGTTTTCGTACGGATTTTCACCGGGCGTCACGTAGCCCACCTTGGGGCCAAACCACTCGGCGATGAAACTGCCCTCGAAGTATCTGGACGAGATCAGGATGCTAAGCACGGCGATGACGAACACCGGGACGCCGAGCAGCAGGATCGAGAAGAAACGGAGCAGGTAATCGATGACGGTGTCCTGTTTGACGGCGGAGATGATGCCCACAGGAAGCGCGATCAGCAGCGCGAAGAAGACCTGCAGCAGGCCAAGCTCAATGGAGGGGCCCGCGCGGCTAATGATCTCGCCCATTACGGGGTCCTTGTTGCCGACAACAGAGTCCCCAAGGTCACCCTGCACGAGGCCGCTCATGAACTCCCAGTACTGGGACGGCACGGAGCCGTCGAGGCCCAGCTCGACTTCAGCCTGCTCGCGGCAACGCCTGATCTGTTCTTGAGCATCCGCACCAGGACCGCCTCCGAAACAGCCGCCGGCGCGTTGCCGGATGACGCTGTCGGTATCGATGCGCAGGGCCGCAAACACCATCGTGGCCACCAGGAACAACACGAAGAAGTTGAGGAGAACGCGGCGAATAATGTATTGCTGCACGTGGCTACCTTAAGGCAGACGAAAGCTGTGTAGGCGACCCGACAATTTTCATATCAAAAAGCGCCTCGAAACGCTGGGCGATTCAGAGTGGGTAGAAAGTAGCATCGGGTATTTGGAATGTCAAGGATTCGTGAAACTGTGGATTAACCGGCCAGAGAAATCCACATACCCGCGCCACCAGCAACTTGACATCCTGAATAACCCCTGCCACGATAGTTACAGATGTCACAAAGTTTGTGACGACGCCTAATCCGCCGCAAGGTGGACCGGGGGACCTACCAAACGGGGTGAATCTCGCGAGAGTAGGGTCACCCTTTCGACCCGAACCCGTCAACTAACCTCGGAGGCGCACGAAGGGGCCATTCCGCCTAGTGGCGGCATCGGCTCTTTTTTTATGCACGGAGGAAAGGACCAAAAATGCAAACACCAGTAGCAGAGGCCCCGCCACGAGCCTGCCCCCGCTGTCAAGGCTCCATGCTCTACGAGAAGGACTGGTACGGCGCCTACAGCACGTGCCTTTCCTGCGGCTTCGTACACGAAGTCGGCTCTATGACAGCCAGTGAGCTGGAAGCCGAAATGAACGGCGAGACACGGCAGCGCCGGCGCCAGCCGTCACACGGGAAACTTCGCCTCTAAGCGAAGTTCACGCGACAGAGCAAGGCGCCGGCGGCAACGTCGGCGCCTTTTAATTTCAGGACAAGAAGGAGAAACCAGAATGGCATACGTAAGAGTTTCGACCATGCGCCCGAAGCCCGGCCGCGAAGCGGAAGCCGAAGCGGTCAGCAGAGAACTGATCGATTTTTACCGCGAGCAGCCAGGCTGCCTGCACAGCACCTTCGTCAACGCCATGGACGGATCCAGCGAAATCGGCCGCATCACTTTCTGGGAATCGTCCGCCGTGGCGGACCGGGCCGCAATGCGCGAGCGCTCAATATACCTGCGCAGCCGCCTGCACCTGGCCATCGAAAAGGGGCACCAGGACCGGTCGTTCGAAGCTGCGGCGGAAGAAGTCCCGGCCCGGGCGAAGACCGCCTAGCCGCGCCGTCACACCGGGTTGGGAGCGCAGCGCGCCTGCCGGGCAGGCAGTTTGCGCCCCTGCCCCCGGACGCTAAAGTCCGACGTCCGGACGCAGCACAGCGCCATTTCCTGAGTGGAGCCGAAGGCGTAGCGAAGGACCTCGCTCGCGGTCCATTACTTAGTCGCTGTGCCGACACCCAGCAAAGTGGAGCACAACGTGCACTCCGCCCACCGGCCGAAAGCCAGCGAGTGCAGAGGGCGCCTCCTCTACCGGGGGTGTGGGGGTGTCCCCCACCAACCCTCCGGGCGGGCGGGTGGGACGCAAAACCCCCGGGACAAAGCAAAGTGGAGCACAAGCGTGCACTCGGCCCACTCGCCAAAGGCCAGGGAGTGCAGAGCGCCTCCTCCGCCGGGGGCGTGGGGGGTGTCCCCCACCAACCCTTCGGGCGGGCGGGCGGGACGCGAAACATCCGCGACACAGAAAAGTGGAGCACGAGGCCAAGAGACACGATGCAGACTCTACCAACATTCCTCCACTGAGAATTAACTTCAGTTAAGAGACGGTTTACTTGATTCCCTATCCCCCGCAGCCTAACCTAGTTACACAAGAGGGGAATATGCCGGAACTTCGAAAGCGAACCAGCAGAACCAAGGGAGGGGTTGAGGAGATGCTCTCACCAATCAAGGAAGGTGAAAGCTCCTATTCGCCGCTGCAGCGACATTTCCTCGAAAGGTTGAACCGCCTGCTTAGCCTTCGCGCTGACCAGGTCAATCAGCTGAACGAGGACGGCCTGCTTCTCATCGACCGCACGATCTACTCGACGTACTGCGACGCCGTCGACATGGGTGTGGCTGATGAGGCGCAAAGGATGCTGCACCGCCGCAAGTCACGCCGCTCGCGCCAGCCTGCGGCGAACTAGCGACTACAAGGCGCCGCTACGCACGGCGGCTTGCCCGTTTGCCCGCTTCGACTCTCCTTGCCCTCGCGCCCTGTGCGCCGTGCCACATAGTTCAATGTCCCGGAAGGCGTCCCACCCACCCGCCCGAGATTTTGTGGGGGATCGCCCACTAACCCCGCATGAGGCATCTTCGTCTACGCCTCGCGGCGTACAGGGTTGGTCAGCGTGCCGATGCCCTCGATCTCGATGTCGACTACGTCGCCGTCTTCCAGCTTCGGCGGTTCGCCCGGAGTGCCGGTAAAAAGCAGATCGCCCGGCCGCAGCGTCATCACCTGGGAAGCAAAAGCAATCATCTTTGCGATGCTGTGGATGAGCTGGCCGGTGTCGGAGTCCTGCCGCACCTCTCCGTTTACGAGCGTGCGCAATCGCAGCTTTGCTGGATCGAGGTCAGTTGCGATGACGGGCCCAAGCGGGGAGAACGTATCGGAGCCCTTGGCGCGCCACCACTGGATGTCGTCGCGCTGCCAGTGGCGGGCGGAGACGTCGTTACCGCATGTATAGCCGAAGATGTAACCCTGTGCATCTGCCTCGGCGACTTTGCGGCACTCGCGGCCGATGACGGCGACAAGCTCGCCCTCAGCGTCGACGCGGCGGGCTTCGGCGAGAAGCACGATTGTGTCGCCGGGGCCGATCACGGAAGAGGCCGGCTTCAGGAAGAGCTGCGGCACCTGCGGCGCGCCATCCTCTTTCAGCACGGCGCTGCCGCTGGGCACGTGCGACTGGTAGTTGACGGCGGCCGCTAGGATCGTGCCCGGCACGAGCGGGGCGAGCAATCGGCAGTCCGCGAGCCCAATCGCCTCGCCGGCTGGCGTGCGTTCGCCGAAGATGTCGCCCTCGATGGCCTGGATACGGTCGCCGTCCATGATTCCGTAGCGGACGGCGTTGTTATGGGCGAAACGGCAGTAGAGTGTCACTAGAAGGGCAAAACTATCCGGCGGAAACGCTCGAGGAAACGACCGTTCGGGTCTTTCCAGAACTGCAGGAGGCGTTGCTTCATCCCCTCCATGTCGTCGATCTGGCTGGCATGACAGGCCAGCGCCTCGAACTTCTTCTCGAGCACGTCGGTGATGTCGACTTCATAGTTCGTGTCGCTCGCCGTCCAGAGGCATATCTCCTTGACGCTGAACGGCTCGAGGCCTTCGTCCAGCAGTTCAGGGAAGCTGGGGCGGTTGCGGGCCAGCGGGTACACGGCGTCGAGCGCGGTTTCGCCGACGGCGCGGTGGTCCGGGTGGTTGATGAACATGTTGCGCACGATGTGGTTGGGATCGTGGCTGAACACGGTATACGGCTTAAGGCGCCGGATCAGCCGCACGACTTCGCGCATCAGGTCCTTGTTGTAAGTCAGCTCACCATCGACATTATCGAGGAAGAAGACCTCCTTGACGCCGAGAACGTCGGCTGCCGCCTTCTGCTCCTTCTTGCGGATCGGGACGAGGACGTCCGGCGTCATAGCGGGGTCTTCGCTGCCCTTGGAGCCGTCGGTGCAGATCAGGTAGTAGTACTCCCAGCCATCCTGGCAACGGAGGTACGTGGTGCCGGCCGCACCGAACTCGGAATCGTCGGGATGGGCGGCGATGACGAGGGCGCGCTTGTTCTCTTCCTGGTCTGTCATTGGTATTCGTACGTCCTCTAGTCCTGATCCCATGGGCAATTGCAGGGAAAACGGGGGGTATCGTCGCGAAGCATACGGTGACGCAGGTTAGTTGACAACCGAACGTATGGTCTCTTACGCTAATAGCGAACAAAGGTTCGGTTAGAGCCGCCCCATAGGAGCAACCATGAAAGAGCCATCGTCGAAACAGCAGCGCATCTTCGACTACATCCGCGGGTTCATCGAAGAGCACGACTACCCGCCCAGCATCCGCCAGATCCAGGAAGCCTGCGATATCAGCTCCACTTCCGTCGTCGACTACAACCTGAAGGCGCTGGAGCGACAAGGGCTCATCCGCCGCGACCGCGAAGTGTCGCGAGCCATCGAAGTGCTGCACGGCGGCCGCCGCGCTTCCCGCGTGGTGCCCGTGCCGATCATCGGCACCATCGCCGCAGGGCAACCGATTCCAGTGCCGAGTGCCGACACGGTCGACATGTCTGACTCCATCGAGCTTTCGCCCGAAGTCCTTGGCGACCGCGAGAACGTTTTCGCCCTGAGGGTCAAGGGCACGTCGATGATCGACGCACTGGTCAACGACGGCGATGTCGTCGTGCTCGAGAAGACGGCCTCCGCCCGCGACGGCGACATGGTCGCGGCCTGGCTCAAGAATGAAGAAGAGGCCACGCTCAAGAAGTACTACCTCGAAGGCGAGCGCGTCCGCCTGCAACCAGCGAACGAGACGATGGAGCCGATCTTCACCGCCTCCGATAACGTCGACGTACAGGGCCGCGTCATCTACGTCAGCCGCCACATGGCGTAAATTCCACGACACACCCGCTACATGGGGCGTGACGCAGGTCACGTCTCCG
Source organism: Dehalococcoidia bacterium (assembly GCA_035512435.1). GTDB lineage: Bacteria > Chloroflexota > Dehalococcoidia > SM23-28-2 > RBG-16-64-32 > CF-162. Next base: position 38,863 of record DATKDX010000003.1, read on the forward strand.
CGAGGGTCCGCTGCTATAATTGAGCCCGCCCCAACGCCCAGCTGATGCGGAGCCCGTCCCGGCTCTACAGCCCGTAGGAAAGGCCATTTGTTGCCCGAAACCATTCTCAAGGTCAACGACCTGCGAGTCGAATTTCCCACCCAGGACGGCGTCGTCAAGGCCGTCAACGGCGTCTCGTTCGAGCTGCCGCGCGGCGGCACTCTCGCCATCACCGGCGAAAGCGGATGCGGCAAGTCGTCGCTGGGCCTCGCCATCATGGGCCTCCTCCCCTATCCAGGCGTCATCACCAGCGGCAGCGTCACCTTCAGGGGCCGAGACCTGCTTGCCCTCAATCCGGAAGAGATGCGCCCGATCCGCGGCGCCGAGATCGCCATCGTCTTCCAGGACCCTTCGACGGGACTCAATCCCGTACTGACAGTGGGCGCGCAGGTAGAGGAGATCATCCGCAACCACCTGAAGGTTTCCAAGCGGGAGGCTAAAGACAGGGCGGTCCAGGTGCTCGACCGCATCGGCCTGCCCGATGCGGCACAGATCATCAAGCGCTATCCCTTCGAGCTATCCGGCGGCATGGCGCAGCGCGTGATGATCGCTATCGCCACGGCGCTCAACCCGGCCGTCCTTATCCTGGACGAGCCGACATCCGCGCTCGATGTCACGGTGCAGGCCGCAATTCTCGATGACATGAAGAGACTGCAGCAAGACGACGGTACGTCCATCATCCTCATCTCCCACGACCTGGGCGTCGTCGCGCAGATGGCGGACACAGTGGGTGTTATGTACGCCGGCCACCTGGCCGAGTACGCCGGCGTCCGCACGCTCTTCGGCGCGCCCCGGCACCCGTACAGTGCCGCGCTGCTCGCCAGCCGTCCGCGCCCGGACCGCGAGGAATCCCGCCGCCTCACCGTCATCCACGGCGCTCCGCCTTCCCCGGTCGACCTGCCCGACGAATGTCCCTTCCTGCCGCGCTGCCCCAAGGTGACCAGTGAATGCCGCCTTGAGCGTGCGCCGGCGCTGCGCACGATTGGGGCAGACGGCCACCTGGCGGCGTGCTATAACCCGATGTACATCGATGATGACGCCCAAGCCCGGTCCGCCTGACGAGCCAGCATCTCCCATCCACGCGCTGTGGAACCGCGTCCGCGGCATAGGCCGCAAGGTCGAGGAGGAGATATACGACTTCACGGAAGAGGACGCCGAGCGAGCCGAGGAACCGCGTGGCCGCAACACCTTGATCGCGCTGCTCAACGGTTTCTTCACAATGTGGCGGGCGTCCCAGGCCACCGCCGCCGAACGCACGCTGGGCTCGCTTGCCGGCCTCAGCCTCGTCTGGTGGGTAGTGGTCGACCGAGGAATGGGCTTCAAGCGCACCTGGATACGCATTCCGGCGGCCGCCTTCATGATGATCTGGTTCGTGCCGGGCTTCATCGCCGGCGCCTGGACCGTCGGCGCCAACCTCGGCGTCGAGAACCTCCGCCGCTGGCGCTCCTGGCCGCTGACCCTCGTCTTCAGCCTCTCGGGCCTCATCGCGTTCCGCGCCGTCTTCAGCGAGCTAGCACGGCGGGAGATACGGCCCGTAAAGCGCCGCGAAGACGGGTAGAGAGTCCCACCACCTCTCCTACGGCGTATCGTCTCGCCAAGTGCTAGACTCGTTCCCACTGACCCTAAACACGCGAGAATGGAGAAGGCATGACTGACAGGAGCTACAAAATCGCCGTACTACCGGGCGACGGCACCGGCCCGGAAGTCGTCCGCGAGGGGCTGAAGTCGCTGGAAGCAGCGGCATCAAAGTTCGGCTTCCGCTACGACCTCGAACACTACGACCTCGGCGGCGACCGCTACCTCAGCACCGGCGACATCCTCCCGGATTCCGTGCTCGACGAACTGCGCGGCTACGACGCCATCTTCCTCGGTGCCATCGGCCACCCGGAGGTGACACCGGGCATTCTGGAGAAGGGACTCCTCCTGCGCCTGCGCTTCGAGCTGGACCAGTACATCAACCTGCGCCCCGTCAAGCTCTATCCCAACGTCGAGACGCCAATCAAAGACAAGGGGCCCGATGACATCGACTTCGTCGTCATCCGTGAGAACACGGAGGGTCTCTACAGCGGCATGGGTGGCTTCCAGTACAAGGGCACGCCGCAGGAGGTCTCGACGCAGATCCACATGACCACCCGCTTCGGCGCCGAGCGCGCCATCCGCTACGCCTTCGACCTCACCCGCAAGCGCGACAAGGACAAGCAGCTCCACCTCGTCGGTAAGACTAACGTATTGACGTTCGTCCACGACACCTGGTGGCGCGCCTTCAACGAGGTCGGCGAGGCAGACTACCCTGATATCCGCCGCGAATACGCCCACGTCGACGCGACCTGCATGTGGTTCGTCAAGAACCCGGAGTGGTTCGACGTCATCGTCGTCGAGAACATGTTCGGCGACGTCATCACGGACCTCGGCGCGATGATCCAGGGCGGCATGGGCATCGCCGCCGGCGGCAACATCAACCCCACCGGCGTTTCCATGTTCGAGCCGATCGGCGGCAGCGCACCCAAGTACACCGGCCAGGACGTCATCTGCCCGCTCGCTGCCATCGCCGCCGCCCAGATGATGCTGGAGACCATCGGTGAGGAGCAGGCCGGCAAGGCCATCGAAGATGCCATCATCGCGGCCCTTGGCACGGGCAAGATCAAGTCGCTCTCCGCCGGCAAGATGGGCATGAGCACGAGCGAAGTCGGCGACCTCGTCGCCAGCCTGGTTTAAACCTGCGTCAATTCACACGAAGCGGCCGCTTGCGTATAATCTGCAGCGTCTTGTCACCATCTTAGAAGGAGGAGCCTCATGGGAGAGCGCTCAGAAGCCATCGCTAACGATTTCGAAAAGGCCGTCGCGGAGTTCCGCGAGACGATCCAGCAGGTGCCCGAAAGCAAGTGGAGCGCAGTCGCCGAGGCCGAAGGCTGGACCGTAGCCCAGCTCGCCGAGCACGTAGCCGGCCAGTTCCCGCTGGAGATGGAGTTCATCACAGCCGGCGCCGAGGGTAAGGACCTCCCTGCCTACAGCTGGGACGACATCAACAACAAGAACGACACGCGCGCCGCCAACAACGCCAGCGCCACCAAGGAACAGGTGCTCTCCACGCTTGAGCAGCACGCGCCTAATGTGACCGCCTACATCCGCGGCCTTGACGACAGCCAGCTGGACAACAAGCGTCCGCTCGGCCTCGCCAACGGCGCCGAAGTGACGACGCAGCAACTGCTCGAGGGCGGCGTCCTCATCGACCACGTGCGGGGGCACCTGGCGAGCATCCGCTCGGCGCTCTAGGTAAGGCGGAAGTACGGCCCATGCCTTACTGCCCCAACTGTGGGTCCGAGCATCTAGATACAGTTACCTTTTGCCCGGACTGCGGAACAAGGCAGGTCGGCGAGACTGCTGTTGACTCAGGAGGCTCGTCGTCGCGGCGGACACGCAGAATCGTGATACCCGTGGTCATTATGATTGCCCTTGGGATCGTGATTGCGGGTGGCCTGCTGTTCGCAGGTCAGGGTACCAACGAGACTGACTCCACGGCAGCCTCGACGGCAACGGCTACACGGACGCGGGCCCCAACCAAGCGACCAACGCTGGCTCCCGCGAACACACCCCTGGCATTTACTCAGGAAGACGCAGTCGCGACCGTGCAATGTCTCTTGGTTGCGCGATCCCGCGGCTACGACCTTTCTATCTTTGGAGGCCTCGCCCAGGTGTTTCTAGATGACGAAGACGTAACACCAGCCGAAGGTCACTTTCTCTTTGGAGACATGTCAAGCATTGATAAGGTAGCGATCCCGTCCGGCTAGTCAAACACCACGGTCTTGTTGCCGTAAACCAGGATGCGGTTGCGCAGGTGCAGATCCACCGCGCGGGCCAGCACCGTCTTCTCCAGGTCGCGGCCTTTGCGCACGAGGTCGTCGACGGAATCGCGGTGGCTGACGCTGGCAACCCCCTGGTCGATGATCGGGCCCTGGTCCAGGTCCGGTGTCACGAAGTGCGCAGTCGCGCCGATTATCTTGACGCCGCGCTCGTGGGCCTGGTGATAGGGCCGCGCGCCGGCGAAGGCGGGCAGGAACGAGTGATGGATGTTGATGATTTGGTTCGGATAGCGCCTGACGAAGTCCTCGCTTAACACCTGCATGTAGCGGGCCAGGACGACCGCATTGATGTCCCACTCTTCCAGCAGCTTCATGGCGAGCGACTCCTGCTGCGCCTTATTCTCCGGCGTCACCGGCAGGCAATGAAACTGGATGCCGTAATCCTCCGCGATCTTGCGGTGGTCTTCGTGGTTGCTGATGATCAGCGGCACCTCGCCGCGCAGTTCGCCCATGCGCCAGCGGCCAACCAGGTCGTACAGGCAGTGGGGCAGCTTCGAGACGAAGAGGGCCACGCGCGTCTGCGCATCGCTGAAGTGCAGCGTCCAGTCCATGCCAAAGCGCAGGGCGATCGGCTTGAACGTAGTCGCGATCTCCTCACGCGGAAGGTCGAAGCCTTCGAGTTCCCACTCGACGCGCTGCAGGAAGACGCCTTCCTCGCGGTCTGTGTGCTGGTCGGCGTGGATGATGTTGCCGTTATTGCGGTACAGGAAGTCGGAGACGGCTGCCACCAGCCCCTTCTGGTCGCGGCAAGAGATGAGCAGGGTCGCAGTAATCGGCTCGTCGGTCATGTCGTATAGGTGGACGGAATTATAGCAGCGCCGTCAACGCGACCCCGTAGGGGCGGTTCGCGAACCGCCCGGCACCACGCCTCGCCCTCAGAAACTTCTGCGTCGACGGGTCACTTCTGTCCGCGTGTGTACTCGCGCGCATACGGCGGCACGTGCAGGTCAGCCGCCACGTCCGGAGCCGTCTCCGGCTCACCAGCGACCAGCGAGAGCGGGATGCGGCCCGCCCAGACGGGAAAGTCCATGTCCTCGGGCTCGTCCTTCGGGAAGCCGGTCCGCACCTTCGCCGACGCCTCCTCGACCTCCATCCGGAGGACGCCTGTGCCTTTCATCTCCTGGCGCGTCGGCGGGCGGCTGTCGGCCCAGCGGCCGCGGATGATGTGCTCCGTGACGATCTCCAGGCCTCGCATCTTCTCCGCCTCATCCTCGATCAGGTGCGCCGTGCCCAGCACCATCACCGAGCGGTAGTTGATCGAGTTGTGGAACGTAGCCCGCGCCAAAATCAGCCCGTCGATGATCGTGACGGTGAAGCAGAGCGGGATGCCGCCGGACAGCGAGCGCACCATGCGGCTGGCCGAGGAGCCGTGGATGTAGAGCGTGCTTCCCTCGCGGCCGTAGTTCGTCGGGATGGCGTACGGCTGGCCTTCCGCCTCGAAGCCGATGTGGCAGTACAGCCCCTCGTCCAGGATGGCGGCGATGGTATCCCAGTCGTGGGCGCCGCGCTCCGGCCGCCGCTTAAGCGTCGTGCGCGGCGTCTTCAGTTCGCCGGGGTAGCCGTCACCGGGGTCAGTCGCCATGGGAGGACGAGTATAACAGGGGACGGCGGCGACTGGTGTGCGGAAGCGCACAACCACCAAGTGGGCAGCGGTTCGGCAGTGAACGCCCATCTCCGATACCCCCCTTGACTGCCACTTCCCCCTTAGAGTTCGCTCCCTCAGTCGTTATCCTTAAAACATGCCCACCCACCGTGTAGTCCCCCACTTCACCCGGCCAATAATTGAATCCTCACGCGCCTATTCATGTTTCCGAAACGATCAAACTGAAAACGCCTTGCCCGGATACAAAACTCCCGTTAGAAAAATTCCCAGCGCGGGAACGATCAATCCTCAGATACCAACGACCCGAAACGATCAATCCCACAGGTTCAAAAACCCATTGATCGAATCGATCGTTTCCCACCAACTCGCGGTCGTAAAACTCAGTCGAATATTCTGCTAGCGTCCGTCACCGTCTTTTCCCATCCACGCGCCGACGGTTCTCGGTTCTGGGTTTCAGGTTCTCCCGTCTGCTAGGCTCTAACCCCTGCGCCCCGTACACTGGAACCATCCCCTATGGCAATTCGTAACGATATTCGCAACGTGGCCATCGTCGCGCACGTGGACCACGGCAAGACCACGCTGGTCGACGCCATGCTCTGGCAGACCGGCGCCTTTCGCGCTAACCAGGAAGTTGCTGACCGCGTCATGGACTCCAGCGAGCTCGAACGCGAGAAGGGCATCACCATCCTCGCCAAGAACACCGCAGTCCAGTACGGCGACACCAAGATCAACATCATCGATACGCCCGGCCACGCCGACTTCGGCGGCGAGGTCGAGCGCGGCCTCACCATGGTCGATGGCGTCCTCCTCCTCGTCGACGCCAGCGAGGGCCCCCTCCCCCAGACCCGCTTCGTCCTCCGCAAGACGCTAGCCCTGGACCTGCCCGTCATCCTCGTCATCAATAAGATCGACCGCCCCGACGCCCGCGTCAAAGAGGTCCTGGACGAGGTATACCAGCTCTTCATGGACCTCGAAGCCCGCGACGACCAGATCGAGTTCCCCATCGTCTACTGCGTCGCCCGCGACGGCACCGCCTCGCTGAACCGCGACGAACGAGGCGCCGACCTTAAACCTCTCTTCGAGCTCATCAAGTCGCATATCCCCGCTCCCTCCTACGAGGAAGGCCACCCGCTGCAGGCGCTCGTCACCAACCTCGACGCCTCGCCTTACGTGGGCCGTCTCGCTCTCTGCCGCGTCTGGAACGGCTCCGTCCAGCGCGGGCAGACCGTCGCCTGGTGCCGCCGCGACGGCACCATCCATAACGCCAAGATCACGGAACTCTACATCACCGAAGCGCTCGACCGCGTCAGCGCCGAAGAAGCCTCTGCGGGCGAGATCATTGCTGTCGCCGGCATCCCCGAAATCACCATCGGCGAAACTCTCGCCAACCCCATCGATCCGCGGCCACTCCCTCTCATCCATATCGACGAGCCCAGCCTCTCCATGACAATCGGCATCAACACCTCGCCTCTCGCCGGCCTCGACGGCGATAAGCTGACGGCCCGGCTCGTCAAAGGCCGTCTCGACACGGAGCTCGTCGGCAACGTCTCCATCCGCGTCCTCGACATTAACCGCCCCGACGTCTGGGAGGTCCAGGGCCGCGGCGAACTGCAGCTCGCCGTCCTCGTCGAGACGATGCGCCGCGAAGGCTTCGAGCTCACTGTGGGCAAGCCCCAGGTCGTCACCCGCGAGATCGACGGCAAACTCCACGAGCCCGTAGAGCGCCTCTCTCTCGACATCCCAGAGGAGTTCATGGGCGCCGCCTCCCAGATGCTCGCCGTCCGTAAGGCGCGCATGGAGCACATGGTCAACCATGGCACCGGCTGGGTCCGCCTCGAGTACACCATCCCCGCGCGGGCCCTCATCGGCTTCCACACAGAGTTCCTCACCGAGACCCGCGGCACCGGCATCCTCCACCACGTCTTCGAGGGCTACGAGCCCTGGTTCGGCGAGCTGCGCACACGGGCCACCGGCAGCCTCGTCGCCGACCGGCCCGGCCAGAGCAGCACCTACGCCCTCCTCAACCTGCAGGAACGCGGCGCCCTCTTCATCGGTCCCGGCGTCCAGGTCTACGAGGGCATGATCATAGGCGAGAACCCCCGCCAGGACGACATGGACGTCAACACTACGAAGGAGAAGAAAGCGACGAACATTCGCTCCTCCACGCAGGACGCGACCGAGGTCCTCGCCCAGCCCCGCAACCTCTCGCTGGAGCAGGCGCTAGAGTTCGTCCGCGAAGACGAGTGCCTCGAAGTGACCCCGAAGAACGTGCGCCTGCGCAAAGTGATCCTTTCACAGCACGGCCGCTCGCGGGCCAAGAAGACCGCCAGCGTCGGCGCCAGATAAAGGCAGCCGCCGCGTCCCTGGGGGTTGGGATTCTCGCGGCGGCCATGAAGCTTTGGGGGTGCGCTTCTGCAGGTTAGATTAGCCCCGGGCGCATAACGAATGCGCGCCGCGCCTCGTCCAAAACGTAACAATTACGCAAACGGCTGGCATTGGCGAACGGCCCCGGGGAAAAAGCCTGAAGCACGCCGCCCATCATCGCGTAAAATGGAAGCGTGGCCACCATTGGCGTATTAGCCCTGCAGGGCGATTTCCTTGAGCATGCGTCCTCCCTCCGGCGTATCGGCGCGGAGCCACGAGAAGTGCGCACCGCGGAGCAACTGCGCGCCCTCAACGGCCTCATCATTCCCGGCGGGGAGAGCACCACCTTCTGTCGCCTCATGGAAGACTTCCGCCTCTACGGGCCGCTCCGCACGTTCGTGCAGTCTGGCATCCCAACCTGGGGCACGTGCGCCGGCATGATCGTCCTCGCCCGCCACGCCACCGACCTCCATTTCCCCACTCTCGAAGCCATCGACATCGAAGTCGACCGCAACGGATACGGCCGCCAGGTCGATAGCTTCGAGGCTGACATCGACATCCCCGCCCTCGGAGAAGATCCGTTCCATGCAATTTTCATCCGCGCCCCCGTCGTTACCAGTGTCGGCGACCGCGCTCAGGTGCTCGCCTCCGTGCACCACAAGCAGAGCGGCCGTACGACGCCTGTGGCCATCCGCCAGGGCATCCTCCTCGCCACCTCCTTCCACCCCGAGCTTACGGACGACACCCGCTTCCACAACTACTTTCTCGACATTGTGCGTGAGCACGGGAGGCCTTGCGCAGCCAAATGACGTCTGCCCGGCACCCCCTTCCCACCGATATCGTGGCCCTCGTCTCCTTCGACGGGGACATCTACCCGAACGAGGCCAAGCCGCTGGAGCGGCTCGGCGCCCAGGGAGACGTCCGTCCCCTCGAAAACGCGCTGGAGCAGTGGTTCTCCTTTGCCACAGGTAAACACACCTGGGTCAGCGTCCGCGGCGCAACCATCCGCGGCCTCATCTCGGCGCGCAAGCGCGCCAAGCGCAGCGCCTGGGAGGTGGAGGTCATGATCAATACCACCGATGATGCCTCTATCGCTGAGACACTGTTCGTCCAGATGCTTGGCGGCATCGGACGCCAGGGCGCCGAACGAGTCTTCCTGCGACTCGAGGCCGATAACCCACTGAAGCAGGCGGCCCGCAAGGCCGGGTTCTTCTCCTACGCAGACGAGACCCTGTTCCGCCGGCCCGCCCTGCAGCCGCCCTCACAGGTGGACCTGCCCCTGCGCAAGAAGACAAAGGCCGATACCCTGGGCCTCTTCCAGCTCTACAACCGCGAGGTGCCGGCCAACGTCCGTGCCGTCGAGGGCATGACGCTTAAGGAGTGGCAGGCCTCGCAAGAAGCATGGGGCGGAAAACACAGCGACTACGTGATAGAGCAAGACGGCGTTATCGAAGGATGGCTCCGTGTGATGACAGGCGACGTGAGCCGAATCACTGCGCTTGGCACGGGCAGCTACGATGATCTGATCTCCGCCGGGCTGCAGCTGCTCGGCGAGCGCGAAGCCTTCTGCCTGGCGCCTGACTATGCTCCCGGCCTCGCCGCCGCCTTTGAACGACACGATTTTGAGCCCGTAGGCGCGTACACTTCACTCGCCAAGCGCCTGACGCAACGAGTAGGCGAGCTCGCGCCCGAAACCGCGAATGACGCCATTCCCGTAGGCCAATAAGAATGATAGATATTACCGACGACCTCGAATCTCTTCTCCAGGTCCTTCCCGGAGACATCGCCGACGCCCTGCGCGATCGGCCGAACAACTATGCCCTGCTGGAGATCGTGCTGGACCTGGGACGAAAGCCGGAGGCCCGTTACCCACACGAAGAAGTCATCCTCAGCGAGGACGAAGTCACCGAGGCCGACATTGATCACGTAGTCAGCCGCATCGGCGTCTTCACCAGCGACAACCGCGCCGGCATCGAGCGAACGTTGCACCGCATCTCGTGCATCCGCAACCGTCAGGGCCGCATCGTCGGCCTCACCTGCCGCGTCGGCCGCGCCGTCTTCGGCACCATCCGCATCATCGAAGACCTCGTTCGCGACGAAAAGAGCGTCCTCTTGCTCGGCAGGCCCGGCGTCGGCAAGACGACAATGCTGCGCGAAGTCGCTCGCTTCCTCGCAGACGAGCAGAACAAGCGCGTCATCGTTGTCGACACCTCTAACGAGATCGCCGGCGACGGCGATATTCCCCACCCCGGCATCGGCAGCGCCCGCCGCATGCAGGTCCCGTCGCCGGAGCTTCAGCACGCCGTGATGATCGAGGCGGTGGAGAACCACATGCCGGAAGTGATAATCATCGATGAGATCGGCACGGACCTAGAAGCCGCGGCCGCGCGCACGATCGCGGAGCGCGGCGTGCAGCTGATTGCGACCGCCCACGGCAACTCGCTGGAGAACCTCATCCAGAACCCCACGCTTTCGGACCTCGTCGGCGGCATCCAGTCCGTGACCCTGAGCGACGAGGAGGCACGCCGCCGCGGCACACAGAAAGCCATCCTTGAACGACGTGCTCCACCCACCTTCAATATCCTCGTCGAGATCCAGTCTTACACTCAGGTCGCTGTCCACCAGGACGTCGCCGAGACCGTTGACTCGATCCTCCGCGGCTACGTCGTCCCGCCCGAACTCCGCGAACTAGACGCCGAAGGCCAGATGACCACTGTCCGTAGCGCGGCTCCAGCGCCCGCCGCCCGCCGCGGCCGCCCCCGCAATGAGCCATCCACACCCCTCTTCACTGCGCCCGATTCAACCTTGCCGATGGCATCCGAGGGAGGTGGCCGGGAGCGGCGCATCTACCCGTTTGGCGTCTCTCGTCAGCGACTGCAGCAAGCGATCCGCGAGACCCACTTTCGCGGCCAGATCGTCGACACCCTCGACGACGCTGATGTCGTCGTTACGTTGCGCCCGTACTACCGCCGCAAGCCGCAGACGCTGCACGACGCCGAGGCGCGCGGCATCCCAATCTACGTCGTCAAGAGCAACACTGTCCTCCAACTGGAGCAGGTCCTCCTGCAGATGCGAACGGAGCGGGCGGGCGACCCGGTCGTCGGCGCGCTCAAAGAGGCAGAGGACGCTATCGGAGTCGTCCTCAACCAGTACAATCCCGTCGACCTCAACCCCCAGAACGCATACATCCGCCGCCTCCAGCATCTGCTTGCTCAGCGCTACAACCTGAACTCTAAGAGCATGGGCAGCGAGCCCAACCGCTACGTCCGCATCCTGCCCGGCGAAGGCGACTAGGTCTGTTGATAGCGTGGATAACGGTGGCTTCGCCAACCCGAAATTCTTGACATCTGCTGTGTCACTGTCTGCTTACACTTTCGCCTAGTACATGCTAGTGATAGTTTGCCGGTGAGCCTTGGTGAACTGGAAAGGGGTGCGAGATGGCAAGGGGCAAGTTCATAGTTATTGAGGGCCTCGACGGTTCTGGTATCACGACGCAGACAGAATACCTGAGAACCTGGTGTCAAAAGCGTGGTATTGATGTGGCTGTCACAAAGGAACCGACGGATGGACCCGCGGGTGCAATTATCAAGCTGATCCTTCGCCATGAGGTCGTTGGCCTTCCGGGCGAGTCGATTGCCTTGCTGTTCGCGGCGGATCGCTCCCATCATGTTGCCTCAGAGATCGAACCTGCATTAGAGCGTGGCACATTGCTTGTTTCAGATCGATACTCACTCTCGTCATTTGCATACCAGCTGCTCGACGTCGATGACCTGGATTGGCTGCGAGCGGTGAATGCCAAGGCGCCACCACCGGATCTTACGATCTTTCTTGATGTACCTCCGGAAGCTTGCCTAAAGCGAATGAAAAGCGATGCCTGGCGAGGTCTGGATAAGCTACAGCGATACGAGGAGCTGTCGCTACTGACGAAGGTTAGGTCAAACTTCCTCTCCGTCATTGAAATTCTCCAAGCCGAAGGCCAGCGGATCGTCATCGTCGATGGCAAGCAGGACATTATGGATATTGGTGCCGAGGTCCTTCGGCATGTCGGCACACTCACCGAGTTCACGGGTGATCAGATACCCGGGAACTCCGACGCCAGTCGACAAGTGGCGGCCTTGATAGAGAAGCCTGCGTTAGGCTAGTCCTTACGCTTTGTGTCGGCTTGGCGCAGTTGAGCGAAGCCATGTGCGGGTCAGCCGCGTGTAGACAAGGCATAGGCCGTCTGGCTATCATGGATGTACCGCCAACCGAGACCACTTTCCGTGGCCTCGTCGGGTGAACAAAGGAGGAGCATTGGCTACTCGATCCGCAGAAAAAGCCCACCGTCAGTCCCAGGTGCGCCGCATGCGCAACCGCGCAGTGAAGAGCGCCACCAAGACAGCCGTCAAGAAGGCCAACGAGGCCATTCTCAGCGGCGACCTTGACGTTGCCCGCGAAATGACGCGCGCGGCCATCGTCGCCCTCGACAAGGCGGCTCAGAAGGGCGTCCTTCACCCGAACAACTCAGCCCGGCACAAGAGCCGGCTGCTGATCAAGTACAACGCCGCTGTCGCAGTGCGGCAGGTATCCGGCGCCGAGGGTGAGACGCAGGCATCGGCTGAAAAGCCAGCCAAAAAGGCAGAGGCTAAGTCCGCGCGGAAACGCACGGCGCCCGCCAAAAAGACGTCCAAGAAATAGACCCAGTTGCGGTCGCGCCTGAGGCGTGATTCAGCGCACGTTTACGCACATTGACAGCAATGCTATTCTATTGCGCGGTATTCGCTCTGGATAAGCAACCGCTTAGTTAGTCACAGAAGGAGGCCCAACATGGTCCAAGAGCAACTCCCGAACTCCATCAAGGAAGTCATGGACGGTATGCCGCAGGCGTTCCAGCCCGACAAGGCTGCCGGTGCCAACGCCACCATCCAGTTCAACTTCACCGGCGGCGAGCCGGGCAACTACACCATCAAGGTTGCCGACGGCAACTGTGAGGTTACCGAGGGCACGGCCGACAACGCGACCGTGACCATCAACTCCCCGTCCGAGGTCTGGCTCAAGATCATCCGCCGCGAGCTCGATGGCGCCACTGCCTTCATGAGTGGCCAGTTCACCTTCACCGGTGACATGGGCGTCCTCATGCAGATGCAGAACTGGTTCCAGCAGGGCTAGTCACAACCGCGCGAATCCAAACAGAACCGGCGGCTGATATCAGCCGCCGGTTTTCGTTTGCCCATTTGAGAATGCTACGGCGCCTGCGCGAAGCTACCGAACGACTCCTCGACGTCACCTCCGAGGACCACCACGACCTGCGAGCCCGTCCCCAGGAACGGCGCCGCCTGCGCGTCCGTGCCGGATACGACATGCGCCGACGGGATTCCCAACCACTCAGCAATCTTGCCCGCCGTGTGGCCGACATCCCCGTGCACGTCAATGATGAGGCTGCTGTCGTAGAGGAAGCCGTCTGCGTACTCGTCCACAGTGACCTTCGTGGCATCAACGCCGCGAATGGCAATGTAGTCCTTGAAGTTCGTCGCAAGATTCGGGATAACCGTCCCGTTTAAGATCTCGACGCTCGCGTACTCTTCCGCCAGCAAGCTGTCGTTGAATAGGAGCGCCTTTAGCTCCTCCACCTTCTCCGGATCCCAGAGCAGGTACGCGACGCCCTGGCAAGGCGCCCCGCAAGGGTACGTCGCCGGGGCCATCGAAACCATACGGATGTTCTCAGCACCCACCTGTTTACCCAGCAGCGCAAGCCCCGGCACCTTGACGCCCGGAATGTTGGTCTTGACCGACTGCGTGTACTTGTCGTAGAGCCCCTTGGCTTTACCGACGTCCAGAAAGTCGAGCTGCAGCGCCTTCGTGGCCACCGCACGCATCACAATTTGCTGGCGCTCGATGCGCTTGTAGTCGTTGTCGCTCTTGCGGATGCGGGCGTAGGCGAGCGCTCGGTCCCCATCCATGTGCTCGGGGCCCTGCACGAACTCCACCGGGTACACGTCGCTGCAGAACGAACAGTCGCTGTAAGCGGGGTCATAGGCGTATTCCGGCACATCCACGTCGATGCCGCCCAGCTCATCGATGATCTCGATAAAGCTTGCCCAGTTCATCACGATGTAGTGATCGATAGGAATGCCGAAATTGTGCTCGATCGTGTCGATCGCCAACTGGCCTCCTCCGCCGTCATAACCGCGGAGGCCCAAGTATTCGCCGAGCTCATACGCCTCGTTGATACGGGTCTCGGTGTAGATGCCACCCTCTCCGTCCGGAACTTCGACGAGACTGTCGCGAGGGATCGAGAAAGCGCCCGCTGTCTTGGTGTGAGGGTCGATCGTGAAAACCACGATGCTGTCAGTGCGGTAAGGTTCGTCTCCTGCGTCGTCCAATCTCTGGTCCAGTCCGAGGAGCAGAATGTTGATCCGCTCATCGGGCGTCGCTGGCTCGTCGTTGTCGACTGACTTGGCGCCGGGGATCACTTTGGTAATCCCGAAGGGGTTGGGCTCGTTGCCAGGCAGGAGTCCTCCGTCGGCAATGACGCGCGTACTCACGACGGCGAACGACCAGAACGAAATAATGGCGAAGATGATTATGAAGGCGATCATCCCAATGCTGAAGTGACCGCGAGCGCGATAATGTCCGTAGTCTTGAGCTTCGTGGCCTCCGTTGGAGGACCAGTCGTTTTCCAAACGTGTCTCCCTGCGTATTCCTGTTACATGAAAAGCCCGCCGATGCCGCCGGCGGGCCGTCGGTTTAGTTCTACGTTAACAACGTCGGAGTGTGTAGAAAAGTTTCCGGCTAAGGTACCAGGGCCCATTCTTCGGGCAAACGGTAGCGGAAAACGGTATCAGTCATACGAGAGCCATCGAAGGTGTGGGCACGGCCGATGCGCGTGATCTCTCGATAGGTGTTTGCAAGCTGAACAATCCGTTTTTCGGGAAGGTTGAAGATAACTGCGCCCGCGCTCACCGGGCGCAGGCTCGCCTCGCGCGTCAGCTTATCGACGACCCGGAACACTGGGTGGCGGTGCCTGGGAAGCGTCGTCAGCTGGCGATGGATTTCTTCATAGTGCCCCTCAGTGTTGTGCTCATCGAAGACAGCGAGGCCGTAGTGAACATACTGGGAGATGTTGCGATAAAGCGGCTCAGCGGTTTCCAGGAAGTCGTCCAAGGTCACCGGATTATACGTGCAGGCTGCAGCGAGGGCGGCTAGCGCGTCACCGTGTGTCAGGAAACTGACTCCGCCCACCTTATCGATTATCGTGCACCTCAGAAGGTTCATCCACCGCTCCTCCGTGGGATTTGACCCGCCTCCAGAGGCTAGCGTAGCATCGGCTTGAAAAGGGAGTCAACGAAGGTTCGGACGCCTGCCGAGACAGCCTTTTCACTCCCTACCTTTCCCTATGATCCGCCCAACGCACGGATATCGACGCCTCTTCGGGGTAGGCTTCGCCATACTAGTTGTCGGGGCAGTTTCTGGCTGCGGTGGCGGTGAAACAGGACCCCCTCCTACACCTTCACCTAATCCGACCCCAGTGATCTCTTCCTCCCCAGCCGCCGAGGTCATCGACTTCACCGAAGCGGAGCGCCTCTATTACGAAGGCGAGTTCGAGGGCGCACTCGACATTTACTCCGCCGCGGTGGAGCGCGGCACATACGAGGAGCGTCGGCAAGGTCTGTGGCGGATAGCCAACATCCAGTCCCAGCTCGGCGAGCATTCCGACGCCGAAAGCAACCTCGAGGTGCTGCGGCAAGAGACGCTAGACACCGCAACGAACCGGCGCTCGCTTCTTCTGCTCGGCAGTGTGGAGTTCGCGCAGGGGGACATGATCGAAGCGCGGGAAGCCTTTGATGCCTACGTTTTGACGAACGGCCCCGCCACACCCTACGCCTGGCTCTACCTCGCTCAAATCGAAGCTGCCGAAGAGAACGGTGAGGCGGCTACCGCTGACATCGAAATGGCGATCGAGGCCGGCCTCCCCGGCGGCGTCCAGTCGGAAGCCCTCTTTGCCCTGGCCGATCACTATGAAGACGCTGGCGATATGACTAATGCGGCCGCGACTTACCAACGCATCGCGGCAGAGGCCTCGACCAGCGCCGATGCTGCCGAGGCGCTCTGGCGGCTTGGCCAGGTTGAGGCAGGCGTTGGCAACACTGCGTCCGCGCAGACGGCCTATCGCCGTCTGATCAAGGGCTATCCCGCCTTCGGCCGCGCTCTTGATGCAATTAACACCGAAGAAGCCGCGGCAGATTCCGGCGTAACGACTTTCGACCGCGCCTACACACAGTTCCTACAGCGCAACAACGGCGTGGCCAGCGAATCCTTCCATTTCATCCTCGATAACCCCGCCACTGGCATTGTCGAGGCGGCGCAGGCGCACTATTACCTCGGGATCCTGTCGGAGCGCTCATCTCTCTATGACGACGCGCTTGTTCACTATGACGCGTCGATTAACGGCCTGAACCCGGGCGTTGCCGAGGAACTCCGCGGCCAGGCCATGTGGGACAAGGCGACAGTTCTCGAGCTGCTCGGCCGCACGGACGAAGCGATCGCCGCCTACGCTGCTGTGGGTGACGTCCCCTCGGCCGAGCGAGCCGGCGAGGCAACCTTCCGGGCCGGCTTCCTCGCATATTCACTCGGGCGTCCGGGTGAAGCGACGACGTACTGGACCCGCTTTCAGCAAGTCGCCCCTAACTCAGAGGAGCGTGCGCGGGCGCACTACTGGCTGGCAAAGGCGATGGATGCGTCCGCCTTGCCGGGCGCAGCGGACGAGTACGCTGCCGCCGCCACCACCTACCCCGAAGACTACTACGGACTGCGCGCCAGGGCGCTCCTCAACGGTCTCACCGGCTTCGGCGTCAACATCCCGGATGACCTGCCGCCGCCTGATTGGCTCGCGGTAGAGGCATGGCTGGAGGGCTTCGCCGGACCGGAAAACCCTGTCGCTCGCAATCGTCTTCTGGACGGCGAAGCCTGGTCACGAGGCCTCGAGCTGCTGGCCGCCGGTTTGCCCAACCGCGCCGACGACGAGTTCACCACCGTCATGGATGACGCGAGCTCCAAGCCATGGGCGCTCTATCGCATCGCCCGGAAACTTGACGCCATGGGCATCTCCTGGATTTCGACGCTGGCGGCGCAGAGGCTCAGCTTTCAGGCGCCCGGCGCGCCGCCCGCGCTCTACCGGCTGGTCTACCCGCTGGCATACATCGACCTCGTGAGGGCGGAGGCGGAGGCCAACGGCTTCGACCCGCTGCTGCAGCTGGCCATGATCCGTCAGGAGAGCCTGTACCAGCCCGACGGAGTCTCAATCGCCGACGCGAGGGGGCTAACCCAGGTGATCCCCAACACTGCCGACTTTCTCGCAGAAGAGCTAGCGATTGACGATTTTGTTTACGCTGATCTCTTCCGGCCGCACGTTTCAATCCGCTTCGGCGCGTACTACATCGGCAACTTGATCGACGATGCGGAGGGAGATTTCTGGGTAGCGGTGGCCGGCTACAACGGCGGGCCCGGCAATGCTTCCGCCTGGGCAGAGGGCACCGGCGGGGATCCTGATCTATTCCTGGAAAGCGTTACTTTCTCGGAAACGCGCGCTTACGTGGAGATCGTGCTGGAGAACTGGGCGCTTTACCGATACGCATGGGGCGTCGATGCGACGCCCGCCTTGCCGCTGAACTAGCCTTCGGGGCCGAGCTGGTGGCCGCCCAGCACGTGCATGTGCAGGTGCCACACGCTCATCCCTGCGTCGTCGCCAACGTTGAAGGCGATGCGGTAGCCACTTTCGGCGACGCCCTCTTCTTTGGCGACGCGGGCGGCGGTGGAGAACATGCGCGTGATGATGGGGCCGTGCTCTCCGCGGATGTCAGCGGCGGTGGGGATGTGCTCTTTCGGCAGGACAAGGAAGTGACGTGGCGCACGGGGGTTGATGTCGAGGATGGCGGCGACGAGGTCGTCCTCGTATAGCTTGTCCGAGGGAACCTCGCCGGCGATTATTTTGCAGAAAAGGCAGTCGGCCACGAGGGGCATTGTACGATTGATTTCGTAGCTCTGTATCTATTCTTTGATTGAAATAACTTGTTTCGTAAAAACGCCCATTTTCCATTCGTTGGTGGGAGAGCACGAGGGTTTGGGGGAGCGTGAGAGCGTCGGCGGGTCCGGCTGCTTCCAGCTTAGCGGTGCAGGGGGTTACCTCTCAGGGGTAAATGGCGCAACCGGAACAAGCGATAGGCGGGCGGTCTGGGCGCTGCGGAGCGTTGTGCTGGGCGAGCCACTGGCGCAGAGTGACGGTATGCGGATCGCGGCAAGTTTGCCCAGCGAGGGATTTTCTCTATTGAGGGGGTGACTCGCCCCTACTCAACTCGGCATTTGTGAATCGAGCCGCTACCGCGGCTGGAGCGAGGCGTCGTCTCCCCACTCGCCGTTCCGGGAGCCTCAGGGCGAGCGGAGGCGGGGCGGTGTGGGCGCTGCGGAGTGTGGTACAGGGCGAGAGGAGGAGGACGAACGGCGTGTTGTCGCGCGGGGATGTGATGTAGAGGGGTTGAAGCCCCTGGGCTACGAGGGAGCGCGCGAGGTTCCGCGCGGGATGTGACGGGAGAGGGGCTGACGCCCCTGGGCTACGAACGAGCGCAAGGCCTTTCCTTAGCCGGCGCGACTCGCCTCTACGGGTCGATGAGCTAGGGCGCGGGCTGAAGAGCGACTTCGCTGTCGTCGGCAGCTGCCGGGGCGGCTTGTTCGGCGACGGTGCCGTCTTCTTCGGCGGGGATTTGCTCTCCGACGGCGACCTCACCGAGGTCGCCGGAGCGGATAGCGGGCGTGTCGTCGCTGGCCCAGGGCATCGCGATCCACGCGTACACGATTAGTGCGACGGCGCCGATAAAGATGGCCAGCAGGATGACTGAAGATACGGACAGTCGTGATTCCTCAGGAACCGGTTCCTGCGAATAGTAGTTCATCGGGCGGTGGGCCTTTCTATGTCGGACTTGGACTGAGTTTCTCTAGGAATTCGCAGTATAGCCTTTCAACACGTTGTGGATAAACAATGGAAAATTGCAGAGCATTACGATTTCCCATCATTCCGACGTCTCAGCAGTGAAATAGGTTCCGTCAGCCGCCGTGGAGCCAGCGGATGTAGCGCCGCGCGGACTCCTCGACGGCCCACTTCCCCCGCTCCCGCACCTCGCTCCAGCCGCCATAGACGCGGTCGAATTCGAAGGGGGCAACGGCCTCCACGATGTCATTCACCATCTGCTCGGACAGAGGGATGAAGTTCGGGAAGCTGCGCATGAAGGTGACGTAGCGCCTGTCCTGGGCCGGGGCAATCGAATCCCCGGCGAAGATCGCGCCTTTGCCCTCCGCGCCGCCCACCCAGTGGACGACGGCGCTGCCCTCGAAGTGGCCGCCTGTCTGGACCCAGGTCAGTCCCGGCCAGATCTCCCTCGTCCCGGAGACCCATTCGATGCGGGCGTCCTGGTTGACGACCCACTCGCGGTCGGCTTCTGGCAGGTGGATCGGCGCGTCGAAGGCGCGGCTCCACTCGCACATCACGCCATAGAAGTGGGGATGGGAGACGGCGATGCCATCGAGCCCGCCAAGGGCGTTGACCTCTGCGATGGTCTTGTCGTCGAGGAAGGAGATGCAGTCCCAGAGGAAGTTGCCGTTCTCGGTGACGAGCAGCAGCGCCCGCTGCGTAATCGCAAACGACGGCGTCGTCCGTATAGCGTGCACATTCGGGTCGACTTCGGTGAATGTATTTGCGAGCCCATCCTCGCGCATCTTCTCCGGTGAGGTCCACTGCTGTCCGTACGGCGCGATGTACTGGCGCTCGTCCTCGCAGATGATGCAGCGCTCGGGGGGTTGGGGAGAGTCGGCGTGCTGGACGCCGCAGGTGCGGCAGATGAACGCGGTCACGAGGGGGAGTATACGATGGTGCCGCGAAGTGGTCAGATGGGGGACGCGCACAGATCAGGTTTCTAAACCTGACCCCCGGGAATAGGGAAGAGGGCGCGACCGGGCCAGGCTAAAACCTGACCTCCGAGACTCACGGGGAGGACACTGCGATGATCGAGGACATTCTTTGGGGGCTCTGGAATGGGCTGAAGGCGTGGCCGCTGTTGCTCTTCCACGTGTTTGGCGTGTGGGAGCGGTATCCGTCTACAACGTGGGCGGGACGGTGGGTGGTATCAGTTGGGTTTTTAATGGGGGCGGGATCGCCGTTCCTGAGGATGCTGGGGCCGGGAAAGCGATACGGTTGGAAGAGGGGCCGAAGCCTTCCGCTACGGCCGAGAAGGTTTGTGGTGCTACAGTTCGTTGATGGCGAGCTGGAGCGCCAGCCCTGCCACGAAGAGCATGCCGAAGCGGCGGTTGTGGATGAAGGCGATGGCCACGAACCAGAGCGGCCAGCCGCGGTAGCCCTTGGGGGCTTCTTCCGGCTTGGGGACGCGGTAGAACTGGTACGTCTGCCACAGCAGCGGTAGCGCGCCGACGATGAGCGCCAGCGCCCACATCTCTTGCCAGACGGCGAGTGCCGCCGCCGAAACATACATACCGGCGCTCAGCACGATGGTCACCCAGCGCGCCAACTTCTCACCCAGCACAATCGGCATAGTCCGGATGCCCTTCGAGGTGTCGAAGCCGATCTTATCGAGGTGCTTGCCGAAGAGAACGGTCGTGACGCCGAGGCCGTAGGGCACCGAGGCGAGGATGACCCAGAGGGGTAGCTCTTCCGCCATCACGTAGTACGAGCCCCCGATCATGAGTGGGCCCCAGACGATGAACACCGCAATCTCGCCCATGCCGAAGTACTTCAGCGGGATGGGCCCGCCGGAGTAGAAGAGCAGCACGAAGGCACCCCCTAGCGCGAACGCGAGCACCCAGAGCCCGGCAGCCATAGTCAGGTAGAGGCCGATGACGGTGGCGAGGGCGAGGATGACGATCGTGACGAGAAGGAACTCACGGGTGTTCTTCTTCTCGGCGACGAAGGGGTGGGGTCCGTAGGTGGCGCGGGGGGAGTCCGGGGTGTCGATGCCGTGCTGGAAGTCCCAGAAGTCGTTGACGAGGTTGCTGCCTGTGTGCGCAAGGGCTAGCCCGGCGACCAGGAGGAGGAGGAGCGGCAGGCTGAACTGGTCGTCGTACATGGCAAGGAGACCACCGATGATGGCGGAGATGACGCTCATGACGACGACGGAGACGCGGCCGAGGATGAGCCAGCGGGCGAGCGGGTCGACCTCTGCGGGATCAACGCGGGGGATGGTGTAAAGCGCCTGCAGCCAGAGTCTGGGGCCGGAGGGCTGTTGGCGGGGTACGGGGATGGACTCGCTGGCGGATGTCATGCCGAGGGGATTGTATCAGCCTGTGAAATTATGCACAGCCGGACGAGTGGCCCGGTGATACATTGCCCGTGAGGTGAACCATGCCAGACATCGCCGCCCACATCATCGCCGCCGGTAATGAGAAAGCGCGGCGTCTGAAGGACCTATTGCACGCGCCGGAGATACTGGTGATGCCGGGGGCGTTCAACGTAATCAGCGCCCTCATCTTCCAACACCTGGGTTTCAAGGCCATCCAGGGCAGCAGCGCCGCCATCGCCAATGCGGCTGGTTTCGCCGACCTCGGCGTTGGCCGCGAACGCACTGTTTTCGTGATGCAACAGATCGCCGCCGCCGTGGATTTGCCTGTCAACGCCGACGGCGAGGCGGGTTTCGGCGGGCCGGAAGATGTGCGGGAGACGGTGCGGCAGTTCGTGGCGGCGGGGGTAGTCGGCATGAACATGGAGGATGGCGTGCATGAGGAAGGGAAAGTCTCGTTGCTGCCTCTGGAGGAGCACATGGAGAAGATCGCGGCGTTCATTGACGAGCGGGAGAAGCTGGGCTCTGAGTTCTGCCTCAACGCGCGCACGGACGCCTTCCTGGTGCTGCGTGATGATCCGGACGCCGCGCTTAAGGAGGCGGTGAGACGCGGGCAGGCGTTCGCGGAGGCGGGCGCCGAGTGCGTGTTCACCTGGGGCACGCGGGACCCGGAGGCGATCCGCACCTTCGCGAAGGAAGTGCCGGCGCCGGTCAGCGTCATCTTTCCGCCGGGATTTACGGTGGAGCAGCTGCAGGAGCTGGGTGTGGCGCGGGTCAGCTACGGCAGCATGTTCCTTTACGCGGCTGCGAGCGAGCTCAAGCGCTTCGCCGAGGAGGTGCTCACGCAGGGGACGACGACCTCGCTGGAGGGCGGGCTGACGCGCCAGGAGATGATGGACATCCTCGGCGGACGCCAGGGTTGAGACAGGAGACATGGGACAAGAAACAAGGTTGGCGGGACGGATGGTGCGGCTGATTTACGAGACGCATTCGACCTCGGCTGATAACGAGGCGGGGGTAGCGTCAGGGCATAACGACCCAGACCTTTCGGCGGTGGGTGAGGAGCAGGCGGCGGAGCTGGGGCAGCGGCGGGAGCTGGATGATATTGCGGCGGTGTACTGTTCGGATTTGCTGCGGGCACGGAGGACGGCGGAGATTGCGTTCGGCGGGCGCGCGGTGCCGATCATCGCAGACGCGCGGCTGCGGGAGTGTGACTTCGGGCAGATGAACGGCTTCCCAGCGGCGGAAGTGCACGCGGCCGCACCTGCGCACGTCGCCGAGCCGTTTCCTTCTGGCGAAAGCTACGGCGATGTGGTTGTGCGGGTCGGGGCGTTCCTGGATGACGTGCGAGCGAAGCACTCGGGCGAGACGATCATCATGGTGGCGCACAGGGCTCCTCACCATGCGCTGGAGCATCTGTTGAATGGATGCGCCCTCGCCGACCTGGTGATGGAGCCTTGGGACTGGCAACCGGGATGGGAATACGAGGCGTGACGCCTGGCCACCTTGAAAGGTGACCCCCGGATCGTGAGGGTCAGTAGTAGTCCTGAGTGTACGGAACGGCGGTAACGCTGAAGGCGTCGGCGATGGCGGGTAGGGCTGCGGCGTTGTGCACGGTGATCATGCCGACATCTGCCAGCAGCTGGGGAGTGCGCATACCGGTATAAAGGGGGGCGAGGAAGTTGATGTCGAGTTCAATGTCGGGGTCGTCGGTGGTCTTGGCCGCGCGCATGTGGCCGTCGGCGGCTTCGACACGCCAGTCGCCTCCGTTCCAGGGAGCGGATGAGTCAGTGACGCGCATGGTGAATGACGGCGCGGCGGAACCGACGTAGGGGCGTGTCGCGAGCGCCTGCTGGACATCGACGATGCGGATCATGGGGCCCTCGGCGCGCTCAGCCTTAAGCACGGACGGGTCTTCAAGCATGTCCGCAAGGGGGTCGTCCACGTGTGCGTCATAGCTCACGTTCTCCGCCAGGTCGTGGGTCAGCATATGCTGCCACAGCCCGAGGCACGCATGGTAATCCAGGGCGACGAAGTCGCGGATCCAGATTTCCTGTTGCTCCCAGCCACCTGATCGGTTGCCCGAAGGGCGGTTCTGGTAGACGACGTACCCGCGATCTTCGCCGGCGCTGTCCTGCCAGATGACGATGTCGCGGTCCTTGAGCTTGCCGCCCTCGCCGAAATCGCGCAACACGGAGAAGCGCCACCACTTCTCTCCGCGCATCAGCGGACCGTTCTGCTTGTGTACCTTCGCGGTATAGATCGCGTCGATGCGCTGCCAGTCGTCAGGGGTGGCTGGCACAGTCTTGCCGCCACCGGAGCGCCAGCGAAAGTAGATGCTGTGTGGGTCGAAGTGATAGCGCTTCTTCTGTTCCGCTCGCTCGTAGCCATAGCGGCGGTAGAGCGCGTCGTGCGGGTATAGAGGCCGGTGATGGGCTCGCCGCGCTCTCGCATAATCTCAAACTGCATTTTCAGCAGCTTGCCTGCGTGACCCTGGCGGCGGTAAGCCGCCGCGCAGGTGACGGGGCCGACGATCGCGAATGGCACGCGGGCTCCGTTGATTAGCCGCTCGCGTGGCATGGCGCGTACGTCCGCCACGGGCTTGCCGTGGTCGAAGGCGGCCACAGTCCATTCAGGGCGGGTCAAGTCGCGGAGGTGTTGGGCGTTGAGCGCATCGTTTGGGCCGTAGAAGGCATGCGCTTCCAGCGGGGCGATCGCCTCGAAGTCTTCGTCGCGGATAAGCCTGTACTCGATGGACATACCAACGCATTGTGGCGTGACGCCCACCGGCTGGCAAGCGATTATGATCACAGTCATGAGACTTACCGCCGCGATCGTGTCCGCCCGCGCCGCTGCAGCCCTTAGCCGGGGGCTGCGACGCGGTGGCGGGACGGCGCTTCCCGGCCTCGTTGCCGAACGGATCGATCCTGATATCATAAGGACCCTGGCCTCAAAGCTCGGGCACGGCAGCGTGCTTGTCACCGGTACCAACGGCAAGACGACAACGGCCCGCCTGGTCCGCAACGTTTGCGAGGAGGCCGGCCTCCGCGTGGTGGCCAATAGTGAGGGGTCGAACATGATGCGCGGTGTGGCCGCAGCACTCGCCGGCGCTGCAGACTGGGATGGCCGGATGCGCGGGCGCAAGAGACGCATCGGAGTCTTCGAAGTGGACGAGGCCACGATGCCGATCGTCGCTCGCGCAGTCAACCCGCGCGCAGTTCTCTTCAGCAACCTCTTCCGCGACCAGCTCGACCGCTACGGCGAAGTCGAGACGGTTGCGGCACTCTGGCGCAAGGCCGTCCGCGACTTTCCGGCAGACCTCACACTTGCCATCAACGCAGACGACCCAGCGGTCGCATCCCTATCGGACGCTGCCGTCGGCACGGTGATCCTCTACGGCGTCGAAGACACGTCACAGGCGGGGGACGCGCTGGAGCACGCGGCTGATGCGCGCTGGTGCTACGCCTGTGGCGCGGAGCTTGCATACACTACTGTCTTCTACGGACACCTCGGCCACTGGCGCTGCCCCGGATGCGGCCGCGCCCGGCCGGAACCGGATGTCACCGTCTCCTCCGTCACATCTCAGGACGGCGGCATGCTGGTCAAGCTGACTATTCCAGATGGCGAGATCAACGTCAGAATACCGCTGGCCGGCCTTTACAACGCGTACAACGTTGCCGCCGCCGCCGCCCTGGCCGTCGCGCTTGGTCTCGAGAGGGACGTCATTGAGCGCGGCCTGGCGCGCTTCACGGCCGGATTCGGGCGGCAGGAGCGGCTCGCAATCGACGGACGGGAGGTGCAGGTTATCCTTGCTAAGAACCCCGCTGGCGTGAACCAGGTGATCCGGATAATTACGGCGGATCCGGGTTCGAAGCACCTAGCGATCTTCCTTAACGACGGCCTCGCCGATGGCCGGGATATCTCCTGGATATGGGACGTGGACTTCGAGAAGCTCGGTGAGGTAAGCACGCTTGTCGTCGGCGGAGAACGGTCGTGGGACATGGCGCTTCGTCTCAAATACGCCGGCCTGGGCGACCATCCCCACGTCGAAGATGACACCGTCGCCGCTCTCCGGGAGTCGATCAGCGCCACGCCGGAGGGTGGCACCCTTTACGTGATTCCCACCTACACTGCGATGCTCCAAGTCCGCAATATCCTCGGCCGCTGGGCTAGACGCGGCGCTTTCTGGGAGGGCGACCGGTCGTGAAGCTCCGGCTGGCGCACCTCTATCCCAAGCTCATGAATATTTACGGGGACCGTGGCAACATCATGTGCTTCCGGCGGCGTACCGAGGGCCGCGGAATCGACCTCGAAGTTGATGAACTAACGCTCGGCGATCGCTTCGACCCAGCTGCGTACGATCTCGTCTTCATCGGCGGGGCGCAGGACGTCGAGCAGCGCCGAGTCGCCGACGACTTGCTCGACGTCAAAGCCGAAGCCTTGCGCGAGTACGCTGAGAACGACGGCGTCATGCTCGCCGTCTGCGGTGGCTATCAACTTATGGGCGCCTACTACAAGGGTGCAGATGGAGGGGAACTCGCCGGCGCGCACGTCCTCGACATCTGGACGGAGCATCCGGGCGAGGGTGCCCAGCGCTGCATAGGCAATATTGCTATAGAGCGTGAAGACGACACGATCGTCGGCTTCGAAAACCACGGCGGCCGCACCTACCTCGGCCAGAAGGCGCGGCCACTGGGACGAGTCGTCAGCGGATACGGCAATAATGGCATCGACGGAACGGAGGGCGCGGTGTACGGCAACGTCTTCGGTACCTACATGCATGGCTCGCTCCTGCCCAAGAATCCGCGCTTCGCGGACCGATTGATCTCACTCGCCCTCGCGAAACGCGAAGGAGACGTGCAGCTTTCGCCGCTTGACGATATGGTAGAAACGCAGGCCCACGCCCAGGCCCTGCGCCACGCGACACGGCGGAAACGCGTCCGCCTGGGAGGTTGACCAATGGAACAAATCACGCTCGAAGCGCCCGACATCTCTTGCGACCACTGCATCCAGAGCATCCAGAAAGCGGTCCAAGCGCTGCCCGGCGCCCGTCTCGTATCCGGCGACCCTGCCGCCAAGCAGGTTATCGTGGAATACGATCCGGCGCAGACGCCGCTCGACAAGATTGAGGCGGCGCTGGAGGAAGAAGGCTATCCGGTCCAGAAGTAGGCTCGCCCGGTCAGGCACGGTCATTGTGTCGGCCCTAGTGGCCGTCGTCTTGCTGATGAGCGCTTGTGGCGGCAGCGGCGGCGAAGGCGCGACGGCGTCGCCGCCGGCCACGGCAGCGGCCACGGTAGTCCCGCAGACCGCCGCGCCGACGGCCCAGCCGTCGCCGACCTCCGGCGACTTCCAGTACGTCGTCCAGGACGGCGATACACCGGGTGGAATCGCCGACCTCTTCGGCATCACGCTTGAGGAGCTTCTGGTGGGTAACGGACTTGGCCCCGACGCCGTGATCAGCGTGGGCGACGTACTGCTGATCGTAGGGGCGGAAGCTGAGCCGCTGCACACACCGGAACCCACAATCGACCCCAGCATCATTAGCGAGAACCCCGTCGGCACCGGCTGGCTCATGCCCGTCGAGGGCGCCTGCCTGCCCAGCGACCCTAACCAGATGCCAAACGTCCCTCGTGAATACCGCTTCGGTGTCCACGAGGGCGTCGACTTCTTCACCGGCTTCGCCTGCGTTGATGTTTCCCTCGATACGCCTGCGCTCGCTGCGCGCGGCGGCCGCGTTATTCGCTCCGACCAGGACTACAACCCCATGACGCAACAAGAACTCAACACGCTCCTCGCCCGCTCCGCCACCCAAGGGTACACGGACGAGGGTGCTCTCGATCGCTTCCGTGGCCGCCAGGTGTGGATCGACCACGGCGACGGGATCGTCACCCGCTACTGCCACCTCAACTCGATCCCGGATGAGATCCTAGCGGGGACCGAGGTCGCAGAGGGGCAGGTTGTTGGTTACATCGGTGACAGCGGCACGCCGGAGGCGATTACGAACCCCGGCTTCGAGATTCACCTCCACTTCGAACTTCGCATCGGCAACTCTTACCTCGGCGCCGGGCTAGAGCCCCTGGAAACGAAGGCGCTCTACCAGAACGTCTTCTTCCGGGAGTGATGCCCGCGACGCCCCGGCAGCGTATCCTTTACTGGCCATGTCAGACACTCCGGTAGACGCGGTCCGCCCGCGGCCCGCCCGCAGCTTTCTGCGCCGCTGGCTTTACCCCGCCGCCGTCATCGTCGCCATCGCCGGCGTAATCTGGTGGATCGAATCGCGCGACAGCGGCGGCGGCGTCTCGCCCACGGGCGAACGCTACGGAACGGTTGACCTCCCGGCGTCTCTCCTCATCGACGGCTTAGGTATCGGCGTCGAGCCGGGCGATATGGCCCCTGACTTCCTTCTGCAGAACATGGCCGGCGAAGAGGAGCGGCTAAGCGACTACCGCGGACAACCTGTCGTGCTCAACTTCTGGGCGACCTGGTGCGCCCCCTGCCGCAAGGAAATGCCACAGTTCGTCCGCGCCTACGACGATTATCAGGACGAGGGCCTCGTCATCATTGCCGTTAACCAGCAGGAGAGCGAATCCATCATTCAGCCGTTCGTCGAAGACTATGGAGTTCAGTTCCCCGTTCTCATCGACCGTGACGGCGAGGTCGGCGAAGAGTTCCGCACGAATGGTTACCCGGAGACGTTCTTCATCGATGGCGATGGCATCGTCCGCGAGCACTTCATCGGCCCGTTCGAGTCGTCGGATCGCGGCGAGAACGTGCAGGGCGCCATTGGGCAGACCGAGCTGGAATCCAAGATCGCGGGAATCCTGGCTCCCTCAGGAGAGCCGCGTTGACCGCCGGGAACACCGCCAGTGAGGGCGCGCCCGCACGCGGCTGGACGCGGACGCTCGGGCTAATAAATCCCCTCCGGGCGGTCTGGTGGCTGTTCACGAACGTCCGTTTCGCGATCCTCCTGCTCGTGCTTCTTGCATCCGTGTCGCTCATCGGCGTGCTGGTGGCGCAGATGCCCGGCAACGTCCGCGGCGACGCACAACTGGAGGCCGACTGGCTCGCGGAAAAAGAGGGGGTCTACGGCATCCTCACCGAGCCCATGAACACGCTCGGCCTGTTCGACATCTTCCACGCCGGCTGGTTCACGCTGCTCCTCGCGGTCACCGTCGTCTCGACGGGCGCCTACGTGGTGAGCCGGTTCCCCGGGGTCTGGGCCGCCATCACCCGTCCCCGAAAGCGCGTACCCGATCGCTACTTCGACCTGACCCCTCACCGCGTGCAGGTCGCCGAAGAGATCGATTCCGCCCTGCTCACGGGCGCCCTGCGTCGCTCCCGCTACCGCGTCGAGCGCTGGAAGGAAGGAGAGGCTACATTCCTTTTCGCCGACCGCTTCCAGTTCGCCATGCTCGGCACGCTACTCACCCACACCGCCGTGATCGTCTTCATCCTCGCCGCCGTGGTCAGCCGAGTCGACGCCTTTTCCGCGGAACTCTTCCTGGCTGAAGGCGCGTCTCTTCCCGTTTTCGCCGAAAGCAACGCCAACCAGATGCAGGTCCAGCTTCTCGATGCCTACGGCGAGTTCGCGCCGGACGGCCAGCCCCTCGATTACCGCACCGACATCGCAATCTACAGTGGCGGCGAAGAAGTGCACCGGTGCTCGTCCACGGTCAACACGCCCTGCCAGTTCGAAGGCTATCGTTTCTACCAGGTGGCGTATTTCGGTTTCGGTGCACAGCTGGCCGTTCGCGAGGCGGCCAGCGGCAACCTCGTCTATCGCGAGACACTCGCCCTTGCCATGCGCAGTCCCGCTCCTCGCGTTCTCGTTAGCGATAGCGCCGGCCAGCCACTCCTCGACGAGACCGTCGTGCTCCCCGACACCCTCGAGGTGAACGGAGAGCCGCTCGACGGTGCCGTCGTTCGCCTCGATGACGGCCGCGCGCTCACGCTCCTTCTCCCGGAGCGAGCCTCGGACGATGATGAGCTACTTGTCCTCGACCTCGCGGAAGGCGGGGACAGCCTCCGCCTCTTCCCCGGCGAGACGGCAAAGTCCGCCGGGCTCTCCATCACATATCAATCATTGGACCAGGTGCCAACCGGATTCGTTCTCGACCTGCCGCTTCCTCAAGACGTCGGTGGCGGCGAGGGCACCGTCAGCCTCCAGCTGAGCAACGTCGTTTACGGCACCGATACAACGTCAGAAGGGACCAGCGTCGAAGCACCCGCTTCCGGCCAACCTGAACTCACCATCACCGGCCTCAGTCCTCAAGCGGTTACGCTGGAGGAAGGGACATCGCGGGCCATAGGCGAATACGAATACACTTTCGAGCGACAGAGCGAGTTCTCCGGCATCGATGTGCGGCGGGACCGCAGCGATTACCTTGTCTGGGTCGGCGCGGCGGCGATCGTGGTTGGCCTTATGATCACGTTCTGGGTGCCTCGCAGGAGGCTCTGGGCTAAAATAACGCCCGCCGGCTCCTCGCTCGCGGGACAGGCCGCGGGCCCGTCCGATTACACGTCCGAACTGCGCAAGCTGGCCTCGCAAGCCGGCGCCGACCTACAGGAGGAACCAGAAGAAGATGATTGAAGCCATACTCCTGAAGATTGAGATCGGCGTCGACCCCACGGTGTTCGAAGTCGCGGGCATCGAAGTGACGTGGCATGGCGTTTTCACCGCTCTCGGCGTGATCATCGGCGTTACCATCGCGGCCTGGCTGGCGCGCCGCATGGGTTACCCCGAAGACATGATCTACAACGTGGCGCTGGCGCTGGTCATCGGCGGCATCATCGGTGCGCGCGGGCTGTACGTCATCGAGAACTGGAGCAACTTCGAAGACGACCTGGGCGAGATATTCTCGCTTAACGCGGGCGGCATTTCGATCTACGGCGCGCTAATCGGCGGGACGATTGGCGGCCTGGGCTACGCCTATTTCGCGAAGGTGCCCAATATCCCACGGGGCCTGGATATCGGTGCCATCGGGGGCATCATGGGCATGGCCATCGGGCGTATCGGCGACATCATCAACGGCGAGCACTTCGCGAAGGCTACGGACCTACCATGGGGCGTCGTCTACACGGACCCGGATAGCCCCGCCTATCCGCTCCGCCTGGAGCCGCAGCACCCTGCCGTCGGGTATGAATTGTTAGGTGACCTGGTAATCTTCGTCGCGCTTCTAGTCATCTACTTCAGGGTGCCCCGCGCGGGTGTGACGTTCTTCAGCTGGGTGCTGCTCTATGGCATCCTCCGCTTCGCCGTCAGCTTCCTGCGCCTCGATGACGAGGTGGTTCTCGGGCTGCGCACTGCTCAGGTCATCGCCGTTATGGCGATCCCTCTGGGCCTGGGCGGCATCATCTACCTGCTGCGCACTCCCCCCGCCGAAGAGCGGGCGGGTCGCTCGCGCCGCCGCCGCGTCCCGCGCGAAGACGCTCCGGCCGCACCGGAGGATACTTCCACGGCGTGAGGGTGACGCTCTATACGAAGCAGGACTGCGGTCTCTGCGAGGAAGCGGAGGCGCTTCTGCGCCGAATCAGAGGAAAAACCAATTCCAGCTGGCCTTCGTAGACATAGAAGCCGATGACGTCGCCCACGCGCTCTACTGGGCCCGTATCCCGGTCGTCGTCGCCGACGGCGAAGAAGTTGCCGCTGCACCGCTCGAACCTGCGGTTCTCGAAGCCGCGCTCCTGGACAGGACGGGGTGATTAGCTGTAACGATCGTGAAGAATCGGTTGTTTCCCTGTTGAAATACATCTAGAAGACAAATGCCTGAAAGTATCGAGAAGTGATCCAGATGCAGACAACCTTACGAACAGCGGGTGATGGGATGGGTAGACACACAAGCACGATAGACAACCACTGGTACCTGGTCTCCAGTCACGGAGCGGTACTGTTTTACATCGCGGTCAACCCTGACTGCACAATTCGTGAGATAGCAGACTCCATGTCGCTTACACAACGTACAGTCTGGGGGCTGATCGGCGACCTACGCCGCGCCGACATGCTCAAGATCCGCCGAGAAGGACGCCGTCATCACTACACGGTTAACCTCGAAGCCCGCTTCAAGCACCCTACGCTGGACGGCATCTCGCTGCACACGATCATGGCTGACCTGGTGGAGCGCTTCGCGCGACCGCCGGAGAACCGCGCCGCGGCCGCTTCCTGACTCCCAGCCAGCGCTTCATTTCGTTGACCACTCTCACTTCATCGTGCTAGGATTCGCGGTAATCGCATATAGTCTTATCCAGAGCGGTGGAGGGCTCGGCCCTGTGAAACCCGGCAACCGGTCCCCGAGACACGGTGCCAATGCCGACCCCGAGTGATCGGGGAACGATGAGAGCACATCCAGCCTCTTACGCTCTGCGGAGAGGTTTTTTTCTTACCCATGACGGCTACTCAACGTGACACCGGGACGCGAATGGCGATGCGCCGGGCCTCCGTCCGCCAGAGGCGGATCGGGAGGCCCGCCGGCCTATCGTAACGTCACGTCTATCGTCCCGGAGGAAGCACCGTGTCAGCCGCCAAGACCCTTAGATGCCGCGAATGCGGCCGCGATTATCCGCTGCAGCCATCCAACGTCTGCGAGTTCTGCTTCGGCCCGCTTGAGGTCTTCTACGACTACGACGCGATCAGGCGCGTCATCTCCCGCGAGCGCATCGAAACCGGCCCGCCGACGATGTGGCGCTACCACGACTTGCTACCCGCCGACGCCGAGGCCGCGATCGACATCGGGACGGGATACACACCGCTGGTGCGCGCGCCGAACCTGGGCCGCGAACTGGGCCTGGAGCGCCTCTACATCAAGAATGATTGCGCGAACCCGACGTGGTCGTTCAAAGACCGCGTAGTCTCGGTCGCCAGCACGGTTGCGCGGCAGTTTGAGTTCGATACGCTGGCCTGCGCCTCAACGGGCAACCTGGCCAATAGCGTGTCCGCGCACGCGGCGCGCGCGGGCATGCGTGCGGCCGTCTTCATCCCTGCGGATCTCGAGACCAGTAAGGTGATCGGTTCGGCGGTTTACGGGCCAACGCTGGTCGCCGTCGATGGCAGCTACGACGACGTCAACCGCCTGTGCAGCGAGCTTGGCGACAAGTACCCATGGGCCTTCGTCAACATCAACGTGCGGCCGTACTACGCAGAGGGCAGCAAGACGCTGGGTTACGAAGTCTGCGAGCAACTGGGCTGGCGCGCGCCGGACCACTGCATCGTGCCGATGGCCAGCGGGTCGCTCTTCACAAAGATCTACAAGGGCATCAAGGAACTGGCCTGGCTAGGCCTCATCGACTGGCGCGGCACCCGCATGAGCGGGGCACAGGCTCTCGGCTGCTCGCCGATCGCCGACGCCTACGAGCGCGACTCGTGGAACATCCGGCCCCAGAAGCCGAACACGATCGCTAAGTCACTGGCGATTGGCAACCCGGCTGACGGGTACTACGCTCTTAAGACGATGCGTGACTCTAACGGCGGCGCCACCTCTGTCACCGACGACGAGGTCATCGAGGGCATCAGGCTCCTCGCTGAAACCGAAGGGATCTTTGCCGAAACCGCGGGTGGCGTCGTTATCTCCGGGTTGCGCAAGCTGGTGCGCGAAGGCCACGTCGCTCCGGACGAGGTCGTCGTCGCGTTCATCACGGGCGCCGGACTGAAGACACAGGAAGCCGTGGCGCCCGCCCTTCAGCCGCCCCTTGCCGTGGCGGCCACGATCGAGTCATTCGAGCAGGCATTCGAGGAGCGCGAGGGCGCACTACCACTGACGAAGGCGGTATAGATATGGATTCCGTACGCGTGAAGTTCACTTTCGTCGAAGAGCTGATCAAAGAGCCAATCATTTGGAAGCTGGCCAAGGAGTTTGAGATTGTCACCAACATCCGCCGCGCCGACGTCACCGACGCCCGCGGCTGGGTAATCCTCGAACTGCAGGGCGACCGTGAGGAGATCGAGCGCGGACTCGAGTGGGTGCGCGAGCACGGTGTGCGCGTCGATCCGGTATATGAAGACGTTGTGGAAGGATAGAACGATGGCAATGCAACGCGAACCCGAGCAGATTCCCGGCGGCGGCGCTGAAGGCATGGGTCTCAGCGTCACGGTCCGCATCCCCACGCCGCTGCGAAAGCTGACCAATGACGAAGCCGTCGTCCCCGGCGAGGGCGAGACGCTCGCCGACTGCATCGAGGGCCTTGACGCGCGCTACCCCGGACTCAAGGACCGGCTCATGGATGAGACCGGCGACCTCCGCCGCTTCGTCAACGTCTACGTGAACGGAGAGGACGTGCGCTTTCAGGATGGCCTTAAGACCCGCCTCACCGGCGGCGACGAAGTGAGCATCGTCCCAGCCGTCGCCGGCGGATAGAGGCTATTCCTTCGCTTCGAGCCTTGGCACGGGCGGCGCCGGCACGAACATATCGATGTTCCCATAGGTCCCGGCACGGCGCAGGTCGTTGGCAGCATCCAGCGCAGCCGCCTTGTAGCACTCTGCCAGCGTCGGGTAGTTGAACACCGTGTCGATGAAGTAATCGATGCGGCCTCCGAATGCCATCACCGCCTGGCCGATGTGAATCAGCTCGCTGGCATGCACCCCGACAGCATGAATGCCCACCAGGCGTCCAGTCGGCGCGTGAAACAGCATCTTCAGGAAGCCGGCATGATCACCCAACATCCGGCCGCGTGCGATCTCGTTGTACGCCGCGCACCCGACGACATACTCGACTCCTGCCTCATCCAGTTGCTCGCTTATCGGCCCCAGCATGGCGATCTCTGGTACCGTGTAAATCGCATACGGCAGTGGGACGCTGGCCGTCTGCTCGGGCACATCAAATGCATGACAGGCGGCAAGGCGACCCTGCTCCATCGAAGTCGCTGCCAGCGCTGGCGAGCCGATGACATCGCCTGCGGCGTAGATATTGGACACAGCCGTCTGGCAGTGCAGATTCACGGGGACGCAGCCCCGCTCGTCCGTCTGTAGCCCGGCCGCCTCCAGGTGCAAGCCGTCCGTTATTCCAACACGGCCGATGGCATATAGCACCGCCGCCGCCCTTACCGTCTTCCCGGACTCCAGGTGAAGCTGCACCGCGTCCGGATCCGAGGTGTCGATGTCCGAGACGTCTTCATCGAGGTAGAGCTGCACACGGTTCTCGATGAAGTGGCTCGCGAGCGCGTCCGCCACCTCGCCATCGACGAACGGCAGCAGCCGCGGCCGCCGGTCGATCAGCGAGACGGGGATGCCGAGCGCGGCGAAGATGCCGGCGTACTCGGTGCCGATGATCCCGCCGCCAATGACGGCGAGCGACTCCGGGATTGCCGGCAGGCGCAACAGATCGTCGCTGGTCAGCACGCGAGCGCCGTCGAATGGCACCTCGGACGGTCGCGCCGCCTCGCTGCCCGTGGCAATCAGAACGAAGTCCGCTGTGACGCGCGTTCCCGCCCCGTCCGCCTCGGTGACCGCTATCGTGTGGGCATCGACGAACGCTCCCTGTCCGTGCAGAACCTCGATGCCGTTGATCTGCAGGTGCTTGGTCGCGATCTGCACCTGGTGCTGAATTACCTGTTGTGCTCGGGTGATCAGGTCTTCCATCGTGATGTCGTCGTCCACTGCGTATTCGTGACCGTAGAACGTACGCTGGTGGTACCCCGTCAGGTAGATCACGGCCTCGCGCAGGGTCTTGCTGGGAATCGTCCCGGTGTGGATCGAAACGCCACCCAGCACATCCATGCGCTCTACCACAGCGGCGCGCTTGCCCAGCTTGCTGGCCTGCAGCGCTGCCTTTTGTCCGGCCGGCCCGGATCCAATCGCCAAGAGGTCGAAGTGCATAGGCCTCGATTATCCCGCATTGCGCCACGTTGCGGAGACTTCGAGCCGCTTCCCCTGCCAGACACCATCTCGCTACAGCCTGCCAGTCGGAACACAACACTAATCGTTCAGGGAGGCACGTTCACGTCTTAGATTTCTAGTTTTCCATATTGACGAATCGATTTAGTGCGCGTACGTTGATGGCGTCGGCTGCTGGCCGATCCGTCGGCGGCAGACGGACCAGGGGGCCCATGTTAGACGATCCGGCGCTTGCGCTCGTATTGGAAGAATGCCTCGCGCTACTCGGCGCGGGCGAATCGCCTGCGGAAATCGCCGGCCGCTTCCCCGACCTCTCCGACACCCTCCTGCCACTTCTCAACGTAGCGGAACAGCTTCGCGACGAAGCCGAAGACGCTATCGATGACCCGGTCGAGTTCCTGCAGCAACTTGGCGAGTTCCTCTACCACAACGTAGACGGCGATCCGAACACCTAGGATGGACCGCGCTTCGCTGCTTGACCTGATGAATTTCACCGACTTCGCCTGGGCGGACATCGAGACGACGTTGAAATCCGACAACGATTCGCTCCAGCGCGAGGCCGCTGGATCCGGCTGGCCCGCGATGCGGAACTGCCTGGCACATATCCTGCGCGGCCGCGAGCGCTGGAACGACGCCATCATTGACGGTAAGACGGGCGGCATGCCGGACCTGGCCGAAGGCACGATGATGACCTGGGATGAGCT
This sequence comes from Dehalococcoidia bacterium, assembly GCA_035512435.1. Classification (GTDB taxonomy): domain Bacteria; phylum Chloroflexota; class Dehalococcoidia; order SM23-28-2; family RBG-16-64-32; genus CF-162. The sequence goes on from DATKDX010000003.1 coordinate 74,572, forward strand.
GAACGCGTATCGGCACGAGACCGGATCCCGCCTCACCGACTTCCTTGAAGCCCTGGACGACACGGCTCTCCATGAGAAGGCCGAAGTCGATATCGACGGCACGCCGCTCCTGTACAGCCCCATGGACCTAGCCCTGCACCTAGTTTTGCACGAAATCTCGCATCACGGGGATGTGAGCACGTTGATGTACCAGCTGGGAATTGAGCCATGGGTGCCTTACTACCGCTTCTACACCAACCCGGCATCCTACACGTGAATTGACAGCGCATTACATTTGCGCATACAATTCCGACTTACCAGACTGACAAAGTAGACTTAGCCTCAGAGGCACAGTTCTGGGAGGTTGATGATGACGATACAGGAAGCACCCTTTACGCCACAGGCGCATCCCAAAGTACCCAGGGACCTCAAGCCCGGCCATGTCTTCGTGACGCTCGAGGAAGAGTTCGAGAACTTCGACGCCGAAACCGCCCGGTTCCGCGCCGATCCCAGCCTGGAGGGCGATTTCGTCCCCTACCGTCTGCGCATGGGTACCTATGGCCAGCGCCAGATGGACCAGCAGATGATGCGCATCAAGCTTCCTTACGGTGGCGTGAACGCCGAGCAGATGGAAGCGCTTGGCGAAGTAGCGGAGAAACACTCCGGGATGCGCCGCGGCCACATCACTACCCGCGAGAACTTCCAGTTCCACTTCGTGCCGCTGGAGCAGGCCAGCACTGTCATGCGCATCCTCGGCGAAGTCGGCTTGTCGACTCGTGAGGCCTGTGGCCACACCGTCCGCAACGTCACCAGTTGTCCCTATGCCGGCGTCTCCGGCCACGAACTGTTTGACACCACACCGTACGCGGCGGCTTACGCGCGCCAGATGATCCGTAATCCCATCTGCCAGAACCTGCCCCGCAAGTGGAAGACATCCTTCTCCTGCGGCCCAATCGATTGCGCCGGCAGCCCCTTCCACGACATGGGCTTCGTGGCCGATATCCGTGAGCAAAACGGCGAGCAGATGCGCGGCTTCAAGATTGTCGTCGGCGGCGGCACCTCCACGATGGTGCAGGCTGCGGAGACGCTCTGGGAGTTTGCGCGCGCCGACGACGGCCAGTACATCCGCGTCGCCGAGGCCGCGCTCAAGGTCTTCGACAAGGAGGGTGGAGAGGCAAACCTCCTCCGCAAGAACATGAACAAGGCGCGGGTCAAGTTCTTGGTCAAGAAGCTCGGCATCGAAGAGTTCCGCCGCCAGGTGGAAGAAGAGCTGGCGCAGCCCTGGGCCTGGGAACCAGTCGACATGGAAGCGCTCAAGCAGCTTGCCCCCGAAGGACCTACCCCCGGCGAGGCGCCCAACAGCGTCCGGCCCGGCCCGGAGTTCACGCGATGGGTGCAGACCAACGCTATCAAGCAGCGTCAACCAGGCTTCTTCGCCGTTACTATCACCGTGCCGCTGGGCAACATCACACCGGAGCAATTCCGCGCGCTGGCCGCAATCATGCGGCGTTTCGCCGGTGGCAACGCCCGCACACAGCAGAACCAGAACCTGGTCTTACGCTGGGTGCACGAGGCCTCCCTGCCCGCCCTTCACGCTGAACTGACAAAGATCGGGTTCGGCGACCCAGATGCTGGCCTGCTGGCGGATGTCGTCGCCTGCCCGGGCACCGACTCCTGCAAGATGGGCATCACGTCCTCCCAGGGCGTCGGCGTTGCCATCCGCGAGGAAGTCCTCAAGGGCGCGTGGGGATACGAGAACGATCCCCTCGTACAGGCCATCCACGTCAAGGCCAGCGGCTGCCCCAACGGCTGCGGCCAGCACCACCTGGCGGCCATCGGCCTTCAGGGCTCGTCCTTCAGTGCCAACGGCGCGACCATCCCGTGCTTCGACATCTTCCTCGGCGGCGGCAACTACGTCGGTGGCGGTAAGTTCGCCACCCGCGTCGCCCGCGTGCCTTCCAAGCGCACTCCCGCGGCCATCAAGAAGATGATCGACCATTACGTGGCTAACCGGAACGAGGGCGAAGACTTTGTCGCATTCGTCGACCGCCACGGCCCGAAGGCCTTCGACACGCTGTTCGACGACTTCAAGGAAGTCGGCCCCATCCACCAGGAGATCGACACCTACATGGACTGGGGCAAGGAAGAGCTGTTCGAGGTCATCCGCGGCGAGGGTGAGTGCGCCGTTTAACCAGCGACAAATGATCTCGTAACCAAAATTCACCCGAGGAGGGGAACGCAGTGAAAGAAGCAGTCAGATACACAGAGGCGGACGTAGACGCCCTCAACGCCCAACTCGGCCAGAAGACGGCCGAGGAAATCGTGCGCTGGGCGGCTCAGACCTTCGGCGGCGACATCAAGTTCGCCAACAGCTTCGGCGCCGAAGACGTCGCTCTCATGGACATCATCAGCAAGCACGGCACAGCAATCAGCGTCTTCACGCTGGACACCGGCCGGCTCAACGATGAGACCTACCAGGTCATGGACGCCGTCCGCTTCAAGTACGAGGACATCCCGATCCAGGTCATGTTCCCCGAGCGCGAAGCCGTCGAGGCGCTTACCCGCGAGAAGGGCTTCTTCTCCTTCCGCGAAAGCGTGGATCTGCGCAAGGAGTGCTGCGCCATCCGCAAGGTGCAGCCCCTTAAGCGCGCCCTCGCCGGCGCTGCCGCCTGGATGACCGGACTCCGCCGCGACCAGTCTGTCACGCGCACCGACACCCCAGCTATCGAGTGGGACGAGGGCAACGGACTACTCAAGGTCAATCCCATCATCGAATGGACCAACGAGGGAGTCTGGGAGTACATCAGCGCTAACAAGGTGCCCTATAACAAGCTGCACGACCAGCACTACCCCAGCATCGGCTGCGCTCCATGTACTCGCGCCATCAAGGACGGCGAGGACATCCGCGCCGGCCGCTGGTGGTGGGAGAACCCAGAGTTCAAGGAGTGCGGCCTCCACGAGTAGGCCCCGGCTCAAACCTCGAAACATCACCGTAGAGACGTCCCCGGCGGGGCGTCTCTACTCGTAACTGAACGGAGACCTCATGACGACCGGAGAGACCATCCCAGCCCACGGCGGGCAACTAATAAACCTGCGGGCAACCGGCTCCGACGCCGAGGCCCTCCGCGCGCGCGCCGCCCCACTCCCCTCCATCACGCTCGACTCACGGGCTCTGTCTGACCTCGAACTGCTCGCCAACGGCGGTTACAGCCCGCTCACAGGCTTTATGACTCAGGCCGACTACACGGCCACGGTCAACGACATGAAACTGGCCAGCGGCCTGCCCTGGCCGATGCCGATCACGCTCGCCGTCGACGACGAACGTGCGGAGAGCATCAGCGAAGGCGATGAGATCACTTTGAAGGACGGCCTCAACCGCCTGCTGGCCGTAATGACGGTCGAGGAGAAGTTCCGCTACGACAAGAAGGCCGAGGCCATCAACGTCTATCGCACCGACGACGAGGCCCACCCCGGTGTCGCCGCACTCTACGCCCAGGGCGATACGCTGCTCGGCGGCCCGCTCAAGGCGCTGGCGCTCCCACACTACGACAACTTCCTCGAGTACCGCCTGACGCCCGCACAGACCCGCGCTGCCTTCGCCGAGCGGGGCTGGCGCACCGTTGTCGGCTTCCAGACCCGCAACCCCGTCCACCGCGCCCACGAATACCTGCAAAAGGCCGCACTGGAAATTGTCGACGGCCTGCTGCTGCACCCGCTCGTCGGCGACACCAAGTCGGACGACATACCCGCCGACGTGCGCATGAAGTGCTACGAGGTCCTCATCGACGGCTACTACCCGAAGGACCGCGTCCTACTCTCGGTCAACCCGGCGGCCATGCGCTACGCAGGGCCACGCGAGGCCGTCTTCCATGCCCTCGTGCGCAAGAACTACGGCTGCACGCACTTCATTGTCGGTAGGGACCACGCCGGCGTCGGCAACTACTATGGCACCTTCGACGCCCAGCTGATCTTCAACCAGATCGATCCCGGTGCGTTGGGCATTGTGCCCCTCATGTTTGAGCACTCCTTCTGGTGTAACAAGTGCGAGGGCATGGGCAGCGTCAAGACCTGCCCGCACGGCCCGGAGGACCGCGTCGCTCTTTCCGGCACCCAGGTGCGCGAAATGCTGACGGGCGGTCTGATGCCGCCGCCTGAGTTCTCCCGCCCCGAAGTCGCTAAAGTGCTCATCGACGCTATGCAGGAGCGGGCCACGCCGCACCATGCAATCTGAAAACGCGACGGAGGCCGGCTTGCCCGGCGGGTCCGCCGGCCAACCGCATTCGCTGGCCGTGGCCATGCCGCGGCCGCGCTGGCAAGCGACCGCCTCCGGCGGGCTAAGAGCAGGCTATAGCTTCGCCGGACTCTTCCTCTTCATTCTCGCTCTGGAGTTGCTGAAGACCGGTGCCACCGGCCTGGAGCCTATCCTCTCCCGTTTCTCCGCCGACGGCTCGTTGAACCTGCTCGGCTTCGGATGGCTCGGCTCCTACGTTGTCATGAGTGGCTCGCCGGTCGCCGCCATCTCCCTCAGCCTTTTCGCCTCTGGAACGACATCAGACGTCGAGGCCTTCGCCATGCTCAACGGTTCGAGGTTGGGTGCTTCGTTCATCGTACTTTTCATAGGCTTCCTGCTCTGGGTCAGCCACAAGCGCTCCGCCGACGGCCTCTACATTGGCGTTGTAGCGCTGCTTACCGCCTTCACCCTCTGGCTCCCCGTCCTTCCAATTGGCATATTTGTGCTGGAGCAGGGCTGGTTCGACGGTATCAGCGTCGGCACCCCGGGCGCCGTCAACTCCTTCGTCGATATTGCCTACGAACCGATCGTCACACGCATCGCCGATTCCGCCCCCGACCTCATGGTCTTCGTCATCGGCGTAGGGCTCCTCCTCACTGCCTTCACCGTCTTCGACCGCGCCCTCCCTAATTTGGAGGCAGGCGCCGACGGCCGCTTCGAGCGGCTGAAGGAGTGGTTCCACAAGCCGCTGCCGATGCTTGGTCTCGGCATGGCCGTCACCGCCGTGACGCTCTCCGTCTCGATCTCGCTTACTCTTCTCATCCCGCTATCACTGAAAGGGTACATCCGGCGCAATGCCATAATCCCTTACGTAATGGGCGCCAATATCACGACCTGGGTCGATACGATGGTCGCCGCCCTCCTCCTCGACGCGCCGCACGCCTTCACCATCGTGTTCACGCAGATGGCCGTGGGCGCGGCCATTTCGCTTACGATCCTAGTGCTCTTCTACAAGCCTTACTCGGCGGCCATTATTAACACCGCCAATCGCATCACTCACGACCGGCGCGCATTTGGAGCCTTCATGGCTGCGATTCTCATCGTGCCGATGGTGCTATTCCTGATATGAGAAAGCATACGAGCGGGCAAACACGCAACGTCAGATTGCTCGATACCCCTTGGGGGTATGCTATAATGTTGACAGGGAAACTCGACTTTAAATGAAGATCTCAACTAAAGGCGACTATGGCATCCGCGCCCTCATCGAGCTGGCGCACCGCTATGGCGAAAAGCGGCCCACCCAGAGCGGGGACATCGCCGCGCGCCAAAGCATCCCAGAATCCTACCTGGAGCAGCTGCTGACCACGCTGCGCCGGGCCGGATTCGTGCGTAGCGTGCGTGGCCCGCAGGGCGGACACGTCCTCGCACGCCGTCCAAGCGAGATCGCGGTCTCCAACGTCATCGAAGCGCTCGAAGGGCCCATCATCGACGTGGACTGCCTCAATCACGCCGGTAACTGCGCGACCAATGGTGGCTGCGCTCAGTCTGAGATGTGGGCCGCCGTCCGCGAGGCCGTCCTCGGCGTCCTCACAACAACAACCATCGCCGACCTAGCGGAGCGCGACCGCATGGCGCAGCCCGCGGGGTCCCGCTATATCATCTAGGAGCTGTCATGGGCAGGGATAACAACAAGATCGCTGATACCGTCCTCGACCTTGTCGGAGACACACCGATGGTGCGCCTCAACCGCATCGTGCCCATCGGTGCGGCCGAGATCGTCGGCAAGATGGAGTCGCTGAATCCAGCCGGCAGCGTCAAGGACCGGATCGCGCTCAGCATGATCGAATCGGCCGAACGCGAAGGCAAGCTGAAGCCTGGAGATACCATCGTCGAACCGACGAGCGGCAACACCGGCATCGGCCTCGCAATGGTAGCGGCGGTCAAGGGCTACAAGCTCATAGTCACCATGCCTGAGGACATGAGCCTCGCGCGACGTGACCTCCTTGCCCGCTACGGCGCGCAGGTCGTCCTCACACCGGCCATCGAGGGTATGACGGGGGCGGTCTATGCGGCCCAGGAGCTTGTAGAGAAGTCCGGTCACTTCATGTGCCAGCAGTTCGAAAACCCCGCCAACCCTGACGCACACCGCCGCGCCACGGCACACGAAATCCTCGCAGCCACTGGAGGCCGCATCGACGCCTTCGTTGCCGGCGTCGGCACGGGCGGCACTATCACCGGCGTCGGCGAAGTCTTGCGCGAGACACTCACCGATCTGCACATCACCGCTGTCGAGCCGGAGCGGTCGCCGGTGCTGGCGGGTGGGCGCGCCGGCGTCCACGCCATCCAGGGGATAGGCGCCAGCTTTGTGCCGGGCATCCTGAACCGCGAAATATACAACGAGATAATCGCCATCAGCGACGAGGATGCCGTGACGATGTCGCGTCGTCTCTGTTCGGAAGAGGGGCTGTTGGTCGGAATCTCAGCCGGCGCCAACGTCGTCGCCTCAATTCAAGTCGCGAAGATACTGGGAGAAGGTAAACGGGTCGTCACTGTTCTGTGCGATACCGGTGAGAGATACTTGCAGATGGAGGCTTAGAAATGCTGCCCCGGAGGAAAATTGATATGCCAGTAACGGTGTACATACCCACGCCGTTCCGAAAACTGGCCGGAAACCAGACATATATAAAGACTGAAGGCGACACCGTCGGTCAGGTACTCGATACGCTCGGGGCAGAATACCCCGGCCTGCGCCACATGATCTACGACGAAAAGGATCAAATTCCTGGTCACATCAACATCTACGTCAACAATCAGGAGATCAATTCGCTCCAGGGCAAGGACACACCCGTCAAGGACGGCGACGAACTCGCCGTTATCCCCGCCATTGCCGGTGGCTCCGACGACGCGGAAGACGACCGCCCGCGCGTCGGCGCTCTCACGCCTGAGCAGGTCGACCGCTACAGCCGGCACATCATCATGCCGCAGGTCGGGCCGGTGGGGCAGCGCAAACTCATGGAGTCAAAGGTTCTTATTGTTGGCGCGGGCGGCCTCGGCGGCCCGGTCGCGCTATACCTTGCCCTCGCCGGCGTCGGCACCATCGGCATCGTGGAATTCGACACCGTCGACCTTTCGAATCTGCAGCGGCAGGTCCTGCACCAGAACAACGACGTCGGCAAACCGAAAGCTGTCTCTGCTCGAGAAACCATCAACGCCTACAATCCCGACGTAAGAGTCGTCCTCCACGAATCTCCGCTGACTTCCGACAACGCAATGGAGATCATTCCCCAGTACGACATCGTCGTGAACGGCGCTGATAACTTCACGACCCGTTATCTCGTCAACGACGCCGCTTACTTCGCGAAGAAGGTTTTAATCGACGGCGCTATTCTTCTCTTCGACGGGCAGGCGACCGTCTACGTGCCGGGTCAGGGCTGCTACCGCTGCCTCTTCCCTGCGCCACCGCCGCCCGGCATGGTTCCCAGCTGCGCCGAAGCCGGCGTGCTAGGCGCCCTCACCGGCATCATGGGCTCGATCCAGGCCACTGAGACGATCAAGGTGATCCTCGGCGTCGGCGAGCCTCTCGTGAACCGCCTCCTAATGGTCGACGCGCTCTCCATGGAGTTCCGTACGGTGAAGCTGCGCCGGGACCCGGCCTGCCCCCTGTGCGGTGACAACCCGTCGATCGAGGGCCTCATCGATTACGAGGGCTTCTGCGGCTCACCGTTCCCCGGCCACGGGGTCGAAGGTGCACTGAGCTAATGGCGATCGACGTCCGGGTTACAGCGAACATGCAAAAGCACCTCGGCGGTGCCAAATCGGTTGCCGCCGAAGGCGCCAACGTCCGCGAACTGCTCGCCGATATCGACGCGAAGTTCCCGGGCTTCCACGACATGGTGATGACGGAAGGCGAGATCCACCGCTTCGTCAATATCTACCTCAACGACGAAGACATCCGCTTCCTCGACAAGCTGGAGACGCAGCTCAAGGACGGCGATACCGTTTCGATCTTGCCGGCGCTGGCCGGCGGCAGTTAAGCGGCCACTCGACAACTTTCATGCGATACGACTCGATCCTCGACGCCATAGGCAATACCCCGCTTGTTCGACTGAACCACCTCAGCCCGAGGCCGGGAGTCGGGGTCTGGGCGAAGCTCGAAGGCTATAACCCCACCGGCAGCGTCAAGGACCGAATCGCCCTGTTCATGATCAACGCCGCCGAAGAGTCCGGCGACCTAACCCATGACAAGATCGTCCTCGAGCCGACAAGCGGCAACACAGGCATCAGCCTCGCGATGGTCTGCCGCGCTAAAGGCTACAAGCTCCTCTGCGTGCTGCCGGACAACGTGACGCCGGAGCGCGAATCGCTCCTTCGCGCGTTCGGTGCGGAGGTTGTCTATGCCCGGCACGCCATGAGCACCAACGACGCCGTCTTCAAGGCACAGCAGATGGTCGCCGCCGAGCCCGACCGCTACTACATGCCCTACCAGTATGGTAACGAGAACAACCCCCGCGCCCATTACGAGACTACCGGCCCGGAAATTCTGCGCGACGTTCCCGATATCAGCGTCTTCGTGGCTGGCCTCGGCACCGGGGGCACACTGACCGGTGTAGGGCGCTACCTCAAGGAAAACGTGCCTGGCGTCAAGGTTGTCGCCGCTGTACCCCACCCCGGCGACCTCGTCCAGGGCCTGCGCGCGCTGGAGGAGGGATTCATTCCGCCCGTCCTCGACGAGTCCGTTCTCGACGGCCGCATCGTGGTTGATTCCGTGACGTCCTTCCGCATGACCAAGGAGTTGATGGAGAAAGAAGCGATCTTTGCCGGCATCTCCGCGGGCGCCGTCCTCCGCGTGGCCATCCGCGCTGCCGAGCGCCTTGACCAGGGCAATGTCGTGGCCCTACTCGCTGATGGCGGGTGGAAGTACCTTTCGACTGAACTGTGGAGCAAGGATTACGGCGAAACGCCGGAAGAGACACAAGGCACGATCTGGTGGTAGGAGGCAGGCTTTGATGGGCCGGGCATTCATGTACGCGTCACTTGTGGTGCTGGCCGTCTTCGTGCTGACAGCAACATTTGCGCTGGAGCACGGCGGCAAGTCGATCGCCTCTGTCCAGGACGTTTCTATCCACGACATTTCTTCGATCCCGCCGCGTTTTATTGACGCCCACGTGACGACCACAGGCACGCTCTCGTATAGCGACGAGCACGAACTCTACCAGGTGACGGGCGAGGCCAACACCGCTCTGGTGATCCGTAAGTATCACGGCCACCGCGACCTTGGCACCGTTGTGGGGCGCGAGGTGCGCGTCAATGGCGTCGTCGGCAGTGAGGATTTCACCGGGGTTTACATCGATGCCGACTCGGTCGAGCCGACTGCCAACGACTGATGCTGCGACTGCCGCAGGAGATCATCGAGGGCATGATCGACCACGCGCGGGAAGAGTTCCCGCTGGAGTGCTGCGGCATGCTGGCCGGCAAGAACGGCAGTCCCGTCAAGCAGGTGCGCGCCACGAACTCCGAGGCCAGCGAATTCCGCTACCGTGTGGATGACCGCGAACTCCTCCGTTTTCTGCGCGAGTGCGACGAGAACGAGTGGGACTTCCTCGCGGTCTACCACTCGCACACCCGAAGCGAAGCATATCCTTCACCGACGGATGTGCGCCTTGCGCGCAACTGGCCAGACCCGTACTACATTCTTGTCTCGCTTGAGAACGAGGAAGCGCCGGTGGTGCGTGCTTACCGCATCGAGGACGGTGACATCACCGAAGAAGACCTCGGCTAGAGCCACTCGGAGAGGGCTTGCGGAGAACCCTAGACAGAGGGATTTTGTTTTGTAGAAACGCGTGTTTTAGATATGATTAGGTGCTATGAAAATGGTGGCCCTCGGCGCGCCTGGCCTACTCGCTGACACGACCTGATCGGCCCGAGAAGGCAGGTATTCCGAGGACGGCTTCAGGCCAGCCTACATGCGTGAATCAACGCGACGCATCCCGAGGAACCATGCAATCGACAAGAGCGCCACTATCAGCGCGGCGTCGATCAGGGTGTAGCCCATCGCGTAAGTGGAGAAGTCATCGCTGCGGTACTGAAGCGCACCGATGACAGCCACCACCATTGCTACCGCGATGCCGACGAATCCGATCATCGCAGAAGCGACACCGGCAAGCACCGCCGGCACCGGCCGTGCAATTATGTTGAAGCCCAGCGCAAAGAAAGCGAATAGCAGCGCGTAGTAGTACCAGCCAGTTTCCGCGGAGAGGCTTTCGTCAAGGCCCTTGTAGAGCATCAGCAGGGTGAAGACCAGGCAGAGGCCGTATATGGCGAAGCCAATCATCCTGTCCTGGCTGTGCACGGGCCCTGAAAGCGTTCCAGCCTCCAGCCGCAGATAAGCTAACAAGGCGGCTGCGCCTATCGCCGCCGGAATCGCCACGGAGAACATCGCGAAAGCGTCATCCCTCTGGCCTGGGTCATCGGAAGCCGCGACCAGGAAGAGGATCACCGCGATCGTGCCGAGCACAAACGCCGCCGCCGCCAGGACGAGAGCGGCGGTAAAGACGGGCGATTGCTCGACGCCCCAACGAGATCGCGCGTCCGTCAGTAGCGCTGCCACGTCCACCGAGGACCCGGCGGGTTCGGCGCGGCTGTGTGTCTCGTCCTGAACCGGCGTTGGGGCCGCTAGAGGCGGCGAGGACGGTGGCGGAGCGGAAGGTGGTTCTCCGTAGGGTGAAGGTTCAGCCGGGGTCACGACCTCGTTTTCCGCGAGTCTGTGACCGCACGCTGTGCAAATCTGTGCGCCGGGCTGCAGGTCGGCGCCGCACTGAGGACAGTTGGCTGGTGTCACCATGGCACGCCTCCGTCTTGAGTTTGCGCCAGTGTAACGGATTGGCGCACCGATTGGGGCGGATTATCCGCTAATCGAAGATGCTGTAAACAAAAACGCCCGTGTAAAAGTGGTTGTCAGGCGGGTTCGAGAGCAGTGCCATCAGCGCGATCCAGAGCGTGAAGCCGCTCGTGACTGCCGCCACCACCGCAATTTCGTTCCGCTCGGGCACAATCGCGCGCACGGCTGCTACGGCATAGTAGAAGGTGAGGGCAACCGACATCAGCCCGGCGGCGAATCCCACCTCTGGCAGGAAGACGAAGAAGCCGAGCGCGTAGAACCCGAAGGCTACCCCCAGCACCCTCGCGAGGCCCTCCGGCGCGACGTTTATTCCGTAGACCTGCACCAGGACCACGTAAATCAGAGTACCCGCCGCAGCGAAGAGAAGCGCCGTGAAGAGACTGCCGAGAATGAGCGTATCCACGATCCAACCGGCCGGGCGGAAATCGAGTACCGTCTCCGCGTAGAGCACCGCTCCCAGCGCGGCGAGCAGCACACCGATTAGAGCACAGGCAGCTGAGGCGGCTGTGAATTCGCGGTCATCCCGGATCTCAACGAAGACGGACGAGTCCAGGGTGACGACGCGGCGCAGACGGTTGAGAACGATGTCGCTGTTCATTGAAAGTTGTCAAGTCAAATGATAGACCCGCCACGGCTTACGTGGCGGGTCGTCGCATGTCGCTATTGTTTGCCGAACTACATGGGTGTATTGGTGGTGGTCCCGCCTTTTTGCTCATCCTGGAAGGCCAGGAACCCGCCGACGGCAAGCGCAATGACAAGGATGATCCCAATGTAGAAGCCGTAGGCCAGGTAGCTCGATTCGTTGAGGAACTTGATAACCACGAGGAGAACGGTGGCCACCCCCATGCCAAGCAGGAGGCGGCCCCACGTGACACCCTGCGGCATCTCCGGCAGTTTGACGTTACCGAACCGCACCGCTGCCACAAGACCTGTCATCGCCAGCCCGATGAGTACCGCCAGGATCGACCAGATGGCCCCCGGCGATTGCCAGCCGTTGCGGCTAACGCTACCGAGTGACTCACCGAAGATCGAACCAAAGTCGATGCTGTACCAGGCCAAGAAACCGTCGATGAAGAGAAGAGGCCCGGCGATGAGAATAATCTTCTCGCCAAGGCTCATCCCCTGGAACGTCTCCTGGATATTCACGTTGCTCATATAGAGAACTCCTTTAAGGGGAAGTGACTGTTCTTATCCGAAACGTTTCCGGAGGTGGAAGTACACAATCCCTCACTACGAGCGAAAGTAGCGCTTGAACCCGCAGGTGTCAAGGGATAATCCGTTAATCGCTTATGCTTTTAGACCATAGTACACATCTTCCCACACTGCGCCGCCGTCAAAACCCTGCTAAATTGTGGCCCATGCCCTCCGTTGAAGCATCCGCCAACGAGCAACAGAAGCGTAACAATATTCACCTCGTCCTCCAGCGCGCCGGCATCTCAGTCGACGCGGAACGCCTCGCCTCACTGGCCCGCGCGGTTGACGCCAACCGGCTCGCCACAGACGCCGTTGCCCGCATTGTCGCCGGGGACCGGCCGCCCGCCGTTTTCCGCGCCCCGGAACCCCGGCCCGATGCCTGACCTCCACTGGCTGTCTCTGGCCGAGGCCGCGAGGCTGATTGAGTCGCGCGAAGTGTCACCTGTGGAACTGACGGAGGCGGCGCTAGAGCGCACGGCAGCGGTCGACGGCGAGCTGAACGCTTTCATCGCGCTGCTGGCCGAGACCGCTCTGACCGAGGCATCGGCCGCCGCCGATGAGATTGCGGCTGGAGGATACCGCGGGCCGCTGCACGGCATTCCGGTTGGGCTGAAGGACATTTTCGACGTGGCGGGCGCCCGAACGACGGCCGCCTCCAAGGCGCCGGTGGGGCATCGGCCGGAGAGCGACTCCGAATGCGCAAAGCGGCTGCGGGAGGCGGGTGCGATCATCCTGGGGAAGCTGAATTTGCACGAGATCGCGCTCGGTGCAACGGGGATCGTCTCGTCTCATGGGCCGGCGCGCAATCCCTGGGACACCACGCGCATCACCGGCGGCTCGAGTTCGGGCTCGGGGGCAGCGGTGGCGTCCGGCGAGCTGTTGGCGGCACTGGGGACCGACACCGGCGGCAGCATCCGGATCCCTGCCGCTCTCTGCGGCATCGTTGGCATCAAGCCCACGTTCGGGCGGGTGAGCCGGCGCGGGCTGATGCCGCTGAGCTGGTCGCTGGACCACGCGGGGCCGCTGACGCGGACGGTGGAGGACGCGGCGATCGTGCTGCAGGCGATCGCGGGGCACGACCCGGGCGATCCCGCTTCCAGCGGGGTAGAAGTGCACGACTACACTTCGCGCATCGGCGACGGCGTGAAGGGCATGCGTGTAGGTGTTGGGTCTCGCTGGTTCAGCGACGACCTGCCGGAGGAGATCGCCGCGAACTTCCGCGAGGCCGTTGGCGTCCTTGAGAGCCTCGGCGCGGAAGTCCGCGAGGTCGACCCGCCGCACATCGACGAAGTCGCCGGCGCCGTCGCCTGCATCATGCTTCCGGAGGCTTTCACCTACCACGCGCCCTGGCTGCGTGACCACGCCGACAAGTACAGCGAAGAAGTCCGCTTCCGCCTCGAGCTTGGCGCCACGTACTCCGCCGACCAATACATCAATTCGCTACGGTTCCGCGAGATGGTAGTGGAGGCATGGAGGCAGGTGTTTTCGCAGATAGACATTGTGGCGACGCCGGCGACGATGGCCGCGGCAGGGCCCATCGAGCGCAGCGACCTCTCGACGACATACAGCCTCATCCGCTTCACCAACCCCTTCAACTTCCTCGGCACGCCGGCCATTTCTGTTCCCAGCGGGTTCACGAGCGAAGGCCTTCCACTCGGCCTCCATCTCACTGCCCACTGGTTCGACGAGGCGCGCGTCCTCCGCGCCGCGTACGCGTATGAGCAGGCGACCGACTGGCACACGCGCCGCCCGCCGCTCTAACGCGAGACGCCGCCCTAGCGGACGGCGTCTCCCCGGGTGCAGTTCTCGGAGGGCTAGGCTTTCATCGGGGCCGGCTGCAGGTCGCTGTGACGCAAGAGCCAGACGCCGAGGGACAGCAACAGCACAAGCGTCGAAATCAACTGGATCGGGAAAAACACGAAGAATGGATCGGCGACAAGCACAAGCCAGGCAAGCCACGCTGAAGCCCCGGCAATGATCGCTACCCAGCCGATCCAGCGCGGCGGATTGACCAGTCCTTGTGGACCGAGCAGCAGCAGACCCAGCGCTATGAATCCAGTCCCAGCCGGCGTGAAAAGCGTGTTGAGGAGGGCATACGTGATCACTCCCACGTAACGGCCCAGTTCCAGCGTGGCCGGATCTCCGGCAGGCACGCCGCCCGCGCCACCGTTGACATAGTCGTCGGCGATGATAGTGAGCAGGATGTTCGAGATGTCAAGAACGAGCGCTAGCGCCGCACTGACAGCTATCCCTGCCAGCGCGATCGTCGCCAAGAACGGATTGCGGTCGCGGAAGAGGATGTAGAAGGCGGCCGCGATGATGATGACGAAGACGCCATCGTTAGCGATCCCGACGGCGGCGGCTGCTATGAGAAGACCTTCGTTGTCGTTAACGTCGGTCAGGAACTCCTCGACCTCTTCACGCTCGAAGGGGTCCCCGTCTGACATGGCTGCGCCGGTGAGACCGACGTTCAAGACCGTCAGGATTGCGGCGAGGATGAGTGCGATGCCCGCAAGAGAAGCGACGCGCCGTGAGAGATCCACGATTCCCTCCTTCGGATAGGCCCGATGAATTATCTGAATCGTAGGTCTGCCTTAGCCTATGCAATATGCGTTGACCTCCGTGGATGTTGATAAGTGCACGCCGAACGGCCCCCCGCGAACGGGCCATCAGGCCCTCCTGCCATTCCTCCGCCACGCGCGAAGATGAAGGCGGTAAAGAGGAGGCTGTGATGGTTGCAGGGACGGTTCCACAGGTTAGAAGAGAGGGCGAGATACGGCAGTTCAGCGTGTCGCTCGACCTTGTCGACGGCTACGAATTCGCAGCCGACTTCGGTCTCCCACAGGTCGAACCCATGAAGCTGGACGAGTCCCCGCCCCTGGGACGTGGAAGCGGGCCAGATCCGGCAAGATTACTGGCCACCGCCGTCGCGAATTGCCTAGCCTCCAGCCTCCTCTTTTGCCTGCGCAAGGCCCACATCGATGTAACCGGCATGGAGGTGGCCGCGACCGGCACCCTGGCCCGCAACGAGCAGGGCCGCCTGCGCGTGACCGGGATCGACGTGACGTTGAAGCCGAGCGTCGCGCCGGCAGACGTAGCGCACATGGGACGTTGCATCGACATCTTCGAGGACTTCTGTCCGGTGACGGCGGCGGTCCGTAAGGGCGTCGCAGTGATGGTCGAAGTTCAGCCGGTGGCGGTCAACGGATTGCCTGCGGCGCAACGAACTAACGGATAGGCCTCGGTTCCAAGGCGACTGTCGGGCGAGCGGAAGGAATCTGAGTGGCGTCAGCGAGCCGGCAGCAGGTCTGCGAACACGAAACCGTCTCGCTCCACCACCTCGCCACGCTTGACGGCAATCGGCGCCGAGTAGTTGGGGGCGTCCCAGACGAAGGTGTGGAACTCGCCGTTTTCGGCGCAGGGGTCGGCGCCGAGCGGCAGGCCGGCGAGGAGAGATTCGTCAAAGTCGCGGCCGGCGAAATCGGGTGGCGCCTGGCGCGGGTCGACGCAGGTGAGGATGGCCTGAAAGCCGTCGGACATCATGCGCCTAGCGAGGGCGAGGGTGGGAGCGCCCCAGAGAGGGAAGACTGGCTCGAGTCCCGTACCGGCTAGCATGCGTTCTCGGTAGGCGCGGACGTCCTCCAGGAAGAGGTCGCCGAAAGCAACGGCCTGAACGCCGTCCGCCAGCAGTTCGCGGACGGCGGCGCCCATGCGGTCTTCGTATGTGGCGTTGGCGGCGGCTGGCGGAATCCAGACTTCGCGGACGGATATGCCGAGGGCGTCGGCCTGGGCGTGCAGAAGTTCGCGGCGGATGCCCGCCATGCTGACGCGGTCGTAGCCTTCGGTAAGGGTAGTGAGGAGGCCGGTGACTTCGTAGCGGGGACCCTGCTGAAGGCGCCAGAGCGCGCAGGCGCTGTCTTTGCCGCCGCTCCAGGCCATGACGGCCCTTATCGCCATGGCTTACTTTTCTATCGGCGTGTCGTCGCGGTTGCCCCACTCGGCCCAGGAGGCGTCGTAGTTGCGGACGTCGGGGTATCCCATGAGCCGCAGCACGAAGACGCCCTGCGCCGCGCGGATGCCGGCCTGGCAGTGGGTGATGACCCGCTTGTCCTTCGTCACGCCGATAGCGTCGAGCCTGGCCTGGATCTCGTCCGCCGGCAGCATCAGGCCCGAGCGGATGGGAGGCTGCTGTAGCTCCAGCCACTCGATGTGCTTCGCGCCGGGGATGTGGCCGCCGCGCTTGTTTGCGCGCGTCTCCTCGCCCTCGTGCTCGGCCTTCGATCGCACGTCCCAGACCACGGTATCGCGGGAGTCGATCGCCGCCTTGACGTCGTCAAGACTCGCGCAGATCTCGTCACGGACGCCGGATACCTCGAAATTCGCCTTCGCGATGCGCTGCATCTCCATGGAAACGGCGCGCCCCTCTTCGAACCACTTGCGGAAGCCGCCGTTGAGCACTTTGCATTTGGAGTGGCCGAAGTAGTCCAGCGCCCACCAGAGGCGGGAGGCGTAGAGGCCACCCATGTTGTCGTAGGCGACGACCTGGGTATCGTTGCCGATGCCGTGCCGCGACATGGTCTGCGCGAAGCGATCCGGATCCATGATGTGCGTCCCGATGCCGGGACCGGACGCCGAGTCGCCTTCTTCCTTGAGGTAGTGGTGGGTCCGCAGACCGATCGCGCCGGCGATGTGTAGCCGCATGTATGCCGGGAACTCGTCGCAGTCCACGACGAGGAGTTCTGGCTCGCTGATGTGTTCGGCGAGCCAGTTGGTTTCGGCGAGGATGTCGGGGTTGGGGTAGGACATGGGACAAGGGAACAATAGACCAATGACGGCAGGAGGACAACGCGCGGCGGGTTGTCTCCTGTTCACTTGTACAACCTCCTCGTGTCATGATTGCGTGCGGAATGCCACATAAGCAGGAAATTCGTTCTGCGCCGGCGCCGATCACTATCGGCGGGCGGGAGTTCGCGTGGGGAGAGCGCACCTACGTCATGGGGGTGCTCAATGTCACGCCCGATTCGTTCTCCGGCGACGGCGTGACCGGCGTTGACGAAGCCGTGCGGCAGGCCATCGCCATGTGCGAGGCCGGCGCCGACATCATCGACGTTGGCGGCGAGTCGACGCGGCCGGATGCGACGGAGGAGGTGCCGGCGGAGGAAGAGTTGCGCCGGGTGATCCCGGTCATCGAGCGGATGGCCGGGGAGATCGACGCGCCGGTGAGCATCGACACGTACAAGGCGGAGGTGGCGAAGTCGGCGATTGGGGCCGGGGCGGCGCTGGTCAACGATGTATGGGGCTTTCGCCGCGAGCCGGCCATGGCCCGCGTGGCGGCAGAGGCCGGGGTGCCCGCCGTGGCCATGCACATGCAGCGCGGCCGCGAGTTCAAGGACACCATCGGCAACATTATCGAGGGATGGCTGGAGAGCCTGAAGATCGCCCGCGAGCAGGGTCTGCCGGAAGAGCAGATCATTCTGGACCCCGGATTCAACTTCGGCTGGACTGTGCCGCAAGCGCTGGAGATGCTGCGGCGCCTCGATGAGCTGCGGATCCTCGGGCGGCCGATCCTCGCCGGGACGTCCCGCAAGTCAACCATCGGAAAAGTGCTCGGCGACGCGCCGGTCGAGGACCGTTTGCAGGGCACAGCCGCTACTGTCGCCATCGCCATTGCGAAAGGCGCCGATATCGTGCGCGTTCATGACGTGGCCGAGATGACCCGCGTGGCACGGATGGCCGACGCCGTAGCGCGCGGCTGGAAAGAGTACAACTGATGCAAGTCTTCCCCGAGGGCGGAAGCACCTTTATGAACCTGATCGGTGGTCAGCGAGCGACCGTAGAAGATGGCCGCGTAGTCATTACGCTGGAACTCGAGGAGCGCCACATGAACCCCAACGGCGTACTCCACGGCGGCGTGCTAACGACGCTGATGGACGAGGCGACCGGCCACGCTGTCGCCACCGTGCGGGGCATCGAGACGATGATGCAGGCGCCGCACGCGACGGTCGACATGAACATGAGCTTTCTCTCGGGTGCACGGCCCGGCGACGTGCTGGAGTGCGAGGGACGAGTCTTACGTGTCGGCAAGTCTGTCTGTTTCGCCGAGGGCGAGGTGCGCCGCCGCGGCAAAGGCGACCTGATCGCCAAGGGCCGCTTCACTTTCGTCGTTGTGAGCCCTCGTAATGGCTGAGGTCGCGGGCGCGCCCCCTGACCGCAACCCCAGCCCCTTCATGGAGGTGATTGGCGGCGACCTAGAAGTGTGGGAGGAAGGGCGCATCGTGATGTCGCTGAGTTTGGAGCCGAAGCACATGAACCCGCGCAACATCCTCCACGGCGGCGTCCTGATGACCCGACGAGGCTGCCGGTGCCGTCATCGTCACGGTGCGCGGGCTCGAGGCCCTGCAGACCACCCCTCACGCCACGGTCGACATGAACGTCAGCTTCCTTTCCGGCGCCGTCCCGGGTGACGTTGTCGAGTGCGAGGCGAAGACGCTCCGCGTCGGCCGCAGCGTCTGCTTCGCCGAGGCGGAGGTGCGGAACCGCAGCAACGGGCGCATCGTGGCGAAGGGGCGGTTCACTTTCGCCATCCTCAGCCGGGGCTATGCCTGAGCCGCCCGGCACCCCCTTCACCGAGTTCATCGGCGCCATGCTCGACGAAGCAGGCGAGGGCTATTCCCGTCTAACGCTGACCTGCGGCCCGGACCATCTCGGCCTCGACGGCCACGTGCACGGCGGCATCCTGACTGCGCTCATGGATTCTTCCGTCGGCATCGCCATCTCGCGGCTGCGGGGCACGGAAGCCCGTCGGCGGGCGCCTCACGCCACAATCGAGATGAACACGACTTTCTTGGCGCGGGCCGATGAGGGCGACGACCTGGTGGTGGAGGGCCGTATCACCCTCAGTACCGACGCGATTGTGACCGGCGAATCGGAGGTGCGCCTGGCCAGCGGGAAGGTCCTCGCGCGGGGCCGCCTGACCTTTGCTATCATCCGGCGGAGCGGCTGATGTCCAACGTTTATATTGGCCTGGGCGCGAACCTGGGTGACCGCCGGGAGAACCTGCGATCGGCGCTGCGGATGATGCCGCAGGAGGTGCGCATCGACGCCATGTCATCGCTGTACGAGACGGAGCCGGTGACGCCGGACGGCGCAGAGCAGCCGATGTATTACAACGCGGCGGCGCGCCTGGAAACAAGGATGGAGGCGCGGGAACTTCTTGATGCGCTCCAGGCCATCGAAGGGGCCCTAGGGCGGCTTGCGGACGTGCCGCGCTGGTCGCCCCGGCCGATCGACATTGACATTCTCCTCTTTGGCGACGAGATCATCTCCGAGCCTGGCCTCACCATCCCGCACCCCCGCATGACGAAGCGCGCCTTCGTGCTTGTCCCGCTGGTGGATATCGCGGCAGAGGTGGTTCACCCCGTGGAAGGGAGACCAGTGAAAGAGCTGGCGGAGGAGACAGGGTCCGGTGGTGTGAGGCTGGTGGAAGGGCGCGGCTGGGCGGACGGCTGAACGTGCGTGGCGAGGCGCTGCCGCGGGGAACGCGTCAGGTGGTCGCGCCGCTCGTGGATTCGAGAACCTCACCACGAGCGGGGCGGGATGTGGCGCCTCGGCGGGGCGCTGTGCAGCGCGGGCGTGCGACCGGAGGCCGGGCTAGTCTTCTTGTTCGGCGGTGACGGGGGCGCTCATCTCTTCCAGCTCCTCGTCCTCGCCCGTGAACATGGTCCAGCCGATCCAAAAGGCGAGGGCGGATACGGCGGCCAGCGCGCTTCCTACCGGTATCGCCACGGCCATGTAGCTCTTCCGCGTCATAGCCCAGAAGAAGATGACGAACTGGAACGCCGACACGAGCATGATGATCAGGCCGGTCCGCTGTGAAGTGTCCATGGCTAGGCCGTAGCAGGCTTCCGCATGTCCGGCGGCAGCAGGTTCGGAATGCGGTCCTCGATCGGGTACTTCTCGCCGCACTGAGTACAGGTGAGGCTGCCCTGGATCACCTCGTCGCCGTTCTCTTCGTCGACGGCAAGCTCGAGCGGGCTTTTGTCCATGGGGCAGGCGAGTATGTCGACGATGTCCTTACGCATAATCCAACCCGATTCTAAGCGGGCCTTCGGGGCCGGTCAAACGTGAGCGCGGATTCGCATCCCGCTACAATCGAAGTGGAGTGAGCGACACCAAGCGTATCCCCCTCGACCGGCGCGTTCTCGTGATTCGCGAGAACCGCATTGACCTGCGGCCGGAGCGGGGTGCGGTCATCTTTCCTTTCATGGGCCTGGCGATCGCCGGGGCGCTTTTTGCCTGCGTTGTGCTCTTCGCCGACAGCTTATCGGCGACGACGCTAGCGCTAATTTTGCTGCCGGGACTCATCCTGGCGCCGTTCTCCGCGATGGGCCTTGTTTACTCGGTCATCGGGGCGGCCGTCGTTGTCGAGAAGGAGAAGGAGTCGGTGCGGTTTCAGCAGGGCGTGCTGGGGCTGGGGATCGGCACGATGGAGCTGGTGCCGTTCTGGAAGATCGCGCACATCGAAGTGGCCGATTACGATTTGGGGGAGGTCACGGCGGGACCGCGGCCGCCCCTGGACATGCGGGCGTGGGATATCATCCTCGTCAAGGAGTCCGGCAAGCGGCTGCCCATCGCGCAGGTGATAACGGGCCTGAGCGGCGACCTGATCGAAGAAGGCTGGGACCGATGCCTAGACGCCGCGGAAGCGATCGCTGCGATGACGGGCAGCGAAGTGAAGATCACGGCCGAGATCGAGACCGACAACGAGACGCCGACGCCCCCGGCAAAGGCGAAGACGGAGGCCGCCACGTGAGCGACGAATCGGACATCCTGCGCAGCTACAAGACCATCGCCGTTGTCGGGCTCGAAGACAACCCCATGCGCGCCTCCCATAGCGTGTCGCAGTACATGCAGGCGGCCGGCTACCGGATTATTCCCGTGAACCCGAACGAGACCGAGGTGCTGGGGGAGAAGGCGTATCGGGACCTGGCATCGGTGGCGGAGCCTATCGAGATCGTGAACGTGTTCCGCCACTCTGAGCAGGTGCCGCCGGTGATAGACGAGGCGATCGCCGCCGGAGCGAAGGCCGTGTGGCTACAGCAGGGCATTTGGCATGACGAGGCGGCCACCAAGGCTCGTGAGGCGGGCCTGGCGGTGGTGCAGGATGCGTGTATCCGCTCGGCGCACCGGCGGATGCTAGCGAGCGAGGGTGCGCTGAGCCCGCGTAAGACCATCCCCGAACGCCCTGTGATGCCGGATGGCTACGGCATCACAGATGATCTCGATACGGTCGTTTCGTGGGAATGGGTGGAGGAGCGACTGAGCGAGGCGGGGACGTTCTGGTTCAGCACAACGCGGCCGGACGGGCGCCCACACGCGATGCCGGCGTGGGGAATCTGGCTGGACGGCAAGCTCTACTTTGAAGGCAGCCCGGAGACGCGCCGCGCAAAGAACATCGCGAAGAACCCGAACGTCTCGATTCACGTGGAGAACGGGACGCAGACGGTGATCCTGGAGGGCGTAACGAAGGAGGCATGGCCGCCGCCGCGCGACGTTGCCGAGCGCCTGGCGGCGATTTTCGCCGAGAAGTTCGGCGAATCGTGGGGTTACCGGCCGGAGGTGACGCAGTGGGACGAAGGCGGCCTCTGGGCGCTGGAGCCGGACCGCGTATTTGCGTGGAGCTCGTTTCCGACGGATTGTACGCGGTTCCGGTTTGTGGATGGGTGATATTACGTTTGTCCCGCGCGTAAGCGCGGTGCTACAATAGGAGTTGCCGAAAGGCCTCTCTATTTTGTTTGCCGTGAAAGCATTCCCGACAGACTCCCCTCTTTCCCCCGATGTGGGGATTCTTTATGCATAGCCCTTCGACTGCGGCTGACGCCGCGCTCAGGACAGGGGCCGAGGGACGGGGCCACGACGCCGGGTCCGACCGCATGCGCGAGAAGTGCGGCGTCTTCGGGGTGTACGCGCCGGGCGAGGACGTGGCCCGCATCACGTTCTACGGCATCTACGCGCTGCAGCACCGTGGCCAGGAAAGCGCCGGCATTGCGACGGCGGACGGCAAGAAGTTGCAGGTGCGCACCGGCATGGGCCTCGTCTCCCAGGTCTTCGAAGAGCACGATCTCGGCCTGCTGCCCGGCCACATCGCGGTCGGACACACTCGCTACTCAACGACCGGTTCCAGCCGCCAGGAGAACGCCCAGCCCGTGCACGTGAAGGGTACCAACGGCAACCTGGCCTTGGCTCATAACGGCAACCTGATCAACGCCGACGAACTCCGTGACGCCATGGAGGATGCCGGAACCGTCTTCGAGACCTCGACCGACAGCGAAGTCGCCGCCCGCCTGCTGGCGTCGGCTCCGGGCGACGGCTGGCTGGAGCGCGCCGGCAACGCCATGAAGCTGATGGCCGGCGCCTACTGCTTCCTGGCGGTCACGGAAGACTCCCTCATTGCCATGCGTGATCCGTACGGCGTGCGCCCGCTTTCTATCGGGAGGCTGAACGGCAAGGGCTGGGTAGTCGCCTCCGAGACTTGCGCGCTGGATCACCTGGGCGCCGAGTTCGTGCGCGAGGTTGAGCCCGGCGAGGTGGTGGTCGTCGACGGTAACGGCGTCCACGCCGAGCAGGCGGTCGAGAAGAAGCGCGACGCGCTCTGCGTCTTCGAGTACATCTATTTCGCGCGGCCCGACAGTGTGATCCGCGGCAAGCTCTTGCACCCGATGCGCGCCAACATGGGCCGCGAACTCTCGCGCGAGGCACCTGTTGACGCCGACCTTGTCATCGGCGTGCCGGACTCGGCGACGGCGGCGGCGATTGGCTATGCCAACGAGTCCGGGATCACCTACGCTGAGGGGCTGGTCAAGAACCGTTATGTCGGCCGTACGTTTATTAAGCCGGACCAGCGCCTGCGCGACCAGGGCGTACACCTGAAGTTCAACCCGCTGACGCAGGTCATCGCCGGCAAGCGCCTGATCGTCGTCGACGACTCGATCGTGCGCGGGACCACCACCCCGAAGGTGGTCGAGATGCTGCGCAACGCGGGGGCGACCGAGGTGCACATGCGCATCTGCGCGCCGCCGATTATGCATCCCTGCCACTTTGGGATCGACATGGCGAACCAGTGGGAGTTGATCGCGTCCAAGCAGTCGGTAGAGGACATCCGCGAGCACATCGGCGCCGATTCGCTGGCGTACCTGTCGCTGGAGGGGCTGATGCGGGCGGTGGAGCAGCCGAAGGAGTCGTTCTGCACGGCGTGTTTCACCGGCGAGTACCCGATGCCGGTGCAACTGCAGATGGACAAGCTTGTCTTCGAGCGGCCCGGCCGCGGCGGCAAGAAAGTGCCCGTCGGCGCTGCTTACGACTGGGAAGCCGACAAGCGCTAGTCGCGGCTGACAAGCGGTCGTAGAATAGGCATCGCTGACAGATTTCGCCCTAAGACTAGAAGGAGCCGTCCCGTGGTTCAGATCCTGAGTAACCTATCGGAGTCCGTTGTCCGACAATTCCGCGAAAGCCTTACCGGCAATCTCCTGGAGCCGAACACCGCTGAGTACGAAGCGGCGCGCACAATCTACAACGGGATGATCGACAATCACCCCGGCCTGATAGTGCAGCCGGCGAATACGGCAGACGTGCAGACGGCAGTCAATTTTGCGCGGGAGAACAACCTCCTGATCTCCGTCAAGGGTGGGGGGCACGCTGCCTCCGGCCACGCCGTCTGCGAAGGCGGGCTGATGATCGACCTGGCGCTGCTCAAGGACATCGAAGTGGACCCGGCGGCACAGACCGCCGTGGCGGGCGGCGGTGTGAACTGGGGTGAGCTTGACGCGGCAACGCAGGAGCACGGTCTGGCGGTCACCGGCGGGCGCAATCCGACGACCGGCATCGGCGGGTTGACGCTTGGCAGCGGATCCGGGTGGCTTGAGCGTAAGCTCGGCTACACCGTCGATAACCTGCTCGGCGCCGAAGCCGTTTCCGCCGATGGTGAAGTGCGCTGGGCCAGCGAAGACGAGAATCCGGACCTCTTCTGGGGCCTGCAGGGCGGCGGCGGCAACTTCGGCGTAGTCACGAAGTTCAAGTATCAGTTGCACAAGGTCGGCCCTATGGTCTTCGGCGGGCAGCTGGGGTTTCCGCGATTCATGGCGAAGGATGTCATCCGCGCTTACCGTGACTTCATCGAGAACGCGCCGGACGACATCGGCGGCGGCGTCGCACTTATTACAGCGCCTGACATGGATCCGGTTCCGCCTCCCGTTCGCGGCATGCTGGTGCTGGGCGTTGTCGTAGCCTATTTCGGCGACCCGGCGGACGGCCCGGCAGCGATCAAGCCACTGCTGGACTTGAACCCCGTGCTGAACATGACTAGCGAAATGCCATACCTTGCGCTACAGAGCATGCTAGAGGCGGGCCAGCAGCCGGGCCTGCGCAACTACTGGAAAGCCGACATGTACCCGGAGCTTCCGGACGAGATGATCGACACGCTGGTGGAGCAAGCTGAGAAACCGCCGGTATCTCCGTCGACGACCGTGCTGCTGCAGCCGCTGGGCGGGCAGGTGCACCGCGTGGATGACGACGCCAGTGCCATGGGCTGGCGCTCCGCGAAGTGGGCGGTGCACGCTCTCGGAATGTGGGAAGACCCGGCGGAGGACGATGCGCAGATCGTGTGGGTGCGGGCACTGGCATCGTCGATCGAGCCGTGGGCGCAGGCTGGGACGTACCTGAATTACCTGATGGACGAGGGAGAGGGCCGCGTCCGAGCGAGCTTCGGCCCGAAATACGACCGCATGGTCGAACTGAAGAACAAGTACGATCCGACGAACCTGTTCAGCCTCAATCAGAACATCAAGCCAACGGCGTGACGGAGAAGCAGACCGCGTCGGGAGCCTACGCCGCCGCCGGCGTCGACGTCGACGCGGCGGAGGCGCTGGTGACTCGCTTCGCAGAGCTGGCAAAGACAGCCCGGCGGCCGGAGGTGCTGGCGGACATCGGCCCGTTCGCAGGCCTGTTCAAGCTCGGCAAATACGACGACCCGGTGCTGGTAGCCAGCACTGACAGCGTCGGTACCAAGGTCAAGATTGCTTCCGTGCTCGGGCGCTACGACACGGTTGGCCACGACCTGGTCAACCACTGCGTGAATGACGTGCTGACGACCGGCGCTGAGCCGCTCTTTTTCCTGGACTACATCGGCAATTGCGGGCTCTCCGACGACGCCAAGGCCGACATTGTCCGCGGCTGCGTCGAAGCCTGCCGGGAGAACGGCTGCGCCCTTCTGGGCGGAGAGACGGCAGACATGCCGGGCACGTACGAAGAGGGCGACTTCGACCTCGTCGGCTTCGTCGTGGGCATCGTCGAGCGCGACGCGGTCATCGACGGCTCCGCTATTCGCGAGGGCGATACGCTGATCGCGCTGCCCTCGGACGGCCTTCACACGAACGGCTATTCGCTGGTGCGGCGGTTGTTCAACGTGGGCGTGGGCGGCGACCCTGCTGCCGAGCGTGAGGTCCTCGAAAGAAACTACCCCGGCCTCGAGGGCACGCTTGGCGAGGCGCTGTTGGCGCCGCACCGGCCGTACCTCGCTGCGCTAGGTCCCGTTCTGCCGAAATTGCGAGGCATCGCCCACATTACGGGCGGCGGCATTCCCGGCAACCTGCCGCGGATCCTGCCCGAGGGCCTCGGCGCGCGGCTGGACCGCGGGACATGGAATACGCCGGCCCTCTTTCGCCTGATCCAGGACAAGGGCGGCATCGACGATGGGGAGATGCTGCGCGCGTTCAACATTGGCGTCGGCGTCATCGTCGCGGTGGCGCCGGAGGATGCGGCTGACGTTGGGCGGCGTCTGGCGGGATCGTGGGTAATCGGCGAAGTGGTGGGCGGCGAAGGGGTAGAATGGGGCACGTGAGAGTCGACGTTCGCATTGGAAATCCAAATCGAAGACAGGAAGCGGTGGAGGTCAAGGATGCGCTCGTGGATACGGGCGCCTCGTGGACATGCGTTCCCAGGAATCTTGCGGACCAACTTGGCCTGGAGGTACTCGGCGTCAAGCAGGTCACGACCGCCAATGGTGTAGCGCGGGCCGATCAGTCATATGCATTTATAGAGATCGAAGGCCGACACACCATCCATGAAGTGCTGATCACCGACGCCTATCCCGGCGTCCTAATAGGCGTGCTGACACTCGAGGGCCTCGGCTTCGCGGTTGACCCGGTCAACAAGCGCCTGATCGACTCTGAACTCCTTCTGCTGTAAGTATGGCCCGATACCGCATCTTCTACACGGAACGAAAGCCCAAGGAGCCGGGGAGCGTTTACATCGACCCCAACGGCCAGCTGATACTTCCGGCCTCCATCGGCGTACTCAAGGAGACAGACTGGGAAGAGAGCGTTGACGCGCCGGATTCCGCCGCGGCCCTGGATGAGTTCTTCCGCGAGCACGCGGGCGGCCACGACAAGGTGCTGATCATTGAGGAGGACGGGAAGGGCTACCCGCCTCCCGGACTGAGCTACGACCCCGACCGCACCTACGTCTGGATCGAGGAGGACAACTTGATGGAGTACCAAGGCATGACGGAGGCGAGCGAAGGGACCGTCACCTGCCCGCTCTGCGACGGCGAGGGCGAAGTAGACGAGGATATGGCGGAGGAATTCGCGAGTGTGTGGTCGCAGAGCGAGTACACAGAGGAAGACGCTTGAGCCCAGTCGCAATCCTTGCGCCATACGATAAGACCGGCCTCAAAGGGTTCGCGCTGCAGCTGGCGGAACTCGGATACGACATTTACTCCACCGGCGGCACGCACAAGCACCTGCTGGAGGCGGGGCTCGCCGCACAACCGGTCTCGTCGTTGACCGGATTCCCGGAAGTTCTCGACGGGCGCGTGAAGACGCTGCATCCGGCGATTCACGGCGGCATCCTGGCGCGGCGCGACGTGCCGGACCACATGAAGCAGCTGGCGGAGCACAAGATCACGCCGATTGATCTCGTTTGCGTGAACCTCTATCCCTTCCGCGAGACGATCTCTAGGCCTGACGTAACGCTGCAGGACGCCCTGGAGAACATCGACATCGGCGGGCCGACCATGATCCGCGCAGCGGCCAAGAACTTCCCGCACGTGCTTGTGCTGGTCGACCCGGATGACTACGACGAAGCGCTGGACCACCTGGCGATGGAGCAGGTGCCGGAGGACTACCGGCAGCGCCTGGCGGCGAAGGCGTTCCAGCACGTCGCCGCCTACGACACGATGATCGCGCGCTACCTCAGGGGACAAGACACAGGAGACAAGAGACAAGAGTTCCCGGCCGAGCTTACGCTCGGGCTGGTGAAGGTGGCGGACACTCGGTACGGGGAGAACCCGCACCAGCGCGGGGCCGTGTACCGCGATCCGACCCCCGGCGCAGCGCCCGGAGTGGTCGGCGCGGAACAGCTTCACGGGATGGAGATGTCCTACCTCAACTACTTTGACGCGGACGCCGCGTGGCGCGGCGCGATCGACTTCGACGAACCGACTGTGGTCATCGTCAAGCACGGGACGCCCTGCGGCGTCGCCTCGCACGAAGACGTAGCAGTGGCTTACGAGCGGGCATATGAATCGGACACGATCTCGCCGTTCGGCGGCATCATCGCCTTGAACCGAGAAGTGACGTGGGACATGACCGAGGCGATGCGCGGCAAGCGCTATGACATCATCGTTGCGCCGGGATACGAAGAGCGCGCGCTGGAGCGCCTGAAGAAGCGCGACGTGCTCCGCATCCTCCAGATGCCTTCGGCAGAGCGCACATATCCGGCGGTCGAGTACCGGGAGATCCTGGGCGGGATGCTGGCGCACGAGCCGGACAGGTTGCGCGGCGAAGACCTAGAGTTCAGTGTCGTCACTAAGCGCGCGCCGACGGCAGGGGAGGCGGACGACCTGCGATTCGCTTGGACGTGCGTTAAGCACGTGAAGTCGAACTCTGTGGTGATCGCGAAGGAGCGCGCCACGGTGGGCATCGGAGGTGGGCAGCCGAACCGTCTCTGGCCGACGCGACAGGCGATCGAGCGGGCCGGAGAGCGCATACAGGGCGCAGTGATAGCGTCTGACGCCTTCTTCCCTTTCGCAAAGGGAGACGCCGTGGAGGACGCCTGCAAGGCCGGCATCGCGGCGATCATCCAGCCGGGCGGCGGGAACCGCGACGAGGAAGCGGTGGAGGTCTGCAATGAGTATGGAGTGGCGATGGTGTTTACGGGAACGCGAGGATTCCGTCATTAGGGCGGCGTTGCCACTGGCAGATGGGCGTCCGTATAATGCGGGACGTTAAGCAGAAATTGCGGTCTTGAACTTGGACTTTCCTACACAACAAATCCGCGATGTACTTGTGCCCGTCGACGGAGCCGCACCCGGCTTCGATGCGCTGGCCCTTGCCTGTGCCATGACCCGTAAGCAGAAAGGTAAGGTCTACGCCGTATATATCATCGAGGTGGAACGCTCGATG
This sequence comes from Dehalococcoidia bacterium, assembly GCA_035512435.1. Lineage (GTDB taxonomy): Bacteria > Chloroflexota > Dehalococcoidia > SM23-28-2 > RBG-16-64-32 > CF-162. The sequence continues at coordinate 103,331 of DATKDX010000003.1, forward strand.
GCGCTTGACGCGGAGCTGGAATCTGACGCGCAAACGGCAGAGGCCGTCTTGCAGGAGGCTGAAGCGATCGCGGAGAAGATGGACGCGAGCATCGAAGGGGAGATCCTGCAGGCGCGTGACGCGGCCCACGCCATCGTCGATGAGGCGGTGGAGCGTGGGGTCAGCGCAATTGTTGTGGGGGTAGACTACGAGATGCCGCTCGGCGAGTTCGAGCTAGGGCGGAAGGCGAAATACGTCATCGATCACGCACCGTGCCAGGTAATCGTGGTGCGGGAAGCCGCGCGAGGGGTCAGCGAATGAAAGTAGTGATCATGGGATGTGGCCGGGTCGGCTCGGCGCTGGCCGCCCGTCTATCTGAAGAAGGCGGGGAAGTGACTGTGCTTGACGTCCGCGCGGACGCTTTTCGCCGCCTGCCCAAGGATTTCCGGGGCAAGAAGCACGTCGGGAATGGCATCGACCAGGATGTGCTGGCGCGGATCGGCGTTGGAGAAGCGGACGTTTTCGTGGCTGTCACGCAGGGCGACAACCGCAACGTTCTCGCCACGCAGGTGGCCAAGCACATCTTTGGCGTACCACGAACCCTCTGCCGCATCTACGACCCAATCCGCGAGGAGATGTACCGCAAAATGGGACTGGAGACGATCAGCCCGACGATGATGGGCACCGAGGCGTTCTATGACCTCCTGAAGAAGACGCCGGAGCCGGCAGCACCACAGGCCGGCGCGGAGGAGTCCTAGATGTACGTCATCATCGTCGGCGGTGGCAAGGTCGGTTATTACCTGGCGAAGGAGCTTTTGGCCGAGCCGCAGCACGAAGTCCTGATAATCGAGCAGGACGGCGCGAAGTGCGAACGAATCGCCGAAGAGCTTGGCGACATCATTCTTCGCGGCGACGGTTGTGAGGCGGCGACGATGGAAGTGGCTGGCTTTGGGCGCGCCGACATGGTCATCGCCGTTACCGGCGACGACGAGGACAACCTGGTCTCCTGCCAGGTGGCGAAGGAACTGTTCAACGTGCCGCGCACGGTGGCGCGCATCAACAACCCGAAGAACAAGGAGATATTCTCCCGCCTCGGGATCGACACGACGATTAGCGCTACCGTCGCCATCCTCGCGCAGATTGAGCAGGAGCTGCCGACGCACCAGATGATCCCGTTGCTCTCGCTGGCCGGCGGGCTGGAGCTTGTCGGCGTCAAGGTGCCCGGGGAGGCCAAGGTGGTCGGTTCGCAGATCAAGGACTTGCTGTTGCCGCACGAGTCGCTGATCGTACTGATCATCAGCGGCGGTGTGCCGCACCAGCCAACGCCGACGACTACGATAGGCGCCGAGGACGAGCTGGTCGCAATCACCCGCGCGGAAAACGAAGAGACGCTGCGGGCCGTTCTCACCAGCCCCTAGCGGTACAATCCGGGCATGACAAAGCGCCTGGCCTACTTCGGGCCGCCCGGCACGAACACCGAAGACGCGGCGATTTCTTACGCTGACCGCGTCGGCGGGTCCTTCGACCTGATGCCACTGACGACGATCACTTCCGTGGCCAACGCCGTGATGTCGGGCGAGGCTGATCAGGGAGTCGTGCCTATCGAGAACAGCCTGGAAGGCGCGATCAACGAGACGCTTGACCTGCTCATCCACTCTTCTCAGCCGCTCTTCATCCACGATGAGCAGATCATCCCGATCGACCACCTGTTGCTGGCGCTGCCAGGGACGCGCCGCGAGGACATCGCCGTCATCAAGTCGATCCCGGTCGCCATCGCCCAGTGCCGCGGCTTCATAGACCGCGAGTTTCCGGACGCGGAGGTGGAAGGCGCGCTCTCGACGGCGGCGGCGGTGGAGGCGGTGATGACGCGCCAGGGCGCGGCAGCCATCGCCAGCGCGCGCGCGGCAGACCTCTACGGCGCTGAAGTCATCGCTTCCGGTATCCAGGACCGCACGCCGAACTTCACACGCTTCGTCATCGTCGCGAGTGAAGACCATGCCCCGACGGGTGACGACAGGACGTCTGTCGCTTTCACGTTTGCGAATGAGGACCGGCCGGGCCAGTTGATGGCGGCGCTGCAGGACTTCGCGTCACGCTCGATCAACCTTTCGAAGATCGAGTCGCGGCCGAGCAAGGAGAAGCTCGGCACGTACATCTTCCTCGTCGATGTTCAGGGCCACCGCAAGGATGCGGGGCTGGGCGAGGCGCTCAGCTCGATCGAGAAGAACTGCTCAATCTTCCGCGTGCTTGGGTCTTATCCGCGATACCGCCTCTTGGAGTAGGGCGACGCCAGAGATCCCGGACCTGGAAGCCTACGCGACGTACTTCAACAAGCGGCTGCCCGGCGCGAAGGTGACGGAGACCGAAACGCCGATCGGCTGGATCATACGCACCGGCAGTGACGACTTCGCAACGCGGATGCCCGGACAGGCCTTCAAGCCGGCCTACCGCCACGCCAAGATGGTGATGTTCCCGCTGGAGAGCGGCGACTTCCTCGTCGTCCACGCGATGCTGACGGGGCGCTTCCAGTACGTGGAGCCGAAGGAAAAGAAGCCGAAGATGCTTGCCTGGACGGTGCGCCTGAACAACGGTATGGAGATACGCTACTTCGACGAGCGGCGCATGGGGCGCACGTTTATTACGCGGCCGGAGAAGTTCGCCAAGGACCTGCCGCGCTGGACAGAAATGGGGCCTGACGTCATGAGCGAGGAGCTGGACGAAGACAGGTTCGTCGCGATCATGCTCAAGCAGCGCGGCATGATCAAGAACCTCATCACGAACGAGCGGACGATCGCTGGTATCGGGAACGCATACTCGGACGAGGTGCTGTGGGAGGCGCAGCTGCACCCGTTCCGCAAGCGCACGGACATCCCGGAGGAGGGGCTGAGGCGCCTTTTCCGCGGCATCCGTGACACGATGAACTGGGCGACGCCGATCGTGACGGAACTCACGGAGGAAAAGGGGTTGCCCGCGAAGACCTACCGCGACCACCTGCGGGTGCACAAGCGGGGCGGCGAGGAGTGCCCGCGCTGCGGCCACCGCATCACGTCGTTTACGTCGGGCGGCAATGAGACGAACTTCTGCCGCGGTTGCCAGGAATAGCGAAGAACGGCCCCCTTCTATCCGGCCATTTGGCATGAGCCGCGACATGCGCTGGACACTTACGCTGGGAGCAGGAGGATAACGATGAACGACAAGACAGCACGCGTCCTGGCGGGTGTTTTCGCCGCCAAGGCCGAGGCAGAGGCCGCAGTCGCGGACTTGCGCGACCTCGGCTTCCTGGATGACCAAATCGGCATCGCGGTCGCTGGATCAAGCGACCACCAGACCCTGGCAACAGATGCCGAGGCCTGGGCGGAACTTCGCGCAACCGCAACCGGGATGGCGATCGCGGCTCCTATCGGCAGCCTTGGTGGTCTAGCGCTTGTTGGTATCGCTGTACCCGGAGTAGGCATCCTCAGCCTGGGCGGCTTCATGTTTGCGTCGCTGACCGGCGCTCTCTGGGGTCTCTTTTTTGGCGGTCTTGCTGGGTTCACCGCCAAGGTGCGCATGGGACCGGACGACGACCAGTGGTACGAGATACCGCTCAAGACCGGTGATGTGCTGCTCGTCGTCCACGCACGCGAAGGCGCACGTGAAGCACACGACGTAATGCACAAGCACAACGTCAAGTGCTTTGTCGGCGAAGACTGCGAAAGACTTGCCGCCGAGGCCGATGCACTTCACGCTTAGAAGGTGAGCAGCGAAGGCGTTCTTTGGGACCTCGACGGCGTCATCGTCGAGAGCAGTCGCTATCACTTCGAGGCGTACCGCTGGTTGCTGGCGAAGCGCGGGGATGAGCTGACGGAGGAGCGTTTCTTCTCGTCGCTGTTTGGGAGGCGCAACTGGGACATCCTGCGCGAGGTGGTGCCCGGCATCTCTGAGGAGGAGGTGCGCGCGGTGGCCGAGCAGAAGGAGGCGAAGTTCGGGAGCTTGTGGTGGGCAACATCAAGGCGCTGCCTGGAGCCGTCGAGTTACTGCGCCGCGCCCATGAGGCCGGCCTCAAGCAGTCGATCGTGTCCTCGACGCCACGGGCCAACATCGAGCTGATCACTGGGACGCTGGAGGTGCGCGATTGCCTCGATGCCATAGTTGGCGAGGAGGACAGCGAGAGGGGGAAGCCGGACCCGCAGCCGTTCACTACGGCGGCGGACCGCCTGGGCGTCGCATACGAGCGCTGCGTGGTCATCGAGGACGCGCCGGAGGGGGTTTGAGGCCGGGAAGGGCGCGGGCATGCAGGTGATCGGCGTAACGACTACGCGGCCGGCGGAGCGTTTGGCGGCGGCGGACCTGATGGTGGGGACGCTGGAGGATGAGCGGGTGTGGGGGTTTATTGGCGGGTAGTGGGCGGCTGCGATCGCTCTGGCGGAGCGTCAGTGCTGAGCTCGTGGATTCGAGAGCCTCACCATGAGCGGAGACGGGGTGGCGTGGCGCTGTTGGGCGCTGGTCTGGCCTGCCGCGAGGCCGCCGGTTGTAAGGGCGCAGAGCTGACGGTCTGGCTCACGCTCCCGGAGGGGGGGTTGATCTCGATGCTCGCCTTCGCTGCGCCGAGGCCCTTCGGCTGCGGCCTCAGGGAATGACAGCGTCACCACGAGCGGGAACGGTGGGGCATGGCGCTGCCGGGCGCTGGTCTAGGCCTGCCATGCTTGGCTGCGCCTCAAGAGGCGGCTTAAGCGAAGCCGAGGTCGGGTTCGGAGTCGATGGCGGGGATGAACTTGCGCCAGCCGTGGTTGCTCTCGAGGTAGTGGTAGAAGGTGCGGAAGTAGCTGTAGGTGGGGCGGTAGGGCTCCTTGCGCAGGAACATGCGGGCTTCTTCGGGCGTGTGCCCAGCCTTCTTGTGGTTGCAGCGCTTACAGGCGGCGACGACGTTCTCCCAGGAGTGGCCGCCGCCGCGGTGACGGGGCATTACATGGTCGAGCGTGAGGTCCTTGGTCTGGATGCCGCAGTACTGGCAAGTGTACTGGTCGCGGAGGAAGATGTCGCGGCGGGTGAGGCGGCCCTGGGGGCGCGGGCGGCGGATGAGGTAGGCCAAGCGGATGACAGAGGGGATCTCGTAGAGTTCGGTGGCGGAGTGAATGTATCCGCGACCGTTCTCGATCAGCTCTGCCTTGTCGCGGTCAAGCAGAACGAGAGCCCGCCGTACGTTGCAGACGTTCAGCGGCTCGAAGTTTTGGTTCAGTACAAGTACCGGTAAAGCTGGCCCCAATGCTGCATCACCACCGTTTTCATACTATCAGAGAGATTTGAAAGGCGGCAATAACAGCCTGTAAACCGACGGGTCGTCGTCGGGGCCGAGGAAGTCGTCGATGCGGTCTTCGAAGTCGCGCGGCAGGATCTTGAGCAGGAACGAGAAGTCGTCGATGAAGTACTGCGCCAGGGCCGAGTTTTCGACGGCGCCGTCGAGTCCAAGGCTGGGATAAGCGGCGAAGACGATGAGGAGGATTTGGACGATGAAGATGCCCTTGATGAAGCCAAAGATTGCCCCGCCGAGATGGTCCCAGGGGCCGAGCATGAGGAGTGACGCCCCGGTCTTCAGCATGTAGGCGGCGATCTGGCCGAAGAGATAGACCGAGCCGAACAGCATGAGGAAGGAGACTGCCTCGGCGGCGTTCTGGTTGTCGATGAAGACGAAGATGTCGACGGCCAGAGCGTCGTAGAGGAAGCCGGCGATGACGATGCCGATGATGACGGCGGAGAGGGTGACGACTTCCCGGATGAGACCGGCCCGGAACGCGGCCACGGTGAAGCCTAGGAGAGCGATGACGATGACGACGTCGAGCCAGTTCACGGACGTGACAACGCCATGCGGTAGACCTTAGTTACGAGCGGCCGTGTGGCGGATAAGCCAGTACTCCAGGCTGTCGGCGAGGGCCAACCACGAAGCCTCGATGATGTCGGTCGACGAGCCGACGGTGGTCCAGATCTCGACGCCGTCTGTGGATTCGATGAGCACGCGCACGGAGGCGCCGGTGCCGGAGGCGGAGTCGATTATGCGGACCTTGTAGTCGACGAGGTGGATGCTATGGATATCGGGGTAGGTTTCGGCGAGGGCTTTGCGGACCGCGCCGTCAAGGGCGTTGACTGGGCCGTTCCCTTCGTCGGCGGTGATGAGGACGCGCTCGCCGACGCGGAGCTTGACCATCGCTTCGCTGATCATTGCCCGTCCCAGCTCTTCGGGGTCGTGGTGTCGCCGCTCAACGATCATAAAGTCGACCAGCTCGAAGAAGGCCTGGTAATCGGGGCGGCCGCGGCGCACGAGGAGCTCGAAGGAAGCTTCGGCGCCCTCGTAGACGAAGCCTCGCGACTCCATGTGCTTTACCTGCTCGAGGACGGCGCGAATCTCGGTGTCGGTCAGTTCGAAGCCGACGTCGCGCTCCTTGAGCTTGGATTCGATGAGGTGCCGCCCGGCGAGCTCAGAGACGAGGATGCGCGTGTCGTTGCCGACGAGGGCGGGATCGATGTGCTGGAAGGACCACGCCTCCTTGGCGACGCCGGCAGCGTGAAGGCCGGCTTTGTGTGTGAAGGCGGCAACGCCGACGTAAGGCTGGCGCGGGTTCGGGGGCATGTTGGCGATCTCGCTAACGAAGTGGGAGACCTCGGCCAGGTGCTGCAGTTGCTCGTCGGTCACGCAGTCGATGCCGAGCTTGAGCTTGATGTTGGCGATGATGCTGAACATGTTGGCGTTGCCGGTCATGTCGCCGTAGCCGTTGGCAGCTCCCTGAACGTGGGTGGCGCCGACCTCGATGCCGGCGAGGCTGTTGGCGACGGCGGTGTCGGCGGCGTTGTGTGCGTGCACGCCAACCTGGCATTCGACGATGTCGACGACGGCGCGGGTGATGTCGCGGAACTGCGAGGAGACCATGCCGCCGTTGGTGTCGCAGAGGACGACGCAGTCGGCGCCAGCCTCGGCGGCGACCCTGGCGCACTGCAGCGAGTAGTCCTTGTTGGAGACGAAGCCGTCGTAGAAGTGCTCGGCGTCGAAGAAGACCGTAAGGCCCTTGCTCTTGAGGAAGCGGACGGAGTCGGCGAGCATGGCCAGGTTCTCCTCGAGCGTGGTTCCGAGGACGTGGTGTACCTGGCGGTCGCTGCCTTTGCCGACGATGGTGACGGCGGGCGTGCGGGCCTCGACGAGGGCGCGGAGGTTGGGGTCTGAGTCTGCCTGGGCGTTGGGGCGCCGGGTTGAGCCAAAGGCGGCCAGCTTCGCGTTACGCAGGTTCAGCTCACCGGCTCGAGCGAAGAACTCGGCGTCCTTCGGGTTGGAGCCGGGATAGCCACCCTCGATGTAGTGGACGCCGAGTTCGTCGAGGCGCTCGGCGATTTTGAGCTTATCGGTGACGGACAGGGAGATGCCCTCCATCTGGGTGCCGTCGCGGAGGGTGGTGTCGTAGAGGTCGATTCTGGGGGACATGGTCTGTTTCAGTTTAGCGGAGGGCGGGATGTGGATAAAGGCGGGCTGCGCTCAAACCTGCAAGCAGCAACAGGCAACAAACTTACAAACTTGGCAAACCTACAAACTGACAAACTTGCAGGCGGTTTGGGGAGTAGCGTGAAACGATCGATTCGATCAATGGGTTTTTGAACCTGCGGGATTGATGGTTCCGGGTGGTTGGTATCTGAGGATTGATCGTTCCGGCGCTGGGAATTTTTCTAACGGGATTTTTGTATCCGCGCGAGGCGTTTTCAGTTTGATCGTTCTGGAAACATGGATAGGCGGGTGAGGATTCAATTATTGGCCGGGTGAACTGAGGTCCTGCAGGTGGGGTGGGCATGGTTTGAGGATAAGTGGTGCGGGCGCGAAGTCGAAGGGGGAAATGGCAGTGGATTGGGAGGGTGGCCGCCGGCCAACGCCTCACGATGAGTGGGGGCGGGTGGAGTTGGCGGTTGGCGGGTCTAAATCAGCGACGCCAGTTCGGGGCAGTTCTCTGGTTTGGCGACGTTGAGGCCGGCGTCGAAGCGGACGACTTTGAGGGCGTCGATGGGGTCGACGGCGCCGAGATTTACCAAATGCAGCCAGATCATTGACATGTCCCGCCCGGGCTGTTACTCTTCGCTGGATTCTATGAAAGGAGCACTTGTCTAGATGCAGAACTGCATCGGCATCTTTGACCTAAGCGTCCGCGTTGCCGCGCGTAATCGTGGCGGCGTTGTGGGTGGGACGAGTGCGCCCAGTTCAGGAGACGAGACCTGATTTAGGCTAGCTCCCGGAGCACGTTCCCGACCCACTATCGCTTTGGCGAGGTGGGTTTTTTGTTGCCCACTGAGAGGACGGAGGCAGGCGATGACCAGAGACCGGCGACAGCGATCCAGACACCGGGTGAGTAGCAGGGAAGACGTGATGAAGACGGCACTAAAGGCGACAAACGTAAACAAATACTTCGGGGGCGGCTTCGATTACAGGCGGCTGCTGGCGTGGTGCACGCCCGTGAAGGGCGAGACGCCGCCGCCAGCGCACGTGCTGCGCGACGTGTCGTTCGAGGTGGAGCGCGGTGAGGTGTTCGGTCTGATCGGGGCGAACGGCTCCGGGAAGTCGACGCTGATCCGGGTGCTGAGCACGCTGCTGCTGCCGGACAGCGGGACGGTGGAGGTTTTCGGCAACGACGTGGTACGGGACGCCGGGGCGGTGCGGGCGCTGATCAACCGCGTTTCGGCCGATCCTTCGTTTTTCCGCAACATGTCGGCGAACGAGAACCTGCTCTTCTACGGACGGGTCTACGGGCTGACGCCGGAGGAGATCAAGCAGCTGGTGCCGGAGATCCTGGAGCGCCTGGGCTTCGAAAAGGACAAGGCCCGGGAACAGATGAACCACCTATCGCGGGGTCAGCAGCAGAAGATCGCGGTCGCGCGGTCGTTCCTGACTTCGCCGGTGCTGATGCTGCTGGACGAGCCGACGACGGGGCTGGACCCGCGTTCCCGCCGCGATGTGCAGCGCTTCATACGCGAGGTGCAGAAGGAGCACGACGCGACGATTCTGCTGACGACGCACGACATGGAGGAAGCGGAGATCCTGTGCGGACGCATCGCGTTTATCGCGGGCGGGCGAATCGTGGCGATCGGGACTTCGGAGGAGCTGAAGGACCGCGTGGCGGAGCGCTGGCAGGCCCGTGGGCTGGAGCGCGAGCGCCTGGACATCAACATGGAAGACGTATTCATGGAGCTGACCGGCCGCGACCTGGAAGAGGACGAGGAGCCGGTGGGAGTGGCCGCGGGCTAAGTCCGGCGGCCGGGAGGATAACATGTCTGCGATTTCGAATCCGATCGCCGCGCGGCGGGCGCCCGGGCCAGCAACGCTGGCCTGGGCGTTCATCGAGCGGCAGACGAACCTTTGGAAGCGCTACTGGGCGTGGGAGCTGGTGTGGCTGGTGTACGGCGTGGTGAACACGCTGGCGATCACGTTCATTGCGAAGGAGGTGGAGGCGGTGGGGATAGCGGGGGCCGACGAGACGAACGACCTGATCCTGTTCCTGCTGCTGGGGACGCTGGTGTGGGCGTATCTTTCGGCGGTGCTGGACGACGTGAGCCTCGTGATCACGTGGGAGCGCTGGGAGGGAACGATCGAGCATACGTTGATGGCGCCGATACCGCGCTGGGTGCACCTGGTGGGAATGGCGGTCTTCGGGGTGATGCACGCGACGGTCCGCACGTCGCTGATCTTCCTGATCGCGCTGCCGTTCTTCGCGGTGGACTTCAGCGAGGCGAACTGGCTGACGGCGGCGGCGGTGATCGCGGTCGGTTCGGTGAGCATCGCGGGGCTGGGGATCCTGGCAGGCGTGCTGCCGCTGCTCTATCCAGAGCGCGGCGAGCAGATGTCGTTCATGGTGCAGGCGGCGGTGCTGCTGGTGTCGGGCGTGTATTACAGCGTCGAGGTGCTTCCGGGCTGGCTGCAGGTGTTTTCGGCGGTTTCGCCGGCGACGTACATCCTGGAGGGGATCCGCGGGGCGATCGTGGACGGCGACACGGTGGGCGAATCGCTGGGGACGCTGGCGGTGATCGGCGGCTTCGGGGTGTTCCTGGTGCCGTTTTCGATCCTGGCGTTTTCGTGGGCGGAGCGATGGGCGAAGAAGACGGGGAAGTTGAAGAGGCAGGGGTAGGCGGACAAGAGAATTCAACGACTGCAAACGGAATGACCGATATGAAGCGAATTGAGCATGGGAGCAAGAAAGCATGAGAGCATCGCCAGCGAAATGTGATGCTCACACGCCCCCATGCTCACATGCCCCACGCAGTGCAGCCTCTGGCCTCCGAAGGGCCCCCGCGTGGTGAAGCGCCGCGGCCTCTGGGCTAACGATGACTTCCTGAAGCTTTGGGCGGGGGAGTCGATTTCGGTGCTGGGGACGCTGATCGGGAAGACGGCGTTGCCGTTTACGGCGATCCTGGTGCTGGACGCGGGGGCGTTCGAGGTGGGGTTGCTGGTGGCGGCGGACATTCTGCCGGCGATGGTGTTCGGGTTGTTCGCGGGGGTGTGGGCGGACCGGCTGAGACGGCGGCCGCTGATGATCGCCGCGGACGTCGGCAGCTTTGTGATGCTGGTGACGGTGCCGGTGGCGTACGCCTTCGACGTGCTGACGATGGGGCAGTTGTTTTTAGTGGCGTTCGGGACGGGGGCGTTCCACATCCTATTCGACGTTTCGTACAATACGTACCTGCCGACGCTGGTGAAGCGGGACCACATCCTGGAAGCGAACTCCAAGATGGCAGCGACGTGGTCGCTTTCGGAGGTTGGCGGTTTCAGCGCGGCGGGCGTGCTGGTGCAGGTGCTGACGGCGCCGTTTGCGATCCTGTTCGACGCGGTCTCGTTCCTGGTGTCGGCTGTATTCATCGGGGCGATCCGGTACGAGGAGAAGAAGCCGGAGGCGCCGGCGGTGAAGACGAGCGTCCTGGCGGAGATTCGGGATGGGGCGAGGGCGCTGCTGGACAACGCGGTGCTGCGGGCGATGGCGGCGAGCAACGTGGTGATGGACTTCTCGGTGAGGGTGATCGGATCGGTATACCTGCTGTACGCGACGCGAGAGCTGGGGTTCGAGCCGGCGTTGCTGGGATTCGTCTTCGCGGTGGGAGGGCTGACTTCGCTGCCAGGTGCGATTTTTGCGGGACGGGCGGCGAGGCGCTTCGGCATCGGGCCTTCGATGGTACTGGCGCTGATGGTGCTGGGCTCGTTCAGCCTGTTGACGCCGGCGGCGCGGGACGCTTCGGTGTTGTCGCTGGCGTTGCTGGTGGGGCACCAGTTCGGCGACTTCGCCTGGACGATGCACGACATTAACCAGACGACGCTGCGGCAGTCGATCACGCCGGAACGGTATCTGGGCCGTGTGAACGCGGGGATGCGGTTCAGCGGCACGAGCGCGATGCTGGCGGGGGCGCTGGCAGGCGGGGTCCTGGGCGAGGTGGTCGGTCTGCGGGCGACGCTGATCGTAGGGTCGGGCGGGCTGTTTGCGGCGGCGGCGGTGCTGGCGCTCTCGCCGGTGTGGGGGACGCGGGAGATGCCGCCGCTGGAGGAGCGGGGGGTGGACGGGGGAGTTGCGCCGGTCGAACCGTAGGGGAGCGGGACGGGAGCTGGTGGCGGGGCTGACGGGCTGACAATCCGACAAACTGACAAACCAGCGCTTCGCGTCAAGCACGCGATCATGCGAACAGGGCCAGCTTAATTCCGGAGCATGAGAGCATAAGAGCAAGGAACAGGCGGACATGATTGAAGAGATTGTTACGGAGAACGAATACGGGAAGGGGGTGGTGAAGTCGTGGGCGTCGATCATTGATGATGCGACGCGGGCGCAGGCGGCGAAGATTAGCCGGGTGCCGATCCTGGAAGGCTACCTGGCGCTGATGCCGGACGCGCACTTCGGATACGGGCCTCCGGTGGGGAGCGCGCTGAAGACGCGGCGGGCAGTGATGCCTTACGCGGTGGGCGTGGACATCGGTTGCGGAATGATCGCGGTGGAGACGGACCTGGACCGCGACAAGTTTCGCGGCATCGAAGGCGCGATCCTGGGTCACATCCGGGAGTTGATCCCGTCAGGCGTGGGGACGAGCCACAAGCAGCCGTTGCCGCAGGCGCAGCGCTTCATCGCGGACAACGGGTTCCCGGCAGGTCTGAGCGAAGAGATCTTCGCGAAGCAGGCGGCGGACATGCGGCAGCGAGCGAGGATCCAGTTCGGCACGCTGGGCGCGGGTAATCACTTCGTCGAGGTGTGCGAGGACGACCATGGGGTGATCTGGCTGCTGCTGCACTCGGGATCACGCGGGGTGGGGAACCTGCTGGCGACGGGGCACGTGAGCATCGCGCAGACGTTCTGTGAGCAGAACGGGCTGCCACTGGAACACTGGGAGTTCTCTTACTTTCCGGCTGAGACGGTGGAGGCGGAGATTTACCTGGGAGACATGCTGTGGGCGCAACGGTACGCCTATGCGCAACGCGAGGCGATGATGGACGGCCTGATGGAGGCGGTCTCACGGGAGATTGGGCCAGACTGGAACGAGGTGCAGCGCATCAACTGCCACCACAACTACGCCGAGCAGATCGAGGACGGGACGTGGATCACGCGGAAGGGGGCGATCGACGCGGGGGAGGGGAAGATGGGGATCATCCCCGGTTCGATGGGCGCGGCGACGTACATCGTGCGAGGGAAGGGCAACGAGGAAGCGTACAACACGAGCCCGCATGGAGCGGGGCGCATACTGGGGCGGAACCAGGCGCGGAAGACGCTGGACGAGAAGGCCTTTCGCGAGCAAATGGTGGGCAAGACGTGGCTGGACCGCGACGCGAAGAAGCTGCTGGACGAGGCACCATCGGCATACAAGCCGATCGAGCAGGTAATTGCGGACTCGGAGGACCTGATTGAGCCGGTGACGGTGATGTCACAGTTCATCAACTACAAAGGGCTGTAGAGGGCACCACGCGTGCGGGGTGGCGGGGGGTTGGCTGCGCGGAGCATGGGAGCATGGGAGCATGGGAGCAATTAATGTACGACGGAGATCACTCCTGCCGACGCCCGCCTGCTGGCGTATCGTAGACTAGCGCTGTTATGGACTACGAAACGCTGAAGGTGGAGCGGGAGGGCGGGCTGATGACGGTCCGCTTCAACCGGCCTGATAAGCGGAATGCGATCAACCGCCAGATGCACTTTGACCTGCAAGACCTCTGCCACAAGCTGCGGGATGACATGGAAACGCGCGTGGTGCTGTTCGCGGGCGAGGGGAAGGGGTTCTCGGCGGGGGCAGATACGAGCGAATGGGGCGACCCGGGTTCGACGAACGAGCTTGAGGTGCGGCACATGAACGGGATCGGGAGCCGGACGTCGGGCGACATAGAGTACCTGAACCAGGTGACAATCGCGGCTGTAGAGGGGTTTGCGGTGGGTGGTGGGCTGGTGTTTGCGGCATGCTGCGACCTGCGGGTGGCCGGAGAATCGGCTGTGTTCTCGATCCCGGAGGTTGAGCTGGGGCTGCCGCTGGGGTGGAACGCCTTGCCGCGGCTGGCGCGGGAGATGGGTCACGCGCGGGCGCTGGAGCTGACGATCACGTGCGAGCGATTCGACGCGCGGCGAGCGCACGATTACGGACTGGTGACGCACGTGGCAGCTGACGGCGAGGCGGAGAAGAAGGCGCGGGAGCTGGCGGAGACGATCATCGCGAAGCCGGCGTTGCCGGTGGCGCTGACGAAGGCGACGATGCGGGCCCTGAAGCGGGGCAGCGAGATGGGTGACGCAGGGTATGCGGACATGGACATGCTGTTGTATTCGAGGTTGATGGCGCAGAGGACGCGGCGGCTGGAGAAGGAGGGGCGGGATTAGAGGAGGTCGCCGAGGTCGGGGCAGCCGGGGGGCTGGGAGACGGCGTAGCCGGCGTCGTAGCGGAGGATGAGCAGGGAGTCCATGGCGGCGGGCTTGCCGGAGCAATCGACGTCACCCCAGATGCGGGGCACGCTCTGGACGAGGACGCCATCGCCGAGAATGGGGCATCCTGCGGGAGTGGATGAACTGAGGCCGGCGTCGAGCCTCAAGATGCGGATGGAGTCGATGGGCCCGATGTGGCCGTCGCAGTCGGTGTCACCCCAGGAAGGATCGGCGCTGCCGGAGACGGCCGGCGTTTGGGATGGCGTTGGCTTGGGCGTGGGGTCGGGAGTGGCGGTCGGCTTGAGTGTTGGCGGCAGTGTCGGCGCCGTGGTAGGGGGAGCGGTAGGCGGCGGTGTCGGCGCTGCGGTGGGCGCGGGGGTTGGGGCCAGGGTCTCGCCGCCGGGCGGGGCGTACCAGGCGAAGTCGGTGACCCAGTAGACGCCGTAAGTCGAGTTCGGGTTGTAGGCGCGGCCGATGCCGATGACGGTGTAGCTGCCGTTGAGCATGTTGCCATCGTGGCTGGGAGATTTCTTCCAGGCCTCGAGGACCGACTCGGCGGAGGTGAACCCCGCGGCCAGGTTTTCGCCGACGGGTGCGTTGAAGCCGAAGGCCGCGGCGCGCTGGCCGGGGCTGCGGGGCGGATCCTCGTTGTCATAGTGGTTGAGGGCGAAGTAGTCGTCGTTGGCCATGTCGTTGGCGAACCAGTCAGCGGCGGCGTTGAGGCGGCTATCGGTGACGAGGGGGCCGAGCCCGTGCTGGGCGCGGTACTGGTTGATGAGGGTGAGGAAAGTCTGCTCGTAAGTGTCGAGGGCGGGATCGGCATGCGTGACGCCCGGCGACGAAGTCGAGGATAGTGCCGCCAGGAGCGAGATGAACGCCGCGACTATAAGGGCAGGCTTAAGAGTGACGCCGATGGTGCGGATCCGGCGCAGCCCATGCGGGGTGCCTGGTTGCATTGAAGCCATCATCCTTGCCAGGGGGATGGGGGTCAACCGCGCAAACTGATATGGATTCTTCACTCCCAGATATGGCTAACCGAATCTTAACCATTTTAGGAATTCGCAATGTTGATGGGCGTCCATAGCTGTAACGGTACGTAAAGCAAGTCGTCTAACCAATCGGACGAGGCGGAATCCTCTATCACGCCGATAGGGATAAGAAAGGGGTTGGGACGCAGGCGTACCCGCGCACCGGCGCGAATCGCGGCCCAGCACCCGGGACCGGGATCGGATGGCAGAAAACACACGGACAACGAAAGGGCGCGCGTCCCCGGAGACTTCGCGCCCGGCTGGTCACGGCGCAGACGATGTAAACGATGCGCTGGCCGTGCCGTTCCCTTCGAAGGCGAAGCCACCTGAACGACGACCCGGCATCGTCCGTCGTCAGCGGCTTGTTGAGCGCCTGACGGAAGCGGCGCAGCGCCGCATCGCCATAGTGTCAGCGCCTGCGGGGTACGGGAAGACGACCCTGCTCAAGGACTTCGTCCAGGAGACCGACTACCCGGCCTGTTGGTACTGGATCGACGAGCGCGACAAAGACCTGAACACGTTCCTGCGTTACATCCTGGCGTCCGGCCGCAATGTGTTCCCGGAGTTCGGTGAGCACCTGGCGGAAGTGCTGACGGCCGGCGGACCGAAGACGCCCGAGGAAGCGAGCGAGCTTCTGACGGAAGCCTCGATGGACCCGCAGGTCGAATACTTGATAATCCTCGACGACTTTCACTCACTGGACGACGCGCCGGAAGAGACTCGCAAGGCTATTGAAGGCTGGCTCTACCGAATTCCGCTGAACTGCCACGTGATACTGGCGGGGCGGACGCGGCCGCAGATCGGCGTGCTGCCGATGATGACGGTGCGACAGGAAGTGATGACGATCCAGCTTTCGGACTTCGCTTTCACGGCGGATGAAGTGGTGCAGCTGCTCCGCGAGGTGCTGGGCCGCGAGATTTCGCTGGACGACGCGCAGCGCCTGGCAAACGTGACGGAAGGCTGGGCTGGGGCGCTGGTGCTGCTGGCGGACCGGGTGGAATCGGCGGGCGCGGTGGACCTGGAGAAGCTGCGTTCATCGGACACGCTGTTCCAGTACATATCGCTGGAGCAGTTCGACCGGCTGCCGGAAGAGCTGCGCGATTTCGCGCGCCGCAGCGGCGTTCTGCGCTCCATGAAGGTGACCCAGGTCAACGAGCTGCTGGAGATCGAAAATGCACAGGACCTGCTGACCCGTCTGGCGAACTTGAACCTTGTCGTCTCCGAGGACGACGGGACGGGCGAGCGGCTATACCGGTATCACGGGCTGTTCCGGGCGTTCCTGGTGAGCCACCTGCGCGCGGGAAATGAGTCACTCTTCCGGGAGGTGAACATCCTCGCAGGGCAGCTGATGGAAGGCGCGGAACGATGGGAAGACGCCGTGTACCACTACATCCAGGCGGAGGCCTGGGACAACGTGGTGGAAGTGACGGAAGACGTCGGCTGGCGCATGTTCGAAGAAGGCAAGTGGGACACGCTGGCGGAGTGGCTGGAGGCAGTGCCGGCTGAAGAGATGACTTCGCTGCCTCGGCTGATGCTGTGGAAGGGGCGCATGCTGCACTACCTGAACCAGCACGACCGAGCGCTATCTTTGATATCGAAGGCGATCACTATCTTCGAGGAGAACGCGGATTGGGTGTGGCTGGGCGAGGCGCTTGTCACGCGAGGCATGTCGCTGCGCGTGAAAGGCGACTACGCTGAATCGCGCGACGCGCTGCTAAGAGGCCGCGAGCTTCTGGTGGAGCATAACGCGCCCGAGATGGCGATCACGGAAGCGCGCAAGCAGGTGGGCATGACGCTGAGCCGAAGTGGGGACCTGAAGGAGTCAGCAGCGGAGCTCAGCGCGGTAGTCGACATTTACGAGTCGGAGGGCGATACGTATAACATCGCCCACACCAGCGGTGAGTTGGGGGCTGTGCTGGGCCTGATGGGCCGTCTTCCCGAAGGCGCGGGATACCTCGAGCGTGCCCGCCAGCTGTGGGCCAAGCAGGAGAACAACCACATGCTTGGCCAGACGCTGGTCAATCTCGGAACGATCTACTACCTGCAGGGCGACTTTGAGCGCGCGAGCGAGATCTACGAGGAAGGCCTGAAGAGTGCCCGCCTGGTACACAACGTGCAGCGGGAAGTCTATCTTTCGATGAGCATCGCCGACATTGAGCGCGACTCCGGCCGGTACGACGATGCTCTAGCGAGATACAACGAAGCGCTGGAAGATGCCTGGAGCGTTGCTGACGCCTACAGCGTTGTCTATATCCTGGATGGAATCGCCAACACTCACCGAATGAAAGGGGATCTGGTGCAGGCGGAATCCTGGGCTGGCCGCGCGACCGCAGAAGCGGAGAAGACGGGGGGCGACCTGGAGCAGGGCATCTGCCTAGTCACGCAGGGCCTGATCAAACGCGGACAGGGAGAGCTGAAGGAAGCCGCCGACCTGCTGGAGCGCGCCGTCTCCCTGCTCCGAGACAAGGACGCAGGCCGGGAACTGACGCTGGCCTACTTCCACGGCGCCAGTATCTACTTCTCGCTGAAGAGAAAGCGCCTGGCGCTGGACTACCTAGAAGAGGCCGCGAAGCTGGTGAAGGACCTGGGGTACGACCACTTCCTGCTGGTGGAGGCGGCGCGTAACCCGCTGCTGGTGCAGTACGGAGCGGCCAACAAGGCCGGCGGCGGCTATTACGTGCGCCTGAAGAGGCTGGTCAAGGGCGTAGGCGGTGAGAGTGCCGAAGGGGGCGAAGGCGAAGAATCCGAGAGCAGCGAAGGCGAGACGCTGCAGGCATACGGCTTTGGCCACGCGCGAGTGGAGTACAACGGCAACGAGATCAGCGACCTGGAGTGGCGGAGCGAGAAGAGCCGCGAGTTGTTCTTCTTTTTCCTGTCGCAACGCCGTGGGTTGCGCAAGGAGGAGATCGTGGCGGCGCTGTGGCCTGATATGCCCGAAGACAAGACGACGAGCGCCTTCCACTCCAACATGTACAGACTGCGAAAGGCCCTCTATCAGGACGTCATCGCCAAGGAATCGGGGCGTTACGGGCTGGACCCAAACATGACCATCAACTTCGACGTGGAGCAGTTCCAGAAGGCGCTAGAGGCCGAGTCGGCAGCAGGCAAGGGCAGCCAAGAGGCAATCGGCCACATGGAGCGCGCAGTGGAGCTATACAAGGGCTCCTTTGCGGCGGATCTGTACTCGGAGTGGGCTGAGTCCCTGCGCTGGCAGCTGGAGGAGCAGTACACGGGCCTTCTGGGCCGCCTTTCGAGCGCGTATAGCGATGCGGGGGAGTACAAGAAGAGCGCCGATGTATGCCAGAAGATAATCGAGCTGGACGAGTTCAACGAGGCTGCGTGGTACCGGTTGATGAGCAGCTACATCCTATCGGGGCAGGCGGAAGCGGCCAAGTTCTGCTATAACCGCTACGTGCAGATCAACTCCGAGGACCGTGAAGTGGACGATGAGATACCGGACTTCGACGAGATCGTGAAGGAATTGAGCGCGAAGCAGGTAAGTTCGGGTTAATTTTTAGCTCGCCGGAATGTGCCAGACGGCCCCATTTGGGGCCGTTTTTATATCTGGCTCAGATATGGAGATGTTCCGGCGAGAAAGCGGCGAGAGGGACTTGCGAAACTGATGTCAGAAGGAAACAAGGCGAAAAGGATTTAGAAGCACAGCATTTAGATAGGAATGACGCGATGAAGGAACTGGCCACCGCCATTGGACTGAGCAGGGTAATATCGGTTCTTGCCCTGCTGCTGGCGGCGTTGGCAATCCAGAGCCCCTTCGTCTAGGAAGCAACACCAGCCATGGCTATTCGACAGGACCAGCCGCACCGCACGAAGAGCATCTCGCTTTTCCCGCTGAACGCGCTGATCGCCGGTTTGGCGCTGACGCTGGCGTTCATCGCTATACAGAGCCCCTTTATCTAGGGCGATGCTGCCGTTCGGGCAGCGACTGACCGAGTAACCCAACCTACTCCGGCATCACTGCCAGGAGAACTGGCCGGCAGCCCCCCTTTTGTCCAGGGCCTGTCCCCTGCCTTCCTGAACCACCTGCGTGCGTGCCGACACGCCTGGTGGTCTCGTATGAGCTTTCTGCTTGACGATAAGTGCCCAAATCTCCCCTCTGTTCGAGATATCTCTGCAAAATCCTTGACAACCTAATATTATTAGGATAACAATAGGTTGCCTCAAGACGGGGTAATCGGATAGAAGGAAGGGGGGATTTGGATTGAAGAGCCGAATCACCTACATTGCCTACAGCCTGCTCGTGATCGGAGCGGTCGTCGCTGCCGGCGGCGCTGCGTTCCTTCGCGGCTAATTGTAGCAACAGACCAACGCGCGTCCATCACAGACCATGGGGCCCTCGGGCTCTGGACTTGATGGGCGCGCGTTGGCGTCTATCGCATCCAAGCGTCGAGCTGCGGCTGGCGCCATTACTCCTTCTAGCCCTCGCAATCCAGCTGATCGCTATCTATGCGCCGCTCGGCTCGGACGACCTTCCGCGCCGGATCCTGATGGTGGCGGGCTACGTGGGTTTGCTGGGCTTCGTTGGAATAAACCTGAAGCGATCCGCCCTGGTAGTGCTGGGATTGGGAGCGCTTCTGAATTTCTTGCCGATAGTGGCGAACGGCGGTCTGATGCCGATTACGCCGGAGACGCTACTGAAAACGGGCGATATTCCAGAGGATGCCCGCGTTGGCGAGTGGGTGGAGGGGACGAAGGACGTGCTCAAGGAGCGAGAGGACGTGCACCTGTACTTTCTTTCGGACCGGCTGACGTCTGACTTATCGCCATTCCGAGCGTTCAGTATTGGTGACCTGATAATCCTGGCAGGAGCGGTAATACTGGCGGCAGATCTGTTACTGCCGCGGCCTCAGCGCGTCAATAGATGAGAGGGCGCGTATGGGAACGGTGAAGGACGGCTGTTTGCGCGCCGAGTGAAGGGCCGGAATAGAGCCGCCGCCCGATGAAGATTCGTAGTGTTTATGGCTGTAGAACTGGCTTGCTCGTAAGTATGGTTGGGTCTACAGTTGGCTCGACAATCGGCAGGACAAACCAAGGCTCGAAAGGAGACAAGCGCACCATGAGTCTAGTGAAACAGTGGCGTTATTTGCTGCTGACACTCGTCGCCCTTGTCGCCGTTGCCGCCTGCGGTGACGACGATGACGACGATGACACCGGCGCCCCGACAGCGACCGGTGACGCGACCGAAACCGACGCCCCGGCCGACGGAGACCGCATCCAGGGCGGCGACCTGGCGGTGCACGGCCACGAGTTCGCCTCGCTTGACCCGCACTTTTCGTCGTTTGCCCAGGACATCTCGCTGCACCGTATGCTGTGGCGCGGACTTTACTGGCTGGACGCCGACAACAATGTGACGCCCGGAATGGCCGCGGAAGACCCCGATATTTCCGAGGACGGCCTGACTTACACGATCACGCTGCGTGACGGTCTGCTCTGGTCAGACGGTGAGCCGCTGACGGCGGCCGACTTCGCGCTGGGCATTCAGCGAACGTGCAACCCGGACAACGCGGGCCAGTACCAGTACGTGCTGAACGAAGTTGCCGGCTGCAACGATTACTACGGCGCGTATGGCAGTGAAGCAGAGCCGCTTGAGCCGACGGAAGAAGAGCTGCAAGCGCTGCTAGCCGAAGTCGGCGTTGAGGCGACGGACGACACAACGCTGGTGATAACGCTGAGCACACCGAAGCCGACGTTCCCGATCATCCTGTCGCTGTGGATGACGTTCCCGGTGCCATCACACCTGGTGCCTGACCCGGGCCAGGAATGGCCGACGGACCCGGCAGGGCTGGCATACAACGGCCCTTACGTGCTGACCGAGTACACGCCGCAGGACCACGTGACGCTGATCCCGAATGAGAACTGGGCCGCGCCGAATGACATCAGCCCGACGCTGGACACGCTGACGATTCGCTTCATCGACGACTACGCAGTCGCCAATGACGCGTACCGCACAAGCGAAGTCCTCTTCGCGCGCGCTGACACAGCGGTCCTTTCCTCGGTCGTCAGTGAATTCGGTGAGGGCGACCAGTACTTCAAGGCCGGGCAGCCTTCGACGCGCGGTCTGCAGATGAACCTGGAAGTTGCGCCGCTGGACAACCTTGAGGTGCGCCTGGCGGTCTCGCAGGCGCTGGACCGCGACGCGATCAGCAACGTGGCGGCCGATGGTGCCAACGACCCGACGACCAGCTGGATTCCGGCAGCGGCGGTTCCCGGTGGCGACGAGCCTGACGCGTTCGAGGAGTGCTGTGGCTTCAACCCTGAGGCGGCACAGGCGCACCTTGAGACGGCGGGATACCCGGGCGGCGAAGGGTTCCCTGATCTGGACATCCTGATCGGGGACAACGCTGTGCAGGTCGCCGTGGCAGAGGTCATCCAGCAGAGTCTTCAGCAGAACCTGAACATCACCGTGGGCATCGAAGTAGTTGACGCGGCAACCCGCTCCGCGCGGTTCACCAGCGAAGACTACGAGCTGTTCCTCGGTGGCTGGATCCAGGACTACCCGGACCCGGAGAACTGGATCGTTGGTCTGTACGACACCGATGGCCCGATAAATCACACGAACTGCAGCGACCCGGACATCGACGCACTGATCAGTGAGAACATCAGCAACACGGATAACGATGCCCGTGTACAGGCGTACAACGACGTCAACGCCCTAATCAGCGAGCGCGTGTGTGGTATTGCCCCGTACTGGCATGAAAACCTGCACTACCTGATCGCTCCCGAAGTAGTCGGTATGCGGGAGAATATCGCAGGTCAGGACGCTTTCCAGGCAGGTGACTGGATTGCAGAAGCCTGGGGTCTATCCGAATAGCTGACTTTACAGAGGACTGAAACATGTTGGGGGGCCCGTTACGGCCCCCCAACTGTTCTCATCTGTACGGAATAGGGACTATAATTTCCCCATCATCCGGAAGGTGACATGACGGCATATGTAATTCGACGCGTTCTGTGGATGTTCCCGCTTCTTTTCGCGGTAGCCACGATTACGTTTGTCCTGATGCACCTGACTCCCGGCGGCCCCTTTGACGTCCAGGAAAAGCTGCAACCAGCACAGAGAGAGACGCTGGCGCGTCGCTACAACCTCGACAAGCCGATTCACGAGCAGTACCTCTACTACCTGGGCGATATCAGCCCCGTCACCTACGAGCCGCCTTTCTTCAAAACGCCGGACCTGGGCGAGTCGTTCACGCAGCGCGGGCGGACCGTCAACAACATCATTAGCGACGGGTTCTGGGTGTCCGCGCAGTTGGGCCTCATGTCATTCCTCTTCGCGGTGATCGTGGGGATGTCGCTGGGGATCATGTCGGCGCTCAACCAGAATAGGTTGCCAGACTATCTTGGCGTCTTTTTCGCCACGCTGGGCGCGGCGGTACCGAGCTTTGTGATGGCCACTCTGCTGGCGTGGCTCTTTTCGGTGGAGTTAGGCTGGACAGACCGGCTGGGCTGGGAATTCGGTAACTTCCGGAAGATGACGCTGCCTGTTGTATCACTCGGTCTTCTTCCGGCGGCATTCATCGCGCGCATCACGCGGGCCAGCATGCTGGAAGTGATGCGGCAGGACTTCATCCGCACGGCGCGCTCCAAAGGGCTGGCGGAGTGGGTGGTGATCATGCGGCACGTGGTCAAGAACTCGTTGATCCCGGTGCTCACGGTCGCGGGCCCTATCTTTGCGGTGCTGGTGACCGGTTCCTTCATCATCGAGCGCATCTTCCAGATCAACGGCATCGGCCGCCCGTTCGTCGATGCAGTGTTCCGCCGCGACTACGGCGTGATCATGGGCACGACGCTGTTCTTCGCGACGACGGTGGCGATCGCTAACCTCGTCGTGGATGTGCTGTACGCCGCTGTCGACCCGAGGATCAGGTACGGCTAAATGGCAGACGTTCGGGCGCTGGAAGG
Source organism: Dehalococcoidia bacterium (assembly GCA_035512435.1). Classification (GTDB taxonomy): domain Bacteria; phylum Chloroflexota; class Dehalococcoidia; order SM23-28-2; family RBG-16-64-32; genus CF-162. The sequence continues at coordinate 126,123 of DATKDX010000003.1, forward strand.
CGGATTATCGGAGCTTGATGCGATTGCTGTACGCCGCCAACGCGGCTTGTGGCAGGATGCCTTCGCACGGCTGATCCGGAACCGTTTGGCAATGGTAGCCCTGATCGTGCTAGTCGGTGTGGGCATCCTGGCGTTCCTAGGCAACTACGTGGACGCTGTGCAGATGCACGACCCACGCTTTCAGGATTACAGCACCGTGAAGGCAAGCCCGAGCTGGGATCACCCATTCGGCACGGATAACCTGGGCCGGGATAACTGGGCACGGGTGCTTCAGGGCCTGTGGATTTCGATCCGTGTAGGGTTGGGCGTGGCGCTGGCGATCCTAGTGATCGGTGTACTCATCGGCGGCACGGCGGCGCTGACGGGCAGGGTGGGCGACAACCTGCTGATGCGGTTGACAGACCTGGCGTACGCGTTTCCGGACCTTTTGTTCATCATCCTCTTGAGGGCGGTGCTCTCGGGCCGCGATTGGCCGATTATCGGCGACGAGCTTATTCTGATCATCTTTGCGATCGCCTTTGTGAGCTGGACGACGACGGCGCGGCTGGTGCGGGGACAGATGCTATCGCTGTCTGAGCGCGACTATGTGATCGCGGCGCGGACGATGGGCGCCTCGCAGGCGCGCATTGTATTCCACCACATGCTGCCTAACACGCTGGGGCCGGTGATTGTGGCGATTACGTTCGCGATCCCGATCGCGATCTTTGCGGAGGCGGTGCTGGCGTTCATCGGCTTCGGGCTGGAGCCGCCGACGGCGAGCCTGGGCACCCTGATTGCGGACGGCTACGGGCAGGTGCGCGAGACGGAGTGGATGCTGATCTTCCCGTCGGTCGCGATTGCGCTGCTGATGCTGTGCTTCACGTTCCTGGGTGACGGGCTGAGGGACGCGCTGGACCCGCGCGGACAGTAGCGCTTCACGCGCAAACAGGGGCTCGGGCGAGGCGCCCAAACATCCAAACATGGCTTCGCCGCTGCTAGGGCGGGGCGCGGGCCGATAGGCCGTGATGCAACCGCTGGAGGGCGAGGCACGTGCGGATTAGGGGAGTGGTTCCGCGCCGGTTGTTTGTCTTGGACGCGATGATGCTTGGGCGAGCCGGGGTGCTTCGCCCCTACACGTGGTGCGATCGCCGGGCGAGCCGGGGTGCTTCCCACTTACCGGGGTGCGGGGCTGGCACCAGGATGTTTTAGGCCGAGGGTTCGGTCATTTTTTCGGCGTTGAGGAGGGCTGTTAGTTCGTCCTCTGATAGCTCTGTGAGTTCGCGGGCTACTTCGCGGATGGTGCGGCCGGATTTGGCGGCGGTCTTGGCAATTTCGGCGGCTTTGTCGTAGCCGACGGCGGGGGCGAGGGCGGTGCCGAGCATGAGGCCGCGTTCTACCATTTGCGGGCCGTGCTCGGTGGCCGTGAGGCCGCTGACGCACTGGTCGGCGAAGTTGCGGGCGGAGGCGGCGAGGAGTTGGATGGAGCCGAGGAGGTTGTGGCCGGCGACGGGCATCATCATGTTGAGCTCGAAGTGGCCGCCCTGTGCGGCGACGAGGACGGCGGCGTCGTTGCCGACGACCTGGGCGACGGCCTGGAGGAGCGACTCGGCGATGACGGGGTTCACTTTGCCGGGCATGATGGAACTGCCGGGCTGCACTTCGGGGAGGGCAAGCTCGCCGATGCCGGCGCGAGGGCCGGAGCCGAGCCAGCGGATGTCGTTGGCGATCTTTTGCAGGCTGATGGCGATGGTGCGCAGGGAGCCACTGGCCTCCAGCACGCCATCGAGGGTGTTCTGGGCCTGAAAGTGGTTTGTTGTCTCGCTGACCGTGAGGCCCAGCTCTTCGCTGAGGACGGTGCAGACGCGAGAGGCGAACTGTAGGTGGGTGTTGACGCCGGTGCCGACGGCGGTGCCGCCGAGCGCGACCTCCGAGAGTTCTTCGGCGGCGTGGCGGGCGCGCCGGATGCCGCGCTCTACCTGTCCGGAGTAGCCGAGGAACTCCTGGCCGAGGCGGACGGGCGTGGCGTCCTGCAAGTGGGTGCGGCCGGTCTTGATGACGCCCCAGAACTCCTTCGACTTAGCGTCGAGCGCGGCGTGAAGGTGCTGGAGGGCGGGGATCAGCTCGGTCTGTATCTCGACGAGGGCGGCGAGGTGGATGGCGGTGGGGATGACGTCGTTGGAGGACTGGCCCATGTTGACATGGTCGTTGGGGTGGACGAGCTTCGAGCCACGATCGCCGCCGAGGATCTCGCTCGCGCGGTTGGCGATGACCTCGTTGGCGTTCATGTTGGTGGAGGTGCCGGAGCCGGTCTGGAAGATGTCGACGACGAAGTGGTCGTCGAGCTTGCCTTCGGCGACTTCGCGGGCGGCGTCCTGGACTGCCTGGGCGATCTTCGGGTCGAGGAGGCCGAGATCGGCGTTGACGCGGGCGGCGGCGCCCTTGATGAGGCCGAGAACGCGGATGAAGGGGAGGGTGAAGCGCTGGCTGCTGATGGGGAAGTTGAGGACGGCGCGCTGGGTGGATGCGCCGTAATAGGCATCGACAGGCACCTGCATCTCGCCCATGGAGTCGCGTTCGGTGCGGGTCTGTTCAGGCATGGGGAACTCCTTCCGGGGAAGTCGTGGCGATGTGCATCATATCGCCGGGTGGGAGGAGGCGGAAGGGTGTGACGCACGTCATATGCGGGTGCGGGCGGTGCCGGGTAAATTGCCAGTGTAAGACGCGGCGCATGGATGCCGCCCCCTCCCAAGTGGCCCCGGACCCATATCCGGGGCCACTTCTTTTTAGAAGCCCCAACGAGTGGCGTAGACGACGAAGAGCGCGCCCATGAGCAGCGCAGAGACGGTGATCATCGCCTGGTGGGCCTCGGCGTTGCGGCCCAGCTTCCCGAGGACGATATACATGGGGAAGATGGTCATGATGTAGCGCAGCATGCTGATCTGGAAGGTGACGGAGAGGAAGAACCACAGGGAAAGCCGGCCGAAAACGAGGTACGACGGGCGAATTGCGAGGGTGCCGAGGATGAGGAGGCAGGAGGCGACTAAGGTGCCGACGAGCAGGAACTCGTGGATGCCGACGCGGTTGAAGCCGGGCGGGGTGTCGGTGACCCAGCCGATGGCGCCGTCGAGGGTTTCCCAGGGATAGACCTGGTGGTGGTGCCAGAAGGCGTCCTGGAAGTCGACGAAGGCGAAGGCGTCGCCGTGGATCTGGTAGTTGAGGAGGAGGTAGATGCCGAGTCCGTAGGGGACGAGGGCGATCCAGGCGGCTTTGAGGTTGAGCTTGCGCCAATCCCAGTTGGCCTGGTGGGCGGCCTCGACGACGAGGGCTGGGAGGAGGAGGATGCCCTGCATGCGGGTGGCCGTGCAGAAGGCGCCGAGGATGCCGGCGAGGAACCAGTTCTGCCGGCGGGCGAAGTAAAAGGAGCCGAGGAGGAGCGCCATGAAGAGGGCCTCGGTGTAGGGCACGGCCAGGAAGTAGGCGGTGGGGAAGAGGAAGAAGTACCAGAGGGAGCGCGAGGCCTCGCCTTCGTCGCCGCCGTCGAGCCGGACCATGGCCTGGAGGAAGTATCCTGCGGCCACGGAGGCGACGGCGGAGAGGAGGAGGGCGGAGACGAAGAAGCTGCCAATAACCCAGGAGATGACTTTGACGGTGAAGGGGAAGAGGGGGAAGAAGACGATGATTTCCTGGTACTCGCCGGAGGTGGGGTAGCCGCTTTCGGCGATGCGCTCGTAGTTGGCGGTGTCCCAGCGGAAGAGCGTCTCGTGGAAGGCGGCGTCGGGGCCGGGGCCTTCGCGTCCGATGACGAGGTAGTAGGTGAAGTAGGCGATGAGGAGGATGGCGATGCGGACGCCAAGGGCGAGGAGGGCGGCGCGGAAGAGCCAGCGCTGGTCGTCCGGGCTGATGCCGAGGCGGGTCAGCGGGCCGCTGATATCGGGGAGGCGAAAGGCTGGCAGCCCAAGCGCGGTCATTGCGGCCAGTTTAGGGCGGAGCGAGCGTAACTGCTACGGGTCGGCCGAGTGAGAGAGGGCGCCCACACAGGCGCCCTCTCAGTCTAATCGCGCGCGTTTGGTTAGCTGTTGCCGGTGGTGACAGCCGCGCCGGCGTGGGGGCAGGTGGAGTCGACCTTGCTGTAGTTGGCCGGCATCGTGGCGAATGATGTTGAGGGCATCGATGGGGTCGGGCTGGCCGCCGGAGCAGTCGCAATCGCCCCAGGTGCGTAGAGCTGCGATGTTGATGTCGAGGCTGGTGCCGAGGGCGAAGGGTGACAAAAGGCAAACAGAGAGGGCGTCCCGAAGGGGACGCCCTCTCGTTTTCGCGCTGTGCGAAAGCTAGTTGAGCTTGATGGACACGCTCTTCGTCTCAAGGAAGCCTTCCATGCCGTCCATGCCGAGCTCGCGGCCGATGCCCGACTGCTTATAGCCGCCGAAGGGCATGACGGGGACGCCGAGGGCGCCCGCTGCGTGGTAGGCGTTGACCCAGACGGTGCCGGCGCGGATGTTCTTGGCGAACTTGAGCGCCTTGTCGATGTCCTGGGTCCAGACTGCGGCGGCAAGGCCATACATGGAGTCGTTGGCGATCTTGAGAGCCTCGTCGGCCGTCTCGAAGGGGATGATCGAGAGGACGGGGCCGAAGATCTCTTCCTGGGCGATGCGCATGCGGTTGTCGACGTTGTCGAAGATCGTTGGCTGGTAGAAATAGCCCTTGTCCAGACCTTCGCCGGTGATACGGTTGCCGCCGCTGACGAGGGTGGCGTTCTCGTCGTTGCCGGCCTTGACGTAGGTTTCGACGGTGTTGAGCTGGTCGTCGGAGACGACGGGGCCCATGCGCGTGGCGGGGTCCATGGGATCGCCAACCTTGAGGCCGCCGACGAAATTGCTGAACATGTTGACGAACTGGTCGTGGACGCTCTTTTCGACGAGGACGCGGGAGCCGGCCTGGCAGACCTGCCCAGCGTTGAGGTAGATCCCCATGAGCGAGCCGAAAACGGCGTTCTGCAGGTTGGAGTCGGCGAAGATGATGTTCGGGGACTTGCCGCCGAGCTCTAGCGAGATCTTCTTGACGTTGCCGGCGGCCGCGCGCATGACGCTCTGTCCGACTTCGGTGGAGCCGGTGAAGGCGACCTTGTCGACGTCGTTGGAGGCGGCGATGCGGTCGCCGACGACGCGGCCGGAGCCGGTGACGACGTTGACGACGCCCTTGGGCGCGCCGGCCTCGGTGATGATGCGGGCGAGCTCGAAGGTGGTGCAGGGGGTGTAGCTGGCCGGCTTGATGACGGTGGTGCAGCCGACGACGAGCGCGGGCGCGAGCTTCCAGGTGGCCAGCAGGATCGGGAAGTTCCAGGGCGTGATGATGCCGACGACGCCGACCGGCTCCTTGAGAACGAGCCCAAGCGCGTCATCGGCGATGAAGGAGTGCACTTCGCCCTTGATGTTAAGTGCCAGCCCGGCGTAGTAGTCGAAGACGTCGGCGGTGAGGGCGATCTCCATGCCTGCTTCGCTGACGGGTTTGCCGACTTCGGAGGCGAGGAGCCTGGCGAGGTCGTTCATCTCGTCGCGGATCTTGGTGGCTGTGCGCTTGAGGACATCGGCGCGCTGGCGAGCGGGGACCTTGCTCCAGATGCCGCTGTCGAAGGCGGCGCGAGCGGCGGCGATGGCCTTGTCGACGTCTTCGGTTGTGGCCGCGGGGAAGGTGGCGACGAGGACGTCGGTGTTGGCGGGGTATCGGCGCTCCAGCGTCTCACCGGAGCTTGAGGGGACCCACTCACCGTTGATGAGGAGCTTGTACTCCTTGCCGGAAACGGCGCTGGGCGTGGCGACTTCAGTAGTCATTGGGGCGAATCTCCTTTCGCGCGCAAAGTTCGCGCGCGTTCGATTATACGCCTGGGGGAAGGTAAGTGGGAATTCGCCAATAGAAAACGGCGGGAGTCGATTGAACTCCCGCCGCCTGACGCGCTTGTGGTGTCGGGTTAGAGCTGGAGGGACTTGATTTCCAGGTACTCGTCCAGGCCGAACTTGCCAAGCTCACGGCCGTGGCCGGACTGCTTGTAGCCGCCGAAGGGGGCCTGAGCGTTGAAGTTGCCGCCGTTGATCTCGACCTGGCCGGTGCGCAGGCGCCGGGCGACGCGCTTAGCGCGCTCAGGGTCGCCGCACCAGACGCCGCCGGCTAGGCCGTAGATGGTGTCGTTAGCGATGCGGATGGCGTCCTCTTCGTCGTCGTAGGGGATGATCGAGAGGACGGGGCCGAAAATCTCTTCCTGCGCGATTGTCATGTCGTTGCTGACGTTGGAGAAGACCGTCGGCTGCACGAAGTAGCCCTTGCCCTCGGCCTTGTCGAGGCCGCCGGTCACCAGCCTGGCGCCTTCGTCGATGCCCTTCTGGATAAAGCCGCGCACGCGCTCGTACTGCGTCTCCGAGACGACGGGGCCGAGCCGCGTTGTCTGTTCGAAGGGGTCGCCGACGGCGAATGTCTGGGCGGCCTTCGCGGCGATCTGCTCTGCCTCTTCGAGGCGGTTGCTGGGGACGAGCATGCGCGTGAGGGCGCTGCAGGTCTGGCCGGAGTTAGCGTAGCACTTGGTGACGCCGTCGGTGACGGCGCGCTCGAAGTCGGCGTCATCGAGGATGACGTTGGCGGACTTGCCGCCGAGCTCGAGTGTGACGCGCTTGACTGTCTGCGCGCCTAGTTCGCTGACGCGCTTGCCGGCGCGGGTGGAGCCGGTGAATGAGACCATGTCGACGTCGGGGTGGGCGGCGAGCGCTTCGCCGACGACCGGGCCGAAGCCGGTGACGAGGTTGAATACGCCCTTCGGGAGGCCGGCGGCCTCGATGCACTCAGCGAGGATGAAGGCGTTGAGCGGCGCGACTTCGCTGGGCTTAACGATGACGGTGCAGCCGGCAGCGAGCGCCGGAGCGACCTTGGCCGCGATCTGGTGCAGCGGGTAGTTCCACGGCGTGATGCAGGCAACGACGCCGACCGGCTCCTTGACGACGAGCGAGCTGCCGCCGAAGGCGTTCGGGATCGTCTCCTCGAACTGGTACGAGGCAAGGTGCCCCGGAATCGAGTTGAAGGTCATGATCGGCACTCCTGCCTGCACCATGCGGGAGAGCATGATCGGCATGCCGACTTCCTGGGCAATTGTCGTCGCGATGTCTTCCTGGCGTTCCTGCAGCTTAGCCGCGATCGCCTGGATGTACTTCGCTCGCTCATCGGGCGAAATCTGGCCCCAGGTCTCGAAAGCGGCGCGGGCGGCGGCGACGGCCTTGTCGACGTCTTCCGGCGTGCCTTCGGGGATGCGGCCGATGACTTCTTCGGTCGTGGGGTTGATGACGTCGATCACCCTGGTGGCGGTGGAGCCGATCCACTCGCCGTTGATGAATAGCTTGTCGCGCGTGGCGACTTCTGCCAGCTGGGTCATGTTGGTGCTACCTCCTGTCGGTCGATACTAGTCCGTTGATCTACGGATCTGTTGACATGTTGGATGCGCTTGGTCATGTTGTCTCCGTGAGCAAGACCTGCTTCCAGCGCGCCCTCATTTTCGTCTTACCTGTCCCGGCTTTCCTATTCGCTGGTGGCGTCGGTGGGTTAATGGTTGACTGGGATCCGAGCTGGATCAAGTACCCTGGGTGCCTCCTCTACTTGGTCATTAGCGTTGTCGGCTTCGTTCATTATGCCTTGGTGGCTCGAATCTGCGTTACCGGGAACGAAGTGCGGTGGCACGATTGGTTTGGCGTGAAATCGCAAAGCGTTCCGCTCGATCTGATCACCGCTATATCTGAGGAAGTGCGGGAGGCTGGTTACGTTTTTCGTTCGGCTGTCAGACTGCATTGGCAAGGAGGACATATTGACCTCAATCCAAACACCTTTCGAAAGAGCACTATCCGTGCGCTTATTGCGGAATTGCAGCGCCACCGTCCTGACGTGGATGTGGATCCCCGCGTGCATGACCTGTTAACAGGCACGGACTATTGGGTAAGCCGCTAGATTCATTTCAGGTGGATCCAGACGGATTTGTATTCGGTGTAGAGGTCGAGCGCCTGACGCCCGAGTTCCCGGCCGAAGCCGGAGTCCTTGAAGCCGCCCCAGGGGGAGCGAGTGTCGGTGGCACCGTAGGTGTTGACCCATACGGTGCCTGCCTTGAGGCGATTGGCGACGTCGTGGGCGCGCGAGACATCACGGGTCCAGACGGCGGCGGCGAGACCGTACATCGAGTCGTTGGCGATGCGGACCGCGTCGTCTACGTCATCAACGGGGATGACGGAGGCGACGGGGCCGAAGATCTCTTCCTGGGCGATGCGCATGCGGTTGTCGACGTCGGCGAAGATGGTGGGCTGCACGAAGTAACCGCGGTCGCCGATACGGTCGCCGCCGGCCATTAGCTTCGCGCCTTCGCTCTTGCCGATGTCGATGTAGCTCATGACGCGGTCGAACTGCTCGTCGTTGACGACGGGGCCCATGTAGGTGTCGGGGTCAAGGGGGTCGCCGACCTTCATCGTGTTCGCGCGCTGCGAGAAGGCCTCGAGGAACTTCTCGTAAACTGACTTCTCGACGAGGATGCGAGAGCCAGCGCTGCAGACCTCGCCCTGGTTGAAGAAGACGCCAGCGCTGGCGCCGCGGACGGCGGCATCGAGGTCGGCGTCGGCGAGAATGACGTTGGGCGACTTGCCGCCGAGCTCGAGCGACACCTTCTTGAGCGTGCCGGCGGAGGCGCGGACGATGATGCGGCCTACTTCCGGGCTGCCGGTGAAGGCGATCTTGTCGACGTCCGGGTGCTCGACGAGGGCGGCGCCGGTCTCCCCAAAGCCGGTGACGATGTTGACGACGCCGGGCGGGAAGCCAGCTTCGAGGCACAGCTGACCGAGCTTGAGGGCGGAGAGCGGCGACTGTTCGGCCGGCTTGAGGATGACAGTGTTGCCGCAGGCCAGGGCGGGGGCGAGCTTCCAGGCGGCCATCATGATGGGGAAGTTCCAGGGGATGATCTGGCCGACGACGCCGACGGGGATCCGCTGCAGATACGTGAAGGCGGGCGCGCGCACGGGCACCGTCTCGCCGTGGAGCTTATCGGCCCAGCCGGCGTAGTAGTCAAAGCAGTCGATGGCGGCAGGGATGTCGACGCGCATACTGTTGGTTACCGGCTTGCCGGCGTCGATCGCGTCTATCCGGGCCAGCTCCTCGGTGTTGGCGCGGAGGAGGTCTGCCATTTTGATCAGCATGCGGCCGCGGTCAGCGGGGTGCACCTTTGCCCAGGGGCCCTCGAAGGCGGCGCGAGCGGCCTTGACGGCGCGGTCGACGTCTTCCGCGGAGCCCTCGGCTACCTGCGCGATGACGTCGCCGGTGCTGGGGCTGACGTCGTCGTAGTACTTGCCGGAGGCGGGCGCGACCCACTCTCCGTTGATGAGGAACTTTGTGGGGCCCTGGACGGCAGTCTGGGCTTCGGTGGTCTGGGTCATTGTGTGCTCTTACACCTTATATCGCGGCGTGGCTTTGTCAAGCGGGCGCTAAGTTAAGAGGTGACGGAGCCCACGCTGCGCTACCTCGTCAGCACACAGCGGGCTTGTCCGTCACTCACATAGTAGAGTGGATTTCGTGACATCGCCAGCCGAATCAGCTGCGGGCGCTCTGGCTGGACTGACTTCCGCGGAGGCGCAGTCGAGAGCGGCTGCCGGGCAGTCCAACGCCGTTGCCTGGACGACGAGCCGCAGCATCGGGCGGATCATCGTCGATAACGCTGCCTCGCCGATTAACATCGTGCTGTTTGTCATCGCGTTTGCCCTAGTGGCGCTGCAGTTGTTCGGGGACGCGGTGCTCACGGGCGGACTGGTAGCCGGCAACATCGTGGCTGCGGTGTTCCAGGAGATCCGCGCGAAGCGGCAACTGGACCGCATTGCGCTCCTGAACCGGCCCGTGGCGAAGGTGATCCGTGACGGCGCCGAGAGGGAGATACCGGGGGACGAGATCGTCCTGGGCGACTACGTGTCGCTGGAGCCGGGCGACCAGGTGCTGACCGACGGCGACGTCGTTTCCGCGAGCGGCTTGGGCGTGGACGAATCGCTGCTGACGGGCGAGTCGGACATCCTGATGAAGAATCCGGGTGACAAGGTGGTGTCCGGGAGCTATTGCATGGCTGGGAGCGGCGTCTACGAGACCACGCGCGTCGGCGGGGAGACGATGGCGAACCAGATCACCGCACGGGCGCGTCAGCACCGCATGCCGACGACGCCCCTGCAGCGTGAAGTAGGCCTCGTGCTGTGGTCGATGAGCCTGGTGATGGTCTTCCTGGGGGTGTTCGTGGTGCGGGACTTCTTCCAGGGGGACAACGAAAACGGCCTCAACGATGCGGTGCGCGCGGCGGCGGTGATCGTGGCGCTGGTGCCGCAGGGGCTGGCGGTGATGGTCACCGTCAGCTACGCGATGGCGGCGGTGCGGCTGGGGGGGTCCGGGGTGCTGATCCAGCGCATGAACGCCGTTGAGTCGATCAGCCACGTCAACGTTCTGTGCCTAGACAAGACGGGAACGCTGACCACCAACCGGCTCACGGTGAAGGAGTTGAAGCCGTTCGAGATGGAGCAAGCGGAACTCGAGGACCTGCTGGGGAGCTTCGCGGCGAGCGCTTCATTTAGCAACCGAACGTCTGATGCGATCCGCGAGGCGTTCCCGAGGGAGGCGCGAGGATTCGCGGACGAAGTGGCGTTCGACTCCGAGCGTAAGTGGAGCGGGCTGGTGTTTGACGCTGGCGGCGACGCCGGGACGTATGTGCTGGGGGCACCGGACATCGTCGGCAAGGGCATGGATGAGGCGGAGTCGATCGCCGAGGTGGCAGAAGAGTCGACGGTGCAGGGGCTCCGCGTCCTGTTGCTGGCGAGGAGCGGACAGACGCGGTCGTTCGCGCGGGAGGACGACCACCCGCGGCTTCCCGACGATCTTGAGCCGCTGGGGCTGGTGATCCTGCGCGATGAGACGCGGCAGGACGCCCCGGCAGTCATCGCTGAGTTCGCGGAGGCGGGGATCGATCTCAAGGTAATCTCTGGCGATCACCCGGACACGGTGGCGGCGCTGGCGCGACAAGCGGGCATGCCGCTCAAGGGCGAGCCTGCCAACGGCCAAAAGTTGGAAACGATGAGTGACGAGGAGTTGCAGGCGGCAGTCGGGCAGTCGACGATTTTCGGGCGGGTGTCGCCCGCGACGAAGGAACGGATCGTGACGGCGCTGCGCAAGAGCGGGCGCTACGTGGCGATGATCGGTGACGGAGTTAACGACGTGCCGGCGCTGAAGGCGGCGCAACTGGCGGTGGGGCTGCGCAGCGGGAGCGCCATCACCCGCGACATCGCGGACATGGTGCTGATGAACGATGCGTTCTCTAACCTGCCGCGGGCTTTCCGAGAGGGGCAGCGCATCCGCAAGGGGATGGAGAACACCTTCCGGGTGTTCCTGACGCGGACGCTTTCGCTGACGCTGGTGATCCTGGCGGTGGCGCTGATGGATGATCCGTTTCCGGTGACGCCGCGTCACACGGCGTTGATCGCGATGCTGACGGTGGGTATCCCGGCGTTCTTCCTGGCGGCATGGGCGCGGCCGGGTCGGACGGGCCAGGTCGTGATCCTGTCGGCGTCGCAGTTCGTTGTGCCGGCGGCGATCAGTATCGCGGTGGTGGGCCTAGTGGTGTACCAGTTCTTCCTGTCGGCGAGCGACGACGTGGCGCTGGCGCAAACGGCGCTTACGCTAACGGCGATCGGGTGCGGGTTGCTGGTGATCCTGTTCCTGGAGCCGCCGACGCAGACGTGGGTCGCGGCCAACCCGCTGACCGCGGACTGGCGGCCGGCGGCGATGGCGGCCGGGCTATTCGGGCTGCTCATTGCCTTCATCGCGGTGGGGACGATCCGGGAGTTCTATGAGCTGGATATGCCGAACGTGTGGGAGACGTGCGTGATCGTGCTGATCGTGATCGCGTGGGCCGTTTGCCTGCGGGAGATCTGGCGGCTGCCGCTGTTCAAGGCGCTGGCGCGGCGGCTGAACGGGTCGGCGGCGCTACCGGCCAAAGACTCGCCCAGCGCGAACCCAGCCGACGGCGACCTCCGGAGCTAGCGCCACCTCTAGTCGGCTACGCCACCCCGACCACTGTGCTTTCCTATTCGTTGGGGTCGTTGCGATCGAGCGCTGCCCGGATCTGGCTGAGCTTCTCTGTGCCCATTCGGCGCCCGTTCGGGAATTGGTCGTTTCGATCCCAGCGCCACGTTGCGATCATGGCAAGCATGAGGATCCGGCATTCGCGGAGCAACTCATGGTCAACACCCGGATAGCACTCGCTGACCTCTTCGGGCACATGGGCGAGGTCGAATTCGATCGGCCCACGGCAACACGTCTCGAGGTCTATGAACAGCGGGCCGGGTTTCGTGCTGAGTACGTTACCTGGGTGCGGTTCGCCGTGCAGCAGCTGCTCAGCGGCGCCGCGGTCGCCGATCGCACTCCTCAGCTTTCGCAACGTGTTGCTCAGAAGCTTCCGGTCGGCGTCGGCGAGCGCCGGAGTGTGGTCTCGGCTCGCAACGAGTTGCTGAGCCTCCGCGACGCGATCCGTGAAGTGCGGCGCCGTGACGTCGAGTTTCCGCATTCGGGAATGCAGCCGCTCGAGCGCATCTGCATAGTCGGCTGGTGAGACCTCTTGAGGCACAGGTTGGTAATAGGTCCATAGCGTGACCGCGAAGCCGTCACGCTCGTAGACGCGCGGCGCCACTCGAGGATCAAGCGAAGCCACTGGGCTTTCGGTTTCGGCCAGCCGTTGAGCAATGTCTACTTCGAACCGCGCAACCTCATGTCCTACGTGTGCCACCCGGGCAAGGACGTCACAGGGCAGCAGGCGCACCGCGAGTTTGTTCGAGTTTTGAAGAACGATCGCGTCGTCGACTGTCAGGTCGAGCGCCGCCGCGATCGCCGTGGCCGCAACCACCGCATGCTGAACCTCTGACCCCTTCATTGTCGCCTTTGCCCTCTCTGTTGCCGTCTCCCTGCGCGATGTCCCGCTGCAGCGCCGGGCCTGACCGCCACGACTTCGTCGGTCAAGCCACCGGCACTTCGGCGTTCACTTCGCCGAGGAGGCGGAGGAAGCGACCGAGGGTGTCGAGTCGGGCGGCTATGCCTTCGCCGTCGGGGTCGATGCGGATGGTGGTGACGCCGGCGTCGCGGTAGGCGCGGATGCGGTCTTTGACGTGGGCTTCGGTGCCGAGGAGGTTGGTCTGGAGGACCATTTCGTCGGGGATGAGGGCGGCGGCAGCGGGGCGGTCGCCGTCGATCCAGAGTTGCTGGGCCTTCTGGGCGATGTCCTGGTAGCCGGCGCGCTGGAAGGCAGCGTTGTAGAAGTTGTGCTGCTTCGAGCCCATGGCGCCGAGCGTGAAGGCGAGGCCGGGCTTGCGGGGCGGGATCAGCGACTCGAGGTCGTCCGAGAAGGCGACGGTACCGCCGGCCTGGAGGTCGATCTCGTCCATCGAGCGGCCGGCTTTCTGGGCGCCGGTGCGGATGTGGTCGAAGAAGACGTCGGCGTGCTCCGGCATGAAGGACGTGCCGAGCCAGCCGTCGGCGATTTCGCCGGTCATCTCGAGGCTTTTGGGGCTGAGGGTGGCGAGGTAGACGGGGACCGAATCGGTGGCGCCCATGGCGGAGCGGATGGCCTTGCCCTCACCGCCGGGGAGGGGGAGCTTGTAGACCTTGCCGTCGTAGGAGACTTTCTCGCCGCTCTGCACGATGCGGGCGATGTCGACGATTTCGCGCATGCGGGTGACGGGCATCTTGAAGGGGATGCCGTGCCAGCCTTCGATGACCTGGGGGCCGCTAGTGCCGAGGCCGAGGATGAAGCGGCCGCCGGTAAGGGCGTTCATGGTGGCGCAGGTCATGCCGATGAGGGCGGGGGTGCGGGTGCCGGCCTGGAGGATGGCAGTGCCGAGCTTGACCTTTGAGGTGCGGGCGGCGGCGAAGGCGAGAGGGGAGATGCCGTCGGAGCCCCAGGCTTCGGCGGACCAGACGTAGTCTACGCCGAGCTTTTCGGCCTCGACGATGAAGTCGATCGTCTTATCCCAGTTTTCGCGGCCGAAGCCGAACTGGATGGCGGTGCGGAGGGTCTTTGTCATGGGCGGGGTCCTTCCTTGGCGTGGTGGGGTACAGGATACAACGGGGGGAGTAGCCAGTAGCCAGTGGCAGGGCGGGTGGCTTGGCGGTGGGGTGACTGTGGACGGAATGTTGGGCAGGCCTGACGGCCTGCAGCTACGAGGGTGCGGGGACTCGGAATGGTGGGTGATGGACGGGGCGCTGGGCAGGCCTAAGGCCTGCGGCTACGAGGGTGCGGCGGACTCGGAATGGTGGGTGATGGACAGGCGCTGGTTAGGCCTTAAGGCCTGCAGCTACTGGTGCGCTTGGACGGGTGGGCGGTAGACGGGGCGTTGGCAGGCCTTAAAAGGCCTGCAGCTACTGGTGCAGGGATGGGGGCGGTGTGAGGAGAGGCTCTGGGGGTGAAGGCGTAGTATACTGCCGAAATCATGGAAGCCTGGCTGGAAGACGCTTGTTCGCTGGCGGATGATACGGGGTGGGGAGGTGCGGTCGGCGGATGCGGTGGAGGCTTCGCTGCGGGCGATTGAGGCGACGCAGACTAACCCGATCGTGACGCTGGATGCAGATGCGGCGCGGGAGGCGGCGGAGATAGACGCTCGGATTGCGAAGGGGGAGGACCCCGGGCTGTTCGCGGGGGTGCCATTGCTGGTGAAGGACGTGGAGGACGCGAAGGGGCTGCCAACAAGCCATGGCTCGATCGTGTTCAAGGACAACATAGCGAAGGACGACTGCACGCACGTGGCTCGGCTACGGGCGGCGGGGGCGGTGGTGCTGGGGAAGTCGGCGACATCGGAGTTTGGGTTCGTGGCGTACACGTCGACGAAGCTGCACAGGGTGACGCGGAACCCGTGGAACCTGGAGCGGACGCCTGCGGGATCGTCGGGCGGGTCGGCGGCGGCGGTGGCGGCGGGGCTGGTGCCGCTGGCGACGGGCGGCGACGGCGGCGGGTCGATCCGGCTGCCGGCGTCGTACACCGGGCTGGTGGGGATGAAGGGGACGTACGGCCGGATTCCGAAGGGGCCGCGAACGCCATACGGGATGCTCGCGGCAGTAAAGGGGACGGTGGCGCGGAGCGTGCGCGACGCCGCGCGCTGGTATGACGTGACGACGGGTTATGACGCTCGCGATCCGTTCAGCCTGCCGAAGCGTGAGGAGGGCTGGGAGCCGATGCTGGGCAAGCAGGACCTGCGGGGCCTGCGCGTGGCGTTCTCGGCGAACCTGGGGAACGCGATCGTTCACCCGGAGGTGGAGCGCATCGTGACGGCGGCGGCTGACGTGCTGATCGAGGCGACGGGAATGACGCGCGTCGACGTACCGATCGAGGTGCCGGAGAACGGGCTGGCGTGGGCGCGGGCGGGATTGCCGTCGCTAGTCAACGAGCTGAAGGGCTACTGGCCGGAGCGCGAGGAGGACTTCACGTTCGAGATCGCGTTCGGGATGAAGGCGGCGCCGGAGTATCGGGCGTGGCACGGGGCGGCGGTGGAGCGGTTCCGGGTGGAGATGAACGAGGCCATGGCGGAGCTATTCGAGCAAACAGACATCATGCTCTGCGCGACGAGCCCGATGGAGCCGTTCAAAGCGGAGGGGCCGATGCCGTGGAACGTGGGCGAGGTCTCGGTGAGCCCATACAATGCGGGGGCGCTGACGATTCCGGCGAACCTGAGCGGGTATCCAGCGATTTCGCTGCCGGCGGGGCTTTCGGAGAGCGGGCTGCCGATCGGGTTGCAGGGGTACGCGCGGCGTCACGAGGACGCGGTGCTTCTGGACCTGGCGCTGGCGATGGAGAAGGCGCAACCGTGGCCGCTGGTGGCGCCCGGGGCGCCGGTTTAAGTACCAAGTAGCCAGTAGTAGGCCACGAGCCGGTAGCAAGACGCTGCTCTCCTGGACGCGGTGGCGGATGGAGTGGCTAACCGGAGGACATCATGGCGTAGGCTTCGATGTCGTCGCGGCGGGGCATGCCGCTGGCGTGGGATTCGAGGTATTTGCGGATGCCGATGGCGGCGGCTGCGCCTTCGCCGGCGGCGGAGGCAGCCTGCTTGGTGCTATCGGAGCGGACGTCGCCAGTGGCGAAGACGCCGTGGAGGGAGGTCTGCATGTTGTCGTGGGTCTGGATGAAACCCCACTTGTCGGTCTCAACGAGGTCTTTGACGATTTCGGAGTTGGGGGTGAGGCCGATGAAGACGAAGACGCCGGCGGGGTGGAGTTCACGCTCCTCGCCGGTGTTGACGTCTTTGATGACGACGGTCTCTACGCGGTCTTTGCCACGGAAGGCTGAGGGGAAGGCGCTGGTGATGACCTCGATCTTTGGGTGCTGGAGCACTTTCTCGACAATGACCTTGCTCGCGGACATCTGTGGGTCGCGGGTGACGATGGTGAGTTTGCTAGCGAACTTCGTAAGGAAGATGCTTTCCTCGCCGGCGGAGTTGCCGCCGCCGACGACCATGACTTCTTTTTCGCGATAGAAGGCGCCGTCGCAGGTGGCGCAGAAGTGGACACCGGCGCCGATGAAGTCCTCTTCGCCCTCGATGCCGAGGCGGCGGTAGGTGGAACCGAGGGCGAGAAGGACGGCCCAGGCGCGGTACTCGGTGCCGTCGGCGGTGCGCACGCAGCGGTACGCGGCGTCGATGCCGATCTCGGTGACTTCCTGGGCCTGGAGGATCTCGACGCCGAAGCGTTCGGCCTGACGGCGGAGCCGGTCGGCGAATTCGTCGCCGCTGATGCCTTCGGGGAAGCCAGGGAAGTTATCGAGGCGTTCGGTGACACCGGCCTGGCCGCCGATCCCGCCGCGTTCGATAACGAGTGTCTCGATGCCTTCACGGGCGGCTAGAGGGCGGCGGTGAGGCCGGCGGGGCCGCTGCCGACGACGATGAGGTCGTAGAACTGGTTCTGGGCGGTGGTCTGGAGGCCGAGTTTGGCGGCGAATCGGCGTTGGAGGGCTCGACGAGAGTGGAGCCGTCGTCGAAGACGAGGACGGGGATGATCTGCTTGCCTTCGTTCACCTTCTCGACGATCTTGAGGCCTTCGGGGTCCTGATCGATATCGATGAAATCGTAGTGGACGCGCCGCTCGCCGAAGAACTTCTTGGTGCGTTTGCAGTCGGAGCACCAGACAGTGCCGTACATCTTGATGTTGGTGTGTGTCACGGGTTTCCTCCTTGCCGGTCAGGTAACCGGATTGTATGCCCGCGCGGGTCTTACCGTTTAAGTGTCGCCAGATACTTCATATTTACCGCGGATTCATTGACGCGGTGGGGAGCGGTCGCTAACTTCGAGCCACATGCGGATCGGGGTGCGTGGTGCGATGAGAGTTCGGCGACGATCGAAGGCGTGGTGGCTGCTGCCACCGGCGATCCTGACACTAGTTGGCCTTGCAGCTTATCTCCTCGCCTATCCGGCGGTGTTTCCGGTCGAGCTGGAGGCGCCGGTAGTGGTCATTGACCCCGGCGAGCAGAAGACGACGCTCGAGTCGCCGCTGACGATCGAGGTGCGCGGGAGCCTAGGGGAAGCTGATGTGCGGGAGTCGCTGGCGATAACGCCCGCGATTGACCTGGAGGGGGCGCGGATCGAGGTCGAGAACATCGCGGAACTGCCGTTTCATTCGGAGCTTCCGTGGGCGAAGACACGGGTGACGATCGTTCCGGCGGAGGGGCGGCTGTGGGAGCCGGAGACGGCTTACAGCGTCTCGCTGCGGGAAGAGGAATTCGAGTTCGAGACGATAACGCTGCCGCGAGTGGTGAGCGTGTTGGCCGACGAGGGTGAGTGGGACTTTGAAGAGATGCCGACGAACAGAGGCGTGGTCATCCGCTTCAACGAGCCGGTAGCGTGGGACGACAAGTACCTGAGCGTGGAGCCGGCGGCGACGTTGGAAGTTGTGCCGAGCGGAGAGGGAGATGAGGTGCTGGTGCGGCCAGCGGAGCGCTGGGAGAACTACGTGACGTACGAGGTGTCAGTGCTGGAGGGCCTTCCCGACGAGTTCGGGCATGGAACCGACGAGGACTACGCATTCTCGTTCACGACGTGGCCGCCGCCGCGCCTGCTGCGGACGGCGCCCGAGGGCACGAGCCTGCCGCCAGACGTGGCGGTAGAGGTGACGTTCGAGCGGCCGGCGGATAGAGCATCGGTGGAGGCGGCATTCACGATTGACCCGCCGGCCGCCGGGGCGTTTGAGTGGGCAAGCGACACCGAGATGACGTGGCGACCGGAGGGGCTGCCTTACTCCGAGACGTTAACGGTGGGCGTGGGCGGGTCCGCGGTGGGAGGCGACTTATTCGAATCCCGGACATGGAGCTTCGAGACTCATGACCCGCCGGTGTTCGTGGAGATACGGGGATCGGGGACGAGTCCGTCGATCATCGAGGCGGTGCCGAGCGGAGGACTGGGAGAGTACTCGCTGCAGTGGATCAGCGGGGACACGGCGGCGCGCATACTGGCGGCGTCGCCCTACGGGGAGACGCGCCGCTTCGAGGTGACGGTGACGAGCGGCGACCAAACTGCGGCGGCGGGGATCGACCTGCAGGGCCATCCGTGGCCGGACTTCACGCCGCAGCCGTGCCCGGCAGGATGGTACATGGCGGAGATCAGCGTGTGCGTGAAACGTGACGAACTGGCCGGGCCGACGCGCACTTACGTGGCGCGGGTGGACATGCGGGATCCATCGCTCAACTTTGACGTCCTGCCGACGGCGGGCAGGGTGGGCAGCAAGGGCAAGGCGAGCGCGCGGGCATACGCGGCGGGATCCATAGTCGCGGTGAACGGCGACATGATGCACGACCTTGCCGACGGAACGTACACACTGGGCCCGGTGATCAGCTCCGGGGGGTATGCATACGCATCCACGTCGTACGGAGCGTACTTCGCGCTGGACTGGGGGCGAGGCGCCTCGGTGGGAACTGGAATTGACGTGCGGCCTACGGTCTCCGGGAACGCGGGGACGTGGAGCATCGACGCGGTGAACGCGGCGCCAGCAGACGGCCAGATCGCGCTGTTCAACGGGTATCGTACGGCGCCGATTGGCCCGTTCGAGGGGTGCTGGGTGCCGGTGACACCGTACGGCGGGGATATGGTTGACGAGGCGTGGGAGATATGGTGCGGGACGATCCGGGACGTGCGCGTGCCGCCAGGTGGCTTCGCGCTAATCGGACGGGGGAGCGGGGCGTCGTGGCTGACGGCGAGTGTGCCGGGCGTGATCTCGCTTTCGACGCCGGGCTATTCGATGGTGGTTGGCGGATCGCACGTGCTGCAGCCGTACGTGGCCGCAGGATATGGATACAAGGCGGTGGAGGGAAGGCATCCGCGGACGGCGATCGGGACGGACGACGCGGGATTTTTGTACCTGGTAACGGTGGACGGGCGGAGCGGGGCCTCGGTGGGAATGACGATCGGGGAGCTATCGGGATACCTGGGCGGGCTGGGGATTACGAAGGCGATCAACCTGGACGGGGGCGGCAGTAGCACATTCATGGTGCATAGCCTGATCTGGAACTCACCGTCGGACGGCCAGGAACGGGACGTGGCGTCGATGATCTCGGTGAGCCAGCGGCCGCAGCGGGGATGCTGGCATCCGCTGGTTCATTGCTAACCCTTAACGCCGGGGGCGTACGGAACCGTCACTCGAAGTAGCACCAGCTCCGACCGGCTACAGCGGAACTTCCCACGTCGGCGTGGCGGCTTAGCGCATCTGCAAGGCGGAAAAGGCCGTAAGGCACTGGTAAGGCGGCCTGCGACGCCATAGAGTAGTCGCGTCAGAAGGCCAGAGTGACGAAGGAGGTCATGTCATGAGTGTTGCGCGAGTCACGGAGATTTCGTCCGAGTCCAACCAGAGCTTTGAGGATGCGCTGAACAAGGGGATCGAGCGAGCGAACCAGACGCTGCGGAACGTGAAGGGCGCGTGGGTGAAGGAGCAGCAGGTAACTGTGGAGAACGGGAGAATTTCGAGTTACCGGGTGAACATGCTGGTGACGTTCGTTTTGGACGACTAGCCGCGGTTCGAGCGTCGCTCGTCTGAGTAAAGGCCGGATCCTGCGGGGCGTGGGCGCCCTCTAGTAGGCGCGATAGAGGACTACGGAGACGTTGTCGGGGCCGCCGGCCTCATTGGCGAGGTGGATGAGGGTGGGGGCAGTTTCTTCGCCGTAGTCTCCATTGAGGACTACGGCGATGGTTTGGTCGGGAACGACGCCGTGGAGGCCGTCGGAGGAGAGCATCAGCGTGTCGACCGGGGTGAGGTCGATGGGGCCGGTGATATCGGGTGCGGGGGATTCACCGGTGCCGACGGCGCGGGTGATGACGTTGCGCATACTGCTGGTGCGCGCTTCATCGGAGGAGAGGCGGCCGGCGCGGACTTGCTCGGCGACCCAGGAGTGATCTTCGGTGAGCTGGCGGAGTCCAGCCTGGGTTGCGAGGTAGGCACGGCTATCGCCGACGTTGGCGATCCAGACGCGGGGGCCTTCGGCGATGGCAGCGACGAGTGTGGTGGCGGGGCGCTTTTCGCCGGAGACGAGGCCAAGCACGGCCTTGTGCGCGGCAGCGAAGCCTTCGATGAGGCCGTGCTGGGGGTGGTTGACGGCGATAACGGCCGCGCGGAGAGCTTTAATGGCGGCGTTGCTGGCGGCCGCGCCATCGGCGGAACCGCCGACACCGTCGGCGACGGCGAGTAGGACGCGGCCGCCGGGCAGTTCATCCGCCAGGACGGCGTCCTGGTTTTCATCGCGTTGACGACCGATGTCGGTCTGTGCATCGAAGTCGGCTTCTATGGGTGCAGGGCCGGGCGGGTTGCGGCGCCCGCGAGTGATCCACTTAATCAAGGGAGATCCTCCACTTACAGGATAAACCCTGATGCAACCCCCCCCCCCGGCATGATTGACGCTGTGCTTCGGCGCTACGCACAATGAATCGGGGTTGGATGATGCAGGATAAAGGTATGGGAGAGGACCGCGAAGCAGGAGGGGTGCGCGCCCCGCATGGGTGGCCGCTCGCCGCGGCAACGTACCCGATGCTGCTTGGTGTTCTGCTACTTGCGTTAGCGGGTTGTGGCGGTGGGGGAGAAGGGGCGAGCGCGAGCTTGGGACGCGATACGCTACGCCGGATGCTGCTAACGCAGCAGGAGCTTGGCGCCGCTTACGGGGACTTTACTCTTAATTCGGCGGCGTCGGGCTATGTGACGTCCAACTTCGGGATCGGAGTGGGATGCGCGTCTTCCGAGACGCCGGGGGCGGGGCCGATCGAGTCTTACGGAAGCCAGTTCGAGTCGGACGAGAACCTGGCGGCGGAAACGGGAACGTTCATCGTCGTCGAAGCGGTAGAGCACTACCCGGACACGCATGCTGCGCGGCAAGCGCGGGAAGCGTTCCTGGAGAGTCCGGCCGACCACGTTACGCTGGCGGGGTGCCCGGACATTGATGTCGTCGAGGAAGAGGATTTCGAGCCGGACGAGCCGGACGATGAGGCGGGCGGCGCGGAGGAAGCCATCGAGACGGACAGCGGACTTGAGTTCACGGTGACGGCAGTAGGGTTCGTGCGCGGGAAGCTGGTAGGGAAAGTCGTGATCGCGCACTTTGACAGGCCACGGCAGCGCATGGAAGCGGCAGCGATCGCGGGTATGCTTGCGGCCCGCATCGATGCGGTCCTGGCAGGGAGCGACCCGGAAACACCGAGGGGGTCGGTGACGCCGACGGCTTCGGGACTGACACCGGGGCCGAGCGGCTCCCCGCGAATGACGGGGTCTCCGGGGCCGAGCGGAAGCACATCGCCAACGGCGACGGCGAGGCCGGGCACGCCGAGGATTACGTCGCTGGGGTGCGCACCGACGATGGTGAAGCAAGATGAGACGATCATCTGTACGCCGGCGATCAGCGGGAGCGCCACGACGCGGGCGTGGTCGGCGTCCGGCGGGTCGCCGTCATCGGGGAGCGGGGCTACGTTCGAGACCTCGTTTGCCTCGACGGGGCAGAAGGTAATCACGCTGCAGACCTGCGGCGGGGGCGCCTGTACGGCGGCCCAGCAGAGCATCACCGTTGAGGAAGGGGCGGGGCCGGTGACGGCGCCAATCGTCGGGTCGCTGGGGTGCTCGCCGACGACACTGGCCGTGGGTGCCTCGGTGACATGCGGCCCATCGGTGAGCGGGACGGTGACTTCGTGGACGTGGACGGCGGAGGGGGGATCACCAGCCTCGGGCAGTGGACCCGATTTTGCGACGAGCTTCGGATCGCCGGGCGGAAAGCAGATTGCGCTGAGGGCCTGCAACGAAGACGCCTGCGTAAACTCGTCGCAGACGATAACAGTGAATGCGGGAGGGAAGTACGTGGTGACGGTCACGAGCGGGGAGGTATCGGAGGGGGAGACGGTAACGGTGACGGTCTCAGTGCAGACACCGGTGAGCGGGCTGGGCAGCTATGACATCGACATCGCATACGACCCGCAGGTGCTGGCGCCGCAGAGTTGCGCTGACCACTTCGGCGGGACCTGCGACATCTTTGCATTCGCCAACACGGTGAGCACGTCGGGCAGCGCGGGAAGTAGCGGAAACCTGACGGTAGCGACGATTACGTTCGGGGCGGCAGGATTCAGTTGCTGTGTTAGCAGCCTGACGCCATTCGCGTTTTCGCTGCAGGATGCGAACGGGAAGGCGGTGACGAACATCCAGTACGTTGGCGGGTCGATTACCGTCGTGCCATAGCGTTGGGAGCACCCCTCCGCGTGGCGCGCTAAATAGAGCCGATGGAATTGCAGCCGAGTGGGGCGGGTCAAAGCGAGACTCACTGGCTCAGCGAGGTGCGCCGTCAGTCTACCGCATCCGCTCAGCTACCCGCCTTCTGCGCCAGCTTGAACTCCTGGGCGTAGAGGGGGTCGCGGGGGACACAGCCGGCGGCGAACTGGCCAAGCTCATTGTTTTTCGCTCGCATGAGAGCGGTGCAGTAGCTGACACCAATGCAGGCTTTGCGCAAGTCCATGGAGCCGGCTTCGGCGAGGTCTGCGGCGAAGTCGGGATAGGCGAGGGCGCCTCGGCCGAGACCCATTACGCTGACGCGGCCGGCGGCGACGTTGGCAGCGCCGGCGTTGGCTGCGAAGTGGCGAAGCCAGCTGTAGCCGGTACCGAGCACGGTGAGTTCGGGGTAGGCCTGCTGGACGGCGGCAGTGAGGCGGAAGTGGCGCTCGACGCCGGTGAGCGGGTGCTCCGGCGGCTGGTAGCCGTCGACGGGAGCGCGCTCGAAGGGGCGACCGATGTGCGGGTTGAAGTAGGGGCTGCCCATCGTGACGTTGACCATCGCTACGCCCAGGTCACGCAGTAAGCCGATGAGCGCGAGTGGCTCCGCGGGGTCGGGCAGGCCGTCGGCAGATGTGCCCCAGCCGGGATTGTCGGGATCAGGGACAGGGACACCGAACTCGCCCGGGGCGCCGGTGTAGCGCGGGCCGTCGAAGACGTTGAGGCGCGTGGCGAGTATGAGGCCGGGTGCGTCGGAGCGGATGCGCTCCAGGAGTTCGCGGACGAAGCGGCTGCGGTTCTCGAAGGAGCCGCCGTAAGGGCCGTGGCGGTTGCGCGCGCCAAGGATCTCGTTGAGGAGGTAGGTGTGGCATTGCTTGATGTCGACGAAGTCGAAGCCGAGGCTGTGGGCGGTAACGGCGGCGCGTAGATAGGCCTCGGCGAGCCGTTCTAGGGAGGTGTCGTCGATGAGGGTGGTGGTTTCTGTGTGCTTGATCGGGTCAATCGTGGCGCTGTGGCGGGCGATGATGGGATTGGGATAGCTCCAGCGGCCGGAGTGGGTGAGCTGGAGGCCAACGAGGAGGTCCTCGTCGCGGCCGAAACGGGCGCGATGGGCAGCTCGCGTCTGGTTGAGGAGGCGCTCGAGCTCGGGCGCGGTGGTTTCGTTGAGGAGGAGCTGGCGGGGGTTGGCGCGGCCTTCGGGGACGACGGCGGTAGCCTCACCCCAGATGATCTTGGCGCCGCCAGCGCCGAAGCGTTCCCAGCGGCGGAAGGTCAGATCGCCGGGGGCGCCTTCGAGGGTGCCGTCGCAGCCTTCCATGGGATGCACCGCGAGGCGGCTGCCGACGGCGCGCCCGGCGACAGTGAGGGGCTGGAGGAGGGGGGAGACGTCATCGTCGAATGTGACGGCGACGGCGCGAGATTCGGCATCAGTGCGAAGCTGATCGAGCGCCTTGTAGTTGAAGTACTTCGACACGGCTCAGGGCCTCAGTCGAAGTGGACGTCGTCGATTTCCTGCGGGGGCACGCCGAAGATGAGGACGTTCATTTCGCCATCTGAGGTGTGGCGGACGCCGGGCGGGATCATGACGAGGTAGCCCTCGGTGATATCGCTGACCTCGCCGTCGAGGGTGATCGTGCCACCACCGCTGAGAACGTAGTAGAACTCGGTCATGGTGCGGTGGTAGTGCATGCGCGAGTTATCGATGCGCAGGTAGGTGACGTTGGCGACGTCGGTGTCTTCTTCGGTGATGAGGCGGCGGCGGAAGCCACAGACGCCGCGCTCCTCGGGGGCGTCGTTGTAATTACGGAAGATGGCGGCCTTCGTCTTCTGATCCATGGTTAACCCTCCGTGACCAGTGTAAGCTGCGGCGGGTCCGCGTACTCGGCGAAGCGCTGAGGCAGGCCTGCTTCGAACGGGCCGTCCTTATGGACGACGATGCGGTGACGGAGCATCCACGATTCGGCCGGCTGAAGGGTGAGGGGGCCGTCGAAGTAAGGGAGGTTTGTGCCGAGGGGGCCGTATGAGCGGGCGAACCAGGCGTTGGGGTGGTTGCGGTTGGATGGGTGGTCCAGCATGGCGATGCCCCAGCGTTCTTCGTGGCCCGGGCGCTGGACCAGCGGGCCGGTGCAGTCGGCCCATTCGGCACGCCTGGCGAAGGCGTCCTTGCTACCGGTGGTGCCGTCGGAGAGGGTCAGGGTGCCGCCATCCCACTCGTCGATGATGTCGGCGACGCGGATGAGAGGCAGGGCATTCTCGTTGGTCTGGCCGAAGGTAACCGGCTCGTCCAGGGCGGTGAACTCGGCGGCGATGTCGAAGAGGCGTAGGGCGCCCTTGAGGCGGTACATCGTGAACCAGCGCTTGTCGGCGAGGAGGCGCTTTCCGGATTCGGTAACCCAGGTCAGGTCCTCCTCGAAGCCGCCGAAGACGGGACCGGAATAGAGGTGGACGAAGCGGTCGTGGACGATGCGGCCCTCGCCGCCGTTCTCCAGATAGAAGTCCTCGCCCTCGTTGACGACGCCGGCGGCGTACCAGAGGGAGCGGTGCCAGATGTGGTCGGGCGGGCTGTCGTCGGTGATGCTCTTGGGATAAACGGTGGCGGGGTCGTCGAAGTCGCCGAGGCGGGCGCAGGGGACGGTGATCGGATAGAAGCGCGGCTTAAAGTTCTGCGCGCCGTAGTGGTAGATGGTCTGCATGAAGCCGCTGTAGTTGACGACGATGCGACCGTTCTCCGGCTGGTCATCGAGATCGATGCCGCGGCTGGATGCGGCGTCCGTCGCTGGTTCGAGGTCGAGTTCCAAGGAGTCACCGGCGGCGAGGTCGCTTACGTAGACGCCGACGAGTGCGGAGCCATCCGAGAGGCGGGTGACCTGGGCGGGCGATTCGCCGGTGGACCAGGCGGGGGCGTCCGGGAGGGAAACGCCGGGGAGCTTGGCGAGGGCGACGGCGTTAGCCGTATCGGTAGTGGCGGTGATGCGGATGCGCGGCATCAGCTTGTCCCTGCCGGCATGGCGAGGCGGGCGCTGCGGACGGCGGCGAGGAGGCGTTCGCGGTCGTCAGGTGGGATCGATAGGAGGGGCGGGCGGGTGTGGGCGGCGGGGATGACGCCGAGCTCGACGAGGGCTTCCTTGGTGCGGGCGCGGTAGTCGCGGACGGGCGGGGCGAAGACGGCGGTGACAAGGGGCTGAACGACGTCGTCGTAGATGCGGCGGGCTTCGGGGAGGTGGCCCTCCTTGCAGAGCCGGAACATTTCGATCTGCTCAGCGACGGCGAGTGTGCCGAAGCCGATGAGCGCGCCATCGGCGCCGAGGAGGAAGGACTCGAAGATGAAGTTGTCGTTGCCGGTGAGTACCTGGATGCGCCTGGGGGCGTCCTGAAGGATGCGGATGGTCTCGACGAAGCGGACGGCATCAAAAGATGCCTCCTTGATGGCGACGACGCTGGAGATGGAGGCTAACTTGAGCAGCGCCTCGCGGGAGAAGAGAACGCCGGCGAGTGACGGTTGCAGCTGGAAGATGACCATGGGCAGGGGGACGGCATCGGCGATGGCCCTGTGGTACTCGTAGGGAACTTCGGGGGGGAGTGGCTCGCCGACGAAGGCGGGATGGGGGAAGACGACGAGGCCGTCGGCACCGGCTTCCTGAGCGTCTCGGGCGAGTTCAACTGCGGCCTGGGTGTTGGGCGCGCCGACGCCGGCGAAGACGGGTACGCGGCCGGCCGATTCGGCGACCCAGACATCGAGGATGCGGCGACGCTCGCCGGGGAGGAGCTGGGGGCCTTCGCCGGTGTCCATGTTGACGGCAACGGCCTTGAGTCCTTCGAAGGCGAGGAGCCAGCGGATGTAGAGGCGAAGGGACTCCTCGTCGACGGCGCCACCTTCGTGCATCGGAGTGGCGACGGCCGGAATGAGGCCCGCAAGATCGATTTCTTTACTCATACCGCCTCCCGATCCGCGACCGGCGGCAGAGACATGCCCTCCGGCGGCAGGTAGTCGTAGAAGGCGTCTCCGGGCTGGATAGGGAGGTGTACCACTTCACCGGTCATGGCGGACTTGTAGATGGCGGTGGTTACCTGGAGCACCTTGCGGCACTCATCGACGCCGATCGGCGGGCGGCGGCCCTCCTGGATGCACTGAAGGAAGTCTTCGATGGCGGGGCGGTGGAGGAGACTCGACGTCTTCGGCACCCCGGCCTCCATGCGCACTGCCCACTCCGCGGCATGGCCGTGGACCGGGGAGCCAAGCGAGAAGAGCTCGGCGGTGGCGTCGTAGGCGGTGCCCTGGGAGACGGCGGTGAGGTCTGTGCCATAGATTTCGAGTTTCCCGCGCTCCTGGCCAAAGGCGGAAACAGTGGAGGTCACCTGGCCGATGGCACCGCCGGGGAAGCGGATAAGGGCGACCATGGTGTCGTCGATCTCGGTGCGGGTGCGGAAGGTGCCGCCCTGTGCGTAGACGCTGACGGGTTCGCCGAGGTAGCAAATGAGGGCATCGATGAGGTGAATGGCCTGGCTAACTGTGACGCCACCGCACTCGCTGGCCCAGGTGCCGCGCCAGGGGACCTCGTAGTAGTCGTGGTCGCGGAACCAGAGGGTCTCGGCGATGCCGAGGTGGAGACGTCCGAAGCAGCCTTCGTCGAGCAGGCGGCGGACTTGTTGCGCGCCGCGGCCGTAGCGGAGCTGGAAGACGCCGGAGAATGAGACGCTGCTTGCGGCTTCCGCAGCGGCGATTGCGTCGAGGGCGCCGAGAGTTGGGGCGACGGGCTTCTCGCAGAAGACGTGCTTGCCGGCGTTGAGCGCGGCGATCGCCATCTCTGTGTGCAGGAAGGGGGGCGTGCAGATACTGACCGCCTGGACTTCGTCGAGCGCCAGTACGTTTTGGATGTCGGCAAACGTCCGTTCGGCCTCGAAGCGGGAAGCCGCCTCCTTCGCGCGGGTCTCTTCGATGTCGGCGACGGCGACGAGCCGGGCGCGGTCGGACTTCTGGTAGGCATAGAGGTGGGCGTTGGCGATGGAGCCGGTGCCGATGACGGCTACGCCGATGGGTTCAGACATGGCAGGGATGGTTGTACCGCAGGGCCGAGCCCCTGTAAAGCGGGTTAGCGCTGGAAGCGGGCTGCTTCGTCGGAGCCGGAGGTGGCGTTTCCTGCGCTGTAGGAGTGGGCGCCGGCGCCGGCGAGCCGGCCACGATCGACGATGAGGTACTCCTCGCGGATGGGTCGGCCTTCGAAGAAGCATTCGAGGACTTCGCGGGTGCCGGCGGCGTAGCGGGCCTGCGCGGAGAGGGAGGTGCCGGAGACGTGGGGGGTCATGCCGTGATTGGGCATCGTGCGCCAGGGGTGGTCCTGCGGGGCGGGCTGGGGGAACCAGACGTCGCCGGCGTAACCAGCCAGTCGGCCGCTTTCGAGGGCGCAGGCGACGGCGTCGCGGTCGCAGATTTTGCCGCGCGCGGTGTTGATGAGATAAGCGCCGCGCTTCATCTTGCCGATGAGGTCATCGTTGAAGAGGTGCTCCGTTTCGGGATGAAGGGGAGCGTTGATGGTGACGACATCGCAGATGGGGACCATGGAAGCGGCATCGGGGTGGAAGGTGAGACCGAGTTCTTGCTCGACTTCGGCGGGGAGGCGATGGCGATCGGTGTAGTGCAGCTTAACGTCGAAGGGCTTGAGTCGGCGGAGGACGGCGGTGCCAATGCGGCCGGCGGCGACGGTGCCGACGGCCATGCCTTCGAGGTCGTAGGAGCGGGCGACGGTGTCGGCGATGTTCCAGCCGCCATCGACCACCCACTTGTAGGAGGGGATGTAGTTGCGGACGAGCGAAAGGATCATCATGACGACGTGCTCGCTGACACTGATGCTGTTGGAGTAGGTGACCTCAGTGACGGTGATGCCGGCCTCGGCGGCGGCCTGGAGATCGACATGATCGGAGCCGATGCCAGCGGTGTGGGCGAGTTTCAGTTTGGGGGCGCGGGCGATGCGCTCAGAGGTGAGGTAGGCGGGCCAGAAGGGCTGGGAAATGACGACCTCGGCGTCGGGTAGTTCGCGGTCGAAGGTGCTGTTGGCGCCGTCTTTGTCGCTGGTGACGACGAGGGAGTGGCCGGCGTCTTCGAGAAACTTGCGCAATCCGAGCTCGCCGGAGACACAGCCGAGGAGCTCACCGGGGGTGAAGTCGATGCCTTTTGGCGTAGGGAGGGTCTGGCCGCCGGGGTAGTGGTCGATGACGGGAATATCGTCTCGGGCGTACGTGGGCGGGAAGCCGGTGACGGGATCGTCGTAGAGGACGCAGAGTACTTTGGCCATCGATTTTCTCCTTGAGTGGCGTATGATGTGCGCCGCAGGGAGGCGCTGTATTCGTATACCACGCAGCGCCGGAGATTGCGAGCGCGGAGGGCAGAAAGCAGATGGAGACCGCAGCAAAGGAAGCCGGATTCGACCCGGCGCGGCTGGAACGGATAACGGAGCACCTGGAGCGAGCCTATATCGAGCCGGGGAAGATTGCCGGGTGCCAGGTGGTCGTGTCGCGGCACGGGCACGTGGCTTACTGCCGGTCGCTGGGGATGGCGGACCGGGAGCGGCAAACGCCTGTGGCCGACGATACGATCTTCCGGCTGTTCTCGATGACGAAGCCGATAACGTCGGTGGCGCTGATGACGCTGTACGAGCAGGGTTATTTCCAGTTGAACGATCCGATGCACCGGCTGATCCCGGAGTGGCGGAACATGGGCGTCTACGTGAGTGGCGAAGGCGAGCGCATGGAGGTGCGTCCGCCGAAATCGCCGATGACGATGCGTCACCTGTTGAGCCACCAAAGCGGACTCTCGTATGGCGATGGTCTGGCGCGTCTGTTGGGGGTGGAGGTGCCGCTTCATCCGGTGGACGCAGCTTACGTGGCGGCTAGCATACGGCGCGGGCGCGACGACACGCTGGAGGACTTTGTGCGGATGCTGGGAAGCATGCCATTGCACTTCGATCCCGGGGAGAAGTGGATGTATTCGTACGCAACTGACGTGTGCGGATACCTGGTGCAAGCGATATCGGGCAAGCGTTTCGACAAGTACCTGCAGGAGCACATCTTTGAGCCGCTGGGGATGAAGGACACGGCGTTTTTCGTGGCGCCGGAGAAGGCGGGCCGACTGGCTGCGAACTACTGGCGGCGCAACAAGCAGCTGCAGCTGCTAGACGATCCGACGACGAGCAGCTACCTTGAGGAGCCGGCGATGTTCGCGGGCGGCGCGGGGTTGGTGGGTACGACCGCGGACTACCTGCGCTTCACTGAGATGCTGCGGCGCGGCGGCGAGCTGGACGGCGTGCGCATCCTGGGCCCGCGAACGATCGAGCTGATGACGCAGAACCACCTGACGGGAGGCAATGACCTTTCCGAGATGGCTATCAGCATGTTCTCGGAGACACCGTACGACGGAGTGGGATTTGGGCTGGGGTTCGCGATGACCGTGGACGCCGTGCGGGCGGGGACGATAGGGGCAGGTGACTACTACTGGGGAGGCGCAGCTTCGACGATCTTCTGGGTAGACCCGGTGGAGGACCTGGTGGCGATCTTCATGACGCAACTGATCCCTTCGGCGACGTTCAACTTCCGGGGGCAGCTGAAGAGCATCATCTACTCGTCGATCGTGGACTAGCTGATGCCGGTAAGGCCGGCGTCGACCGCCAGGACCTGCGCGGTAACGTAGACGCTTTCGTCGGAGATGAAGAAGAGGGCGGCGTAGGCGATTTCCCAGGCGGTGGCCTGACGCCCGAAGGGGGTGCGAGTGCGACCACGTGAGGGGCGGCCCTGGGTGGCGAGGCGGCCGAGCGGGGTGTCGACAAGGCCGGGAGCGACGATGTTGACCCGGATGCCGCGCGGGGCGCCTTCCAGCGCGACGTGGCGCATAAGGCCGGCGAGGGCGGCCTTGGAGGCGTCGTATGCGGGGAGGCGGCTACCGGCGACGATACCGGCAATGGAGGAGATGAAGACTATGGGTGAGCCGTCGGCGAGGCGGGGGAGCGCGGCCTGGCAGCAGAGCATGGGGCCGCGGAGGTTGACGGCGAGGACGCGGTCCCAGTCTTCGGGGGTGGCGCCATCGAGACCTAGTCCGCCGACGCCGATGCCGACGTTGAGGACGAGACCGTCGATGCCGCCGAGGCCGTCCTCTGCCTCGCCGATCATGCGCGTGATTTCCTCGGGCTCCGAGATGTCCGCTTCGACAGCGAAGGCGTGGCCGCCAGCGTCGTTGATCATGGCGACGGTTTCGCGGGCGCTGGCCATGTTGGCATCGGCGACGGCGACGTCCGCGCCTTCACGGGCGAAGAGGAGGGACATGGCGCGGCCGTTGCCGATGGGGTCGGTCTCGGGATCGACGGTGCGCTGGCCGCCGCCGACGACGAGGATGCGGCGACCGCCCAGGCGACCGCGGCCGGGGGCTTCGCCGATGGACTCAGCGCTGGGGGGCCGGGCGTGACGTTCGTCGGACATCGTTGCGCCATCTTACAACGAAATCTGGTAGAGTCTGGCGCGTGAAAGAGCGACGATTTGCGAGCTGGGTGGAACCGACGGCCTCGGTGCTGGCGGCGGACCACGCTGAGCTAGTGAGGTTCGTGCGGAATCTGCCGCAAAACGCCTGAGAGGCGCTGAGTGGCGTGGAAGGGTGGACGTACAAGCACATCCTGGCGCACCTGGCAGGCGGGAACGATCAGCTGGTGCAGATCATTCTGCGCAAGGTGATTGCGCGAGAGCCGCTGAAGCATCGTTGCTGGAAGTGGACACGGACGCGGAGAATGCGGCGCGAGTGGAGGAACGTATCTCGTGGCCAGTTGAAAGGCTAATCGCCGAGCTTGAGGCGGGGGAGGAGGAGATGCAGGACCTGCTTTCGCGGCTGACGGAGGCAGACCGGGACTACAGGGGAGGGGGCTTCCCGATGACGCTGGGGTCAGTTCTTGAAGATCGTCGAAGAGGAGCGGCACGATATGCTTCACCTCGAACAGCTGCGCCTTGCCGCGAGTTAGGGAGCGTAAGTCCCCGCGTGGTGCTATAATTCGGTCACTTTCGGCCTGAGAGCAGTTTAACAGCCGTTCACAGCAAGTGACGGCAGTCAGGGGGTCGCCAATGCCAGTTGCCAGCAGCATTCGTGAGCTTATCGACGCTTTGCAGACCAAGAAGACGAAGACGATGTGCGCTCTGGATGACCTCTTCGGGTCGGCGGAGGCGCTGGCGGCGTTGCAGACGCACCCGCAACGGGGCGAGCTCAGCAATCCCGACGTGCTCAACACACTGCCTGGATGGGCCGTCGAGGAGCTGAAAGGCCGGGGGATTTCCCACCGAGTTCAGCAGCCGCTGAGCGACGAGGAGATCCAGCACATCAACGACTGGCCTGCAGAGAACAAGCGAGCACTGGTTGGCGTGCTGGACGCGGCAATCACGAACCAGCAGCCACTGGAGTTCTTCTGGGAGCTGCACGGCGACGAGACTGAGGGTATCGACACGAGCCAGGCAGGGAGAGTGTTCTTCCGGTCGCCGCAGCGCAACGTGGAAGTTGGCGGAACGTTTATATTCGTGGCAGACCTGCTGGCAGACGTGAAGGTACACGTCGGGCAGAAGCGCTAGCGCTTAAGATGATGGCGGAACTGCCATGGACCCTCGCATTGCATACACGACGACAAGCGACGGACTGAGTATCGCTTACTGGTCGCTGGGCGACGGGATGCCACTGGTGCAGATGCCGGCATTTCCGCTGAGCCACGTGCACCTGGAATGGCAGATAGCAGATGCCCGGCGCTGGTTCGAAGCGCTGAGCCCGCGGGTGCAACTGATCCGGTACGATCCGCGCGGGGCGGGGCTTTCCGAGCGCAATACAAGCGATTTCTCGACAGAGGCGCAGATACGCGACCTGGAAGCGGTGGCGACCCAGCTTGGACTTGATCGCTTCGCGCTGTTTGCGGCGGGCGACATGGCGATGACGGCGATCGCGTACGCGGCAGCGAATCCGGGGCGGGTGTCGCACCTGATCTTGTGGTGTGGCTGGGCGCGGCGGGCGGACGTATCGGGGTCGGCGCAGACGGGCACGCTGCGGGCGCTGCTGGACCAGGACTGGGAGATCTACACGAACACGGTGGCCCGCGTGCTGCTGGGATGGGGTGCAGAGGAGCAAGCCAGCACGTTCGCGGCGTTCTTCCGGGAGTGCGTGACGCCGGAAGTCCTGAGAACGGCAATCGATGCCGTCTACGACGTGGATGTATCGAACCGGCTGGCCGAGATTCAGTGTCCGACGCTGGTGCTACAGCCGCACGAAATGAAGAACCCGAGCGTGAGCGTGGCGCTTGGTTTGGCGGGACGAATCAAGGACGCGAAGGCGGTAATGCTGGAGGGGGCCTCGCCGCTGTGGTTCGGGGAAGGGATCAACGATGTGCTGGGCGCTATTGCTGAGTTCCTGGAAGTGGGGACGATGAGGGCGGTGACAACGCCCGCGCCGGAGGTTTCTTCGTCGCGGACCGTTCTGTTCACGGACATCGAGGGATCTACGTCGTTAACGGAAAGGCTGGGCGACGCAGCGGCGCGGTCGCTGCTTCGCGATCACGAGCGAATCGTGCGGGAAGCACTGCGCGCGCACGGCGGCGTTGAAGTGAAGACGATGGGAGACGGATTCCTGGCATCGTTCGCGTCGGCGTCGGAGGCGCTGGAATCGGCGATCGCGATTCAGCGAGCGTTCGACGATCACAACCGCTCGGCGGCGGAGCCGATCATGGTGCGGGTGGGCTTGAACGCGGGCGAGCCGATCGCGGACGACCGCGATCTCTTCGGGACGACGATCAACGAGGCTTCGCGGATTATGGGCCTGGCGAACGGCGGAGAGATACTGGTGGCGAACGTTGTGCGAGAGCTGGCGAAGGGCAAGGGCTTTGCCTTCGCGGACCGCGGCGAGACGGTGCTGCGGGGGTTCGAGGAGCCGGTACGGATCTTCGAGGTCAGCTGGCGCACGCAGGTGTGAGCGGCAGTCGCGTAGAATACTCGATCATGTCCGCCCCACGAATGAACGAACTGGGCTTTTATACGCTGGCGGGCGCTCCGCGCACTCCTCGCGAGTTGCTGGACGAGGTGCGAATGGGCGAGGAGATGGGCTTCGGGTCAGTATTTATATCGGAGCGGTTCAACATCAAGGAAGCTGCGACGCTATGCGGGGCGGCGGGCGCGGTATCGAGCGAGATTGGGATCGCGACAGCAGCGACGAACCAGAACACGCGGCACCCGATGGTGACAGCATCGTTCGCGATGACGATGGCGAAATTGACGGGCGGCCGCTTCTCGCTGGGGCTGGGGCGAGGAATCGCACCGCTCTTCGGGCTGTACGGCCTGCCCAACATAACGACTGCACAGATCGAGGACTTCGTGGGGCTAATGCGGCGCTTGTGGCGTGGGGAGATGGTGGCTGGACACAACGGACCGGCCGGCAGCTATCCGCTGCTTACGCTTGGCGGCGGCTTTAGCGAGGAGATCCCGTTGACCTTTACGGCGTTCGGGCCTAATTCGCTGGCGCTGGGAGGGCGGGCGTTCGACGCGGTGGTGCTGCACAGCTTCTTTACGGAGGAGACGACTGAGCGCTGCGTGCGGACGGTGAAGGAGGCGGCGGAGAGAGCGGGGCGCGACCCGGGGCAGGTGCGGGTGTGGTCGTGCTTCGCGACGGTCGGGGACCATTTGGCGCCGGAGTTGCGTCTGCGGAAGACGGTGGGGCGGATGGCGACGTACCTGCAGGCTTACGGCGACCTTATGGTACGCACGAACGAGTGGGACTCCGCCGCGCTCCAGCGCTTCCGTGAGGATGATGTTTTCCGGGGATTTCGTAGCGCGATAGACGCGACGGCGACGACGGAGCAACTGGAGCACATTGCGACGCTGATCCCGGAAGAGTGGCTGGCAGCGGCGGCGACAGGATCGCCGCGGCAGTGCGTGGAAGCGATCGAAGGGCAGTTTGGGCTGGGCTGCGACGGCGTGATACTGCACGGGGCAAGCCCGGCGGAATTGACGCCGATCGTGGAAGAGTATCGGCGGACGCGGCCGGCAGAGCGCTTTGCGGGGCTGGCCGCGAATCCGGCAGCATGAGCGAAATGCCGCCTGTGGTCCCGCCCGAGGAGGTGACGCCGGAGTGGCTGACGGAGCGTTTGCGGGGAGCGGGGCACGAGGATGCGACGGTACGCTCCTTCACTGCGACGCAGATCGGGACGGGGCAACTGGGCAAGTGCATCCGATACTCGCTAGAAGTTAAGGGCGACGAAGACGCGCCGCGAAGCCTGGTAGGGAAGTACCCTTCGGACGATGCAACGAGCCGACAGACAGGCGTGGTTCTGCGGAACTACATCAAGGAGGTCTCGTTTTACCGGGACCTCCAACAACGCGTATGGATTTCGACGCCGCGCTGCTATTACGCGGCGATCGAGGGGCAGGGGCCGGCGTTCTCGCTGCTGCTGGAGGACATGGCACCTGCGGTGCAGGGTGATCAGTTGGCCGGATGCTCGGTGGAGGTGGCGCGGGCGGCGATCATGGAGCTACCTGGCCTGCATGCGCCGACGTGGAACGACGAGTCGCTGGCGGCGCTGGGCTGGCTGGACCTGCCGACCGGCGCAACGGGGGAGCTACTGCGGGGCCTATACAAGTCGCAACTGCCGGGGTTCATCGCGCGGCTGGGGTGGCGGTTGGCGCCAGAAGAGCTTGCGGTCATCGAGCGGGTAGCGGACTCGAAAGGGCCACCATTCGTGCCGACTGAGGGGCCGACCGCATTGGTCCACGTTGACTACCGGCTGGACAACCTGCTGATAGACGAGACACAAATGCCGCCGCGGGTAACCACGGTGGACTGGCAGACGGTGACACTGGGCCGGCCGGTGACCGATGTGACATACTTCCTGGGGGCGGGCCTTCCGAGGGAGGAGCGCATGGCGGTGGAGGGAGACCTGGTGCGTGAGTACTACGCCGGGCTGTGTGAGGCAGGAGTATCGGGCTACAGCTGGGACGACTGCTGGCTGGACTACCGACGTGGTGTGTTCGCCGGGCTGCTGATCACGGTTATAGCGACGGTGATGGTGCAGCCGACGGCACGGGGCGACGAGATGTTCGTGGCGATGGCCTCGCGGCACAGCCGGCACGCGATTGACCTGGGCGCGGAGACGTTCCTTTAGGGCGAAACTTAGATGCGGTTGCGATACTATTTGCCTCCCGTGTCGTTAATGAAGTAGAGGGGCAAGCCCGACAATAGACCGCGAACTCCGCTTCCGTCAGAAGAGTTTCGGACAATCGAAAATACAAGAATCCATACTAAGTGCCGCCCCGATTGAATGCGCTGTTGAGAGTCTGACGCATTCGGCCTTCACATCTGAATGTGGCCATTTGGCCCTGTGCAAGGACGATAAGCATCGCATGATGGGGCTGAAGAGGAAGAGATGAGGATGATGAGGATCGCCCAAATCGCCCCGCTGGAAGAGGTCATACCGCCACGCAAGTACGGTGGTACGGAACGCGTCGTCTCCGTTCTCACCGAGGAACTGGTGCGACGCGGCCATGAAGTCACGCTGTTTGCGAGCGGAGATTCGCAGACAAGCGCGCGACTGGTAGCCTGCGCACCGGTGGCGGAACGGATGGGCGCAGACTACATGCGGAGCCTGGGACGAACGATGGCGCAGTGCAATACGGCCTACGAGCGCGCCCACGAGTTCGACGTCATCCACAACCACCTGGACCACCCGGCGTTCCGCTTCGCGCGGGCGTCTCCGACGCCTACCGTGACGACCACGCATGGGCGATTGGACGTACCCGAGATAGCCCATGCCTACAGCGAATTTCCGGAACAGAAACTGGTTTCAATTAGCCTTGACCAGGCATCGTACCTGCCACGGGCGAACTGGGTAGGCAACGTCTACCACGGGATCGATCTCAGCCACTTTGAGTTGCGTATGGAACCGGGCAAGTACCTGGCCTTCGTGGGCCGAATTAGCCCGGAAAAGCGGCCCGATGTGGCGATCGAGATCGCGGAGCGAGCCGGTATGCCGCTGTACATGGCGGCCAAAGTTGACCGCTACGACCAGGATTATTACGACACGTTGATCGAGCCGATGCTGCGCAGGTCAAGATACGCAGAACTGATTGGCGAAGTAGATGACGCGGAAAAGAACACATTGCTGGGCGGCGCCTACGCGTGCCTGTTCCCGATCGACTGGCCGGAGCCGTTTGGGCTGACGATGGTGGAGTCAATGGCAACGGGGACGCCGGTAATCGCGCGCAGGCGGGGCTCCGTTCCCGAGGTGATCCGAGACGGGGAAACGGGGTTCATCTGCGAGACGGTGGATGAAATGCTCGACGCGCTGGAGCGGGTTGGTTCGCTGGACCGGCACCGCTGCCGACAGCACGTTGAGGAGAACTTCTCGCCGGAAGCGATGGCAACGCACCATGAGGCGGTGTACGAGTCAGTCGTCGCCAGCGAACTGAGCCTAGTCGGCTAAGCGTCGTCAGGCCAGGTGGGCGTTTCGACGATCTCGATATCGCCCTGCTTGTTGCTGACTTCAACGGTTGTGTGACCGCCCGACCGGCGAAAGGCAAGGTCGACGGTGGAAGTGCCGATTCTCAAGTGCAGAAGCTCGACGAGCTGCAGCCAGCCGGGGAGGCTCGGGTTAACGAGATAGAGCTTGTTGTTGGGCGCGTCGGGGACGATGCCGAGGATGCTGGTCAGGATGGCGGGGAGGGTGGCTGCGGCGAAGGCCTGGGGCCGGCAGGCCACGGGATAGGGTACCGGGGCCTGATGCGCCCGGCGGGGCGCGCCACCGAAGAGTTCCGGCAGGCGGAAGTAAGGGAAGGTGAGAGCGGCCTCGAAGAGGGCGTGAGCAACGTCGTGGATGACCCCTTCGGCGGCGTAGCGCTTGCATCCAGCGAGGATGAGGGCGTTGTCGTGAGGCCATATTGAGCCGAGGTGGTATCCGATGGGGTTGTGGCGGGCGGCTTTGCTGCTTAGGGTGCGTATGCCCCAGCCGCTGAACATGTCGTTGCGCAGGAGACGGTCGACCTGGCGCTGCCCACGCTGTGCGGAGGGCACGCCGGACCAAAGCAAGTGTCCGCCGTTGGAAGCAACTGCGGTGGAGAGCTGTTTGTCGCCGTTAAGTGCCACGCCGTAGTAGCCGGACTTGACCCAGAAGGCTCGCTCAATGGCTGAACGCAGGTCGTCCGCCTGATCGCGCAGCGTTAGGGCCCGGGCGGCATCGCCGAGATCATCGAAGACGGAGGCGATGGCACGTTTGGCGGCGTAGACGTAGCCCTGCACTTCGACGAGGGCTACCGGCGGCGCGACTAGCCTGCCATCTTGGTGAACGATGCCATCCCAGGAGTCTTTCCAGCCCTGGTTGTCGAGTCCGTGAGGGTTCTTCTTCTGGTACTCGACGAAACCGTCATCGTCAGCGTCGCCGTGGTCGTCGATCCACTTCAGTGCCGCTTCCAGGTGAGGGCACAGTTGGCGCATGAACTCGAGATCGGCGGTCCAGCGATAGTATTCGGCAGCGAGAAGGAGGAAGAGTGGGGTGGAATCGACGCTTCCGTAGTAGCGCGAGAAGGGGACTTCGCCGGTGGCGGCCGACTCGCACTCGCGCCGCTCGTGGAGTATCTTGCCGGGCTCCTCTTCCCGCTTTTCGTCGTGAGTCTCGCCCTGCAGGCGGGCGAGAGTGACGAGCACCTCTCGCGCGATCTGGGGGCGGTAGGGGAGGGTGAGGTAGCCGGCGATAAGTGCATCTCGGCCGAAGAGAGTGTCGTACCAGGGAACACCGGCGACCAAGTAGCGTTCGCCGCCCTGATCCATCCAAAGGACACGGAGATCGGCCATAGAACGGCCAAGCGCGCGGTTGAATAGCTCATTGCCGGTGATTACTTCAGTGCCCTGCCGCCGCCAGTCCTGGTATTCCTCGCGGATGCTTTCGATGGAGCGGCGGACGGTGGCGCTGCCGCTGATGGCGTCGACGGTGACGCGCGTGGTGATTTCGTGGCTGGAGCGAGCTGGAATCGTGATGTGGAAGGCCGCCTGGTCGGCGCGGAGTTCATCGGGGCGGGCGCGGAAGCGGACGCGCGTCTGGCGGCGACGACCGTCCGTGCCACGGTAGCGGAAGATGACGCCATAGGAGTGGAGTTGTGTCTCGAGCGTGGAGCCGCGCTGGGTACGCTTGAAGCCCCGTATCTCGAAGATATCAGCGAAGTCGGCGGCGAAGCCGTACTGGACGGTCAGGGCGAGTTCGTCGGTTGAGTAGTTCGTGATGCGGGTCGTCTCGACCATGGCGCCGTCGAGGACGCGCTGGCGGCGGACCTGGAGGCTGCCGCTGGGAAGCGTGTTGCCGGCGTCGTCGAAGAGCTCGGGATTGGTCATGACCTGTTCCATCCAGAACGCTTCCTCCGCGGTCGAGAGGAGAACGACGGGCTCGACGCCGATGAGTGAGAGTTCCCAGCCGGAGAGATACCTAGTGTCCTGGTGATAGAGGCCGAAGCCGCTATCGTTGCCGACCTCGACGTGACCTTCCATGTCGGTGAGAAGGAAGAGAGCCTTTTCGCGGATGATGAGGGCGTCCCGGATGTCTGTGATGACGCGCGGCTCGCCTTCAGGGAGCATACGCCAGCGGAGGACGTGATCGGGACGGTTAGAGTGAGGCATAAGGAAACGTGGAGCGAGTTAGTGGTTCGATTTTAGCGGGTGAGGGAACCCGGGTGCCCTGAAACCTGGCCCTAAAATGTGATTGCAACGGCCGAAAGCCGACTATTTCAGCTTTAGCGGCGCCCCGGTACCTCTTCGGCGCCGGTGCATGATGATTTCGGCCATGATGCTGACGGCGATCTCCTCCGGCGATTCGGCACCGATATCGAGCCCGATCGGCGTGCGCACTTCCACCAGGGCAGCGGCGTCCATGCCGGTCTCCCGGAGGTGGGAGAGCACAGCGGCGGCACGGCGCTTCGAGCCGATCATGCCGACGTAGGCGGCGCCGCGGCCGACAACGGCGCGCAGGCTGGATTCGTCGTGGCGGTGACCGCGGGTTACGGCGACGACGTAAGTTGTGGGGTCGAGGGGATAGTCGGTGAGGATTTCTTCGAAGCGACCGCGGATGACCCGATCGGCCTCCGGGAAACGTTCTTCGTTGGCGTACTCGGGCCGGTCGTCGATGACCATTACGCGGAAGCCGCAGAGGGAAGCGATCTCGCTGAGCGCCTTGCCAACGTGGCCACCGCCGGCGATGACCAGTGAACACGGCTGCTCGTAGACCTCGACCATCACCTGGAACGAGTCAGGGCCTGCATCCTGGCGCGTGAGGTCTTCGCCTTTCGGGGAAAGATAGCGTGTGTGCGTGCGGTGGCGGCGAAACGCTTCTGCCGCGCCGTCTTTGATGGCGGAGTTGAGCGGAAAGAAGCCGAGGGTTCCGAGGTGAGAGCCGTCTTCCCGGACGAGGAGCTTGGCTCCGACGCGTTCGGAGTTGGCCTCCGGCGCGGATATTAGGGTGGCGACGAGGACGGGTTCACCGCCTTCTGCGGCGCGCGCTATCTCTTCGGAGATTGCTGCTGGCGAGGCGTCTGTCATGTCAATCCACGAAGGCGAGGAACTCGATTCGGTTGCCAGCGGGATCCCGTGCGAAGAATCGCTTGCGCCCGACGATCGGGACCGCTTCCTCGACTTGAAAGCCGTCTAGTTCGAGCCGGGCACGCAGCCCGTCGAGTCCGTCGACGATGAAGGCGGGATGCTGGCTGCTGGCAGTCGCATCCCAGCCGACGTCCTGGCGATAAGTGATGTGGAGTTCTTGCTCGGGGGATATCGCGTACCAGACACCCTGCCGCCCACCATCGCTGAGGGACTGCGGGCGGTCGGATTTCGGCGAGTCCGAGGAGTTCGCCGTAGAAGCAACGAGCTTCGTCGGCGCGTTCAGCGGGAACGTTCAGCTGGACGTGCTGGATGGCGATGATGCCCATTGCTAGACGTTGAATAGGACGTTGATTACGTCCCCCTCCTGGACGATGTAGGTCTTGCCCTCCTGGCGCAGCTGACCGACCTTCTTAGCCTCGTTGTGGCCGCCCAGCTCCAGGAGCTTGTCCCAAGCGATGACCTCCGCGCGGATGAAGCCGCGCTCGATGTCGGTGTGAATGCGGCCGGCCGCCTGGAGGACGGTAGCGCCCTGGGGGATGGTCCAGGCGCGGGTGTCCTTTTCGCCAGCCGTGAAGAAGGTGACGAGGCCAAGCATCTCGCGGATGGCCTCGAGGACGCGATCGGTGGCACCTTCACCGGCGCCCATCTCTTCGCGGAACTCGGCAGCTTCGTCGGCGGGGAGTTCGGCAAGCTCGGCTTCGAGCCGGGCGCAAAGCGCGGCGACTCCGGTGCGGTCGCGGGCGAACTTATCGCGGTACCGGGCCTCGACGGAATCACGACTGGAGACTTCAGCCTCGCCGATGTTGACAAGGATGAGCATTGGCTTGAGCGAGAGGAGCCCGTAGTTGCCGAGGGCGCGAATGTCTTCGGGATCTGTGATGACGCCGCGGAGAGCGGTGTCGGACTCCAGGTGCGTCTTCACTGTGGAGAGCATCTCCGTTTCGCGCTGAGCGGCCTCGCGGTCTGCTTGCTTAGCGGTGCGGGCAGTCGTATCGAGCTTTTCGAGCCGCCGTTCGACGATACCGAGATCGTTGAGCATTATCTCCGCTTCGAAGGCGGCGATGTCGCGCTCCGCGTCGATGCTGCCGCTTGGATGGGGAACGTCGTCACGTTCGAAAGCTCGGACGACGTGTACCAGGGCGTCGGCGCGGGCCAGAGTTTCGGCGGCGGTTCCTGAGGGCGCGGCGCCGCGCTCGAAGAGGGCGGGCAAGTCGTGGAGGACCACTTCGACCGGGGTGATCTTCTTAGCGTGGACGAGTTCGGCGAGCTGTTGGAGACGGTCGTCGGGGATCTTGACGGCGCCGATGGCTTCGCCTCGGCCGTCGGCCGCAGCACTGCCGTGGCCGGCGGTCAGAGCGCGGAATACGGTGGTCTTCCCGGAGAAGGGCATGCCGACGATAGCGAGGTCCATACGCATCGCAGCGTAAGAGCGGGTGCGTGAGGGGTCAAGCAAGGAGTGGGTTTCCCGTCTTTGATTTCAGGATTAAGCATGTCATTGACAGGGTCGGCGGCGAGCATAAGATGGTGACTGGTTGGTCACCAACATTCGAAGCGCCGCAAAGGAGCCGCCCATGGTCACGGCCGAATTCAACCCCTTTACACCGGAAGCAATGGCGAACCCGTACCCGATGTACCGGGAAGTCTTGAAGTACAACCCCGTGTCCTGGAACTCTGTCCTGGAGGTGTGGATTTACACCCGCTACGAGGATGTCGATACGGTACTGACGCATCCGAAGAGCTCGGCGGACCGGCAAAATGCGGACAATCGCCTGGCGCAAATGGCGCGCCAGATGCAGGAAAACAACATGAGCCCTTTCAACCGGGCGCCGACAATGCTGACGACTGACCCACCGGAGCACACGCGCCTGCGGCGGCTGGTCTCGAAGGCGTTCACGCCGAAAGCCGTCGAGGAGCTGCGCCCGCGGATCCAGGCGATAGTGGACTTCCTGCTCGACGACATCGCGGACCAGGGCGAAATGGACCTCGTGCAGGCGCTTGGGTACCCGCTGCCGGTGATTGTCATCGCCGAGATGCTGGGAGTGCCGCCAGAGGACCGCGCCAAGTTCAAGAAGTGGTCGGACGAGATAGTGGCGACGCTGGGCGGGCCGTTCACTCCGCAAGCGGTGCTTGATGCTGCGGCGCAGTCGATCAATGAGATGGTTGCTTACCTGACGGAAGTCATCGAGGACAGGCGCAAGAACCCGCGGGACGACCTGATCAGCCGGCTGGTGGCGGCCGAGGACGAAGGCAACATCTTGAGTACGGAGGAGATTTACACGACGACGATTCTGCTGCTGGTTGCGGGTAATGAGACGACCACGCATTTGATCGATAACGGCATGTTCGCGCTGTTGAAGAACCCGGAGCAGCTGGAAATGCTGCGCAAGGAGCCGGACCTGATTAAGCCGGCGGTGGAGGAGCTGCTGCGCTTTACCGGTCCCGTGCAGTTGACCGGCCGAGTGATGATGGAGGAAGTGGAGATCGGCGGGCAGGTGGTGAAGGCCCGCCAGTCCGCGCTGGCGGTGCTGGGAGCGGCGAATCACGACCCGGGCAAGTGGGGTGAGAACGCGTCCGAGCTGGACATCACGCGCAACCCGACGGACCATCTCGCGTTTGGAGACGGGATCCACTTCTGTATCGGGGCGCCACTGGCGAGGGCAGAGGCGCAAATCGCGATCAACTCGCTGCTGGAGCGGTTCCGGAAGCTTGAGCTGGCCGGGGAGGACCCGGAATTCGGCGGGACGTTCATCATACGTGGGGTAAAGAGCCTGCCGCTGAGGTTTTAGGGTGCGCCGACAAACGGGAAAAAGAAACCG
Source organism: Dehalococcoidia bacterium (assembly GCA_035512435.1). Taxonomy (GTDB): domain Bacteria; phylum Chloroflexota; class Dehalococcoidia; order SM23-28-2; family RBG-16-64-32; genus CF-162. Next base: position 169,326 of record DATKDX010000003.1, read on the forward strand.
CTCCGCCGTGCTGGCGGAGCGGTTCGGTTTAGAAGGAGTCACAGGAAAACCTCGCGGAGATCTTCCTGTGACGAGCCCAAAAGGGAGGGTTTGGGACCAATTATTAAGACGAAGGCTCAGAATGAGCGTTACAGGGCAGTTCACCGCCTGTTCACTGTGGACGCTCCGCGCCGGAGTGGCGCATAATGCCGTCACGCATGACTACAGAGGTCGAATCTGAAGGAAGGGTCGCTGTGCCCGGCGGCAACGTCTGGTACCGGATCACCGGAGGCGGGCCGGGGGTGCCGCTGCTTGTCCTGCACGGCGGGCCTGGTTCAGGCCATGATTATCTCGAGCCGCTGGAGGCGCTGGGGGATGAGCGACCGGTGGTGTTCTACGACCAACTCGGCTGCGGGCGCTCGGATATTCCGGACGATGCTTCGCTGTGGGTAGTTGAGCGCTTCGCACGCGAGGTGCAGGCGGTGCGCGAGGGACTGGGCTTGGAGCGCGTGCACCTGTACGGTCAGTCATGGGGCGGATTCCTGGCGATCGAATACCTGACGGACAGGCCGGAGGGTGTCGTTAGCGCGGTGCTGGCGAACACGGCTGCGAGCTCAAAAGCGTTTGAGCGTGAGGCGCGGCTGCGTGTGGCCGAGTTGCCGCCTGCGACTCAGAGCGCGATCGAGACGTGCGAGGCCGGGGCGGATTACGAGTCGGCTGAGTACCGGGCTGCGACGATCGAGTACTACCAGAGGTTTGTTTGCCGTTCGCTGCCCTGGCCGGATTTTGTGACGCGGACGGTTGCCAACTCGGAGGCTTCGCCGACGTACAAGTACATGTGGGGTCCGAGCGAGTTTACGATGACAGGCACGCTGGCCAGCTGGGACCGCACGGCCGACCTCGGGAAGATTGAGGTACCGACGCTGGTGATCTGTGGCGAGCACGACGAAGCGGCACCGTCGCTTTCGGAGGAGATACACCGCGGCGTAGCGGGATCCGAGCTTGCGGTTATCCCGGATGCCTCGCACCTCATGCATATCGAGCGGCCGGAGGCGGTGTTCGCAAGGGTGCGGGAGTTCCTGGCACGAGCGGAGGCGGCATGATTTCCGAGACGCGTCCGCTTCTACGCGGATACTTCCACCTGGGCGCGGCCGCCGTGGCTTTAGCCGGTAGCATTGTGCTGATGTTGCTGGCGGACACGGCACGAGCATACGCAGGAGGAGCGATCTTCGCGGCGAGCCTAGTTACGCTGTATTGCGTTAGCGGGATGTACCACAGCATTCCGTGGGGTCCACGGATGCGAGTCATCTTTCAGCGGCTGGACCACGCGATGATATTCGTGGTTATCGCGGGCTCGTACACGCCGTTCTGTTTGCTGGCGGCGAGCGACGGCTGGGGGATCACGATACTGGCGCTGGTCTGGTCGGCCGCTGCCGGAGGCGTCGCCCTGAAGCTTGCCTGGCCGACGGCGCCGCGCTGGCTGGGCGTCAGTCTTTACGTAGCCACGGGCTGGATTGCGCTGGTCGCGGCGACGGAGATCGCCGACTGGTTCGCGATGGTCCCGCTGTTACTTTTGGCAGCGGGCGGCGCGTCGTACACAGCGGGTGGTGTGATTTATGCACTGCGGCGGCCGAACCCGTTTCCTCGTGTGCTTGGCTACCACGAGGTCTTTCACCTGCTGGTGATTGGCGGCAGTGCGCTGCATTACTCGGTCGTTGCGGGCTGGCTTGTGCCCTCTTAGAGCGTCTGCTAAGGGGTGAAGTTTTACGGGCAGTTAAGCGCCGTTAACAGCCCGTTAAAGACCGTAAGTCCCCCCGAACCTAGGCTGAAGCCAGGTCAATGAAGGAGGAAACACATATGACATCAAGCCGTTTCGGCTTACTCGACCTATTCAGCAAGCGATCGTTCGCATTCGCACTCATCTCACTGGTAGCCATCGGCATGCTGGTGCTCGCTGCCTGCGGAGACGACGATGACGACGACGACACCGGCGATACTACAGCCGGGCCCGCAACCAGCGCTCCTGATGACGGCAATGGGGGTAACGGCGGCGGTGAGATCGACTATGGATCGCTGAGCGGCGAGATCCGCGTCGACGGCTCCTCGACGGTATTCCCGGTATCCGAGGCAGTTGCGGAAGAGTTCAGCAAGGTTTCGGATGTCCGTGTCAACGTAGCATTCTCCGGCACGGGCGGCGGCTTCGAAAAGTTCTGCCGGGGCGAGATCGAGGTCAGCGACGCCTCGCGTCCGATCAAGGACGACGAAGTCGCGGCCTGCGCCGACAATGGCATCGACGACATCGTTGAGTTGCAGGTCGCCATCGACGCACTGACGGTGATGGTGCACCCTGACAACGACTTCGTCGAGTGCCTGACAGTGCAGCAGCTCCACGACATATTCAAGACGGGCGGCGTCAGTAACTGGAACGAGGTCGATCCGTCGTTCCCCGACCAGCAGCTAGTGCGCTTCTTCCCTGGCACCGACTCCGGTACGTTCGACTACTTCGTGGAGGCGATAATCGAAGGTGTCGATGAGGCCGCGACGCACACCGGAGACGGCACGCCGTCAGAGGACGACAACGTGCTGGCACTGGGTATCGAGAACGACACAAACGCCATCGGGTACTTTGGCTTCGCCTACTTCCAGGAAGCCGGCCAGTCGCTGAAGGCTGTTGAGATCGACGGCGGCGACGGGTGCGTTGCTCCGTCGCTGGAGGCAGCGCTCGACGGCACATATCAGCCGCTCAGTCGCCCGCTCTTCATCTACACGACTGAGACTCTATTGGCCGAGCGCTCGGAAGTCCTGGGGTTCACGAAATTCTACCTGGACAACGCCAACGAGCTGGTCCTCGACGTGGGCTACGTCCCAATGCCGGAGGACCTGTTGGCTGGGGCGAAGGCTAAGATCGAACCTTTCCTGCCATAAAGATAGTCCTTGAAAATTGGCCGAAGGGGGCTGTGAGTCAACATCCCAGCCCCCTTCGGCCCTTGACCGCTACCCCGTCCTAATCGATAACGCAGATGGATACCCCGACAGACAGAGTGCGATGACACGATGGCGATAGGAACTCAAGACTTTAGCGGCGGCAGTATGCGCAACGCACTCCGCAAGCGGCCGTTCTCACGGCCGGCGGAGCGCTTGGTGATTCTGTTGCTAACTGTCTGCGCCACGATCTCGATAGTCACGACCGCCCTCATCACTTTCGTCCTGGTAAGTGAAAGCATTACCTTCTTCGGTGAGGTGTCCGTCACCAGGTTCCTCGACCCGACAGGTGAGTGGCAGCCGCTGTTCAATCCTGTGGACTTCAGCGTCTGGGAACTGGTCGCCGGCACAGCAAACACCACTTTCTGGGCGCTCGCCATGGCAGTGCCGGTTGGCCTTGCCACGGCCGTTTACCTGAGCGAATACGCGCATCCGAACACGCGCAAGGTCCTTAAGCCCGTGCTGGAGGCCCTCGCCGGTGTGCCGACGGTGGTCTACGCCTATTTCGCGCTAACTTTCATCACTCAGGATGCATTGCAGCCGCTTTTCGGCCGGGACACGGTCCCGATCTTCAATTCGTTTGCGGCGAGCACGATGCTGGCGGTCATGATTCTGCCAACGATCGCTTCAATCTCTGAGGATGCGATGACCAGCGTACCGCGCGACCTGCGCGAGGCCGCTTACGGTCTGGGCTCGACGCGGTTGGAGGTGGCTTTCCGGGTGGTATTTCCGGCGGCACTTTCGGGAATTATCGCCTCAATCCTGCTGTCGATCGCCCGCGCGGTGGGGGAGACGATGATTGTAGCCATCGCTGCGGGGTCGACGCCAAATCTCACGATGCACCCGTTTGAATCCGTGCAAACGATGACGGGCTACATGCTTCAGGTGGGTCTGGGAGACGCCGCACGCGGGACCGTTGACTACCAGTCACTGTTCGCGGTTGGCATGATGCTCTTCTTGATCACACTGGTCTTCAACATCGCGGCTCATCTATTCGTCCGCCGATTCCAGGAGGAGTACGAGTAGATGGCCAGCGAGGCTGTGAGACTACGCGCCACTGGTGGGGTGGCGCGCCGGCAGATCGTCTCCAGGCTCTCACGGTACGTCTTGATGGCGGCGACGGCGATCGGGGTCGTGGTGCTGCTGGTCCTTGGGTATGACACGATCAACCAGGGAGCCGCACGACTTGATGTAGACTTCCTGACCTCGTATCCATCCCGCTTCGCTGACCAAGCTGGTTTGCGTTCTTCGATTCTTGGCACGGTGTGGGTGCTTGGAGCGACGATCATGATGGCGATCCCGATCGGCGTCGGCACCGCGATCTGGATCGAGGAGTTCGGGCCCAAGAACTGGCTCACGCGCTTTGTCCAGCTCAATCTCGCAAATTTGGCCGGGGTCCCGAGCATCATTTACGGCATCCTGGGCCTGACGATTTTCGTTCGCTTCTACGACCTCGGGCCTAGCATCATCGCCGGCGCCCTGACGCTGGCGCTGATGATCATCCCGATGACGGTCATAGCTTCACAGGAGGCGATTCGCCAGGTCCCGAGTAGCCTGCGTGACGGGGCGCTGGCACTGGGCGCCACGCGGTGGGAAGCGGTCCGCCGGAACGTACTGCCAGTAGCGATGCCAGGCATCATGACCGGTATCATCCTGGCCATTTCCCGGGCAGCCGGAGAAACAGCAGCGCTGATCATGGTCGGCGCCTTCACCTTCATCGCTTTCGACCCTACGCTCAACCCGCCCTGGCAGGGTCTACAGGAAGATTTCACGACGCTCCCCATCCAGGTCTACAACTGGACGATCCGCCCGCAGGAGGAATTCCGGCAGAATGCGGCGGCGGCGATCATCGTGCTGATGGTGGGAGTCTTGACGCTGAACTTGATCGCGGCCTTCATCCGCGAGAGATTCAGGCCGTCGCTGTAAAGTGGAAAAGGGAGTGGGCATGATGAGAGAATCAAAAACGGGAGTTCGCTCCTCGATTCGCGACCTGGAAGCCAGCGAAGCACAGGAGCGACTGGAGAATCAGTTGACAACAGCAGGTCCGGTAGCCGCAGAAGACCCGATCCGGGAACCGGACGAGGCCACCCTGTTCCGGCTTAACGATGTCGGCCTATTCTACGGTACCAAGCACGCCATCGGGGACATCACGTTCAACATCCCGGTTAACCGCGTAACTGCGCTGATCGGGCCTTCGGGCTGCGGTAAGAGCACACTGTTGCGGTGTCTCAATCGCATGAATGACCTGATTCCCAGCGCGCGAGTGGAAGGGACGATCGAATACCACGGAGTCGACATTTACGACCGCAGCGTGGACCCGGTTGAAGTACGGCGACGGATCGGGATGGTTTTCCAGAAGCCTAACCCGTTTCCGAAGTCGATTAAGGACAACGTGATCTTCGGCGCGAAGGTAAACGGCATCAAGGGTGACAGTAATGAGCTGGCGGAGCGGGCACTGAAGCAAGCGGCGCTTTGGGACGAAGTGAAGAACGACCTGAACAAGTCCGGCCTGGCACTTTCCGGCGGCCAGCAGCAGCGGCTCTGCATAGCTCGGGCGATCGCTGTGCAACCGGACGTGATCCTGATGGACGAGCCGTGCTCGGCGCTGGACCCGATCGCGACGGCGCGCATCGAGGATCTGATGCGGGAGCTCGAGGACCACTACACGATCCTGATCGTCACGCACAACATGCAGCAGGCCGCCCGCGTCAGCGACCGGACCGCGTTCATCACGACCGAGGTCGAGTCCGGTGACGGAGATCACCGCACCGGACGGCTGGTCGAGTACGACCTGACCGAGACGATCTTCAAGAACCCAAGCGACCCCCGGACCGAGGACTACGTCACCGGCCGTTTCGGCTGATCAACGCCTACCGCGGAGAGGATCGGCGGCCATGGAGCTCGACGAGGAGACCTGGGGTCGGCTGGAACGGGCGATCGAGGTGCTCGCTGAGGAGTTCGCCGGAATCCTCAGCCGAGACACGATCCGCCGGTACATCGACGACTCGCTCGATCGCTGGCTCGACGCGCGGCTGACGCTGCACGTGCCGCTGCTCGTGCACAGATTCGCG
>DATKDX010000004.1:0-13849 GCA_035512435.1 Dehalococcoidia bacterium
ACATCTATGACTGGAAGAGCAAGTGGTACGCCGACAGGACGTACACGGAGCTACTTCACGAGGACCTGGCGATCCGAAATAAGATTAAGACGATGCTGCCTGACGCCGGCATCTCCAAGGTTGAGATCGAGCGCAACGCCAACCAGGTGACCGTTTCCATCAGCACGGCACGGCCGGGCATCGTCATCGGCCGCGGTGGTCAGCGCGTGGACGAGCTGCGTACGAACCTGGAGAAGCTAAGCGGCCGCAAGCTCCGCGTCAACATTACCGAGGTGCGCGTGCCGGAAGTGGAAGCGCCGCTGGTAGCGCGCGCCGTCGCCGAGCAGATCGAGAGGCGCGTGTCACACCGCCGGGCGATCAAGCAGGCAGCGATGCGGGCGATGCAGCGCGGCGCACAGGGTGTGCGCATCCGGGTGGCCGGGCGGCTGGGAGGCGCCGACATGTCGCGCGTCGACCAGGAGCGCCAGGGCCGCGTGCCACTGCACACCCTGAAGGCAGACGTTGACTACGGCACGTCGGAAGCCCGCACCACGCTGGGCCGCATCGGCGTGAAGGTTTGGATCTACAAGGGCGACCGCCTCGCGGAAGAGCGCGAACGTCAGCGCCAGGCCGCCGGCAGCGCGGAGCAAGAAGCACCCGAAGCAGAGGCGGCAGCGGCCACCCCGGCCGCGGCAGTGCCGGAAGACAGTGCCCCCACGGATGCCACCCCCGCTGCTGAAGAGGCGCCGGCACCCGAGCCTGCCGCCGACGAGCCTGCCGCCGACGAACCTACCGCCCCCGAACCTACCGCCCCCGAACCGGCCGCCCCCGAACCGGCCGCCCCCGAACCAGAGGCCGCGCCCGCCGCTGAGGCCGCCGCGCCCGCCGAGGTGAGCGAGGAGACCGATGCTTCAGCCTAAACGAACCAAGTTCCGCAAGACGCACCGCGGCCGTCGCCGTGGGCTGGCCTACACCGGGAACGTCGTCTCCTTCGGCGACTTCGGGCTGCAGGCGCTGGGGAACTGCTGGATGACCTCCCGCCAGATCGAGGCCGGGCGACGCGCGATTACGCGTTACCTGCGCCGTGGCGGAAAGGTCTGGATCCGCGTCTTCCCGGACAAGCCGATCACGAAGAAGCCGCTGGAAGTCCGGCAGGGTTCCGGTAAGGGCCCCGTGGAAGCGTGGGTCGCGGTGGTCAAGCCGGGACGCGTCATCTACGAGATTTCCGGCGTCAAGCAGGACGTCGCGAAGGAAGCGCTGCGCCTGGCGGCGCAGAAGCTGCCGATTAAGACGAGATTCATCGAAAGGTCAGAGTTCTAGCCATGGCCAAGAACCCTAAGGCAGAAGCCGAGGAACTGCGCAAGATGTCCGACGCCGACCTTCAGAAGAAGCTGGACGAGACATACCGCCGGCTCTTCAGCCTGCGCCTCCAGAAGGAGACGCTGCAGCTGGCCAATCACCGCGAGATACCGGCCGTGAAGCGTGAAATCGCGCGCATCAAGACGTTCCAGCGTCAGCGTGACCTGGCGAAGGTGGCGGGAGGACAGTCATGACCGCAGGCCAGGACAAGTTCGGTGGGCGGAAGATTCGCGAAGGCACCGTCGTTAGCGATAAGATGGAGAAGACGATCGTCGTCTCCGTGGCGTCAGCTATCCGCCACCGCCTTTACAAGAAGATCATCCGACGCCAGCGCCACTACATGGTGCACGACGAAAACGGTGACGCCCACATCGGCGACCGCGTGCGCATCGTGGAGTCTGCGCCGGTATCGAAGACAAAGCGCTGGCGCCTGGCCGAAGTCCTGAGGACAGTGGACCTGCCGGACCTGGCGCCCGAAGACATCGATTTGGAGCTCATCGGCGAGGCGAAGGCGGAAGAGGAAGAGGCCCCGGAGGGCGCACCTGTAGCCGCCGCGCCTGAAGCACCTCCCGAGGAAGCCCCGGCAGCGGAGGCCGAGGCGCCCGCCCCTGAGGACATCGTGCAGGCGGACGCCGGCGAAGAGGCGCTCGATCTGGCAGAGCACACGCATGATGACGCCGATACGGCGGAAGCGGCTGAGCCGGAGACGGCGTCGATAACTGAAGAAGAACCCGTGCAGCAGGACGCAGCGCCTGCCGCCACCGAGCCGACCGACGCGCCTATCGCCGCGGCGGAGGACGAGGAGAAGGCATGATCCAGCAGTACTCTCGTCTGCGCGTTGCCGACAACTCGGGCGCCAAGCAGATCCGCGTCATCCAGGTGATGGGCGGCTCGCGGCGGCGCTACGGGGCCGTCGGCGACATCGTCGTCGCGTCCGTAAAGGCGGCCGCGCCGAACAGCCCGGTCAAGAAGGGCGATGTGGTAAAGGCAGTTGTTGTGCGCGCTGCCCAGCCGTGGCGCCGCAGCGACGGCTCCTACATCCGCTTCGACGAAAACGCGGCGGTGATCCTGGCCGACGGACAGAACCCGCGCGGCACCCGCATCTTTGGGCCGGTGGCCCGTGAGCTGCGGGACCGCAACTTTATGAAGATCGTATCCCTGGCACCGGAAGTGGTTTAGAGAAGTGAACAAGATCAAGAGAGACGATACCGTCCTGATAACGAAAGGCAGAGACCGTGGCCGAACGGGCCAGGTGCGCATAGTCATGCCGCCCGGCAAGAAGAGCGACAAGTTCGGCCGCCCCAAGCCCGGCCGCGTAATTGTGACCGGGATCAACGTCGTCAAACGGCACATGCGCCCCCGCGGGCCCCAGCGCCCCGGCGGCATCGTGGAACGTGAAGCGCCGATCGCCTGGTCCAACGTGGCGCTCATCTGCGTCTCCTGCAACCAGCCGGCGCGCGTGGGCATGCGGACGTTGCAAGGCGGCGGCAAGACGCGCTACTGCAAAAACTGCGACGCGAACATCGATTAAGAGATATGACTATGCAAGCAAGAGTTGAACCAAGGATGAAGGAACGGTACGAGACCGAAATCGTGCCCGCGCTGATGCAGGAGTTCCAGTATAAGAACGTCATGCAGGTGCCCCGCGTCGAAAAGATCATGCTGAACATCGGCATGGGCGAGGCGGTGGCCGACGCCAAGGTGCTGGACGCCGCAGTACAGGACGTGGAGACGATTACCGGCCAGCATCCGGTTGTCCAGAAGGCCAAGAAGTCGATCTCCAACTTCAAGCTGCGCGAAGGTATGCCCATCGGCGTCACGGTGACGATGCGCGGCGACCGGCGCTGGGAGTTCCTGGATCGGCTGCTGAACGCGGCCCTCCCCCGCATCCGTGACTTCCAGGGGGTATCGCCCAACGCCTTCGACGGGCACGGCAACTACAGCCTGGGCCTGCGTGAACAGGTTATCTTCGCAGAAATCGAATACGACAAGATCGACAAGATCCGCGGCATGCAGATCACGATCGTGACATCGGCAAAAACCGACGAAGAGGCGAAGCGGCTCCTGGAGCTGATGGGGATGCCATTCGCCAAGCGGGGCGGAGCGTAACGTGGCAAGAAAATCACTAATCGTAAGGACATTTGAGAAGACGCCGAAGTTCCCTGGGCGCCGGCGCAACCGCTGCCGGCTCTGCGGGCGCCCGCGCGCCTTCATGCGGCGCTTCGCGCTTTGCCGCATTTGCTTCCGCGAACTGGCGCACCTGGGACACCTCCCGGGCGTCAAGAAGTCCAGCTGGTAAGAATTATGGTTACTGATCCCATCGCCGACATGCTAACCCGCATCCGCAACGCGCTACAGGCGCGGCATGACTTCACGGACATTCCGTCTTCGCGCGTTAAGCTTTCCATCGCCGAAGTGCTCAGGAAGGAAGGCTATATCCAGAGCTTCGAGACCCGCGACGACAACGGTCACAAGCAGATACGGGTGCACCTTGCCTACAGCGGCAAGCGCGAGCCCGTGATCGTCGGCATCGACCGCGTAAGCAAGCCTGGCCTTCGCGTATACACCTCGCGCAGCGAGGTGCCCCGCGTCTACGGCGGGCTTGGCATCGCCATCCTCTCCACGCCGGAAGGTGTTATGACCGGCAAGGAAGCGCGCAAACGCGGCGTTGGCGGCGAAATAATCTGTTACGTGTGGTAATGAAAGATGTCTAGAGTAGGCCAGAACCCGATTCCACTGCCCAGGGGCGTCGAAGTGAAATTCGACGGTCCAAAGGCGTCCGTCAAAGGCCCCAAGGGGGAGCTTTCCTGGACGTTCGATAACGACATGAAATTCGAGCAGGGCGAAGGCGTCATCAACGTCGGGCGCCCCACCGACCAGCCCCGCCACCGGGCCATGCACGGCCTCAGCCGCGCGCTCCTCGCCAACATGGTGCAGGGCGTCAGCGAGGGCTTCTCTAAGACGCTCGAGATGCACGGTGTCGGCTACCGCGCGGCGATGCAGGGCAAGAACCTGCAGTTGCAGGTCGGCTTCAACCACCCTGTCGACGTTGCGCCACCGCCCGGCATCGAATTCGAAGTCGATGGCACATCTAAGATCATTGTTCGCGGCGCCGACAAGCAGCAGGTTGGCCAGGTGGCTGCCGACGTGCGCAAGATCCGCCCGCCGGAGCCGTACAAGGGCAAGGGCATCCGCTACGAAGGCGAGTACGTCCGCCGTAAGGCCGGTAAGGCCGGAAAGGCGATGGCCTAAGCCATGAAGGGTAACAAGACCGCGCGCGCTGCCCGCGTCCGCCGCCATGTCCGCGTCCGCAAGACTCTTGTCGGCACGCCTGAGAAGCCTCGGCTGGACGTCTTCCGCAGCGTCAACCACATCTACGCCCAGATAATCGACGACACGGCTGGCCACACTCTGGTCGCCGCTTCCGACCTGGACAAGGACCTCCGCTCGGCCGCCAACGGCAAGAAGAAGACCGAAGTCGCTGAAGCTGTCGGCGAGTCGCTGGCCAAGAAGGCCAAGGAAGCCGGCATCCAGACGGTGGTCTTTGACCGTGGCGGCTTCATGTTCCACGGCCGGGTCAAGGCGCTGGCCGAAGCCGCACGCAAGGGAGGCCTGTCCTTCTAGACAGGAAATCATATGTCCAATCCAGCAAAGTACCTGACGAGAAAAGAGAAGCTCGACCTGAGCGATCTGGAAATCCAGGAGAAGGTCGTCTTCATCAACCGCGTGGCCAAGGTGATGAAGGGCGGACGCCGCTTCCACTTCACGGCCATCGTCGTCGTTGGCGACATGGCCGGGCACGTCGGCGCGGCCATGGCCAAGGCGACCGAGGTGCCGGAAGCGATCCGCAAGGCTGCCTCCGTCGCCCGCAAGAACATGATCACCGTACCGATGATTAATTCGACGCTTCCACACCCGTTGCTGGTCCGCTTCAGCGCCGCCAAGGTGCTGATCAAGCCGGCCCCGCCCGGTACCGGCCTCATCGCCGGTGGTGGCGTGCGCGCCGTGCTGGAGATGGCCGGCGTCAAGGACGCGGTGGCCAAGTCCCTGGGCTCTGCGAATCCGGCGAACAGCGTGAAGGCGACGATGTACGCGCTTTCGCAGATGCGCTCGCCCGAGCAGGTTCTGCAGACGAGGCGCCAGTTCAGCGAGGAGGCCAGCATTGGCCGCTAAGCTGAAGGTGACCTGGCGCAAGAGCGCCATCGGCTACCGAGAAGACCAGAAAAGGACGATCGAGGCGCTGGGCCTGAAGCGCCTGGGACACACCGTTGAGCACGAGGACACGAGGCCTATACGTGGTATGCTTTTGAAGGTCCGTCACCTCGTCCAAGTGACCGAGGAAGGCGCGTAATGCAAGCCCATGATCTTAAGCCCAGCAAGGGATCCCGCCGTGCCCGCAAGCGGATAGGCCGCGGCAACGCAGCCGGTACTGGCACGTATTCTGGAAGGGGTCTGAAGGGTCAGAAGGCGCGCGCAGGCAACAAGCCCAGGCGCTTCTTCGAGGGTGGCCAGACCCGCCTCATGAGGCGCCTGCCGCACCGCCGCGGCTTCACCAACCGCTTCCGCAAGGCGTACCAGCCCGTCAACCTCCGCCAGCTCGAGCTATTCGAGGACGGCGCGGACGTGACGCCGGAGATGCTGGCTCAGGCGGGCCTCATCGAATCGGTCAAGAAGCCGGTCAAGATCCTCTCGACGGGCGACATCACCAGAAAGCTAACCATCCACGCCGACCGCTTCTCCATGGCCGCAAAAGAGAAGATAGAGGCCGCCGGCGGTACCGTGGACGAGACCGAAGAGCGCATGCCGAAGAAGCAACGCGAACGCAAGAAGAAAAAGAAGAAGGGCGGCGCCGCACCTTCCCCGCAGGCTGAAGCCAAAGGCGACGAGGCTGCCGCCGAAGAGACGAAGGAAGAAGGGGCCGCTGAAGAGCCCGCTGCCGAAGAGGAGAGCGAATAACCGATGGCTACGGCCAGTCGGGCCCAGCCCGGACGTCAGCAGCCCCAGTTGCTCCAGGCGGCAATCACCGCTCTGGGTCAGCCGGACATCCGCGACAAGCTGCTGTTCACGTTCACGATGTTGGTCATCTTCCGCTTTATTTCGAACGTGCCGGTGCCCGGCATCAACCCGCTGGCGTTGGAGGCGCTGTTCGAGAGCAGCACGGTGCTCGGATTCCTGAACATCTTCAGTGGTGGCGCGCTGGCCAACATGAGCGTGGCCGCCATGGGCGTCTACCCCTACATCACGGCCTCCATCGTCATGCAGCTCATGGTGCCACTGGTGCCAACGCTGCAGGCCCTCTCCAAGGAAGGCGAGTCTGGCCGCAAGCAGATCAATATCTACACGCACTGGATGACGGTGCCAATGGCCTTCGTACAGGGCTACGGCCAGCTCATCATCGTTCAGAGCCAGGGCGGCATCTCCGGCATCGAGCTGACCGGCCCCAACGCGCTGCCTACGTTTTCTGCCGTAATTACGATGACCGCGGGCACGATGTTCCTTGTCTGGATCGGTGAGTTGATCAGCGAGAAAGGCATCGGCAACGGAATATCTGTGCTCATTTTCGCGGGCATTATCGCGGGTCTTCCGCAATACGTTGGTGGACGGCTGTATACGGGAACCGGCGAAGGCGTGACGACAACATTCCTGCTCGGCGGGTTCATGGTGTTGCTCGTGGCGTATATCGTCTTCTTCCAGGAGGCGCAGCGCCGTATCCCTGTGCAATATTCGCGGTCTGTATTCAGATCGGGGCGTATGTACCGGCAATCGGGCCAGACGCACATACCATTGAAAGTGAACACGACGGGCATGATCCCGCTCATCTTCGCGTTCTCCGTCATCATCTTCCCCGCTTTCATTGGCCAGTCGCTTGCCGCGTCTTCAAACGGGACGATCTCCGGATTTGGGGACCTGATACAGACGCTTTTCAACCCGGATAACCCGTGGTACTGGATCGGCGTGTTCTTCACTGTCGTGATCTTCACGTTCTTCTACACCGTGGTCGTGTTCCAGCAACAGAACCTGGCGGAGAACCTGCAGCGCCAGGGAGGCTTCGTGCCGGGCATCCGGCCTGGCCGGCCTACTGAGCAATACATCAACCGCGTACTCTTCCGCATCACTTGGGCGGGCGCGTTCTTCCTGGGCTCCGTGGCCGTTGCGCCGTTCTTCTTCTCGCTCCTTATCGGCGCGGGTGATAACGCGGCGGATTCGACAGCCTTCGGCATCACCAGCGCCGGCCTGATCATCGTCGTCGGCGTTGTACTGGATACGATGCGCCAGATCGAAGCGCAGCTGATGATGCGCCAGTACGAAGGCTTCATCAGCTAGGCGTGTTCATCGTTTTGCTGGGCCTGCCCGGCGCAGGCAAGGGTACTCAGGCTGCGTTCCTCAAGGACGACCTCGGACTGCCCCACGTCACCACCGGCGACCTATTCCGCGAGAACATCTCGAAAGAGACGGACTTGGGCAAGCAGGCGAAGGAGTACGTGGAGTCTGGCAAGCTGGTCCCCAACGACATTACGATCGGCATGCTGCTGGACCGCATCGCACAGCCCGACTGCGCCGGTGGCTGCATGATCGACGGCTTCCCGCGCAACCTGGAGCAGGCGAAAGCGCTCGATAAGGCCCTGGAGGAACGCGGCAGAGCCATCAACCGCGCGCTCTACATCAAAGTCAGCGAGGACGAACTGGTACGACGGCTTTCCGGCCGCTGGACTTGCCCGAAGTGCGCCGCCGTATACCACGAGACGAGCGCGCCGCCGAAAGCGGCCCGCATCTGCGACAACTGCGGCTCCGAGTTGAGCCAGCGCGCCGACGACAAGCCCGACGTAGTGCGCACCCGCCTGCAGGTGAACATGGAGAACATGCAGGCCATCATTGATTACTATGCCGCACAGAGTAATCTTTGCAAGGTCAACGGCGAGCAAGATGCCGCTGCTGTGACGACGGCGCTCAAAGGCTGTCTCGAGGACTAGCATGGCAATCGTCGTTAAGTCACGCGATGAGATCGCGATCATGAAAGAGGCAGGGGAGATCGTCTCCGGCGTGCGTGACCTACTCGTCGATAGCCTGCGCCCAGGCATCATCGAGCTAGAACTGGACGAAATCGCGCGCCGCGAGTTCAAGAAGGCGAACGTCATCCCGACGTTTCTCGGCTACCACGGATATCCCGCGGTCGTTTGCGTCTCCATCAACGATGAAATCGTGCACGGCATTCCCGGCAAGAGAGAGATACAGGACGGCGACATCGTTAGCATTGATATCGGCTGCACACACCGTGGCTTCGTGGCAGACACCGCCGTTACAGTCGGCGTTGGCAACGTGTCGCCGGAAGCCCAGCGGCTGATCGACGTGACTAGGGAAGCGGTCTGGCGCGGCATCCGCGCAGCCAGGGCCGACTCCCGCACCGGCGATATCGGCCACGCGATCCAGACCTGGGTCGAAAGCCAGGGCCTGGCCGTGGTGCGCGAATACGTCGGGCACGGCGTCGGCCGACAGATGCACGAAGACCCGCAGGTCCCGAACTACGGCAATCCCGGCACCGGCACAGCCCTTCGCGCCGGAATGGTCATAGCCATCGAGCCGATGGTCAACATGGGCGACTGGCGCACCAAGCGCGATGACGATGAATGGACCGTGCGCACGATCGACGGCGCGCTCTCGGCGCACTTTGAACACACACTGGCGATCACCGAAGACGAAGCCGAAGTGCTGACCTTGCCCTAGCTAAGGCAAGGGAATAGAATTCGTAATTTGGGCGAGGTTTCGCCGCAAGGAGGTAGTGCCCGTACGGGCGAATGGCTAAAAAAGAAGCGATTGAGGTAGAAGGAACCGTCAAGGAGAATTTGCCCAACGCTATGTTTCGTGTAGAATTAGCAAACGGGCACAGAGTACTGGCCCATGCGTCCGGGAAAATCCGGATGCACTTTATTAGAATCCTCCCCGGGGACAAGGTCCTGGTTGAGTTGTCTCCCTATGACCTGACGCGGGGCAGGATTACTTATCGTTTCAGGTAGGCTCATGAAAGTACAGGCATCAGTTAAAAAGCGCTGCGAAAAGTGCAAGGTCGTGCGACGCGAAGGCGTCGTTCGCGTCATTTGCCAGAACCCGCGCCACAAGCAGAGGCAGGGCTAGGAACTACATATGGCTCGTATCTCTGGTGTAGACATCCCCCGCGATAAGCGCGCGGACATTTCGCTCTCGTACATCTACGGCATCGGCCGCCCCACCGCGGAGAAGATCTGCAAGACGGTGAGCGTGGCCCCCGACGCCAAGGTGCGCGACCTGAGCGACGAAGAAGTGAACCGCATCCGTGAGTACATTGACAAGAACTTCATCGTGGAAGGCGAACTGCGCAAGCAGGTCCGCCAGGACATCCAGCGCCTGATCGAGATCAACAGTTACCGGGGCATCCGCCACCGCCGTGGGCTGCCGGCCCGCGGCCAGCGGACGAAGACGAACGCCCGCACCAAGCGCGGCCCCCGCCGCACCGTTGCCGGTAAGCGGCGCGCTGCGGTCAAGAAGTAGTAAGGGTTCAAGGGACCACACATGGCAGAACGCAAGAGCAAACCACGACGACGCGAAAAGAAGAACGTGCCTGTGGGCAAGGCGTTTATCTCGTCTACGTTCAACAACACGACGATTACTCTGACCGACCCCAACGGCGCGGTGCTCAGCTGGGCCTCCGCCGGCACCGCCGGCTACAAAGGCTCCCGCAAGAGCACGCCGTACGCCGCGGGCCTGGCCGCCGAGACCGCCGCCCGTAAGGCGATGGAGCACGGCCTGCGCCAGGTTGAAGTGCGCGTTAAGGGCCCGGGCAGCGGCCGCGAAGCCGCCATCCGCTCCCTTCAGGCCTCCGGCCTGCAGGTCACTTCCATCCGCGACGTTACTCCCATTCCGCACAACGGGTGCCGGCCACCCAAGCGGCGGCGAGTCTAGGAGACCTCATGGCCCGATATACCGACGCCCGTTGCCGACTGTGCCGCCGCCTGGGGGAGAAGCTCTACCTGAAGGGCGATAAGTGCTACAGCAACTGCACCTTCGACAAGCGGCCCTTCCCGCCCGGGATTCGCAGCAACCGCCGCCGCAAGGTCTCCGACCGAGGCCTGCAGTGGCGCGAGAAGCAGAAGGCGCGCGCAATCTACGGCGTGCTGGAAAGCCAGTTCCGCAAGTACTACGAGGACGCGGTGCGCCGCCCCGGCGTCACCGGTGAGACGCTACTGCGCACCTTGGAACTGCGCCTCGACAACATCATCTACCGTCTGGGCTTCGGCGACTCTCGCCAGCAGGCCCGCCAGGCCGTTTCGCACGGGCTGTTCACGGTGAACGGCCGCAAGACGACAATCCCTTCCCGCCTGCTGAAGGTGGGCGACAGCATCGGCTGGTCGCAGCGGGGTCAGAACAGCGAATACTTCAAGATTGTGGCAGAGAAGATAGCGAGTAAAGAACAGCCTTCCTGGGTCAGCCGCGACGACACCGCCGTTACCGGCAAAATCGAGCAGCTACCTGAGATGGAAGAAATCGGCGCCCTGTTCAACGCGGCGACGATCGTTGAGTACTACTCGCGGTAAGGACAGTGATGCTAGACCAGCAACTCTACCGGGGAGCCGGAACCGTAACCACGCAGCAGCCGCCCGACGACGCCCTCATCGAAGTCGAAGAGGCGACGGACGACTATGCCCGAATCGTCGCATCGCCGCTGCTGCCGGGATTCGGCATCACGCTGGGGAACGCGCTCAGGCGCGTGCTGCTTAGCTCGCTGCCCGGCGCGGCGGTGATCTCCGTCCGTGTCGACGGCGTGCAGCACGAATTCTCCACGATCCCCGGCGTCAAGGAAGATTCAATCGAGTTCCTGCTCAACGTCAAGGAGATCCGCATCCGCGCGCTGTCCGAGCGCTCCGGCATGCTGGTCCTCGACCTCAACGGCCGCGGCGGCGAGGTGACTGCAGGCGACATCCAGGTGCCGGAACACTACGAGATCGTGAACCCGAACCTGCACCTGGCGACCATCGACGGCGACGGGCGGCTCTACGTTGAGTTCAACGTGGAGCAAGGCCGCGGCTACGTGCCGGCCGGCGAGGCCGCCGAAGGCACCCCGCTGGGAGTTATCCCCGTGGACGCGATCTTTTCGCCGGTGCGCAAGGTCAACTACCGCATAGAGCACACCCGCGTCGGCCAGGCCACCAACTACGACAAACTAACTCTGGAACTCTGGACCGACGGCACGATTAGCGCCGTGGAGGCCGTGAGCAAGAGCGCGGACATCCTGATCGACCAGTTCAAGCTCTTCTCCCACATGGGGCGCCCCGCGATGCCGACCGTCGAACGCGGCCTGGGTGCGGGCATCCAGCTTTCGCCCGACAAATACAACATGGCGATCGAAGACCTGAACCTTTCGATGCGCGCCTACAACTGCCTGCGGCGCAGCGGCCTGATGACCGTCGGCCAGGTGCTGGAAAAGAGCGAGGAAGAACTCCTCGCGCTCCGCAACTTCGGCCGCAAATCGTACGACGAGCTTCGCGAACGCCTGGACGAGCTGGGCCTGCTGGCCGCCGACCGCGGCGGCGGCCTGGACGAAGACATTCCGGACGCCCTGCCGCTGGACGACGATGAAGGCCCCATCAGCTCCTCGCGCGCGGAAGGACCTGCCGACGAGGAGATGGACCGCCCGCTCGACGAGTTGGAGCCGCCACCGGTCGGCCGCAAGGCGCGCAAGACGCGCGCCACCGCCGATGAAGGCAAAGGCGGCGACGAAGAAGAGATCCCGGACTGGAAGCGCAAGCTCCTTGAACTGACGGACGCTGAGGGAGAAAGCTAGAGATGGCCCACAGGATCTCCGGACGCAAACTTGGCCGCCCCACGGACCACCGCTACGCGATGTTCCGCAACCTGGTAACCGATCTCCTTAAGTACGAGAAGATCATCACAACCGAGGCCAAGGCCAAGGAGGCCCGGAAGTTCGCCGAGCGCATGATCACCCTGGGCAAGCGCGGTCACCTGGCCGCCCGGCGCCAGGCCCTGTCCTTCGTCTACGACAAGCACGTCGTCGA
Source organism: Dehalococcoidia bacterium (assembly GCA_035512435.1). GTDB lineage: Bacteria > Chloroflexota > Dehalococcoidia > SM23-28-2 > RBG-16-64-32 > CF-162. The sequence continues at coordinate 12,384 of DATKDX010000004.1, forward strand.
GAAGCTGTTCGGCGACCTGGCTGAGCGCTACGGAGACCGGGAGGGCGGCTACACCCGGATGATCAAGCTGGGTCCGCGCAGCGGCGACGCTGCCCTGATGGCGCAACTTGAGCTGGTAGGAACGGAGGTATAGCCTCACGGCTCAAGCTCCCAACACCTTGAATGGAATCGGGACCCGGAGCATCGCCCTCCTTGTGGAATACCAGGGAACACGATACGGAGGGTCTCAGTACCAGGAAAACGCACCGACGGTGCAGGACGCGCTGGAGCGCGCCCTTGGCAAGTTAACAAACGAACCTATACGGGTGGCGATGGCTGGCCGGACAGACGCCGGAGTGCACGCCAGGGGACAGGTGGCGGCCTTCCGGACAGGGAGCCGCCACCGAATCGAGGTATTTCCGCCCGGGACCAACGCGCACCTGCCGGCGGACATCGCTGTGCGGGCCGCGCGCGAAGTGCCGGACGACTTCGATCCCCGCAGGCAGGCGCGCAGGCGCTGGTACCGCTATACGCTACACCTGGGGGCAACGCGCACCGCCCTGGGCCGCGACTTCTCGTGGCACATGTACGAGAACGTCAACCTGGCGCGGATGGCGGATGCGGCGAAGCACCTGGAGGGCTGCCACGATTTCGCGGCGTTCACGGCCCCTTCAGCGGCGGCGAGGATGAACACGGTACGCATCGTGTTCGGCACCTCGCTCAAGCGTGAAGGAGAGCAAGTGCGCTTCGATATCGAGGCGACAGCCTATCTTCCCCACATGGTGAGGCGTATCATGGGCACTCTGGCCGAAGTCGGCCGCGGCAAGCTCGCGTCAGGCGACTTCCAGCGACTGGTGGAGGAGGCGCCACCCGGAGCAGCAAGCAAGACGGCTCCTGCCAGGGGCCTCTGCCTGATGAGGGTTCGTTACGAAAGCGGGTTGTTTGACAATGAAGCGGATGAAGACGTTCAGCCTCACAGCTGACGAAATACAGAAGAACTGGGTCGTGGTGGATGCCGCGGACCAGACGTTGGGCCGCCTGGCCACAAAGGTGGCCGGCTTGCTCATGGGCAAGCATAAGCCGTCCTACTCCCCGCACCTGGACATGGGTGACCACGTCATCGTCCTCAATGCTTCGCAGATCAAGGTCACCGGCAACAAGCTGGAAGACAAGACGTACTGGCGGCACACCGGGTACATGGGAGGCATCAAGAGCCAGAACCTGGCTACAATGATGGAGCGCCACCCCGAGCGAGTCATCGAGTTGGCCGTGAGGGGGATGCTGCCGCGCAACAAGCTCTCGAAGCACGTCCTGCGACACATGAAGGTCTACGCCGGCGGGGAGCACCTGCACGAGGCCCAGGTGAACGCCAGCAAGAAGACGCAGAAGACACCGGTCGCCGCGGCGGCCACAGCAGCGATTACAAGCACGGAGAATGAATCATGAGCGACGAAAGCACGGCTGTTGCCGTCCCCAAGGGCGAGTAT
>DATKDX010000005.1:0-79681 GCA_035512435.1 Dehalococcoidia bacterium
TATACCAGCGCAGTGTGTAGGGCGATTTGCCCTCGGCGCGGCAGGTGAGGAGAAAAACCTCGGCGAGTTCGGGCAGGCGGCGGCCCTTGGTGTGAAGTGTGTTATTCAGCATGTCGTCAGCCTCTCTTTCTGGGGCTGGAACGACACGCTGTTTAGGCGGTCTTATTTGGGCCGCCCTGGCCGTAAAACGTATCTGGAGCCAACGCTCGGATTCGAACCGAGGACCTGCTGTTTACGAAACAGCTGCTCTACCACTGAGCTACGTTGGCTCCCGAAGGGAATGACTATCGAGTTGGCGCGCTTGTTACCGGTCACCAGCGCGCTAGACCATTGTACGAAAGCACCCGCCGAGGCGGCAACGCAACCGACGGCGCGCCAGCGCTGATCCCCTGAAACCTCGAACCTGAGACCTAAATCGAAGCGTACTCCGCCTCCGTCACCGGCATCCGCAGCAACTTCGATGCCACCGCGCCGAAAACCTCCACATCACCCGTGGTGTAGAACCGGAACCTCGGCGAGGAGTTGCTCGCCAGCGCGTCCCGCTCCTCCAGCACCTGCCGCGTCCGGCGCGCCACCGGCCGCGAGGGGTCGTACACTCGCACTCCCGGCCCCAGCATGTTCTTGATGCGGTTGCGCAGGAACGGATAGTGCGTGCAGCCCAGCCCCACCACGTCCGCGTCGCTCGCCTTCACTGGCGCCAGGTGACGCTCCAGCAGCGCCGTCGTCGCCCGCGTCCTCACCGAGCCCGCTTCCACCAGGTCCTCCAGCCCGTCGCAGCCCACGTTCACCACTTCCTTGTCCGGCGCAAACTCACGGATCAGGCCCGCCAGGTAATCACTCGACGACGTCGCCGGCGTCGATAGCACCGCGATCGTCCCCGTCCGCGTCAGCCGCGAAAGCGTCTTCACCACCGGCACCACCCCCACGAAAGGCACATCCGGAAACGTCTCGCGCAGGTGGCCGATCGCGTGGACCGTCGCCGTGTTGCAGGCAACCACGATGATCTTGGCCTCATGGTCTAGCAGGAAGCGCGTAACGCGCGTCGTCAGGTCCTGCAGCTCCGGCGTCGACTTCTCGCCGTACGGCACGTGCCCGCTGTCGGCCAGGAAATCCATGCTCTCCTCGGGCATCAACTTGCGAATAGCCCTCCAGATTGAGAGCCCGCCCACGCCCGAATCAAACACCCCGATCGGCCTGTTATCCATCGCTGCCTCCGTGACGCTATGCCTCATGCCCAGTCTAAACGATAGAACGCCGCGCCCGTCCGCAAGGATACCGCCCCGCGCTACGATATTGCCGTGGCACAACAACTCATCCGTTTCCTCCGCAAACTCCTCGGCTACCCCCCGCAGTTCTCCCGCACGGACGGTGAGCTAACCGCCGATCTCTCTCGTGCCTTCGTAGTCGCCCACAACGCCGGCGACCACCTCCCCGCCTCTCGCGCCGCCATCGACCACCACGCCGACATCGTCGAGATCGACCTCATCGCCCGTGGCGACAAGCTCCTCGTCGCCCACCCCCGCAACGCCTGGATCTTCTCCCGCATCGGCATCTCCGCCCTGGACCCCGAGGAGGCCTGGGCCGTCGCCTCAGCCGTCCCCGCCGTCAAGCTTGACCTCAAGGAAGCCTCGCCTCAGTTCGTCCGCCTCGTCCTCGACTTCCTGGCCGGCAGAGAGGCGACACTCACACTAATCGTCACCTACAGCGGCTCCGTAATCACCGAATTCGAGCACCAGGCCCCCTGGGTAATCCGCTCCCTCAGCGTCTCGCCCCAATCCCTCGCCCGTCTCCGCGACGACGAGCCTCTACTCCGCATCCTCGACGGCATCAGCGCCGCCCCCTCCACCTTCACCTCCGAAACCATCTCCTGGGCCAGAGACCGAGGCCTCTTCACTATGTCCAGCGTCGTCAACACCTTCGCCCAGGCCGACCGCCTCCTCCACGCCGGCGTAAACGGCATCATCACTGACAACCTCGCCCTCATCGAAGCCATCGGCCATCACGCCGACACCCTCCCCCTCCTCCGCCCCACCTAGAGGACACACACCATCGCAAGCACCCTCCCACCGTAGCCGTGGGGCTTCAGCCCCACCTCCGATCCCATCCCAACGTCACCAGATCCGCCACCTGTCGCCCTGAGGAACGAAGTGTGTCCCCAACCACCACGACGCCGTCCACCGCACAACTCAATCGGGACCTCGCTCAAACGCCACGCCGCTCCCTCTCCATGTCTCATGTCTCACGCCCCCCGGTTGAGCCAATCCACATCCCCCGCCATAATTAACCCATGTCCTGGAAACGAACACTCCTTGTCTTCGCGCTCGCCGCCCTCGCCGCCCTCGCCATCGCCTGCGGCGACGACGACGAAGACGTCGGCAACGACTCCGATAACTTCGCCACCGATACCGGCGCCGCAACCCAGGCCGACGCTACCCAACCGGCCGCCGGCGCCACCGACCCACCAGCCGCCAACGATTGCCCCGCCCCGTCGGGAGACGCACCGGAGCCTGATATGACCAAGCAGTACGACGCCCCCGAAGACCAGGGAATCGACCCCGGCAAGGAATACCTCGCCAACTTCAAGACCGTCCGTGGCGAATTCACCATCAAGTTGCGGCCCGATCTCGCCCCGCAGCACGTCAACTCCTTCGTCTTCCTCGCCCGCGAAGGCTTCTACAACGGCACCACCTTCCACCGCGTCCTCGAAGGCTTCATGGCCCAGGGCGGCGACCCCACCGGCAGTGGCTCGGGCGGCCCCGGCTACAACATCCCCGCCGAGTTCACGACCGAAGTCGGCTACACTCGCGGCACCCTTGGCATGGCCCGGGCCCAGAGCCCAGATAGCGCTGGCAGCCAGTTCTTCATCACTTTCGGCGATACCCCCAGCCTCAACGGCCAGTACACCATCTTCGGCGAAGTCACCGAAGGCATGGAAGTCGTCGATTGCATAACTCGCCGCGACCCGCAGGCCCTCCCCGACTTCGAGGGCGACGCCATCATCAGCGTCGACATCACCGAAAACTAGCCGCGAGCGTCTAGACGGCGCCGGTTGATGATCAGCTGAATCTCCTGGTTCGTCAGGCCGAAGCGGTGCAGCGTGTGCCGCACAAACTCCATACCCGCCTCAAAGTCCCCGTGTACCACCTCCGAGACACCCGCATTCACCAGCTCTGCCTCGCCCGGCACGTCTCCCTGCGCCACAATGTCCAGCCGCGGGTTCATCTGGCGTGCCGTTAGCGCCACCGCACGCGCCAGCGCTGCATCACGTATCGTTAGCAGCAAGATGCGCGCGCGCTCGACAGCCGCTTGCTCCAGCACTGACGGTAACGAGGGGTTCCCAATAATGTACGGCGTTCCGCTGTCCTGAAGCTCCCGCAGCACCCCGGGGTCTTCGTCAATGATCACATACTGGAAGCCGCGGGCGTCCAGCACGCGCGCCACTTCCTTCCCTGCCGGGCCATAACGCACGATCACCGCATGGTTCACAAGCCTCACATCCTCGTCGATATGCGCTTCGCCCGCTGCCAGGGAGCCGATCCCGGGCAGCCGTCCCACCAGGTCCGCCACGCGTTCATGCGTAGCGAAGATCAATGGGCTCGCCGCCATGCTGATTAGCACTGCGGATAGCAAGGCCTCTGAGGCAGCGTCGCCCAGCAGTCCCTCGCGGCCGGCCTCCGTCGCCAGCACGAACGAGAATTCACCCATGTTCGCGAGCGCTAGTGAGCTGGCGACCACTGCGCGCGTTGGAAAGCGGAACAGCACCGCGCTGAACGAAACCGTCACCATTTTCCCCACTATGGCGATCAGCGCTATCCCTGCCACTATCTCCGGGCTGTCCACTAGCGCCTCAGGATCGACCAGCATCCCAATCGCCACGAAGAAGACGACGGCGAACACCTCTCGCAGCGGGAAGACCTCCGCGATCGTCCGTTGCGCGTAGGGCGACTCCGAAACCACGAGTCCGGCCAGGAACGCGCCGAAAGCCAGCGATAGGCCGGCCTCGAACGACAGCGACGCCGTCCCCAGCGCCAGCGCTAGGACCGCCAGCAGGAACAACTCCCGCGATCTAGAGCGCGAGAATCGCTCCAGCACACGTGGGATCACGAAGCTCCCGACGATCAGCACCAGCGCCAGTACGCCGGCCGCTTTGACGATAGCCAGGCCGATCTCCTCGGCCAACCCGTCACCCTCGCCGCCGATCACCGGGACCGCAGCAATGAACACCACCACGATGAGGTCCTGCACTAGCGCTACCGCCACCGCAATCTTGCCCGCCGCGCCGGTTATCAGGCCCCGGTCCTCCAGCAACTTGAAGGCCACCATCGTGCTGGAAATCGATGTCATCATTCCGGCGATTACGGACTCTTCCGTGCTCAGCCCCAAACCCTGTCCCACCACGAACCCCACCCCCAGCAGCAGCAGCGTTCCCAGCACCCCGGCTACGAAGGCGATGCCACGCACCTTCAGCAACTCCCGCACGGAAAAGCGCACACCAAGCGTGAACATCAGCAGCGCCACGCCCAGATCGGCAACGGTCTGCACTTCCTCAATGTCGCCGCTGGGACCCGGGGTATTGGGTCCGATGACGATGCCCGCTGCCAGGTAGCCAATGATCGTCGGCAGGCGCAGGGCGCGGGCAGCGGCGCCGCCGACCACGGCGGCAATCGCAACTACCGCAAGGCTGCCAACAAGACCGAGTTCTTCCATAAGCGGGGGTTAGGCCCCGCAGCGCCACGCGGTGCCTCGCGCGAATCGTACCATGCCGCAACTGTCACTCTGGCGAACGAAGAACCTGTCCTGGAGCCCACACTTCGCGATGAAAAAAGCCCGTGGGCTCGTACTGCATTTCGTCTATTAGTGATGCGATATCGCACCGCGGGACGGGGCCAACCGCCCCGCTCTATCCCTGGTCCGCCAGCGGCAAATCCACCGACGACAGGTCAGTCCGCTTCCGCAGCCCGTCCACCTGCCGCTCCGCGTGGTACGACGACCGTACCAGCGCCCCCGACTCCACGTGCTTGAACCCCAGCGCCAGCGCCTCGTCCCGCAGCTCATCGAACTCCGCCGGCGTGTAATACCGCACCAGCGGCAGGTGCTTCGCGCTCGGCCGCAGGTACTGCCCGATCGTCAGCACCTCCACCTCGTGCTCAACCAGGTCGCGGAACACCCGCAAAAGCTCATCCTGCGTCTCCCCCAGCCCCACCATCACCCCCGTCTTCGTGATCGTCCCTGGGTCCAGTTCCTTCCCCCGCCGCAGAAGCTCCAGCGTCCGCTCATACCGCGCCTTCGGCCGCACCCGCGGGTACAGCCGTGGCACCGACTCCGTATTGTGGTTCAGGATCTCCGGTTGCGCCGCGCAGACCGTCGCCAGCGCCTCCCAGTTCCCCATGAAGTCCGGGATCAATACCTCCACGCTCGTCTGTGGCGAAAGCCGCCGGATCCAGCGGATCGTCTGCGCGAAAATCTCCGCTCCGCCGTCCTCCTGGTCGTCCCGATTCACCGACGTCACCACCGCGTGGTTCACCCCCATCTCACGCACCGCGTTCGCCACCCGCATCGGCTCCATCCGGTCCAGTTCCCCTGGGCGCCCCGTCTTCACCGCACAGAACCCGCACGCGCGCGTGCACGTATCGCCCAGGATCATGAACGTAGCCGTACCCGACTGCCAGCACTCCCCGATATTCGGACAGCGTGCCTCCTCGCACACCGTATGCAGCCCCTGCCCTCGCATCAAAGACTTAAGCCGGATGTAATTCTCACCCCCCGGCATCCGCACCTTCAGCCACGGCGGCTTCCGCCCCTCGGCTACCCAGTCGACAGTAGTCACATCGCGTGCGTCGTCGGTCACGCAACCATTGTATCAACGACACAAACTGACGAACTTACAAACACACAAACAGTGTGGGGGCCGGCAGTTTGTGGTTTCCCCTGGAGTCACGGGAAACTACAATAAGAGGACTGCTCAGTTAATCCGTCGGGGGAGGTTGTGTCACGTGGCGACTCACCCCGGATCAAGCGAAGATTGTTACGACCACCGGTAAGTTGGGAGGGAACTAATTGCGACCCTTGTATATTGTTCTGCTTAGGAGATTTTAGAGAAGAGCATCTCCGCCTCAGAATTCGAGTCAGAGTTTCTCAGGATCTTCAAGGAAAATAAACAGTCACGCCCGGAGAGGGAATACCAAATCTTGGACAGGTTGTTCGCCGAAGTCGACGCTTACGTGGGTGACCTCCCGATCGACGACCCTTCCAGCGAAATCGACGAGGACCAATTGAGACAGGAGGCCAGAGCCGCCCTGGAGGCTCTCGAAGCTCTCAATTAATGGCAGAGGCAGCAAGATCGCTTAGGAGGACTGCGTGACTGACTCTCGCGCCAACCGAGAGCAGCTCGTAGGCCGCGCGCTGAAGCCCCGCTTCCGCCCCTCGGCCACCCGTCGACGGTAGTCACATCGGGTATCAACGACACAAACTTACAAACCCATAACTGTGTGGGGGCCTGCAGTTTGTTAGTTTGTTGCCCTCAACCTCCGCCACCCGTACCATTTCCACATGCCAAACGTATTGTTGTTCGGCGATGCGCACGCCCTCGCCGGCTACGCCTCCGCCCTCGAGGCCCAGGCCCTCTCCGTCGACACCCGCGCGCCCGGAGACGCCACCGCGCTCCCCGATCCCACCGATCTCGTCGTCCTCCACCTCCCCTCCGCCGCCGAAGACACCGTCGCCCACGAACTCCTCGCCGGCGCCGAGACTGGCGACGGTCCCGGCATCCTCCTCATCGCCGGCCCCGAGCACATCGCCAACTACGACACCATCCGCGACGCCGACGACTTCCTCCGTGACGGCGCCCCCGCCGACGAGCTCGTCGCCCGCGTCCGCCGCATCCTCTGGCGCATCGCCCGCCACGACTCCAGCGACGTCCTCAAAGTCGGCGAGCTCGTCATGGACATGGCCAACTACACCGTCCACATCGCCGGCCACCCCGTCGAGCTCACCTTCAAGGAGTACGAACTCCTCCGCTTCCTCGCCGTCAACCGCGACCGCGTCTTCAGCCGCGAAGCCCTCCTCAACAACGTCTGGGGCTATGACTTCTACGGCGGCGCCCGCACCGTCGACGTCCACATCCGCCGCCTCCGCTCCAAAATCGAAGACCGCCACGTCACCTTCATCGAAACCGTCCGCAACGTCGGCTACCGCTTCCGCTCCATGCCCTAGCCGCTGCTTATGACGCATCCGGCGTCGGCACGCCAACCAACGATTGAATGTCGCGGAGTAGCTCGTCGGGATTGTCCACGCATATAGGAATACTCGCTTGGGTCGTGGGCACCCGAATCTTCATCGGCCCCATCAACAGGTTGAAGCGACGTGGACTGTCAAGCTGAATCACGACACATCTGTGGTCGGGATTGACGCCGAGAAGGCGGAGGAATCGGCTATTAAGAACGCCGTAGCTGTCAGAGGCGCTGCCGATGGAAACGGCCTTTATATTCCTCCAGAGCACCTCGACCGAGGCGCTAGTCCGCAGGATCAAACCTTCAGGCGTAATTTCGACCGTTCCGCCAGCTTGCTGCGACGCAAGCCGTGGAGCGAAGAGGACAGCTAGTCCGGCGACAAATAGCAGTATCGCAGTTGCCAGGAAGTCAATGATGCCCGTGGCAAGACAGATCAACGTCGCGAGTGCGGTGACAACATACAGGGCCCTCACAATGGCTTGCACCATTTTTACTTGCGGACTTTGGCGATCAATCTGGTATGACCTGTACACGTTGCTCCCTATACAGACTCGGTCCGCTGAGGCTGTTTCCTCGGCGGCATCGGCACAAACGCGCTCGTCCGCCGCACATACTCCTCGTACTCCGGCCGCCGCCTCTTAATCGAACGCTCCAGCAACGCCACCCCCGAAACCCGCAGCAACATAAACGTCATCACCACCGGACTGAACAACGTCAGCCACCCGTCCGTCGTCCCCGCCGCGATGATGAACAGCCCCCCACCACAGCGTCGCATCCCCAAAGTAATTCGGGTGCCGAGTGTATCGCCACAGCCCGCGGTCCATCACCTTCCCCGCGTTCGCCGGGTCCGCCTTGAACCGCGCCAGCTGCCAGTCCCCCACCGCCTCAAAGGAGAACCCGACGCCCCAGACCGCCATCCCGATGAAGTCCGTCACCACCAGCGAGTCCGGCTCCGCGTTGTACATCGACGCCAGCAGCGCCGCCGATACCACCCACATGATCAGCCCCTGCAGTACGAACACCTGGAACAGACTCCGTATCCACCATGCATCCGAACCCTCCCGCATCTTCACGTAGCGCCGGTCCTCGCCCTCCCCCCAGTTCCGGTAAAGGATGTACGCGCCCAGCCGCAGCCCCCACACAGCCACCAGACCCAGCACGATAACCTGCCGCGTAATCCAGCCGTCGTCCGAAGCAACCATGTAAGCGGTCGCCGCCAGCAAGAACCCCGGCCCCCAGAAGATGTCTACGATGCTCGAATTGCCCAGCACCAGGCTCAACACCCAGATCACAACCATGTACGCCATGATCGCCCCCAGCCCCACCAGCGCGACTTCGTACACGCTCACGAAACTCTGCCCCCGCCCGCAAACGCCGGGTGCACCGCCCGTTCCAGCGCCGCTTCCGCCTCGTAAAGCTCCCCCGCGATCGCCCGCCACACCGCCGCGTCACCCTCCGCTCCCACCTTCGCGGCCACCAGCGCAATCCACTCCTCATCGCAGTAAATCGCCTCCCCGAACACCATCCGCACCGTGTGCCCGGAGCGCGGACGCACCGCTCCCACAGGCAGCACCTCCTGCATCCCGTAGTGATAGAAGGGCAGCGCAATCGGCTTAGCCTCCGCTACCAGCATCCCGATCCCCGCCTTGAACGAATCGCGCATCCGCGCGTCCTCTTCCCGCGTCCGCCCCCCTTCCGGAAGCAAGTGCACCCACTCCTCTGCCGCCAGCCTGTCCCGCAGGAACAACATCCCCGGCTGGTCCAGCCCCGCCCCGCGCATGATCGGCACCGATCTCCCGGCCGTAAACAGCCACGCCTTTAACCCATTTCCAAAGAAGTTCAGCGCATCCGCCCCCACCCAGCGCACCTTCGCATACGGCCCGCTCACCACGTTCGCCACCAGCAGCGGATCATCAAACAGCGAAACGTGATTGCTGTACGTCAGCAACCCCCCGCCCGCCCCGCTCCCGCAGCGCCTCGAAACGCTCCCGCCCCTCGATCGTCAGCTTATTCATCCGCGTCATCACAAACCGCGAAGCCGCGATCACCACTCGCCCCAGCCATGGGTGATACCAGCGCGCGCGAGGGTCCCAGCGCCGCAGCGCCGCCTCTTCCCGAAGCAACCCGCGCTCTTCGCTCACACCCCAATTCTACGCCGTTCCCACAGATACCCGGTCTGCCGTTTCGTCAGTTCGTGACATTGTCAGTTTGTCAGTTTGTCAGTCTGTTACTCCCCTCGTAACACCCACTTCACCCCCGCGTAACACAACCGTAATTTTCCAGCGACCGCCCCGTGATAGTTTCGCTCCAACAAACCTTTGGAGGGAGTGACCATCATGGAAATTAACACCGGCGATACTGCCTGGATGCTCACCGCGTCCGCGCTTGTATTGCTGATGACGCCGGGGCTCGGATTCTTCTACGCGGGCTTTGTCCGCAGCAAGAACGTTCTCGGCACCATCATGCAATCGTTCGTCGTTATCGGGCTGGTGGGCGTCCTCTGGGTGCTCCTAGGGTACACGCTGGCGTTCGCGCCAACGGAGGGCGGGCTCATCGGCAACCTGGACTTCATCGGCATGAAGGATGTGACGATGCAGCCCTTGCTGCCCGATGCGGAGACGACTATCCCGCACGAAGCCTTCGTCGCCTTCCAGATGATGTTCGCCATCATCACGCCGGCGCTCATCACCGGTGCCTTCGCCGAACGTGCAAAGTTCAGCACGTTCCTCATCTTTATGGCCGCCTGGTCGCTCCTCGTCTACGCCCCCGTCGCCCACTGGGTCTTCGGCGCCGGCTTCCTCTCGGTCTTCTCCGAGGAGTCCTTCCTCGGCATCGACATGGACGCGCTAGACTTCGCAGGCGGCACCGCCATCCACGTCAACGCCGGCGCAGCCGCCCTCGCCGCCGCCATCTTCTACGGCAAGCGCCGCGGCTTCGGCACAGAGCCCATGGAACCGCACAACGTCACCTACATCATCCTCGGCACGGCCTTGCTCTGGTTCGGCTGGTTCGGCTTCAACGCCGGTAGCGCCGGCGCAGCCAATCTCCAGGCCGCTAACGCCTTCCTCGTCACCAACACTGCTGCCGCCGCGGCCGCCCTTACCTGGATGTTCGCCAGCTGGGCCTTCACCGGCAAAGCCTCCGCCATCGGCGCGGCAGCCGGCGCTGTCGCCGGTCTCGTTGCCATCACCCCGGCCTCCGGCTTCGTCGAGCCATACGCCGCTGTAATCATCGGCGCCGCCGCCGGCCTCCTCTGCTACGGTGCCGTACGCATCCGCGTCCGCTCCGGACTCGACGACTCCCTCGACGTCGTCGGCGTGCACGGCGTCGGCGGCCTCTGGGGCGGCATCGCCACCGGCCTCTTCGCCACCGCCACCGTCGGCGGCGTCGACGGCCTCTTCTACGGCAACGCCGACCAGATGGTCGACCAGGTCGTGGCCCTCGCCGTCGTCGCTGTATACTCCTTCGTCGTTACCAGCATCATCCTTAAGGCGCTCGACATCACCGTCGGTCTCCGCGTCTCCGATGACGAAGAAGAGCTCGGCCTCGACGTCACCCAGCACGGCGAGCGCGGCTACGTCCTGGATGAAGGTGGCATTCCCGTCTACGCCTCAGCCTCGCTGCCGACCACCAACCCGTCGCCCGAGCCGGCTCCCCAGCCGGAGCCCGGAGCCTAGAGGAGGGATCAGACAGATGCAGAAGATCGAAGCAATCATCCGCCCGGAACGGCTGGACGAGGTCAAGAATGCCCTCAGCGAAGCCGGCTTCCACGGCATGAACATCGTCCACGTCACAGGCCGCGGCGTGCAGCGGGGCATCGTCCACCAGGGCCGCGGCGGCGAAACCTTCACCATCGACATGCTGCCAAAGGTCAAAGTCGAAGTAGTCATCGAAGACGCTCAGGTCGACCAGGTCGTCAAGCTCATCTGCGATGCCGCCCGCACCGGCAACATCGGCGATGGCAAACTCTTCGTCATACCCGTCACCGACGCCATCCGCGTCCGCACCGGAGAACGCGGCGACGAAGCAGTCTAAGACAGCGCAAGGGTGGATGGCTACGCTAACGCGTGGTCATCCACCCGCACGCAGCGTCCGCGTAACACAGGCTTAACCTGAGGCCCCCGGCACGTAAGCGCAGACCTGCATATAATCGGGGCGCAACCACATCAAGGAGGACTAGATGTCGCCCGAACAAGAAGCTCAACGCGTCAGCAAGATGATCCAGGACAACAAGATCCAGATCGTCGACCTCAAATTCAACGACCTGCCCGGTCTCTGGCAGCACTTTTCGATAACCCCGAAGGAGATGACGGAGCTGGATGACATCCAGACCTCGATCTGGGTCGATGGCATCGGCTTCGATGGCTCTAGCATCCGCGGCTTCCAGAAGATCCAGGAATCAGACATGATTCTGATCCCGGATCCCGCCTCCGCCCGCCTCGACCCCGCCTGCGCAATCCCCACCCTCTCGCTCATCTGCGATATCAAGGACCCGCTTTCCAAGCAACCCTACACTCGCGACCCCCGCTACGTCGCCAAAAAGGCCGAAGCCTTCGTCCAGAACACTGGCTTCGCCGACACCATCTTCATCGGCCCGGAGCTCGAGTTCTTCATCTTCGATGACATCCGCTTCGACCAGAACGAGCATTCCGGCTATTACTACGTCGACTCCATCGAGGGCGAGTGGAACACCGGCCGCGACGAGAAGCCCAACCTTGGCTACAAGCCTCGCTTCAAAGAAGGCTACTTCCCCGTACCGCCACACGACTCACTCCAGGACATCCGCAGCGAGATGATCCTGGAAATGGCCAAGGTCGGCATCACCGTCGAAGTCCACCACCACGAAGTCGCCACCGCCGGCCAGTGCGAAATCGACATGAAGTTCAACACTCTCGTCGAAATGGCCGACCAGGTCCTCTGGTACAAGTACATCGTCAAGAACGTCGCCCGCCGCCACAACAAGGTCGCCACCTTCATGCCCAAGCCCCTCTTCGGCGACAACGGCTCCGGCATGCACACCCACCAGTCCCTCTGGAAGGAGGGACAGCCCCTCTTCTACGACAAGGACGGTTACGCCGGCACCAGCCAGCTTTGCCGCTGGTACATCGGCGGCCTGCTCAAGCACGGGCGCTCCCTCATGGCCTTCTGCGCGCCAACCACCAACAGCTACAAGCGCCTCGTCCCCGGCTATGAAGCACCCGTCAACCTCGTCTACTCCGCGCGCAACCGCTCCGCCGCTGCGCGTATCCCCATGTACACGGAGCAGCCAAAGGCCAAGCGCATCGAGTTCCGCCCGCCGGACCCCAGCGCCAACCCTTATCTCGCCTTCTCCGCCATGGTCATGGCCGGCCTCGACGGCATCGAGAACCAGATCGACCCTGGCAACCCGCTGGACAAGAACACCTACGAACTCACCGCCGCCGAAGCCGCCAACGTCCCCACCGTGCCCGGCTCCCTTGACCAGGCACTCCAGGCCCTCGAAGAAGACCACGACTACCTCCTCAAGGGCGGCGTCTTCACCCAGGACGTCATCGACGTCTGGCTGGAGTACAAGCGCGAAGCCGAAATCGACCCCGTCCGCCTTCGCCCCCACCCCTGGGAATTCCAGCTCTACTTCGACGTCTAGGCTTCGCCCAAACAGGCAAGCAGCCAAACATGCCAGCAAGAGGTGCAAAGGGGAGTGTCATCTCTCCCTTGCAGCCTCTGTCCAGAAGCGGGATAAGGGCCGTCAGGAGGGACCAATGCAAACCCAATCGGCCTACAGTTACCGCAACCTCGATACCTGGCAAGACTCGCAGGGTCTGGCCGCAGAAGTAATAGCCATGATCAAGACAATGCCAATGGACGTGATGTCAAGGGAGATTAGCAGGCAGCTCGTGCGCTCCGTAGGCTCGGCCCCCGCCAACATTGCTGAAGGCCACGGCCGCTTCAGCAAGGGTGCCTTCCGCAATCACCTGCTCATCGCCCGCGGCTCGCTGTGCGAAGTAAGCAGCTGGATGGACGTATTGCGGCGCACCGACTACAGCCCGGCCGAAACTGGATCGCGCCTCGTTTCCAGCACAGACTCCCTCATCTCCCGCATAACCGCCAAAGCAAGGGCTCTCGCCAAATGATGCTGGCATGTTTGCACGCTTGCATGCTTGAGTTCGCTCGCTTGCCGTACCCACCTCCGACCCCGAAACTACCCCAGAACCGAGGCCCCCAATGACGGAACGACAAGACTCCATCGAATACGTCCTCCGAACCGCGCGCGAACACGACGTCAAATTCATCCGTCTCTGGTTCACCGACATCCTCGGCATGCTCAAGTCCGTCGCCATCACCGTCGAAGGACTCCCCGAAGCCATGGAAGAAGGCGTCGGCTTCGACGGCTCCTCCATCGAAGGATTCGCCCGCATCGACGAATCCGACATGATCGCCATGCCCGACTCCGCAACCTTCGCCGTACTACCCTGGCGACCCAGCGAGCGTCGCGTCGCCCGCATGTTCTGCGACATCCTCACCACCGACGGCAAACCCTTCGAAGGCGACCCTCGCTTCATCCTCCGCCGCAACCTCAAGCGCGCCGCCGACCTCGGATACACCTTCTACGTCGGCCCCGAACTCGAATACTTCTACTTCGCCAACAGCGAAACCCCCAAACCACTCGACGTCGGCGGCTACTTCGACCTCACACCACTCGACGCCGGCACCGACCTCCGCCGCGAAACCGTCTTCACCCTCGAGGCTCTCGGCATCCCCGTCGAGACCTCCCACCACGAAGTCGCACCCTCACAGCACGAGATCAGCCTCCGCTACACCGACGCCCTCACCATGGCCGACAACACCATGACCTATCGCCTCGCCGTCAAAGAAGTCGCCATGAAAAACGGCGTCTACGCCACCTTCATGCCGAAACCCATGGGCGAGCACAACGGCTCCGGCATGCACGTCCACCAGTCACTCTTTCAGGGCGAGCGCAACGCCTTCTTCGACCCCGAAGATTCCTACCAGCTCTCCACCACCGCCCGCCACTACATCGCCGGCCTGCTGGCGCACGCCAAGGAAATCACCCTCGTCACCAACCAGTGGGTCAACAGCTACAAACGCCTCGTCCCCGGCTTCGAAGCCCCCGTCTACCTCTCCTGGGCCCGCCGCAACCGCTCCGACCTCATCCGCGTCCCCGAATACAAGCGCGGCAAAGAGCAGGCCACGCGCATCGAATACCGCGCCGCCGATCCCGCCTGCAACCCCTACCTCGTCTTCTCAGCCATGCTCTTCGCCGGCCTCAAAGGCATCGAAGGCAAGTACGAATGCCCCGTCCCCCTCGAAGAAAACGTCTTCGAAATGGGCGAAGCCGAACGCAAAGAGCGCGGCATCGACCACCTACCCGGCAGCCTCCTCCAGGCCATCGACATCGCCGAAGGAAGCGACCTCCTCCGCGAATGCCTCGGCGACCACCTCTTCGAAAGCCTGCTCGTCAACAAGAAAATCGAGTGGCACAACTACCGCCGCATCGTCACCGACTACGAACTCCGCCGCTACCTGCCCATCCTCTAGCGACGGCGCCGTGCGGCCAGTC
Source organism: Dehalococcoidia bacterium (assembly GCA_035512435.1). Lineage (GTDB taxonomy): Bacteria > Chloroflexota > Dehalococcoidia > SM23-28-2 > RBG-16-64-32 > CF-162. The sequence goes on from DATKDX010000005.1 coordinate 14,791, forward strand.
CGCCAATTCCAGCCACTGCTATCGAGGCCAACACCACGGCTATGCTCAAGCGTGACGCGTCGTGACCGCCATTCGGGCCGCCTGAGCCTGCACTGGGGAATCCAGCAGGCGTTTGTGAGTCACAGTCGCACTACTCTCGGGCGTCGAGGTTGGCGTAGGAGACGAGACCAGAGTCTCGTGTGGAGAAGGTGTTGGACTAAGGGACGGCGTTGGCGAGGGCGGAAGCGTTGGCGTCGCCGTCACGGCCGGTGTCGGCGTCACGGGGAGCGTGCGTCGGAACCAGCGTTTGCGTTGGCGAAGGCGTTAATCACCAACTACCCAGACCTTACCCGTCAGGCAGGATCGCCGTGTTCCGCGGCGGGCACTTACCCGCCTCCAGCTCCGCCACCCCCGAAACGTGGTGCAGCACCGCCAGCGCATCATCCCCGTTCAACAGGCCGCTGCAGTCCGCGTCCGCCGTCTCGCAGCCGCCCACATCATCGTGAGCAAGCATCCATAGGATCGCCGTCGCGTCCGTCGTCGTCACCAATCCGTCGCAGTTCGCATCTCCGCGCACCTTTGGCAGCGGCGTCGATGGCGGCGCCTCCGTCGGCTCCGGTGTCGGCGTCTCGCTCGCCACCGGGGTCTCGCTTGCCTCCGCCGTTGGCGCTTCCGTCGGCGCGGGCGGCGGCTCAGTGGTTGGCGTTGCCTCCGGCGTCGGCGTCGGCTCCCAGCCCGGCTCGAAGTTACCCGTCTGCGAAATCCACTGGTTCGGCCCGATCTGCGTCGTCGCCATCCCCGAAAGCGTCACGTCCCGCGTCGTCTCCCCGTTCGGCCCCGACACCCAGAAGTGATTGTGCGGACTGCTCGAACAGAACCCCAGTGTCGATGGCCGCCCCAGGCGCTGTCCCGCAGCCACGAAATCCCCCACCTCCACCACGAACCCTGCGATGTGATAGTGCCGGCTCTGCCACCCATTCCCATGGTCAATCAGCACCATCGCGCTCCCGGCCGTCACCACCTCGCCCGCCGCCGACGAAAGCACATAGTACGAGGATTCCTCGTACACCCAGTCCGGGTCACCCTCGCACTTCACCCCGCCCCCCAGCGGCGTATCCGGAGGAAAAAAGTCCATCGCATCGTTCGTCCCGTGAAACCCCGCGCCCCCCGTCAGCCACGCCTGCCCGTCCTGCCACGGCAGCAAAAACACCGGCTGCGAGCCCGCCGAAGCCCCCGGCTCCCGGCCCAACCCAACCCACCCCGCGAATACCAGCAGCACCGCCGCGGCCACAATCAGGCCGGGGCGCGCGCAGAGCTTAGGGCGGAGCGCATCGATTCTGTCCATAGGGAACCCGAATCGCAGTACATAACGAGAAGTGGACGGGGGAGATACTGCTTGAAAGGAGGACGTTGTGGAGAGCGCCCTTGTTACCAGGGCACCATCCGCGTACGGGCGCTACTTGCCGCGCTCCCGCTCCAGCCCCAACCCCCACCGTGGCCGCGCAACGCCTCCGCGCGCCAACCACGCACCCCCCGCCACCCCGTACGGGCGAGGCACCCCACCCATCGAACGCCATCCACTCCACGGCCCAAACCTGCCATCCACCCAACCAATCCCTTCAGCCGAAGTGCTTCGCCCACCAACACCGCGCTCTCGCCACCGCCTCCCGAACATCCCCAACGCACGCCTGAAACCTGAAGCCTCAAACCTGAAACCTGCGCGCCCCCGCCAGGGCAAAGACATGCCCCGGGTGCTGGCAAGGGCGCCCGGGGCGTTCAAAGGGAGTGCGGACGAGAGGCGATTACCCGGCAGGCCGCACCCCTAGAATGTAGTCCTCTTCCAATAAGTTCCGGAATAGCTGTGTAGGTACAAGCGGTACACATTTCACATCACCCACCGCCACCACATTGTCGCTATAATATCCCCGAGCCCGCCAACAACTTCCATATGTCGTCTGCCGATAAGCTGCCAGCCAGGCTGCGCCGGGCCCAAGGAAACCTGCGCATTGCGCGTGCCACTACTGCACGTTACCCCGGCATGCCCGCCGGTGACACTTACCCCTCTCCGGTAACCCACCAGCAGGGTAGACTCGCCGGCGTAACCCAATGACCGATACTCAGCCGCCTGTCAGCGACTGGTCGCAGATGCTCCGACAGGTCCGAAAATCACTGCGACTCTCACGCGCCTCCCTCGCCGAGCGCGCCGGCGTCTCCGCCGAAACCGTCAAAGCATACGAACTCGGCCTCCGCCATCCCTCACGCTCCCTCCTCACCGCCATCCTCGACGCCACCAAGATCGACCGCGGCCGCCGAGACGCCATAATCATCGCCGCGGGCTATGCTTCCGACGTCGACAGGATGGGGCCCGAGCGCTGGCCCGGTTACTACTTCACCGTCGAAGAAGCTCAGGCACATTCAGAAGAACTCCCCTGGCCATCATTCATCCTTAGCGAGTTCCTCGAAGTCGTCGCCGCCAACAGCACAGCCGAAAAGCTCTGGGGGCGACGGGTGGCCGATCTTCCCGACCAGACTGACCGCAGCTTCATCCGGTTCGCCAGCGATCCCTACTTCGTTGAAAGGCTCGTCAATATGGACGACATGCTCCGCGTCGGCGTTGCCATCTTCAAGGGTCACTACCGTGGTGGCGAGACACTGGAACAGCCGAGCAGCTACTTCGGCCGCATCCTCGAAGACTTCCTCCAGGGCGACCCAACGCTGGTCGCCCGTCTCGCGCAGCTCTGGATAGAGACCCCAAACGCCACCGCCAAACAGCGCTGGGCCTACCCCGTGGTCTGGGACGAGCCCGGCGTCGGCCGCATGACCTTCCTCGCCATGGTCAACCCCTGCAACGAATCCCTCGGCCACGCCTTCAACGACTGGATCCCCACCGACGCCCAATCCTGGGCCAACATCGAAGCCCTTAGAGCCCGCCAGGCCCCGCCAGCTTCGTAGGGGCGAGGCACCCCACCCATCGAACAACCGGCGCCAGACCTTAGCCTACCGCCAAGGAAACACCCTCAGCCAAAGTGCTTCGCCCACAACATCCCGCCCAAGCCATCCAGCCTCACGCCCTGCTCTAACTCCTGAACCCTGCGTGCAGCGCCTGAAACCTGCCCCAGCCCCTACGGCTCGCTAAGCACCGCTCCTCCGTCCCCCCCATCCACCTCCACCCCCGCGAAGATCGACTCCGTCCCATCCTCCACGATGTCGAACACTGGCTTCGGGTACAGCCCCATCAGGAACACACCCGCCGTCAGCACCGTCAGCGCCGTGTACTCCAGCACCGGCGTCCGGAACCGCGTACGCTCCTCCGGCTCACCCAGGTACATCTCCCGGATCACCACCAGGTAGTAATAAAGGGAAACGAAACTGAAGAACGAGGCCACGCCCGCCAGCCAGAGCATGTCCTCGTTCGCCGCCGCCTGGAACAACACGAACTTCGTCGCAAAGCCCGCAAACAGCGGCATCCCCGCGAGTGAGAACAGCGCGATCGTCATACACAGCGCCAGGTAGGGCGCCCGCTCGGCCAGGCCCTTGTACTCGTAGATCTCCTCTTTGCTCGTCCAGTTGTAGTACAGGATGATGCACGTGAACGCTGCCAGGTTCGTCACCACGTAGCCGATCATGTGCAGCACAATCGCGCTCGCCGAATCTTGCGAAAGCGCCGCGATACCCACCAGCAGATACCCCACTTGCCCGATGCTCGAATACGCGAACAGCCGCTTGATGTTTCGCTGTTGCAGCGCCACCAGGTTCCCCAGCGCCATCGTCAACACCGCCAGCGCCGCGATGAAGTACCGCCAGTCGTCGATAAGCGGGATGAACGCCTGCGTGAACAGCTTCAAGAAGAACGCCATCGCCGCCGCCTTCGATAGCGCCGAAATCAGCGCCGTGATCGGGATCGGCGCGCCCTCGTAAGCGTCCGGCGTGTACATGTGGAACGGCACCGCCGCCACCTTGAACCCGAGCCCGCCGATCATCATCGCCAGGCCCAGGTACACGCTCCACTCAATGTCCTCGATGTCGCCGCTCAGCACCTCGCTCATGCCAGCGTACTGCGTCGTCCCCGTCGCCCCGTACATCAGTCCAATCCCGTACAGGAAAATCGCCGACGAAAACGCCCCCAGCAGCATGTACTTCAGACCTGCTTCGTTGGAGCGCAGGTCAAACTTCGCGTAGCTCGTCAGCACATACAGGCTGAAGCTCATCAGCTCCAGCGAAATGTAAGCTGTCAGCAACTCGTGCGCCGCCGCCATCCCGTTCGCCCCTACTACCGCCACCAGGATCAGGCCGTAGTACTCGCCCGGGTGCAGCAGCCGCTCCGAAACGTACTTTGCCGAGATAATGCAGGCGAACGCGCCGATGCCACAGAAGAACACCCGGAAAATCGTCGTGTAATCGTTGATGTCCGCCAGCTCGCCGAACTGCCTCGAGTCGTCCCACCAGATCAGCGACACGCCCCCGGCGATCACGAAGCCCAGCGCCGCGAACCAGCCCAGCTGCTCCTTGCTCAGACGACCCCAGAAAATGTCGGCGGAGATGACCAGCGCCGCCCATGCCGCAAGTATGTACTCCGGCGCCAGCAGTTCCCAGTCGAGCGACGTGCTGTCTGGCATCAGTTGATTCCCGGTATCGTTTCCACGGTCTGGCTGATGCGGTCGATGAAGGGCATCGGCCATAAGCCCATAAACAGGATCATCGCGATCAGCAGCGCAGCCGAGAACTGCTCGCCGATCCGCATCTCTTTCAGGTCAGCCCACTTCTCGTTCGCCGGCCCAAAGTACGCGCGCGCCAGCATCCGCAGGATGTACGTCGCCGTGATCGCCGCCGCCAGGATGCCGAGACCGCCGGCCCACCAGTAGCCGGCTTTGAACACACCGACGAAGATATGGAACTCCGCCACGAAGCCTGCTAACCCCGGTAAGCCGAGCGAGGAAAGCCCCGCGATCGTGAAGAACGCCGAATGTCTCGGCATCTGTTTCGCCAGGCCCCCGAACTGCGTCATGTCGCGGATGTGCGCCTGGTCATACACCGCCCCAACGTTCGTGAACATGAGTGCCGTCATCACACCGTGCGCGAACATCTGCAGCACAGCGCCGTTCACACCAATCTCGTTCATGCTCGCCAGCCCCATCAGCACATAGCCCATGTGGCTCACGCTCGAATAGCCGACCATGTACTTCAGGTCAGTCTGCGTCAGCGCGGAAACCGCCCCGTAGAGCGCTCCCGTCACGCCCAGCGTCATAAGCACCGGCGCCCAGAAGTCAGCACCCTCCGGCAACAGCATGATCCCCACCCGCAAAATGCCGAAAGCGCCCAGCTTCATCAGCACGCCCGCGTGCAGCATGCTCACACCCGTCGGCGCCGCCACATGGCCGTCCGGCGACCACGTGTGCAGAGGCCACATGCCGGCCAGCACCCCGAAGCCCACCATGAACAGCGGGAAGCACCACTTCTGGAAGTCCTCGTCGATCCCGCCCTCTTCGCCCACCCGCCGGATCTCCGTCATGTCGAACGTGCCGGCGCCGGCCTCCACGAACAGCGCGAAGATACCGATGAAGATCAACACCGACCCCGCCACCAGCATCATCGTCAGCTTCATCGCCCCGTACTCTTTGGTCCGCGTGAACGTCCCGAAGTGGCTGCTCGATCCCCATACTGCGATCAGCAGGTACATCGGCAGCACTGCCACCTCATACCAGAAGAAGAAGAAGAACAGGTCCTGCGACACGAAGACGCCGTACACGCCCGATACCAGCAGGAACAGCAGCACGAAAAAGTCCTTCGTCCGGTGCGTGATGTTCCACGAAACGAACACCGCCGCCAGGATTACAACGCCGTTCAGCAGCACCAGCGGCGCCCCGATGCCATCCACCCCTAGGTAGAACGTGATCCCGTTCTCCCCAAGGAATCCAACGTTTTCCAGCCAGTCCCACTGCAACTCGTAGCGCAGGCCCGCGCCGCCGTCGAACTGGTACACCACGAACACCAGGAGCGAAAGCCCGAAGAGCACTCCGCCCGTCAGCGCCGCCACGTATCGCGTCAGTTGCGGGTACTGCGATGGCAGCAGCATGAACAGCGGGCACACCAGCACCGGGATCAGGACCAGCGCCAGCAGTACGTATTCCATGCCCTACACCTGCGTCGCGATCATCACTAGCGCCAGCACGATAATCCCCGCCGATATGGCCAGGGCGTAGTTCGGGATCTTGCCCGTCTGCAAAAACTTCAGCTCAAAGCCCGTGAAGTACGTCAGGCCCGCCGAGCCGTCCACTCCCGTGTCGTTCACCACGTTCCGGTCGAACCAGGAGACGATCGCGCTCAGCGTCAGCACCACCCGGTTGATCAGGAACTGGTACAGTTCATCGATGTAGAAGCGGTTCGCGAACAGTGCCGCTATCGGCGCGAACGTCTCGCGCACACGCGTCGCCGTCTCCGCTCGCCCCTGCCACAGGAACCAACCCAACGCCGCTCCCCCCGCCGCCAGCACCGTCGAGATGATCGCCGTGTCGGCGTGGAACTCGTACTCGTGCGGGTGCCCGGCCTCCAACACGAACTGACCGAAGCCACCCGCGAAGCCCAGCGCCTCGCCCACCTCGTCCAGGACAACGAAACCGCCGATCACCGCCAGCACCCCGAGAATCATCAGCGGCACCGTGATCAGCGGCCCGCCCTCATGAGCGTGCGAATACGACTCAGGATCCCGCGACTCGAAGAGGAACATCCGGATGAACAGCCGCGCCATGTAAAGCCCCGTGATCACCAGGCTCGCCAGGATAATCAGGTAAACGATGAGGTTCTGCTCCTCTTCCGCGAAGATCAGCACCTCATCTTTCGCCCAGAATCCCGATAGCGGGATGATTCCGATCATCGCCAGCGTCCCGATCCCGAACGTGATCGCCGTCGTCGGCATCTTCCGCGCCAGCCCGCCCAGCTCGTCGATCTCCTGCTTGTGCGTAGCGTGGATCACGGACCCGGCGCCCAGGAACAGCAGCGCCTTGAAGAACCCGTGCACAAACAGGTACAGCATCGCCGCCGTCACCGAGCCTGATCCCAGCGCGATGAACATCAGCCCTAGCGAATTAAGCGTCGAATACGCGATGACCCGTTTGATGTCCGTCGCCGCCAGACCCATCAGCGACGAGATCACCACCGTTATCAGACCGGCCAGCATCACCAGGTCCAGCGCGATCGCGTCCGCCACCTCGAATACCGGCAGCATCCGCGCCACCATGTACACGCCTGCCACCACCATCGTCGCCGCGTGGATCAGCGCCGAAACCGGCGTCGGCCCTTCCATCGCGTCCGGCAGCCACACGTGCAGCGGGAACTGCCCCGACTTACCGACCGCACCCATGAACAGGAACAGCACCGCCGCCGTCAGGTACGTGCTGTCGTAGCCGCCCCCCTCCGCAAACGCGATGATCTCCTGGATGTTGAACGTCCCTGCCTTCTCCCACAGCATGATGATGCCGATGAGAAAGCCCACGTCGCCGATGCGCGTCGTGATAAACGCTTTCTTCGCCGCCTCAGCCGCGGACCGCTTCTCCCAGTAGAACCCGATCAGCAAGAACGAGCAGAAGCCGACGCCCTCCCAGGCCGCGTACATCAGCAGCAGGTTGTCTGCCAGCACCAGGGTCAGCATCGAAGCCGCGAACAGGCACATCACCGTGAAGTACCACCCGTACCGCGGCTCCCCGTGCATGTACGCCACCGAGTACACCTGCACCAGCAGCGCCACCAGCGTCACCACAGCCAGCATCACAATCGTGATCGGGTCAACGTAAAACCCAATGTTTATCTCGAAGTCGCCGAACTGCACCCACTCCCACGACTTCACCCCCGCCGTGTAGTCCGTCCCCTCCGCCTTATCCAGCAGGTCGATCAGCACCGGGAAGAGCAACAGGAACGCCGCGCCAATCGCCAGGATCGCCACAAAGTCCCCCCGCCGCGGCAAATAAGCCCCCGCAAACAAAAGGAACACAAACGCCACCGCCGGAATCGCCGGGATCAGCCAGGCCTGTTCCATGCCCATCCCCTAGCCCCCTCCCCCGGGGACAAACTAACAATCGAACAAACTAACAAACTATTCGAAGCGTTGAACGACGCCGTGCAGTTTGTCAGTTTGTCAGTTTGTAAGTTTATCGGCGCAGCCACCACAGCGCGCCTAAGCAAGGCCATCCGCGCCACGGCCGCCCTTACCATTTCATCAGGTCCGCTTCATCCACATTCGATATCTGCCGGTTCCTGAACACCCGCAGCACAATCGCCAGCGCCAGCCCCACCTCCGCCGCCGCAATCACGATCACAAACACCGCGAAAATCACTCCCGTAAACGCCTCCGGGTGCAAATACACCGCGAACGAAATGAAGTTGATCACCACCGCCTGCAGCATCAACTCCACGCTCATCAGGATCAGCACCGCATTCCGCCGCGCCAACACTCCATACATACCCAGCGAAAACAACACCGCGGACAACACCAGGAAGTTCTCGATCGGAATCACGAGCCCTTCCCTTCAGTACTCCGCATCAACCCTCCCCCTCCTCACCCCGCGCCAGCACAGTCGACCCAATCAGCGCCACTATCAGCACCAGCGACGCAATCTCAAACGGGATCGCCCACGTCGTGAACAGCGCATTACCGATCGCGTTGATGTCCACGACTGTCGCTTCTTCAGTGCTATTGCCGCGCCAGTCCGTCTCCAGCGCCACGATGATCGCCGTCGTCATGAACGCCGCTGCCGCAAACGCCGCGAACGGCCGCTGCGGTCCATCCACCGGCCCCGCCTGGTCGCGAACGCGCGTCAGCATCATCGCGAACAGGATCAGGATCGTCACCGCGCCGCCGTACACCAGCACCTGCACGATCGCCAGGAACTCCGATGCCAGCAGCACGTACACAGCCGCCACGGCCATCAGCGCCAGAATCAGGAACACCGCCGAGTGCACAACATTCCGCGCAGTGACGACGCCAAGCGCCCCGGCAACTGCCACGGCGGCGACCACGTAAAAGATGACCTCTTCGTACGTCATGCGGCGGTGTGTTTACGGCTCAACGCTGGTGGTTTACCCTTCGCCGCCTTCTTCCGCCGCCTCTTCCCCGCCCTCTCCCTCGTCTTCCTTCTTCGGCGACCAACCGGAGTGCGCAACTCCCATCGGCTCACGGAAGGGGTCCGTCAATCGCCCCGATTGGGACTGCTCCCACAGGGCGTGCTTGTCCATCACAAGGTCCTGCCGGTCGTAGCGCGAAAGCTCCACGCCTTCCCACGTGTTGTTCATCACGATCGCGTCGAAGTTGCACACCTCGACGCAGATGTCGCAGCGCATGCACCGCGCGTAGTCCAGGTAAAACTCGTCGACAATCTTCTTGCGCTTGCTCTCGCCGGTCGCCTTCTTCGGGTTGTCCTTCATCGTCACCGTGATGCAGTCCACCGGGCAATAGCGCGCACACACCTGGCAGCCCGTGCAGTAAGGCTCGTCCACTTCGAAGTTCCACAGCAGCACCGGGAACCCCCGCGAGCGGTGTGGCAACTCCTTCTTGTTCGTGGGGTACTCCACCGTCACCGGCTTGCGCAGCGCCACGCCCAGCGTCGTTCCTAGTGCCTTCAGAATTCCCAGCATTACAACACACTCCCAACCCGTGCTATCCCACCACTCGTCTGGTACATCACGCCCGATCGGCGCGCAGTCTGATAGATAAGCGTTCCCATTGCGATTAATGCCAGGCCGGAAAGTGCCGTCAGCGACCAGTCAGGCCAGTCGTAAACCAGCACCAGCCCGTTGATTATGATTTGCAAGAATGTGAAGGGCAACAGGATCTGCCAGCACAGCACCATCAGCTGGTCTATCCGCAGGCGCGGCAGGCTCGCCCGCATCCACATGAAGAACAGGATGAAGATCGATGTCTTCACCACCATCAACAGCACCTGCAGCCACGTCGCGTTGTCCGCGCTGAACGGCCAGATCCACCCGCCCAGGAAAATCAGCGAGGCCAGTACCGATATCAGCACCAGGCTCACGAACTCACCCATTTGGAACATCGACCAGCGAATCCCCGAGTACTCCACCGATGGCCCACCAACAACCTCCGACTCCGCGATCGGTATGTCGAACGGCTGTCGGTAAAGCTCTGCCAGCCCCGCAATCATGAAGACCACGAACGCCAGCGGCTGATACGCGATGTACGGCGTGTCGTCCTGCAGGGCCACCAGTTCGTACAGGTTCAGGCTCTGCCCCAGCATCGCCACCGAGACCGCCGCCAAAATCAGCGGGATCTCGTAACTGATCAGCTGCGCGCCGGCTCGCACGCCGCCCAGCAGCGCGTACTTGTTGTCAGACCCCCAGCCCGCCATCACAAACCCCACGATGCCCAGTCCCGACACCGCCAGGATGTAAAAGAGGCCCAGGGCCATGTTCTGAATGAAGATGTCCGCCGTAAACGGCAGCGCCACCACCGCCATGAACACCGGCACCACGATCACGAACACCGCCAGCTCGAACGTCAGCCTGTCCGCCGACGTCGGCCGCACGTCTTCCTTCGTAATCAACTTGATCGTGTCCGCGATGCCCTGCAGCAGCCCGTAAGGCCCCACCCTCATCGGCCCCAGCCGCTGCTGCAGCCGCCCGATCACCTTGCGCTCCACCCACGTCAGCATAATCACGCCCACAGGCACCAGCGCCCCCACAATCGCCATCCGCAGAAGCGCATCCAGCCAGACATTCTCCACCAGCAATAAAGTCATCACTTGGCGAAGCTTTCCAGTTTGTCAGTTTGTGAGTCTGTCAGCTTGTTCATCGATCCACCTCGCACAGCACAATGTCAATCGACCCCAGCACCAGCACCACATCCGCCACATAATGCCCGATCGACATCGCCCGCAGCGCCGATAGGTTGCAGAACGAAGCCCCACGCACCTTGTGCCGGTAGGGCTTGTCCGTCCCCGTCGCCACGATGTACACGCCGTACTCCCCGCGCGGGCTCTCCACACGCATGTAAATCTCGCCCTCTGGTACGCGCAGCACCCGCTTCAGCCCCTCGGCGATGATCGGCCCTTCCGGCATCTGCGCCAGCGCCTGCTCCACGATCCGCACCGACTGCTTCATCTCGTCCAGCCGCACGATCATGCGGTCGTAGACGTCACCGTCCGTGCCCACCGGAATGTCGAACTCAAACCTGTCGTATATCGAATAGGGCTCCGCCCGCCGGATGTCGTGTGCCAGGCCCGTCGCCCGCAGCATCGGGCCGCTGATGCCCCAGTTGATCGCCTCCGCCGTGCTCACTCTGCTCAGACCGCGGCAGCGCGCCGTCACAACCTCGTTGTCCACCAGCAGCCCCTCCAGGTCGTCTATCCCGCTCTTGATGCGGTCTACCACCTGCCGAGTCCGCTCGACGAAGTTTTCCGGCACGTCCCACGCCACCCCACCGGGGCGGAAGTAGTTGTACATCATCCGCTCGCCGGTCACCTCTTCGAAAAGCTCCTGCGTGTACTCGCGGTCGCGGAACGCATACATGAACGACGTCCCGAAGAGACCCAGGTCCGTCCCGAATGCGCCGACGAACATCAGGTGGCTCGTGATCCGGTTCAGCTCCGCCAGGATCACCCGGATGTACTGGCTCCGCTCCGTCGGCACGATGCCCGTCAGCTTCTCCACCGCCTCCACGTAGCAATGCTCCGTGTTGAACTGCGCCAGGTAGTCCGTCCGGTCGTGATAGCCGATCACCTGCCGGTAGTCGCAGTTCTCCGGCAGCTTCTCGTTGCCGCGGTGCATGTAACCAATCACCGGGTCCAGGTCCGTCACCACCTCGCCGTCCACCGTCAGCACCATCCGGAAAACGCCGTGCGTTGCCGGGTGCTGCGGCCCCACGTTGACGTGGATATCCAGCGTCTCGAGGTCGTGCTCGCCTGAAATCGTGTAGTCGACTGTAGCCATACCTAGTCGCCTAACTCTGCGGAAAACTCCTTTAGCTTCTCCGCCACGTACTTCTTCTCGTCTTCAGTGGACATGCCCTGCGCCCGCGCTTCCTCGCGCGCCTTCACGATCAGCTTCGCCTTGGCCTGCGCCAGTTCCACCTTCGTCATCTGCTTCTTTGGCGCGGCCGCCGGCGCTGCGGCGCCCCCGGCCTCCTGCTCGGCGGAGAACTTCTTCAGCGCCTCCGCCACAAAAACCTTCTCGTCTTCAGTAGACATGCCCTTGGCGCGGGCTTCCTCTCGCGCCTTCGTGATCACCTTCGCCTTGGCCTGCGCCAGTTCCACCTTCGTCATCGGTGCCGGCGCCGCCCCTCCGCCGCCTCCGCCCGCCGCCATCTCGGCCTCAAACTTGTCGATCGCCGCCCGCACAGCCGCCTTCTCATCTTCCGGAGAGAGTCCCTCGGCGCGGGCCTTGTCGCGGGCCTCCTTCATCAGCTTCGCCTTTGCCTGCGCGATCTCCACCTTCGTCATCTGTGGCGCGCCTTCACCCTCAGGACCCGCCGTAGCCGCCATCTTCGCCTTCTCAAGCGCGCTGACATAATCCTCTTGCCACTCCTCGATCTCCGCCAGGGGGTGGCTCTTGCGCAGGATGTAATAGCCCAGCCCCTCCTCCGTCAGCAGCGGGCGCAGGTCCGGGTGTCCGTCAAACGTGATGCCGTACATCTCTGCCGTCTCACGCTCGTGCCAGTTCGCAGCGCCCCACAGGTGGCTCACCGTCGGCACGTGCGCGTCGTCATAGGGGCAGCGCACCTTCACCGCCAGCCTGTGCCCGTGCGTGAAGCTATACACGTGATAGATGCACTCAAGCTCCGTCAGGTAGTCCGCGCCCGACTGGCAGCGCAGGTAATCGAATTGCAGGCTCGGCTCGTTCTTCAGCGTCTCCATCACCCGCGCAAAATCGTCGCGGCTAATGGTTACCGTCTCGTCCATCGGCGTCTCACGCACCGCGAACTCCACGCCCGGCATCACCTGCTGCAGCAGGCGCGCCACGGGTCCCGGCTCCGGCGGCGGAGGCGGGGCTTCAGTGGCAGTTTCCGGCCTGGCGGGTCCGTCCGAAGTCACGCGGGCTTACCCACCTTGCCGCGCTCTTCCATGATCTTCTTCTGCAGCGCCATGAACGCATCCATCAGTGCCTCCGGTCGCGGCGGGCACCCCGGCACATACACGTCCACCGGGATGATCTTGTCCACGCCCTGCAGTACCCGGTCATACCGCGTGTAGGGGCCGCCGTTCGTCGCGCAGGCGCCCATGCTGATCACCCACTTCGGGCTCGGCATCTGCTCGTACAGCAGCTTCACCGCCGGCGCCATCTTCTTCGTCACCGTTCCCGACACAATCATCACGTCCGACTGCCGCGGCGATGGCCACGGCACAATGCCGAAGCGGTCCAGGTCGTGCCGAGCCATAAACGTTGAGATCATCTCGATCGCGCAGCACGCCAGCCCGAACGTCAGCGGCCACAGCGACGACTTCCGCCCCCAGGCGATCAGCCAGTCCGCTGGCATCTGCATGATCCCCGGCAGCACCTGCCGGTAGGCCGCCGTCCCCTGCGACGGATCGAACTCCGTCGGCTCCAGGCTCTTGATGTCGTGCCGCGTCTCCCGCGACACCACGTCCCGGATGCTCAGCTGCGGGTCGTCCCTAACCTCGTAAACTTCGATCTTCGGCTTCTCTACCATCGCTCTACCTCCACCTCAGCACACCCTTCCTCCACGCATACGCCAGCCCAAAGCCCAGGATGCCGATAAACACCAGCATCTCGTAAAACGCCTGCTCACCCAGCTCCACGAACTGCACCGCCCACGGGAACAGAAACACAGCCTCAATATCGAAAATCAGGAACAAAATCGCGAAAAGATAGTAGCGGAAGTGCACCTGCGCCCGCGCACGGCCAATCGGCAGCATCCCGCACTCATACGTGACACCCTTGTGCTCCGTCTTCTGACGCGGCGAAAGCACAAGATTGCCGATCAGAGCGGTTCCGACAAGCACGAAACCGAGAATAGCGGCGATCAAGACGGCGATATAGTCGTTATATACGTCGGCGCTCACTGCTTCGAATTCCTTAATCTGAGCATTTGTGCCATTCGCCACAAGCGATGCTATCAGCCCGCTTACCGTCAAGCAACGCCACCTCCCACCACGTCCCTCCTCCACCCATCCTGAGGCTCTCGGCCAACGGCCGCCCGTCTGCGCGAATGGATGAGCGGCGCCACAACGCCCCACCACCCGCGCGCCAGCGCCCCGTTCCCCCACCTCACCTCCCGCCCCGCCGCCAGGCCCCATCCGCTTATCCGTTGCGCCGCAGGCAATCCGTTGACCGCAACGCCCCGCCATCCTGGCGCCGCACCCCATCCCTTCACCACCTTCTTGCCCCCCTCCCCCACAAATGCCTACAATTTCGAAACCGGCCCCATTCGGGCCTTTCTTTTCTTATGGCAAAGCAAATGAAAGACATGCCCAGCGCTTACGACGCCTCCAGCGTCGAAGCCCCCCTCTACCAGATGTGGATGGACAAAGGCTACTTTCGCCCCCGCATCGTCCCCGGCCGCGATCCCTTCTCCATCATCATGCCCCCGCCCAACGTCACCGGCGAACTCCATCTCGGGCACGCACTCACATCCACCATCGAAGACCTCCTCATCCGCTGGCACCGCATGCTCGGCGACCCCACACTCTGGGTTCCCGGCGTCGACCACGCCGGCATCGCCACCCAGAACGTCGTCGAGCGCGAAATCGCCAAGGAAGGCATCGATCGCCACGACCTCGGCCGCGAAAAGTTCGAAGAGCGCGTCTGGCAGTGGGTCGGCAAAGTCCGCAGCCGCATCGGCATTCAGCACATGCGACTCGGCGTCTCCTGCGACTGGGACCGCGAAGTCTTCACCCTCGACGAAGGCCCCCAGAAAGCCGTCCGCACCACCTTCAAACGCCTCTACGACGACGGCCTCATCTACCGCGGCGAGCGCATCACCAACTGGTGCCCCCGCTGCCAGACCGCCCTCTCCGACCTCGAGGTCGACCACGTCCCCACCCAGGGCAAGCTCTGGCACTTCAAGTACCCACTCCTCGACAACGACGGCAACCCCACCGACGAATACATCCGCGTCGCTACCACCCGCCCCGAAACCATCGTCGGCGACACCGCCGTAGCCGTGAACCCCGCCGACGACCGCTGGCAGGCCCTCATCGACCGCGCTGCCCTCCTACCCATCGTCGAGCGCCCCATCCCCATCATCGCCGACGACGCCGTCGAAATGGAGTTCGGCACCGGTGCCGTCAAAGTCACCCCCGGCCACGACCCCAACGACTTCGACATCGGGGGACGCCACAACCTCCCTATCGTCGTCGCCATGGACGCCGAAGCGAAGATGAACGAAAACGCCGGCCCCTACAACGGCGTCGACCGCTTCGAGGCGCGCAAGCTCATCGTCGCCGACTTCGACCGCCTCGGCCTCCTCGAAAAGATCGAAGACCACACCTCTTCCATCGGCCACTGCTCCCGCTGCGACACCATCGTCGAGCCCATCGTCTCCATGCAGTGGTTCGTCAAGACCGCAGCCCTCGCCACACCCGCCATCGACGCCGTCAAGGACGGCCGCATCCAGTTCGTCCCCAAACGCTTCGAGCGCGACTTTATGCACTGGATGGAAAACATCCACGACTGGTGCATCTCCCGCCAACTCTGGTGGGGACACCGCATCCCCGTCTGGTACTGCGGCAACGGCCACATGTTCTCCGCCATCGAAGACCCCGCCGCCTGCGCCGAATGCGGCTCGGCCACCCTCGAGCAAGAGTCCGACGTCCTCGACACCTGGTTCTCCTCCGGCCTCTGGCCCCACTCCACCCTCGGCTGGCCCGAAGACTCCGAAGACCTCCGCTACTGGTACCCCACCTCCGTCCTCGAAACCGGCTACGACATCATCTTCTTCTGGGTCGCCCGCATGATCATGCTCGGCCTCTACAACATGGGCGACGTCCCCTTCCGGCACGTCTACCTCCACGGACTCATCCGCGACGAAAAAGGCCAGAAAATGACCAAGAGCCGCGGCAACGTCGTCGACCCCCTCGAAATCATCGAAAAGTACGGCACCGACGCCGTCCGCTTCACCCTCGCCACCGGCGGCACCCCCGGCAACGACTTCCGTCTCTTCGACGAAAAACTGGAGCAGGGCCGCAACTTCGCCAACAAGATCTGGAACGCCAGCCGCTACTTCGTCCAATCAGCCGGCGGCCGGCGCATCTCCCTCCCCGACCCCGCCGCCATCGCCTCCCTCAACGCCCGCGCCTCCTGGCCCCTCGAAGACCGCTGGATCGTCTCCCGCACCCTTGCCGTCTCCCGCGACGTCAACCGCCTCCTCTTCGAGTTCCAGGTCAACGAAGCCGCACGCCTCCTCTACGACTTCTTCTGGAGCGAATACGCCGACTGGTACGTCGAAATGGCCAAGGTCCGCCTCAAGTCCGGCGACACCTCCCCCCTCCCCGTCCTCGCTTACGCCCTTGCGGCCAGCCTCCGCCTCCTCCATCCCATCATGCCCTTCGTCACCGAAGCCATCTGGCAGCACCTCCGCGACCACATCGAAGGCCTCGAAGAAGCCCTCATCATCGCCGCCTTCCCTCTCGGCGAAGGCGAACCGGACCCCGAAGCCGAACGCCAGGCCAACCTCCTCATGGACGTTGTCCGCGCCATCCGCAACATCCGCGCCGAGCGCGGCGTCGACCCCGGCCGCTTCGTCGAAGCCTACATCGCCTCCGCCGACACATCCCTCGCCCAGGCCACCCCCCTCATCGAAACCCTCGCCCGCGCCCGCCCCCTCCACCTCATCCCCCACCCCTCATCCGCCCCCACCACCGGCGTCGCCACCGCCGTCCTCACAGGCGCCCAGGTCATCCTCCCCCTCGCCAACCTCATCGACCTCACCGCCGAGCGCGACAAACTATCCAAACAACTCACCGAAGCCCAAACCGAAATCACCCGCCTGGAATCCAAACTTTCCAACGAAGAATTCCGCTCCAAAGCCCCCGCCCCCGTCATCGCCAAAGAACAAGAAAAACTAACCGCCGCCCAATCCCGCGCCCAGGCCCTCCAAACCCGCCTAACCGAACTAGGCTAACCGCCCACCTTGTACGGGTGCCACCACCCCATTTCCTGAGGCCGCAGCCGAGGCCTGCCCTGAGCGCGGCGATAGCCGCAGTCGAAGGGGACCTCGGCGCCGCGCAGGCGAGCATCCGCCACCACACCCCGCCTCCAGCCAGACGCCAACCCCCGCCCGGCGTCACCACCCATTTCCTGAGGCCGCAGCCCGCCGCGAAGCTTGCCCTGAGCGCGGCGATAGCCGCAGTCGAAGGGGACCTCGGCGCCGCGCAGGCCGAGCATCTGCCACAACCTACGCCCTCAGCGCGGCAAGCCAGACGACTTCGCCTCTACCTCCCTTCCCGTTCGTCCTGAGCCGGTCGCGCCCGCAGGCAAGACCGAGTCGAAGGACCGACGGTAGCAGTAGTCACGTCATTTGCAACGCGACCAGATGAGATAATCAGCACACAGCCGCTATGAGCAAGGAGACATTGCGAGGGAATGCATCAGAACGCTATCTGTCGAGTCTTTGCCAACAGTCATTCCTCCGCCTTTGGAGTTATCCGCACATTTACCGTGACCAAAGGGGCGGCGGCACTCAAGGCAAGGAGGTCTGTGATCTTCTGGCCATCTTCGGAAACCACATCTTTATCTTTTCCGACAAGAGCTGCGAATTCCCGAACAGTGGAGACCTCAACCTAGACTGGGCGAGATGGTACAGACGGGCGATACTCAAGTCAGCTGACCAGGTGCTGGGTGCCGAAAGATGGATTCGCAACTACCCAGACCGGCTATTTCTCGATGCGGACTGTACCAAGCCGTTTCCCATAAGAATCCCCCCACAAGACGTGGCAATCTACCACCGCATAGTCGTCGCACACGGTGCAGGGCCTCATTGCCGGAACGCCATGGGTGGATCGGGTAGTTTGATGCTGATGCCCACCGAAAGGGGTCCGCTTCCGCCTTTTGCAATTGGCGCAATATCTCCGGACGATCACTACATCCACGTGATCGATGATTTCACACTGGACGTAGTCCTAAATACTCTCGATACGGCCCCCGACGTGGCACAGTACTTGGAGCGGAAAGAGGCGTTCATCGAGAGTGGGCGGTTGGCCGGCGTCGCTGGTGAGGAGGAATTGCTAGCCTATTACCTCCAGCGTACTGATGCCGAGGGTAATCATAGCTTCGAAATAGATCAGTCCTTAGATTTCGTCGTGATCGATGAGGGACTTTGGGAAAGATTTTCGAATCACCCTGACCGACAAGCTCAAGTCAGAGCTGACAAAATCAGTTATGCATGGGATAGCCTCATCGACAAATTCGCCGAGCACACACTAAGCGGAACCCAGTATTACTCCTCCGGAGGGTCGATCTCCGATCAAGAAGAGGGTTTCCGAATCATTGCCTCGGAAAATCGGACTAGAAGGCGATTGCTCTCGGAGTCGTTGTCAGAAGTTCTATCGCGTGGGGACACCCAGTTGAGGGCCGCTCGCGTCCACGGTCCCTTTAGTGCCGGTGATCCATACTATGTCTTCCTCTCACTTCAGTGGCCTCCTGACAAGACCGAAGAGGATTACCGGGAAGTAAGAAGAGGCCTGCTGGAAAGCTACTGCCTTGTGGTCCGGTCAAAGTTCGCTGACGCTGACAGAATCATAGGTATAGCCACTGAGCCTCTAACCGTGAGAGGGCGCTCAGAGGACTTCGCGTACTTTGATGGGACCGATTGGTCAGAAGTTTCCCAGATTGAAGCATTGAGACTCCAGAAGGAATTGGGAATCCTAGAGGTAACTGCCGACTTCAACGGTGTCGTTTCTGAGTATCCAAGCTGGCTTGATCCGAAACTGATGGCTGGACGGTATCGCAACCAGCCATGTCCATGCGGAAGTGGGCGGAAACTGAAGAAATGCCATGGTGTGGGCAAGTCAACACCTGTGCAATCGCCATTACCTTGACCCTCGATCAGGGTAGAGGCACGTTGGGCATGGTCGATTGTCCCCCGTCCCCCTGTCCCCCCCCAGTGCCACTTCCCCCTTCCCCCCAACCTCATCCACCCCCTACCATACCCCTCCCACCACCATCGGAGGTCCGCCCATGCATGTCCTGAACGAAGCCGAAGGGCTTAGCCAAACACCCAACAACAAGCCCAGAAAACGAGGCGGCAAGCGCCCCGGCGCCGGCGCCCGCAAAGGCAAACTCAACGCACTCAAGCATGGCCGCTACTCCCAGCAATTCTCACGCCTCGGCGCCCTCTTCGCCCGCGAACCCAGGATCCGCGAAGTCCTCACCATCCTCGCCGAACGCTTCGACCGTGAGCGCATCCAGGCCCAGGACGACAGCGCCGCCCTCCTCGTCCACCTCGTCCAGACCCTTAAAAAAAGGGGCGACAACTCGTTTCAACTCGACTATATCGATGATTGGCAAACGATCAAACGTGCCGCCGCCCGCGCAGACTGGAAAACGGCCAAAAGGCGCCTCATAAAACTTTCCCAGCGGAACGATCAATCCCCAGACACAAACGACCCGAAACCGTCAAACGACCAGGTATAAAAACCCATTGATCGAATCGATCGTTTCCCATCTTCAACACCAACGTAACCCCCGCCGCTTGACCCTCCGATTACCGCAGGCGTACCGTTGGGCGTGGTCGCCCCAATCCTCACGTCTATGCTCCCCCAAACATGGGCTACTGGTTCAGTATCGGCCAACTCCAACTCCTCGTCGTCAGCGACGGCCTCATTCGTCAGGACGCCGGCGCCACCTTCGGCCTGGTCCCCCGCGTGATGTGGGAACGCCACGTCCCTGACCTCGACGACAAGCACCGACTGCCCGTCGGCCTCAACTCCCTCCTCATCCGAAGCCCCGGCAAGACCGTCCTCGTCGACACCGGCTGCGGCGCCAAGACCGCCCGCGCCCCCGGCGCCATGGACATCGAGCACACCGGCGCCCTTCTTGCTAACCTCCACGCCGAAGGCATCGCCCCCGAAGACATCGACATCGTCCTCAACACCCACCTCCACTTCGACCACTCCGGCGGCAACACGACCGACTCTGACGGCGCCCTCAAGCCAACCTTCCCCAACGCCCGATACATCCTCCAGAAAGGCGAATGGGACGCCGCCACCCATCCCAACGAGCGCACCCGCGGCACCTACCTCGAAGAGAACATCGCCCCCCTCGACGAAGCCCGCGCCGTCGACCTCGTCGAAGGCGACACCGAGGTCGTCCCCGGCGTCCGCATGCTGCGCGCCCCCGGCCACACCGAAGACCACGTCGTCGTCGAAGTCGAATCCGAAGGCGAATACGCCCTCTACATCGGCGAGCTCTCCCAGCACCCCGTCCAGCTCGAACGCTTGGCCTGGATCAGTGCCTTCGACATCATGCCCCTCGTCTCTCTCGAGACCAAGAAGCGCTTCATCCAAAAGTCAGTCGAGAAAGACGCCACCATCGTCTCCGTGCACCACGCCTACCCGGGCGTCGGCCGCGTCGTCCTCACCGACGGCAAGCGCAAGTGGGTCGAGACAAGCGAAAGCGGAGCGGCCGCATGACCGCCCCGCTATCCGCGAGCACATCTCTCACTAAGGCCACGCCATCCTACCAGACACGAAAACGGAGCGGTGTTCCCGCTCCGTTCGCTGGTAGCCCAATTGGACTAAGCACTATGGCTAAGGCAACTAAAGTTTATCACTGTCCCCAAGACGTGTCACGGATGAACCGTCACCGTCAAGGCACCCCGGGTGGGACTCGAACCCACATCTGCACCTTAGCCATAGATGCGCTTTTTCCAGTTAAGCTACCGGGGCGCAGCACAACCCTAATCGCCCATGTCGGCGGGAGACAATAAGCAAGTGTCACCCCAGGCCGAAACCCTCCTCCACACTCCGTTCCACGGCGAACACCTCCGCCTCGGCGCGCGCATGGTGCCCTTCGCCGGCTGGGACATGCCCGTCCAGTACACCGGCGTCATCGAGGAGCACAACGCCGTCCGCAACGCTGCCGGCATGTTCGACGTCTCGCATATGGGCCGCTTCGAGGTCCACGGCCCGGACGCCGCCCGCTTCCTCCGCTACGTCTGCACCTGGGACATCGCCCGCCTCGCCCCCGGCGAGGGCCACTACGCCGCCGCCTGCCGCGAAGACGGTGGCATCCTCGATGACGTCTACGTATTCTGCCTCACACCCGTTCGCTACCTCATTGTCGTCAACGCCTCCAACGCACCTAAGATGCAACAGTGGATGACGCGCCACATCTCCTCGTTTGACGCCACCCTCGTCGATCGCCATCACTCCACCGCCATGATCGCCGTCCAGGGCCCTGATGCCCTCGCCGTGCTCGGAAGCGTCCTCGGTGCCGGCTTCGTGCGCTCCCTCAAGCCCCGCCGTTGCGGCGAGACCACATGGCAAGGCCAGGCGGTCTTCGCCTCCCGCACCGGCTACACCGGCGAAGACGGCCTCGAACTGGTCACCGACGGCAAGCACGGCCCCGCCCTTTGGAGTGCGCTCCTGGACGCCGGCGTCACGCCCTGCGGCCTCGGCGCCCGCGACACCCTCCGCCTCGAAGCCGCACTCCTCCTCTACGGCAACGACATGGACGAGGACACCAACCCCTTCGAAGTCGGTCTCGACTGGGTCGTCACCCTCGACGACGGCGCCGACTTCCTCGGCCGCGAAGCCCTCTCCCGCATCACCGAGCGCGGCATCGATCGCCAACTCGTCTGCCTGAAAGCACTCGAGCGCGGCGTCATGCGCCACGGCCACCCCATTCACAGTGACGGCGGTGACGTCGGCGTTGTGACCAGCGGCACCTTCTCGCCCACCCTCGGCGTCAGCATCGGCATGGGGTTCGTAACACCGGCCCTATCCGCTACCGGCACCCGCCTCGAAGTCGACGTGCGCGGCAAGCCGCTCGCCGTCGAAATCGTCCCCCGCCCGTTCTACAAGCGACCGAAGAAAGTTTAGACAAGGAGACGCATGGCCAGCCCGCCCGAACTCAGATACACGAAAGAACACGAATGGGTCCGCGTCGAAGGTGACGTCGGTACCATTGGCATCACCGACTACGCCCAGGACCAGCTCGGCGACATCGTCTTCGTTGACGTGCCGCCGCCGAACTCGCCGATCATCTACATGCAGAAGTTCGGCGAGATCGAATCCGTCAAGGCCGTCTCAGAGCTCTTCTCCCCCGTCTCCGGTGAGGTCATCGAGCGCAACGAAGGCCTCGAAGACAGCCCGCAGTGGGTCAACGACGACCCCTACGGCGACGGCTGGATGCTCAAGGTCCGCCTCTCCAACCCGGGGGAGACCGATACTCTCCTCTCCGCCGACGAATACGAAGCCTTCCTCGGTGAGAACGAGTAGCATGGCCTCCTCCCCGCACCCCTACATCGCCAATACCGACGAAGACCGCGCTCGCATGCTCGATGTCATCGGCGTCGCCACCGCCGCCGACCTCTTCGCCGATATACCTCTGGAGTTCCGCATCGAAGGGCTCGCGCTACCGCCCGCCCTCTCCGAACTCGACGTCATGCGCGAAATGGCCGACCTCGCCCACCAGAACGTCGTCGCGGCTAACGGCACGGCTCTCTTCCTCGGTGGCGGCGCCTATCGACACTTCATCCCCAGCACCGTCGCCCACGTCATCGGCCGCAGTGAGTACTACACGGCCTATACCCCGTACCAGCCGGAGATCAGCCAGGGCACCCTGCAGACTATGTTCGAGCTGCAGTCCCTCACCTGTGAGCTGATGGGCATGGACGTTGCCAATGCCGGCATGTACGACGGCGCAAGCGCCCTCGCCGAAGCCTGCCTCATGGCCTGCCGAGTCACCGGCCGCGAACGCATCGCCGTCCACCCCAGCGTCAACCCCGACTGGCTCGCCGTCGTCCGTCTCTACGCCTCCGGCCCAGAGCTCGCCGTAGACCTCGTCTCGAGCGACAACGTTACCGACCAGCATGCCTGTCTCGCCGTACAGCACCCCGCCTTCCTCGGTCACCTCGAAGACGTCTGGGCTCTCGGCGAGGCCGCGCACGCTGCCGGCGCCCTCTACATCACCGCCGTCGATCCCATATCCCTCGGCATGCTCGCCCCACCCGGCGACTACGGTGCCGACATCGCCGTAGCCGAAGGGCAGAGCCTTGGCTGGCCACTCAACTTCGGCGGCCCGTGGATCGGCCTCTTCACCTGCCGCGAACAGTACACCCGCCACTTGCCCGGCCGCATCGTCGGCCGCACCACCGACCTCGATGGTCGCACCGGCTACGTCCTCACCCTCCAGACCCGCGAACAGCACATCCGCCGCGAGCGCGCCACCTCCAACATCTGCACCAGTCAGCAGCTCGTCGGCCTGGCCAACACCGTCTACCTGGCCACCGTAGGCAAGCACGGCCTGCGCCAGATCGCCGAAGCCTGCTACCACAAGGCCCACTACGCCGCCCAACAGATCGACGCTCTCCCTGACTACTCAGTCGATCTCGACCGCCCGTTCTTCAAAGAGTTCGTCGTCCGCTGCCCCACCGCACCCGCCGAAATCAACCGTAGGCTCCTGGAGCACGACATAATCGGCGGCCTCGAGGTCTCAGCGCATACCGAGAATGGAATGCTCCTCTGCGCCACTGAAATGAACACCCGCGCCGAAATCGACCGCCTCACAAAGGCGCTGGCGGAGGCCGGACGATGACAATGACAGACGAACACACTACACCACCCGCGCCCAGCACTCCCGCTGGTCCGCAACCGCCCGACGTCTCGCGCTTGACCTTCGACCGCTCACGGCCCGGACGCAAAGGCGTCGTCCTTCCCGACCTCGATGTGCCTGAGGCGGCCCTGCCTGACGCTCGCTTCGTGCGGAACAACCTCCGCCTCCCCGAAATGGCCCAGAACGAGATCATCCGCTACTTCGTCGGCCTCAGCCGCCTCAACTACAGCGTGGATACCGGCTTCTACCCGCTCGGCTCCTGCACGATGAAGTACAACCCCAAGATCAACGAAGACGTCGCCCGCCTTCCCGGCTTCGCCGCCGTTCACCCCCAGCAGCCCGCAGAGACTGTGCAGGGCGCCCTTGCCTTGCTCCACGAACTGCAGGACTGGCTTGCCGAGATTACCGGCATGGACGCCGTCGGCCTCGCCCCCGCCGCAGGCGCCCAGGGTGAGCTTTCCGGCATCCTCATGATCAAGGCCTACCACCACGCTCGCGGGGACACCGCGCGCCGCAAGGTCCTCGTGCCGGAGTCTGCGCACGGCACTAACCCCGCTACCGCCGCCATGGCCGGCTTCGAAGTCGTCACCGTCCCCTGTGACCCCGACGGCAACGCCGACATCACCTTCCTCGAAGCGAGCCTCGACGAGACCGTAGCCGCCATGATGTACACACTGCCCTCCACCCTCGGCCTCTTCGACCGCGAGGTCGGCCAGATCGCGCGCATGCTGCACGATAACGGCTCCCTCCTCTACGGCGACGGCGCCAACCAGAACGCCTTCCTCGGCCGTGCTCGCTTCGGCGATATGGGTTTCGACGTCGTGCACCTCAACCTGCACAAGACCTTCTCCACGCCGCACGGTGGCGGAGGGCCCGGCGCAGGTCCGGTGGCTGCGAAGTCCCACCTTGCGCCGTACCTACCGGCACCCATCGTCTCCTCCGTTGAGGGGTCTGGCTTCAGCCTGACCACGCCCGAAGCATCCATCGGCAAAGCGATGGCCTTCCACGGAAACTTTGGCGTCCTCGTCCGCGCCCTCACCTACATGAAGTCGCTGGGCGGCCCCGGGCTCCGTGCCGTCAGCGAGAACGCCGTCATCAATGCCAATTACGTGCAGGCACGCCTCCGCGGCGCCTACAAGCTCGCCGTCGACCGCCCCTGCATGCACGAAGTCGTCCTCTCCGGCTCCCGGCAGAAGGCCCGCGGCGTCAAGACCCTGGACGTCGCCAAGCGCCTCATCGACTACGGCTTCCACCCACCCACCATCTACTTCCCCCTCATCGTCGACGAAGCCATGATGATCGAGCCCACCGAAACGGAGAGCGTTGAATCCCTCGATACCTTCTGCGACGCCATGCTCGCCATCGACGAAGAGTCGGTCAACACCCCTGAAGTCGTCAAGGCCGCCCCAACAACAGCCCCCCTCCGCCGCCTCGACGAAGCCACCGCCGCCCGCAAGCCTGTCCTGCGCTGGATGCCATAGCCCTGTCATCCTGAGCCGCCGCGATTAAGCGTCCGGTGGCAAACCGGCGAACCCGCCTCTCCGAATCAACATAGGCCCAATCGAAGCGAAGGACCTGTCGTCCCGATTACGCAGAACTACACCGGAAAGTGCCACCCACCCCTTCCTATCAACAGGTCACATCCGCCATGCCTTCCCCGTGCGAATCTACTACGTTTACATCCTGCGAAACCGCACTGGCACCCTCTACGTCGGCGTAACCAACGACCTTGAACGCCGCCTGGTTGAGCATCGGCTCGGACTGACTGACGGCTTCACGAAGCGCTACCGCATAAACGAAGTCGTCTACTTCGAAGAGACCTCGGACGTGCACGTGGCCCTCGCACGCGAGCGGCAGATCAAGGGCTGGACTCGCAGGCGAAAGGCCGCTCTAATAAGGAGCACCAACCCGGACTGGCGCGACCTTGCCGCTGAATGGTTTGGCGTCAGTGGTCGCTCGTAGCGGGCCGCAGATCCTTCGCTTCGACGGTCGAATCGCATCCGCTTTGCGGATGATGATCCAAGACCGACGCCTCCCGTATCACTGTGGCTCAGGATGACAGGATCCGATATGACCACTGAACCGCTCGGCGAACTCAACGTCCCCCATCGCCTCCTCCTCGGCCCTGGGCCGTCCGGCGTCCACCCGCGCGTCTACCGCGCCATGCAGCAGCCCGTCATCGGCTACTTGGACCCCGCCTTCATCCAGCTTATGGACGACACCCAGCGCCCCCTGCGCACCATCTTCCGCACCGAAAACGACTTGACCATGCCCATCTCCGGCACCGGAACCGCCGGCATGGAGGCCGCCGTCTACAACATCGTTGAGCCCGGCGACAACGTCGTCGTCTGCATGAACGGTTTTTTCGGCACCCGCCTTGCCGAGATGGCCAGGCGCTGCGGTGCTACCGTTTTCCCCGTAGAGGCGGAGTGGGGCCGCATCATCGAGCCGGAGCAGGTCAGCGAGACGCTCCAGAAGGCCGGCCGCACCAAGGCCGTCATGATCGTCCACGGCGAGACCAGCACCGGCATCCTTCAGCCGCTCGAAGACGTCTCGCGCATCACCCACGAAGCCGGCGCCCTCCTCGTCGTCGACGCCGTCACCAGCCTCTCCGGCTGCGAGCTGCTAATCGATGAATGGGGCATCGACATCTGTTACGCCGGCACGCAGAAGTGCCTCTCCGCCCCGCCCGGCATGGCCCCGCTCACCGTCAGCCAGGCCGCCATGGATGTCATCCAGTCCCGCACGGTGCCCGTCGCCAGCTTCTACGTTGATCTCACCATCCTGGGACGCTACTGGGCCGAGGGCAGCACCACCCGCATGTACCACCACACGCCCCCAATGACGATGCTTTACGCTCTGCGCGAAGGTCTGCGCATCGTCATGGAAGAGGGCCTCGAAGCCCGCATCGCCCGCCACAAGCGCAACGCAAACGCACTCATCGCTGGCGTTACCGCTATGGGCATGACGCTGCACGCCCAGCCGGAGTACCGACTGCCACCACTGACCACCGTCGGTGTCCCAGACGGCGTCGACGAGCGGCAGCTGCGGATGGCGCTCCTCCAGAACCACAACATCGAAGTCGGCGGCGGAATCGGCGACCTCGCCGGACAAATCCTCCGCATTGGTCTGATGGGCTTCAACTCGACAGCGCAAAACGTCCTCGGCCTCCTCTTCGCTCTCGAAATCGAGTTGCTGGCCCTCGCCGTCAGGCTCGACAAGGGCGCTGGTGTAGCCGCTGTCGTCAAGTACTACGACGAGAATTAATCCGGCGCGCGGGTGCGGCTCCCTAATCGTGACTCGGCGCACTTACTTCCAGCATTCAGCAAGCGCTAGAATACGCGCCAAAGAAGGAGGATGTCATGACAACACAGCAAGAAATCGTAGACGGCATGCAGCAACTCATCGTACAGGCCCGCCGCGTCGGCAGGCTCCTCGATGACCAGGGCGACTGGGAGACCAAGCGCCCCGCAGGCTGGACCCCCCGCGAAATGTACTGCCACATCGCGGCCACCGGCGGTATGATCGCCCAGATGGGCCCGGCGCTCCTCGCCGCTCCTGAGGACGCCGACATGACCCAGTCCACCAGCATCGGCGATCTCAATGCTCAGACGATCGCCTCAATGCAGGCGCTGACGCCGGAACAACTCGTCGCTATGGTCGACACGAATTACACAAAAGCGGCGGAATGGGTGCAATCCATCCCAGATGACCAGTTCCAGGCTCCCAAGACGTTCGCCCAGATGAAGATGCCGGCGTCGGAACTCATCTCCAACATCGGCGTCCTTCACGCAAACCACCACCTCTACGAGGCGGCCCTTCGCGTAGCGTTCTAGTATCCTCCGTCATGTGACAACGGAGCGTGTCCTCGTCCTCGGCGCCGAGTCCGACCTCGGCCGCGCCTGCGCTCAAGCCCTCGCCGACAGCGGCGCGACCCTCGCCCTCATCGCCGGTACCACCGAGGCTGAGGCGGCCTTCGCCGTTAAGCGGCTCGCCGCCAGGCTCGGCGCACGGACCAGCCAGGCTATCGACGCCTCGAACGAAGCCGCCGTGCGCGTCATGGTGCGCCAGGTGTCCAAGCATCTGGGCGGCCTCGATGCTGTTATCGATGCCACTGGCGCTGGATATCCCCATGTCGAGACCTTGGCCCGCCGAGAACTCGAACGCTCCGGCGGCGGGACCTTCCTCGTAGCCCACTCCGCCGAAGACATCGTCGACGCTATTGAAGGCAGCGCTTCCTAAGGGCTAAGCTTGGCCGCGCGGGTAGCACCCGCAAGGAGCATCCCATGTTCGAGACCATCCTTTACGATGTCACCGGCCAGGTCGCTCGAATCACGCTGAACCGGCCTGAGAAGCTGAACGCCATCTCCTGGCAGATGCAGGAAGAGCTACAGCGCGCCCTTCTCGACGCCGATCGTGATCCAGCCATCCACGTCGTCACCATCCGCGGCGTCGGTCGTGCCTTCTCCGCCGGCTACGACATCGAGCCTCCAAAGGGCGAGGGTCGCACGCACGCCGCCACCCACCAGACGATGGAGCGCGATATCTGGGGGCTCGAGCAGGCGACGGGCATGCGGATGACAATCTTCGACATGCACAAGCCCGTCATCGCTGGGGTACACGGCTATTGCCTCGCAGGCGGCACCGACGTGGCTCTCCTCTGCGACATCGTCATAGCTGCCGAAGATGCGAAGATAGGCTATCCACCGGTGCGTGCGCTCGGGTCCCCCGTCAACCATATGTGGACCTACCTCGCCGGCCCCCAGTGGGCAAAGCGCCTGCTCCTCACCGGCGATACCATCTCCGGCGCTGAAGCCGAACGAATCGGCCTCGTCATGAAAGCCGTCCCCGCCGGCGATCTCGATTCTGAAGTCGACTCTCTGGCCGAACGCATGGCCATCATCGACATCGACCTTCTCGCAGCCAACAAGCGCATCGTCAACATGGCCATGGAGCTAATGGGCGCCCGCACCATGCAGCGCATGGCCACCGAGCGCGACGCTATAGCCCGCCAGGCGCCCATCGTCACCGAGTTCTACCAGATGGCCAAAGAGCGAGGCCTCAAAGCCGCCCTCGAGTGGCGCGACGCACGGTTCGCCGACGGCCGCGCCGCTAAACATAGTCAGGAGGCGCAATGAGCGTCCTCGCCCAACTGGATCTCAGCGGCAAAGTGGCTGTCGTCACAGGTGCCGGCCGTGGCCTCGGCCGCGCCATCTCGCTCGCCCTCGCAGACGCCGGTGCCGACCTCGTTGTCACCGCACGCACGGAGACCCAGATACAGGAGACAGCCGCGCTCGTGACCGAGAAAGGTCGCAATGCCCGTCCAATCATCTGCGACGTCACTGACTCTAATTCCGTCAACGGCATGATCGCCGACACGAAGGAGACCTTCGGGCGGCTCGACATCCTGATCAACAACGCGGGCGGCGCCACCCCCGGTATGCAGAATACCCTCGTCGACATCGAGGACAAGCACTGGCAAGTAGGCGTAGACACGAATCTCACCGGCGCAATGTACTGCACCCGCGCCGCTATCCCGATCATGAAAGAGCAACGCGCCGGCAAGATCATCAACGTCACCTCGGGCTTCGGGCTCCGCGTCGCGCGCGACAATTTCATCTATACCAGCGCCAAGGCCGGCCTCATCAACTTCACGCGTGCGCTGGCGCTGACATACGCGCCGGAGATCCAGGCCAACCTCATCGCACCTGGCCTCTTCCCGCACGACAATCCCGCCATGATCGAGTGGTGGCGCGGCGGCAAGTTCGTCCCCATGGGCCGCCTCGGCAGAGACGAGGAGATCGGGCAGTTAGCGGTCGTCCTCGCCTCAGGCCTCACCTCGTACATGAACGGCCAGATCGTCGTCCTCGACGGCGGCGGGCTGGCCGGCGGCCACGCGCCGACCGGCTTTGCTCCCGTCATACCGCTGGCAGAGGAACATCGATGAAGATTTTGTCGCTCGAAGGCAAGAAGGCACTCGTCATCGGCGCGTCCAATGTCATCGGTCGCGCCATCGCTGTCGCTCTCGGCGAGGCCGGCGCAGATGTAGCTGTCGCCACCACAACACGCTCGAAGCATGAAGAAACGATCGTTAATTCCTGCTCCAACGAGCTATGGGCGCTGGACCGCAAGACATTCGCGCTCTCAATCGACGCGGCGGACGAAGGTGCCGTCGACGACCTGGCTCAGCGGACGATCGACGAGTTGGGCGGTCTCAGCGTGCTCGTTAACGCGCAGGATCTGCCTTACGCCCAGGCCGCCGGTGATGTGGACATCGAAGACTATCGCCGCGTGATCGACGTCAATCTTGTGGGTCCGTTCGTCGCATGCAGGGCCGCCTCCGCGCATATGCTCAACACCGGCGGCAGCATCATCAATGTCGCCTCCGTCCTCGGCGAGCGCGGCATGGCACACGGCGCCGGTTATTGCTCGGCACAGGCCGGCGTCCTGAACCTAACTCGTGCCTTGGCGCTCGAATGGGCGCGCGAGGGCATCCGCGTAAACGCCATTGGCGCTGGTTGGACAGAAGGCATGGGTATCCTCGCTGACGAAGCGTCAACGCAACAACTGGAGCGCTACCTTCCCTATAAGCGTCTCGCGCAGCCCCAGGAGATCGCGGGCATAGCGGTCTATCTGGCATCTGATGCCTCCGCCTATCTCACCGGTCAGGTCGTCTGGATCGATGGTGGCGCCCTAAGCCACGTCTGACGAGCACGTGCTGCTGCGCTACACTTGCCCTTAATGCCTGTCGAGCCAACGCAAACAAAGCAGCCGGACTCTCCGGAATCAGCCATCAGGCGCTTTCAGGCCAACCTCGACGACGAAATCGACGGCATCGCCGTCTACCGCTTGTTAGCGAATGCCGAGCAGGACCCGGAGCGCCGCCGCATTTTCGACGAGCTACGCGCGGTCGAAGAGCGGCACGCCGAAACTTGGCGGGAGAAGCTCATCGCGGCCGGCGCCACCCCGCGAGAACGCGGGCCAAGCCTCAAGGTGCGCATGATCGGCTTCGGCGCGCGCGTCTTCGGCGTGCGGTCCATGCTGCCGATGGTCAGGGCACTGGAAGCCGGAGCCTTTGGCGCGTACATGGCGCAGGACGCCACCGCCCAGGCCATGGCGCCCGACGAACGCGAGCACCGTAAGATCCTGACTCGTCTAGAGCGCGGCCGCCCGTCGCCCGATGAGCCGTCTGAAGCTATCCTCTCTCGCGAAAGATGGCATCGCTCCGGAGGCGGCGGAACGCTGCGGGCCAGCATCTTCGGCGCCAGCGATGGCCTCGTCTCAAACACGGCGCTCGTAATGGGCTTCGCAGGAGCGCAAGCGTCAGGTGACTTTGTGCTACTCGCAGGCATCGCCGGACTTCTCGCGGGCGCCTTTTCAATGGCTGCCGGAGAGTATGTTTCGATGCGCGCCCAGAGAGAACTCTTTGAGCGCCAGATCGAGCTGGAGCGCTCGGAACTGGAGCTTGCGCCGGAGGAGGAACAGCGCGAGCTATCACTCATCT
Organism: Dehalococcoidia bacterium; assembly: GCA_035512435.1. Taxonomy (GTDB): domain Bacteria; phylum Chloroflexota; class Dehalococcoidia; order SM23-28-2; family RBG-16-64-32; genus CF-162. Next base: position 46,010 of record DATKDX010000005.1, read on the forward strand.
TCCAGGCCAAGGGTTTGCGGCCGGATGAGGCAGACATGACCGCCGCCCGGCTCATGGAGGACCCGGAAATCGCTTTGGATACCCTGGTACGGGAGGAGCTTGGCCTCGATCCTTCCGAACTGGGGTCGCCGTGGGGCGCCGCCACTGGCTCATTCCTGGCCTTCGCAGTCGGCGCAATGATCCCGGTCATCCCCTTCCTCTTCGCCGACGCGAGTACCCCGTTCGTCGTCGCCAGCGCTCTCATGAGTGCTCTTGCTCTCTTCCTCGTCGGTGCCGGTGTCTCGCTCTTTACCGGGCGTGGGACACTCTACAGTGGCCTTCGTCAAGTTGGGCTGGGCGCCGCCGCCGCCGTCGTCACCTTCGTCATCGGACGCATCATCGGCGTCTCGACCGATATCTAGCCCAGGTCCAGGACGTAGTCGTAAACCCTGAACGGGCCGAGTGACCGCTGACCAACGAAGCCGAAGCCGGCCGATTCGTAGAGCCGCTGCGCGGCCGTCTGGTGCTCGGTCGTGTCCAGGATCAGCCGCGCGTAGCCGGACTCCCGGCAAAACGCGATCGCTCTTTCCAGCAACGCCCGCGCCACCCCGCGCCGCCGCCACGCCTCCGTGACGCGCATTCGGCGTAACCGGCCCGTCGCTTCGTCGATGCGCTTGATTGCGGCCATCCCGACTAAACCTTCTGAACCTTCCACCACCCAGAAGTTGGATCCGGCCGTCAGGTACTCTGCTTCGAGCTCCGTGAGGTCTGCATCGTACGTGCGGTCCACCTTCGGATAGTCGCGGGTGGTGCCGATTACTCCCTCCCAGTGAAACTCCCAGACGCGGGCGTTGTCCCGCGCCTCGTACATCCTGATGATCAGGCCTTCGGGAAGTGGCATGTCCTAGGCGTTGGAGTGGCTCTGGCCACCGTCCACGACGACTGTCGCGCCTGTAACCCACGAAGCCCTCGGCGAGCAAAGGAATGCGACAACGTTCGCGACTTCCTCCGCCGTCCCAAACCGTCCCATCGGAATGTTGTCCTCAACGAACCTCGCCATGCTCTCCGGGTCTTCCTGCTGACGCTTCCACCAGGTTCCTCCCGGTGCGCTCACGGATCCCGGCGCGACCGTGTTGACGCGAATTCCGTCCCGCGCCAACTCCACCGCCATCGCCTTGGCATGACTGATCAGCGCGGCCTTCATGGCGTTGTACGGCGGGCGCCCCCCTGCCTCCTTGCCCCAAATCGATGACAGGTGGACGATGCTTCCGCCACCCGCATCTTTCATGCGCGACGCGACGAGACGGGTTAGCCGGACAGCGGGCATGAACAGCACATCGAACGATTGTCGCCAGTCTTCGTCATCAATCCCGCGCGGGGAGAAGTGGATGCTGGTGACCAGACAATCGACGCGGCCGAATCGCTCGATAGTGGCTTGCACGAGGCGTTGCGCATCTGCTGGAACTGTCAGGTCGGCGGCAACAACGTGGCGTTCACCGGGGATCTCGGCGGCTATTTCGCGAAGGTCTTCTTCGCCGCGTGCGGAGAGGACGACCTGGCAGCCCTCCGCAGCTAGCGCCAGCGCAGTCGCGCGGCCAATGCCGCGGGAGGCACCGGCAACGATGGCGACACGGCCGGCTAACTGGAGATCCATCGATCAGGCGAGGGTCACGATTTCGTTCATGCCGGGGCAACCTGGTTCCTGTGACACCGGCAGCGCCGCATCGAAGCGCAAGATCTTGAGCCCGTCCACCGGTGTCAGCGCCAGGTTGCAGTCGACGTCACCCCAGGTCCGTGTTTGGCCATTCACCTGCGTTTGTGAGCCGATTGAAGGGCAGCCCGCGGGCTGAGTTACGCTGAGCCCGGCGTCTGCCCGAAGTGCCTTCAGGGCATCTACAGGGTTCGTGTTTCCTGTGCAGTCCAGGTTGGACCAGATGACCTGCATGCCGATGGACGCAGTAGGCGTTGGGGTTGGTGTAAATGCCGATGTCGGAGACGGCGTTCCTGTGTCAAAAGGCGATCCGGTGTCAGAAGGCGACGGAGTGGGTGCGGACGTACCGGTACCCGATGGTGTGGGGGACGTGATCGATGTTGGGCTGGGGGAGGGTGTTGGACTCGCGGTGGGTGTCTCGGGGCCTGTGTAATCAATAGGCTCGCACTTGGAGAACTCGGATGTGCTCTCGGGGTTAGACGCGGACATGGTGACGAATTCCATGTCGGCAATATCGCTCACGGGGATATGCTTAGTGAAGCTGGCGGAGCCGGTCGCGCCGCTGGACAGTGGATGGGACACGAGGAAACGCTCTCCTTCGCCGTAACCGCTGGGATCGCACTCCCGGTTGACGAAAATGAACAAGTTATAGAACTTGCTCGGTACAGTCGTGAGGGTCGCGTTCACGCTAAGGGTGGAGCCATTCCACTCGGCGCTGTTGATGACCGGATAATTCATCAGATCATTAGGTCCTGTGTCAGAGTCGTCGGCGTCGTTGGCCAGCACCTGGCCGTCGTCCAGCAGGTCGACACCCAGGCCTGCGTTGGAGTGCGTGGAACTGGGATCGATGTAGTTGTCGATGCCTGCGGCAGGGGAGAGCGCAACGCCGGCTTTGCCATTGAAGGCGATAATGTTCTCCTCGTCCACGTCGAACTCACCACCGATGGTGTTGTCGTCGGATCCCTGGTCCAGGTAGACGCCGTGGTCCTGGTTGGGCAGCGGACTGGCGCCACCCAAATTCGTGCCTATCCGGTTGCCCTTCACGTTGTTGTCGTCGGAGTTGGTCAGTGCAATCCCGCTCTTCACGTTGCCCGAGGCCAGGTTCCCCACGCCCTGGCCAATGATCCCGACCAGGCTAAAGGTCACGCTGTGCAGATGGATTCCGTGTCCGCCGTTCGCCACCGCTCCGTTGCCGGCCGCGTTTGTACCCGCCCGATTGTTAGCGATGGTGATGTCGTCTGTGCCGCTCGCGCGGATGCCGTCGCTGCCGTTTCCGGAGACCAGGTTCTGGTAGATGAGGCTCATGGGCCTGTTTCCCAGGTTAATGCCGTACCGGCCGTTGGGGACGGCGGAGGTCCCCGCCGCATTCGTCCCGACGAAGTTGTTCGATATCGTGAGGCCTTCACCGGCCGTCGCGTAGAGGCCGTCGTTGGCGTTTCCAGAGACGACGTTACGGTCTGCCGGGCTGTCTCCGCCGATCGCGTTCCCGCTCTGGCTGCTCATGATGTGGACGCCGATGTCGTTACCCGCCGCCGTCTCGCCATCAGGAAGGATGCCGATGAAGTTCCCGCGGACGATCGCTGAATGAGGGAAGGTGCCGGTCTTGATCCCCTCTTCGCCAAAATTGACGATCGAAAGCCCGCGGATAGTGATCCCAGAGTTGGCCACCCAGAGCCCGTACGCCGAACCGGTCGTGATATCGGAGCCGTCAACCACGATGCGTATGTTCGCGTTCGTCGGCTGAAAGGCGCCTGCCGTATTCGGCGATGCGCCCGGCTGCGTGTACCCATCGACGGTCATGTTTTGGAAGCCAAGTGGAACCAGCGCTTCCGTAGGCTTGATGGTGCAGATCCCGGCCACGCATCCCTGATCGGTATCGGGAATGCTGAATGACACTGTCCCGCCGTCGCCAGCGGCCATAATTGCTTCTTCAAGCGTGCACTCAGTGTCGTCACACGTGCCGTCCCCCGGCAGAACCGTGGTGTTGACAGGGAAAGGCGCGCCTGCGGTGGCGCGCTGGGATTCGCTGGCAGTCACGAGGACAGCGACGAGGCCCACCACCGCCAGGGCGACAGCTATCGGGGCGATGCGCCGGGCCGACCTCATTGTCTGAGCTACGCAGCGGGAAAGCATAGGGTTCTGTTCTAGCTAACCTCGAGGACGTCTCCGAACTCCGGGCAGCCGGCAGACTGCGCGGGTACGAAGCCGGAATCGTATTGAAGGATCTTGAGGGCGTCCACGGGACTCAACGCGTGGTTGCAGTCGAAGTCGCCCCAGGTCCGCTGGATACCGTCGAATTCAGCGCTGTCGCCCATTGGCACACAGGGCGCGCCCTGGTTCACAGACAGGCCCGCATCCGCCCGCAGGACGAGAAGCGCATCGGTTGGTTCGACGCGGATGATGTTATGAATGACGAGAGCCATTTGGCGCCGGCGGCAGTACCAGGCGGATCGAGTCATGTGCGTGCCCCTCCGGCCGCGTTCGCGGCCCTGCGGTTTGCTAAGGCGAGAGTATACCACTGCCTCACATCAGACACCAAAGGACCACTACGCATCTACTTCACTTATGATCTGGCGTCAGTGCGCCGCCGTTGTGCGGTGGCTGCCACGCTGGGTACAGTTGGTCAGAGACCCTCTATCTCAACCTGCGAGCCGATCTCCGGGCAGTCCTCCGGCTGCGAGACGTTCAACCCCGCGTCGTATCGCAAAATCTTGAGCGCGTCCACAGGGTCCGGCCCGCCGCTGCAGTCCACGTCGCCCCATGGATGCGGCGATGCCTGCAACACCTCGACCACGATGCCCATCTCCGGACACTCATTCGTAATCGTGCTGAGTCCCGCGTCATGGCGCAGGTTGAGCAGGGCGTCCACCGGGTCGGCCTGGTCTGAGCAGTTGTGGTCGCCCCAGATCGCATCGAAGACGTCGGGGCAGTCCGGGTCGTCGCCGTCCACAAGCGTGTCACCGTCGTTGTCGATGCCATCGAAGCATATCTCGCCCTGCTGCGCGCCTTCCGTGCACTCGTCCTCCTGGTTCACGGTGCCCGCGCGTATGCGGTCGACAAAGACCGCGGAGTCGTAGATGCCATCTCCCTGATCGAAGATCGAGAGGTAGAGCGAGATGTTGCCAGGGTTACCGCCGTTCAGGTCCATGCCCGGCGTGAATGTCGTGCTGGCCACTAGCAGCGTCGTGCCCGCATCGTACGTCGTGCCCGCCGCGTTCTCCGCCGTGACGCTCGTCGCCCCCGTGGAATTGACGGTCACCGGCTGGCCCAGCGGGTCCTTGGCAAAATTATTTGGTGCATCGATTGTCGAACCATCGGTCGACCACGTCGTGTCGTTCAGTTCAGCGATGAATGCGTCGTTGTACGGTGAATCGACGAATTCCGGGAACTCCTCTGAGTAGAACGCGAAGTCCAGGCTAAGGCAGTTGGCGGTGGCGGCCGGCGTGCAGTCGATGCGCAGAATGGTCACGTCGAAGTCCGTGTCGCCGCGCACGTTGTCCCCGCCGATGTTGAAGCCGAGGTTACCTTCGTCATTCGGATCATCGGCCACCGCAAAGCTGCCCGTGGTCAAAATGCCGAACGTCGACCCGCGCGTCGGGAACACTGTGAGCTCCCCAGTGTAAACGCCGTTGGGCGTCCCCTCCGGCGGCACCGTCACGTAGGTCGCGTTGACGAAGCCGCAGCTCGGATCAAGCATGGCACTTGCCAGCTCGTTCGGCTGGACCGCGCTGGCGTCCGCCTCCCGGGTGCCATCCCCACTAAGCAGGATCACACCGAGCACCGTTACCAGCAGGCTGACAACGAGGTTTTTAATCTTCACGCTTCATGCTCCTTCCCCTGCCGCGCCTGCGGCTCGCCATGATAATAGTTCAGGAATACATCATCTCGCGGCTCCGGACAACCCTAACTGAACCGTGAGGAGCCTGTACGCTACTCTAGGATTATACCCGCTCAACATCCGTTGCAGTTGTGTCTTAAGCTCACTCGACGTCGCTGCAGCCACCCGGCCGTCACGGTGTCGCGTACGTGACCTGCGCGCCGGGTGCCGGGCAGCCGGCCTCCTGGCCCACGTTCAGCCCGGCGTCGAAACGCAGCAACTTGAGCGCGTCGATCGGGTCAACGGCTGTGCTGCAGTCAAAGTCGCCCCAGGCGTAAACTGCCGCGATAAGCACGTTCACCTGGGCGCCAAGTTGCGGGCAATCGCCGGTATTGGCATTCAGGCCTGCATCATGGCGCAAGGTAAGGAGAGCGTCGACTGGGTCGGGTGCGCCACTGCAATTGTTGTCTCCCCAGGCGACAGGATCCCCGGCCGGGGTGGCCGTGGGAGCCGGTTCGGCCGTCTGGCCTGGCTGCGTTGGCGTCGGAATCGTATCGGTTCCAAAAACGCCGCTCAGAGCGTACACCGCGGGGTTGCCGAGTTCACCGTCGGCACCCATCGTGTAAAGGCCGCTGATCTCATACTCGGTCGAGACGAAGGCATCGAGAATCACCTTGACATTGGGCGTCCCTGCGACTGTGCCCGAGCCCTCCGCGTAGGGATTCCCATCGAAAACGAACTCCCCCTCGACATCTACCCACGGAAGGTTGCCCTCCAGGCGGACCGGAATCAAGGCGCTCGGTTGCACCTCAAACGAGTCGAGAAGGCATTTGATCTCCGTCAGGACTGTAGCCGACATGCCTATATTCTGATGGTGCTCGAAGCCGGAACTCATCACCATCTCGAGCACAGCAACCTTGTTGCAAAAGTCTTCGGAGTCATATCCTTGCGGACCGGAATCCGCCGATACGCCACCGCGCAGTTGGCTAACGCCAAGGGCAGCCAGCCCGACCACCATTGCGAACGTCAAGAACCGGAGGCTGTTGAATTTCAGAGACAAGCTAGCCCTCCAATAATGTTGAGCGAAAGGTACGTGGCGTCCGGCGCTGTGTCAATCCGGGTCAAGGGGTCTTATCGGCTGCGGGCGCTCGCCCGCGGCGAAGCGGCCAAGCCAGTCTCGCATAGCGGGGTCGGCAAGGCTGTCGGCATGCGCTTCGACTTCATAACGCAGGCCCGCCTCCAGGGGTAGTTCGAACGCGCGTAGCGCCGCCTTGCGGTCGTTGCGCATCGCGGTCTGGGGATAGGTGGCGACAACGTTGGCAATTTCGACGGCGCGCTGAAGCGCCGTTTTAGGAGGTACGATTTCCTGTACGAGACCCATGCGGAACGCAGTGGGCGCATCGATCTGGGCACCGGTTGTGATCAGGTAGAGCGCATTGCCGAGCCCTACAATTTGAGGCAGCCGCTGGGTACCACCATCCACCAAAGGTACCCCCCAGCGCCGGTTTAACACGCCAAACTGCGCCGATGAAGATGCGATACGGAAGTCGCACCAGCACGCAAGTTCCAGGCCGCCTGCAGTAGCGTAGCCTTCGATGGCGCCGACGATAGGCTTGGAGAGGTTCGTTATGCGCGAAAGCCCCATCGGCCCCGATTTGCCGGCGTTTGGGCGGGTCATCAGCGAATCGATGTTCTTGAGGTCCGCCCCGGCACAGAATGCCTTATCGCCTGAACCGGTGAGCACCATCACATAGAGACTGTCGTCGGTACGAAATCGCTCGGCTGCTCCCTCGAGTAGGCCGGCCGTCTCGCCATCCACGCAGTTGCGCTGGTCTGCCCGGTTGATCGTGACGATAAAGGTATGGTCCTCGACATCAGTCAGAATCTTTGGTTCGGGCATCAGTAAGCGCCGCCGAGCTTGCGGTGGTCCCAGGAGACAATTTTCTCGACGTCGATGAAGACGACCACCCGTTTCTGCGCCATCCTCTGCACGCCGGGGCTTGTCGCTTCATTCACTTTGACTCCCTGGTAGCGTTCGAACTCTTCGATGCCAAACCGCGTCACGGTGTCAGAGTCGTCCGTGATTCGCGTCGTGGCGATGAGTTCAACGCCGCGAAGTTGGTTATACGTATCCCCCGCTTCAACCATGCAGGTGATCCGCGGATCGCGCTTCAAATTCAGCACTTTCTGCGACTTGCCGTAAGTCCAAAAGGCAAGCTGCCCATCGACCCAGGCGTACCACATAGCGACAACGTGAGGGCGTCCGTCAGGGGCGATCGTAGCGATCGACATTGTACGCTCTTCGCGGAGAAAGCCTTCCACCTCATCCGGCGTCATCTTGATCTGGTCGCGCCGCGACATGCTCAGGCCTTCGCGCTCGCTGCCGCGACGATGTCGTTAACGTGACCGCGTACGTGCATGACGGCGACGAAGTTCAGTACCGTCGCCAGCGGACCCCTTATCCCCCCCGCGCTTTTCACCTCGGCCGCCAGGAGGTCGTCGTTGGTCTCCTCAACTGTGGCGATTGTTGTTTCGCGGTTGACTTTGAAGGTCTCGAGCAGTTCGGCTACCGTGGCACCGCTGTAGCGCTCGATGGAGCGATCGTTGTAGTCATTGATCCCGCCGCGTGCCGCCTTATGGGCTGGCTCATCCGGTTTCTTCTCCGGCGGGCCGTTGCGGGCCAAATCAACGAGCTTCGGGTATGTCCATTCGATTGCAGTAATGTGAGCGAGCACCTGGCGGCCGTTCCATCCGTTTTCGTAACAACCGGCTTCCAGCGCATCCGCTGGCAGACCTCGAAGTTTCTCAAGAAGCTCGACTTCCGTGGCACGCAGGCCTTCAAGAAGTTCTGCCTTGGTGATGCCTGGCTGGTCCGTCATTAAGCAACTCCCTTCACTCTGACGCGCACGTGAGACTATGCCTCTACGATGATGCTGTCAAGTGACCGGAGTCACCCGCGCTAGGTGGCGCCCAGGCGACGCGGCTTCCCGCCGTTCTGTTTCCTCGTCTTCTTGGCGGGCTTGGCGCCGTTTGCCGTGGCCGCCGGTTGGATCACCCCAAAAGGAGCCTTCGTCTCATAGACGGCGCGCTTGCAGTCACAATAGAAGCACATCCCGCCAAACAGGTGGCGTTCGTACTCGTGCCCGCAGTTCAGACAGACGCTCATAATTGTGTACCTTGGTGCAGTCAATATTAACCAGATTGCTGCCAGCCGATGCAAGGGCCGTCCAGAGGGCGTCCTTCACGGAGGTCAGGCAGCGTCGCGAGCTTGATCCCGAGTGCTTTCACTACTCAAGGATCTGCCAGCAGCGCAAGGCCGGGCTGGCAAACAGGGCGGCGATGCGCGCCATCAGCAGATCCGCGCAGATGGCATCCGCCTGGCGGCGGCCCAGATCCGTTAGCGGGCGTGCGTTGTGGTCCCCGCGCCAATTGCCGCGGTCTCCGGCGTCGGCGTGGGAACGAATTCGATTACGAGCGTTTGTATGTCCTCTCCAGCCACTCAGGCCAGGTGGTGTGTCCGAATTTTTGCTCCGGGCACGTGTTGCGTCCTTCCGCAAACGGCTTCATCGGGCCGACGGCGGGTACCGGCACCTTGAGCACACACGTACCCGATGCCCTCACCCACGAGTCGGCAATATCCCCGGCCGTCAGCACCTCCGGCCCGCCGATGTCCTCCAATCGCCCCGCCCCGCTCTTCGCCAGAGTGTCTGCCATGTGCTGGGCAACCTCGGACGTATCGATCAGCTGAAATTTGGCGGCGCGCGGCACGAAGAGGAGCGGCCCGCGCTTGAACAGCTGCCGCAAGAACACATCAAGGAGCGAGTGGAACTGCGTCGCGCGCAGGATCGTATACGGGACGCCCGATGCCTCGATCGCTTGTTCAGCGGCCCATTTCGCCCGGTAATACGCGTTCTCAGGAATCTTGTCCACGCCGACGATCGAGATGTAGTAGAAGTTCTCGACGCCGGTGTCCCTGGCGGCTTTTAAGAGCTTCTTCGTTCCCTCGACGTCGGTTTCCTGCGTCTTCTTGAAAGGACTCGAGGCGGCATGCATAACGACGTCAACACCGGCGATCGCTTCCGCAATCCCTTCTGCGGGGTGCAGGTTCATCTGAGCCCACTCGATGCCCTGTTCGAGCTCCGCGGGAGCGTGCTTGCGGCTGCCAACCCGGACCGTGTGCCCGGCCGCCTTCAATCGCGGCACCAGCTCGGCGCCCAACCCTCCTGTTCCTCCCGTGACTAGAACACGGCTCATAAATCGCCTCCGTCTAGCTTCTCGGCTACCTGGTTGAATCCTTGGCGAACATTCGGGTACTGCGGCGACCATCCGGTCGCCTCCTTAAACTTGCGGTTGGACACGCGTGTCGATGCGAACACATAGTTGGCGGGACCGCCGATAAAGAGTCTACCCAGCCACCGCGGCACGCCGATGGCCCTTGGGGCGCCGATTGCCGAACTGAAAGCGTCCGCGTACTCGCGCTGGGTCACCGGCTCGTCCTCGACTACGTTGTAGACGCCGCCCGCGGCATCCAACGCGGCCGCTACGGCTCGTCCTGCGTCGTCGACGTGGATGTTGGAAAAGTAGTTGTCACCCTTACCCAGCACAGGCAGCATCCGCCGCCGCGCCATCCTCGCCGAGTCTCGAGTGCTCGCAGCCTGAGGGCCATAGAATAACCCGAAGCGCAGAATTACCGCCCGCCGATCATCCCCGCTCTCCGCAAATCGCCTCGCCTCGCGTTCCAGGTCGAGGGTCGAGTCAAGTGCGGGACCCCAGGCAGATGACGTCGTCGCCGACTCGTCGACCCAGGCGTCACCACGATCGCCGTAAATGAAGGTGATCGACTCAGCGACGAAGACCTTCGCTCCGGCCGAGATCCCCGCGGCCACCAGGTTCTTCGTGCCCTCTCGCCGGATGCGGTTGTTCTCGTCCCAGGACCGGGCGCTGCGTATCTTCATCAGCGGCGGGATCTTGGTCGCCAGATGACAGATTGCTTCGCAGCCGGACGCGGCTCTGGCAATGGACGCAGGGTCGAACAGATCAGTCTGGGCGGGTGCTGCCCCCATCTCTTTGATGGTTGCGTCGTTAACCTCGCTCCGGGAGGCGGCCACGACGTCGTGGCCGGCCGTGATCATCGCTGGGATGGAGGCTCGGCCCAAGACGCCGGTCGCTCCGGCGACGAATACCCGCATAGCGCGGCCTATTCTACCGGAACGCTGGTACGACTTCTTCAGCGAAGCGCCGGACGACGGTCGGGTAGAACCGCGGCCACATGGCGACGTAGATCTCCTCCACGCCTGCGTCCTGGTAGCGCCCGATCTTGTCCTGGACCTCTTCGGGGCCGCCGATGAGGATCGCCTCTGCGGCTTCCTCCGGCGTGCCGCCGCGGGCGGCAACCATACCCTGCAGCACGCGCTCTCGGAAGCCAGGGTCCTCGTTAAGAAAGAGGGGCACCTGGATCGTGCGGCGGACGGACTTGGGGTCTCGTCCGACGGCCTCGCAATGCTGGTCCAGCACTTCGAACTTGTGGCGGACTTCGGCGGGCGTGCCTTGGACGTTAGCCACGTCTGCATACTTTGCCACGATGCGAAGTGTCCGCTTCTCTCCTCCTCCACCGATGAGGATTGGCGGGTGAGGTTGCTGGACGTTGGGCGGATTATAAGGAGGCTTGTCCAGCGAGTAGTAATTCCCTTCGACGGAAGGCCTGTCCTCCGTCCAGAGTGCCTTGATCACGCCGCTCGCTTCCTCGAGACGGTCCATGCGCTCCTTGATGGGAGGTAGACCGATTCCGAACGCCTGGTGCTCATACTCGTGCCAGCCCGCGCCGAGTCCGAAAATTAGACGGCCATCGGAGATGTGATCGATCGTGGTGGCCTGCTTTGCCAGGACGGCCGGGTGGCGGTAAGTATTCCCGGTCACCAGGATGCCGAGCTTGACGCGCGAAGTCGCTTGTGCCAGGGCGCCGAGCGCCGTCCAGCCTTCGAAGCACGGACCTTCGGAGCCGAAAGCGCCACCGAAGCCAGTGACGAAGTGATCCATCAGCCAGAGCGAGTCGTACGAATCACCTGCGTCGAGCTCGGTCCACATGTCGAGCAGTTCCTTCCAGTTGACGCCGGACTGATTAGCTACGGCTCCGAATTTCATCGTGCTCTCCTCTCGGTGGCCGTCAGGCCAGTCCAAGTTGCTCGTGGTGGTCGTCTTCAACGGGGCCAAGAGCGCCCATTTGTTGGTAGGACGTAAGAGGCCACTGCACGAACATGCGCATGACCGGCAGAGGGACGGCGGAGATGGGTTCATCGCCGATTACACCCTTATCCTTCAACTCGGAGATATCGCCGTCGCTCAGGCCGAGGACCTCAGCAAGCACCTCGTGATTGTGCTCGCCCAGCTTCGGCGCCCGGCGGCTGCTGTCCGGTTGAAAGCCAGAAAACTTGGCGCCGATTTGGTGCGGCACCGGCCGCTTGCCCTGGTCGGTTTCCACGATGTCGAAGAAGCCACGCTCTTTGAGGTGCGGATCGAAAAGCACCTGCTTGGGGTTCAGAACGGGAGCCGCGATGATCCCAGAAGACTGCAACAAATCGGTCGCCGCGTACGCGTCTTGTTCCCGCGTCCAATTCGAGATCAGTTCATCGATCTCGTCGTGATTTTCGCGGCGCGACTCAACATCCACGAATCGGGGGTCAGAAGCCCACCCCGGCTCGCCGACAGTACGCGCTAAGTCGGCCCACTCTGCGTCTGACCGGATGGTAATCACCATCCAGGAGTCATCGCCCGTGCACGGGTAACAGCCCTGCGGCGCGTACCAGTGGCTTCGGTTACCGGTGCGCTTCGGGTCTCGTCCGTTCATCGCCTTGTCCATGATCGCGTAGCCAACTACTGGAATCGCCGTCTCCTGCTCCGAGAGATCGATGTACTGGCCCTTGCCTGTACGCCTGCGATAGACCAGCGCTGTCAGCACCGATCCCGCGCCGACAATGCCGGAGTAAGGATCGGTGAAGGAGATGCCGGTGCGCAGCGGGTCGCCGTCACGATAGCCGGTAATTGAGGCGAGGCCGGACGCGGGTTCCAGGCCCATGCCGTAGCCTGCGTAGTCCCGCCACGGCCCGTACTGGCCGTAGCCGGACATGCTCAGCATGATGACATCTGGCTTGATTGCAGTCAGCGATGCGTAGTCGATACCGAGCTTCGCCATTACGTGTGGCGTGAAGCTTTCGACCACGACGTCGCAGTGTTCGACGAGCCGCTTGACGATATGGACGCCCGCCCCCCCCGACTCCTCGCTAAAATCCAGCGTCAGCGAGCGCTTGCCGCCATTGCGCAACAGGAAGTAGCCGGCCTTGTTCCAGTAGTCGTCTTCGCTGTTGTTTTCAGGCATCACGAAATTGCGCGTGATGTCCATGCGCCTGAGGCCCTCGACTTTGATGACGTCGGCCCCCAGGTCGGAGAGCAGGCGGGTGCAAGTGGGGCCGGCGTATACCTGTGCGAGGTCGAGGACGCGGACTCTGGAGAGCGGAAGGTTCTCGCTCATTGCACTGCCTCCGCGATCGCGCCGGTATTGTCCCCTAGCGCGGGCGCCGCGTCGCACTGTAGAGGCGTTTCCGACATTTGAAAGATGTAGCAGGCCACCGGAATCTTGCCGAGGCCCGGCTGATCAACCTCGCAGAAGAAGCCCCGTTCCCGCAAATGCGGGTCGTTCAGCAACGTTCCCGGCTCCATCACGGCCGCGAATGGAATGCGGAGTTCCTGTGCGCGGGTCAGCAGGTCCTCCCAGTCGTGCTCCATTAAATACGGGCGAAGTATCTTCTCGAACTCCTCCCACTGAATGGTGCGCAACCAAAGATTCTGGAAGAGCGGGTTGTTCTCCAACTCAGGGTTCTCGAGGAGGATCGCCATCATCAAGGGGAAGCCGGTTGCGCCGCCGATGACAACGATGTGGCCGTTTCGGCACGGAAAGATCTCGCTGGGGTAAGTCGGAATGTGGTGGCGGGAGTAATAGCGCTTGCGGATGGCGCCGAGCCACGCATACATCGTCGTGTTGTACTCGTCGGCGCAGCCGAGCGATTCCAGGCACGAGACATCAATGTGCTGACCGGCCCCTGTTTCCCCGCGGTATTCAAGCGCCGCCAGCACCGCGACCCAAGCATGCAAACCGCCGAAGTAATCGGCTGGCTCTCCGCCCGTACACAGCGGCTCCTTGTCCGGGTCGCCCGTGACGTACATCAGGCCAGACATCGCCATCACTGCCAGAGAGTTACCCTGGTACTTCGCATACGGCCCCGTCTGCCCGAACGGAGTCACGGAGCAGTAGATGAGATCGGGAAAGTCGTCCATTACCTGCTCGTAATTCAGCGCTAAGTCGGCCATGCGGCCCGGCGTCTCATTTTCGATAAGTACATCCGCGCTCGCGAGGAGCTTGCGGAGCAGATCCCGACCGTCAGCAGAGTCCAGCTCTAGGGTGATGCTCTTCTTGTTGCCGTTCAGGTGAATGAACAAGCCGCTCTTGTCAGGGTCCGGCCGGTCGCCAGGAAACGGACCCAGGCGCCGAGTGACATCGCCGTCGGGTGGTTCGACTTTGATTACCTCAGCGCCGAGGTCTGCGAGCAGTCGGGCACAGTAGGGCCCGGCTATTCCCTGCGACAGATCGATTACGCGGATGCCGCCAAGTGCGGTATCTGCCACATTTGCCTCCCTCGTGTCTCCTTTTGGATGCGCCCATATTTACAGGCACGGGGCGGATGATAGCAGTCGCGCGGGGCGCGTCACAAGGCGAAGGCTAATCAGCGCACGAGGCAGCGTCGGGTGGGTGGCCGACCAGGCGCCCCCATCGCCGTCGACCGACGTCCACGCGCCGCTGATACTGTTATCCACCGCATCACCGGAGAACGTTCCGCCCGTAGTGAAGGCGACTTGGCCGGGCGACCGCTTGCCGCCTCGCTGGCTCCGGACGAAGCTGAGGCGCTCGTTGGCGGTGCGCCCGCCGATCGTGAGTGGTGATCGCCCGCGTAAATGAGGGTACCGGTCAACTCGCGGTTGTCTGTGCGATCCATACAGAAGTCCCCGCCCGATCGACTCTCTCGAAGCGTAGGTTCCGGGGCAGACGCCAGCTACATCACCGGCGGGGCCGTCCTCGTTGTCGTTGTCGGCATCGTCTTCGCCGCAGGCAAGGGTGAGTGCCGCCAGGAAGGCCATCGAGGCCAGGATGACTTGCTGTTTTACACTGGAAATGGTACCGGGGCGGGGTCTTAGCCGCTGCGTTTGCTAAAATCGCGTACGCTGAACTCCATGTCATCGGTCACGCTAGATCTCACTCCGCCAATTGCGCGCCTCACCTTTGTCGACCATGCCGTCGGTGCGGACGAGGTGCGCGACATTGTCTCCGCCGTCCAATCACTGGCAGACGACGAAAGTGTACGCGTCATCATCGTTGCGACCGCCGGTGGTTGGGACAAGGCAGCGATCGGATCCCGCGAAGCCGCTATCGTATCCGGTATCCTGAGCGATCCGTTTGGCGCCCTTGCGACCGTCAGCAAGCCGGTCATCTGCGTCGTTGACGGCGAAGTTAGCGGGGGCAGCCTGGCGCTGGCGCTCGCCGCAGACATTAGGGTCGCTGGTCAAGGCGCCGCAATCACCTTTGACGACGTGGCTGCGGGGCGCGTGCCAGTCGCGGGAACAACCCAGCGGCTCGCACGTCTCGTTGGCCGGGGGAACGCGCTGGACGTAGTGCTATCGGGCCGGGCGGTAGATGCGGCGGAGGCAATGCGCATCGGCCTTGTCAGCGAAGTCGCGACCGATCCGCATCAACGCGTGGGCGAGATCGCTTCCCGCATTGCGGAGCGGGGACCCGTCGCCGTGGCTTATGCAAAAGAGGTGATCGTCCGGGGGGTCGAGATGCCGCTCGAGCAGGCGCTTCGTTATGAGACTGATCTGACGGTCATCCTGCAGACAACGGAGGATCGGGCGGAGGGTGTGGAGGCATTCCTGAGCAAACGCAAGCCCGAGTTCAAAGGGAGGTAGCGAACGTGCAACTGAGATTGAACCAGGACGAAGCCTGGTCGCTGATGATGCTGGTGACTGCTCACGCCATCGACAACGGCGGGCTTTCGACGGCGGGCAAGGAGAAAATCCGCCAGTGGCAGCGCAGCCACGCCGAAGGTTCGGCGCCGATGATCGAGCTGGCAGGGGAGATTAACCACTCGCTGGGCGCCTACTTTGAGGAGTCGACCAACCGGCTGGTTAAGCGCAGGGGGCGCTACGGCCGCAAAAAGGAGATGGCATGAAGGTCGAATTCGAACCGGAAGAGGTGCGCGAGCTGCTGGCCTTCATCTGTGATGCATTGATAGACGAGGCAGGTTTGGCGGAGAAGGACCGTGGGCTGCTACGAAAGTGGCGCATCGATTCGGGAAAGGCCGGGCAACTCAGTGATCTCACGGAAACGGTGAACGCCGATATCGCGCAGACGCTGGTGAACAAGAAGAAGGGGGCTGTCCGCAAGCCCGACTGGCGATGACCACTGACGCCCCTGTCCTCTACGAGAAGACAGGCGACGGCGTGGCCTGGGTCACGCTCAACAGACCCGACGTCCTCAATTCGGTCAACCTGCGGATGCGAGACGAGATATGGGCTCTGATGCATGCGGTGCGCGATGACCCGGACGTGCGTGTTGTTGTCTTCAAGGGAGCTGGTGAGCGCGCGTTCTCTGCCGGAGCCGACCTCAGTGAATTCGGGACGGCTCCTTCAATCGCCGAGGCGCGTCGCGCGCGCCGTGAGCGTGATCTCTGGTGGTTCATGCTTTCCATGGACGAGGTGCTGATCGCCGCGATCCACGGGTACGCACTCGGCGCGGGGATTGAGTTGCCGATGTGCTGCGACATCCGAATTGCTTCGGGGGATGCTGTGATGGGGCTGCCGGAGGTAACTCTCGGGTACATTCCTTCGGCTGGAGGGACGCAAACGCTACCCCGACACGTGCCGTTGGGCTTGGCCATGCAAATGATCCTGTCAGGAGAGCCGATAGACGCGGAGACGGCGTTTCGACGCGGGTTGATCCAGCGCCTGGTGCCTCGGCAACGCCTCTACGAGGAAGCGGGCGAAGTGGCGCGTGAGATCGCATCGAGGCCAATGGAGGCAGTAACGCTGGCCAAGCGGGCGATTCGAGACGGTGCCGAGCTACCGTTAGAGTCCGCCATCGCGCTAGAATCAAAGCTGGCGGAGCGCGCATTACTGGCGCTCGGCCGCTGAGACAAGACGATGACTGCGCACACGGAACACATCTCGCCTATTGGGCGCGGTTGGCGGTGGCTCAACAGATTCGGTCTCGCGGTGCCCCTGATTATTGGCGCGGTCTTGGCGGTGATGGTGCTGATAACGCTCATCTCGCCGCGATACCACACACCGCGCACGGTCAATGCAGGCAGCCCGGATGAATACGGTATCGCGGAGCCGCACTATTTCGAAGAACAGCGCTTTTGGCTGGTGCACCTACCCGACGGCGAGTTCGTAGCGCTCTACGACCGCGATCCGGCGACCGGTTGCTCACTTCCCTGGGGGAGCGGATACGACTTCATGGGCAAGACAGGGTGGTTTCGGGACGCCTGTAGCGGCTCAATCTACGACCTGAGAGGCGCGTGCTTTGGCGGGCCGTGTACGGTTGGCCTCAACCGGCTGAACGTCACGCTGGAAGACGGGGAGCTGATCGTCGATCCACGCGACGGACCGCATGGCGCGTTCAAGGAAGACAACGGCGATCCGGTAAACCCGCCGCAGTAGGGCGGGGGAAAGGAGCGTGCCTGATGGGCACGATTCCCGTAGCGACGCCAACGCCGCCGCGCTCGTGGCGGCTTTCGCGCCGAGTGATCGCCCTCGGCTTGCTGGCCGGCGTCATGATGGCAGGTGTTGTGGTCTCGCTGGCCGTGCTCAAGCCGTCGGGGAATGGTCCCCGGGTGGTCGACGCCGGGAGACTTAGCGATCTACGTGCCGAGCAGCCGGTATACCACGCAGCGGGGTTCTTCCTGGTGAAGCTAGACACCGGCGAGGTGATCGCTCTCAGCGAGATAGACCCGCACCAACTCTTCGGGTCCAACGCCGACTGCCCCATTACGTGGCGTCCCGAGATGCAGTTCGAGGGCGCAACCGGTTGGCTCCGCGGGACCTGCAGTGGCAACACCTTCACCCTGACCGGAGAGCACGTGTCCGGACCTTCGCCGCGAGGGATGGACCGTTTCCCGGTCGCCGTCTCGCCGTCCGGGGAGATCAGCGTGGACACCGGCGTGCGGAGCGCTGGCGCGCGGAACGTGAGCCGATCCTCGATGCCATCGATGGCGATGGAGACCTGTTGGACATCGGCTGTGCGAACGGCTACCTGGTCGAATGCCTCATCGCCTGGGGAGCGCAGCGCGGGCTGAGGCTCGCGCCCCACGGTGTCGATATCGGGCCGAGACTGATTGCGGAGGCGAAGCGGCGCATGCCCGAGTTTGCAGGCAACTTTCTGGTGGCGAACGGCTGGGACTGGCGGCCCGACCGCCGTTTCAGGTACGTTTATACGCTGTGGGACTGCGTACCACCCGATTACCTGGGCGAGTACGCGGCAAGGCTGCTTGCAAACGTCGTTAGCCCGGGAGGCCGGCTGATCGTCGGGGCGTATGGCAGCCGCTCGCGCGGGGAGGCGCCGGCGCCCATCGGCGATCTCCTGGCGTCCCATGGCTTCACGGTCGCCGGCACGTCGTCGGGAGGCGAGCCGCCGGTGACAGCATTTGCCTGGATCGACAACTGAATCGCCCCAAGGGGAGGATAAATGAACACATCTGAATTCTTGATGATCGCATCGTCGACCGTGCCGGAGCGCACGGCAATGGCCTGCGAGGAGCGGACGCGCACATTCGGTGAGATGCAGGAGCGCGTGAACCGGCTGGCCAACGCGCTACAGAGCCTGGGCGTGGGCCAGGGCCAGAAGATCGCGATCATGGCGCTGAACTCGATGGAGTACGTCGAGACGTATTACGCGACGGCGAAGCTGGGTGGGGTGTTCGTGCCGCTGAACTACCGCGCGAAGCAAGAAGAGCTGGTGTATATGTGCAACAACTCGGAGGCGACGGTGGTGTTCGTTGGCGAGCGGTATTTCGACCTGCTTAACGAGATAAAGGGCGAGCTGACGACGGTCAAGCACTTCATCAGCCTGGATGCCAAGACGGAGAGCATGCCTTACCTGGAAGACCTGCTGGCCCAGCACGAGCCGGAGGAGATCTTCACGGACGTTCAGGACGCCGACCCAACGATCGTCATCTACACGAGCGGGACGACGGCGCTGCCGAAGGGGGTGGTGCTGACGTTTCTGGGGATGTCGGTCTACGTGACAAACACGGTGGAGCCGGTGGACCCGACGAACGAGAACCCGGACGTGTTGCTGGTCAGCGTGCCCTTCTACCACGTTGCCGGGGCAACGACGATGCTGTCGGCCGTATGGGCGGGCCGCAAGATGGTCGTCCTGCCGCAGTTCGACCCCGGCGCCTGGCTGGTGGCGGTGCAGCGACACGGGGTGACCCATAGCTTTGTGGTGCCGACGATGCTGAAGCGCATCATGGAACATGCGGACTTCGAAAACACCGAACTAAGCACGCTGAAGCTGGTTGCCTACGGTGCGGCGCCAATGCCTTACGAGGTGGTGACCAGGGCGGTAGAGAAGATGCCGTGCGGGCTGATGAACGCCTATGGCCAGACGGAGAGCACATCGTCGCTGACGTTCCTGGGGCCGGACGACCACAAGATTCCAGAAGAGCCGGGCGAGGCGCGAGACATTGCCCTACGCCGCTTGCGCAGCGTCGGCCGGCCGATGGACGACATCGTGGTGATGATCATGGACCCGGACGGCCAGATCCTGCCGCCGGGGCAGGAAGGCGAGATAGTGGCGCAGGGGCCACGCGTGATGTCCGGGTACCTGAACCGCGACGAGGATACGTCGGAGGCGATTAAGGAGGGCTGGCTGCACACGGGTGACGTGGGGTGGATGGACGAGGAAGGCTACCTCTACATCACCGGCCGGACGAAGGACCTTATCATCCGCGGGGGCGAAAACATCGCTCCGGGCGAGATCGAGAACGTGCTGCAGCAACACGACGCGGTGGAGGATGCGGCGGTTATCGGGGTGCCGGACGTGGAGTGGGGCGAAGAGGTGAAGGCGATCGTGGTCTTCAAGCCGGGGCAGTCAGCGGCGGCGGAAGAGCTGACGCAGTTCGTGAAGGACCGGCTGGCCAGCTACAAGGCGCCGAAGTACTACACGTTCGTCGATGACCTGCCGCGGAACTACGTGGGCAAGGTGCTGAAGACGGACCTGCGCAAGCAGTTCGGGGAGGCCAGGAGCGGTTAATCTGGCGAAACGATCGATTCGATCAATCGCATATCGTATCTGCAAGTTTGATCGTTGCGAGGACTTTGCGCCTGGGGATTGATCGTTCCGCGCGCAGAATTTTTTCCAAGGCGCGTTTGTGGCGGATTTCGTATCTAATCCGAGCGCCGATCCGTTCGATCGAATCCGAATCATGAACCTGCATCGATGGGGACCATCAAAGGCCGGGCGGGACAGGGTGTGTTTAGTTGGGAAAGTGCCGATGCAATTGTAGCAGGGCGGAGGGTCGATCTCCTATAGGCGAACGGCATAGCCGTTGGACGCGAAGGCGAATGGCGGGGCAGGCGTGGTTTGGCGGAGAGGAGGGTGATGCGTGTACGCTGGCGGGGTGAGTGGGACGTCGGGGGCGCGATGCCCCGGAAGCTGACGAGGCGGGAACGCCGTGCGAGGCAGGAGCTCCGCGATGAGGCTATGGATGGGGGCTTGCCGGTGCGCGAAGAAGCGCCTGTGTCCAGGCCCGATGCCGAGTCGGGGATCTCGTACACCGGAGCGTTTGGTGGGTTATTGGGGGCGGGGATATTCTTTTTCCTTACCGGTGCGATTCTGATCGAAGAGGAGGGGAGCCGGCGGCTGTGGTCGTTCGTCTTCGGGGTAGGCGGGCTGTTCTTCCTGCCGGCGATCATCGTTTCGCTGGTGCCTGGCCACCCACGACGCCAGGCAGTCTTGCGGTGGGCGACGATCGGCTGTCTATTGATCGCGGCGCTAGGGCTGTTCGCGTTCGGCCTTGGGGTGGCGGTTATCCTCGCCCCAACTACGGCCCTGCTGGCGATTGGGGCCGGGCTAATTTTCCAGGGGCCGCAGGCAAAGAAATAGGCCGGGCATGCGCCCGGCCTATTGTCCGTCTGCCTGTACTGGGCTTACCAGCGGCCGCGGCCGTAGTACCCTCCGCCGAGTGCAAGGACGAGCACTACCACCAGCAGGATGAAGAACAGCGGTGAAAGCGCCACGCCGAGCCCGCCGAAGAGCAGAATCAGCAGCAGTGCTAGAAGAATCAGGAATAGCATCGTTTATCTCCTTTAGCCTTCCTATTCGCCGTCGCCGTCGCCGTCGCTGTTGATGTCGATGTCGCCTTCGATGTCGATGTCGCCTTCGCCTTCGCCTTCGCCTTCCTGCGCGGGAGCGTTCTCGTCTGGGACGGCGCTGCCGCCATCGTCGTCGTCCCAGGGGACCCAGACGAAGAGCGCCACTATCAGCGCGATGGCGAGGATGACCATGAGTACCATCGCGATCATCCAGGTAGCGGCGCCTGCGGCATCGCTACCCGAATCGTGGTGGCCGTGTGCTGTCATTTTCGATTACCTCCTGTATTCCGTCGGTGTTGATCTAACATTAAGAGGTAGCCAGTGACAGGCGAATAACGGAAAAGGACTTCATAGTTGCGCGCGCATCACGGAAATCGTTATGAGTTTGACGCGCACCGAACCGCTGTAAAATATGCAATACGATTCAGAGGTGTCGGCGACCTGGCCACAGGCGGTAATTCGACAGTCCACAGGGGTTCTATGGCGAGTCGCTGTCTGGCTGAAGCAGCGGCTTGTGGGCGATCTCATGGCCCGGAGTGCCGTCTCCGGCATCTGCTTTCTTGCGGAAGACGATCGACGCTCCGACAGCAATTGCCAGCACTCCGACGACCACAGCGAGTGATGCCAGCGTAGGCACGTGGTAGACATCGGAGAGGACCATTTTGGCGCCGACGAAGGCGAGGATGACGACGAGGCCCTGTCGCAGGTAAGTGAAGTAGACCATGACGCCGGCGAGCGCGAAGTAGAGCGCGCGCAGGCCGAGGATAGCGAAGGCGTTCGACGTGAAGACGATGAAGGGATCACGGGTGACGGCAAAGATCGCGGGGATGGAGTCGATGGCGAAGACGAGGTCGGTGCTTTCGACCATGAGGAGGACGGCGAAGAGGGGCGTGGCCATGAGCACACCGGCCCTTCGGGTGAAGAACTTGCCGTCGTTGTAGTCCTGAGTAATGGGGAAGAAGCGCTTGAGTAGGCGGATGAGCGGGTTTTTATCGGGGTGGACCTCGTGCTCGTCCTGGAAGGCCAGGCGGGCAGCAGTGACGAGGAGGATGCCGCCGAAGACGTAGATCATCCAGTGGAAGGCGTCGAGCAGGGCTGCGCCAATGAGGATGAAGGCCAGGCGCATAGCCAGCGCGCCGAAGATGCCCCAGTGCAGTACTTTCGGCTGGAGGTGCGGGGGCACGGCGAAGTACTGGAAGATGATGAGGAAGATGAAGACGTTATCGACGCTGAGCGATTTCTCGATCACGTAGCCGGTGAGGTATTCGGTGCCCTTGTCTGTACCGCCGAAGATGAAGACGCCGCCGCCGAAGAGCAGCGCGAGGGCGATCCAGATGCCTGTCCAGCCGAGTGCCTCGCGGACACCGACGACGTGGGACTTGCGGTGGATGACGAAGAGGTCGAAGAAGAGGAGGGCGGCAAGGCCAAGGAGGAAGCCACCCCAGAGGGCAATCGTTTCGATTTCCAACACGTTCTCCCGACTAGGCGCGAACGGCAGGTATAAGAAAAGACCTGCGTCGCGCCACTATTAAGACTGGCGCTAACGACAGGTCTTGCCGATTACTCGAGCCCGCCGGTCCGCGTTAAGCGAACGTGTTGACGACGTGTCGTCCTGCGTTTAGGCAGGAAGGCTACTCCCCTGTGTTCTGTTTGCATTGTACCGGGTTGGAGGCAGATGTCGTCAAGACAGTCGCGATTTCAATTGACCGACATTCTTGCGCGTCGCTATTATTGGGCGCGCAAAGAGAGGCGACCGCGTATATCCGCCAGGAGGCCACATGACGCCAGCGAATGAGTTCCCCGGCAATATTTTCTTCTACCTCTTCCTGGTCGGGTTCCTTTCGTTCTTTGCGTGGTCGGCGTGGGTACGCGTCAAGTGGATCATTGGCGGCAAGCCCCTTAACCGGCTGAATAACCTGTTCTGGCGGATTACAGGGCTGATCCCGTGGCTGCTCGGGAACGCGCGCGTCGCTCGCAAGCGCTACTGGTACTCCGGCCTGCTCCACACGATGATCTGGTGGGGCTTCATCATCCTGCAGATCAGGACGCTGAACTTCCTGCTTAATGGCGTCGACCACGACATCTCGTTCGAGGGGCTGGTGCCGGATCTTTACGACGTGCTGCGGCCGGTGATGGACCTGTTCAACATCCTGGTCATTGTGGGCATCGGGATGGCGGCCTTCCAGCGGCTGGTCTGGCGGCCGGCAAGGATGACGCTGAACATGGACGGCTGGATGACGCTGTTCTTCATCTTCTGGCTGATGGTGACGGACGTGATGGTCAACAGCTTCGAGTTCTACCTGCACCCAGAGGCGGAGGCGTTCCAGAACAGGGAGCTTTCTTTCCTGGCGTACGGATTCAGTGAGCTGTGGGGCGAGATCGGGATGTCCAGGGGCACAGCCGAGGCCCTCAATGTCTTCTTCTGGTACAACCACCTGATCGACTTCCTGGCGTTCCTTTGCTTCCTGCCGTACTCCAAGCACTCGCACGTGCTGACGGTCGTCCCCCAGATCATGTTCCGGCGGGAACAGCCGACGGGCGTGCTGCAGCCGATTAAGGACATCGAGCAGGTGGAGAGTTTCGGGGCGGGCAAGCTGACGGACTTCAACTGGAAGCAGCTGCTGGACCCGTTTAGCTGCACTGAGTGCGGCCGCTGCACGGCGGTCTGCCCGGCGAACCTGACGGGCAAGTTGCTCTCGCCGAAGCACGTGATCGTCGATATCCGGCACATGCTGGACGACGAGATACCGCCGGCGCGGTTCTGGATGCATAAGGCGAAGACGGACGCGCAGGAACCGCACCCGGAAGGCGAGCACACGAACGGCAACGGCGCCGCTGCTAAGACGACGGCGGATGCAGTGGGCTTCGAGCAGATATGGGACTGCGTGACCTGCGGCGCATGCATGGAAGAGTGCCCTGTGTTCATCGAGCACGTGCCGACGATCATGGACATCCGCCGCTTCATGGTCATGGAGCAGTCCAGCATGCCGGAGACGGCGCAGGCGACGCTGATGCAGTTGGAGCAACGCGGCCACCCGTGGCGAGGCACGCAGCTGACGCGCACGACGTGGATCGAGGAGATGGCGTCCGAAGGCACGGAAGTGCCGCTGTTCGATGGGAGCCAGGAATACGTCTACTGGGTCGGCTGCACGGGCGCGCTGCAGGAACGCAACGTCAAGGTGACGAAGGCCCTGGTGCGGCTGCTGATGGAAGCGAATGTGAGCTTCGGGGTGCTGGCGATGGAAGAGGGCTGCTCCGGCGACCCGGCGCGCCGCCTCGGCAACGAGTACCTCTATCAGCTGCAGGCGGAGCAGAACATCGAGATCATGAACGCGAAGAACGTGCAGAAGGTGATCGCCAACTGCCCGCACTGCTACAACACCATCAAGCACGAATATCCGCAGTTCAAGGGCGAATACGAGACCGTGCACCACACGGAAGTGCTGGCGCAGCTTGTCCGCGACGGCAAACTGGCGGCACAGCAGGTTGATGCACTGCAGGGCAAGACGACGACATACCACGATCCCTGTTACGCCAGCCGCCACAACGACATCATCGACGACCCGCGCGCGGTGATAGCGGCCGTGGGCACCGGCCAGGTGGAGATGCCCCGCTGCAAGCGCGGCACCTTCTGCTGCGGCGCCGGTGGCTCCCACATGTGGGTGGAGGAGAACCGCGGCGAGCGCATCAACGTGGTGCGCACCGAAGAGGCGATGAGCACGGGCGCGGACTTGATCGCGGTGGCGTGCCCGTTCTGCATGCAGATGTTTGAGTCGGGCGTTGGCGCGGTGCCGGCGGCGGAGGAGCGCGGCGTGCAGGTGTTCGACATCGCGGAGCTGCTGGACATGAGCGTGGCGTACGGCAAGCCAGCGGCACCTTCGGGGAATGGTGGCTCGCCGGCGGCGCCGGAAGCGGCGCCAGAGCCGGAGGCAGAGCCGGTGGCGGCGGGTGATGTCGTGGAGGCGGAGGAAGAGACGTCGGGTTAGAGAAGCTTCCCATCTGCGTATCAGGTCGCGCATAATCGGGCGCATGTCCTCCCTCCTCATCCACAACGCCACCCTGATCGACGGCAACGGTGGCGAGCCGCGCGCTGGCGTATCGGTGCTGGCGGAGGACGGGCGAATCACCCGCATTGGGCCGCACGATGTCTTCGAGACGAATGTAGATACGCAGGTCATCGACGCGGCGGGGCGCTTTCTGCTCCCCGGCCTGACCGACGCGCACGTCCACCTGGGGCTGACGGAGAACAACGGCGAGATTACGCGGCCGCTTTCGGCGTACACGGTGAAGGTCATCGGCTTCATCGAGGCGGCGCTGGATGAGGGGTTCACGACGGTGCGTGACGCGGGCGGCCTCGACGCTTCGTGGGCGGGCGTGGTGGCGCGGAAGATGATCCGCGGGCCGCGAATCCTGCCGAGCGGGGCGTTCCTTTCTCAGACGGGCGGGCACGGTGACCATCGGGCTGCTTACATGGACGACTTCGAGTGGGGCATTGGCGGGCTAATCGGCGGCGCTGTGCTCTGCGACGGGCCGGATGAGGTACGCAAGGCCGCCCGCGACCAACTGCGGCGCGGTGCGACGCAGATCAAGGTGATGGCCTCGGGTGGCGCGGCGTCACCGACGGACCCGATCGAGGCGACGCAGTTCACGGTCGATGAGCTGCGGGCGGCGGTGGAGGAGGCTCGGGCACGGGACACGTACGTCCTGGCGCACGCTTACCACGCGAAGTCGATCGCGAACTGCGTCGAGGCGGGGGTACGGAGCATCGAGCATGGCAACCTGTTGGACGAAGAGACGGCGCAGCGGATGGCGGCGGCGGGCGCGTTTCTTGTGCCGACGATGGTGACGTACGACGTGCTATCGCAGTTCGGGGATCAGCTGGGGCTGACGAAGTTCCAGCACGAGAAGATACGGATGGTTGCCGCAGGCGCGCAAGAGTCGGTGCGGATGGCTCACGGGGCGGGGGTGCGGATCGCGGCGGGCTCCGACCTGCTGGGGGCAATGATGAACCAGAAGGCGCGGGAATTCGTGCTGAAGGCCGAAGTCATCGGGCCCATGGAGGCGATCGTCTCGGCGACGAAGACGAACGCGGAGCTATTCGGCATGGCGGACCGCATCGGGACGGTGGAAGAAGGCAAGCAGGCGGACCTCGTGATCGTCGACGGCGATCCGCTCTCGGACATTTCGGTGCTGGCGGACGCCTCGCGGATCAGGGTGGTGGTAAAGGAGGGGGAGGTTGTGAAGGACCTGGACGGAGTAACAAGTAACAAGTAGCAAGCCAGGATTCGCGGTCATACAGGTCGTGAATTGCAGTAGAATCGGTGAAGGGGCGCGGAACGGGAGGCGGTATTGGCCTGAATCGGCGTTAACTTGCGATCTGGGCTATAATCGCGCCGTTATGCAGCAAGATATCCGCTTCTGCACGGCGCCGGACGGCGTGCGCATCGCGTACGCGACAGTAGGTTCGGGCTATCCGCTGGTAGTGTCGCAGGGGTGGCTCAGCCACCTGGAGCTTGACTGGGGCATAGACCATATGCGCCGCTTCTGGGAGACACTGGCCGAGCGGCACCTGGTCGTGAGGTATGACAAGCGAGGAACGGGCCTGTCTGACCGCAAAGTCAGCGACTACTCCCTGGGTGCGCAGGTGGGCGACCTGGCGGCGGTAGTCGAGGCGCTGAATGTGAGGCGACTTGCGGTCATGGGCTACTCGCAGGGCGGGCCGATCTCAATCGCGTATGCGCACGGTCACCAGGAAATCGTGTCGCACTTGGTGCTGTATGGAACTTATGCCAGCGGCAAGTATACGGCGATCTCTGAACTGGCGGCGGCACTTAATCACCTGATCGAAGCGGACTGGGGTGGCATGGGCTCACTGGCTCTGAGCGACATTTACCTGCCGGGAGTTTCAGCGGAGACGCGACAAGAGTACGCGCGGTATCAGCTTGCATGCGCGGAAAAGGACGCAGCGCTGGCCCAGGCAACATCGGTCGGTGAGTTCAGTGTCAAGGCGTTGCTCCACGACGTCAGCATGCCGGCGCTGGTGATTCACAAGAAGGGTGACAAACCGGTGCCCTTTGAGCTGGGGCGTCGGCTGGCACGTGACCTACCGAACAGTCGCTTCATACCCCTGGAAGGTGACATGCATGCGCTGACGATAGGGAGCACGCGGATTGTGCTGGAAGCGATGCTCGATTTCCTGGGCGGGGCGACAGTGGGCGCTCCGGTGCCGGAACGTGTCTCGTCGACGAATGGCATCATTACGCGCCGCGAAAAGGACGTGCTGCGGCTGATTGCCGCCGGCAAGAGCAACCGGCGAATCGCCGAGGAGCTGAGCATCAGCGTGAACACAGCGGACCGCCATGTCAGCAACATCCTGACGAAGATTGCGGCTTCGAACCGGGCCGAGGCGGCATCGTATGCGGTGAGGGCGGGGATCGCTTCCTGACCCGGCGGCAATGAAGCTCCGTCAGCGTCGCTAGCAAAGGCACCGGCGCGGGCGTAAGATGTCGGCGTGGATCAGAACATTCGGTTCTGCACGGCGCCGGACGGTGTACGGATCGCCTACACGACCGCTGGGTCCGGAACCCCTCTGGTGCTCTGTCCGGGATGGATCAGCCATCTGGAACTTGATTGGATGGCGCCGTTCTTCCGCGCGTTCTGGGAGCCGCTGGCAGAGAAATATCACCTGGTTCGCTACGACCGCAGAGGCACGGGCCTGTCTGACAGGAACGTCGAAGACTACTCCCTGGAGGCGCAGACAGGCGACCTGACGGCTGTGGTGGAGGCGATAGGTGCGAGGCGTATCGTGCTGTTCGGTCACTGCACGGGCGGGCCGATTGCCATTCTGTACACGGCATCCCATCCGGAAATGGTTTCCCACCTGATCTTTTACGGGACATACGCGAGTGGAAATTACGTGCGCGTGTCGGAGCTTGCTGATGCGCTGCTGCGCCTGATCGACGCAGATTGGGGTGGCGCCGGCTCGCTGGCGATGGCTGACATGTTCTTCCCGGGCGCGTCCTCTGAGGAGAGGCAAACATATGCGGCGTACCAGCGGATGTGCGCTACGAAAGAGACGGCGCGGGCCCAGGCTCTGACGGTAACCACATTCAACGCCAAACAGCTCGTTAAGGAAATTCAGACGCCGGCGCTGGTATTTCACAAACGGGACGACAAGATCGTGCCGTTTGAACTCGGGCGCCAACTGGCGGGTAATTTGCCGAACGGCCGATTCGTGCCGCTGGAGGGTGATAGCAACGTAATCGGGGTCGGCAGCGCCCAGGTCACCAGGCAAACGATTGACGCTGTGCTGGACTTCCTGGCCGAGACTCCTATGGCACCTGCCGCGAACGGCGGGATCTCGCCGAGCGGCATCACGAGTCGCGAAAAGGATGTGTTGCGGCTGATTGCCGCCGGGAAGAGCAACCGACAGATCGCCGAGGAGCTGAGCATCAGCGTGAATACAGCGGACCGCCACGTCAGCAACATCCTGACAAAGATCGCGGCTTCGAACCGGGCCGAGGCGGCATCGTACGCCGTCCGCGCCGGGATCGCCTCCTGACGTAACAGGTTTCTGTTAGAAGGGGCGGGTTTCCTGACTTAACGCCCTGCCAAAGATGGCCCTTTTCCGCGACGCGTCCGCCTGCCCCGCGCTCCTACGCTTGCTCCATCACTGAACAGGAGGAAGCGAGATGAACCGATACTCAGAACTAGGATCCATCGTCACCCGTATCGTGATAGTCGCCACGTTGGCGATGCTGGCAGGCCTGGCTGTGGCCTGTGGCGATGATGATGACGATGATGACGACACTGCAGTCGCGACGGAGAGCGACCGCTTTGACGTCGTGCGCGACGAACTGGCGCAGTACGACTCTGTAGAGAAGGCGCAGGCGGCCGGCTGGGACCTGGTTGAGGGGCTGGACCACTGCTTCGACAACCCGGGGGTGGGTGCGATGGGCTTCCACTACATCGATGCCGAGCGCCTGGACACGGAAGTGGATGACATGGCGCCGGAAGCGCTGATCTACGCACCGGGCGAAGATGGTGAATTGAGGCTGGTGGGCGTCGAGTACATCGTGCCGGGCGAGCCGTGGGACGAGGAGAACCCCGGCGTCTTGCCGGCAGTGATGGAGATCCCGTTCCACCTCAATTCAGAGCTGGGTGTATACGTCTTGCACGCGTGGCTCTTCCACGATAACCCGGCGGGGCTGCTACAGGACTGGAACCCGACCGTGGTCTGTCCGCCGCAGGCTTAGGGGAGAACGCTAATGCCACTCTTCATGGACACACACAATGAAGTGGATGGCCTCACCGCAGAGGGACTGGCTGTGGCGCACAAGATGGACCTGGCGGTGCAGGAAGAGCACGGAGTCCGCTACCTGGACTACTGGTTCAGTGAGGAAACCGGCCGCGTGTACTGCCTGGTGGAGGCGCCGAGTTCCGAGGCGGCACACGCCGTTCACAGAGAAGCGCATGGCCTGCTTGCCGACGAGATCGTCGAAGTCCAGCGCGGGTCATAGAGGAAGAATGAGGATAGAGATGACGACTTTTACATGCAATCTGAGATCCTTTTACATGCAACCTGAGATCAATGACCGCGAGCGACAGATTCGCCAGAGGCAGGCTACACCGCAGGCTGAGGAGCAGAACCGCCCGCTGGTGACGCCGCTGTTCAGGCTGCTGGGTCTGATGGTGTGCGTGCCGCGTGCCGTTGCTGAGCGTGTGGGCAGCCGCCCTGCGCCTGCGAATCCGAGCCCGAAGCCGGATCCGAAACCTGCGAGTCGCTGATATGGCTATCGTGATGGATTCCAGGCGGCCGCTCCAACTGTCCTTCGGATTTGCGCTCCTGCTTGCACTGGTGGCTTTAGGGGCGGGCCTGTCAAGGCCGGCCCCAGCGCACGGCGCGACTTTCCTAGTGGCCACCACCACTGACGCCTACGACGCGGCCCCCGGAAACGGACTGTGCCAGGGCGTCCTTGGCTTTCCGTGCTCCCTGCGCGCCGCCATCCAGGAGGCGAACGCCCTCGCGGGACCCGACGTCATCACCCTGCCTGCCGGCACTTATAACCTGACCCGCAGCGGCGCGGGCGAAGATAGTGCCTCGACAGGCGACCTCGATATCACCAGCGACCTCACGATCAACGGCGCCGGGGCTGCTACCACCATCATCGATGCGGGCGACCTCGACAGGGTATTCCACGTCCTGTCGGGGACGGTCAGCATCTCCGGCGTGACCATCCGGAACGGCAACCTTGGCGGCGATGGTGGCGGCATCTACAACTCGGGCATCCTTGAGCTTACCAACAGCACCGTCAGTGATAACACGGCCGGCGATGGCGGCGGCATTTACAACTACTACGGCAACGTGACGCTTACCAACAGCACCGTCAGTGGCAATGGGGCCACCAATGGCGCCGGCATCCGCAACTTGGGCACCCTGACCCTTACCAACAGCACCGTCAGTGATAACACGGCCGGCGATGGCGGCGGCATCTTCAACTCGGGCACCCTGACTCTCACCAACAGCACCGTCAGCGGCAACACCGCCGGCAGGGAAGGCGGCGGCATTTACAACTACCACAACTTGACTCTCACCAACAGCACCGTCAGCGGCAACAGCGCCAACTACTCTGGCGGCGGCATCTACAACAATGGCGCCTTGACTCTCACCAACAGCACCGTCAGCGGCAACACGGCCAGCGGCGGCGGCGGCGGCATCCACAACTCGCTCCCGATGTGGCCGTACGCGCCTTCCGCGGGCAACGTGACGCTTACCAACAGCACCGTCAGCGGCAACAGAGCCAACTACTCTGGCGGCGGCATTTCCAACTACCACAACTTGACTCTCACCAACAGCACGATCACCAGCAACACCGCCGACTGGGACGCGAACGGGACCGGCGACGGCGGCGGCATCGTAGGCGCTAGTGCCGTCAGCCTCAAGAACACCATCGTTGCCGGCAACTTTGACCTCAGCAGCGTGACCGTCGATCCTGACTGCGCCGAGACACTCAGCTCCCAGGGTCACAACCTCATTCAGACGGTATCGCCCGGCTGCACTGTAACCGGCGATACGACCGGCAACGTCATTGGCCAGGACGCCAATCTTGGCTCGCTCGCGAACAACGGCGGCCCCACCCAGACCCACGCCATCCTCGCGGACAGCCCCGCCATCGACGCGGGGAGTTCCGATTGCCCGCCACCCGCCACCGACCAGCGAGGAGTGGGGCGACCCCTGGGCAGCGGTTGCGATATCGGCGCCTATGAGTCCTCCTTCGTGTCGACGCCGCCCGGTGACTCTGATGGCGACGGCTGGACGGACGAGGCCGAGGCCTGGTTCGGGACGAATCCGAACGTTGCCTGCGGCTTTACGTCTGGCGGCGACCCCGCATCGGAGAACTGGCCGGCCGACCTGTTCGAAAGTGACAACATCAACACGACCGACGTGCTGCAGTTGAGGCCGGTTTTCGGACAACCGGTGCCCCCGGCGAGTGCGAGGTACGACCTGTTCCCCAGCGGGAACATCAACACGACGGACGTCCTGCAACTGAAGCCGCAGTTTGGGGGCGTCTGTACCCCGTAGGCATCTAGAGGCCGCTTTCCCCGTTGTAAGCGACGGATCGTAAGAGCGTTGTAGAATGGGCGGCGCGAGGTATCGCATACGAAGGAGACGCCCGATGGATTACCGATTCACGCCCGAAGAAGAGCAATTCCGCTAGGAGATCCGCCAATTCCTTAAGGCGGAGATCCCCACAACGACCAAAGTTCTTCAGTGATATAGATTGTAGTGGATCTGGCGTTCCGGATGCTGCTGCCTGTGCTAGAATCAACCAACTTGCAAGCACCGGCGACCCGGAACCGAGCGGGTGCATATCGCAGATAGAAACGCTTTGCTGCTGGCGGCGTGAGGGGTGCTACACCTCGGAGATCGCTATAGGCGGCGGATTAAAAGGGGGCACGAGATGTCCGGAAGGAATGTCTGGATTGCTGGGACTCTGGCTGCGCTCAGCCTGATAGTAGTGCTGGCTGCGGCTATTAGTACCGGACGGTTGGCGGAGACTGAAGTAACGGAAGCGTCGACGGCGATCAGCGAGGGTGTGCTAAATCCGACCGAGGAGGTGCAGCCGGGGAGCCATGCCCTGGCAGCCCTGCCCGGTCAGGTCAGCTTCCAGGGGCGCTTGATCGACCCGGTTACGGGCTCGCCGGTGGCCGACGGCGTCTACTCGGTCCTCTTTTCGGTTTACGACGCGGGCAGCGGCGGCGCGTTGATCTGGAGCGAGACGCAGAACGTGACGGTTGAAGTCGGGCTGTTCTCCGTGCAGCTGGGGGCGGTGAATCCGCTTTCCGTCGCGGAGTTCAACGGGACATCGCGGTTCCTGGAGGTGAAAGTGGGCGCGGACCCGGCGATGACCCCGAGGCTGCCGTTCCTGGCGGTACCGTATGCGTTCCAGGCCGTGACGGCGGACTCCGCGAACAGCGCGGACACGGCGGCGCTGGCGACTGATCTGAACTGCGTGGACTGCGTGGGCGGCGCGGAGATCGCGGCCGCCGCAATTGGGGCGAGCGAACTTGCTGCAGACTCCGTAGGAGCGAGCGAGATCCAGACCGGGGCGGTCGGCAGCAGCGAGATCCTGGATGGGAGTGTATCTTCCGCGGATGTTGGGTTTAACTACGCCGGAAGCACGACACAAGGCGGGGCGGCAAACGATTCGCAGCTGCTGGACGGCCTGGACTCAAGCCAGTTCTGGAAGCTGGGGGGCAACTCCGGCACCACCCCCGGCACACATTTCTGGGGAACCACGGACGCAGCCGACCTTGTGATCAAGACGAACGGCGTTGAGCGGATGCGGATACGGGGGCTAGAAGGAAATATTGGAGTCGGTAACTTCGGCGCGACTAGCGTGAAATTCTATGTCACCACGAATGACGATAATGTGTTGTATGCCGGCTATTTCGGCAACAGTAACTCATCAGGCAGCGACTACGGGATTGCGGTATACGCGAACGGCGCTGGCGGAGACAACCACTACGCCGGATATTTCAGCGCCACCGGCGCGACGGGGAACAATTACGCGATTTATGGAGTAGGAGATGCTTACTTCTCGGGAAATGTTGGCATCGGCGACTCAACGCCGGACGCGAAGCTGGACGTGGCAGGGAACATCCTTGGCACGCCGGTGGCGGGTATGTGGTCGGGGAACTCAACTTCCGATACGGAAACGAGCGACTACGTGGAATGGTCCACCCAGAGACTGAATACGAATCCGAGTTACCTGGGCTACACGTCCGGGGCGGACCACATCGAGATCAAGGTAGCCGGCTACTACGAGGTGACGATGGATGCGACTATGGCCAGCTTATCTGCCGGAGATACCACATATGTCTACATTCAGCGAAGGTCGAGCACCGGCACGGTTCTGGAAACCGAATGCACTGCGCAAACCACTGCTGGAGGCTTCTACGCACATCTTGGCTGCACCGCGATAGATTTCTTCGATGCAGGTGAGTGGGTGAGTGTGCAAGACCCGGTAGCGAACGGTTACATCTTGGGAAGTTCCATCGCATCGACGCTGAAGATCCAGAGGCTGAATTAGGCAGGGCCGAGTGAGGCGCGAGAGGACTCAGGCATGAGATACCGACAGTTGCTGGCTTTGCCGATAGCCTTGCTGGCCGTTGCGCTGACCCTGGGGGTGGGGGTGTTGCTGGGAGCGCCCGACACGTCGCTCCCGTGGTCGGTCGGCGGCGGGGG
>DATKDX010000006.1:0-324160 GCA_035512435.1 Dehalococcoidia bacterium
AAACGTCCGCCTCAAGGTGTCCGGTCGGCGAAGCAAGAAGGCGCTCCATTCGTTCGTCAGCGACGTTGCCGACGACATGGCAGAGGCTTTCTACACGGACGAATTCAAGTCCTACACGGGCATCGGAGACGGCAACACGCGGCATGAGAGCGTTGACCACAAGGCCGACGAATGGGTTAGGGGCGACGTGCATACCAATAGCGTTGAAGGCGTCTGGTCGCTTCTCAAGCGGTCCGTGGTCGGCTCCTACCACCAACTCTCGGCCAAACACCTTCCGGCCTACCTCGATGAGTTCTCGTTTCGCTTCAACAACCGTCACAACGCATACCTATTCCGTGACACGCTCAAGAGGCTGGTTGAGGCAGAGACGCTGGAATACAAGGAACTCATTGCCTAATTTCATGAACCGGCGACCAGGTCCACCACCAAAGTCTCTTGGTTGCCCAGTCAGTCAAGACAGCTTGCGTCGGCCCTTCTGGATTGGCTACGCGAAAGCGCCACTGTTGCGCTTTCATGTTGCTCGCCTTTAGCTGAATCTCAATCTCAAATTTAGCATCTTGAATCGGCGGGTTCTGAATGTGCCGCGTGCGAAGCAGCACCTCGTTGTACCAGGGGACGAAATCGTCTACTCGATAATCAGGTGTACGCGTCGTGTAGCGACACCCAATATCCAAATCCACATGCTGTCCATTTGGCGCTAAATCAATTTGGTTGAGGTTCCATATTTCAGCGGTCGATTGCGGTTCTGGCGTGTGCGACCAACGCCCCAGCCAAGTCCGCCCGTTTTCAAGAACGGTGATCCGCCCAGTTAAGGCCTTAGCTGTAGCGCCCTCGTTGTCGCTGTCTACCTGGTTCTCAAAGCGACAACGAACGAAGTGCGCTTCTGGCCTAATCACTACAGGCGGACGCCCCTCTTCTTGCACGACAATTGCCACGTCATTGCTTGCTGGGGAGCTACCAACGAACTGCACGTCTGGCCGGCCAGACGTATACAGTTGGGCTTCTCGAAAGAGCGTTAAAGCGACAAACACAGCAATGGCGATGATTGCCGTTAATTGCAGGTGCTCTGAAGAAACAGCATTTGAGCCAGTCGTATCGACTGCAAAGGAGATGGCAGCGAGGGCCAAAGCAGACGCTCGGTCTAACCCAAACAGAAGCCCGCGCCACATGGCGCTATTCTACATGCGCTACCGCGTCTCGTACATAATCGCGGTACCAACTAAGTACGGACTAACAAGTGACCCCTGCGCGGGGGCCCGCACTAATCCCTAACCGCGCCTCCCGCATCCATTGCAGGTCCATTTGCGCCGCCCTCAAGACTTACGGCATGTTCGTCGCCGACAACGGCAGCTACGGGTACCTGTCCGGGGCTCCCGACTCACGCTGACGGCCGCGTCGGCGACCTCAAGGACATCCCCGGCTCCGCCTTCGAGGTGGTTGAGACGGGCGAGCCCATCGTCACGCCCTAGGCGGCGCCCGCCGCCAGTTCGCTGGTGCAGAACGGGCAGCGCGTCGCTTCCACGTCCACATCGTTCATGCAGTAGCTGCACTTCTTCAGGGATGGGTCAGGCGCCGGTTCACTGCGCATGCGCGCCAGCAGCGCGTTGTACGGCATGATCACGAAGAAGAAGATTGCCGCGGCGATCATCATGAATGCGATCAAGGCGTTGATGAACGGACCATAGCGGAACACCGTACCGCTAATCTCAAAGGTCAGGCTACTGAAGTCGGGCTCCCCGAAAATAAGAGCAAGCACCGGCGTTAACAGGTCCTCCACCAGCGAAGTCACTAGCGCCCCAAACGCCACGCCGAGCACCACAGCCACCGCCAGGTCGACCACGTTCCCACGCATCAGGAATGCCTTGAAATCGTTGACCAGTCCCATTGCGCACCTCCTGCTATGGCGAAATATTCGCACGCAAGCTTACTCCGTTTCGCGGCGTGTTTGCTCCTGTTGCCCATCATCACCTCGCGACTGTCTACTCGTCAGCGGGAACCATGTAAAATAGCGCCAACGCCACATGTCCGCAGAACCCGCACCCAAGTCCTACGGCGCCATCCCCTTCCCCCTCCAGGGCGGCGAGATGATCCTGCAACTCGTGCATCGCCATTGGTGGTATCTTTGGCCCCGCACCATCCTCTTCCTCATCGTCGCCATCGTCCCCGTCATAATCGTGGCGCTCCTTCTCGATGCCATCGGCATCCTGGATGACCTCGGTATCTTCTTCTGGATCGTCGCCATCCTCTGGATCGGCTACTGGGGCGTGCGCGGCGCCCTCAACTGGTACCGCTATGCCAACGACATCTGGGTCGTCACTAACCAGCGCATCATCGACTCCTTCAAGCCACACCCCTTCAGCCACCACCTGGCCACAGCCGATCTCGTCAACGTGCAGGACATCAGCGTCGACAAGATCGGGTTCATCGCAACGATCCTCAA
Source organism: Dehalococcoidia bacterium (assembly GCA_035512435.1). Lineage (GTDB taxonomy): Bacteria > Chloroflexota > Dehalococcoidia > SM23-28-2 > RBG-16-64-32 > CF-162. Next base: position 2,441 of record DATKDX010000006.1, read on the forward strand.
GTTCGGCGATGTCGTCTGCCAGACAGCTTCGGCCGGGCCCGGAGCCGAGTCCTTTCGCATCATCGGCATCCCCAACCCCGAAACAGTGCAGCTTCTGATCGACCGCGAGCGCGACCGCGAGCGTAACCGCCTCAGCGGACCCGGTACTGCCACGACGACCGTCTGATTGACGGCGGCCTCGGCCTGGCGGGCTGCCAGTTGACGCGCTCGCACCAACCACCTACACTGCGTGCAACTGAAGGGACCCATGCCTCTTCGCCTTTCGATCACGCTTTCTTCACTGGCCTTCCTCGGGGCCCTCACCGGCGCCTTCCTCGCCCTCCGGGAGCCCGCTGACGCCGTCGCGTTCAATGTCGACAACACCGGCGACGTTGTGGACGCCGTCCCCGGCGACGGCATCTGTGCCACCGCCGGTGGCGCCTGCACTCTGCGGGCGGCCATCCAGGAGGCCAACGCCCTGGCCGGCGCGGACACGATTACCCTGCCGGCCGGCACCTACACCCTTATCATCACCGGCGCCGACGAGGACCTCGGCGCCACCGGAGACCTCGACATCACGGATGATCTGACCATCAACGGGGCTGGGGCGGGCAGCACGATAATCGAGGCCTGCGCCGTCGCCCCGTGTCTGGGAGTCGACAGGGTGTTCCAATCACTGGCGGGGACGGTCAGCATATCCGGCGTGACCATCCGGAACGGGGATGCCGTGCATGCCGAGGCCTTCCACGGTAACGGCGGCGGCATCTACAACACCAGTGGCACCCTGACGCTCACCAATAGCACCGTCAGCGGCAACTCCGCCACGGGCGGCGGAGGCGGTATCCGCAACAGTGGCACCATGACTCTCACCAACAGCACCGTTAGTGGTAACACGGCGATTCCCGACTCTTCAAACGGCGGCATACGTAACGACGGTACTCTGACTCTGACCAACAGCACCGTCGCTGGCAACACGGCTAAAAGCACGGGCGGGATCGGCAATTTCAATACCCTGACGCTCACCAACAGCACCATCAGTGGCAACACGGCCACCCACTTCAGCCCGGGCGGCATCTACAACAACATCGCCAGCACAGCGACAATCACCAGCAGCACCGTCAGCGGCAACACGGCGGTTGGTGCCTCCGGCGGCGGCTTCGTGAACTACGGCGCCCTGACGCTCGCCAACAGCACTGTCAGCGGCAACGCGAGTAACCTCCATGGCGGCGGTATCCATAACACCGACCCGGGCACAGCGACGATCACCAACAGCACCATCACCAACAACACCGCCGATGCCGACGCCAGTGATTTTGGCGATGGCGGCGGCATCTTCCGGTTCTCCGGCACCGTGGACCTGAAGAACACCATCCTTGCCGGCAACCACGACCTCAGCCCCGGGACCCAGGAGCCCGACTGCTTCGGCGAAATCGCCTCCTCGGGCTACAACCTGATTCAGACCGTATCCGCCGGGTGCACAATCTCCGGTGACACCGTTACAAACGTCACGGGGCAGAGCGCCAACCTTGGTCCCCTCTTCCTCAACCTGCCGGGCACGACTGAAACGCACGCAATCCTTGCGGGGAGCCCAGCGATCGATTTCGCCAGCGCCGACTGTCCCCCACCGGATACGGACCAGCGGGGGGTGCCCCGGCCGGACGGCACCCGGTGTGACATCGGCGCCTACGAATCGCCTTTCAGCGGCCCAACTCCGGTACCCACGCCAACCCCCGTGCCCACACCAACCCCCGTGCCCACACCAACACCGACGCCCTCGCCCACGCCATCGGCAACGCCGGTAGCAACGCCAACGCCGACGCTAACACCGGTCCAGACGCCGTCGCCCACGCCAACCGTCACTGAGACGCCAACGCCAACCGTCACTGAGACGCCAACGCCAACGCCGATCGGTCAGACGCCAGGCCCTACTCCGACTCCCAGCCCCACCCTGGCGCCAACGCCGAGTGGTCAGACACCGACAACCACGCCTGAAGGCCAGCAGGTCGCCTGGGGCGACAACAACTGCTCCGGCGCAGCCGACCCCGTGGACGCCCTGCTAACCCTGCGGAACGACGCCGGACTTAGCACGAACACAGGCGCCTGCCCCGCGTTCGGCACGCCCATCGCGCTCATCGCCAGCGCACAGATGACCTGGGGCGACATCGACTGCTCCGGCGCCGCCGATCCCGTGGACGCGCTCAAGATACTGCGCTTCGACGCCGGCCTGAGCGCGGCGACGGGGTCCTGCCCGGCCCTCGGCACAGAAGTCACTCTAGTTACCGGCTAGGCGAGTCAGCCGTCCGCCGCCAATAGCGCTCCGGCCTCCTGTCTGTACGTTTTGGCCGCATAAACGTCCGAATGGCCCATGTGCCCACTGCTGCGCTGCTGAGATGATGTCAAGGAACGATGTTCAGGAGGTGCGTCTGTCATGGCACTACACAAATCTTCATTCGTCCGCTGGGCCGCGCTGGCTGTCGCCGCGGTCGCCGGTTACCTCATCGTATCGACGCTAATCAGTGATCTCGCGGCCGCTAACCACATTGCCGGCGCCACCTACACGGGCACGCACAGCGGCGGAGGATCTGTCGAATTCGACATCACGGGCGACGGTTCGGGCATCAGCCGTTTCCGCGTGACCAACGTGCCCGGGGACACGTGCACTTTCAGCGAGATCGAGGTGAACTACGCCACGCCCGTCCCCATCGACAACCACACCTTCAACCGACAGGTTGCCAGCGGCCTCTCATTCGAAGGCTCGTTCCTGACCCCCGGCACGGCCAGCGGCACACTAAAGGTGCACCAGAACGCCATCCCGTTCGTGCAGCCTGCCTGTGACAGCGGCACGCTCAACTGGTCGGCTTCGACAAACGCCACAGCGAGTCCCTCACCGACAACTCCGATTTCGACGCCGGTTCCCACGCCAACGCCCTCGCCGACAACGCCCATCTCAACTCCCACCCCAACCTCCACCGGTGAGGGCCAGCAGGTCGCCTGGGGCGACAACAACTGCTCGGGCGCCGCCGACCCTGTGGACGCGCTGCTCACCTTGCGGAACGACGCCGGCCTCAGCACGAACACAGGCTCCTGCCCCGCCTTCGGTACGCCGATTGCGCTCATCGCCAGCGCCCAGATGACCTGGGGCGACATCGACTGCTCCGGCGCCGCCGATCCCGTGGACGCGCTCAAGATACTGCGCTTCGACGCGGGGCTGAGCGCCGCAACGGGGTCATGCCCGGCGCTCGGGACCCAGGTCACGATCGCCGTAGAGTAGACCCGATCCCGCTGCCACTACAATAGAAGCGTGGACCGCATCTATTTAGACCACGCTGCCACCACTCCCCTGGACCCCCGTGTGCTCGAGGCGATGATGCCCTACCTGACGATGGCGTGGGGTAACCCCTCATCGCTCTATGCTGAGGCGCAGGACGCCCGGCGCGGCCTCGACGCTTCCCGTGCCACGCTTGCGGGCTTTCTCGGATGCCGCCCGAACGACATCATCGTCACCTCAGGCGGCTCCGAGTCAGATAACCTCGCCCTTCGCGGGGCGGCCTGGGCCGGCCGCCGCGCGGGGCGCGGCGACCACGTCATAACCACCGCCATCGAGCACCACGCCGTCCTCCACGCCGCCGAACGCCTGGAACAGGAGGGCTTCCGGGTCACCTACCTGGGCGTCGACGGCGAGGGCTTCATCGACCTCGCCGAGCTGGAAGCCGCTGTCGGCGAGGATACCGTCCTCGTCAGCGTCATGTACGTCAACAACGAGGTCGGTACGATTCAGCCGCTGGCCGGTGCGGTACGCGCGGTCAAGGAGAAGAACCCGAAGACGGTGTTCCATACGGACGCCGTGCAGGCCGCCGGCCTCCTCGACCTCAGTGTCGATGGACTCGGTGTCGATCTGCTGTCGATCGCCGCGCACAAGTTCTACGGACCCAAGGGTGTCGGCGCGCTCTACGTGCGGCCCCGTACGGCCGTCCTCGCCCAACAACTGGGCGGCTCGCAGGAACGCAGCCGCCGTGCCGGCACCGAGAACGTCGCCGGCGTCGTCGGCATGGCGGCCGCCCTGCAACTCGCTTACGACGAGTTGGACTCGCGCACGGCGCACTACCGCCTGCTCCGGGACAAGCTGCTTTATGGCATCCCGGAGCGCGTGCCCCAGATGCACGTGACCGGCCCAACGAACTTAAGCAAGAGAGCCGCTAACAACGCCTCCTTCTGCTTCGAGTTTATCGAGGGAGAGCCCATCCTCATGGCGCTGGATCTCGCGGGGGTCGCCTGTTCCAGCGGCTCCGCCTGCACCTCAGGCTCGCTGGAGCCGTCGCACGTCCTGACAGCGATGGGGATTCCCGAAGACCTCGCGCGTGGTAGCATGCGCCTGACCGTGGGCACCGACAACACACCCGAACAGATCGACTACGTGCTCGACACGCTTCCCGGCATCGTCTCCCGGCTGCGGTCGCTTTCACCCGCCTGGCCGGAACGGAGCAAGGCGTGAGGCGCTTCTAAGCACCATGTCACAGAAACCGGACTATTACCGCATTCTCCAGGTCGTTCCTGAGGCCGACCCGGAAGTCGTCGAGGCTGCCTACCAGCGGCTCGCCAGTAAGAACGATCCCGCCGTCAGTACCGCCCCGGACGCCCCCGAAAAAATGAGGCAGATCGACGAGGCTTTCGCGGTCCTCGGCAACCCGGACAAGCGCCGGGAGTATGACGCCAGTCGCGCACCATGGCCAATCGAAACCGAGTTTCCGCCGGGCGAACCGGGCGCCATTCCGGATGAAGAAGAGCATGCCGCCGAGAGCAGGCAGCCTGCCATGGCCCAGGACGAAGTGTCGGTGATGGCCGCGGAGGCGATGTCTTATTCCGACGACGACCCGCACGCCATCTACGCCGGCGAGACCATCACCCGGCTTGAGCGCCTCTGGCCGCTCGTCTGGCTGGGCATGCTCACCGTCGTCTGCGTTATCGGCATCTACAACGCCGTGCGCATGCTCCCCTGATGCCTGAGGACGACGGTCGGCGCGTTACCTTCGAGGACGGAATCGTCAACGGCTTCGACGACGCCTGGCACGACGCCTGGTGGCGCCAGATGAAAGAATCAGGCGGCAACATTATCGCTTCCTACAAGATGCGCATGGTCAGCGTAGAGGGCGACGTCGTACGCATGTCCGTGCCCTACCAGCCGGCCGCGCGCCAGGGTACCGGCGTCTTCGCCGCCGGCGTCCTCATGCAACTCGCCGACGTCGCCGCCACCAGCGTTTGCTTCGAGCACCTTCGCCGCCAGGAGCCGGACGCCGAGCAGTTGCCCTTCCCGCTTTCCGTCCAGATCAGCATGAACCTCCTCCGCAACACAGACCGCGGCACCGTCTTCGCCGAAACGCGCCTCCTCCACGGTGGCCGCCGCATGATGGTCGCCGAATCCCGCCTCACCGACGACGCCGGCCGCCTCCTCGCCACCATGACCTCCACCCACATGGTGGCCCGCCAGTAGCCGGCGCCAGACGTAGGGGGGGTGTCACCCAACCCTTCGCACGACGCACCGCCCTGCCAATGGCTCGCGCGCACGCTCTTGCTCCTTGCGCCATGCCTACTGGCTCGTCTCCGTCGCCCCTTGATACAATCCCAGTAGCCCATGTCCGATCTCATCACCGTCCACGACACCGCCGAGTCATCCGTCGAGGAATCCATCCGCCAGAACGTGCTCCTCGGCTCCGTCGAGGGGGTCGTCAACTGGGCGCGCAAGTCATCCCTCTGGCCCGCGGCCTTTGGCCTTGCCTGTTGCGCCATCGAGATGATCGCCACGGCCATGCCTCGGTACGACATCGCCCGCTTCGGCGCCGAGGTCTTCCGCCCCTCCCCTCGCCAGGCCGACCTCATGATCGTCGCCGGCACCGTCACCTGGAAGATGTCGCCGCCGGTGCGCCGCATCTACCTGCAGATGGCCGAACCGCGCTACGTCATCTCCATGGGCAGTTGCGCCACCATCGGCGGGCCCTTTGCCTACGGCTACAGCACCCTCCCCGGCGTCAACCTCATCATTCCCGTCGACGTCTACGTCCCCGGCTGCCCACCGCGACCCGAGTCCCTCCTCCAGGGCCTCATGCTCCTCCAGGACAAGATCACCAAAGAACGCGCCATCGGCCGCCGCGACGTACCCCAGCCTGCCGGCGACTTCTCCCGCTACCTCCCGCCCGAAGACCCCGTCCGCAAAGAACTCGAATCCCTCTTCCCCCCCAACATCTAAGGGGCGTTGACGTTCCGCTCTACTCTCCGTGTCCCGGGTGGCGTTCGTCCCACCCACCCCCCGGGATGTTGGTGGGGGACACCCCCACACCCCGGCATGAGTCTCCGCCTCCTGAACCGCTTCGAAATAGGCTTTAAACTAGCCGCATGACCCTCGAGGCACAGCTTGCCGACCATCACTGCTGGTTTGCCGTTGATGTCGCGCCCGGTGATCCCGAGACGACTACCTGGAAGCGCGCGACGCGCCTCCATCAGGGGCTATGGCGCGAATCGCACGGCTATCCGATTGGGTCCCATCCGCACACCGGCGGGACCAAGGCGCGGCCGGTTGGCAGCAGGCTGGAAGTGGCGTTTGCGGAACGCACAGGCGCCAACTTCCTGACCCCAACCATCAGGCAGGCAGTTAAGGATCGGCTCGCATTCCCGGAACCTAAGCAAATGCTCGACGCTCGGAGGCTTACGGCAGATCTGCTTTCGTCGATGCCGATGTGCTTCAATCTCTTCGGTGAGTGCTATGGCGATACTGAATACACGAACCGCCTCGTCGCCGCGCTGTGGCCTGATGCGCCGAAGGGTGACTGGGATGTCCTGTTCGAGCATTCGCCGGGACGCGGACGGCCCGACTACCTCGGCAACAGGAGTGCCTTTGATGTAGCGTTTCGCTTACGAACCTCACACGGCGACTCATCTGTTATCGGAGTTGAGACGAAATACCATGAGCACGCTACCCGCATGAAGCCTCCGTTGCCAGTCAGGTTGGCGAGGTACGAGGAAGTCACCGAGGCGTCGGGAGCCTTCGTGGAAGGCTGGCGTGACTACATCCTGGGTACTGAACTGGAGCAGATCTGGCTCGACCACCTTCTCGTCCTTTGCATGATTCAGCACCCCACGGACAACTGCACGTGGGGACGATTCGTCCTTGTGGCACCACGTGGCAATCCGTCTTTCGCCCGGGCCGCCGGCTCCTACCGCGCTGCCCTCCGCGACCAGTCGACATTCGAGTACCGCACGATAGAAGACGTGCTGGAAGCCGGCGTTCTCAGGCCTGATCACGAGGCGGCATTTTGTGAACGATACTCATTTTCCGCGCCTGGCTACTACAGCACCTAATGCATGGAACACCCCCCCTTTTTTCCAAACAAATTCCGTATCTAAAACCCCATTCCAGACGCCGTAATTTCCAAACAAACTTCCGTACCTAAAACCCACCTCCTACTCGTCATTCACCACTCACCACTCACCACTCACCCTCCTGTCCACTAACCACTGTCCACTAAACTAGACTCGTGACCCTCGAAGCACGCCTTGCCTTCATCGTCTTCTTCTTCCTCTGCTGGACCGTCATGTCCCTCATCCCCTGGGCCGCCGTCGCCGTCTATGTCCGGGGCCGCGGCGCTCTCCTGGCTCTGCCCCTGGCCGTACTCGCCGCCTGGGCCGCCGGCATCGCCGTACCTCTCCTCGGCTGGCGTGATGCGACCGGGTTCTTCGTCAGTCTCGGGACTGCCTTCATCGGCGGGCTCGCGGGCGCCGTCGCTGGCGTCGCCTTTGCCCGTCGCCTTAACGTCGACGTCCCTCGACCGGTCTCCGCGCGCCGCGCTAGACTGGACTCATGACGCCCCACCCCGACGTAGTGCATGCCCTATCGACGATGTGGTCCCAGGGCAACTTCCGCAACGACGGCGACCAGCACGACCACATGCCCTCTTTCGCCGAGAAAGCCGCCTCGCTCGGCTTTTCGCACATCGAAATCAACTACGTCATCCCGCCCAGCGGCGTCGAAGCCCTTCTCGAGCAGGAACACGTCGCCGTCTCCTCTGTCCACTCGCCGTGTCCGCGCGTCAAAGTCGCCGGGCGCCTCTCCGACGCCCTCAACCTCGCCGCCCTCGACGACGACGAACGTGAGGCCGCCGTCCAGGTCGCCCGCGACAGCATCGACATCACCGTTCGCGCCGGCGCGAAGCTGCTCGTCGTCCACCTCGGGGGCGTCGGCGACAAGATGTTCGATGAGGAGAAACAACTCCGCAAGCTCTACGACGAGGGGGTCAGCCCAGACGGGCGGGCGTCTGCCCGCGAGGGCGACGAGGTGCAAGCCATCCGCGAAAGCGCCGTCAAGCGCCGCCGCGAGGGCGCTCTCGATTACTTCCCCCAGGCCCGCCGCTCCCTCGCCGAAATCGCGGAGTATGCCGCCAGGCACGGCGTCACCATCGGCCTCGAGAACCGCTACCACTTCAGCGAGTTCCCCAACCCCGACGAAATGGCCGAGCTGCTCTCAGCGTATCCCCCCGATGTCGTCGGATTCTGGATCGACATCGGTCACGTCGAAGTGCTCGACCGGCTCGGCCTCGGCCACCGCCACCGCTGGCTCGACGAACTGGCCGACCGCTGCGTCGGCTCGCACGTCCACGACGTTGAGGGCCTCGCCGACCACCGCTCTCCGGGCCACGGCACCGCCGACTGGGAGCACTACGCCGCGAAGCTGCCGCCGCACATTCCACGCATCTTCGAGATCAACCAGCGCCAGTCCGCCGAGAGCGTCGCGGAGGCGATCCCCTTCTTGCAGAGCGTTGGCGTGCTGCCCTAGCGCGTTGACAGCCTCGGCGCCCCCTGCTAATATCCGCCTACCGATGAATACCGTGCTCGTACACGCTTACCGCAAGCAGATGGCCGCCTTTGGCGGTTCTTGCCTGCTTACCGCGATTAGCGACCGGGCTTCGGTATTCCAGACCTAACCACTCCCACCTCCGGAAAACCAAAAGCCCGTCGCAAAAGCGGCGGGCTTCTTCTTTAGGCGACGAAAGGAGGGCAGACGATGATAGAGGGCAAACTGGTCCGCTTACGGGCGATCGAACTCGACGACGCCGAGCGTGCCTACCGCTGGATGAACGACCGCGAGGTGACGCGTTACCTCATGGCCCGCTACCCCATGTCCCGCGAGACCGAGAAGGAGTGGGTGCAGAACGCCTCGAAGCCGCTCGACTACACCGGCGTCCGGCTCGCCATCGAAACCAAAGACGGCGTGCACATCGGTAACTGCGGGCTGCACCGCGGCCGCGTCGAGGACCGCAATGCGGAGTTGGGCATCGGCATCTGTGAGAAAGAGTACTGGGGCCGCGGCTTCGGCACCGACACCATGATGACGCTCGTCCGATTCGCCTTTGAACAGATGAACCTGAACAAGGTGACCCTCGGCGTCTTCGAGTTCAACGAGCGCGGCCATAACACGTACCGCAAGGTCGGATTCGTCGAAGAGGGCCGCGCCCGCGAAGACGTCTACCAGGACGGCCGTTACTGGGACGTCATCCGTATGTCCATCCTCCGCCGCGAGTTCGAGGCGTTGCATGGCCCGCTCGGCGCGACTGCCGCCGCGACCGACGGCGCCACCCCCATCTGACATCTCCCCGGCTGGCGGGCGCGACCCCTCCCTGCGCCCGCCAGCCACACCTGAGGTTTCAGGGTTTGAGGGTTCAGGTTTCAGGAGGTGGCTTGACGGTCGGCGGGTGTGATGACAGGCTTTGCCGCGAAGGAGGCGCCTGATGAACGACGTAGCATTCCTTGACGCGACCGCGCAGGCCGAGCTTGTCCGCAACAAGCAGGTCAAGCCGGAAGAACTGCTTGATGGCGCGATTGAGCGCATCGAGCGGCTGGATCCGCAGTTGAACAATATCGTTCTCCGCATGTACGACCAGGCGAAGGCGGCGATCGCCGCCGGCCTGCCGGATGGCCCCTTCACGGGCGTTCCCTTCCTCGTCAAGGACCTTGGCACGGGTGTTATGTGCCAGGGCACCGTGCAGGCGCAGGGTTCGCGCTTCCTGGCCAGCATGGTCTCGCCCATGGACACCGAGATCACGCGCCGCTATAAGGCGGCCGGACTCGTTCTCTGCGCCAAGACCAACACCCCCGAATTCGGCCTCCTCCCAACTACAGAATCGGAGCTATGCGGCCCTGCCCACAACCCGTGGAATCTGGATCACACGACAGGCGGCTCCAGCGGTGGCTCTGCGGCGTCAGTCGCTGCTGGCATTGTGCCGATGGCGCACGCCAACGACGGCGGTGGCTCGATCCGCATCCCCGCCTCTTGCTGCGGAATCTTTGGCCTGAAGCCGACCCGTGCGCGCGTCACCCAAGGCCCCCTCGTCGGCGATATCATGAGCGGCCTGACAATCGACCACTGCGTCTCCCGCTCGGTGCGGGATTCCGCCGCGCTGCTGGACGCAAGCATGGGGCCCATGCTCGGCGATCCGTACGTCGCGCCTGAGCCTGAGCGACCGTACATCGAAGAGGTAGGCGCCCACCCTGGCACGCTTCGCATCGCTTTCACCACTAAGACTTACAACGGCCCCTCTCTCCACGAGGACTGCGTTGCGGCCGTAAAGGACGCTGCCGCGCTGCTCCAGGACCTCGGCCATGAGGTCGAGGAGGCGGACCCGCCGGTCCCCGGGGAGCAGTTGATCCAGTCGTTCACGCAGCTCTGGGCCGCCGGAAACGCCTGGGGCATCGACAGTCTGGCTATGCTGACCGGCCGCGAGCCGAAACAGGAAGATTTCGAGATCCTGACGTGGGCCCTCTACGAGATGGGCAAAGAAATCACCGCCGTCCAGTACCTCAACGCCGTCTCTGCGATGCAGATGCTCGGTCGCCAGATGGCCATGTTCCACCAGCGCTACGATATCTGGCTAACGCCGACGCTGGGGGCGCCCCCTGTTGAGCTGGGCTACATCAAGTCGACGCCGGAGGAGCCAATGCTGGCCTTCCAGCGTTCGGCCGAATTCGTCCCCTTTACCCCGATCCAGAACGCCACCGGCCAGCCCGCGATGTCCGTGCCACTCTACTGGAATGACGACGGCCTGCCCATCGGCACGCACTTCGTCGGCCGCTTCGGCGACGAGGCGACTCTCTACCGGCTGGCCGCCCAGCTGGAGGAAGCGCGCCCCTGGGCCGGTAAGATACCGCCCGTTCACGCCTAGCGCCGCAAGCTATTCGCAAGGCCGGAACACTGCAGTGCCGGCAAGGTTTGCTAGGCTCAAGATATGGCAACCATGCAGCTGTCCCAGGTGGACGTAGCGCGGATAGACCGCCTTCGCATCTTTACAAGCAGGTTGGCTCCTGGCGCGATTACCTCTTCGGAGAGACGGCCTACATCGTGCTCAGCCACGTCGAAGTCGGCTCTTGCCTGGCAGACCTTCTTCGGCACGCTTCGCGACGTTTAGTTTGCGCCGCTAACCGCACCTTTACCGCGCAGCAGTAACCGGCGATGCCACCTCTGCATCCCCCTTTGTAGGAGGCAATCACCCTGCGCACACTCATCTTTGAATCGCTGACCTGGATAGCAGGCGTCTTACTGGCGCTCGCGCTTGCTGTGCTGTCGCTTGTTGTCTTCTCCGGGCCAAAGCTCGCCCAGATCGCGTCCGGCGAGGAGTACTACGACTGCGAGCCCCTCCGTCGCGAGGGTACATCGCAGACCTCGGGAGCCGGCGGTCTGATGGAGGGCCTCGACGTCGACCAGCTTACCGATAAGTCGGATCTCGTCGTCCGCGGCATTGTGGAGAGCATCCAGAGTTGTCGCAGCACCGGCGAAGTCACTTACGTGACGCTGGTCCGTATCGCCCCGGCCGACATCTATAAAGCCGAACGCCTGCCGCAATCCGCGCTCGTCGTTGCGGTTCCGGGTGGCCAGGTGGGGGACCTCCAACTGAGCGTCGGCACTAGCCCCGAGTTCACCATCGGCGAGCAGGTCGTCGCCTTCCTCGGCATCGAGGATGACGGCGAGGTGCGCACGGCCGGTGGATACCAGGGCAAACTGACTGTTGGCGAGGACGGCGTGCTCGAGCGCCCGTCCATCCCCGTCGAAGACATGCGCCAGACCGTCCGGCAAGCCGCCGAGGGCGACCTCGCACCCGGCGAGGACCCGCTCGCCGACGGCCCGTCTGTCGTCGAGAACGAATACCTCTTGCTTGGACGCAGCTGGGCCGACGTCGACATCCCCGTCCGCTACTACGTAAACCCGAATTCGAACCGCCCAGCCCAGCTGACGGCTCAGCAGAGCCGCCTGGCGGTCATCAACGCCTTCAACTCGTGGCAGAACGTCTCCGACTCCTACATCGCCTTCGGGCCGTGGGCCGATACCACCCGCGTCAGCGCTCAGGGCGACTGCGACCAGTTCCACGACACGACCTGGGGCATTAGCGACCCCGCTCACAGCTCCAACACCCTGGCCGTCACTTACAGCTGCTGGTACACCAGCACAATGAACCTCGTCGACGCAGACGTCGAAATCGATATCGATCACTTCGGCTCGAAGTGGCGCGTCGATGGCAGCGGTGCCTGCGGCTCCGGTCTCAATGACCTGGAGACCGTGCTGCTCCACGAGAACGGCCACTTCCTGGGCCTCGGCCATCCCAGCAACAACGGCTGCACCCCGTGCCCCGTCATGGACGCCACCTACGGCGGCGTCAACCGCACACCGTGCGCCGACGACATCGCTGGAGCGGCCGCGGTCTACCCACTGGCCGCGGGCTCTCCGCCCCCGGCGCCCACGTTGCTCAGCGTCGTCGGACCGGTTACGGCGTCGGTCACCTGGTCGGACGTCTCGAACGAATGGGGCTACGAAATCTGGCGCGCCAACGTCGCCTGCGCGTCCGCCACGGCCGGAAGCTTCTCCCTGCTTGATACCGTCCCCGACGGCACGCTCCTCTACACCGACAGCGATTACGGCAACGGCCTGCCCAACGGCTCCTACTGCTACAAGGCGCGCTCCTTCAACAAGAGCGGCGACTCCGCCTACTCTGCCACCCTCGGCGTGTCGATTGGTAGCCTGCCAACCCCCACGCCCAGCCCGCCGCCTCCTACGCCCACGGCGAGCCCGACTCCGACGCAAGCGCCCACCCCGACCGTGACCCCGGGCGCGACAGCCACGCCAACATCGCCGGCGACAGCGAGCGCTACGCCCCCGGCCACGCCCGCACCTACACCAACCGGCACTCCGGCGCCTGGCGAAACGCAGTCGCCGCCGCCTGCTCCAACCAACTCACCGACGCCGGACCAGACCAGCGCGGCGACGCCAACACCCACCGAAGGGCCAACGCCGACGCCACAGGGCGCGACGCCCACCGCAGCGTCGCCTGTACAGGGCGACGTCGACTGCGACAACAAGGTGGACTCCGGCGACGTGCTGGCGATCCTGCAGATGAGCGCGGTTGGCAAGTCAGCCGCCTGCGGCAGCAACGGTGACGTGAACTGCAGTGGCCAGACGAGCGCGGTGGACGCGCTGATCCTGGTACGTTACCTGGCCGGACTCAGCGACTCGGTAGGCGGCTGCACCCCGGTCGGGTCAACGAAGTCTTAGCCGGCCGCGAGGCGTGAGCGCACTTCGTCGACGGCGTTCGACAGGGGAACGATCTCGTTTTCGCCGCCCGTGCGGACTCGCAGCTCGATGGAGTTCTCCGCCAGGTTGCGCGGGCTCACCGTCACCCGCACCGGCATGCCCAGCAGGTCGGCGTCGTTGAATTTCACGCCAGGCGACTCGTCGCGGTCGTCGTAGAGCACGCTGAGGCCCGCGGCCTCCAGGTCGTGCACCAGCTTATCCGCCGTCTCCCGTACACCTTCTTCGTTAGCCTTCAGGGTCACGACGTGTACATCGAACGGGGTCAACTCTCGTGGCCAGATGATGCCCGCCTCGTCGCGGTTCTCCTCCACGATCGCCGCCAGCAGCCGCTCGATCCCGATGCCGTATGACCCCATGACAGCGGGGCGCTGCTTGCCTTCCGCGTCCAGGAAGTAGGCCTCGAATGCCTCCGCGTACTTGGTGCCGAGCTTGAAGACCTGGCCCATCTCGATGCCGCGGCGCTCGTCCATGGGCGTTCGGCAGTTGGCGCAGAGCATGCCGCCCGCCGCCAGCGCAATGTCGGCGACGACGTCGGCGGTCCAATCGCGGCCGTGGTTCGTGTTCAGGATGTGCTTGTCCGCCTTGTTAGCGCCGGCGACCAGATTACGCTCCTCGGTGACGAGCGTGTCGGCGATGACCCTGATGTCCTCTAGCCCGACTGCCGAGGCTGATCCCGCCACGAATCCCGCTTTGCGCATGGCATCCTCGTCCATGTAGCGCACTTCGATGGCGCCGAGCGCGTTCTTCAGCTTCGCCTCGTTGACGTCCATATCCCCGCGGATCGCGATGAAAACCGGCTCTTCCCGGGTGCCCGACTCGTCGCCGAACACAGCCGTGTAGAACACCGCTTTGCATGTCTTCGACTTCGGCACCCCGAGGTGGTCCGCCAGCTGCTCGATAGTCGTCAATCCCGGCGTATCGATCTCTTCCAGCGCCGCCGGCTCTTCGCCCTCATGCGCTGTCTCCTTGACGAACGTCGCGACCTCGGCGTTGGCTGCGTAGCCGCAGTTGGGGCAGAGCAGGCAGCGGTCCTCGCCGATCTCTGTCAGGTAGAGGAACTCGTGCGTGTCGCTCCCGCCCATCGCGCCCGAGTCCGCCAGCGCGGGCACCACCGGCACCCCGCAGCGCTCGAACACGCGCAGATAAGCGGCGTACATCATCTGGTACGACTCATCAAGCCCGGCGTTGTCGACGTCGAAGCTATAGAGATCCTTCATGATGAACTGGCGCAGCCGGATCAACCCGCCGCGCGGCCGCGGCTCGTCGCGAAACTTGGTGGCGATCTGGTAGAGCATCAGCGGAAGGTCGCGGTAGGACTGCACGTTGCGCTTGAACACCTCGACGAAGACTTCTTCGTGTGTCGGCCCCAGCGCAAAGTCGCGGTCATGGTGGTCCGTCAGACGGAAAAGGATGTCGCCCATCGTCTTGTCGCGGCCGGAGCGCTCGTAGTAGTCGATGGGCACCAGAGCCGACATCAGCAGCTCCTGCCCTATACGTCCGTCCGGCCCCTCCCGCTCCATCTCTTCGCGGATGATGTCCTGGATCTTGTGCAGCACGCGCAGGCCCAGGGGCATGTAAGCGTAGACACCCGCGGAGATCGGCGTGATCATGCCGCCTCGCAGCAGCAGCTTGTGGCTTTCCGTCTCGGCGTCGGCGGGCACCTGCCGCAGCGTCTTGCCGAAGAGATGTGACATTCGCATGCTCGCCATTATGGCCGAGCAGCCGCGCGACGCGAAAGGGGAGCTAGCCTTCGAAGATGGAGAGTCCGCTTCCGAGCTCCGGGCAACCTGGGCCCTGCGACACTGGAAGGGCGCCGTCGAAGCGCAGCAGTTTGAGCGCGTCTACAGGGTTTGGCAGCTGGCCCGAGCAGTCCGCGTCGGCCCAGATCCGCGAAGCGCTGCCGTCGATCGTGACGATCGCGCCCATCTGCGGGCAGCCGCCCGTGTTGACACCCATGCCTCCGTCAAAGCGGAGTACGAGCAACGAGTCGACCGGGTTCGGTGGCGGACCGGAGCAGTTGTTGTCGCCCCAGAAGGCCTCGTACGTCAGCGGTGTCGCCGTCCCGGCGGGCGGCGGCGAGGCGCTCGCGGGTTTCGGTGTAGCCGTCGCTGTTGGAGCCGCCGTCGGAGTGGGTGTTGGTGGCACTGTGCTGGGTGGCGCTGTGGCTGTCGCCGGAGTGGTGGGCAAGGGTGTCGCAGTCGGCGGGCTTGTCGGACCCGCGGTCGGCGTCGGCGTAGGCACCGGCGTTGGCGTCAGCGGAGGTGACGGCGTCGGCGTAGGGCTAGGCGTCGGTGTCGGGCTGGGGGTGGGCGTCGGCGGGGGCGTCCACGTGGTCGAGAGCGAGCCGGTCACTCCGGCGTTGTTCATGAAGTCGGCCGTCCCCAGCGCGTAGTCCGTAGCGTTGTTGCGTTCGCTGGCCGGGGCGCTCACAGTCCCCACCAGTCTCAGCGCCACGTTGTCCTGAGGCAGGGATTGCGGAAACGGTTCGCCAAAGGCCGGCGAGCCTGTGTAGTTTGCGCCATAGGCGACCGCGTCCCAGGGCTGGTAGACGGTGCAGATATCGCGGTATTCTACCTTCCCGCTCGTTGGCACGGGGTGTCCGCTAAAGATGAAGTCCGGAGAGCCACCGGCCCAGGCCGTGTCGAACTCCGCAGTCCCGATCAGGATCCTCGAATGTATAGCGTTGTTGGTCACGTCGCTGGGGAAGGTGAAGGAGCCGGTTGCCTGCCCGGCGGCGTCAAAGAAGCACAACTGCATCCCCTCCACGAAGTTCTGCCCGGCGAGGTGCATCCGCAACTGGATGTATTGCACGTTGCCGTTAGACATCACGCGCTCGACCCGCATGAAGTGGTGGTTCGCCTCAGCGGGTCTCGCCTCGAAGCCGGGCGAGACTCCAACCGCGAGGGACATGACGAAGAAGCCGGCAACAAAAGCAATTACAGTGCGGATCGTGTACATGTCGTCTCTCTGTGGAGAATTCCACTACTCTCCTGTGATTAGGACGACAGAAGCGCCCCAGCGTTGCGCCGGTTAGGTTAATACAACGTCGGCGCCAACCTGCATTACCAGACTCCCGGCTACCCGAGGAGCGTCACCTGGCTGCCCAGGGCTGGGCACCCCGGGCCCTGCGACGCCGACAGCCCCGCGTCGAAGCGCAGTAGCTTCAGCGCATCCACCGGGTCCACTGCATCCGAGCAGTCGATGTCCCCCCACAACCGCAGCGCCGCGATCACCACGTCCACCTGCGTTCCCATCGCCGGGCAATCACCAGTGTTTGTGCTCAACCCCGCATCGTGGCGCAACGCCAGCAGAGCGTCCACGGGATCTGGCGGTGGTCCAGAGCAGTTGTTGTCGCCCCAGATTACTCCGTCGCCCGACGGCGGCGTTGGTGTTGGTGTCGGCGCGGGAGTTGCAGTTGGTGTTGCCGATGAGGTCGCCGTCGGTGTGGGCGTAGTCGTTGGCGTCGCTGTTGGAGTGGGTGCGGGTGTAGGCGTTGAGCTTCCCGTTGGCGAGGGTGTGGGAGTGGGCGCGGTCAACAGCCGCTGCCAGTCCACGCCGAAGTTCCTTCCGCCCATACCGTCATTGGTCATATTGGTCTGACTGGATCCGTTGGCGTTCATTACGTAGATGTCTTCGACGTCGTTAGCCTCATCGTACTTAGTGTAGGCGATCTTTGTGCCGTCCGGAGACCATACGGGGTCGTAGTCGTCCGCTGCGGTGTTCGTGAGGTTGACCTGGTTCATGCCGTTGGCGTCCATCATGTAGATGTCCAGGTCGCCGTCCCGGTCGCTCCAAAAGGCGACGTGCGAACCGTCGGGTGACCACGTAGGCACCTGGTCCCAGGCACTGTTGTTGCTGAGGTTGGTCTGGTTCGAGCCGTTGGCGTTCATTACGTAGATCTCGATATTGGTACCGCTGCCGTCGCGGTTGCTCTGGAAGGCGATCTTCGTGCCATCGGGCGACCAATCCGGGTAGCCTTCGCTACTGTCGGAAGCGTTGGTCAGGTTCACTAGATCAGACCCATCGCTGTCCATAACGTAGATCTCTGAGTTGCCGCCGCCTATTGCCGGGAGATGGACGAAGAGCATCTTCGTGCCATCTGGAGACCACGCCGGCACATATTCCATGATGGTGCTCGTATTCGTCAGGTTTGCCTCGTTATCACCATCCGCATCCATTATCCAGATGTCACCGTCCCTCGTGTACGCAATCTGCGTCCCGTCCGGCGACCAAGCGGGATCATCCTCGCTAACGTTCGAGGTATTCGTAAGGTTGGTGCGGTTCCCGCCGTCCGGGTCCATGGTATGGATATCTGAAGACTCGCCCGAGCCATACGAATGCCATGCCAATTGACCGTTGAATCCTGGAAAAATTGCGCTGCCGGTGGAGGGTCCAGCGACTGCGAGTAGAAGAACAACGATGCCGACGCCGAGAATTTGTGCGCGGGCCATGTTAGGCAGAACAGACATTGGTACCCCCTGGGTGGACTGGCGTAAAGCATATCAGCGACCTGCGCCGCCGTCCACACTATCAACAGCCGTGGTCTGCGGCGGCGTGCTCTTAATCGATAACCACCGTCTCGCCCATCTCCGGGCACCCCGCCCCTTGCGACACGCTCAGCCCAGCATCGAAGCGCAGCAGCTTAAGCGCATCCACCGGGTCGACCGCATCCGAGCAGTCGATGTCTCCCCAGAGACGGAGTGCGGCGATCGTAACGTCCACCTGAGTCCCCATCGCCGGGCAATCACCGGTGTTCGTGCTGAGCCCCGCATCATGCCGCAGCGCCAGCAGCGCGTCGACCGGGTTCGGCGGCGGGCCCGAGCAATTGTTGTCGCCCCAGACGACTTGCTGGCCGGTCGGCGTTCCCGTCGGTGTCGGCGTCGGCGTGACCGTCGGCGTCGCCGTGTCGGTAGGCTCATCTGTCGGCGTCGGAGATGGCGTGGGCGTTGGAGTTGGGCAGTCGTCTGGTTCGACGAAAGGATCGTAGTCAACGGTGCCCAGGTCGGGATCGTCTGGGGTGTGGACTATCTCCAGTTCGATCTCCGCGAGCGTGCAGAGCCCCCAGCTGTTGTTCTGGGCCGGCACCGGGTCCACCAGTTTTTCCAGTTTGAGCAGGTAGTTCTCGTCTTCCAGCGTGCCACCGGAATCAATGAAGACGTTGGCGGCCTGCGGGTCGAGACCCATGATGACCTTAACGCTAAAACCGGCATTGGGATCACGGTCGCGCAGGACTATCGGATTGGATACCGACGTAAACGTGTTGCCCAGGACGTATCCCGTCGTATCGTCCGTCCCGTTGAACCGGTCCTCAATTAGCAAACCGGTCCTGGTTGTGTTCTTCAGGTCATTGTTAGTAGTGCTCATTGAGTTGCCGGCGACATATAGGAGGGTCTCGTTAAGACCTCCTCCGTCGATCGAATTGTTGGCTATGACACCCATGTCGCTCTTAACTCCCGCCCAGCCCCCGGTCACCATGTTGCCGTTAACGTTGATGTTCGTACCGTCGACATCAATCTGCCGTGTCCAGTCGCTACCGGAGATTACATTCAGCGTGACGTACGAAGAAGGACAGAAGCAGAGAACACCTTCATGATTGTTCGTCAGCGTGTTGCTCGTGATGTTGGCGTTCATGCCGCCCAGGCTGATCCCGGCACCTGTCGAGTTACTGATGACGTTATTCGTTATAGCGACGTTCGATGCTATAACCGAAAATCCCCGCGCATTTGTCGAGTCGAAGTTCAGGCCCCTGATCTGAACTCCGCTTGAATGGATCGTCATGATTGGAGAGGGATCGTCTCCCGTCTTCGTCACTGTCGCGACGCCGTCGTCTTCCGGTGTAAAGCCCGGTCCCCAGATGCTCACGTTTGCATCGTTACCGATGGCGCTCATGAAGAGGGGCGGTTCAGGGTAATTGCCGGCGCAGACGAAGATGCTATCACCAGCCTGGGCTGCCACCAGCGCGGCGGTAATGGTGGTGTGGGACGCCCCGGCCAGATCCCCGGTTGTGCAGTCCAGGCCCCCATCATCCACGATCCACTGGAATCCGGCAAAGGCCGTGCGCTGAGGGGTTGCTTCGCTCGTGATCACCAGGCCAGCGGCAAGGAAAACTGCCGTAAGCAAGAGTCGGCGTAGGGTCCTAATGATCGCCCCAGCGTCTTGCATTGTTGACTGATTAGACGTCTTAATGGAGCCCGTTGTCAACGAGTCCGCCGCTCAAGCCTGATCGGCGAATAACGATACCTCCGCCCCGATCCCCGGGCACCCTGCTTCCTGCGACACGCTCAGCCCCGCATCAAATCGCAGCAACTTCAGCGCATCGACAGGATCAACGGCGTCGGAGCAGTCGATGTCGCCCCAGAGCCGGAGCACCGCGACGGTTACCTCGAGTTGCGTGCCCATGGCCGGGCAGGCGCCGGTGTTCGTGCTCAGCCCCGCATCATGCCGCAGCGCTAGCAGCGCGTCAACCGGGTTCGGCGGCGGGCCCGAGCAGTTGTTGTCGCCCCAGATTGCGTCCTGTCCTGCCGGCGTCTCGGTGGGCGTCGGTGTCGACAGGCCCGAGGGGGTGGCAGCGTCTGTGGGGGACGGAGTCGGCGACGGCGTTGGCGAAGCCGTGGTCGTTGGCGTTGGTGTCGCCATCGGCGTCGGCGAAGGCGTGGGGGAGGGTGTGGGGGAGGGCGTCGGCTCGACGCTCTGCCAGTCGGGATAAGCGTCGTCGGGCCCACTCGATAGCGGCGTCGCGCCGGACCCATTGGCGTTCATCACGAAGATTCGGTCGGGGGCGCCAGCGGACCTGTTAAATGCGATCCGGGTCCCGTCCGGTGACCAGGCGGGGGAGTAGTCACTAGACGGATCGTCGGACAGATTGATCTGGTTAGAGCCGTTGGCGTTCATCACGTACACCTGTGCGCGCCCGTCACGCTCGCTCCAAAAAGCGATGAGCGAACCATCTGGTGACCAATCCGGGTCGCGGTCTCGCTCGTCGTTCATCGTCAGCTGCGTTGGGTCGGACCCATTGGCGTTCATCACCCAGATCTCATCGTCGCCGTCTCTGCTACTGTGAAAGGCGATCTTCGTCCCGTCCGGAGACCATCTCGGGTTGTGATCGGTGCCCGCAGAGGTGGTCAACTGTTCCTGACCGGAGCCGTTGGCGCTCATCACGTAGATTTCCAGGTCGCCACCGTGAGAGGCACGGTCACTGGCGAAGACTATCTTCGTCCCGTCCGGAGACCATCCAGGCCTCCGATTGATTCCCGGCGGCATTGTCAGCTGCACCGGGTTGCCGCCGTCGGAGTCCATCACGAAGATCTGGCCGCCGTCCACGCTGCTCTCGAAGGCAATCTGTGCCCCGTCGGGTGACCATACGGCTGCGTACTGGTCCTCGGTGGGGTCGTTCGTGATGTTCGTCTCACCGCTGCCGTCCGCATTCATTACATATATCTCGTCGTTCCCATCGCGAGTCGTCTGGAACAGAATCTTGCCGTTGGCTCCTGGGAATGCACTGTGGCCAACGTCCTGCTGCGCGAGTGCGGCAACGGCGACAGCCGCGAAGATTGTACAGAGGACTCCAGCGGCGGCCAGGCGCGAGACGCGGGCAGCGTGCAACTTCATTAGTAGTGCTTCTCCTCTCAGGAGTGACAGGAACACGCTTAAGACCTCGTGCTCCTGCTAATGCCGTATGCGTGGCTACTGTACACGTGAGGTGCGAGACCGACAAGCGGGGTGCGGGGTCAGACTTCGGAGATGAGGACTGTCTCCCCCAGTTCGGGGCACCCTGCTCCCTGCGACACGCTCAACCCCGCGTCGAAGCGCAGCAGCTTCAGCGCATCCACCGGATCCACCGCGTCCGAACAGTCGATGTCGCCCCAGAGCCGGAGTGTCGCGACGGTTACCTCGAGTTGCGTGCCCATGGCCGGGCAGGCGCCTGTGTTGGTGCTGAGGCTGGCGTCGTGGCGGAGCGCCAGCAGCGCATCGACGGGGTTCGGCGGCGGTCCCGAGCAGTTGTTGTCGCCCCAGATTGCTTCTTGGCCTGCGGGCGTCTCGCTTGGCACCGGCGTCGCTGTGACGGTCGGGGCGCCCGTGTCCGTTGGCGCCTCTGTGTCCGTTGGTACGGGAGATGCGGTCGCGGACGCATCAGGAGTGGGTGTCGAGGACGGCGTTGGCGTCGCATCTGTCACCTCCACCGCCAGTGTCGCGCCGGGCAGCGATCCGAGCCCGCACGGGCCTTCGATCTCTACGGTGGCTTGGCCCGCAGTCTTCGGCGTCAGCACCACCTCAACCGTACCGTCCGGCGCGTTGATGACCTCCGGGGCGCTCGACCCCGTCGACCTCGATGAGGTAATCGTCCCGTTGTCTGTCGAGATGGTGAAGGGATAGCCGGTGCTCAATCCCTGACCCAAGAATACGCTGGCTGCCGCATCCGAGAACTGGAACCGCACCACCCCGGGCTCGCCGGTAATTGCCGCGTCCGCGCTCCCGGTGACCGTGTCAATCCAGGGCGTGGCATCCGCTACGCCGGCACCCGGGCCGATGATCGCATCGCCCAGGCCTCCCGGCGCCGGCCCCGTTACGTGACCCCACCAGTTCCCCTGGGCCTCCTGCGGGATCGTGTCGTCCGCGTTCAGCCCGCTCGCCACGTTCCCGCAGATGATGTTCCCGATGACGTTCCTGTCGTGAGCCAGCGACAGCGCGCCGGCGTCCACCAGCACACCGTCGCCTATGTTGTTGCGGACCAGGTTGGCGTAGATGTCAAGCTCGTCAATTATTCCGCTGCTGCTGCGAACGAAGATGCCCTCTTCACCGTTAAGCTCAACCCTGTTGCGGGCGATGTCGGCTCCAAGGATGCCGTCGCTCGCGTTAGCGTATATCCCCTTTTGGTCATTATCGCTGGCCACGTTGTCCGACACGGTGGGGTTTATGAGTTGATCGGCGGAGTTCACCTGCATCCCGAACTGCTCGTTGTCAAGGGAGGTGTTGCCCGTGATCGTGGCATCGACGATGTCGTCGCAGGAATTGACCTGCAGACCGTGGCGCTCGTTGGCCATCGACGTGTTGTCTGTCACTACCGGTTCGATCATGTCGCCGGTGCAGGAGTTGATCTCAACGCCGTGAAGAGCGTTGTTCATCGTGACCGTGTTCGTGATGACTGCGTTGGTCACCGTCTTGCCGGTGATGTATGCGCCAGTGTCCCCGTTACCGATGAGCGTAACCCCGTCGATCAGCGAGTTGTTGTTGTCGTGATTGATGCAGGAGAGCACGCCGTCGCCCCCACACATATAGATGCCGCGGTGCGGGAAGTTTCTCACCGTCAGGTTCCTGGCCATTGCGTTGTTCAGCGGGATTCCGGCCCCCGAGTGAAAGCGCAGCCCCATCTCGTTTCCGGCCAGCCCCGCACCGTCGATGATCACCCCCGCTCCCGTGCCGTCGACGCTGGTACCGTCAGGGTCATCCATCGCCGGCAACTCCGTCAGCGGCGAAATGACGGCCGGCGTTCCCGGCGGAAAGACGGAAGCATCGAAGGTGATCGTGTCGAAGCCTGCGCCCGCGTTGGCGTCGAGTATGGCCTGGCGCAACGAACCGGCGCCGGCGTCATTCGAGGTGTTGACGACGATCGGCGCACCCGCGGACGACCGGCCTGAGAATGACATCACTGCGAGGCCAAATACGGCAAGGGCCAGGGCGGAAAGCAGGGCAAGTCGGACCATCACGAACTCCGATCCAGATACGGTTGCGGGCTGGGAAAGGCAAGCCGCACGTTAGCAGCGTGGTGCGACGCCTGTCAAACGTGCGTCATTGGGTCACCGTTGAACCCCTACACCCCCCGTGCTAGAATGAGAGTAGATAAAAACAGTCAAATGTTCCTTAATCCTCAGATACGGAATCTCCCGCCCAGCCCAATGGAGAGCAGATGGTAACCCAGAAAGAACCAAAGGTCATCTCGCGCACGTCGGAAGTCGACGCTGACTACAAGTGGGGCTTCTTCACCGACATCGAGATGGACATGGCCCCCAAGGGCCTCAACGAGAACATCGTTCGCCTCATCTCCACCAAGAAGAACGAGCCAGAGTGGATGACGGACTTGCGCCTCAAGGCCTACCGCTACTGGATCAGGCTGAATTACGAGGAGCCGAAGTGGGCCAAGATCAGCCACCCGCCGATTGACTTCCAGGACGCCTACTACTACGCCGCTCCAAAGAAGAAGGAAGACCTGCCGGGCAGCCTCGAAGAGGTCGACCCCGACCTGATCGAGGCCTTCAACAAGCTTGGCATCCCGCTCGAGGAACAGAAGAAGCTCACCGGCGTGGCCGTCGACGCCGTCTTCGACAGCGTATCGGTCGCCACCACCTTCCAGAAGCAACTGGAAGAGGCCGGCGTCATCTTCTGCCCTATCTCAGAAGCCATCGAGAAGCACCCGGACCTGGTCAAGAAGTACATGGGCTCGGTCGTTCCCTACACCGACAACTTCTACGCCGCCCTCAACTCAGCCGTCTTCAGCGACGGCACTTTCTGCTACGTGCCGCCGGGCGTCAAGTGCCCGATGGAGCTGATGACATACTTCCGCATCAATGCCGAGGGCACTGGCCAGTTCGAGCGAACGCTGATCATCGCCGACAACGGCAGCTACGTCAGCTACCTGGAGGGCTGCACCGCCCCTATGCGCAAGACCAACCAGCTGCACGCTGCCGTCGTCGAGCTGATCGCCGAGGAAGGCGCCGAGATCAAGTACTCGACGCTTCAGAACTGGTACCCCGGCGACAAGGAAGGCAGGGGCGGCGTCTACAACTTCGTCACCAAGCGCGGCAAGTGTGCCGGCCGCGACTCCAAGATCTCGTGGACGCAGGTCGAGACGGGTTCCGCCATCACCTGGAAGTACCCCAGCGTCATCCTCCAGGGCGACAACAGCGTCGGCGAGTTCTACTCCGTGGCGCTTGTCAACAACCACCAGCAGGCCGACACCGGCACCAAGATGATCCACATTGGCAAGAACACGAAGAGCACCATCGTCGCCAAAGGCATCTCCGCCGGCAAGGCGCAAAACACCTACCGCGGTCTCGTCCGCATTCAGCCTGGCGCGGAGAACGCACGCAACTATACGCGCTGCGACTCGCTGCTAATCGGCCCCAACTGTGGCGCTCACACCGTCCCTTATATCGAAGTCAAAAACCCGACCGCGCACCTGGAGCATGAGGCGACGACCTCCCGCGTCAGCGAGGACCAGCTCTTCTACCTGATGCAGCGCGGCATCAACGAGGAAGACGCGCAGTACATGATCATCAACGGCTTCTGCAAGAACGTCTTCGCCGAACTCCCCTTTGAGTTTGCGATGGAGGCTAGCCAGTTGCTTAAGGTTTCGTTGGAGGGGACGGTAGGCTAATGGTTGCGCCGCTTCTCGAAGTCAAAGACCTCCACGTCTCCGTTGCCGACACGCCGATCCTCAAGGGCGTCGACGTGACGATTAACCCGGGCGAGGTGCACGCTGTCATGGGCCCCAACGGCTCGGGCAAGAGCACGCTCGCCAACGTCGTCGCTGGCCGGCCAGGGTTTGTGGCAACGCAGGGCGAAATCCTCTACCAAGGCCAGAGCATACTCCAGATGCGGCCCGACGAGCGCGCCCGTGCCGGCATCTTCCTTGCACTCCAGTACCCCGTCGAACTGCCCGGCATCCGCAACCGCGAGTTCCTGCGCACCGCCTTCGACGCCCTGCGCGAGAGCCGCGGCGAGCCGAAGATCGCCATCCGCGACTTCAACAAGATGCTTGAAGCCAAGGCTGCCGAGCTCGACCTTGATCCTGACATGATGAAGCGCAACGTCAACGAAGGCTTCTCCGGCGGCGAGAAGAAGCGCAACGAGATCCTGCAGCTTTCCGTCCTCGATCCGAAGATGGCGCTGCTCGACGAGACCGACTCCGGCCTCGACATCGATGCCCTGAAGGTCGTCGCTGACGGCGTCAACCGCTTCCGCGCGCCAGAGAAGGGCATTCTTCTAGTCACCCACTACCAGCGCATCCTCAACTACATCACGCCGGACTTCGTGCACGTCCTCATTGGCGGCCGCATCGTCCGCTCAGGTGGCCGCGAACTCGCCCTCGAGCTGGAGTCTCGCGGCTACGAATGGCTGCGCGAAGAAGCTCCCGCCGAAGCGAGCGCCTGAACACCATGACCCAGGCCGTCGCTGGAACCGACAAGTACTCGTCTGACTTCGCCGAGCTGAAGGCCCGCCGCCAAAATGAGCCCCAGTGGCTGCGTGACCTGCGTGAGCAGGCCTTCGAGATCTTCCAGGCTCGCGGCTTCCCCGTGGAGCGCAAGGGCAACGAAGACTGGAAGTACACCGACATCCGTCCCATCGCCGGGGCGACTTTCCAGTACCCGGCCAGACCCGGCGACCTCACATCAGAAGCACTCGACGCTCGCTTGCCGTTCGACCAGGACGCGGTTCGCGTCGTTGTCGTCGATGGGCACTTTTCGGTCGGACTATCCCGCGGCCTCGACGAAGCGGGTATCGTCATCCAGCCGCTAACGGATGCCGTACGCGACCGATCCGACTTGATTGAGCGCAACCTCGGCCGCTACGCCGAGCCAAACCACGGCAGTTTCGTGGCCCTTAACAACGCCCTCTATAACGACGGCGTCTTAATGCTCGTCGAGAAGCCTGTGGCGCGCCCGGTGCACCTCGTCTACGTCACGACAGACCGCGAGGCGCCGGTGACTTTCCCGCGCACCCTCGTCCTCGCTCGACCCATGAGCCAGCTCACCCTGATCGAGACCTACCTGAGCCTCGGCGAAGCCAACCACTTCACCGACCCCGTCACCGAGGTCATCCTCGAAGACGGCGCGATCGTTCGTCACTACCGCCTCCTGCTGGAGAACAAGGTGGCTTATCATGTGGCACACTTGCGCACCGTCATCGGCCGCGACGCCTCTTACGCCAACGTCTCCTACGAGACGGGCGGCGGCCTCGTCCGCGTCGACATCGACGCCCTGCTCGATGACGAAGGCGCCCAGAGCGATCTCAAGGGCCTCTACATCACCACCGGCACCCAGCATATCGACAACCTCGTCAACATCGACCATGCCAAGCCGCAAGGTTATAGCCGCCTCTACTACAAGGGCATCCTCGATGAGAAGTCCCGCGCTGTCTTCGGTGGCATGGTCCTCGTCCGACCCGGCGCCGACAAGACCGACGCCCACCAGGAGGACAAGAACCTCATCCTCTCCCACGAAGCCGAGGTAGACAGCAAGCCCAGCCTCGAAATCTATGCCGACGACGTCAAGGCGGGCCACGGAGCCACCGCCGGCGCTATCACGGACGACGCACTCTTCTACATGCAGTCCCGCGGCATCGACCCCGAGCAAGCGATGCTCTTCCTCGTCCGTGGCTTCGCCAGTGAGATCCTCGACGCGATCACCGTGGACCCCCTCCGCGAGTGGCTCGAAGCGCAGACCACGCAAGCGCTGCCACGCTTCCAGCGAGAGTCGTAGCCGTGGCCTTCGACGTCAATGCCATCCGCAAGGACTTCCCCATCCTGGATCGGCAGGTCTATGGCAAGCCGCTCGTCTACCTGGATAACGCCGCTACGTCCCAGAAGCCGCGTCAGGTAATTGACGCGCTGGTCAACTACTACCAGACCCATAACGCCAACATCCACCGCGCCGTCCACGCGCTCGGCGAAGAAGCCACCGCTGCTTACGAGCACGCCCGCGACAAGACCCGCGACTTCATAAACGCACCCACCTCTGAAAGCGTCATCTTCACCCGCAACACCACCGAGGCCATCAACCTCGTGGCCTACACCTGGGGCCGCGCCAACATCGGTGAGGGTGACGAAATCTTCCTCACCCAGATGGAGCACCACTCAAACCTCGTCCCCTGGCTCCAGCTGGCGAAGGAAAAGGGCGCCAGCATCCGCTACATCGAGGTGACGCCCGAAGGCACGCTCGAGCTGGGCGGCCTCGCCTCGGTCTTCACGCCGCGCACGAAGCTTCTCGCGATGCCGCACGTCTCCAACTCCCTGGGTACCATCAATCCCGCCGCCGACATCATCGCCGAGGCCAGGCGCCACGGTGTCCACACCCTCATCGACGGCGCGCAGGCCACCCCCCACATGCCCGTCGACGTGCAGGCGCTGGACTGCGACTTCTACGCCTTCTCCTCTCACAAGATGCTCGGGCCCACCGGCATTGGCGTCCTCTACGGGCGCAAGGAGTTGCTGGAGGAGATGGAGCCCTTCCTCGGCGGCGGCGAGATGATCCGCAAGGTCACCTTCGAAAGCGCCACCTGGAACGACCTCCCCTGGAAGTTTGAGGCCGGTACCCCCAACATCGCCGACGCCATCGCCTTCGGCGCCGCCATCGACTATCTGGCCGATCTCGGCATGGACAACGTGCGCCGCCATGAGGTCGAGGTCACCGCCCACGCGCTCGACCGCCTGCGCACCCTTGACGACATAACAATGTACGGCCCCGATGACCCGGAGAGACGGGGCGGCGTCATCTCCTTCAACTTCGGCGACCTCCATCCGCACGACGTCGGCACCATCCTCGACCGCCACGGCGTCGCCATCCGCGCCGGCCACCACTGCACGCAGCCGCTGATGCGCTGCCTGGGCGTTTCCGGCACCGCCCGCGCCAGCTTCTACATCTACAACACGAAGGACGAAGTGGAAGTGCTTGTAGATGCGCTGAAGGCCGTCCGGGACTTTTTCAAATGACCGACGAAGAGTACCGCCAGCAAGAAGCCGAACTCGAGGATCTCTACCGCGAGATCATCATCGACCACTACCGCAACCCCCGCCATAAGGGCCACCTCAGCGCGCCGACCGCCTGCCACGAAGGCCTCAACCCGCTCTGCGGCGACGAAGTTACCATCGAAGTCCATGTCGACGGCGGCAAGCTCGACGACATCGCCTACAGCGGCTCCGGCTGCTCCATCAGCCAGTCCTCCGCCTCAATGATGGCCGAAGCCGTCTACGGCAAGACAGTCGCCGAAGCCCGCCGGGAGATCGCCAACTTCACCGGCATGATGCGCGGCGAAGAAGGCATCGACCCCGACGCCCTCGGCGACCTCGAAGCCATGGCCGGCGTCCGCAAGTTCCCCACCCGCATCAAGTGCGCCACCCTCGCCTGGCACACACTGGCGGAGGCGCTGGACGAAGCGGAGCCGTCGAACTAGGATCGCGTGTCTCATGTTTGCTTGTTTGAACTTTTGAATGTTTGAGCGCCAGCCTTGACGCGCACGTTAGGGTCTGCCAACATACAAGCCGCATCAAAGGAGGAAACGCCCTTGGCTCAAGAAACCGCGACCGAGAAGAAAACCAACCCCATCGTGCCGTTCATGCGCGTGCCGGATGACTACCCGAACTCCCCTGCGTACTTCTGGGGCACCCAGTGCGGCAAGTGCGGCGCCAAGTTCCTGGGCTCACGCCTCGCCTGTGGCAAGTGCGGCGAGCTGGAAGACCTCAAGGAAGTGAAGTACGGCGACGAAGGCGAAATCTACGTCTTCTCCGTCGTTCACCAGTCCATCCCCGGCCTCGAGTCTCCGTACGTCGCCGCCACCATCGACCTCGATGACGGTATCGCCGTTCGTGCCAACGTCTACGGCCTCGACCCCAACAACCCCGACAAGAGCTGGTTCGGCAAGCGGGTCAAGATGTACACCGAAATCACCGCGCAAGACAAAGAAGGCAACGACGTCGTCGCCGCCAAGTTCAAGGTCCAGGAGTAGGGTCACGCTGACCCGAGGAAAGGAAATGCAATATGCGTGACGTAGCAATCGTCGGGGTGAACATGCTCAAGTTCGGGCGCTACCCGGACAAGGATGTCGTCCAGCTGGCATCCGAGTCGGCCATTAACGCCCTCAAGGACGCCGGCTGCACCATCAACGACATCGAGATCCTGGTCAGCGGCAACCTGTACCAGTCCAACGCCATGGTCGGCCAGCGTGTGCTCAAGGAGATCGGCGCCACCGGTATCCCGGTCATCAACGTGGCCAACGCCTGCGCCACCGGCTCCACCGCCTTCCGCGAGGCCTACTACTCTGTCGCTTCCGGCGCTTACGATGTCGCCATGGCCGTCGGCAGCGAGCAGATGGGCAAGATGGGCCTCCTCGGCGCTGGCGGCGGCGGTGACCGCGCCTATAGCACCGAGGGTGTCATGGGTACGGGTCTCATGCCGGGCGTCTTCGGCCAGGCTGGCGTAGAGCACATGCGTAAGTACGGCACCACTCAGGAGCAGATCGCCAAGATCGCCGTCAAGAACCACAAGCACTCGCTGGCCAACCCGCTGGCCCAGTACCAGGTCGAAACCCCGCTGGAGGACGTACTCAACGCCCGCGTCATCGCTTGGCCCAACACGCTCTACATGTGCTGCCCCACCGGGGACGGCGCCGCCGCCGCGGTCCTCATGTCTGCCGAGAAGGCCAAGCAGTACACCACCAAGCCCGTCTGGGTCGCCGCGTCGGCTCTCAGCTCCGACCCCTACAGCGAGCGCAACCCGACGATGTTCGACATCAATACGGTGACCCGCATCGCTGCCAAAGAAGCCTACGAGACAGCGGGCATCGGCCCCGAAGACCTCGACATGGTCGAGCTGCACGACTGCTTCGCCACGGCAGAGCTGGTCCACTACGAAAACCTTGGCCTCTGCGCCGATGGCGAAGCCGGCAAGCTTATCGACGACGGCGAGACCTACAACGGCGGCAAGATCCCGGTCAACGTCAGCGGCGGCCTTCTCTCGAAGGGCCACCCGCTGGGCGCCACCGGCGTCGCCAACATCGCCGAGATCGTCTGGCACCTGCGCGAGCAGGCCGGCGACCGCCAGGTCAAGGGCGCCAAGACGGGCCTCGCCCACGTCATCGGCCTTGGTTCCGCCTGCACCATCCACGTGCTCAAGGTCTAGGCCACCAAGCAATCCCATGTGAAACAGACGAAGGGGCCGGCAATCGCCGGCCCCTTCGCTTTACCCAGCTGAAGCAAGCCATCCTGACCGGTCAGGTGCTGCGCCAACGCCGCCTCGAACCGAGTTTCTAAGCCCAACACCCATTTCCCCTTGCTCCCAACGACCGCCTACTGTTCCCATCTATTCGGATCGCTTGCTTGCCGGGCGCCGCCGCCGTCGTCGGGGCGTGTGACATCTATCACAACACTTTGCATCTCCGGCGTGCTGCAATAGAATTACGCTTCGAAGGAGACACATGACTGAACCCCATTTCCAACGGTCCGTGATGCAGCGCGTCCGGCGCCCCGCCTGACATGGACCTAACTTTCCTCGGCTCCGCCAACGCCTTCGCAGCAGACGGCCGCTACTGGTCCTCCTTCATCGTTAACGGCAAGTATCAGTTCGACGCTCCGCCTACGCTCCTTCCCCATCTCAAGCAACTTAACGTCGATCTTACTGAAATCGAAGTCATCTTCATCTCCCACGGCCACGGCGACCACTTCGTCGGCCTCCCCTTTCTCTACCTCGAGTACATGTACATGACGCAGCGAACAAAGGACCTCACCATCGTCGGCCCGCCCGGCTGCGAGGAGTGGCTCGAAGACTTCGCCGAGCGAGTCTACCCCAATATCCTCCAGGAAGCAGGTTACCGGCGCGTCTATGTCGAGGCCGATCCCGCGCAGGAAGTACAGCACGCGGCCGACATCACCTTTCGTGCATACCCGATGAACCATGCCGAAGAGCAGCCACGAGGCGCCTACGGCTTCCGCGTGCAGATCGGTGACCAAACCGTCGCCTACACCGGCGACACCATGTTCGCCGAGGAAGTCGTGCAGCTTGGCGACGGCAGCGATGTCTTCGTCGTCGACTGCACCTACTGCGTCGACTGCGGCCCCGCTCACATGAGCCTCGACGACATCAAGGTCATCCGCGAGCGCATTTCGCCCGAGACGAAGATCATCCTCACGCATCTCGGCGGCGTGCCCGTCCTGAACGGCATGCGCAATACCATGGTCGCCGAAGACCTCAAGACGTTCCGCTTCTAGCCTGTCCCGTAACGGCGCGTCCGGGTAATCTTCCACCCATGAGCGAAGAAGTCGCGGTCCTCGGCGCCGGCAACATGGGCACCGCCATCGCCCAGGTCGCCGCCACCAATGGCCACCACGTCCGGCTCTGGTCAATCGAACACGACGTCCTGGAAGAAGTGCGCGACAAGCGCCTCAACACCCGCTACCTCGATGACGTGCGCCTGCATGACAACATCGAGCCGGTGTGGGAGATGGCGGAGGCTGTCCAGGGCACCCGGCTTGTGGTCATCTGCGTGCCCTCGCAAGTAGTGCGAGCCGTCTCCCATGATCTCGGCCCGCTTGTCGGCGAGGGGCAGTTCGTGCTCAACGTCGGCAAAGGCCTCGAGGCCGTCACTCACCACCGCATGAGCGAAGTGATCGCTTCCGAGCTTGCCGACGGATGTGACCCGTTCGTCGGCAGCATGGGCGGTCCGGCCGTGGCGATCGAGATGGCGCGCGGTCTCCCCGTCGCCGTCATCATCGGCCTGCCCGATCACGACGCGACGAAGGTCGCGCAGTCGATCCTCCAGAACGAGCACCTCAAGGTGCAGACCACCCAGGACGTCGCCGGCCTCGAGGTCTGTTCGACACTGAAAAACGTCTACGCTATCGCGCTGGGAATGTGTGACGGCATGCGCCTGGGCACGAACACGAAGGCCTTCCTCTCCACCGTCGCCATCGAAGAGATGCGGACGATCGCCACACGCCTCGGAGCCCGGCCGGAGACGGTCTACGGTCTCGCCGGCCTCGGCGACCTGATCACTACCGGCTTCAGCCCGCACAGCCGCAACCGCACCCTTGGTGACAGGCTTGGTGCCCAGGGCGACTGGCGCGGATTCATCCGCACCCACACCGTCGAGGGCGTCACGGCCGTCCGGTCCATGTGCGAACTGACAGAAGGCGTGGCAGGCCTCCCCCTGCTGGCGACCCTCAACCAGGTCCTCTTCCACGACGACCCGGCCGTAGCAGCCATGCGTCGCTTCCTCGCCTCCTTCACCTACTCATAAGCCTCTATTCGTCTAACGCGTAAGGGCGAGGCACCGCCGCCAAACGCACAACCCGCCGCTTCCGCGAGTGCTTCGCCCTCCCCGGCCCCGATCGCGCCACTCCCGTCCGACATCCACCACACCGCCCACTTCCTGAATCGGAGCCAAAGGCGCAGCGAAGGACCTCGCTCGCGGCCTATTCCGACCGACCCTTCCCCAACGCCCCAGCACGATCAACGCCCCGCCAGCCCACAACTCCCCTTTCTTCAGCGAAGTCAAAGGCGCACCAAAGTCGTGCCACCTACCCCTTAGAGATCCGCGCCAAGTCCTCTACCATAAACTCATGCCCTTCCGAGCCATCACCCCCGGAACGCCTGCGTCTGATTGAACGCCCGTCCCATGCCTTCGTATGCCGCTCAATCAAACGTCACTCGCCTCCCGCCAGATACAAAAGATGGGCGCCCGGCGCGATAAAAAATCACGCAAGCCGCCGTTCGATCAATATCCGAAGCCAGAACCCCCGTACAATCATTCGTTTAGATACGGAAAACCATTGATCGAATAGATCGAACGGCGCTCACTCACCCCGCGACATGTTGGTCATCCAGCGATAGTGGCGGTATCGCCAGCGACATCACCAGCGCCTCACCCGATGGCGTCCGCAGGCTATGTACCTCCCCCGTCTCGATCCGCACCGTCTCGTACGGCCGCAGCTTGACCTCTTGCTCGCCCAGGCGCACCTCCACCTCTCCCTCCAGCACCGTGTACACCTGCGCGCTATGCCTGTGGAAGTGCAGTGCCACGTGTTCCGACACCCGCATGCGGATGATGCGGATGCTGCACTCAGGCAGCGCCGTATGAGAGAGCACCTCGTACGAACCCATATCGCTCATTGCGGCACCTCGCTGGCAAATATCCTGCTGGCCTCTTCGTACTCTTCGGGTGTGTTCAGGTCAAGCAGCACAATCGCTGTATCGAATGTGACCTCGCGCGCCGGCTGCCTGCCCACGATCGCGCGAAGGCCCTCCGTCTCCTCGCGGGCCGCCCGCAGTTCGCCCAGCAGCGCGCCGTCGAGCACGACTGGGTGGCCGCGTCGGCCGCCGTGCGCTGGCATGGTCACACCCCCGGCGTGCTCGTCGATCAGCCTCCGGATGACTGCCGCCGGACGCGGCTGATCAACGCTAAGAACGACTATAGCGTCCGCCGCATCGATGGCGTTGGCACCGGTGCGCAGTGACGAGGCGCGGCCTGCCCTATAGCCTTCGTTGACGGCGACGACGGCGCCGGCCCCTCCGGCGGGTACCGCAACATCGGCCGCTCCGTGACCCAGCACAGCGATGAGCGGATCGCAGCCCGCCGCGCGCAGTTGCGCGATCTGGTACTCGATCAGGTTCGTACCCTGCCAGTCCAGCAGCGGCTTGGGCTTGCCCATGCGTCTGGATTCCCCCGCAGCCAGCAGTATGGCGGCGACGCGTCGAGGCGTCATCGGCGGCTAGGCCCTGGCGGCGGCGAGTTCCAGCCCGATATCGGCCGAAGCGGAGACGATAGCGTCGATGTCGTCGGGCCGGGTGCGGAAGTTGGTGATGCAGGCGCGCAGTGCCGTGCGGCCGTCGCGAAGGCGCGCGTTGGAAATCATGGCGATCCCTCGGCGCTCGATCTCCGCAATGACTTCCGTCTGCAGGGCTTCGAGCGCTTCGCCCCGCAGGCCCTCGGGCTCCACTCGCCAGCAGACGATGGACAGTTCGCGAGGCGCCGCCACCGTCAGGCCCGGCGTCTCCTTGATTAGCGCCTCCAGGTACTCTGCCAGGCGGATGTTGTAGTCGATCATCGCCGCATAACCGGATTTGCCGAACGCCTGTATCGCCAGCCAGACCTTGAAGGCGCGCTGCGGCCGCGAGTTCTCGAACGAGCGCTCAAGCAGGTCGACGCGCGCGCCGCGGTCGGCGGTTTCGAGGTAGGCAGCGTGGAAGGCGAACGACTTTTCGAGCAGCCCGGGTTCCTTCACCAGGACTACCCCGGCGTCGATCGCGGAGTAGAGCCACTTGTGCGGGTCACAGGCGACGGAGTCGGCATGTACGAGCGCGCGCAGCTCCTCTGGACAACTGTTCGCCATCGCAGCGAAGGCGCCGTAAGCGCCATCGATGTGCAGCCACAGCTCTTCGGCTTTGGCAACCTCCAGCAGTTGAGGAATCGGGTCGACGGCGCCTGTTCCAACGGTGCCGGCCGTGCCGACGATCGCCAGCGGAAGGCGGCCCGCTGCGCGGTCCTCAGCGATCATTCGGGTCAGGCTCTCGATCCGGATGCCATAGTCATCGCCGACGGGCACGTTGCGAACGGCCTCACGGCCCATTCCCAAGATTTCGGCGGCCTGCTGGTGACAGTAATGCAGCTCACTGCTCGCGTAGATGCTGACCGGCGGGGCCTTGCCGTCCGGGCCGCGCATGCCGTACGCACGCACGTCCCATGGAATCTTGGCGCCTCGCATGACAGCGTGGGCCACGATGTTGGCCATCTGGCCGCCGCTCACGAAGACGCCCTCAGGCGCCTGCTCGTAGCCGAGCATCTCGGCGATCCAGCCAATCGTCTGCACTTCAATGGCCGTGGCGGAAGGCGTCACGCGCCAGAGGCCCGTGTTCTGGTTCAGCGCAGCCGCTGCAAAGCTGCCGAGCACGGTGATAGGGGCAGGTGCACCCATGATGTAGGCGAGCCAGCGCGGATGCCCGTTATAAGCGCTGGTCGGTATGACCTCACGCTCGATGCGGGCGACCAGTTCCGCGAAGTCCGCTCCGCTCTCAGGGGCCCGTTCGCTGAAGAATCGCAGCGCGTCCTCGGGGTTCTTCGGCGAAGGGGGCGTGGTGTCCCACTCCGTGGAGGCGGTGACAACGGCGTCTAGCACACGCTCCGTTGCCTCGCGCCAGGCTGGCACGTCCCAGTCGAATCCGGCTGGCGGTTGGTCGAGGTCGCTTCGTAGTTCGGAGATTGTTTTGGCCACCGGAACCGGGCTCCTCTGTCTAGACCTTGCCCATGCGCTGGATTTCGACCGTGCCGTCGAACCACTCTGGGTCATCCGCAAGGTAGGCACGGAGCTCGTTGTACCAGGCCGTCTGCTCCGGGTCGGCGGAGTTCGCGTCGTATGCCTTCTTGTCGACGAACATGGCGTAGGCCATGAACTGATCCGGGTCATCGACGTTGGAGCACAGGACTACCCGAATGAACCCGCCCGCGTAAAACCTTCGGGTCCGCTGCCATGTGTCGAAGTGCTCGATGACCTTCTGGCGCTCGCCGGGCTTGGCGCGCATCCGGAAGTGGGTCATGTGTGGGGCCAATCGTTTCCTCCGTCTAAATGGCTGTGCTTAGATCGAGTATACCTTTGCTCGGCGGGACCAGTCGGCCGAAGGCTAGCCGAGCGCCGGTTCGACAAGGATTTTGGCGTGCTCCTCGGGGTTGCTGAGGGAGTCGAAGGCTTCCGGCACACCGGCGATGCCTACTTCGCCCGTGATGAGCGGGGCAACGTCGATGGCGCCGCTGGCTATGTGGTCCAGCGTTTGCTTGAACTCCATCGGATCGTAGCCGAGGACGAACTGGAGCGACAGCTCCTTGGTCACTCCAATTAGCGGATAGACGGTGTCGGGTTCCATGCAGACACCGGCGACAACTATGCGCGTCCCGCGGGGGGCGAAGCGCATGATCTGGTCAAGGACGCCCGGCACGCCGATCGCTTCGAAGACCACGGGTGTTCTCCTACCGGCCGCCTCGTTCCAGGCGTCGATGGCGGTCTTCTCGCGGGGGTCGATTGTAACGTGCGCGCCCATCTGTGCGGCGAGGCCGCGCCGCTTCGGCGAATAGTCGGCGGCTATGATCGGCTCGATGTTCTTCAGCCTCAATCCGGCGACAATCGCCAGGCCGATCGGCCCGCAGCCGAGGACAATGGCGCCTTCGCGTTCAGTAATCGCCGACCTGGCAACGGCGTGGACGCCGACGGCCATCGGCTCCGTAAGAGCGGCGTGGCGGGGATCGAGACCCTCTGGCATGTTGAACGAAAGCATCGGCGAGAGGACCATCCGCTCGCCGTAGCCGCCGGGGAATGAGGCTGCATAGCCGACGAGCTCAGGGCCTTCTGGGGTCATGGCCATGGGGATCGAGACGATGACGTCACCTGGCTCGAAGCCGGAAGCGCCGGGGCCGAGTTCGAGGACGCGGGCCGAGAATTCGTGGCCCATTACTATATCTCCGTTGACGTCGGCGGGGATGCCCATCGCGTCGGAGAGAGCGACCATCTGGTCGAGGTGCTTCAAAGCGTGCAGGTCGGATCCGCAGATGCCACAGGCTATCGTCTCGACGAGCATATTTCCGGGCCCGGGGACAGGCTCCGGCACTTCCGTGACGATCAACTGACCGTCACGCATCACTGTGGCGCGCATTGGTTTCCTTCTTCTGTTGACGCCGGGCTAGCTGGCCGGCTTGATGTTTCGGTTGACGCGGAAAACGTTGTCGGGGTCGTACTTCTGCTTTAGCGCCGACAGCCGGGCGTGCTTCTCAGAGCCGTAAGCCTCCAGGGTGCGGTCCTCGCCTTCGTCCTCCGTCAGGAAGTTGACGTACACGCCGTGCGTAGAGTGCTCGCGCATGGCGGTCCATGTGTCCCGCGCCCAGCCGATGACACCGTCCTGCTTGGCCGGATCCACCCAGGAACCCGCCAGGTTCATCACGTAGGCGGCGTCGCGGTGGGCGGCTGCTGAGATGTCGTCATCAATCCGGGTTGCTGCCCCGCCGAGCTGGAAGACGATGAAGCCAGTCTCCGGCGACGGGAACTCCTGCGTGCGCTGTAAGATCGTCTCCTGTGCGGCGTCGCTGACACCGGCGAGATAATCGGACTTCCAGTAGTAGTAGCGTCCGGGCGGCTGGGTACCGTCGAGAGCTGCCTGGTGGACGCGGAAAGGCTTCGGCATGATCGTGTCGGCGACTGGAGAGCCGAACGCCTTGAGCGGCGCCAGTTCCTTCTCTGCTTCCTCCAGCGAGCCGGCGTGGCACACGACGATCGCGACGATCGGCTTGAAGTGGATCTCCTGAGGTAGGAACGGCGCCGGCGGCGCGATGCGTAGGAGGAGGACGCAGCACAGATCTTCCGAGACGCTGGTGCTGAACTCGCGGTAGAAGGAGACGACTTCTTCAGCGTTTTCGTAAGGATGCGCGACCATGCCAGCCACGACCGTCGGGTCTAGCTTCTGCATACGGAAATCGAATGAGGTGACGATGCCGAAGTTGCCGCCGCCGCCGCGCAGTCCCCAGAAGAGGTCGGCGTTCTCGGTATCGCTGGCTCGTACGGCATCTCCGGCGGCAGTCAGGACGTCGGCGGAGATCAGATGGTCGGAGGTGAACCCCCACTTGCGGGTGAGCCAGCCGAAGCCGCCGCCGAGAGTAAGGCCCGAGAGCCCGGTCTGTGAGACGAAGCCGGAGGGTACGATGCGGCCGAATGCCTGTGTCTCGCGGTCGATATCGCCGAGCAGGACGCCAGGCTGGACCCGGACCGTCTCGTTGACCAGATCGACGTGCATACCTTTCATGTGCGAGACATCGATCACGATGCCGTCGTCGACGAGGGCCGTGCCGCCGACGTTGTGGCCCCCGGCCCGCACCGCGATCGGTAAACCGGCTTCTCGTGCAAACTTGAGGGAGTCGATTATGTCTGCGGTCCCGGTGGCGCGAACGATAGCGGCAGGCCGCTTGTCGATCATCGCGTTCCAGATGCTGCGCGCCTGATCATAGCCTTCGTCCGCAGACGTGAAAACAGGTCCGCGTACCTCAGCGCGAAGGGCCTCGATGGCTTCAGAAGAGAGTCCGGCAGGGATAGTCTGTGTCATGGTAAACCTCCCGTACGTGAGCAAATTTCTCAGGACGCGAAGTGAGAGTACCACCAGCGTGGCGGCTAGTCACCGTCGGGGATGTGATACAGGTTACTCTTCGGCGGAGAAGAGGTCGCTCAGCTTCACGGCGAGACCTGCGTTCCCCCCCAGCTTGACCTTGCGGGTCATGATGGCCATCGCAGGGTTCAGTTCACCGTTCGCGAGATCGATCCAGAGCTGGGGCTTCGTCTTGATCTCAATGTCATGCGGCTCTGCCGGGCCGTCCTGGGCGTCAGCGCGGCCGGACGCGATGCTCAGCGCCCACTGCCCACCGCCCTCACCCTCCATCGTGAACTGGTAAGTGGCGGTGACGTCGGCGCCCTTATCGCTGCGGAAGATGAGCGGCATGTAGTGGAAGATGCGACTCATGTGGTAGTTAACCTGCTCAGGCGTACTGATATCGATCCAGTGAGGGAGCTTCTTCTTGGCCGCCTTGCGCACATCCTGATACGTGTTGGCGAGGAAGAGGTAGCTGGCGAAAAAGAAGTCGCGGATACTGCCAGGGCGGTCCCACGCGGGGCCGTGGGCGGGCTTGTCAAGGTCGCTCTCATCGAGCGATTCGAGGAGAGCGAGATGCTCGCCGTAATTGGCGCGCAGCTTGTCGAGAAGTTCGCTGATGGGAAGCGCTTTGAATTCCTGCGCAACCTGGTTGCGAAAGGGGCGTACGTCGGAGCGGCCGGCCAGGCCCGGAATGTTGGGCGTCTCGCCGGCGAGCGACTGCCGCGTCAGGGGCAGAGTCTCTCTCTCCATCGTGCCGACAAGCGAAGCAAAGTGCTCACGGGCCGTCCATTCCTCGCTGGCCTTCTTGTCCCACTCTTTCTCATCGAGCTTAGGGAAGGCCTCAAGGCAGCGGTCAAGGGCTGTGCGGTAGAACTGTGCGATTTGGTCTTTCGTTGGTGTCACGAGTGTCGTCGTGTATCCTCCCTAGGTTCTAGACAGCGTACATCATGGGGTCGTTCTCCGGGAGCGATCCAACGAATGTCCACGGCTTAGAGCTTGCCCAGTGTGCGGACAATGCGTTCTGGCGTGAAGGGCGACTCAGTCACCCGGGCGCCTACGGCATTCTCAATGGCATTGCCGATGGCCGCGATGCCAGCAACGATAGAGGGCTCACCAACAATGCGTGCGCCGAAAGGGCCTTCTTCGGAGGGCACCTCGACGATGATCGTCTCGATGGGCGGCAGGTCGCGAGACGTGGGCAGGCGGTAGTCAAGTAGGTTGGGGTTGAGCAGGCGGCCTTCCTCGTCGTAGAGCATCTCTTCCCAGAGGGCGAGCCCGATGCCCTGAGAGGCGCCACCCTGCATTTGCCCCTCGACCGAGAGCGGATTAATGGCAAATCCGACATCCTGTGCGATCGTGAAGCCGTGGAGCGTGACGTCGCCCGTGTCTGGGTCGACTTCCACGTCGGCGATCTGCGCGGTGAAGCCGGGCGCGTTCTTGCGCGCGGTAATTGCGCCGCGGCCGACAACAGCGGGAAAGGGCGCGCCGAAGTTCGTGCTGAGATAGCCCAGCCGGGCGAAGGTCATGGCACGGTCGGGTGCTCCTTTGATCTGCACCTGGCCGTTAGCCAGTTCCATGTCTTCGGGCTCTGCCTCCAGGCGCTGCTTCGCCAGGTCGAACATCTGGTCCCGCATGTCCTCGCACGCCAGCTTGACCGCCCGGCCAACCGTGTACAGTGTCTTGCTGCCGGCGCTCATTCCCGCGTAGGGCGCCGTACGCGTGTCGCCGTAGGTGACGTTCACCCGGTCCAGCGGCAGGTTCAGCACCTCGGCCGCGATTTGCTGGAACGAGGTGTTGGTGCCTGTGATGTCGGCGGAACCGACCGTGATGTTGACGGTGCCGTCCTTGTTTAGGGCAGCGATGGCGCTGGCCGGCTGCAGTCCGCCCAGCCAACCACCGACGGCAATGCCGACGCCGCGGTTCGACTTAGACTCGATCTCGCGGCGGTCTCGCCATAGCCGGCTGTCGGCGGCGGCCTCCAGACACTCACGCAGGCCGATGCGCGGATAGGGCTGGCCGTTGGGCATTGGGTCGCCCTCTTCGACGGCGTTCTTCAGGCGCACTTCAAGCGGGTCGAGCCCCAATTCCCGCGCCATGATGTCCATGTGGCGCTCGATGGCGAACGTCGCGTTGTGCGCGGCCGGAGCCCGCAGTGCGCCGACGCTGACCTTGTTGGTCAGCACTTCGTAGCCCATGATGTCCAGGTTGTCGCACTTGTAGTAACCGCCGATGAGGATGCAGCCCGCCAGCACGGAGGCCCCGGGAAAGGCGCCGGAGTCGTAAATGAGCTTCGCCTGCAGGGCGGTCAGCGTGCCGTCCTTCTTCATCCCTGTCTTCAGCTCGATGTGGGCGAACGGAGCGGGCGTTGCCGCCAGCATGTCGTCCTTGCGGGACATGATGTACTTCACCGGCCGCTGCACTTTGATCGCCAGCGCCGCCGTAAGCAGTTCATGTAGGTAGATCTTCCCGCCGAAGCCGCCGCCGACCTCTGTCGCTGTCACGCGGATCCTGTTCTCGAGGATACCGAACGCCATCGCCAGTTCGTCGCGAATGTAAAACGGCGCCTGCGTACTCGTCCAGACGTTCAGTTCACCGGAGACGTCGTAGCTGGCGATCGTCGAGTGCGGCTCGATGTAGGACTGGTGGGTCATCGATGAGCGCCAGGTGTTCTCGACGATGACGTCGGCCGCAGCGAAGCTGGCGTCGACGTCGCCGCGGCGGAAGGGGGCGGTTGAGGCGATATTGGTGGGCCGGTCGTCCGTCTGCTCCGTCTCTTCGGACTGCACAGACACGTGACCGCGCTCCTCAGAGCGGTCGACATCGCCCAGGGGCTCGCGGACAAGCGGTGAGCCGGGCTCGATGGCTGCGACCGGATCGATGACGGCAGGCAGTACTTCGTACGCGACGTCGATCAAACCGACGGCTTCCTCCGCGACGTGAGGGTCCTCCGCCAGCACGGCCGCAAGCGGCTGGCCATAGAAGAGCACTTCTTTGTCGGGGAAGATGAGGTTGCGGCGGTTGCTGTCGTTGCGGGCGTATTCGGGGAGATCCATTGCTGTGATGACGGAGTGGACGCCGGATAGGGCCTCGGCAGCCGCGGTGTCCATCGACTTGATCAGGGCGTGCGCGTAAGGAGCATAGAGCACTTTGGCGTGCACCATTCCAGGCAGCTTCATGTCGTCCGCGTAGACCGTGCGGCCGGTGACCTTGGCGGGACCTTCCAGCCGTGTCACGCGCTGGCCGACAGCGTGGTGGCCGTTGGCGTCCGTGGGTGGTCGGATTGTCGTTTCCCGGGCCATTAATCGCCTCCTCGGATGCGCTGAGCGGCGAGTTCCACCGCCTCATAGATCTTTGTGTAGCCGGTGCAGCGACAGAGATTGCCGGCTAGGCCGTCGCGGATTTCCTTCGGGCTGGGGTTGTCGTTGCGATCCAGCAGGTCGCGGGCGGCCATGATCATTCCCGGGATGCAGAAGCCGCACTGCAAGCCACCAGTCTCGATGAATGCCTGCTGGACAGGATCCAGTGTGCCATTCGTCTGCAGCCCTTCGATCGTGGTAACCCGGCGACCATTCGCCTGCGGGGCGAGCATCAAGCACGACGTCACCAGCCGCCCGTCTACGATCATGGAGCAGGCGCCGCAGTCGCCGGTACCGCAGCCCTCCTTGGGGCCGGTGAGGTTAAGCGCCTCGCGCGTCGTTTCGAGCAGCGTCCAACTCGGCTCGACGGTGACTTCGCGGGGTGTGCCGTTGATGGTGAGCGAGATAAGTTGCTTGGGCATTAGCGATTGTCCTTTGCGCGGGCGGCCGCCTGGACCAGAAGCCGCGATGTGATCACTTTGACTAGGTGGCGGCGGAAGGCGGCGGACGCTCGGACGTCGTCAATCGGCGAAGCGTCTTCCGTTGCCGCAGCTTCCGCGGCGCGGGCGAAGGTCTCTTCTGTGGCGGGCTGGCCCATCAACGCAGCCTCGGCCGCAGTTGCCCGCACCGGTGTCGGCGCTACAGCGCCCAGCGCTACCCGCGCCCGCTCGATGGTGTCGCTTGCCAGTGTCAGTGCGACCGCTACCCCGACGACCGCGATGTCCATCTGTTTCCGGGGCGTGTTGCGCTGGTAGATGGAGCCAGTGCTGGCCGGCTGAGCAGAAAGGCGCAGCTCTGCTAGGAGTTCGCCGGGTTCCAGGGCAGTCAGGCCGGGGCCACGGAAGAAGTCGGCAATGGCGAGAGTGCGGCGTCCTTTCGGGCCGATGATGACGGTGTCCGCCCCGTAGACAAGAAGCGAGGGGGCGGTGTCGGCGGAAGGGGCGGCGTTGCACAGGTTGCCGCCGATTGTTGCCATGTTCATCGTCTGCAGCGAACCGACTACGCCTGCGCCTTCGGCGAGGGCGGGATAGTGTGCGCGGACCGTGGAGTCGGCGGCGACGTCGGTCATCGTGGCGCCGGCACCGATGCGCAGGGCGTCGCCGCCCGTTTCAATGAAGCGGAGTTCGGAAACGCGGTCCAGGCTAACGATGGTTTCGGGATACGGGAAGCGGGTCGCCCGCTCCTTCAT
The DNA here is from genome assembly GCA_035512435.1 of Dehalococcoidia bacterium. Lineage (GTDB taxonomy): Bacteria > Chloroflexota > Dehalococcoidia > SM23-28-2 > RBG-16-64-32 > CF-162. The sequence continues at coordinate 45,467 of DATKDX010000006.1, forward strand.
CTGGACGACGAGGTCCGTCCCGCCGGCAACGGGCCGGGCGGATTCGCCCGCCTGCAAGAGGCGGAGTGCGTCGTCGATAGTCTGCGGGGCGTGGTATTCGAATGTGCGCAAGGGCTCCTCCGTGTTTGCGACGACAATTCTAGCGCAGATTGGGAAGCGTGGTGGCAGGGCGCTACGCTATATCGAGACCGATGGCGGCGAATATCGCCTGGTACTGACCTGTATTGCTGGGCTGGAACCAGGGCTGAGAGTGCGTGACCATGCCTGTCTGGTCGATGACGAAGATGGCACGGTGTGCGCGCTTTGCCGGTTCGCCGGCGACGCCGTAGGCACGGGCTAGGTCCAGCGATTCGTCAGTTGCGAGTGGGAAGGGAATGCCGCCAAGGCGCGCGGCAAACTCGAGATGAGAGTCGACGGAGTCGGCGCTGACGGCGAGAACGGTGGCGCCGAACTCGCGGACGATCAGGTAGTCATCTTTGAGCATGGCGACCTGCGTGGAGCACATGGGCGTCGCGTCCTCTGTGTAGAAGGCCAGAATGAGTTTGCCGCGCTGGAGGAGATCTGCCAGGGAGAGGGTGCCCTCAGTAGTCTCTACGGTGAAATCAGGCGCTTGGTCGAACGGCTGGGGGACGATCATGCGCCGGCCGCCAGGCCGTTGAGGGGGCCAGCCACATCTCGCGACTGAGCAAGTACCTTGATGCGGCCAAGGCCACCGGGATCGAGCAGTTCCGTGACGGCGCTGCGGCGGGCGAAGTATTCCTCCATGTCGGGGCGATCGGCGGTTGGTAGAGCGAGGGCCTCCGTGATGCCAAGCGCCTCCAGGAACTGCGACTGTGTGGTGAGGCCGACCGTGGTGAGTCCAGCGTCTTCGCCGGCGCGGCGGACAGTCGTGAAGTCAACGTGGGCCGTCATGTCCTGGCGGCCGACGCGGGCATACGGGTCAGTCGAGGGGTTGTGGCGGTAGAAGCAGAGAAGCGTGCCGTCGCGCCGCCAGGGGGCGTAGAGCACAGATGCTTCGTGGCCGTAGTCAAACGTCAGGACGTAGCCGCGCTCAATGGCACCGGCAGCGTGAGCCATCCAGCGCGGGGCTTCGAGGTTGACCTCTGCCCTGCAGCCTTCACCGGGAATGACGTCAAGCGCAGCGAAGTAGGCTTCCACACTGGGATGAGGGTCGTGGAGGATTTCAAGGAAGTGGTCGCCATCGGCCTGGACGTAAATCTCGCGAAGGGCGCTGTTTACAACGGCGACGCGGTGGACCGGCATGGCGTCGAGCAGTTCGTTGGAGAGGATGCAGCCGCGGATGTCGGCAGGTAGTTCAGATGCGATCTCTGCGGCGAGGCCTTCACCGGTGATGAATGCGCGTTGCCGCTCGGCAAGCGCCGAACTGGACTCGACCAGGGTGTACCAGAGAGCAGCAGCGAAACCGGATTCGGTGCGCCGCGCCCAGGAGATGATGTCGCGGGCAAGAAGTCCAGTGCCCGGGCCTGCCTCGATGACGTCAAAGCGAGAAGGGCAGCCGAGGTTCTGCCACATCTCGCGTAGCTGGCGACCAACTATGGCAGCGAACAAGGGCGACACCTCGGGCGAGGTCAGGTAATCGCCCGATCGCCCCATCTTTTCGCGGGAGGACATGTAGTACCCGTGAGCCGGGTGATAGAGGGCGAGGGCCATGAAGTCACAAAAGGAGATCGCGCCGCCCGCTTCCTTGATGGCGGTGCGAATCACCTCCTTGAGGGCAGCGTTTTCCGTTGCAGGTTCGAATTCGGTGGTCACGGTGAAATGGTACGACAACTAACACAGCCGAACCTGCGCCAACTGCCCTCTTGTGTGATCGTTGGCGAAGTGCAAAAATTTCGCTTGAATGCAAACAACTGATACAGACGTCCGTGTTGAGGCCCTCACACTATTCGGGCGGCTCTTCGTGCAGTCCGATCCAAGCCGGCTCGAGGAATGGGCGCGACTGGGTCTGACGATGACGCAGGTCCGGGTGCTGGCGCTCCTGGAGGCCGAGCAGGGTCTACGGGCAGGCGACCTCGCCAGCAAGCTTGGCGTTTTGCCCTCGACGGTAACCCGGATTGTGGACAGGCTGGTACAGAATCGGCTGGTCAAGCGTGATGTGGATCCGGAAGATCGCCGGATGGTACAGCACTTCGTCACTTCCAGGGGGATAGACGCGCTGACTCAGCTTCGGCGGTCGGGTCGGGCCAGGTTCAACGAGGTGTTTGACCGGCTGAGCGCCGCCCAGCTTGCGAGGGTCGTCGCCGCACTCCGTGATCTAACCGACGCGCTGGACGCGATCGACCTCGAGGCAGTGCGGTAATGGAAGGCGCAGCGCCGGCGATTGGCGGGGGGATGCGTCCCATCGCGGATATGGACGGCCGCACGAAGTTCATCGTGATGGCCGGCACCCTGCTCGGCCTCTTCACATCGGCCATGGACCAAACAATCGTGGCCACATCGCTGCCGCATATCGTTGCGGACCTGGGAGGCTTTGGGCTCTTCTCCTGGGTGGGTACGGGCTTCCTGCTAGCGTCGACCACGACGATCCCGATCGTGGGCAAGCTGTCGGACATTTTCGGGCGCAAACCGTTCTACATGGCTGGCATCGTCCTGCTCCTGGCGGGTTCGGCGCTTTGCGGCTCAGCACAGAACATCGAGCAGTTGATCGCCTTCCGCGTGATCCAGGGGTTCGGGGCGGGCATGATCATGTCGATCGCCTTCACGCTGATCGGCGATGTCTTTCCGCCGGCAGAGCGTGGGCGCTGGATGGGCCTGATGTCAGCCGTGTTCGCGGTTTCCAGTGTGGCGGGGCCGCTGATCGGCGGCGGGCTCACCGACCATGTTCATTGGCGCTGGGTGTTCTACATCAACCTGCCGCTGGGTGGCATCGCGCTGGCTGTGCTAGCGCTGGGGATGCCGCGCATCCGCCCGGAGAACACGCCAAAGATCGACTACCGCGGGCTGGTGCTGCTTTGCTCGACAACTGTGCCGCTGCTACTAGCGTTCTCCTGGGCCGGAGACCGCTACGACTGGGTTTCGCCTCAGGTGATTGGCTTCCTGCTCTGGGCGGGCGTGGCGCTGGCCCTGTTCACCTACTTCGAGCTACGCACTGAAGAGCCTCTACTGCCAATGCATCTCTTCAAGAACCGCACTTTCACGGTCTCGGCGTTGGTGACGCTAATCACCGGCTTCGCGATGATGGGAAGCATGTTCTACATCCCGCTGTTCGTGCAGGGGGTGCTGGGCGCCTCTGCTACAAACTCAGGCCTTGTGACGATGCCCATGATGATCGGCATGGCAGTCGCAAGCAGCGCTTCCGGGCAGATCATGTCGCGGACGGGACGGTACCGGGTTCTTGGCGTGGCCGGGCTGCTGATCATGGTCGGTGGCATGGCGATGCTTTCGACAATGGATGCCGGCTCCACAAGGCGCGACGTCACGTACGCCATGATCATTTTTGGCGTCGGGTTAGGAACAGCAATACCGCTATTCATGCTGGCCGTACAGAACTCGGTTCCCTACCGAGTAATGGGGGTCGCGACGTCCTCAATGCAATTCCTGCGCGCAGTAGGCGGAACGATGGGTGTGGCAATCATGTTCTCGCTGATCCAGACGCACTATCACAGCGAAATCGAGAAGAATGTGCCGCTCGCCGTGCAGGAAAACCCACAGTTGAACGAAGTGCTGTCCGACCCGCAATTCTTGGTCAACGATCAGGCACTCGAACAGGTGGAGGCCAGCTTCTCGCAGTTCGGAGCGAATGGTGATGCGCTGTTTGACGAAACGCTGACGGGCGTGCAAGCGTCGCTTGCGGAGGGAATATCGGACGCGTTCTTCATCGCGATATTCGTGCTTGCGGCAGCTGTTGTGGTGGGACTGTTCCTCAAGGAGGAACCGATGCGAAAGACGCACATGGAGCCCGGCGAAGACGGACGTCCTGTGTCGGTGCCGCTGGAGCCGGCTGAAGGCTCGTTGCCACCGCTGGCAGGCGGAGCCAACGGCGACGACAGCACCTAGGCTCGTTGCGGCTCGCACGGAGCGGCTTTATCATCGTGCGGCTATGCAACTGGCAATGGTAGTGGCTCTGGTCGCCCTTGGTTTGGCGTCCGCCGCATGCGGCGAAGGCGACACCTCAGACGGAGCTACGTGCGGCGACGACTCCGCCGACGCGCCGGTGTTCGCTGCCTCCTCGCTCGCGGAGCCGTTCGAGGAGATCTGGGAAGAGATGTTGTCCCTCGATGAGTGCCCACCGGCGGAGGAAGTCAGCTTCAACTTTGCCGGCTCCCAGGAGCTGCGGATCCAGATTGTGGAGTCAGGAAGCTCGAGCTTCTACGCCTTCGCTTCGGCGGATCGCCAGCAGATGGACCTGGCAATTGAAGGCGGCGGAGTCGGCGGCGAGCCGCACCTCTTCGCCCGCAACAGGCTGGTGGTCATTGTGCCGGAGAACAACGAGGCGGAGATCGAGACACTACAGGATCTGGCCGCTGACGGCGTAAAGATCGTGCTCGCGGACGAAGCGGTTCCAGCCGGGGCGTATGCGAGAGCGTTCCTCGAGAACTCTTCGGATGACTCTGCCTTCGGCGAAGGCTACGCAGACGCTGTGCTCGACAACGTCGTCTCCAACGAGCCTAATGTGCGGCAAGTAATTGCGCGGGTGCAGCTTGCCGAGGTTGACGCCGGGATCGTTTACGCTACGGACGCAATGGCGGACCTGGCGGACGACATGAAAGTCATCGCGATCCCGGACGAGCTCAACGAGACCGCAGAATACTGGATTGCTCGGCGCGAGGAGCTTACCGGAAGAGGCTGGGTAGACTTTGTTGATTACGTGCTGAGCGACGCGGGACAGGACATTCTCGAAGAGCACGGCTTCATACGGGTGGACCGGTGACCTCGCGGGCGTATTCGGCTCAGCGGGCGGGCGAGGTGATGCTTGCGGCCATCGCGTGTGCCGTGGTGTTCCTGTTCCTCGTGCTGCCGGTGGCAGCTATTCTCGAGAAGGCGGCGCATACCGATTTCTTTGACGAAGTTACCTCGTCTGCTGTCACAGACGCCCTCCGCCTCAGTATGGTGACGACGACGATGAGCCTGGGGCTGGTGGTGCTCTTCGGTACACCGCTCGCGTACGTGATGGCGAGGACGCGGTTTCCGGGGCACGCGGTGGTCGATACATTGATTGACCTGCCGATCGTGCTGCCGCCCGCCGTCGGCGGGCTTGGCCTGCTTATGGTCTTCGGGCGCCGTGGCTGGCTCGGTGAGCCGCTTGACGACCTTGGCGTCCAGGTCGCCTTCACGACGACGGCGGTGGTGATGGCGCAGACGTTCGTTGCGAGCCCGTTTTACATCCGGTCGGCGCGGGCGGGGTTCGAGGCGGCCGGGCAGGAGTTGGAGGATGTAGCACGCACGCTGGGATCGTCGCGGAGCGGGGCGTTCCTCAGGGTGGCAGTCCCGGTGGCGATGCCGGCGCTGACGGCGGGCGCAGTGATGGCGTGGGCGCGGGCATTGGGAGAGTTTGGGGCCACCATCATGTTCGCCGGTAGCATCGAGGGGCGGACGCAGACGGTCCCCCTTGCAATTTACCGGCAGTTCGAGACTGGCATCGAGGCGCCATTGGCGCTTTCGGCAGTTCTCGTCGTGGTGTCGTTCTCGGTACTGCTGGCGTTCAGGTTGCTGACACGACGTGCCGCGCTGACGCTGTAAGCTGGCGCCATGCTGGAAGTAGCGATTCGTCACAGGGTTGGCGAGTTCACGCTCGATGCCGCGTTTGTCTCGCCCGGTGGAACGCTTGCCGTCGTAGGGCCATCAGGTGCGGGGAAGAGCCTGACGCTAAAGGCCATTGCCGGCATCCTGCGGCCGGACGCCGGGCGCATCGTGATTGGCGGCCTGGTGGTGTTCGATGGCGAGTCCGGCCTCGATTTGCCGCCTCAATTGCGTAAGGTTGGCTACGTGCCGCAGGAGTACGCCCTCTTCCCTCATTTGACGGTTGACGGGAATATCGGCTTCGGTCTTCATGCCGGGGCGGACAGGGCAGCGCGTATTGCAGAACTGCTCGCGCTAACAGGGCTGGGGAGGCAGCGTGGTCTGCGGCCGGCACAACTTTCCGGCGGTCAGCGGCAGCGCGTGGCACTGGCCCGGGCGCTGGCGGTCCGGCCGACGGTGCTGCTGCTGGACGAGCCGTTCTCGGCAGTGGACGCACCGACGAGGATCACGCTAATGGAGGACGTCGCGCGCGTCCTCGCGGATGCGAGGACGCCGGCCGTGCTGGTTACCCACAACCGTGACGAGGCGCTGCGCCTCGGTGATCGCATAGCGGTGATGATGTCGGGCCGCGTTCGCCAGGTAGGTTCGCCGTCGGAGGTTTTTTCAGCGCCCGTGGACGAAGACGTGGCGGCGTTCGTCGGGGTCGAGACCGTCGTTGAGGGGCGTGTCCGTGACGTCGTGGCTGGTCTGGCGACGATCGCCGTAGGGCAGCGGGTCGTGGAGGCAGGTGGTGAGGTTGCAGCCGGTGATGAGGTCCTGGTCTGCCTGCGCCCAGAAGACGTGACACTCGGGCCCCCTGCCGAAAGCGCGCCGACAAGCGCGCGCAATCATCTGCCGGCAACAGTGAGACGGGTGACCGCGGCTGGCCCGTGGATGCGCGTGGAGGTGGACGCCGGCTTCCCTGTCGTGTCTTTGGTCACCAAGCAGTCGCACCAGGAATTACAGCTTCAGACGGGGGCCCCTGTCGTAGCGACGTTCAAGGCATCTGCGGTCCACCTGATACGCAAGCGGGGACGTTAATGGCCAGCGCGAGCCGTAGCCCCCGCGGGATCGCCATCGAGTGAAGGCGCCTCCGTCTGTCTCATGGAGACGGCGGCCTCCTTATCGCTCACGAAGAGTGCTGCTACAACCCCCAGCGCCGTAAGCACGCAGGCAGCAATGAACGCCTCGTGGAAAGCGTCGAGTGCGGCGGACGTGTCGGCGGAGGGGCCGAGAGCTGTATTGTGCGCCGAGAGCCGGCTGGTGAGAACCGTGGCGAGCAGCGCCACACCGAAGCTCGCGCCGACCTGCCGTCCAGCGCTGGCAATGGCACTGGCGCGTCCCATCATCGGAAGCGGGATGGTGGCATAGGTGGCGGTCTGCAAGGAGAGGATGAGGAAGGAGAAGAAGCAGCCGCGGAGGAACATGATGAGACGGATCCACCATTGGCTGGTCTCGAGGTCAACGAAGAGGAAGGCGCCGGTAGTGAGTGTGATGCCGCCGAGGCCGAGCATCATCAAGCGGCGCGGCCCGACGCGGCCGTAGATGCGGCTGCCGACCTGGACGGTGAGAACGATGCCGATGGCCTGGGGGAATGTGGTCAGTCCGGACTGGAACGGCGAAAGCCCCATCTCGGCCTGGAGGAGAAGTGGGAGCAGGAAGAGGCCGCCCATGAGCCCTGCAAAGCCGACAACCTGCACAATATTGGCGGCGGAGAAGAGCTTGTTTCCGAAGAGCCGGACATCAATCATTGGCTCGCGGGTCCTATATTCGACTACGAGGAACACTGCTAGCAGGACGAGACCGATGCCCCCGAACACCAACACCTGGCTGTCGTCGATTCCTTTGTGGCCGGCCTCGGCGAGAGCGTACATGAGGGTTCCCAGGCCAGCGGCGGCGAGAACGAGGCCAGGCACATCGAGCTTGCCGGGAGCTTCCTGCTTGTCTTCCTTAAGGAACAGGCCGGCGAAAATGAGGGCTAGGATGCCGACGGGGATATTGATCAGGAAGATGAAGCGCCAGTCGTGGTACTCGACCAGATAGCCGCCAAGCACAGGGCCACTGGCAGGGCCGACGACCATCGGAATCATCAGAATGGAGGATGCCATGGCACGCTCGTGTGGCGGGAAGGCGCGGGGAAAAGCATTGCCGTGCCCACCGGTGTCAGCATGCCGCCTCCGATGCCCTGAAGTACCCGGAAGGCGATTAGCGACTCGAGGCTCCAGGCCATGCCGCAAGCGAACGAAGCCAGTGTGAACAGAGAGAGCGCCGTCATGAAGATGCGTTTGGTGCCGAAGCGGTCGCCGAGCCAGCCCGACACGGGGATGAAGATGGCGAGGCTGAGCAGGTATCCGGTTACAACCCACTGGATATCGGTGGCGGCCGAACGCTCGTCGACGTCGAGGGACTCGGCAAGCTCGGGCAGGGCGACATTGACGATCGTCATGTCGAGCAGGTCCATGAATAGACCGAAGACGAAGACGATGCCCACTATCCACTTGTACTCGAGACGACCGAGCATTATTCGATCTGCTCCTCCGCTATGGGTCAGAGGTTAGTATGCGGTTCTAAAGGTCGGCGACCTGCGGAATGACGTCGCGGCCGATCGCTTCGAGGGGCGTCAGTTGATCGACCTGGGCGACGCTGCCGATGATGGTCTGGACGCCGGCTTCCGACATCTGTCCGAATAACTCGACGAGCTGGCCGGCATTCTCGCCGTTGAGACCCGGGTTCATCGGCGATATCACCGTCTTCTCGATGTCGTCGTAGTCACGGCCCTCACGCTCACAATGCTCGCGAAGAACGCTGATCTTATGCCGCACGGCGTCGATGCCAAGGTGAGCGAAGATGTTGCACGCATCGGCGTACTTGGCGACGAGCCGTAGCGTCTTCCTCTCGCCGCTGCCGCCTATGAGGATGCGCGGGTGGGGCTTCTGGAGGGACTGCGGAACGTTTAGCGTCTCCTCGAGTTGGAAATGCTTGCCTTCGAACGCGCCGTTGTTGTCATTGTTCCACATCTGGTGGGCTATCTGGAGCGCCTCCTCAAGCCTTTCGAAGCGCTCCTTGAGCGGAGGAAAGGCGACGCCGAGGCCGTCATGCTCGCGCTCGAACCAGGCGGCGCCGATGCCGAGCCACGCCCGGCCTCCCGAGAGCACGTCGAGCGTAGTGACCTGCTTAACCAGTACGCCGGGGTTGCGGTAGGTGACTCCGGTGACCATGGCGCCGATACCAACGCGGCTGGTGTGCGCCGCGAGGAAGCCAAGAGATGTGTAAACCTCCAACATGTCGGCTTCGGCCGGACCGACCATCGGGATCTGGAAGAAGTGGTCCATCATCCAGACCGAATTAAAGCCGCTGTCCTCGGCCGTTCGCGCGATCTGGCCGAGCTTCAAGCCAAGCTCGGGCGCGCCGCCCTCCCACGTCAGGTACGGCACCTGCAATCCAACTTTCACGGGGTAACCTCCTACTTAATGGGTTAGTATCCCTTGACAGCACGTATACTTCCTGCTACTGTAAGACTATCAGATAGCAGGAGTATCAAAGATGGCGAAGCAACCGAAGTTCACAATCAAGCAATTCAACGAGACGTTTCCAGACGATGATGCCTGTCTGGAAGTCCTCAAAGACCTCATCTACCCTGAGGGCATTATCTGCCGCCAGTGTGACAAGGTTCGCCCGCACCACCGCCTGAGCAACCGCAAGGCGTACTCCTGCGACTACTGCGGTACTCACGTCTACCCGCTGGCCGGAACCATCTTTGAGAAGTCCACGACTTCGCTGAAGTCCTGGTTCTACGCCATGTTCCTGATCTCCTCGACCCGCTGCGGTATCAGCGCCAAGCAACTAGAGCGAGAGCTTGGCGTGACCTACAAGACCGCATGGCGGATGTTCAACCAAATCCGCAAGCTCATGGGCGAGGACCTTGGCACGATGGGCGGGTTGAAGTCGGTAGAGATTGACGAAGCCTACATCGGTGGACGCAAGCGCCGCATCAAGGGCCAGCCTAGCCCTGAGTCCCAGAAAATCGCCGTGCTTGGTATCGTAGAGCGTGGCGGGAAGGTCGCGGCTTTAGTGACTGGCAACGCCAAGCGAGCAACTATCATGCCGATCATCAAGGAAAAGGTACTGCCGAGGTCGATGGTCTACACCGATGAGTACGGCGCTTACACGCGCCTGGACCAGCACTACTCGCACCGCCGCATCCCGCACAACGAGAAGGTCTACGTCATGGGCGACATTCACACCAACACCATCGAGGGCTTCTGGTCGCTACTGAAGAACGGGATTCGTGGCGTCTACCACTCGGTATCGAGCAAGCACCTATAGGGCTACGTCGATGAGTACACGTTCAGGTACAACCATCGGAAGGACGACTCGCCGATGTTCGCTATCGTCGGCGCTCAGGCTCGTAAGGTGAGGCATGGACGCTACGGAACATATGCTCCAATCGGTTAAGCTTTACTCTTTTCTCAGTCACGCTTGACACCGGAATAGTTCCGCCCTACCATTTGGCAGTAAGGAACTGTGCTACTATTCGGTAAGGCGGTGAAGGATGACCAACTCAGGCGCGACTGTTGAGACAAATGCTCAGACTCCTGAGCCAAAGCAAAAGCGCGAATACTCCGAGATGCGTTTCCCGGCCTATGACATCGTTCACTCGGTTGGCGTGGCGAAGGCAATCCACGAAAAGGGCGGTGGGACTGCAAAGAAGGATCAGCTGGCTGCCTATCTCAACTATAAGTCAGTGACCAACGGTGCGTTTCTGTCACGGATCGCCGCCGCGGAACGGTTCGGCCTGATTGAGAAGCGCGACGCGACCTACGCTATTACGGCACGCGCACAGAAGATCCTCATGCCGGTCTACCCCGCCCAGGTCGCAGAGGCGCTTGTCGAGGCGTTTCTGGCCGTGCCGCTATTCAGGGCAGTGTACGACGAATTCTACGGTGGGGAGCTTCCCCCCGAATTCGGCCTAAAGAATGCTCTCAGGATCAGGTTCGGGGTAATTCCGTCTCGCGTTGACGTCGCCTATCGCACTCTCATGGAATCGGCAGACGCCGCCGGATTCTTTTCCACTCGCGGCTCGCGGAGCCAGCTAATCATCCCAACGATTGTGCAGCCATCCGTGGATTCTGACCCGCCACCCGCCGACGATCCAGACGAATCAGACCTCGGCGGCGGCGGGTCAGACGACGAGCCGCCAGACAAGCGCAGCCGCACTCTCAGCATGGACCAACTGAAGGGTCAGTATGTTGCCACCCTAATCGACCTTCTGCGCGAGAAGGGGCGGAGTGGCGAATTCGACGCGTCGCTAGCGGAGCGCATTGAAAAGCTGCTGGCGATTGAGGTCGCTACTGGTGCCTAATCCGGTCGTACAGGCGACTGCTAGGAATTAATGAGAAGCGCCGGGGCCTGTGTGCTGTTGGAGGCAACCCCGGCGCTCGGAGAGGATGTTCTGAATGATTTGGCAGGCCCGTGCGGACGCGTTTCGCCCGCTACTCGAATTAAGCTAGGCCCCTTCGGGGGCCTTCTTAACCGCCCGCTTTATCAGACGGAGCAAGTCGCCCGCCTGATACTTCGGGTCGATCTTCTTTGCTAACTCTTTGTCGCGTAACTCGCCGTCCTCGTATGAGGGGCGCGGACGCTTTGACTTGCTGCCACCCATAGCTACTTGCCCGCCCTGGGCTGTAGTTGCGGCGCAGGCTTGTTGGCAGCAGCCAAAGATTTAGCTGTCTCCTGGAACACCCCAGTTGCCCGAATTACCTTCAGCATCGATCTTCCTCAAGTGTAACGGAACTTCGACCCTGCTGTCGTCCACGGCGATAACGAACGCATAAATCCCCGGCTTCTCAAACGTCATCATCTTGACGGGGACAATCTCCTGTCCCTTCACCGGGAGTCCTGGCCTAGCTGACTCTGGAACGGTTAGCGAGGCTTCAATCAAGCCTCGCTCGTTAGCATCTTCATCCATGAGAGAAATCGTTATTCTCTTATCGTCTCCCGTTTCTGACCCGGATGCCATCCACTGAAAGACTAACTGCATTTCAGGGTGCATCGTCGGGAAGGAGCTAGCTATTAACTCATCAAAGATGCCGAGCGCGTTGAGCTTACCGTCTCTTGCAGCGTTGGCAGCGTCAGCCAGAAATGCTAGTGTGATCTCCACTTGGCGACATTCTATACCCATACGTGCTGTGAGGGTATACTTACCCTTAATCGTTAGTCTACCAGCGGAGCCGCTAGTCCGGACATGCGGCGGGCAACGCATCCGGGACAACGTCCGGGCGGCGGAGGAGGTGAGGGACCCAGAGTGCCAGAAGTGGCACAGACAGGACGCCAACGATCCCGCCCGCCGCGAGAAACGCCGTGCGCAGGCTGATCTCCTCGGCGATGAAGCCGAGAAGCGGTGCAGAGGGCACGAGCACCAGTGAGCGGATAAGGTTAGTCATCGAGACAACGGTCGCGCGCTGCTCGCTCGGTACGCGGCGGTTGACGTAGTCCGTGACAGTCGGCTGAGAGAGGATGACGGCGAAGTTGATGCTGGTGAAGGCGACCTGAGCGTAGGTGGAATCCCAGCCGGCAAGCAACACGTAGGACGGCACGAGAACGAGCGGCATGAGGTAGAAGGTGCCGCGCTCGCCCAGGCGGGAGATGAGGCGGTGTGCGGCGAGGGCGGCGACGATGCCGCCGATTCGCATCGGCGTCTGCCACACGCCGACTTCGTCGAGTCCGACGCCGTGCTCGCGCAGGAAGGGCTGGAAGAAGAAAACGGGTGCGACGCTGCCGATGGTGATGACGCCGAAGAAAAGAATGGCGTAACGGACCTCCGGCTGGTGGCGGAGGACGCCGGCGCTCTCACGGATGATTTCGCCATAAGTTGGGTGGTGCGTGGCGGAGACCACGAGAGGCTCCCGGAAGGAGAGCGCGACCAGCGCTGCCAGGCTGGCGATGCCGCCGCTTAGCAGAATCGGGAAGACGAGGTCCGTCTGTCCGGCAAGAGGAGCGCCGGCCAAAGTGCCGACGAGTTGCGCGCCGACGGCAATAGCCCAACCGCGTCCGTAGATGCGCGAGTATTCTTCCTCCCGGCCAGCCGCCTTCAGCGAATCATAGATGAAGGCGGACTCGGTGCCGTAGAGGAGGGCGAAGGCAACGCCCCAGACAAGGTACGAGCCTAGGAGCAGCCAGAAAGAGCTGGCCAGGGCGAAGAAGATGACTGCGCAGGCAAAGAGAGTAGCGGCGGCGACGAGAGTGGGTTTGCGGCCGTAGCGGTCGGCGATGGCGGCGCCAGGGATCTGAAGGGCGATGATGCAGAGCCAAAACGGGACATCGATGAGAGTAACTTCGGCGAGGGTGAGGCCGCGCTTTTCGGTGAGGTAGATGATCCAAATCGGAAACCAAAACTGGAGGTTGAGGAAGGCGTGGAAGAGGTAGTACTTCCAGATATTGGCCTGGTATTGGCTCGGAGACCCCTGCACAAGACCGCTCCCTCAAAGAAACAGACCCACGCGGGGGTCAATTGAAGTCAGCTTATCGCACGGGATGGCGGGCGGCGATGCGTTAGAGGTCGAGTGAGAAAAAAAGGATGCCTGGCGCGATGCCGCCGAATGTTGCTTCCTCCATCACGTTGGAGAAAGCCCCCATGAAGACAAGGAAAACGGCAAAGCCGGCCAGGGTGGCGACCATCGCCTGCTTCTGATCCACATCGGCGGCGTGTTCGACGGCGGCGGTAGTGAAGAGCAAGGCAGCTCCAAAAGCCATCAATCCGAAGGGTATGGCCAACGGAGCGATGGCGACCAGGATCGTGAGGGCAACAGGAGCGAATGCGAAGCCCATCGTGCGTGTGAGTTCGCTGAACAGAACAGGCGAGCCGTAGACGCGGGCGACGATCATGTAAGTGATGTAAACCCACGCGAACCAGACGGCTGCCTGAACGATGCTACCGAGGATCAGCGACTTGAGGATGACGTCGGTGGTGTCGAGGCCGGTGAAGTTATCATGCTGCATCGCCCAGATCACGGTCCCCACCCCGCCGAGAAAGCCGGAAACGAAGACGACGCCGAGCGCGGTCGGGGTCGCTGAGCGGTCTGTGCGTAGTTCTTCGAAAACAGTGAAATCGAGGCGGATCAGGCGTCCGAGCCAGCCCATCGCAGGAACACTGTCTCTATCGGTCGTGGCGCGCCGAGTTAATCGCGTCATATGCCCAAAGTTGCGGCAATTGTATCACCGCAAACCCTTATAAGCCGCTAGAGCGGGCGCTTTCGCGCGATTCCAGTGCGGCGGGGGTATCGATCTGCCGTTGCTGCGGTCTTGCGGACAAGGATGAGCGTCGGGATTGGGCCGCCGGCATCGATAGGTAGCGGAACGACTTCCACGAGCTCGGCGCCAAGCTCGCGAAGGGCGTTGTCCGCCTCGCTGACCTCTCGGGGAGCAGCACTTCCCTTGGGAGCGGCCAACGTCCCACCGACCGCGAGGAGTGGCAGGGCGTACTCGAGGAGAATCGGCAGCGGCGCGACGGCGCGTGCCAGCGTGAGAGAGTACTTCTCGCGGTGCGCGGGATCGCGGCCGGCTTCTTCCGCGCGCAACGCGACGACGTCGGCGTCGTCCAACCCGAGCTCCTCGATGACGCGGTGCAGAAAGGCAGCCTTCTTCTGGCTGGCCTCTAGCAGCGTGACCTGCAGCCCAGGGCGTAGGGCGGCGAAAGGCACTCCCGGGAAGCCCGCCCCGCTGCCGACGTCTATCGCCGGGCCCTTAAGGAGGGCGCGCGCCTTAAGGGCGTCGAGAAGCGCGATCGACTCCGCGAGGTGACGTCGTTCGATGGCTTCGAGGTCACCGCGGGAGACGAGCCCGGCGCGCCCGTTTTCGGCTCGGATTAGTGCGGCGTAGCGCTCCAGGAGTGCGGCCTTATCCGGCGCCAGACCAAGCCTTAACTCATCCAAAACCATAGCTCCTCGGCGCGTGGGTAACGGGTGATTTCAAGGTTCATCTCCAGTTGTGGAATCGAAAACATGACGCCCATTCCGACGATAGAAATCAGAAAAGAGCCCAGAACCCGTATGGCAGAAAAGCAAACGCCCACATTAGCCTCCCAATGGCTCACGATAGCTCGATTTTTCGCAGTACTGCCGCTTGTGGCGGCGATTTTCGTCATCGCCGTCTCAACGATGGGAACTCGAAGCGCCGAAGCGCTCGATTCTGAAGAGAACGCATTCCTGAGCATCATTAACCAGTATCGCGCAAACAACGGTTTGGCACCGCTGGCTATGGACAACTCACTTAACAACGTGGCGCGCTGGATGGCCGATGACATGGCCCATAACAACTACTTCAGCCACACGGACTCGCTAGGCCGCGACCCGTTCACGCGGATGGACCAACTTGGATACACGTATAACACCTGGCGCGGAGAGAACCTCGTCGCCGGTACGGACACAGCGGCATACGCCTTCGAGATGTGGGTTGGCTCGCCGGGGCACAACGCCAACATGTTGAGCCCGAACTACACAGTTATTGGCATCGCGCGCGCGTACAGCGCATCATCCAGCTTTGGCTGGTACTGGGCCACGGAGTTTGGCGGCCACTCAATCGCGCCACCGCCTGCGCCCGCGGCACCGGCGCCGCAGCCCGCGCCGCAGCCCGCGCCACCGGCGCCTCAACCCGTGCAGCCAGCACCACAGCCCGCTGCGCCCGTGAACGACGAGCCGCCTCCAGCGCCGACTTCGACTCCGGCGCCAGCCACGATCACATTTGCCGAGGCAGACTCGGATTCGCGCTGGTGGGAGTCCATGCTGTTAATCGGCACGGTTCCCGACGGGGATCAGGCAGCCGGCGTCCCGGCCGACGACGCGCTCGTCGCCGACCCTAGTTAGTCGCGCTTAGATCAGCGGCCGCCGGTGTGACGCGTTCCGCCCGGACAACGATGCGGTGGCTATAAACACCGCCGAACGACCCGCGCGATGAGTCCTCTATCCAGCTTCCTCCGCATGTGATCAATGTGATGACGTCGTCGACGGTCTGGCTCATAGTCTTGACGACGTTGGGGTCGTCGTAGTCCGTAGCGATGTTGCCGGTGACGCGATACGTGAGCTGGCGGCCATCTTCCAGAGTGATCTGTATATCGTCGCCGATGCGCAATTCGCGCAGGCGGTAGAAGACACCGGGAATCGGGTTGCCACCGCGCGTCTGCCAGTCGACGTGGCCGCTAAAGACGGCGTTGTTCTGGCGACCGGGGATCGCGGAAAAGTCGTACCAGGCTATGTCACCGGCCGCGTCAGGAACCTGTGGGATGTTCTCCGCATCGACGCCCAGAATAACCACCGGAGCATCCAGGTAAAGGTTAGGGATCGCAAGGCGTGCCGGCTTCGGACCGTCCGTTTGGCCGCCGCCCTGTCCGAAGGCGGGCTGTCCCGGGATGACGACGCTGTCGCCGATGGTCCTTTCTTCGAGGATCTCTTCAAGAGAACCTTCAGCGGGCAGTTCAACAGCATCGCCCTGTAGACTGTTTACGACGATGAAGGCGGACACGGCGAGGACAGCGAGCGAGGCGACGATGATGCCGACGCCTGCTTGCTTGCTGCGGCCGATGCTCTTGAGGAAGGTTCTCACAGGAAAATGATAGCCGGTGGGCACGTGAACACAAAGTGAATACGAAACGTGGCGCTAAGGCAGCCTCTTCCCAGGCACGGTTTGTGGGTAACCTTTCCACACGAATCGGCGTTCTATTGTGCGACGGGGTAAATAGGGTAAGATACACGGGCAACCACCAACTAGCCAGTTACGGGGGGCTTCTTGGGAGGACCGGCCCGTGAGCCCTAATAGCGAAGCTCAAGGCGAACGCCTAATTGTAGACGCCGCCCGAGCGGGCGACGAAAGCGCGCTCACTGAGTTGTATCAGACCTATTTTCCTCGGGTGTATCGCTACATCCTTGCCCGCACGGGCAATACATACGACGCCGAGGACCTGACGGAAGACATCTTCATTAAAGTCCTGGAAGCGCTTGATCGCTTTCAGTGGCGAGAAGCACCCTTCTCCGCATGGCTGTTCCGGATCGCGCACAACGCATTGATCAGCCAGCGCCGCAAGCAAACCGCCAGGGGGCCGACAAGCCAGTTGAACGACGCGCTGTCTGTCGACTCAGCCGGACCGGAGGAGCTTGTGGAAAGCCGCCTTGCCATCAATGAAGTGATGACGGCGGCCCAGACACTCCCTGAGGCGCAGAGACAGGTGATCGCGCTGCGGTTCGGAGCGGGTCTCTCGGTGGCGGAAACGGCCCGCGCCATGGGCAAGGGTGAAGGCAACGTCAAAGTCATACAGCACAAGGCAATCGCCAAACTAAGGGAAATGTTTGGCCAACCGAAGAAGAGACAGAAAGTTTATGAAAGTGAAAAAGCTTGAGGACATCCTGGAGGAGTGCATCAACGCTGGCGTCGAAGGGCGCCGAACGGTTGAGCAGTCGCTCTCGCTCTACCCGGCATATGCCGAAGAGCTAGAGCCACTGCTGCGTGCGGCGCTGCGCATCTCCGACGAGTTCCATGCCTATTCACCGGCTCCGGCGCTTCAACAGCGCGGGCTACACCGTTTCTTGGCCGCTGCCAACGACCGGCACCGTGTCCGACAGCTAACATCGGGCTTCGAGCGTCGTGGCTGGCTGAGCGGGCTCCTCCGTACCCCGGGCCTCGCTGGCATGGCAGCCGCCGCTGCGGTTGTTGTCGTGACGGTGGCGGTTGCTGGTGGCGTGATGCTATCCGGCGGCGACAACGAGAACGGCGGAGCCAGCGTGGTGAACCCACCGGCGACGAATTCCACCGACGCCCTGGCAGTTCTGCGGACGAAAGTTGACGCCACCAAAGACAAGGCACTAACCGGCAGCATTACGGCCCAGGACCCAGACTTGGCAGAAGTACAGCGCCTGATAGAGGAACTGCGCAGCCAAATCGAGCGCGGGACTTCGCCCCAGGGTGCAGAGCAAATGATCGCCGAGATTGACGCTCTGCTGCAGCAGATCGTGATTGCGAACCCCGATCTGGCCAACGACCCGGTCGTGATGGAGACAGAGGAATCTACCCGAAACATCGCCAACGTGCTGCCCGGAGGGGCCACGCCTGCAGCGGCTACACAGCCGGTTACGCCAACAGCAGTTCCGGCAACGGAACCGCCGACCGTAGCGCCGACGCCTGCGCCTACGGATCCGCCGACCGCTGCTCCGACAGCGACGCCGGCACCGACAGCGACGCCGGCACCGACCGAGACGGCCGATGCGCGCGGCCCGCAAGGGCTCGGCGACTGATTCGCCGCGTTGACAGCATGGCGCCCGCCTTCCTAAGATTGCGAAGCCGTGCCTGATATGACGCTGGGAGAAGCCGTCACTGCTTACGCCGAAACCGTGAAGGGGGCTGCCCGGCAGGCTGCACTCGCTGAACTGAATCGTTTTCTTCGCTGGTACGGCCCCGACAAGCGCATCTCTTCGATGCGCGGCCATGACGTGGCGCTGTACGGCGATGCGATGGGTCCGGCAACGCCTGAGACTTCCAAGCGCGCCGAACAGATCCGCGGCCTTTTCGTCTATTTGAAGAAGCAAGGGGTTCTGGATCAAAATCTGGGCTCCCACCTGCGCCTGAAGAAGAGCAGTTTGCGCAACCGGGGGACAGCATCCTCCAAGGCCGCCGCCGATTCAGTTGAGCTGACTCAGGACGGAATCGACGCTCTCAGCCGGGAGCTGGAGACTTTGATGGAGCAGCGCATCGCGGTGCGTGAGGACATCAAGAAGGCGATGATGGACAAGGACTTCCGCGAAAACTCTCCGCTGGATGCGGCTAAGGACAAGCAGGGACACATCGAGGCGCGTATCCGTGATATCGAAGAGATGCTGAAGCGCGCAGTGGTGGTGGACGAGGCGGCGGCGACCGGTCGCGTGCGCGTGGGCACGAGCGTCCGCGTGGTCGACGTGTCCAATGGCCAGGAGAAGCGTTATTCAATCGTTGGCCCCACAGAGGCCAACGCCGCGGAAGGGAAGATCTCGAGCGTTTCGCCCGTTGGCAAGGCACTGCTTGATGCCACCGAGGGCGATGAGGTAGAAGTAACGGTCCCCTCTGGAATGCTCAAACTGCGCATCGAGTCCATCGGCGACTGACTCGCGCTCGAATCCCTGCCTTTGATTGCCAGCGTAACTATTTGTGCAACGATTGGGCGTCGTTGCTCCTAACCGGCACGTGGATGGATCCTCCCCAGTAACGGGCGATGTGGCTGGCGAACCAACCCATCCACGGCCGGTTTCTTGCTGCTAGGAAGGCCGCAGGGCGCGCGGGAGCATATCTTCGGGACCGCTGGCCACGGTGTAGTGGTCGGTAATCTCGGGGTCGTCGTAACCGGCAATGTAGCGCCAAGTGCGAATGCCAACGACAGGAATCCCGAGTTGCTTGCAGAGGCCGAGTGCCTCGTCTGCCTTACCGACTGGGACGTAGAGGTACATCGGGGCGAGGTCGGAGTAGGGGAGCCACTCGTAGGCGGCAACGGCTTCGCGGACAGTCTCGTTAGTCTCGACCTCGGCGACGATCTTACAGAAGTTCTCCGGGTGCTGGACGGTGACGACGTCGGGGTAGGCGACCTGTCCGTTCGCTAGCTCAACCCCCATTGCGCGCTGTGGGTGGTTCACGTACGTCTTGTAGTCGGGGTACTTCTCAGTTGGGAAGCCGAAGCGGAGCCGAGCGATGTCCTTGACGGCGCGCTCATGTATAAGTTCCCGGGATTCCGTGCGAAGCGCATAGGTCGGCGGAATGTACGCCGCAGGCTGGCCTGCGGCCGGCGGGGCGCCGACTGAGTCGGCGAGGAGGACGCTACTGCGCCTGAGCCCCTTCTTGAGCGCGGCGGCCGCGATATCGACAGGGGTGGTGGGTGCCGGTGTGGCCGCTGCCACAGGTCCTGGCGATGTCTCTGTAGGTGTGGTTTGCTCGTCGCTCATTGCTTGCTCCGTAGTCGCAATCGTTAGTGGAAGTATGGTCGAGAGGGAGTATTAAGGGCAAGTATGAGAACCGACTAACGGCAAACCAAGGCAAGATGCGAACAGTGGTTGCTTGACACGTCTTTGGCCTTTTGTGATATTTGACACAAAGGACATTTCCCCCGATGACGCCTCGCTTCTTTAGTCCCTGCTCCCGCTCATTTCCCTGCTTCGGATCGTGCAATTAACGAATGCAGAATTCCACGGCGATTGGGCGGCGAGGGGAGGGCGCGAATCTTCGCAATCTAGCATCTGTTCTAGTGGACCTGCGGGTCCTGGGAATCATCACCGTACTCGCCACATACGTCCTCATCGTGATTGGTGGCACGGTGCGCGCGACTGACTCCGGCACCGCGTGTCCAGACTGGCCGCTTTGCCACGGCCAGGTGATCCCGCCTCCGGAGACCAAAGTCTGGATCGAGTTCACGCACCGGCTGGTCGCGTCCGTCGTGGGCTTCATGATCATCGGCATGGTGGTCCAGGTCTGGCGTAATTACCGTCCTCGGGCCCCCATGAAATGGGCGGGCGTAGCGACGATCATCCTGCTTGCTACCCAGGTAATCGTGGGCGGGATCACGGTGGGCACGGAAACTGCGGCGGGCGTAGTAGCCATTCACCTGACAATCGCACTAACACTGATATCGCTGCTGATATTCATCACGGCGAGTGCGTGGAGCGATGAGGCGCCGAGCCTGCGCCATGCGCGACCGATGACACTTATAGCACTGTTGGGCGTGTTCGCGCTGATCATAAGCGGGGCGTTCGTTTCGCAACTGGAAGCTGGTCTGGCTTACCCTGACTGGCCGCTGTTCGATGGCAAGTTAGCGCCGGTGAATAGCGAGGCGGGTCACTTACATTACACGCACCGCGTCATCGCAGGACTCGTCGGGCTTGCGGTGCTCGGGGTGTTTTACTCGGCCTGGCGCCGAGGGGCTTCGCCCGTCATCGTCTGGGCTCTTGCGGCCGCGGTCGTGCTCTTCGTCGTGCAGTCTCTCTTCGGTGCCGCGAACGTCTGGCTCGACCTGACGACCTCGGTCAGGATCATCCATCTCGCGCTAGCTTCTGCCGTATGGGCCGTGCTAGTGTTCAGTCTGGTGTGGGCGGCTACCCGGCCGTCTCAGGCCTTTGGGGAATCCTGATGGCAACGACTGTAAGTACACGAGCACGCGTCACGAGGGACATTAGCGAGGTCCTTGCGGTCTATCTGCGCCTGACGAAGCCGCGGATCATCATGCTACTGGTGGTGACGACGGTGCCGGCCATGATCTTGGCGGAGGGCGGAATGCCCTCCCTTTGGCTGATCCTGGCAACCGTGGCGGGTGGTTCGGTCGTCGCGGGCGGCGCCAACGCCATGAACATGTATTTCGACCGCGACATCGATGAGCTGATGCTGCGGACGCAGGAGCGGCCTGTGCCTGCCGGGCAAGTAGAGCCGCAGTGGGCGGCACTATTCGGCCTGGCGCTGGGCGCGGGCGGGTTCTTGTTCCTGCAGCTGGCGGTCAACCTGCTGGCCGCCTCGCTCACCATCTTCGCGTTCGTCTTCTACGTGGTCGTCTACACGCTAATCCTGAAGCGCAACACTTCGCAGAACATCGTGATCGGCGGGGCCGCAGGGGCGATGCCTCCGGTGATCGGCTGGGCGGCGGTGACCAACTCGGTCAGCGTCGAGGCGCTCTTGATGTTCGCGATCGTTACCTTTTGGACTCCGCCCCACTTCTGGGCGCTTTCGCTGAATTACAGCAGCGACTACAAGCGCGCCGGCGTTCCCATGTTGCCGGTGGTCGCTGGCCCCGCGGAAACCAAGCGGCAGATCCTGCTGCACTCCTTCGCAATGGTCGCGTCTACGCTGGCACTTGGCATTGTCGTTTCGGCTGGCGTGATCTACTTCGTTGCCGCTGCGGCGCTGGGCGCAGCGTTTCTTTACTTTGCCATCGTCCTCTGGCGGGAGGCGTCGTCCCGGCCGGCGATGATGCTGTTTCGCTACTCGATCGCCTACCTGGCGCTGCTGTTCGGGGCCATCGCGGTTGAGGGGCTGATCTGATGCTTGCCGTAAGTGCCTCGATTTGTAATATTTCGGTGGGATTGGGACTACTGTGAGACGCGTCATTTCCACCACGACACTGAAGCGCCTGATGCCCGTGCTCGCTATGGCCGCGTTGCTTGCTCTCGCGAGCGCCTGTGACACCGACACGCCGCAGAACACCTTCGACACGAAGGGTCCGGTAGCGGAAAAGCAGGCGGAAATCTTCTACATCTCGATGTGGCCCGCCCTGGCGATCATGATCCTGGTGCTTGGCGGCATCGTGCTGCTGTGCCTGCGATTCCGCGAGCGGGACCCTAGCTTCGTGCCGAAGCAGACGCACGGCAATACGAAACTCGAGCTGGCCTGGACGATCGCGCCGGCGATCCTGCTCCTGGCGGTCGGCATACCGATGGTGGCCACGATCTATGATCTCGGCCGCGAACCGGCTGACGACGCACTCCGGATCGACGTGGTTGGGCAGCGTTATAGCTGGAGCTTCTCGTATCCCGATTACCCGGATGCCGATGGCAACCCGCTGACGATTAGCTCGCTTCAAGGGCCCGCCCACATTCCCGTAGACCGGGAGGTGGCGTTTCACCTTCAGTCAATTGATGTGATTCACAGCTTCTGGGTGCCCAAGCTGGGCGGCAAGCTCGACGTGATCCCAGGCGAAGAAAACGTATTGTGGCTGGAGGCAAGCGAGGCTGAGACGTTCTCCGGTCAGTGCGCTGAGTACTGCGGTCTAGAGCACGCGACAATGTATCTGCAACTGGTCGCCCAGCCCGAGGACGAGTTCGACGCCTGGGTCGAAGAGGCACTGGCGGACTAGGGGAGAGACGATGTCATCGATCGCGGTACCCAGGAAGAGCCCGCTGGCTGAAGCGCTTTCGAACGCCCGCCATGCGGCTGAGAACCGGAGCAGCATCTGGAGCTGGATCGGCACGGTCGATCACAAGCGAATCGGCGTTCTGTACGGCATAAGCGCGTTCATCTTCTTCGTACTGGGTGGTATCGAGGCGTTGCTTATTCGTACGCAACTGATCGTGCCCGATAGCGAGTTTCTGAACCCGGACCAGTTCAACCGGCTGTTCACGATGCACGGGACAACGATGGTCTTCCTCGTGGTCATGCCGATGAGTTCGGCGTTCTTCAACCTCATGATCCCGCTCATGATTGGCGCTCGGGATGTGGCTTTCCCGCGCCTGAACGCCTTTAGCTACTGGACGTTCCTGGCAGGGGCCATCTTCTTGAACGCCAGCTTCTTCACGGGCGACATCCTGAATGGCGACCTGGGCGCTCCGGACGGCGGCTGGTTCGGGTATGCACCGCTGAACCTCGAACAATACACTCCGGGCCACGGCATGGACTTCTGGATGCTGGGTATCCAGATCCTGGGCGTGGCCTCCCTGGCGGGTGGTTTTAACTTCATCGTGACGATCCTAAACATGCGTGCGCCGGGAATGACTTTGTTCCGTATGCCTGTATTCGTCTGGATGACACTGGTGACCTCGTTCCTGATCATCTTCGCGATGCCGGTTATCGCGGTCGCGCTCTTCGAGCTGACGTTCGACCGGCTGTTCGACGCGAACTTCTTCAACGCGGAGGCCGGTGGCAACCCGCTGCTCTGGCAGCACATGTTCTGGCTATTCGGTCACCCGGAGGTCTACATTCTGATCCTCCCGGCCTTTGGCATCATCTCCGACATCATTCCCACGTTCTCGCGCAAGCCGCTGTTCGGTTATCCGTTCGTCGTCTTCTCCGGGATAGCCATCGGGTTCATGAGCTGGGGTGTCTGGGTGCACCACATGTACACGACCGGCCTCGGTACGATCGCCAACTCTGCCTTCGGCATCTCGACGATTCTCATCGCGGTGCCTACCGGCGTCAAGATCTTTAACTGGATGGGCACACTCTGGGGTGGATCGATCCGCTTGCGGGCGCCGATGATGTTCGCCATTGGCACGGTGGCAATGTTCACCATCGGCGGGCTCAGCGGTGTCACGCACTCGATGGTGCCCTCGGACTATCAGCAGCAGGACAGCTACTACGTAGTGGCACACTTTCACTACGTGCTGTTTGGCGGCGCCATCTTCGCACTCTTCGGCGGCATCTATTACTGGTTCCCCAAATTCGTTGGCCGGTACATGAACGAACCGCTGGGGCAGGTCCACTTCTGGCTGACCCTGATTGGCTTTAACCTCACGTTCTTCCCGATGCATGTCTCGGGGCTTCTGGGCATGCCGCGGCGCATCTACACCTATAACAGCGACATGGGTTGGGACTTGTGGAACCTGATGTCGAGCCTGGGTGCGTTCATCATCGCAATCTCGGTGCTGATCTTCATTATCAACTTCCTGTTCAGCCTGCGACGGGGCAAGGAAGCGGGCGCTGACCCCTGGGACGGCCGGACGCTGGAGTGGTCGATCCCTTCGCCGCCGCCTGAGTACAACTTCCGCGAAATCCCGACAGTGCACGCCCGCGACGAATTCTGGCATCAGAAGTACAAGGAGGACGAGACCGGGGCCGTGACGCCCGTTCTGGCTGGCGGATCAGGTGAGGACGAGCATCACGAAGAAAGCGCGCATGCGCTGGGCATTCACATGCCGTCGCCCTCGTACATGCCGCTCATCGTCTCGTTGGGCTTCCCCTTCATCGCGACGGGTCTGATCTACGACTACGCCCTGATCCCAGTGGGAGCAGCGCTGATCGTTATTGGCCTCTACGGATGGGCGATGGAACCCGCCACGGAGGAAGAGTAGATGTCGCACGCGGGCACGGCCCATCTCGAGACTTCGACCGGCATCAGCAACAAGAAGCTGCTGATGTGGCTGTTCTTGGCCTCGGACTGCCTGTTTTTCGGCTCGTTCATCGCTGCCTATTTGCTGTACCGGGACCGCAGCATCGTGGGCCCGTACCCGGAGGACCTATTCGACATTCCGTTCACGTCGGTTAGCGCGTTCGTGCTACTGATGAGTTCCGTAAGCATGGTGCTGGCGCTGGCAGCGATTCAGAAGGGCAACGTGCGCGGACTTCGCATCTGGCTGCTGACGACGGCAGTCCTGGGAACGTTGTTCGTAGCGGGTCAGGCGTACGAATTTACAGAGTTCTACCACGAGGGCCTGCACCTGGACACCAACCTGTTCGGGACGACTTTCTATGTTCTGACAGGCTTCCACGGTGCGCACGTAACGATCGGCATACTGATCCTGTTATCGCTCTTCGTCTACTCGTTACGAGGCGGCATACAGCAGAAGGACAGCGAGAATATAGAGATCGCCGGGCTTTACTGGCACTTCGTTGACATCGTCTGGATCGTAATCTTCACACTGATCTACTTGGTGCAACCTTAGCGGAGCTAACTGATATGACGCTTGCCGATTACCGAAAGCAACACGGAGAGCCGCTGACCGAAGAGGACGAGCACAGCGGAGGGGATACGCATCACCCAAGCGCCCTGGAATACATCCAGATCGGCGCCATCCTGACCTTCGTAACGGCGCTGGAGGTAGCGCTGTATTACATCGACATGAACTACACCCTGCTGGTGACAATGCTAATCGTGCTTTCCCTCGCCAAGTTCGCGCTGGTGGTTCTCTGGTTCATGCACCTGAGGTTCGATAACAAGCTTTTCGGCATCCTGTTTGCAAGCGGCATGGCCCTCACGTTTACGGTTTTCGCCGTGGTCATAGCCGCGCAGCACGGTGGCTTAGTCTAGTCAGGCTGTCCGCCGTAGGGCGGGCGGGCGGAGGTTGTGGTGTACGCGCTTCACGCAGCGGGTTCAGAGATAACGAACTGGCATCTGCACCCTGATGCCGTGATCCTCTGCATCGGCCTGCTGGCATGCTACTGGTATGCGGTGGAAGTGTGGCGGCCTCGTATTCGCGACGCGGGCCGGGTGAAGCAGCGACAGGTGATCTTTTTCGGGCTCGGCGTGCTGGTTCTCTACATTGGTGCCGGATCACCGGTTCATGACATAAGCGAGGAGCACCTGCTGAGCATGCACATGGTGCAGCACATGCTGTTCGCACTGGTTGCACCCCCTCTCTTGCTTGCGGGCATCCCGACGTGGCTCTACGAGGCTCTACTGACGCGCAGGCGCGTGCTGCCCGTGGCGCGCGTGCTGCTAAACCCCCTCGTTGCGATCCTCACCGTGAACATGGTGTTGGTCATTACCCACCTGCCGCATGTGGTGGATTACGCCTTGTATCACCACTGGTTTCACTTCGTGGTCCACGTCGGCATCGTTTCGGCGGCCCTGATGATGTGGTGGCCCATCATCACGAACGTGCCGGGGTTGCCGGCCCTGAGCTACCCGTACCAGATGGCCTACCTGTTCGTGCAGTCGCTCATTCCGGCGGTCATAGGCTCATTCATTACGTTCTCGCGGACGGCTGTATACGACTTCTACGAGCAGGCGCCACGCATCTGGGGGTTGGATCCGGTATCCGATCAGCAACTGGGCGCCTTCATCATGAAAGTGGTCGGCAGCCTATTCCTGTGGGCATTCATCGGGGTTGCCTTTTTCAGGTGGTATGCGCGTGAGGAAGCCGAGTCACAGGGCTTGCCATGGGTGGAGGTCGAAGAAGAACTGCGCGAAATCGGCCTCGAGCCGAACCGCTAACTCCGAGTTACCACTTGCCGCGTGTCAGGATCACATTGAGCGGGGCGTCGGCGCAGTCAGTTATTCGCCGCTAAGCGGAATAGTTACTCGACGGTGAGCGTGCCGATCATTTCGACGGGGTGGAAATCACACCGGAAATTGTACGTTCCCGCCTCATCAATCATGATCGTAATTTCGCCGGTTTGCCCCGCGGTGATCTGCTCCGGGTCGGAGCAGGCCGTGGACGGACCGCCTGTTTCGCAGAGGCTCTCTTCGTACTCGTTGTCAGTGCCGTTGACGTGCATATTGTGGCTGGCGGCGCCGGCGTTTTCGACAACAAAGGTGACTTCCTCGCCGGCAGTGAGCGGGATGTCCGGATCGCGCTCGCCGTCAAATTCGAAGTAGTTGTCACCCAGGACGATGGTGTCACCGGCGGGTGGCTCACCGTTTCCCGGCGGGGGTTCGCCGTTGGCGTGGCCGTTCTCTTCGCCGTGATCGTCTTCTTCGACGAGCGCCCAGGTGGTGCCGCCGGCCAGGGCAATGGCGAGGACGGCGACGAGGGCGCCGAACTGCCAGCCGGCCGCTCTTGGGTTAAACGCGAAGTAAGCGGCTACGAGCAAGACGAAAATGGTAAGAGCAGCGGCGAGGGCTACAGCGCCGTCGCCCTGGATTTCGAGATAGACGCGGGAGAGTCCGTAGATCACCAGGAGGGCGAAGGCAAGCACGCCGAGAGGAATCGCGACGGGTAGGATCACGCGGTCACGAGCATGAGCCGACGCTTCGGCGTGACGGAAGGAACTCTCGGTGCGGAGGGCCTCCATGTCGAGGACCTGGAGGCTATCGCGGACGAGGATGGACTCGTGGCCGCGGACGATCAAAGCTGCGTTTGGTTCGGAGGTTTCGTAGCGGACGAGGCTGGCGTCGTCGGACCAGCGGGTGTCAACGACGACGAGGACATTGCCTTCGTTGTTGATCGAGCGGGTGATGCGGATGTCCTGGAAGCCCGGAAGTCCCTTCAGGTACTCGCGGTGGGCGTCGAGATCGGCGAGTAGTCCGCCGGGCTGTGACGCCTGGTCGATTTGCGAGGCAGGTATCTGGAAGAGGATCGTTTGTATGTATTCCATGCGTGCTCCTGGGACGGGGCCTTTGGCCCGACACCCGTTTGTAGGGAATATCACAAGCAGATGGGAGGGTCAAGCAAAACTGAGCGTTAGATAGTTGGCCGGCAGCAGAGGGGGAAAGTTTGTTTCGTAAAAACGGGGGCCTTTAATCTGGCGCTGGCATTTGGCTTAGTGTGCGATGTACACTAACCCCAGGATGAGCACCCTGCGGGTTGCACTGGCGCAAATCAACACCACGATCGGTGACCTCGACGGCAACGTCGCGAAGATCGCGGCGTTCGCAAATGATGCGCGGCGGGCCGGTGCGGACGTCATCTCGTTCCCAGAGCTAACGATCACCGGTTATCCGCCAGAAGACCTGCTGCTGCGGGCGCGCTTCATCGCCGATCAGCGGGAGGCGCTGGATCCTGCGGCAGCCGCCTGTGATGGCATAGTCGCCATCGTCGGGTACGTCGACGAGGACGATGCCGGGATATACAACGCCGCGGCGGTCGTCCAAAACGGCCGCATCGTCGCGACTTACCGCAAGCAGCGCCTGCCCAACTACGGCGTGTTTGACGAGATGCGCTACTTCGTCGTCGACACGGAGAACCCGGTGTTCGCCATCGCCGGTGTGCCCGTCGGCGTGAATATATGCGAGGACATCTGGTTCCCCGGCAGTCCGACGGAGGCACAGGCGGCCGGCGGGGCCCGGGTGATCGTCAACATCAATGGCTCGCCGTACTACGCGGGGAAGCACGCGGAGCGCCAGGAGATGCTGGCCACCCGCGCTCGCGACTACGGAGTATACGTCTGCTACACGAACCAGGTCGGCGGCCAGGACGAGCTAGTTTTCGACGGCGGGTCGATGGTCCTGTCGCCGTCGGGAACGCTTGTGGCGCGGGCCAGGATGTTCGATGAGGATCTGCTCATCCACGACATCGAGCTGCCCGACGAGCCGGCTGCGGCTCACCACATCCGCATCAGCGATGCACCTATCGCCGAGCGGCA
The DNA here is from genome assembly GCA_035512435.1 of Dehalococcoidia bacterium. Classification (GTDB taxonomy): domain Bacteria; phylum Chloroflexota; class Dehalococcoidia; order SM23-28-2; family RBG-16-64-32; genus CF-162. The sequence continues at coordinate 73,928 of DATKDX010000006.1, forward strand.
CCGCATCGAGGCGCGCGTCGAACCGGCGCCGGGATACGAAGAAGAGGTGTACTGCGCGCTGGTCACCGGCACCCGCGACTACCTCGCCAAGACGGGCTTCCAGAAGGCGCTCATCGCGCTCTCCGGCGGCATAGACTCCAGCATCGTGGCGGCGGTAGCGGTGGACGCGCTCGGCGCCGAGAACGTTGTGGGCGTCGGCATGCCGTCCCGGTATTCATCGGAGGGCAGCGTCAAGGATGCCCGCGATCTGGCGGACAACCTGGGCATCCGCTTCCTGACGGTGCCGATCGAACCGGCGCACGCAGCCTACCTGGGCATGCTTGAGCCGGCATTCGAGGCGCTCGCCGGCGGCGGGTCAGGCACGGCGGAGGAGAACATCCAGTCGCGCATCCGCGGAAACATCATCATGGCGCTCTCCAACAAGTTTGGCTGGATCGTGCTAACGACCGGCAACAAGAGCGAGTTCGCCACCGGGTACGCCACGCTCTACGGCGACATGTCCGGCGGCTACGCCGTGATCAAGGACGTCCCGAAAACGCTGGTCTACCGCCTCAGCCGCTACCGCAATGGACTCGCGGGAGGGCCGGTGATCCCGGAGAACGTCCTCACCAAGCCCCCGAGCGCCGAGCTTAAGCCTGGCCAGCTGGATCAGGACACGCTCCCGCCCTACGAAATCCTGGATGCCATCATCGAGGAGTATGTGGAGCGCGACCGCAGCGTCCGCGAAATCGTTGCCATGGGCTTCGATGAACTCACCGTCGAGCGTGTCGTCCGCATGATCAACCTCAACGAGTACAAGCGCCGCCAGTCCCCGCCCGGGGTGAAGATAACGCCGAAGGCGTTCGGCCGCGACCGCCGCCTGCCGATCGCTCACCGCTACCGCGGGTTGTAGCAGCGTTTGACACCTTCGTGCGGCGGGTACTAGGCTTCCCGCATGCGAGGCTACCTTCTCGCGCCGATGGCCGCTCTTTCGCTGTTGCTGGCCTGTGGCGGATCTGATTCGGACAACGACACCCAGCAGACGGCGACTCCGCCCACCGCTACCGCCGACGCCGCCCCCACCGACACAGTGACGAGCGCGGAGACACCTGGTGACGATCGCCCGCTGACGTTCGCCGAGTACCTCGCCGTCGGCGACTGCTTCAACAACGCGTTCGACGAGGAGGGAGACTACGATTATTCCGAGCCGCCGATTCTGGTCGGCTGCGATGGACCGCACGACAACGAGGTCTACGCAATGGCGACGTACCCAGACGGCGACTTTCCCGGTGAGGAGGCCTTCGGGGAGTTCTACGACGAGGTATGTTTCCCGGAGCTGGAGGACTTCCTGGGCGTCGAGCCTGATGACACCGCACTCGATGACTTCTACCTCTTCGCGGATGAGGCCGAATGGGAACAAGGGGCCCGCGGATTCGCCTGTGGAGTGTACTTCGGGGGTGGCCCGTTGCAGGGAAGCGTCAATGGCGTCGGCAACGCCATCCAGCCGGCGGGCTTCCCGGCGAACGCACCCTGGCTTGACGAGCTCGAGCTAGTGTTTGTACGCGCCGAAACGGACAACACTCCGGGTGATGATGACTGGGGCATCGATCCCGCGGGCATGGCGCTTGTCCGCTACCTGTATGAGGCCCCTACTGCCGAGGTGAAAGCCGCGTTTCTTGCCGCGGCCGGCGACTCCGGCTGGGCAATAGAACGGCGCCGTGACTACGCCATCCTCGGACTCGAAACCGAGTTCTTCGACCTCAGCAAGGACGGGCGCCAGATCGTCGTCGAGGTCTGGCAGCTCGAAGGGGGAGTCACCACCCTGGACTACTTCTATCGGTCGGAGGTCTAGGATCCTCGGACTGTAACCTGAAACCCGAAACCTGTAACCTACGAGCCATGAGCGGCGTAAACACCATCTTCTTCGACTTCGGCGGCGTGCTCCTCGTACACATGGACGGCATCGACCACAAGGCGGTCGAAGCAAAGCTCGGCCTGCCGGAGCGCACTCTTTTCGACTGCCTCTACCGCGAGAGCCGCTACCGCGACTTCCAGGTCGGCGGCTGCACCCACGACGATTGGATTGAGTCGATCCGCGCAGCGGCAGCCAAGCGCCTCGAGACCGACGCCGTCGACGCCTTTATGGAGGCCTGGCAGAACGCCGAGCGCCTGCTCAACGAGGACATGCTGGCGCTCGTCGGACGGCTGCGCGCCAACGGCTACACGACCGGCATCATCAGCAACACGATCCCCGGCATGGAAGCGCGCCTCCAGGGCGAGACTCCGCACCTCATCCAGCTGTTCGATATCCGCATCGGCTCGGGTGACGTCAAGCTGGCCAAGCCCGACCCGGCGATCTTTCACCACGCGCTTGAGCAGGCCGGCGCCGAGCCTCACCAGGCCGTCTTCGCCGACGACGTCAGCGCCTACGCTCGGGCAGCACGCGACGTGGGCATGCACGGCTTCCACTTCACAGGCTACGAGCAGTTCGCGGAAGACCTGCGCTCCATCGGCGTCCGCCACTAGGAGTGGCTCGGGCCGCAAGCGAACCTTGCCTGCACTTCCTCGTTGACAGCCTATCGGCCCGGTGACACAATGGATATGCGAACAAATCACTTGCTAAAAGGACTGGGGTACTGCCCATGATGACCGTATCTGAAAAGGCTGCTGAAAAGGCCAAGGACCTCTTCAAGGAGAAGGGCCTGCCCGACGACACTGGCCTCCGCGTATTCGTCGCGGGCGGCGGCTGCTCCGGCTACCAGTACGGCATGGCGCTCGCCCGCGACGTCGAGGACGACGACCTCATCGTCGAGTACTCCGGAATCAAGATCGTGATTGACCCCGATAGCGCGCCGCTGCTCGAAGGCGCCGAGATCGACTACGTCGACGACCTGATGAAGGCCGGCTTCACGATCTTCAACCCCAACGCGACCAAGTCCTGCGCCTGCGGCAGCTCCTTCCAGACCGCCGAAGGCGGCGGCGAAGCCCGCCCCTGCGGCAGCGGCCACTAGTTAGAACCTGGAACTCAGAGAGCCCGGAGCGGAAACGCTCCGGGTTTTCGTTTTGCAGGCCACGCGCCTGCCGGCACCGCAGGTGCCCAGGAGTGCAGGGGCGTCACCCATGCCGGGGGTGTGGGGGGTGTCCCCCACCAACTCTCGGGCGGGTGGGTGGGACGAACGACCTCCGGGACACAGCACAGTAAAGCAACCGCCGTTCGTCCACTGTCCACCAATCACCATTCACCAAACGACTATAATCTCCCCAGGAGGTGCCCCATGGCCCACTGGATCGTCGTCGGCTCCGAGCAAAACATGCGCATCGCCGAAGCCCGCGGCTTCGACATGTTCGGCTTCAAGAGCACCCGCAAGAACGAAGTCGCCGGCATGAAGCCGGGCGACCGCATCATCTTCTACCTCACCAAGATCATGAAGTTCGGCGGCATCGCGGAGGTCACGTCGGACTACTACGAGGACCACGAGAAGGTCTTCTCCAGCGCGAAGAAGCCGAACGAAGACTACCCTTGGCGAGTCAAGATCAAAGAGGTCATCACGCTGACGTCGGACCAGTACCTCGACGTTCGCGAAATCGGCCCGACGATGGACTACGTAAAGAAGTGGCCGGCAGAGCACTGGCGCCTCGCCTTCCAGGGCAACCTGCACGAAATCCCGGAAAGCGACTACAAGCGCATCGAGTCGCTGATGAAAGAAGCGGCGAAGGTCAAGGCTTAGGGCGCGGTGTAGAGAATGTGCCGGCGACCGGCCCGCCCACTAGCCACTCATCGGCAGTGACGAGCTCGGGGTCACAGTGCCGGACTCCGATCTCCAGCACACCGTCATCCGCCCGGAACACATAAACAGGATTCCACGGCCGTTCGTCGGTCACACCGCGGACGAACTCGCCAATCTCCACGTTGCCGAGACCGCCCGTCGCGTCTTCGCCTAGTGGCAGCACTCCCTGGACATGCTCGTCGGTGATATAGACCGCCGCTGCGATGTAGCAGGTCTGATGGTCAAGAAACTCGCGGTGGCCCACCATCAGTATGCCGTCCTCATCGCGGTAGACCGAGTGGACCAGGTAGATCTCGTCATAGTCTGGCAACTCGTGCCCCGCGATCGGTTCCCCCAGATCAATCTCGACGCCGGGCGCGGCTGCAGCGATGGCGTAAACGCGCATATCCTTAATCAGGCCGCTCGCGTCTGCGATGCAGGTCCGGTCACTGGCAGATGTTGGTCCCAACAGGACCCCATCATCAACGATAAATGGGTTGTCCTCGAAGAACTCGGGTTCCGGCGTCAGGCCCGCCCACTCGTGCTGCCATCCATTGACGCAGCCAGGGCGGCCGTTTCGGATTTCGGCGCGCCTCTTCATCTCCAGGATCGAGGGAGGCCTGATAGTGCCATCCCCGAGCTCGCAGCCATTGGCCTGGGAGCCTATCGGCGCGTCTGGATCATATTCCACCGTGGTTACTGGGCAGCCTGCTGGAATCGGCTCAGCCTCGGACCAGTTCGGTGCGCAGGATGGGTCAGGAGCCGAGATGGGTGTCCCGGGCTCCTTCGGCTGCAGGTTGAAGCCGAGCCAGGGCGCCGGGTTCAGCTCACGAGGAGGAATCTCGCTCAATGGGTCGACAGTTGCGGTTACCGATGGTGATCCGTCAGCCGCGGATGTAGAGGTCGTGGTCGAGGCTTCCTCATCTGGATCCTCGCATGCAGCAACCAGCGCAGCAGCCGCGACGAGAAGGATTACGATGGCAGGCTTCATCCGGTTCATCCTCTGATGATGATACGACTGCTGCACTCGGACGTTTGTCCGGATTCCCCCATTCCGCTAATCTGAACCCCAATATGACTGACGCCCAAACCGAATCCCCGTCCGCGGACCGCGTCGCCTCACGCTTCCGGGAGAAGCTCGAGGCCGGCGAGTTCGTGACCAGCGTGGAGGTGGACCCGCCGCACGGGCTGCGGCCGCAGAAGGCCGTCGAAGGCGCCCGCCTCCTCCGCGACGCCGGCATCGACGCCATCAACGTCGGCGACAGCCCGACGGCCAAGGTGCGCATGTCGCCGCTGGCGATGTCGGTGCTGCTCAAGCAGGAGCTTGGCGTCGACATCGTCATGCACTACACCACCCGGGACCGCAATGCACTGGCCATCCACTCCGACATGATCGGCGCGCACGCGCTCGACATACGGAACATCCTCTGCCTGCGCGGCGACCCTCCCTCCGTCGGCGGCTACACCGACATCGTCGGCGTCTGGGATGTCGGCGCGGTGGGGCTGATCCGCTTCCTCAAGCTGGCCAACGACGGCGTCGACTTCGCCGGCAAGTCGATCGCCGGCAAGGCAGACTTCTTCATCGGCGCCTCCGCCAACCTCAACGCCGACCCGCTGGAGACCGAGCTGAGGCTGATGCGGCGCAAGGTCGAGGCGGGCTGCCACTTCTTCGTCACGCAGAACGTCTTCGACCCGGCTGTGCTGGAGCGCTTCCTGGAGAAGGCCACGAAGTTCGACCGCCCGATCATCATCGGCGTCCTGCCGCTGGCCAACGCCCGCCACGCCGAGTTCCTGCACAACGAAGTACCCGGCATGCGCCTTCCCGACGACGTCCTCGACCGCATGCGCCGCGCCGGCGACATCAACGGCCCGAAGGAAGGGCAGGCGATGGCGCGCGACCTCCTCGCCCTGTGCCGCGAGAAGGCGCAAGGCGCCTACCTGGTCCCGTCCTTCGGCCGCTATGACATCGTGGCGGACCTGATCGCGGGCTGACGCACAGAACCCAGCAGGGGCCTGGACAGGTAGCCTAACCATAGCGCTAAGTGCCCAAAAAACACCTGATTTTACAAAACAAAATGCCTTTGTCAAATATGGCCGGCTCCCAGCCGGATACTCCCGGAATGGTCCGCAGCTTGAGACTCGCGCGCCGCTTGTGAGAGTCGCCATAAAGGGCCTGGAGCTTCCGGCTTGGTATGCTGAGAGCGTCCCGCCCAGCCGATAGGAGGCGTCCCATGACTGACACGTTCCACTTCTCCCCTCGTCCCAACCGCGCGGGCGAGATCAACTGGCGCGAATGGGGGGATGAGGCATTTCGCGAGGCCCAGGAGGCCGGGAAGCCGCTTCTGCTCTCGCTCTCGGCGGTCTGGTGCCACTGGTGCCACGTCATGGATGAGACTTCATACTCGAACGAAGGCGTCATCAGCTACATCAACCAGCACTACGTTCCGGTGCGGGTTGACAATGACCAGCGCCCCGACATCAACGCCCGCTACAACATGGGCGGCTGGCCGACGACGGCCTTCCTCACGCCGGACGGCGAGATCCTGGCCGGCGGCACATACATCCCGCCGGACCAGATGCTGGAAGTGCTGCCGAAGGTCTACGTCTACTTCGTCAACAACCGCGATGAGATCGGGCAGAAGGCGGGCGAACTACGGGAGAAGCGCGCTGAAGCGATGGCGCCGGTCCGCGGCCAGGTCGACAGCCAGATCGTCGAAAAGATCATCGGCGCTATCGGCGGCCAGTACGATCCGATGTACGGCGGGTTCGGGGAGGCTCCGAAGTTCCCGCATACGGATGCCCTGGACCTGCTGCTGTACGCGCACCGCAAGACGAAGGACCCGGACGTGCTGCATATGGCGCGCAAGACGCTGGAGTTCATGGCGGCCGGCGAGGTCTACGACCACGAATGGGGCGGCTTCTTCCGCTACGCCACGCGGCGCGACTGGTCGGAGCCACACTACGAGAAGATGCTGGAGGACAACGCCGGCCTGCTGCGCAACCTCCTTGCGCTCTACCGCATCACGAACCAGCCGGAGCACGCGATGGTCGCGAAAGGCGTCATCGATTACGTGCGCTGGAAGCTGCGCGACAAGGGACACGGCTACTTCTATGGCTCGCAGGACGCCGACGAGAAGTTCTACAAGCTCCCGAAGGCGGAACGCGAAGGCCGCGAGGAGCCGTACATCGATCCGACCTGCTACACCAGCTGGAACGGGATGATGATTTCGGCGTTCCTGGAGGCCTCGTGGACGCTGGACGACAGGCAGGCGAAGGACGAAGCGCTGACTGCGCTCCGCTTCCTGCTTGAAAACCTGCGAAAGGACGGCGTGATGTACCGCTACCGACTCCACGGCGGACCGCAGGTCCCCGGTCTCCTCGCAGACCAAGCATTCACCTCCCGCACCCTGCTCGATGCGGCTGAGGTCACCGGCGACCCAAAGTACCTGGATGACGCGGCTGTGCTTGCCGAGCTGATTGTCGATCGCTTCAAGAACGGCGAAGTCGGTGGCTTCTTCGACGTCTGGGACGAGGGCGAGGGAACGGGGCGGCTGAAGGACCGCCAGATGTCGCTACAGGACAACGCCTGCGCGGTGGAGGTGCTACAGAGGCTGGCGCACCTGACGCGAGGCGACCGCTGGCAGGGGTCCGCTAAAGCCGCGCTGGAGGCATTCACCACTACGTACGGCCAGATGGGCCACTTCGCCGCCGGCTACGGCAAACAGGTCGATCTCATGCTCAACCCGCCGGTCGAGGTCAACATCGTCGGCGATGGTGCGGTCGAAGGGTTGCACCGCGCCGCCATCGGCCTCGATGCCCCGGCTCGCGTCGTGCAGGTCATCAGCCCGGCCGACACCGAACGCCTGGCGGCCCTCGCTCTGCCCGGCCAGCCGGCGCCCGCCGCCTATGTGTGCGCTGGCGCGATGTGCTCGGCTCCCGTTACGGAGCCGGATCGCCTGCCGGAGATCGTGCGCGACATGCAGATGGGACCGCGCATCATCGAGCTGCCTGGTGACTGATAGCGAACGCTATCTGGCGAAGGCGCGCGAAAGCCTGGCGTCGTGCAGGGCGGACGTTGCCGCTGGGCGCTGCAACTCCGCCGCGAGCCGGGCGTATTATGCCGCGTTCCAGGCAGGCGTGGCGGCGCTCCTCCACGAATCCATCGTCCCAGAAGCGGGCAACTGGCAGCACCGCTTCGTGCTCAGCCAATTCTCCGGTAAACTGGTGAGGCGGCCAAAGCTCTTGCCCTCGGACCTGCCGTCAGTCCTCGATCTCCTCTTTCGCACGCGGATAGCAGGTGACTACGAACCAGCGTCTGTCTCCCGCAGGCAGGCTAGCAGGGTGGCAGAGGAGGCGGCAAGATTTGTTGCAGAGGTTGAACGCATGACGAAGCTAATATCGTTCCGAGAAGCATCAGCTGAACACGAAGCCGAACATCGGGAGGGCCTGGAGAAGGAGGCCGACGCAGGGCGCTTCGTCACTGAACTCCAGGCCCTGATTCGTGCTGCCGTACCGGGGGCGGAGTTTAGTATCGGCCGACTGGGGCCGACGGACTACAGAATGTACACGTACATCGACTCCGAGGACGAAATTGACCAGGTGCACGACGCCCTCGATGGGAAAACGATCGACATCCTGGTTGACCACGGCATTTGGATTGTCGTTCTCACCGTTCTCCGTGAGACAGATCCCAGCTAATGTTTGCCACCGAAATCGAGAAGGTGATGCATGAGATGCCGTATGGCCTCTACATCATCGGCTCTAAGGAAGTTGATGCAGGGCGGGTAAACGGCATGATGGCCGACTGGGTGATGCAGGTGTCGTTCGAGCCGCGTCTGGTCGCCGTCGCCTTCGAAGAGGATTCACACACGCTGGCCAATATCCGGGCGCGGGTGTTCTTCACGGTCAATCTCCTGTCCCAGGACAAAGAGACCATGGATTTAGCGCGGCGTTTCGCTCAGCCTTACAGCGGCGAGAAAGTCAGGGGTCGGGAGTCGCCCGAAGCCCGCGCCGTCCACTACAAGCTCGAAGGCGTGCCCTACACCGTGACGGAGAACGGTGTGCCTGTCCTTGATGCAGCAATGGCGTGGTTCGAGTGCCAGGCGCAAGAGTTCATCCCGATCGGCGATCACTACCTCGCCATCGGCGAAGTGCTGGACGGCGCAGTGCTCAAGGAGGCCGAGCCGATGACCTCGACCTACACCGGGTGGATGTACAGCGGCTAGAAATCGTCTTCGGCGAAGTCAGCCGTTGCGCCGACCAAGTCAAACTTGAGGCAGCGCACCTGCCAGAGGTGCTCTAGGTCGTGCTGCGCCAGTTCCCGCGCAATGGTCTCGATCGTGATTTCTCCACGGTACGGGTGGTTGAGCGGCTTGCGCCATTCCCACTCGCGGAGCATCCAGAGCATCGATGTCGTTTCATTGCGAAGGCCGCGCCATTCGCTCAGGAAGCGGCGAAGGTCCATCCCTCGGTAATCGCGTTCGAAGGGTAGGACGTCGATGTCCCAGTGTGGCAGCTTCCGGTCAGGCTGCTCAATGGCGGCAGTGAGCTGGAGGAGGGCGAGTTCTTCGGCGTCGCGGAGGTGGGCCGCGATCTCCTTCAGAGAGAGCTCGTCTTCGGCGGGGCGGTGGCGTAGCGTCGCGTCATCGATGCCGGAGAACTCACCGAGGAGGGTGCCGCCGGCCTCGCGCAGGGCCTTCATCGCCCAGCCCGCTGAGTCCTTTTCTTCCAAGCGCACGCGGACATTGTACGCCCGCGAGGCGCGGTTGCCGCATGTCCGGCGCGCGCCTAACATCAGACACGATCCATGAGCCCTGAGTCCTTGCCTTACGCCCTACTGATCCTGTTGGTGGAGTTCACGATAGGCGGGCTCTGGGTTCTCTACTTCTCGCAGGCGCGTGGGCAATCAGCAGCTTCCTTCGTTAAGTTCGGGGCGGTGATGACGACCGTGATGGCCATCATCACCCTCTTGGTGGCGGCGGATGTGGACGTGGGCGACCAGGTGGATGGTTACCCCCTAAACGACTCGTGGATGGATGAAGTGCGGTGGGGGATGGTGGCGTTCCTGGCGTTTTCCGGACTGCATTCCGTGGCGACGGTGTTGAGCCACCGGGTCCCACAGCTCGTGCTGGGTGCCGGGGCCTGCGTGGCGGGCCTGACGGCCATCGCGGGGCTGGCTGCTGTGATCGCCGAACCGACGTGGGGGTTCGGGCTGGTGTTGGCGAGTCTGGCCGTGGCGGCGCTCGTCGTGGGGGCAGTGACACAGGGCATGATCCTGGGTCACTGGTACCTGGTCACCCCGCGTCTTCCGGAACAGCCGTTTCGAGAGATGACCGGTCTGCTGGTGGTGGTCTTTGCCGTGCAGCTCGTTCTGCTGATCCCGGCGCTGGCGCTGCCTCACGACGAGGTGAACACGAGCGTGGACACGGATATCCTCTCGAACCCGTTCTTCTACCTCCGCGTCGGAATGGGCATTGCCTTTCCGGGGATGCTTGCGTGGATGGCGTGGGACTCTAGCGGAGCTCGGGCAATGATGTCCGCGACTGGCTTGTTGTACATCGCCATGGCGTTGGTGCTTGCGGGCGAGGTCGTGGGCCGGGGGCTGATGTTCGCGTCGGGTGTGCCCAATTGAGGTATCATCTGTAATCACCGCAACTGAAGGAGAAACCGCCCGATGGCCGAAGGCAACAAGGAGACGCGAACGCTGAGGGTCGGCGATGAAGCGCCGGACTTCACCTTGAAGGATCACGATCGCCAGGAATTCAAGCTGAGCGATCACCGCGGCAAAAAAATAGTGCTCAACTTCTTTCCGGCGGCATTCTCCGGCGTCTGTTCCCAGCAGATGCCGCGAATCGAGGAGCAGAAGCAGCTGTTCGGCGACGACACAGTGGTCGTGGGCATCAGTGTCGACGGGGTGAGCGCTCAGAAGGCTTTCAAGGCAGCGATGGACATTGATTTTCCCCTGCTCGCCGACTTTTACCCGCACGGCGAAGTCGCCGAGAAATACGGTGTCTTTCTCCCGGTCGGCGTCTCAGAGCGCGCCGTCATTGGCATCGACGCTGACGGCAAAATCGCTTACATCAACGTGAATCCGATACTCGAGGTCCCTGACCTGGAGCCCTGCGCAGTCGCCCTGGGAGGTTAGATATGGTTATCGACTTTGGCTGGTTCCTGCCCAGCATGGGCGACGCGGAGGTGATCGGTCCGCCCACCCGCGAGGCGACGCTGGACTACCTGGTGGACGTGGCGAAGACAGCGGAGGACGCGGGCTTCAACTTCGCGCTAATTCCTGTAGGCACGACCTGCCAGGATGCCTGGCTCGTAGCCGGGTTAGTCGGCGCGCGCACGGAGCGGCTCAAGTTTCTGGTCGCGATGCGGCCGGGATTCGTGGCGCCGACAGTCGCAGCGAAGATGGCGAATACATTGGACCAGGCGCTAAAGGGCCGCGTGATGATCAACATCGTCACCGGCGGCTTCCCTCAGGAACTGGCAGCCGACGGTGACTTCACGGACCACGACCAGCGCTATGACAGAACGCAGGAGTTCATGCAGGTGGTGCGGAAGGCGTGGACTGAGAAAAAGTGGAACCATGAGGGCGAGTTTTACAAAGTGGAGGACGGAAACGTGTATCCGGGGCCTTACCAGAAGCCGTATCCTCCGTTTTACTTTGGGGGCGCGTCTGATCCGGCAAAGCGCGTAGGAGCGGAGGAGGCGGACGTCTACCTGCTCTGGGGCGAGACGGTAGACATGGTGCGTGAGCGCATCGAGGACATGAAGGGCCGGGCCGCAGCGGTAAGTCGGACGCTTCGCTTTGGCCTGCGCATCCATGTCATCGCGCGGGAGACGGATGCAGAGGCGCGGGACGCGGCTGACGCCCTGATGGTTAATGTGCCGGACAACTTCCAGGAGATGATGGACAAGCACCACTCTAAGGGAGACTCCGAAGGCGAGCGCCGACAGCGGGAGTTGGTGGCTTCGGCGAAGGACCACTGGATCACGCCCAATCTATGGTCAGGCATCGGCAAGGCGCGGCTGGGTGTGGGGACAGCGCTGGTTGGTTCTGGTGAGAACGTGGCGCGCTGCCTGCAGGAGTACGTCGACCTGGGGATCGATACTTTCATTCATTCGGGCTACCCGCACAAAGAAGAGGCGGCCAACTTCGGCAAGTGGGTGATGCCGCACTTCGCGGGCAGCACGACGACTTCGGCGCCCGCGACTGCCACCGTATGACCGAGGCGCTGGAACAGACGCAAATCGTCGTGCGGCCCTTGCCCGCGACACTCGCCGTGGCGATCGCCGGCAGCCTTCGCGCGCCCTCTAAATCAAAGACCCTGGCTGAACGAATGCTTGCTGAACTCGAATCGCTGGGCTGCGCCACTCATCTCATCGACGTCGCTGAACTCCCCGCCGAGGCGCTGGTCGCCCGCGCTGAGGCGGGCGAAATCGCCGAGGCGATGGCGGCCGTGGGCCGAGCCCGCATCGTTATCGCCTCCTCGCCGACCTACCGAGCTCTCTATACCGGCGTGATGAAGTGCTTTTTCGACCTGATGCCGCAGGAACACCTGGCAGGCAAGATCTGCATTGGCCTGCAGACGGGCATCGCCACGCAGCACGCGCTTTCGCCTGAGTATGGGATGCGGCCGCTATTCGCGAGCCTGGGTGGGGTGCCACTGGGAATAATCTATGGCACCGACGCTGAGTTCATAGAGGGCCAGCCGGGCGACGACCTAGTGAGTCGCGTGCGGCAGTTGAGCCGCGCCGCCGTAGCCGCACAAGCCTGACCGCTACTCTATCTCGGTGACGGTGAACTCCACCCACATCCCTTCGGCGAAGAAGGAAGTTTCGGTGCCGTCGACATCCGTGACGATGTTGTCCAGCAGGATGTAGGTCCCCGGGCTGAGGGAATATACGCGGCTGGTGTTCTCGCCGTCGTCGATGTCCTCGATGCGCTGCTGAACATTGACGCCGGATGCATCCTCGTCGAAAGAGCCATCATCGTTGGTGGGGAGCTCGGCGGGTGATATATCCGTCCGAACGATCAGGATCTCGTGCTCTCGCTCACCGTCGTTCGTGACGTCAAAGGTGATAGGGCCCTCTTCGAGCGAGGTTGGGTCGATCTCAATGGAGTACTCGGTGAGCGTGACGTCGACGTCGCCGCCTTCGCCCTCGTCGCCGCAGGCGGCGAGAAGGAGGATGATAACGGGCGCGGCCAGGAGAGCGAGAAACCTCACGGGGGCTCCTTTCGGCTGATAACGCTGGGTGCCGCCCGGATTATATCAGCGAGACCGGTAAGCAGAAGAGCGCCCACGCGGGCGGCCCTTGTCTCGTTCGCGGCACGGCCTACAGGTTGCCTGTGCGGCGCGCGATCTCGTGCAGCCGCTCGATGCGCTTCTCCGTCGGCGGGTGGGAGGCAAAGAGCGAGGCGAAGTCGATCTTGCCCAGCGGGTTCACGATGAAGAGGTGGGAGACCGCCGGGTTGACTTCCATCGGGCGGACGCGGCTGTAGTCCTGCAGCTTCTGCAGGGCACTCGCCAGCTTCATCGGCATGTGAGTCACTTCCGCGCCGGTTTGGTCAGCGCCGTATTCACGCTGTCGCGACACAGCCATGCGGATAAGCCCAGCCGCGATCGGCGCCAGGATGATCATCGCCAGCAGGGCGACGATGCCGAGGATGCCGTTGTCCCGGCGGCCGCCGCCGAAGAACAGCGCAAAGCGCCCGATCATGGCAAGGAACATGATCGCGGTCGCTACCGTGGCGACGACGGCGTTGATCAGGATGTCTTTGTTCTTGATGTGGCCCATCTCGTGGCCGAAAACGGCCAGCAATTCGTCGTCATCTAGGATGCGCATGATGCCCGTCGTTGCGGCCACAGCGGCATGCTTTTCGCTGCGGCCTGTCGCAAAGGCGTTCGGCGAGTCGTTCTGGATCATGCAGACCTTGGGCTTGGGCATACCGGCCATCGCCGCTGCCTGGTCCACTATCTTGTGCAGGCGCGGCTCTTCATCGGGCGTCACTTCCTTCGCCCCGGTCGCTTTCAGCGCCAGCTTATCGGAGAACCAGTACGAACCGATGTTCATCACCGTCGCCAGTACGAGCGCGATAATCAGGCCGAAGGTGCCGCCCAGGAAGTACCCAAAGAGGAGCAGTATCCCGGAGAGGGCTACCAGCAGGACGAGTGTTTTGGTGGCGTTTGCCAACTTAGATCACCTTTGGAGGGCGGAACTAGCGCGCCTCACTTATAGATTACCATTTGTGGCTCAGATTTCGCCCCAGAGGAGCGCCTGCATGCGACGCAGCGCCCCGGCGATGCGGGGGCCGTACCAGCAGATGTCTTTGCCATCTACGAGATATATACGCTCGGCGGTGAGGATGGGGATGGCGGAGGTTATCTCAGCAATATGCCGCTCTTTGAAGGGAAACGGCTCGTCCGGCAGAATGGCTATTTCTGGCTTGCGTTCTTCGACGTCGAGGAACCCGATCGCAGGGTACCGGTCCCGCGAGTCAGCGAAGACGTTGTGGAGGCCGCAGGTGATTAGGAAATCGTGGACGTAGGTGTCGGAGTTGATCGTCATCCAGGGCTTACGCCAGATTGGGCAGAAGACGCTGACCGGCGTTCGTTCGCGGTTACGTGAGCGGGTGAGGGCTGCGGCGGCGTCGACGGCGGCAATCTGGGGTGAAGCGGCCTTTTCGCAGCCCAAAATATCAGCCAACGTGCGCATCATGGCGGAGGCGGCGGCGATGCTTCGCGGGTAGGTAACGAAGACGGGGATGCCGGCTTCGCGGAGGGCTTCGATATCCGGCTGCTCGTTCTCTTCGACGTTGGCGACAACGAAATCTGGTTTGAGTGCCTTGACCGCTTCGACGTCGACGTCCTTGGTGCCGCCAACCTTTGGCACACTTTCGACGTCGCCGGCGGGTTCGATGCAAAACTTTGTGACGCCAACAATGCGCTTCTGAAGCCCGAAAGCGAAGAGCGTCTCGGTGATGCTGGGAACGAGGGAAACGATGCGCCGCGGAGGCCGCGTCAGTGTGACCTGCTCCCCCAGTGCGTCGGTCCAGGTCATGCTGGGGGCTCTCCAAGTCTCATTGAAGCTTAGCTTACACGTTAATGAGCAGAGTGTGCTTTGGTGGATATACTGAAAGGCCTTTAGAATAAGTTAGAGAAGGGGAATCTGCCCAAGTGAGTCGTGACGTATCCCAAACCGAGGGGCTATACGGCGACCTAAACGACGAAGAGCTGATGGAGCGTCTCGGATACCGGGACCTCACCGCTTTTCGAGCGTTATATGGCCGCTATGGAAACCTGGTGTACTCAACGGTATATAGAGTGCTCCGGGACGCGCACCTCGCTGAGGATATGGTGCAAGAAGTATTTCTGAGACTCTGGCGGAAACCGGAGAGCTACACACCAAGCCGGGGGCGCTTTGCCACCTGGCTGACTTCTGTCTCCCGCAACCGCGCCGTTGATGAGGTGCGTTCCCGTAACCGCCGCTACCGATACGAGGCGGCTTCTCCGGAGGAGCAGAAGCGCGAGTTCGCCGGCCCCGAGGCGGATGACCCGGCGATGACGGCCGAACTTGCCGACCAGCGGCGACTCATCCTCGCCGCCCTGGCGAACCTTCCCGAGGACCAGCGCAAGACAATCGAGCTTGCTTACTTCGGCGGTTACACGCAGCAGGAGATCGCGGAGATACTGGACCAGCCGCTGGGCACGGTGAAAACCCGAATCCGGCTCGGCATGCAAAAGCTGCGTGCCGCCCTCACGCCCGAACTCAGATTGGAGCGCGGCTAGTGGACTGCTCCGAGATCCGTGAACTGCTGGACGCCTACGCTATCAGCGCCACCTCTCGCGCCGAGGCCGATAGCGTCGAGCGCCACGTCGCCGACTGCGTCCGTTGCTGGGAGGAGCTCAGCAAGGCGCAGCGTACGGCGGCGCTCCTCGCTCTCTCAGTGCCGATGGAAGAGGCGCCGCCCGCCATCGGGGCCCGGCTCATGGCCGAAGCCCGCCGCGACCTGGCCGGAATCCACACTGAGCGCCGAGCGCCACTGCTGCAACGGCTTCGCTTTGGCTGGTCAACCGCGGCCGCTGGCCTGGGCGCCGCCAGTGTTGCCGCCCTCGCCTTCGCCGGTTTCCTCCAGGCCCAGGTCAATGACCTTCGGGACGAGAACCAGGTCCTGCAGTCCGAAATCAGCGCCGCGACCGTGTCGCTTGCCCAGCAGAACCAGGCGCTGGCCAGCGCGAGTGAAACACAGGCCAGTCTCATCCGGCTGGCGGGCGAAACAACGTCCGTTGAAATGACGACGTCACCGCAAGCTGAGGAAGAGGTCTCGGTGGCGTATACATGGAGCACGGACCACCGTAGCGGCGTCGTGACCTGCCAGGACCTGGCCGATCCTCCGGAGGGCAAGGTGTACCAGGTTTGGTTCAGCGCCGGCGGATCACGCTACCCCGCCGCCTCGTTCACGCCGGAGGACGGCAGCTGCCTAATCGCCGTGGACGTGCCGGATGGCTGGCGCGAACCGACGGGTGTGGGGATCAGTCTTGAAGACCCGGAGGCTGTCGCCAATCATCCGCAGGACGGCTGGTTGGCGTACGCGTACCTCGGCAGCGGCTATTAGTGTCACGACCGCTTGACACGTGCCCGGTCGCTTGATACAGTGTCTCACCTGAGACAAAGTATCATGTCAGACCTTGAAGATATCTCACTGAAGCTGGAAGCGCGCGGATACCGTGTGACGCCGTCTCGACGGGCGGTCGTGGCGACGATCTTGCAGCAGCAGGGCCACTTTGCCGCCGACAACCTCGTCTCGCGATGTCGCGGGGCTGGTCGGGCCACCGTCTTCCGAACGCTGCGCCTCCTCACTGAGCTCGGCGTCGTCTGTCGTGTCCTTGTCGAAGACAATACGCCCCGCTATATGGTTTCCCGTCGCGGGAAGCACCACCATCATCTTGTCTGCAGCGATTGCGGCGCCGTTCAAGAACTCGATGTGTGCGCCGTCGCCGACGTCCTCCGCGATGTCGCTGACGCCTCCGGTTACGAGATCGACGGTCACTGGCTCGAGCTCTATGGCCGGTGCGCATCATGCCGCGTTAGGGCCGGAGTACCCGCATGAACGCCTTTTTTTCCTCTCTACTGAGACTCGGTATCATGCTAGCGGTGCTAATCATTTTCGCCGCTGCCTGCAGCGACGAGGATGACGACAACGGGGATGACACCTCGATAAGAGTGGTCACCAGTCTCCCTTTGATCACCGACATGGTCGAGAACGTGGCCGGCGGTCGCGCCGAGGTTGACTCTCTCTTACCTCCAGGCGCCGACCCCCACACCTACGAGCCTTCTCCGAATGACGTGCGTAAGGTCGCCGAAGCAGAGATCGCTTTCGCCAACGGTCTCAGTCTTGAGCCCGGCGCAATGGGTGTGATTGAAGCTAATTTGCCCTCGGGTGCCGCCCTCGTCGAACTTGCCGAAGTCGCTCTGGAAATGGGCGTCGAGCCGATCGAAGGCGACCACGATCCCTCCGACGAAGGGGATCATTACGACGAAGACGAGCATGCCGATGAAGAGGATGAGCATGCCGAGGAGGAGGACGACCACGGCAAGGACGCGCACGACCATGAGGGCGGCAACCCTCACCTCTGGCTAGACCCCGTCAACGGCGCCCTCTACGCTGAAATCATCCGGGACACGCTGATCGATGCCGATCCCGATGGCCGCGCCGACTACGAAGAGAACTACGCCGAGTACGCTGCTACACTCAGCGAAACGGCCACCCACATGACCGAAGCAACGTCCGGAGTTCCCGAAGAACACCGCAAGATCGTCAGCACCCACGATGCGTTTGACTACATGGCTCGGGCGATCGGCTTCGAAGTCGCCGGTTTCGTGGCCCCCGGTCCGGGACAAGAACCGAGCCCGGCCGACATCGCTGAACTCATCGAGACTATCCAGAACCTCGGTGTCCCCGCCGTATTCGCGGAGCCGCAGACAGATGCGGAAGCTCGCACGCTCGAGCAGATCGCGGACGAGGCCGGTGCGGAGGTTTGCACCCTCTACAGCGACTCGTTCAGCGAGGACGTCTCCACCTACGTCGATATCCTCCGCTTCAACGCAGATGAGCTGGCGCGCTGCCTCGGAGGAGATGGTGGCTGAGAACCCGAACGGACCCTGGGCGCTTGATGTCGTCGGCGTCTCTGCAGGGTACGGCCGCCACCAGGCGCTCGATGCGGTCACCTTCAACATAGAGCCGGGCTGCCTCGCCGGGCTTGTCGGGCCCAACGGTTCCGGCAAGTCGACGCTGATGAAGGTTGTGCTGGGGATGCTCAAGTCGTGGTCTGGAGATATTCGAGTTTTCGGCCGGGAAGGTAGGCCACGGCCGGGGGTCGTGGCATACACCCCGCAGAGCGAACTCGTGGACTGGGACTTCCCGGTAAGCGTGGCTGACGTGGTCCTCATGGGCCGCTACGGTCGCCTCGGCCTATTCCGCCGTCCCTCCGCCGAGGACCGCGACATCGCCGCCCAGGCTATCGAGCGCGTTCGCCTGAGTGACCGCGCCCACCGCCTGATCGGCGAGCTTTCCGGCGGTGAACGGCACCGTGCGCTGATCGCCCGAGCGCTCGCGCAGCAGGGCGACCTGCTTCTGCTGGACGAGCCGTTCGCCGGTCTCGACGCGACAGCGCAGCACGATTTGCTCCGACTGTTTCACGAGCTGGTGGACGAGGGCAAGACGCTTTTCGTCGCCACTCACGACCTTTCCTGCGTGGCCGAGGACTTCGACCACGCGGTCCTCCTCAACCGCCGGGTAATCGCGTTCGGCCGGCCTGCGGATGTATTCACCGAGGAGTCACTGAACGCGGCGTTCGACCGGCACCTTATGGTGCTCCAGGCGGACCACAAGACGTTCATCGGAACATAGGAAGATGACTGAGATCGCGGACTTCTTCACGGATCCCTGGCAGTTTGAGTTCATGCGCCGCGGACTGCTGGCGGCAGCGATCGTCAGCGCCGTGGCGGCAGTCGTGGGGACCTACGTCATCCTCAAGGGGATGGCGTTCATCGGTGATGCCTTGCCCCACGCCAGCTTCGGTGGCGTGGCGATCGCGTTCGCTCTTGGAGAGAACCTTTACGTCGGCGGCGGGATAGCGGCGCTGATAACGGCGCTGCTGATCGGCTTCATCAGCCGACGCGGCTTGATCCGGCACGACACGGCGATCGGGATCCTCTTCGTGGGGGCGTTCGCCCTGGGGATCCTCGTGGTCAGCCGCCAGGAAAACTACACCGGCGACCTCTTTTCCTTCGTCTTTGGTAACGTCCTGGCTGTGGACTGGACCGACGTCTACTTGACGGCAGCGATCGGGGCGGCGGTGCTGGTGGTCATCGCGCTGTTCCACAAGGAGCTGCTCTTCAACGCATTCGATCCGACCATGGCTGAGGCGTCAGGCCTGCCGGTGGAATGGTTGCACTACGGGCTGCTGGCACTGCTGGCTCTCGTCACTGTCATCGCGCTGCAGGCCGTGGGCCTTGTTCTTGTCGTCGCGCTCCTCATCACGCCTGCAGCGACGGCGCAGCTACTTACGAGGAGCCTCGCGGCAATGATGGCCGTCGGCGCGGCTCTAGGCGTCCTCGCTGCGGTCGTCGGTCTCTACGTCGCCTGGCACGCAGATGTCTCCGCCAGCGCGGCCATCGTCCTCACGGCGACGGCGCTCTTCATCGTCGCCTTCCTCTTCGCGCCGCGGCGCGGCGTGGTGTGGCAGGGAGGGCTGCGGGGGGCGTAGACTGAGGCCATGTTCAAGGACATCGATGGCTATCTGCGCTACTACCGAGGTCTGCACAAGCGCACCCTACGCGACGTCGGCGCGCTGCCGCCCGAGGCGGAGACCTACAAACCGGCTACGGAAGAAGGCGAGAACTCCTGGAGCATCGCGGAGATCGTCCGCCACATGGCCGGTTCGCGCCTCTACTTCGCCCGCGCCTACAACAGCGAGGGTTGGTACTTCGAGGATGACGTCCGCGACTGTGCAAAGCGTGTCGACTGGCTACCCGCTCTCGAAGAGAGCTTCGAGCTCTTCACCCAGCGGCTCGAAGGCACCCCGCCTGAGTGGCTGGAGCGCAAGATCAAGATGATCGACACCGACGGCGAACTCTCCGGCTGGCGCATCCTGATGATGTGCCTTGAGCACGAGGTACACCACCGCTCTCAGGTAGACACGTACGCTGGTCTGCACGCCTGGGAGGTGCCGCACATCTACGGGCGTTCGGCGGAGCACATTGGCACGCTGCGGGAGGAGCAGACGGCGCAAAAGGGCGGTGATTAGCGGTGCCCTCGGCTGACTGAGGGCCATTCAATCCATCGACAAGTGAGACTTGTTGTATCTGAGGCTCTGATCGTTCGAGCCTCCGCTGGATAGGAACATTGATCGATCCGTGGATTTCTGTGTTTTTTCTGTCGGAGGGTGTATCTGGTAGCGCCTGTCCTAGATGTGAGCTGCGATTGATTGAATCATGTTCATGAGCGTAAGGGATGGCTTTCAATCTGCACGCGGGTGAGCCCGGATATGATGTTTTTGAAAGGTGCAGCCGGGTGGGCGGTCAAGCCGGTTCCGGATCAATGATAGCGGAAACCAAGGTGATCTCTAAGGGGTATGTGGCACATGCGGTGCGCCTAGGGCGGAGTGATAGCGTCCCCGATCCGAATGGTCCCCCCGCTCACGATCTCGCAGCGGAGGCCGCCGCGGTTGGCCAGCCCCTTCAGTGTGCCCGGCTTGCCGACCGTGTCCTCCAAGTACTGGCACGGGCCGGCCGGCCGCGTTCCCCGCAGCACCACCTCCCCAATCCGTAGTTCCCGGTCCACCAGCTCGCTCAGACTGACACCGCGTGTGGTGATGTTGCGCCGCGACTCGCCCGGTTCCAGGCGAATGCCTGAGTCACGTTCGAGCGATTCGATCGCTTCGCCCTCGATCAGCGTCACGTGGCGGCCTGAACCCGGCGTCTCGGAGTAGGTGCCGGCGCTGTCGTGGTAGCGGTCGCCCACCAGCCCCTTCCCCTCCTCCGCGACGACGGAGTCGACGGCCCGGAGGGGCTGACCCGCCTCAGGGGTGATGTGAATATAGACGACTTCGCCGGTCATGCTATTCTTCCCGCTGCACCTGGGACTGTACCTTGACCGGCAGCCCCCAGATGTTGATGAAGCCGACTGCCGCCGTGCGATCGAACTGGTCCGCCTTGTCGTAAGTGGCAAGCTCGAAGTCATACAGGCTGCGGGGTGACTTGCGGCCGACGACGGTAGCCGTGCCTTTGTGCAGCTTGAGGCGCGCGACACCGCTGACGTGGCGCTGCGTGTGCTGGATATAGGCCTGCAGGTCGGAATGGTGGGTGCTGAACCAGAGGCCGTTATAGACAAGCTCTGCGTATTCCTGCGCCACCTGCGCCTTGAAACGCCGCTGCTCCTTGGAGAGGGTCAGCGACTCGATGGCCTCGTGCGTGGTGAGGAGTGTGACGCCGGCGGGCGCCTCGTACACCTCACGCGACTTGATGCCGACCAGCCGGTCCTCGATCGTGTCGATCCGCCCGACGCCGTGCTCCCCGGCGAGTTCGTTTAGCGTATTGACCAGCGCGACAGGCCCAACGTCCTTGCCGTCCAGCGAAACCGGAACGCCCTGCTCGAACCCGATCTCGATGTAGGCGGGTTCGGCCGGGGTGTTCGCGGGGGACTTTGTCCATAGCCAGACGTCGTCAGGTGGCTCGGTCCAGGGGTCTTCAAGGGGGCCGGTCTCGATGCTTCGGCCGTAAAGGTTCTCGTCGATGCTATAGGGGCTCTTCTTCGTGACCGAGATGGGGATGTTGTGCTCCTCCGCGTAATCGATCTCGGATTCGCGGTCCATCTCCCATTCGCGGAGGGGCGCGACGATCTTGAGGTCGGGGGCGAGGGCCTGGACTGAGACGTCGAGGCGGACCTGGTCGTTGCCCTTTCCTGTACAGCCGTGGGCGACGGCGGTCGCTCCCTCGCGGCGGGCCACCTCCACCATTTCACGCGCGATGAGCGGCCGGGAGAGGGCCGTCGCCAGCGGGTAGACGCCCTGGTACTTCGCCCCGGCCATGACAGCGGGGAAAACGAAGTCGCGCACGAACTCTTCCTGAACGTCGCTCCAGGAGAAGCCAACGGCGCCTGCGGCCATGGCGCGAGACTGGAGGGTCTCCTTTTCGCGGTCCATGCCGACGTCGACCGTGAGGGCGATGACGTCGTAGCCGCGTTCTTCTTTGAGCCAGCGTATGGCGACGGAGGTATCGAGTCCGCCGGAGTACGCCAGGACGATTTTTTCAGCCATTGTTCCTCACTTCTCTTCGGACAGTTCGTGGAGCGCGCGGTCGACGATCTCGACCGCGGCGTCGATCTCACCCTCGCTAACTGTAAACGGGGGGAGGAAGCGCAGCGCCGTTGGCTTGACGCCGTTGACCAGCAGCCCGGCTTCGAGGCACTTCGCGACGATGTCATCAGAAGCGGGGCGGTCGAGCTCGACTGCCCAGATGAGGCCCCGGCCGCGGATCTCGGTGATCATGGGTTGGCGGTCAGCAAGGGCTGTCAGGCGGCGCTCGAAGTGCTGGCCGCGTTGAGTGACCTGGGCAGGGAGGTCGTTGGTGATCATGTAGGAGAGGACTTCATGTGCCACCTCGCAGGCGAGTGCATTGCCGCCGAACGTGGTGCCATGCTCACCGGGGGCGAGGAGGAGCGCCAGCTCCTCGCGGGCCAGAAAGGCGCCGATCGGCACGCCCCCGGCCATCGCCTTGGCCACGGCCAGCGCGTCCGGCAGGATGCCGTAGTGCTGGAACGCGAACATCTTACCGGTGCGGCCGGCGCCGGTCTGCACCTCGTCGAGGAGGAGGAGGATGCCGGCTTCGTCGCACCAGGCTCGAAGTTGCGGCAGGTAGTCGTCGTCCGGGACGTTGACGCCGCCTTCGCCCTGCAGAGGCTCGACGAGCACGGCGGCGGTCTTGCCGGTGGTGGCGGCCTTGACGGCGTCGATGTCGTTGAATGGGACGCGCGGAAAGCCTTCGGGTAGCGGTGTGAAGGGTGCGCGGTAGCGCTCATTGGCGGAGGCGGTGACGGTGGCTAACGTGCGCCCGTGGAAAGCGCCTTCGCAGACGATGATCTCGTATGCGCCGTCGCGCTTCTCCTTGCCGAACTTGCGGGCGAGTTTGATGAGGCCCTCGACGGCCTCGGCACCGCTGTTGCAGAAGAAGGCGCGGTCGAGGCCGCTGATCTCGCTGAGGAGGCGGGCGAGCTTGAGCTGCGGGGTGGTGTAGTAATAGTTCGAGACCGAGATCAGCTTCTTCGCCTGGTTGGTAAGAGCTTCGACGATGACGGGGTGGGCGTGGCCCAGACTGGTGACGGCGATGCCGCCGACGAAATCCAGGTACTCCTTGCCGTTGTCGTCCCAGACCTTGGTGCCTTCGCCGCGTTCGAGGACGACGGGGAGACGCTTGCCGGTCTGGAAGTAGTGTTCCTTTTCGACTGCGATCCAGTCTTCGGTCTGCATATCGCTCCTAACCAACGGTGGTGCCTGCATTCTTGCCGTCGATGACGGCGAGGAGGGCGTGCTCTTCGCGGCCATCGACGACGTCGGCGCGGCAGCCCGCGGCGGCTGCCTGGAGGCAGGCTTCGACCTTCGGAATCATACCGCCTTCGATGACGCCGGCGCTCATCAGTTCGTGCGCCTCCGTTGCTGAGAGCGCTTCGAGTACCGCGCCGTTCGACTTCACGCCCGGCACGTCGGTCATGAAGACAAGCCGGGCTGCGCCTATCGCGGCAGCAATGGCACCGGCGGAGGTGTCGGCGTTGATGTTGAGCAGCTGGCCGGTCGGCTTGCCATCGGCGTACTCCATGCCGACCGGTGCGATGACGGGGACGGCGCCGGTCGCGATGACCTGCAGGACGGCGGTCGGGTCGACGGCGCTGATTTCACCGACGAAACCTAGTGCCTCGTCGCGGACCTTGGCCTGAAGGAGGCTGCCGTCGGCACCGGAGAGACCGAGGGCACGCGCACCGAGTGCCTGGAGCGAGGCGACGAGCGTCTTGTTGACCAGGCCGCAGAGGACGGCGACGACGACTTCAAGCGAGGCGGCGTCGGTGACGCGGAGCCCACGCTCGAACTTCGTGGGGACGGCGAGGCGCTTGAGCCAGTCGCTGATGAGCACACCGCCGCCGTGAACGATGACGGGCCAGTCGCCGCGAGCGTGGAGGGCGGCGACGTCCTCCAGGCTCGTGTCGTGGCTGGCCAGCGTCGACCCACCGATCTTGGCGACGATGATCTCGCTCATGTGGTGTACATGCTGTTGAGGCGCACGAACTCGTCGGTCAGGTCGGAGCCCCAGGCTGTCGCTTCTCCGGCGCCGAGGCCGAGGTCCACACGGACGACGATTTCTTCGGGCTCCAGGCACATCTTCGCGCCAGCCACGTCATACGGCTGCGGCGCGCCGTCCCTGTAGAGGCAGACCTCGCCGCCCTCCGGGTGTGCCAGGTAGAGCGCCGTCGTGCCTTCGGCCCATTGGACGCTGGAGTTGCCGATGGCGGCGAGGATGCGGCCCCAGTTCGGGTCCATGCCATACATCGCCGTCTTCACGCCGAGCGAGGAGACGATCTCGCGGGCGGCTTTGCGGGCGTCCTCCGGCGACGCGGCGCCCTGGACGCGCGCCTCGATGACCTTGGTGCCTCCCTCTGCGTCCTGGACCATCTTGCGCGCCATGCTGGTGCAGACCAGCGTCAGCGCCTTCTGGAATAGATCCGCATCCGGGTGGCCCGACGATATCGGCTCTCCGCCGACCAGTCTGTTGGCGAGGACTACGGCCATGTCGTTGGTGCTTGTATCGGAGTCGATGTCAACCATGTTGAACGAGACGTCGACGGCCTGCTTGAGCGAGGTCTGGAGGAACGTCTGCTCAACATGCGCGTCGGTTGTGATGAAGCAGAGCATGGTGGCCATATTCGGGTGGATCATGCCGACGCCCTTGCAGGCGGCGCCGATGGTCCAGTTTGGCGTCTTCACGGCGAGGTGCTTCTTCACGGTATCGGTGGTCATGATGGAGACCGCGAAGTCCATAGCGCCGTCGGGCGTGAGCGCCACGTTGGTGATGCCGTCGGTGATGCGGTCCATGGGAAGCTGGGTGCCGATAACGCCGGTGGAGGCGACGATGATATCGGAGGGAGCGATGCCCAGTCTGGCGGCGGCGAGCCTGGCCATCTCGGTGGCGTTCTTGAGCCCCTGGGGGCCGGTAGCGGCGTTGGCGCAGCCGGCGTTGGCGACAATGGCCTGCGCTTTGCCGTCGGCCAGGTGTTTCTGGGTGAGGAGAAGGGGCTCCGCTTTCAGTGTGTTGCTGGTATAGACGGCGGCGGTGGTGCAGGGCGCTTCGCTGAGGACCATGCCGACGTCGAGCTTCGTCCAGTCGCTCCGGACGCCGACGTGGATGCCGCCGGCTGTGAAGCCCTTCGGTGAGGTGACGCCGCCCTCGGCGTCCAGTGTTAGGTCTGTCGTCTGCGTCTTTTCGATCAGCATTTCGTTCTCCATCAGGGGTAAAGGGCCAGCATGTCGAGCCCGGCGGTTTCCGGCAGGCCGAGCATGAGGTTCATGTTCTGTATGGCCTGCCCCGCCGCACCCTTGACCAGGTTGTCGAGGACGCTCACGACGACGAGGCGCTCCGTTCGGACGTCGACGGTGGGGTAGACGAAGCACATGTTTGTCCCGCGCGTCTGCTTGGTGGCGGGTGGCTCATTAACGACGCGGACGAATGGCTCGTCGGCGTAGAAATCGGCGTAAAGCTGGCGGACGGCTGTCCTGGCGGCATCGCCGGCGGGTAGGGCGCCGGACTGCAGCGTGGCGTAGGCCGTTGTCAGGATGCCTCGGGTCATCGGTGTCAGGTGCGGCGTGAACGTAATCTTGGGAGCCGAGGGGCCCGGTGCCTCGGCGGGGGGCCAGAGCGCCGCGATCTCCTGGCTGATCTCCGGCCAGTGGCGGTGGCCGTCCAGCCCATAAGCTAAAACGCTTTCCCCGGCCTCACCGAGGAGGAGACTCGTCTTGGCGCCGCGCCCGGCACCCGACACACCAGATTTCGAGTCGACGATGATGTCAGGGCCGATGATGCCGGCCTTGACCGCCGGAGCCAGCGCCAGGATTGCGCTCTCCGGGTAGCAGCCTGGATTCGCTACCAGCCTGGCGGACTTGATGGCATCGCGGTGAACCTCAGGCAGGCCGTAGACGGCCTCCGCCAGCAGGTCCGGCGCCGGATGCTCGCCGCCGTACCACTCGGCGTAGACGGCGGGGTCCTTGAGGCGGAAGTCGGCGCTGATGTCGACGACGGGCGTGCCGGCGCGCGCGAACGGCGCGCAGGCCTCGGCGCTGGCGGCGTGCGGCAACGCGGAGATGACGACGTCCACGCTGCCGCTCAACTCCGTCTCAATTGTCAGGTCCATCGCCGCCAGGTGAGGGAACACCTCGCCGAGCGTCTTGCCGGCTTCGCTGCGGCCCGTGACCGCCACGAGTTCGGCCTCGGGGTGGGCGTAGAGCAGGCGCGCCGTCTCAGCGCCCGCATATCCCGTCACGTTTATGATTCCGACTTTGACCATTGCTGTCTCCCGCTGTCCCAGAAATGAAATCGCCCCACCGGCTGGTGGGGCAAAGGATAGCCTCGCGGCTACGTCTGGGTCGCGCTATCGGTGGGCAAGCGCGACCGCCCCATTCACGGGTCGCGGTCGTCGAGCGCGTGCGTCGATTGCGTGGAGCATGATGGAGAGCATGGTATGGGCGTGGGCGCGGGGTGTCAAGGGGAAGACATTACCGAATCAAAAAGTCAATGACCTCCCGAACGAAGAGGTCTGGCGCGGTCGTCATGGCGACGTGGCCCTGGCCTTCAAGCATGGCTATGCGGCTGTTGGGTAGAGCTTCGTGGTGGGCAGACGTGCCATCGCGGGCGATCTGGTAGCTTTCGCTGCCAGTCAGGAGCAGGATCGGCGTCTGCAAATCGGCGTAGCGCGCCGGATCGAACATCCAGCTACCCTCAGCACGAATCTCGCACAGGACGGTATGGGCAGCGGCCACCCGGTTCGGCCAGGCAGCACTCGCCCTCAGCATCTCAAGGTCATCGTCGGAGACTTCGACGACTTTGCGGAGGATCGTGATGACGGCGTCCTCTGGTCGGCCTTCGTCGAGCAAGGCCTCCGCCTCGTCAAGCGCGGCGGCGACGGCTGCGCCGGCGTAGTAGCCCCTTACGCCTTCGAGGATCCCGGGCTCATAGAGGAGAAGGTGCGTGATTCGGTCCGTCATCAGTGCGGAATCGAGTGCGATGTCTGCGCCGTAGGAATGGCCTATGGCCGTTGTGGGCCGGTCAATGTGCTTAAGAACAGCGATGGCGTCTTCGCACTCCCGTGCCATCGAGTATGCCGGGCCGTCGCCGCTCTGACCGCGGCCGCGGCGGTCGATGGCATAGACGGTGAAGTGTTTCTTGAGGGATTCGTCTACCTCGCCCCATCGGGTGTGATCGGACATTGCGCCGTGAAGGAGGAGCAGCGGTGGGCCGGAGCCGGAGCGCCAGCAGGCGATCGTCGTGCCGTCGGGGATGTGATGGTGTCCATGCTTCGAGCGTTCGCGGGTGATTCTAGCACCTGTGAAGTCAGTGGCGTGCGCCCAACAATGCTTGCCCCGCCGGGCAGCCGTCCAGCAGGGGGCATCGCTCACACAGCGGGCGCTGGGCGCGGCAGAGACGCCGGCCGTGCTTGATCAGCGAGATGTGGAGTGCATAGACGAGCGCCGGATGGAGGTTGTGTTCCAAGATGTCGTGAGACTTCTCAGGCGTGGTGCCCGGCGGGACGAGGCCGAGCCGCCCGGCTACGCGATGGACGTGCGTATCGACGGGAAGGGCCGGCATGCCCAGCGCGAACATCAGCACGCAGGCGGCCGTCTTTGGCCCCACGCCGTTCAGCTCTCGCAGCCAGGCCTTGGCTTCGTCCAGCGGCATGTCACGCAGGAAGCCCAGGTCCCAGCTGCCGACCCGTTCCCTTACAGCGTTAAGCGAGGCCTTGATGCGCGGCGCTTTCTGCTTTGCCAGACCGCCGACGGCGATCGCCCGCTCAATCTCCTCAGTTGGTGCTTCGGCGAGGGCGTTCCAGGTGGGAAAGCGGGCGCGCAGGCCCATGAAGGCTCGGCCGGAATTCGTGTCGGTCGTGTTCTGGGACAGGATAGTGAGGACCAGCTCCGTCATGGGGTCGCCGTGGGGGCGCCAGACGGGCTCGCCGTAAAGGGCGGAGAGTCGGCGTACGATCTCTTCCGGGGTCAGCGTGGGCGGCGCTTTGTGGCGGGGCATGCCGCCAGTCTACGGATTCGAGGCGAAGTACTGCCAGACGGCGGCGGACACGGCGGCGATCGGCTCCCATTCGGCGGAGGTGTCGCTGAGCACGGCGATCAGGTACGGTCCGGACGGCCCCTCGACGATCGCGACGTCGTGCGTAGCGTCGGTGAAGGCGCCGGATTTGTGCACGAATGGCGTCCCGGACGGAATGCCGGCGACAACGCCGCTCCAAAACCACTCCTGCGAGAGATATGTGAGCATCTCGACTCGGGAGGCATTCGTAACCCCGGCGCCGGTGGCGATGGCCTGGAAGAGAGCAGCCATGTCGCCGGCTGTCGCGGGAAGATCGCGGGTGGTCACGGACATCGTGGACGCGCCGGCGGCACGGAGGGTAGCGTCGACGGCGTTGCCACCGACTTCCTGGAGAACGAGGTTGGCGAGGGTGGTGTCGGAGACGACGATCATGGCCTTGACGGCGTCGCCGATGGTGACCTTGTCACCGATTTCTAGCTCTAGATACTCGAGGGTGCCGAGGTCGTGTTCCGCGGCTTCTTCTGTGATCTCTACTTCCTTTGCGAAGTCGAGGGTGCCGTCGTCCCGCTGCTGGTAGGCGGTAAGGAGAACGGCGGCCTTGAAGAGACTGGCGGCGTAGTAGCTGTGGTCCGGGTCGATGTCGGCGTAACGGCCATCGCCGAGGTGGTGGACGATGACCGAGAATTCGCCTTCCTGGCCCGCGACGGCGTCTTCGATGGCGGCGCGGAGGGCGCTGTCAGGCTGTGGCGTCTGGAACGGCACCGGCACCGCTGGGTAGGCGCCGCTACCGGCCAGCCACGCCAGCGAAACGAGTTCGCCGGCCGGCGCCATAGTTTCGCCCTCGACTGTCGGAACGGGCGTCGCGACGGCTGCGCCGCTCGGCACGTCATCGGGCGGCCCGATGAGGACGAACGGCGTGCCGCTGGGTGTAGGCGATTCGTCGAAGGGGCTATCGCCGTCGGAGCAGGCGGCGGCGACGAACGTCGTCGCCGCGACTGTCAGGGCGGCCCTGATCCGGAGAGGCATATACTGACAACGCTAGAGGGTGGGCGAAGGATATGACAGGAGAAACGGAACATCTGACGAGGTTGGCAAACTGCGCAGGATGCGCCGGAAAAGCAGGCATGGCGGCCCTGGCGCAGGTGCTGCAGCACCTTTCCGTCATTTCGGCGACGAACCCCGACATACTGGTCGGACTGGCGGCGCCGGACGACGCTGCTGTCTACCGGCTGAACGATGACCAGGCGGTGGTGCTGACAGTGGATTTCTTCGCCCCGCTGGTGGATGACCCGTACGACTACGGACGGATCTCCGCTGCGAACGCGATGAGCGACGTTTACGCGATGGGAGGCGAAGTCGCGCTGGCGCTGAACGTGGCGGCGTTCCCGGAGGACATGGACTCGGAGACGGTGTCGAAGATTATCCGGGGCGGTGCGGACAAGGTGCATGAAGCGGGCGGCGTGATCGCCGGCGGCCATACGATCATCGATGCCGAACCAAAGTACGGTCTGTGCGTGCTGGGAATCGTTCACCCGGAGGCCATCATCCGCAAGGGCGGCGCCAGACCAGGCGACGTGCTGTTTCTGACGAAGATGCTGGGTACCGGGATCATCACGACCGCTGCGGCCGGGGATGGCGACAAGACGCACCTTGCGAATGCGGTCGAAAGCATGACGACTCTGAACCGCCACGCCTCGCACATCGCGCGCGAGGTCGGTGTGAACGCGCTAACGGACGTGACGGGGTACAGCCTGCTGGGCCATGCGCGGGAGATGGCGAAGGCGAGTGACGCCTGTCTGCGCATCGTTGCCGACGCCGTGCCGGTGCTGCCGGGTGCTCTGCAGTACGCCAAAGAGGGCGTGACGACGGGCGGCGCGGTTCGCAACCGGGCCTTTTACGGCGAGCACGTGCGAATCACCGAGGGGGTTAGCGCGCCGATGAGCGATGTATTGTTCGATCCGCAGACGTCCGGCGGGTTGCTGATGGCGGTCCCCCAGGCGAATGCAGTGGAGTTGCAGTCGCGGTTCGCGGCTTCGGGCTCGCCCGCTTGGGCGATAGGGGAGGTGGTGGATGGCGGGGGCGTGGAGGTCGTGGCCTAGAGAAGCAGGCGCATCGGGATCAGCATCGTGCGGAGCTCCTCGTTCTCCATTGCGCCGCGATACTGCCAGCCTTCCCTCGCTTCTTCGTCGTATTCGTCGAAACTGCAGCGTTCGAATCCGAAACGCCTGAAGAAGTCGACGGCGTCGAAGGTGAAGAGGAGGCACGTCGTTGCTCCGTTCTCTCGTGCCCAGTCCAGAGCAGCCTCTGTCATCACGACGCCCTGGCCCGTTCCACGTAATGACGGCGCGATAACAACCGAGCGGAGCACTGCTGTATCGCCGTAGCGCTCGACGCCGGCGCAGCCTGCGATCCGCCCGTCGTTCTCGATGACCCAAAACGAATCGATCCACTCCTCCACCTCGATCGGAGGAAAATTCGCGGACTGGATGAGACTGGAGATGACATCGGATTCGTCGTGGCGTGCCAGGCGGAGCAGCGGCGCCATCTACATTGCCCTCAGGATCTTGATGCGCTCTTCAACTGGCGGGTGGGTGGCGAATAGATTGTTGAGGAAGCTCTGGTGCTCCTTGAGAGGGTTTTCGATGTAGAGATGGGCGGTGGCCTTATTTGCGGCTTCGAGCGGCTCGGGGTCTTTGGAAATCTTCTCCAGGGCGTCGGCGAGCGCATCGGGGTTGCGGGAGAGGAGGGCGCCGGAGGCGTCGGCGAGGTATTCACGCTGGCGCGAGATCGCGAAGCGCATGGCGGACGCGATGAGGGGCGAGATCAAGATGAAGAGGATGGCGACGACCAGGATGATCATCGCCGCGCCGCCGCCGCCCTTGCCCTTGTTGCCGCGCCGTGCGCCCGCACCGTACCAGGTGAAGCGGAGCATGACGTCGGTGGCGAGGGCGAGGAGGCCGACGACGACCGCGACAGTGGTCATGATGCGGATGTCGTAGTTGCCGATGTGGGACATCTCGTGGGCCATGACGGCCTCGATTTCGCGCTTCTCCAGCTTGTCGAGGAGGCCGCGGGTGGCGCAGACGTGAGCGGTGTTCGGATCGCGGCCGGTGGCGAAGGCGTTGGGTGCGGAGTCTTCGATGACCCAGACCTTGGGCATCGGTAGGCCGGAGCCAATACTCAGGTTCTCGACGATTCGATACAACTCCGGCTCCTCATTCTTGGAGACTTCGTGCGCGCCGGAAATGGCCAGGACCGTGGCTGTGGCGGCGAAATACATGAGGACGCCGACGACGGTGGCGATCAGAGCCGCCGCGATGGCGATCTGGAGGGTGAGCGTGGGGTCGTAATCGGCGCTGCCGGCGTAGATCGACACGACGGAGCCGACGGCGGCAAAGAAGAGAGCGGCAAAGAGCGCAAAACCAGCGAGCAGGAGCGCCGTGCGCCACTTATTGGCGTCGATGCGGTCCCAGATAAGGACACTCTGTGTTGGGACCTCCGCCGGATCCATCAAGCTGTCGCGCTAGCTCGGTGTGGTGCCGCCATCGCCTGGGTTATCGCTGCCGGCGGCCGGCGGAGCCGGCGCCGGCGTCGCGGCAGGCTCATCGCGGCTGAAGTCGACCCGGACTTCGGCGCGGGCCTCTTCGTCGGCCTCGAAGAACTCCTCCTGGGTGAAGCCGAACATGCCGGCGATGAAGACAGTGGGAACGGTCTGGATGCGATTGTTGTAGTCGAGGACGTTGGCGTTGTAGAACTGCCGCGAGAAGGCGATCTTCTCTTCGATGTCGGAGAGCTCGGCCTGGAGCTGGCGGAAGTTCTCGTCGGCCTGCAGCTGGGGATAGTTCTCAGCCACGGCAAAGAGGTGGCGGAGGGCGCCGGTCAGCATGTTGTTGCTCAGGGCCGCGTCGGCCGGGCTGCCGCCCTGCTGGGCCTGTTCCAGCTGTGAACGGGCGCGGGTGACTTCTTCGAAGGTCTCGCGCTCGTGCTCGGCGTAGCCCTTAACGGTCTCGACGAGGTTGGGGATGAGGCTGGCGCGGCGTCGCAACTGGACGTCGATGCCAGACCAGGCTTCCTTGACGCGGTTGCGCGAGCGGACGAGGCCGTTGTACATGCCCACGAAGATGAGCACGACGATGACAACGAGCGCGATGATGACTCCAACGACGATGAGCGTAACCATCCGGTCCTCCTGGCCCCTGCGGGGCGCGAACTGACGATGCGTGCGCCACAATTGTATCAGCGGCCGCGCAGAGGGCTATGGAACGGCGTATGATTGCGGCAACTGATTTGTGGAAGGCGTGAGCATATGAAGTTCCGTCAGCATGTCGCGTCGGCGGTGATCAGGGCGTGCGTCACACTGCTCCTTGCTTCGTTCCTGTTGGCGCTGCTCTTTCACTTCTGGCCCAGTTCAGCCGCCTATCTGCTCACTTGAGGCTGATGTGCGAGAATTCTTCACTCAGACCATAGTGACTTGACGTTCCGCTACCCACCCGCCAACCTTTGGCCATGGCTCGCATGCGCGTCGCTGACTTCATGGCGCTGATCGAGGAGGGGACGCTGGCGGCTCTGCCCGCTGAGTTGCGCGAGAGCTGTGTGCACCGGGTGCGCTTCGTTTGGTTCCAGGTCCACTTCCACTCTCCGAAAGTCCACTACGAGGTCTGCCTGACGCGAAAAACTGAGCGCATCGAGATCGGCCTCCACTTCGAAGGCCCCCGCGATTTCTCCTACCGCTGGGCCGAGTTGATCGCGCCGCACATGGCGGAGATACAGGCGGGCATGGATGCTTCGTGGGAGCTAGAGGAGTGGACGGCCTCCTGGACCCGGCTGCACACGACGATCCCCTACGATCCGCCCTCGCCCGGGCTGGCGGCGGAGATCGCCGAGACACTGGCGAGGCTGATTACGGTATGCCAGCCGGTCATTGAGCGAGAGCGGGAGAACGTGCCGGCGGGGCTGGAGGCGGAGGCGCCAAAGAAGCACGGGCGCGGGCGTTTTGAGCGGCGGAGGCAGAAGGCGTGGGCGTAGCCTAACGGGCGCGACCAACGTGGTCGATGGCAACCAGCGCCAATTGGCGGACGTCTTCTGGCACGGCTGCGCTGACGCCGCATCCGACGACGTCGAGCGGCCCGCCGTCTCGAAGTTCAAGCACTGTGACCCAGCGGAGGGTTGGGTCGCCCACGTGGATGTGGCCGTCCACGAGAGGCTGTACGAAGTAGATGAAGTCGATGTGCTGGTGCGGCCCGTCTGGGCCAGGGATGTTTTCGAGGAGGATGGTGTAGGGGGCGGGCAGCTGTTGCGGGTAGGGCAATCCATGCGGCTGCGGGCCGGTGGGAACGATCTCGCAGACGAGGCCGGTTTCTTCCATCACCTCGCGCAGAGCGGCCTCGGCCGGCTCCTCGTCGGGTTCGATATGGCCGCCAGGCGGCATCCACTGGCCCAGCCGCCTGTGCCAGTGCAGCAGAGTCGCGTCGCCGCGGACGACGAAGGCGGTGGCCGTGAAGTGCTTCACTCGGCCGGCAGCTCCGCAATCAGCTTGTTGACGAAGCGGTTGAGGAGCAGCGCGAGCGGAAGAAAGTCAGCCTCGTAGAGCGCTTTGAACTCTGGCCAGAGGTCGACGACGTCGATTATGGCGAGCTCGAGATCGTCCGTGATGCGCTGGCTGAGGTCTTCCCGAGTCAGCGGGTAGTCACGGCCGTGGAGAAGTTCGCGGGACTTCATGGCGAGGACGGCCATCTTGGCCCGGTAGTGGAGGATGCGCCCGTGCCTGGCCGGGTCGTCGGTCGCTTGGTCGGGACTGGCGGCGTGAATGACGCGATAGCGCGCTTCATGGGCGACCTCCGAGGCGAAGTAACGCAGGTCGGCCAGCAGGTTCTCGCGCTCGAGCGGCGGCTGCTCGAAGTCGCCATGGATGAGGGACATGCCGAAGTGGTACTGGCAGCGTCCATGCGTGGGCAGGTTGCGCAGCTCGGCTCCCGTCTTGATGTAGGACGACCAGTGCGCGTCTCGACCGCGGAAGACGCTGGCCAGCTTGCCGAGCATGTCGCTGTCCAGCTGCCGCATGACGACGAAGAGGTCATGATCGCTTTCGGCGTGCGCTTCGCCGCGGGCGTAGGAGCCCTGCCAGGCGAGGGCGGTCAGATCGTCGCCGAGCGCGTCGATCAGCGCCTGAGCGACGGCGCGCTCTTCATCAGGCAGCTCAGTCAGAGTGACGCGAGGTAGGTTGGACATCGGCACAAGGTAACACGCGCCGCGCGGCGCGACAAACTAGCCGCCTAGGAGCGCGAAGTCGAATTCGGCGTAGGATTCGATGACGGCGTCGGCCTCGTCGATCGGCGGGCGCGCGGTGGAGGCGGCGCGGACCTGTATCACGTACATCCCCGCGGATTTGGCTGAACGAACGCCGGCTCGGGTGTCCTCCACCGCGACGCATTGTTCGGCCGGTACGTCCAGTTTGTCGGCGGCGAGGAGGTACATGTCGGGAGCTGGCTTGGCGTGCCTTACCTCGGAGGCGGATACGGTGGCTTCGAAGGCGTCGGCCAGGCCGATGCCGGTAAGCGTTGCGTCGACCCACTGACGGAGCGACGCGGATGCGAGACCGACCGGGACAGGGATGCCCTTTAGTCGCTCGATGGTTTCTTTCGCGCCGGGGAGGGGTTCGACTGCGCCGGATGCGAGGAGCTTCATGACGGCTTCGTCATACAGACGGTAGAAGCGGCCCGGCGATTCGGTGATGGCGAAGCGGTCAAGCACCCACTGCCATGCGGCCTCGACGGAGTTGCCGATGATCTGCTCGTAGTCCCCCGGAATGACTTCATGGCCCATCGGGCGGAGGACGACGTTAAAGGCTTCGTGGTAGATGGGCTCGCCGTCCCAGAGGACTCCATCGAGGTCGAAGACTACTGCGCGGTAGTTCACGAAGCGGCCTTAACGCAGTCGAGAACGATGAAGTAAGGCGCGCGGAGGTGGGCACGGAGGTCATCGCGCTTGTCGAGGACTTCGTTCGTGGGTACGGGCTCTACCAGGTCGCGGATGAGGAGGTTGTTGGCGCGGAGGACGGTGGCGTAATCGCTGAGGGGGCGGTGGTAGTTAATGGTTTCGGCGGGGGCCGTGGGCCACATCTTGAAGCGCAGTTCACGCGCCGGGAAATAGTTGTCGACCTTGAGATAGAGCTTGTCTCTGTCGAAGAGCGGGATGGTGCCCGCCTTACGAGGCTCCCATGCCGCGCCGGGCGGATAAAAGCACGGGTGGACGACAGAGAATACGAACTGGCCGCCGGCAACAAGGACGCGGGAGAGTTCTCGCACAGCCGATTCATAGTCTTCAACGTCGAGGATTGTCAGATAGGCAACGACGACATCGAATGAGGCATCCTCAAAGGGGCTGAGATCGCACATGTCGAGGACGTGGTAATCGATGGCGAGTGGCGATTTCGCGTCTTCGGCGCGGGCGAGTTCGACCATGCGGGTCGGCAGGTCGAAAGCCGTGACCTTTGCGCGGCGCTCGGCGAGCATGCGCGCGAATCGCCCCTCCCCGCAGCCGGCGTCCAGTATCCGCTTTCCAGTGACGTCGCCCAGCAGCGCGAGGTGTGGAGCGTCGAGGATGAGCTTGCGGCTGAAGTCGGTGTCGGTGCGGACGCGCTCTGTCCAGCCATAGGCGATCGCTTCCCAGGAAGCGGCTCCTTCCTTCGCAAGGTGCTGATCTCTTGTTTCTTGTCTCATGTCTCTAATCCTGCCGCTCCCGCAGTGCCGGGAAGAGAATGACCTCTCGGATCGAATTGACGCCGGTGAGGGCCATCAGCAGCCGGTCGATGCCGATGCCCATGCCGCCGGTGGGCGGCATGCCGTATTCCAGTGCCTGCAGGAATTCTTCGTCGACGACTTCCGCCTCCTCGTCGCCGGCGGCCCGCAGCCGTGCCTGCTGAACGAAGCGCTCTCGCTGGTCGACGGGGTCGTTCAGCTCGGTGAAGGCGTTGCCGACCTCGCGGCCACACATGAAGACTTCGAAGCGCTCGACTGTGCCGGCGTCATCTGCCTTGCGCTTGGCGAGGGGGGAAAGCTCGACGGGGTAGTCCGTGATGAACGTCGGTTGCTGGAGGTGAGGCTCGACGTGCGCGGTGAGCAGCTCATCGATCACCTTGCCGCGGCCCCACCCCGGCTCGATGTGGACGCCGGTGGCCCGCGCGGCCTCTTGAAGAGACCCGAGGTCTTCGTGGGCCGCGTAGTCGACGCCGGAGCGCTCGCGAATCACGTCCCGCATGCGGAGGCGTGGCCAGGGCGGCGTGAGGTCCAATGTGAAGCCGTCGTGATCTACCGTTGACGTGCCGAGCACATCGTTGGCAATGCGGCTTGTCATCCCTTCCACGATCTCCATCATCCGGTTGTAGTCGGCGTAGGCCTCGTATAGCTCCAGCATCGTGAACTCGGGGTTGTACTTGGTCGATACGCCTTCGTTGCGGAAGATGCGGCCGATTTCATAGACGCGGTCGAAGCCGCCGATGACGAGGCGCTTGAGGTGCAACTCCAGCGAGATGCGGAGCGCGAAATCGCGGTCAAGGGCGTTGTGGTGGGTGGTGAAGGGTCGCGCTGCGGCGCCACCGGCGGTGGCCTGGAGCACTGGGGTCTCAACCTCCATGTAACCCTGGTCGTCCAGGAAACGACGGATGGTGGCTACCGTCTTCGAGCGTACCTCGAAGATGCGGCGCGCCTCTTCGTTGGCCATCAGGTCGAGGTGGCGGTGGCGGTAGCGCGTTTCGATGTCCTGCAAACCGTGCCACTTCTCGGGGGGCGCGCGGAGGGCCTTTGCGAGGACGGTCATCGCGCGAGTTTCGATCGTCGGCTCTCCGGTCTTTGTACGGAAGAGCGGGCCGCGCACTCCAATGAAGTCACCGAGGTCGATTAGCTTGAGCAGGTCGTAAGTCTTCTCGCCCAGCGTATCGCGAGTGAAGCTCGCCTGGATGCGGCCGCTGCCGTCGCGGAGATCGGCAAAGGTGCGCTTGCCCATGCCGCGCATGCCCATGACGCGGCCGGCGACGGTGACTTCGAGCCCCTCGCCGTCTTCGGGAGTGAGGACCACGGCGTCGGCGGCGGTGTGGGTGGGAGTGAAGCGGTGGGGATAGGGATCAACGCCGAGCGACCGGAGCCGCTCCAGCTTTTCTTTACGGGCGGCGATGAGGTCTTCTTCAGCCATGTGCTTACAAAACTGGGCGGGGCCCCTGCGAGCCCCGCCTGATTCTAGCCTGACGCTCTGTCTGTCGCTAGTCGACGGAGATGATCTTCCAGGTCATGACGCCGGCGGGCGCCTTGAACTCGAACTCCTGGCCGACCTTCTTGCCGAGGAGTGCTTCGCCGACCGGCGACTCGTTGCTGATCTTGCCTTCCTTGGGGTCCGCCTCGGCCATGCCGACAATCGTGTAGGAGACAGTCTTGCCATCATGCATCTTCACTTTGACCTTGGAGCCGAGGGAGACGAGGTTGTGGTCGTGCGTTTCCTCAATGATGACGGCGTTGTCGAGGATCTCTTCAAGTTCGTTGATGCGGCCCTCGATAAAGGCTTGCTCGGAGCGTGCGTCTTCGTATTCAGGGGTATTCTGCGCGCCCACTTGCTCCTTGGCGTCGTGGATGCGCTGGGCAAGCTCTGGCCGCCGCACGTTGATCAGCTCTTCGAGCTCTTTCTGGATCTTAACGAGGCCTTGTTTGGTAACCGGAACCTGCTTAGTAGTCATGAGAGATACCTGCCGTAAAAAATAGACTGCGGGCATTGCCCACAGCCGTCAAAACCGGTTTCGTGCGTCGAATTATAGTCCAGCAAGGCAAGGCTGTAAAGGCGAGTAAGGGCCGGTTTTGCCACAGGTACCCCTGTGTTACACTTTCGCTGACCTGCCACGGGCAGCTATCAACGCCCCTTCAACCTACCCGAAACTTAGCCGAAAAGTGACGAACCGCTAACGCATGTCGCGACAAATGCCACCCCGCGATGAGCCGCCCCGGCGGCCTCTCCGCCGTGATCTACCGCGCCCGGAAGGGCCGTTCGAGCGGCTCATGAGGCAGCGCCCGGAACGGGATCCCGCTCCGATTATTATCGGCGGGACGATTGCGTTCATCGCGGTCATCATCATCATCGTCTTCCTGGCGTCCTCGGTGCTGGGCGGGGGCGGCGATGACGGCGGCAACGGCGGGGAGTCGATCGAGGTTGCGCCCGGCGTCCGGGGAACTCTGACGGAGATGCCGGGCCTGCCGCCGGGCCTGGCCGCTGCCAGCCGATACATCGAGTTCGAGACTGAAAACGCAGACCCGGTGACGATCGCGTTGCCGCTTACCGTAACGGTCGCGACGGACACGAACCTTGGCTTCTATAGCTTCACCAACGGGCGCTGGTCGCGCATCGCTGATTCCACTGTCATGCCCGCCCAGGTCTTCGCATCGCAGGGTTGCGGGGAGACGACTGAAGCCGGCGGCAGCCTGATCTCCTGCAGCGATTTTGGGTCTGTACCGGAGAACCTGGCAGTCCTCCAGGTGCTTGCGCAGACTTATTCCGTGGCCGCTTCCATTCCGACGGGCGCCAGCCTGCACGGAGATGCACGGCCCACGATTGTCAGTCCGCGGGACTTCACGCCCGTATCCGACGGCTCGATCAGTGGCACCGTGACCGATCCGGCGCGCGCAGAGGGCGTGGCGCTGATGCCGACGATCGTCGCCAGCAACAGCGACACTGCGGCGGTCGTTAACGACATCCTGGCGGACGAGAACCTGCGCGCGCAGCACGTACAGCAGATCGCGTCGCTGGTGACAAATGGCGACCTGGCCGGGATCGACCTAGAGTACTCGGCGGTAGAAGAGCCGCTGCGCGATGAGTTCACGGCATTCGTGATCGCGCTGGCGACTTCGCTTCATAACGGTGGCAGACAGCTGAGTCTGACGCTGCCCCCACCCAGCTCCGAGCGCTCCCCCTACGACTGGGAGCAGCTGGGCGCGCAAGCAGACTGGATTCGCATTCTGCCGATTGCCGATCCGATCTCCTACTGGGACAACATGCCTTCCGCGCTGGGGACGCTGACGGAGGAAGTTCCCGCTCACAAAGTCATGCTCGTCATCAGCCCCTTCAGCATCGAGGCGGGAGAAGTGGCGCGCGCGATCGGGTACCAGCGGGCGATGCTTTCTGCGTCGGAGCTTGCGGTCCGCGAGCCTGACAACCCGGAGGAGATCATCCGGGGCGAGACGGTGAGGATCGTGGCTCGGAACCTGGACGAAGGTGAAGGCGCCGCACCCATGCGGTGGGACAATGAGGCGGCGGCCGTAACATTCAAGACCGGCGGCGTGGACAGCCGGCGCATCTTCATCGAGAACTCATACAGCGTGGCCTTCAAGCTGGAATTAGTGCAGGCATACGGCCTCGGCGGCGTGGCGGTATCTGACGCGTCGGCTGAATCTGACGTCGCCAACATCTGGGGGCCGGTTAACGAACTGGTCGTGACATCGACGGTGGCGCTGCGGCGGCCGAACGACGCCGCGCTCGCGACGCTCTGGCGCGCGGAAGACGGCGGCACGCTCTCGGCCAATTCCGGCACGAGCACGCAGTGGGTTGCGCCGAGCAACGGCACGTACAACATCCTGCTGGCGGTGAGTGACGGCGACCGCCGCTTTGGGCAAAGAATTCCAATCCAGGTGAACGAGACGGATGACCCGTCACCGTCTCCAATTGAATCGTTCGCGCCAGAGACGCCGGAGCCAACCGATACGCCTACGCCGGAGCCGACCGAGACCACCGAGCCAAGCACCCTGGCGGTGCAGGTGGGCGTGCTGGCCGACGGCGATGACGAAGACGGCTCCTTTTCGAACGATGAGACCGTTTCCCCCGAGTCGACAGTCACCTACCTGGTGACGATAGACAACGACTCCAATGTGCCGGTGACGATATCGTCGCTGGTCGACGATACTTACGGTGCTGTGACCTGCACGGTCCTGGGCGGCGCCGACGCTGTTGGTCTCGTGTTGGCACCGGATGACGGCGACGGGCAAAGCTTGAACGGCGGCGCGGATGAGATTCAGTGCACGTTCACGGGCACCGCGCCGAGCCAGTCCGGATCGATTATCGTCAGCACGACGGCGGGAAGCGTTACGGACGAATCCGGCGGCAGCGCATCCGACTCCGACACGGCGCAGATCACCGTCAGCTGAGGTATGGGGGTTGCGCGTGATCGCCGGTAGCGCCCGCGGACGGCAACTGAAGGGGCCGCCGGTGCGCTACCGGGAAGGTGTGCGCCCTAGCTCCGATCTGGTGCGAGGAGCGCTATTCGATTCGCTGGTTGCCATGGGCGCCGACTTCACACGGGTGCTGGACCTCTACGCCGGCACCGGCGCGCTGGGCATCGAGGCGCTCAGCCGTGGCGCCGATTCTTGTGACTTCGTCGAGAAGGATCGTGGGATGGCCGCCGTCATCCGCGATAACCTGGCGGCGACCGGCTTTTCAGGGCAGGCCAACGTCCTTCCGGTTACGGCAGAACTGGCCATGGAGAGACTGTCGGGCCAGTACACGCTTGTGCTGGCCGATCCTCCTTACGCGGACGATTCGGCGATCTCGAATCTTGAAAAGATGACAGAATCGGGACTGATAGACCAGGAATCCGGTACGATTGCGCTCGAACACAGCACGCGGACGGAGCCGCCTGCCGGCATCGGCGGGTTTGAGTTGAGGCGCTCGCTGCGGCACGGCGACAGCTCCGTTTCGATATACGGCCCCGATTCCCGAGGAGGCGATTGACTTGGCGGCAATAGCAATGTACCCGGGCAGGTTCGATCCGGTCACCAACGGCCATGTCGACATCGCACAGCGCGCCGCCGCCATGTTCGATAAAGTAGTGATTGCTGTCTATGACCTGGACGCCAAGTCCAGCCTCTTCAACACGGAGGAGCGCATCGGCATGTTCCAGGAAGCGATCAAGCATCTGCCGAGCGTGAAAGTGACGCCATTCACCGGGCTCGTCGTCGATTTCGCCCGGAGACAGCAGGCGAAGGTGCTGGTGCGCGGAATCCGCGCCGTCACGGACTTCGAGGCGGAACTGGACATGGCTCTGATGAACAAGCAAATGGCGCCGGAGATCGAGTCGGTATACCTCATGGCTAGTCTGGAGCACCTCTACATCAGCGGCCACCGCATCCGCGAAGTGGCCAGCCTTGGCTACGATGTGGGCGAACTGGTGCCCACACATGTCGTGGCGGCGCTCGAGACGAAGTTCAAGAAGCGTTAGGAGCAGGCGTTGGATATCCTGCACCTCATCGACCGGCTGGAAGAGATGCTCGCAGAGGCGAGACGGGTTCCAGTGGGCGGTGGCGTGATCATGTCGCGGCAGAGACTAGCCGACTTGATCGACCGAATGCGGGTTGCCGTGCCGCGCGAAGTCTATGACGCGCGAGAGGTTATTGAGCAGCGCGAAGAAGTGCTGAGACAGGCGGAGGAAGAGGCGACGGCGCTCCTGGCACAGGCCCGCGATGAACTTGAGAAGCGGTTGGCTGAGACGGAGATCGTGCAGGCAGCGGACCAGCGCGCGCACGATATCATCGCAGAGGCCGAAGGCCGGGCGCGTGACCTGGGCCGCGAGTCGGAACAGCAGGCACGAGAGCGGCTGGACGAGGCCCAGGCTGTCGCGCGCACGGAGATGCGGGAGGCGGACAGCTACGCGCTGCAGACGCTGCGCAAGCTGGAGACGGAGCTCGAGGGGTTCCTGAACAGTGTGCGCAAGGGCGTGGACGCGCTGGAGATACGGGCCTCCGAGCGGCCCAAAGACTAACTAGAGATCACACTGGGCGAGGCAGGCGCTTGCACGCTAGCGTTCCTCGCCGAAACCGCGCTGACGATTGATGGCCAGCCAGTAGGCGAGCCCGAAAGCGAGAGCGAACGCTCCAAGGATGGCGGCAGCCAGCCAAAGGCGACGCGCGGCGGCGCCGCCTGCGTCGTCGATCATGTCGATGGCGGCCTCAGAATGGTCTCGGGAGCGGCTGAAGGCGCCGCTTTCAAACGTTTCATGCGCTCGGGCGAGCCTGGCATCGGGGTCGTCGCCGATGAGCCCGAACTTCTGCCATAGGCTGCGCGACTCGTTCACGCGCTCGTAGGCCTCCTCGTATGCGGTGAGCGCAGAGTTCGCGGATTCCATGAGCTGCGATGCCTCATCGAACTCCCAGCGCGAGACAGCGGACCCAAGCGACCCCGGCACGGTTACGCCGAGCGCGTCGGCCCTGGCGAGGAGGTCCGCCAGGTCGGACTGGAGGCCGGCGTAACGGTCGACGTCTGCCTCGATAGCGTCCATGGCGGTGTTGGCGCTGGTGAACTGCCAGGAGGACGCCAGGCTACGGACTTCATCCAGGGCGCCTTCTGGAGCCCCCGCGGCGGCGATGTCAGTTTCCAACGAGTCAAGGCGATTGCGGGCGTCGCGGCGCTCCTGCAGCAGGGGGTCGGACCCTTCGGGCAAGACCCAGAGAAGGAAGTGCCCATCGAGATTCCGTCGCGTGACGTCCTCCAGCGTATCCATAAAGATGCGGCTATCGGCGGCGCCATCCCGGGCGGCGAGGCGCCGGTTTGCTTCGCGCAGGGCACCGTCGCCGACCTCTTCAGCGAGGACTTCGATGAAGCGTAACGAGAGGTCATAGCCGGCAGCGGTGGTCTCGATGTATTCGGCGTCCGCGCCCACCAGGTTCTCCGGATAGCCCCATTGGTCTAGCTGGAGGGGCGTAGAGGTTGGCTCGTACGGCTCGATGCCGCCCGCCAGGTGTGGGATTTGTTGGACGACCCGGCGGGTGACCCACTCGGCGAAGCCTTCGGAGAGCCAGCGTTCGTTGTAAACCGATGACCATAGGTGGGCGAACTCATGGATGAGTGTCTGTTCGCTGGCAATGGGCGAGATCACGATCTGGCAGGCGCCGAGGCAAGTGGTCAAGCCCTCATAGCCGAAAGCAGCCTGTCGTCCGCCATGGCTCACGCTGACGTCCGGTGAGGGCATTTCCGGCGGGAACCCGTAGGCTTCCTCCAGGAGCGGCAGGGCGGCCTGGATCACTGCACGCTGATGCTCCCCGGTGGCCTCTTCACCGTGGAAGAAGCTTAGGCTGACCGCGATCGAGCTGGCCGCCAGCGGCGCATCGAACTGGATCATCGAGACGAGGTCCGGCCGGCGCACTTCCAAATAGCCCGCGACGTAAAGAAGGTCCGAGCCCCCGCACTGGAATCCGTTGCCGACCGGCTCGCAGTCTTGCCCGGTAAGATCGGTCTGCCAGGGGTCCCCCGAGGGTGCGTCGACGGTCACCGTGGCTTGATCGCCGAGCGAGATAAGCGGGATGTAGTAGTAAGACGGAATGACAAGCAACGCGTCGTTGCGCGTCTCCGGCACGCGGTAGCTCAGCGTGAAGTTGTAGGAGTCGCCGAAGAAGAGGAGCGTGTCAAACTCAATCTCCACGCGGTCGATGAACTCGAACTCGTCGTCGGTCTGGATAGCAGTAAGCGGGACGCCGCCCCCCGAGGTTGCGGCTACGTCGGTGGCGCCTGCGAGGACGGGAAGGTTGAGACCACCATAAAACAGGTTCGACTGAGTGGACGGGTCGTTGTTGTAGAGGGAGATGTCCCAGGTAACGAATACCCCGGTTTCGTCCGCTCTTACGGCATAGTGAATG
Organism: Dehalococcoidia bacterium; assembly: GCA_035512435.1. GTDB lineage: Bacteria > Chloroflexota > Dehalococcoidia > SM23-28-2 > RBG-16-64-32 > CF-162. The sequence continues at coordinate 117,690 of DATKDX010000006.1, forward strand.
TTCGAGGTTACCTGGAGGAGTTCGTCGGCGTCCGCGGACGAACGCACACTCCAGATGGAGAAGAGCGCGGCCAGCGCAAGCAGGCAGGCTGCCGTGCGCAGCATCCTACTCTTCTTCTTCCGCCTCCAGCCCGAACACCGCCCCCAAATTGCGGAGTGCCCTTTCCAGGCCCGCTTTCTGGTGCCCCGGCCAGAGGAACAGGCCGACAAGCTTGCCCCTGATGCCGCGCGTTGTCGCGTGAGCGGTTAAGTCCACGCGAGTGTGTCCTCCCTCCACTTCCTCCAGCCGAAAGGCGTGGTAGTCCAGGGTGATTTCATAGCGTTCTTCGTCGGGCGAGCGTATCGGTGCGAACGAGATGTATTCCTCCGGCAGCCAATCGGCAACTTCAAACTCGAAAGCCTCGCCGTTGTCCTCGCCGTGGGTGCGGAAGCGGACGCCCTTTCCCTGCTTCGCGTCCGAAGTAACCTCGACGCGCTTCCAGGCCTGGTTCCAGCGACGGGCGCTCTCCACGTCCGAGACGACCGCCCAAACCTCTGCGGGCGGCGCCGGCAAGACGAGAGAGGCGGTCACCGAGGCCATTGGAATAAGTTTAGCTGATGTCTAGGGCGGCTTCGCGCTGCACGTTTGTCGAAGCCCCCTCGCCTGGTCTGCGATCCGTGTCGCATGTCTCATGTGTCACAGGTTGGCGCGTCGTACAATCGAACAAAATGACCAGTGTTCGACCGTACGCCGTAGGCGTGGACATAATCGAGATCGAGCGTATCGAGGCGACGCTTGCCAAATTTGGAGATCGCTTCCTGCGCCGAATCTACACGGACCTGGAGATCGCCTTCTGCAGAGGCCGCTCTAGCGAGCTTGCGGCCCGGTTCGCTGCCAAGGAAGCCGTGATGAAGGCCGTGGGCACTGGCGCCCGCGGGCTGGCCTGGCGCGACATCGAAGTCCTGCCGAATCATCGCGGAAAGCCGCTGGTCTATCTGCACGGTAAGGCTGCCACCCGCGCCGAGAAGATCGGCATGGAGGGCATCGACATCAGTCTTTCGCACAGCCGGGAATTTGCGGTGGCGATGGTCGTAGGTGCCTCACGAGACCCGGAGCCCGACCGCCCTGGCTGGCGTGAGCGCTTCACCGGAATTCTGCGCGAACGGGGGCTGCTGGAATGAGCCAGATCAAGCGCCGTGAGCCGACCGCGCCAATCGGCCCGCTGACGATCGACCAGCTCTCACATCGAACGGGTGAGCCGGTGGCGAAGCTGGCGACGTGGCACCATTGCGGGCTGATCGGCAAGGAAGGCGAGGACGTTTTTCAGCTGGATGATATTGGCAGGGTGCGGCTGATCCATCAACTGCTCCACTACGGCCACAGCCTCGACGACGTCCGTGAGGCTATCCGCGACCCGAACTCGGTGCTGGGTTACTTCCTCGATGAGATGGCGCGGGCACTGGCACAGCCGATGTATACCCTGGCGGAGTCGGCGGAAATTGTCGGGATGGACCTGGAGACGCTGAAGACGCTGGTGGATGCGACCGGCATTGCCGATCACGACATGCTGGAAGAGGACGACCTGACATATCTCCGTTCGTGCAAGATCGCGCTGGACGCCGGGTATCCGCTGGAGGCTTTGATCCAGATCCTGCGTGTATATGCGGATGCGATGCGCCGGGCTGCGGAAGTCGGGCACCGCACGAGTCACTTCTACATGCATCAGCCGGCACAGCGGGAGCTGCCACCGGATCAGGTGATGGGACGACTGACGGCAACATTCGACCGGATCGAGCCGCTTATTGAGCCTGCCCTGCTGTACTTCTTCCGCAAGGGAGCGATGCAGTCGGCTTGGGACGACATGCTGATGCACCTGGAAGAGGAGTCGGGCCTGGCGGAGAAGCCGGAGATACCGGGCCAGATCCGGCAGGCCGTAATGTTTGTCGACCTGGCGAGCTTCACACCGCTGGCGGAGGCAATGGGCGACGTGAAGGCGGCAGAGGTTGTGGCGCGCTTCGCGGAGATGGTGCGTGTGGCCAACCTCCGTTGCCATGGCCGCGTGGTCAAGCAGATCGGGGACGGGTTCATGATCGTCTTCCCGGAGTGCTACTCTGCGGTCTCCTGCGCTCTGGAGCTTGAGCAGCGGGCGGCGGCGGAGACGCATTTCCCGGCGATCCGGGCGGGCCTGCACTACGGCCCCGTTCTATATCGCGAGGGCGATTACATCGGGTCGAACGTGAACATCGCCTCCCGTCTGGCGGGAGCGGCGAACCGGCACCAGGTGCTGGTTTCGGCAGAAGTGCGAAACCGGGCACGCGACCTGGAGGGCGTCGAGTGGATCCGCGTCGGCATGCAGCGGCTGAAGGGCCTGGCGGCGGAAGTTGAACTGTTCGAGGCTCGGATGTCCTCGGTCGAAGCGCCTGATAAGGTCATCGACCCGGTCTGCGGAATGGAGCTGGGTCTGCGCGAGGTGGCCGCGCGGTTGAGCCTGAACGGAGTGGACCACTCGTTCTGCTCCGACGACTGCCTCAAGCAATTCGTCCGCGCGCCAGAGAAGTACACCCCGGCGTAGATGGCCGGTAGCGACGCTTCGACCCTGCGTATCACACCATGGGCCTGAACGTGCCGAAGATGTGCACCGCCTCACCCAGCTAGCGTTCGCACCTTACAGCGAGTTGGGCCCGCCATCCAGCGTGGGAAACGCTGGCCGACGTCGTACGGGACTTAACCACCGGCGGCGGAGCAATCGCCGTGCGTGGTGGCCTGGCCATCGGATGCCTGCGCTGGGAGCTTGAGGCAGACGTCGCTCTACGCACGCCGCGTCGCGGTTGATCCCGCAGTGCACGGCGCCGGAGTCGGCCGCGCTCTCATGGAATGGGTCGAGGCTGAAGCGGCGCGTCGCGGCTGCTCTTCGATCTCCGTCGGCGTACGTGTCGCGCTGCCCCGCAACAGGCGTTTCTTTGAGCGCCGGGGCTTCCAGGTCGCCGAAGAAGGCCGGCATGACGGGTACGACTACACCACCTGGTTAAAGCTCCGCAAACGACTGGCCTGAACGGACGCGATGATACTATCTCCCCCGTGAAGCTCGTCACGACCGCCGAAATGCAGAAGCTGGAGGCCGAGTCCGGCATCCCCATTCCAGATCTTATGGAGAACGCCGGCCTCGCCGTCGCCCAGGAGGCCTGGCTGGCGCTGGGCGAGATCGCGGAGAGGCGAATACTCGTGCTCTGCGGGCCGGGCAACAACGGCGGCGACGGCCTGGTGGCTGCGCGCCACCTGAAGGACTGGGCGGCAGACGTCATCGTCTTTCTGCTTAAGGGCCGCGAGGACGACCCGAACCTGCGCCAGCTGACGGAGCGAGACGTGCCGACTATTGTTGCCGGCGAGGAGGCGTGGGAGAAGCGGCTGGGCGATGCGCTGGGTGGGGCCGAGCTGGTAATAGACGCGTTGCTTGGCACCGGACGTGCGCGGCCGATTGAGGGCGATCTGGCGAAGGTTCTGGCTACGCTACGCGAGGCCCGGGAGCGGCGCATGCCGCCGCGGCTGATCGCCGTAGACTTGCCGACGGGCGTGGATGCGGATTCCGGCAGAGTCGATGACCATGCGGTGGCGGCCGACAGCACGGTGACGTTCGCCGTGTCGAAGGTCGGTCTGCACGTACTGCCGGGCTCGAAATACGCCGGGGAGGTGGAGGTCGTAGATATTGGCATACCGGCGAAGCTCGCGGATTCGGTGAAGACAGAACTGATCACGCGGCGCTGGGCGCAGGAGCATCTGCCGGCGCGGCCGGACGACGCGCACAAGGGGACGTTCGGCCGCGCGATGATCGTGGCCGGTTCGCCTCGGTACACCGGGGCGGCCTACCTGTCGTGCATGGGGGCGCTGCGGGCAGGCGCGGGCATCGTGACGCTGGCTTGCGCGCGGTCTATCCACCCGATCCTCGCGGCGAAGCTGACAGAGACGACGTTCGAGCCGCTGGACGACACGGAAGGCGAACTCACCGCGCAGGAGGCGGGGGCCGTCGCGCGGGCGCTGGCACGTGGATACGAATGCTTGCTCGTGGGGCCGGGGCTGAGCCAGAGCGGCTACGTGCAGGCGTTCATCAATCAGCTGCTGCCGGGGCTGTCCACAGACCCTTCGGCGGACAACATACGAGCGTTGCGGGCGGTGGTCGTCGATGCGGATGGGTTGAATAATTTGGCGCGGATCGATGACTGGCCGGCGCTGATCAAGGTGCCGGCGCTGTTGACGCCGCACCCCGGCGAGTTTGCCCGTCTCACGGGACTAACAGTGGCGGAGGTGCAGGCGGACCGTTTAAAGCTGGCGCGGCAGCAGGCCGAGAAGTGGGGTGCACACGTGCTGCTGAAGGGCGCTCCGAGCATCGTGGTGGCGCCCGACGGACGGGCGGCGATCAGCCCGTTCGTAAACCCCGTGATGGCGACAGGCGGCACGGGCGACGTACTGGGCGGCATGATTGCGGGCTACATCGCGCAGGGGGTAGACGTGTTTGAAGCCGCCTCCCTGGCGCTCTACGTCGGGGGGCTGGCTGGGCAGACGCTTCGCCGGGCAATGGGTGCCGCGGGGGCAATCGCAGGTGACCTGCTGCTGGAGATACCGCGGGCGATGCGAGAACTACGCGGGGAAGCGCGGACCGAGTCACCGGCAGGTGGACGGCCGGATCTGCTGGCGATGCTCCAACAGGCCGCCGCCGAACCGCCCGCCACTCAGTAGGGGCGCAGCAACTCAGTAGGGGCGCAGCAACAACCGCACTTGTTGAGCAGATTTCCGACGGTATTGAGTCGGCGCGCGTTGTCTGGTGGACGGAAGAAGGCGTTGCTTCGCCCCTACGGCCCGCCACCCGGAAAGCGTGCGCTGACCGGCAGGCTCAGGCGTAGCGGCAGACGGGCCAGGGGCCGAGCCCATCACCGCCGGCGTTGAGGTTAGGCAGGTACTTCTGGTGGTAGGCCACGGAAGCATTCGTCCACGGGTTGTCCCAGCCCGGGAAAGCGTGGTCGATCTGGAAGATGCCGTAGTAGCCGGCGGGATTGACAGCGTCCGCGCGGAGGCCTGACTCGCAGGCGGCCACGGCGACCATCTTGGTGCAATCCCAGGGCAATGAGCAGATGGCGGCCACTACCTCTTCCTTGGTCCAGGTTGTCCCTGAAGTCGGCGGCGCCGTGGGTGCGGGCGCCACAGGCACGACGACGGCAGCCGGCGGCTGCTGAGGTTGTGAGTCGGGCTGGGCGACGATGGGCGGTGGTTCGTCGTAAACGGCTTCTGGAGGCAGGACGAACTGCTCGACCGGGATCGGAATCCAGAGTGTCTGGTCAATCAGCAGGTAGTCGTCGACGGCCATGCTGTTGAACGATGCGATATCAAAGGGTGAGACGCCGAACCAGGCAGCGAGGTCGAGGAGGGTATCTCCCTGGCGGACCGTCATTGTGGCCCATTCGATGGGCGTTTCCGTGGGTTCCGGTGCAGCTGTGGGTTGAGGGGCAGGCGTCGCCGTGACGGATTCAGAAGCCACCGCCGTGCCTGCTTCGCCGCTGCGGCGGGCCTGCAGCGCGAAGACGGATGCCGCGTCCGGCTCCAGGTAGTCAATGACCGATTCCAGACAGAGGCCCTGCGCGCTGTCCGAGCACGCTGCATTTGTCAGGACATCGTCGCGCGAGTCGCCGTCGCCTGGGCCATCGGCGAAGCCTGTCCAGGCCGAGATGCCGATTACCGCCGCTGCAATGGCGACGACTGCCGCGTGTCGAACTATCAGAAACTATCCCCCGCTAGCCTTACCAATGGGCGCTCCTTCCGCGTCCAACCGGTCCCCGGCTACCCGCCGTCCCCCGTCAGGACGACTCTTGGTGAGTCCGGTGGAGCGTCCGGTTCTGGCGCTAATTACGTCCTGTTGTCACCATAACGTGACAACGTTCTTTAGGGTGCCAGCAACGATCTCTTTAGTGCAACCCGCTTCCAAATAGGGAGACGGCACGACTTTTTGACAATTTATGAGTCTGAAACATTGGTTCAGTGCTTAATCCACATACGGCGACACTAACCCATAGGACATCACAGCGTGAGGGGTCATAATCGAGGCAAAATGACACTAGCGCCCGAGATCCGGACAGCGACGGGGAAGCGCTGGCGGCTGCGCGGTCGCTTTCCAGACGGCGCGCTTGATGGTGCTCCTTACCAGCCACTGATCCGCCACCTCCTCTGGCACCGTGGCGTCCGCACGGTCGCCCAGGCGGTTGCTTTCACGGATGCGGCCGACCCTCGACACGACGTCACGCTGCTGCCCGACATCAATGCTGCACTTGCGCGGCTGGGTCGTGCCATCAAGGAGGGCGAACTGATCGCTGTCTACGGCGACTTCGACGTGGACGGCGTGACGGCCTCGGCGATATTGCTGGAGGGGCTCGCGGAGTTGGGCGCAAAAGTGATGCCATACATTCCGGACCGCTTTACTGAGGGCTACGGCGTCAACACTCGGGCGATAGAGTCGCTTCACGGCGCGGGCGCGGCGGTGATGATAACCGCCGACTGTGGCACGAGCTCCGTGGTCGAGATCGGCGCTGCGCTGGCGCTCGGGGTAGATACGATTGTTCTGGACCACCACACGGTACCGCCGGAGTTGCCGCCGGCGGTCGCGATCGTCAACCCCAAGCGGACGGACAGCGAATACCCGGAGCCGGAGCTGTCGTCCGGAGGTTTGGCGATACGTCTGATAGAGGCCCTCTACGACCGCCTGGGCCGGAGCTTTGACGCCGGCCGGTACCTGGACCTGGTGGCGCTTTCGACGGTCTGTGACATGGCCCCACTGCGCGGAGAAAACCGCTGGCTGGTGCGTGAGGGGCTGCGGGCCCTGGCGAAGACTCAACGGCCTGGCCTGCGGGCACTCATGGAGACGGCAGGCTGCGATCCCGCCCGCGCAGACGCATCGACGATCGGGTTCGTGATTGGTCCGCGTCTGAATGCTGCGGGGCGGCTGGACCACGCGCGCAAAGCGCTGGAATTGCTGATGGAGAAGGATGAAGGCCGAGCGCGCGAAATGGCGCTTAACCTGGCGACGCTGAACCAACAGCGTCAAGCCGCGACATCAGCTGCCTGCGAGCTGGCCCGCGAACTGGTATCGGCGGACGATCCGGACGCCGCCCTGATCTTCGTTGGGCACCGCGATATCCCGTCGGGAATCGTCGGCCTGGTGGCGGCGCGGCTGCTGGAAGACCACTACAAACCTGCCGTCGTCTACGAGGAAGGCGAGACGAACAGCCGGGCGAGCTGTCGTAGCATCCCTGAATTCGACATCACGGCCGCTCTGCGGACGGTGCCCGAGTTGATGGAGCGCTTCGGTGGTCACCGGGCGGCGGCCGGTTTCACTGCGCAGAACGCGAATCTGCCCGCGCTGAAGGCAGCGCTTCAGGCCCGCGCGGCGGAGGAACTTGCGGGGGTGGACCTCGTCTCCGCACTGGAGGTGGATGCGGCGGTCCCACTGGGGCGCATCAACGGTGAGTTCATCCGCTCGCTGGCGGCGCTGGCGCCGTTCGGCATGGGCAATCCGGAGCCGGTCTTTCTCAGCCGGGGCCTGGAGGTCCGGGACATCCGTGTCATGGGCGGCGACGGGCAGCACCTGAGGCTCGCCCTCAAGGACGGGCGGGTGACGTGGCCGGCGGTGGCGTTCGGGGTTCGCACGGAGGAGGGAACGATTCCCGGCGACCTGCAGGTGGGAGGCCGCATCGACGCTGTGTATACTTTCAGTACGGACCGCGGCTCCGACGGCGCCATGGAGCTACGCCTCCTCGATTTCGCGCCATCGGACTAGTCCCAGTTGCGGCCCAGACAGGGGGAGAGATGCCGCAGTACAACAAACCCTCAGGACTCGTAAAGAAACTGAACAGCGCGCTGGGCTGGGTCTTCGCGCGCGGGCTGGGATCGAAGCGCTGGGTGCAGATCGAGCACCGCGGCCGCAAGTCGGGCAAGACCTACAAGACCGCCGTCAACTGGACGGAGGTCGACGGCCAGCGCTACCTCGTTGCGCCGCGAGGAGAAACGCAGTGGGTACGCAACGTCCGCGCCGACGGCGGCAAGGCCGTCCTGACCCATGGCAAGTCGCAGAAGGTGCGGCTGGAGGAGATCTCGGTCGACCAGCGGGCGCCGATCATCAAGAACTACGTCGGCGAAAACAAGGTGGTGAAGGGCGAGTTCGGGCTCGAGCCTGACGACCCGATCGAGAAGTACGAAGGCATCGCGTCCGAGCACCCCACCTTCCGGATCCACGAATCTTAGGCAATTGCAGCCAACGCACTACTACGTCGACCTGAGTACCGGCATCCGCGCCCACTACTTGCGCTGGGGCGACGGTACTAAACAGCCGATTCTGCTGGCACACGCGACAGGGTTTCTTGCGGCGCTCTGGGCACCCATCGCCGAGCAGCTATCGGACCAGTACACCGTCATCGCGCCGGACGCACGGGGCCATGGGGATTCCGACAAGCCGGACGTGGACGGTGAAGCCTACGACTGGCACCGGTTGGTCGAGGACCATGAAGCGCTGCTTTCGGAGCTTCGCTTACATCGCATACCGTTCGTCGGTCACTCTGCCGGCGCCGCGGTGGGGATGTATATCGCCGCGAAGCATCCGCAGTACTATAGCCGCATCGTAGCGATTGAGCCGATCATCATGCCGGGCGGGGTAAAGCCCGACGAGGCGCGGCGGACGCAGATGGCCGAAGGCGCGAGGAAACGGCGCAGCGTCTTCGCTTCGGTGGACGAGATGTTCGAACAATACCGGGAACGCTCGCTGTTTGACCGCTGGCCGGATGACGTCCTCCGCCTCTACTGCGAGACCGGATCCTTTACGCGGGAAGACGGGCAGATGCAGCTTAAGTGCCCTCCGGAGGTGGAAGGGGCGTTGTTTGCCAACAGCGGATCGCTCGACGCGTGGCGGGTGTTGCCGGATGTCGCCGTCCCGACCCTGGTGGTAAGGGGGACGGAGACGGAGCCGTTTCTCTCGATGACTGCGGCCTCCGTGGCCGAGCGACTGCCTGCCGGGCGATTGGAAACCGTGGAAGGAGTGGGGCACCTCCTGCCTATGGAGGACCCGGAGCGCGTTACGGAGACAGTGCTGGGCTTCCTTAGGGATGGCTAAGGCGCTTTGCGGGCAGCCCAGATACCGCCGATCCCGACTACGGCCGCGAGGGCGATGACTCCGACCGCCAGGCCGATGACGAGCAGCGTCGAGCTACCACCGTCATCTTCGGACGGCAGGGGCTGCGGGTCATCCTGGGGATCAGGGCCATCCGGGGCGTTCGTGGGGCGTGGCGGAAGGCCCTTGGCGGCGCGCCATTCATCCTCGAGTCCGTCCTGGCCGAAGCCGTAGACCGCTTCGAGGGCACTCTCGATGCGGCTGCCGGACTTCACCTCCGCAAAGAGCTGTGCGAACTGCTCTTCGCCGTATTCGTCGATCAGGTAGGAGACTAGGCTCCACGACTGGCCGTAGAAGAGGTTCACTTTGTCGGGGTCGCCGGGGTACGACGAGATCTCGCGGACGGAGAAGACCTCGCCACGATCGATCGCATCCTCGATAGCGCTGCGGAAGCCGCCGGCGTCTTCCTGGCTGTAAACGGCGGTGCCTTCGTCAACCCAGGCGGGGAGAGTGCCGAACGCGCTTTCTCCGGCCTGAGCTGTGACGATGTGCGTCAGTTCGTGCCGCAAGGTGTCGAAGGCGTCGTTGCCGAGGACGAGGACGGTGTCGCTGGCAACGCGGACACCGGCAGTGATGACCTGGCTTTCGTAGGTCTCGCTGCGGGCCTGAAGTGCAGGGCGCATGTCGTCCGTGTTGTCGTAGATCCAGATCAGTGTCTCGAACTCAACCTCAGTGTCGAGGAGGCTGGACATCGAGGAGACTGCCTCCCTGGCGACATCGTGCATGGCCTCGGCCTCATGGTCGGAGCCGGAGTAATAGTAGATCGTGATGTTGCTGCCGCTGACGGTCTGCCAGTCGAATCGGGTGTCGTCGTAAAAGACGCTGGCGATCTCGGAAGTAGCCTGGTTGCCCTCGGCGTCGGAGACCTCCCAGTGATACTCGATCCTAGTGCCGGGTGAGAGGTAGATCTGGGGCGGGTTGTTGCCTGCCAATTCGAAAGTGGCCTCCACGCTGGTCGAGGGGTCGAACTCGGGCTGGCCGATGGCAGCCGTGCCGTCAGGGAGGACGGTGTAGCGCAGGCGGATGTCGGTGATCTCAACGCTGCTTTCCGCACTGACCGTGAAGGTCACCCCCGCGGGGAACTCGACGGTGGCGCCCCCGTCGGCTATGGAAGGCGTTTCCTGCGCACGCACCGGTGCCGCGAGGAGGGCAAGCGCGAGAGCTACCGCGGCGAAGAAGACGGCGCTGCCGCTAGTCGTCGCCAATCGTGGCCTTCTGGTATGCGCGGAGCAGCTCGTCGAGGTCACCATCGAGGATGGCTTCCGCGTTGCTTGTCTCATAGTCGGTGCGGTGGTCTTTCACCATCTTGTACGGGTGGAGGACGTATGAGCGGATCTGATTGCCCCACTCTGCGCTGACGTGCTGGCCCTTCAGTTCCTGGCGCTCTTCGGCCTGGCGACGTAGCTCCAGCTCCAGGAGGCGCGACTCGAGCACTTTCATCGCGGAGTCCTTGTTGCGGCCCTGGGAGCGCTCGTTCTGGCATTGAACGACTATACCGGAGGGTATGTGCGTGATACGGACGGCAGTCGAGTTCTTTTGGACGTTCTGGCCGCCGTGGCCCCCGGCCCGGAACGTATCGATGCGCAGGTCATCAGGGTTAATGTCGACTTCAGCGCCGGACTCGACTTCCGGGAGGACCTCTGCCAGGGCGAAAGACGTATGACGGGACTTCGAGGAGTCGTACGGAGAGATGCGGACGAGCCGGTGGACCCCGCGCTCTCCCTTCAGGTAACCGAAGGCGTTGCGGCCGGCGATTTCGATAGTGGCGCTCTTGATGCCGGCCTCTTCACCGGGTGTGACGTCCAAAACTTCGGCCTTGTACTTGCGCTTGTCCGCCCAGCGCAGGTACATGCGCATTAGCATCTCGGCCCAGTCCTGGGAGTCGGTCCCGCCGGCGCCGGCGTGAATGGTAAGAATCGCGCTGCGGCGGTCGTATTCGCCGGACAGCGAGAGGTCAAGCTCCATCTCTTCCAGCTGCCGGGCGAGGGCCTCGGTCTCGGTAGCGACCTCGGCGATCACGCCCTCGTCCCCCTCGGCCTCAGCGAGTTCGAGTAGATCCGCGAGTTCGGAGACTTTGGTTTGGATGCTTCGCCACGTCTCGACCGTGTCACGGGCGTCGGAAAGCCGTCGCATCGCCGCCTGGGCGTTCTGACTGTCGTCCCAGAAGCCCGGCTCGGCAGACTTCGCTTCTAACTCGGCGATCTCTCTTTCGCGGGCAGGGACGTCAAAGACGGCGGAGGACGTGCTCGATGCGCTTATTTAGTTCATCCAGTGTGGTACGTGTTTCAAGCATCTGATCTCTCCGCCACTTCGATTATACGAAGGGTGTAGCGTAGGAGCGACTCAGGCCACCGGTTTGACCTGCTGGCCGTGACCTGCCAGACTGCCAGCGGATGATTGTGCGCTCGTGGCCTCGTCGTCTACTTATGGCTGGCGTCCTGTTCGCGGCACTCATTGCCGTAATCCTGATGAGCGACAGGGACACCGGATTCGCTGGTATCTCGCATACTGTTAATTCCACCGACACGACTGCCAGCGCAACACCCGACCCCTCGGCATCCGTGGAGCCGACGCCGACGATCCCCTGCCCCGCCGGCACGGCGACGCCGCCCGGCGAAGGCTGTCTTCCCTGCCCGACAGCCGCGCCGCTGGGTATCCAGTCCACGTGCCCGCCGCTGGGGCACGTGCTACTGTGGGGCGACGATAACTGCTCCGGCCAGGCGGATCCAGCGGATGCGCTGGTGACGTTGCGCTTTGACGCCGGGCTCGCCACGAACACCGGGGCCTGCCCGGACATGGGTCAGGACGTGTCGGTGCAAGGGCCGGGCATAGTGCCGTGGGGAGACGTAGATTGCTCGGGCGGGGCAGGCCCCGTCGATGCGCTGAAGCTGCTACGCTCCGACGCCGCTCTAGGCGTGGACCAGCCGCAGTCGTGCCCTGATATCGGCGCGAACGCGCTGGTCAATCCAGTGAACTAGCGCGCCGCCGCGGGCGTCAGTCCAGCGTGAACTCCAGGTTGTACTCGGTCGGCTCACCCTCGGCGTACCAGCGGTCAGACGGCAGGAAGTTGAGCACATAGTCGCCTTCTGCCGGATCGTCGACGAGGAAGCGCACGTAGTTATCGGGCGTCGTCAGTCCCGCGTCGGAACCGGGCAGGCCGGGCAGAAGAATGCCGTCAACAGCGATCGTGGACCCGCTCGGCAGGGTCAGAGAGAACTCCTGCGCGAATATCGACCAGTTGCCGGAGCGGCGGCTCGTCGCGTCGAAGTTGAGCGTCAGCGCCTGCTTCTCGTCGTCCACCTGCTGGTGGTTCACCGGGTCGTCGTAGCGTAGTTCTGCCGAGGTGAAGTCGAGGTCGACGAGCGACGTGGAGATGGTCCCGCTTAACGGGGGCTCGCTGGGCTCAAGCGCGATCAGCTCGCCGCCGCCGGGGCCCAGCGGCACTCGCGCCTGCTGTTCGCCGCCGTCGCCGACGAGAAGATAGGCGTCGTCGAGGGTGAATCCTTCCGGGACGCGGAAGACGAACTCGCCGGAGATTGTGGATCCGCCGGGTACGCTGGGAATGCCTCCGAACAGCGGGTTCAGGGCGCCACCGGGTGTGATCATCGCTACGTCAGAGCCCAGGCTCCGGTTGTCGGCGCCTTCATTCGTGAAATCAGCCTCGATGACAAGCGTGAACTCCTGTTCGCCGAAGATGTCGGGTTCAGTGCCGGCGTGGATGGCGTCGCCGATCTCGATCATGAAACCCTGGTGCCAAAAGGTCTCGTTGATCGGATAAGTCTCTTCGAAGGCCTCGGGCTCGCCGCCTGGCCCTGGATCGTCATCGTCGTCGCCAGCGGGGGCGGTAGTGGTCGCAGCTGTCTGGCCTCCGTCGTCGTCATCATCACCGCCTCCGCAGGCCGCCGCGGCCAGCGCCAGGACGCATGCCACCAGGACAAAGCAGATTCTCATAATCGCGGACATTGCGGGCCTCCTAACAGCAATCAAGATCGCCTGTGCATCATAGTCTGCATGGCTCTGCATAGTCACGCCCCCGTCGTTGACACGTGTCGTATTCCCTGCGACACTTGGCGCGCGGAGTAGCGCCATGAGTGCAAGATCGTCGATCGCGGGGGCTGCCGGGTTGGTGCTTGCGCTGTCAGGTGTGCTGACGCTGGCGCTGCTGGTGTCGATCGACCTCAGCGCGGACGGCATTCGAGCGGGCGAACTGCACCTGTCTCAGACGCCGAGCCCGACCCCTGACCCGACGCCTCCTTGCGCTGTGGGCACCGCGACGCCGCCCGGCGAGGGCTGTATCCCCTGCCCCACGGCCGGCCCCTTCGGGATTCAGACCACATGCTTCCCCGTGGGTCACTACCGCAAGTGGGGCGACCACAACTGCTCAGACGCCGCTGACCCCGGCGACGCTTTGCTCGCGCTGCGCTTCGACGGCGGAGTGCCGACAGAGCAGGAACCGCACTGCCCCGACCTCGGGCAGAACGTGTCGGTGCAGGGATCGGGCGTGCTGCCGTGGGGCGACCTCGACTGCTCTGAGGCCGTCGATGCGGTCGATGCGCTGAAGGGGTTGCGATTGGACGCCGGACTCCTGGTCAGCCAGTCGGCGCCCTGCCCGGACGCGGGTGAGAACGCGCTCCTCAACCCGGTGAACTAGCGCCCCTTCGAAAGCGCGTCGGCGATGCGGATTGGCTCCGGCAGACGAAAGCGGGTCGCCAGCCGTAGCACCCAGTCGACGCTCGCTTCCAGCGAGATGTTGTTCCCGACCGAGACGTAAAGCGGCTTGACTCCCTCTCGCGTGCGGACGACTCTGCCGACCAGCTCGGCGTGGTCGTGGAGGTCGACGGCGGCGCCGCGGCGAGGGGCGAGATCGGGGTGCTCGCCGCAGAGGCGGCTCTTGGCGCAGCCGATCGTCGGTACGTCGGCCAGCAGCCCGACGTGCGCGGCAATGCCGAGGCGGCGGGGGTGCGAAATCCCCTGTCCGTCTACGAGAAGTAGGTCGGGCGTCGAATGGATGCGCTCGAAGACGCGGGCGAGGAGCGGGATTTCGCGGAATGACAGCAGGCCGGGAACGTAGGGAAAGCGGAAGTCGTCCTCGATGACGGCGGACTCAACGACGGCAAGCTCCGGCCAGGACATGACGACGGCGGCGGCGCGCCCCCGGCTGGGCTGGCGGGGCCACTCTCGGCCGAGGCCGGCGACGTCAGCGGCGGCGATGAGGCGGACGCCCCGTGGCTCCCCCTCACGCACGACGCGCGGCGCCAGCTCGCGCTGGAGGGCGATGGCTTCGGTGGGTGTCAAGTTCCAGGCGTGGAGTTGGGCGAAGCGCACGTCCGCAGTATAGGCGTGCGCCACGGGGAAGTTCGTTTGTCGGAAAAGGGGTGCGCGAAAAGGGGGTTTTAGATACGGAAGTTTGTTTGGAAAAAACGGGGGGTTACCGGGGTTTTAGATACGAAATTGTTTGGAAAAAACGGGGGGTGCACAATGCCGTGGGATGACGGACTAAACGACAAACAGAAGGACGCAATCGACAGCGAAACACGGAATGTAGCTGTGGTAGCAGGACCTGGAACCGGAAAAACGAAGACTCTGCTTCGCAAGGCGGTGCAGCTTGTCGAGACAGAAGCCGCCACGGCGCGCCAGATTCGAATCGCTAACTTCACCAATGCCGGGGTGTTTGACTTACGCGCCAAAATCTTGGATGAAGACGAGTATCGGGATCTCGATCCGAAGAGTGTAACGACCTTCCACTCCCTGGCGCTTGCGTGCCTCCTTGCTGCCCGATCGAGCTTGATCCCGCAGCCACTGCTGGTGTTGGACGATTGGGAAGAGAGAACCTTTGTTGATCGCTTCGCTAAGCTCCGCCTCGGGATGCGGACAGTCACTGACGCCCGCAAGATGCGTGAGGACTATAACAGCAGGTGGTGCATCGCGCAGGAAGATGTGGGCGATTGGCTTTCCAATCGCGATCGTGCGGCTTACGAGGGTGTCTATAACGAAGCGCGCGACCTGCTGGGGTTTACAACGCGTGGCGAATTGACCTTCCTCTGGTGGCGGTTTCTTGCCGGTCAACCGGGTGCATCACATGAGGCGATGGCGTTCCCGTGGACACACCTTCTTGTGGACGAGTACCAGGACCTCAACGAATGTGAGCACGAAATACTCCAACATCTTTCCACTGCCGGCGTCGAAATTTTCGCAGTGGGCGATCCAAATCAGGCGATTTACACCGGGATGCGCCATGCGCATCCTGAGTTCTGCTGGACGTTCCCAACGCGCGTTGAACCGGGCGTCGTCGAGGTCCTTGACCAATCGTATAGATGCCCCAAGCGTGTCTTGGAGTTTGGGGCGGCGCTGTTTTCTCCGCCGGAGGGAGTGCCAGACCCAGACTTCTCGCCAGAAGATGGAGAAGCTCATATTCTGGCGTACCCATCCGCGGATGGTGAGGTGAGTGGCAGCGGCCGGATCGTTGCCCGCCTCTTACAGACCGATCCTGAAGCCCGTGTCCTCATTGCGGTGGCAGACAAAAGGTTGGCAAGGGGCTTCGTGCGGGAACTAGCCGAGAACGATCTTGTGGTTGATGACCGCACGAGTAAGCCCCATGAGGGGCCTGAGGAGTGCAGGCTGGCTAAGGCCCTTTTGGACATCTTGCGCGAGCCGGAAGACAGTGTAGCAATAGCGACGGCTATCGTCTTGAGTTGTGCGCCGTCAACTCGCGACCAGAGAGTTGTTCAGCTGCTAGAGGTGGCGCGTGAGCGGAGTGAACGGATCGCTGCGCTGTATCGTTCAGAACAGCCCTTACCGAGACATCTAGAGACCGCACGGCAATTAGTTAGGAGTGCACTTGGGACGCTCCAGACGGCCGATCAGATACTACGCACACTGAGCGAACTCACTGGCTGTGAAATGATAGGTGACGATGTGGAAGAGGCTCGCGACGAGATATCAAGACGTCTAACACAAGAGAAGCAATTACAGCGCGGTGCCGTCACAATCATGACACTGCATGCGAGCAAAGGCATGGAGGCGGAGTACGTGCTACTCCCTGCATTAGAGCCTGGGGTGCTCGAGAGAGACTATGTCGGCGCCGCAAGGGAAGAACGCCGAAGATTACTGTATGTGGGAATTACCCGGGCGCTAAGAGGCCTATTTCTGAGCTACGCAAATCAACGGGCTGGTCCGTTGAGACACAGCAATCCAATAGGGAACTCGTTACGGAGTGGGCCGTCAGTTTTCGTGCAGGAGGTCTGCCTACGGACAAGATATTCAGCCGAAGTTGCAGGGCAATTCTTGGAGCGGTTCTTAGCGGAGTAACCACTCACGCCAAACACGCCGGCATCTTGCCCCCGTTGTACGCCACCATGTCCGGGAAGATGGCCGGCATCGGCAGCGCGGTGCCGGGCGGCGCGCCGTCCAGTTCGCTGTAGGCGCGGTGGAGGTTGGCGACGAAGCGCTCGCTGTCGTGGAGGGCGGCGAAGGGGTCGGGGAGCGGGGTCTGGCGGGCGAGGTCGAGGGGCGTGACGCCGGCGGCGTGGCCCTCGGCGGCCGTCTCGGCGACGAACGTGAGGTACGCCTCGATCGTGTCCAGCGCTTCCGGGCCGCAGAGGGGGCCGTGGCCGGGGACGATCGTCTTCGGCGCCAGCGAGCGGATGACCTCGAGCGCGGCGAGGGAGCCGGAGAGCGAGCCGAAGACGCAGAAGGGCGTGCCGCCGTTGAAGACGGTGTCGCCGGCGAAGACGATGCGGTGCTCGGGCAGCCAGGCGATGATGTCGTTCGTCGTGTGCGCGGGGCCGACGTAGATGAGCTGCAGTTCGAGGTCGCCGGCATAGGTGGTGATCCGGTCTGTGAAGGTGACATTGGGCGGGACGATCTCGATGTGGCCCCAGTCGGTGTCGGGCCAGACGGCGGTAGTGCCGAGGCCCGTGGCGATAATCTCCTCGCGGCAGCGCTCGTGGCCGATGATGGCGACGGGGTTGAAGAGGTAGTTGCCGTGGGTGTGGTCGCCGTGGTGGTGGGTGTTGATCAGCACGCGCACGGGGGCGTCGGGGGAGGTGCGGGCAAGGGTGTCGCGCAGGGCGCGGGCGCGGCGCTCGGTGCAACAGGTGTCGATGAGAGTGGTGCTGCCGTGGCCCGACGGGCCGCCTGCGGCGGTGATGAAGGCGGCGTTGTTCAGCCCCCACTGGCCATGGAGCTGGAGGTAAGCGAAGACGCCGGGCGCTGCTTCTTCGAGGGTGGGTTCGGGGGTGTCGGGGCGTGAATCTGTCATCGAATGCCTTTACGTGCGGTAGTCCTTCGACACGGAAAAGCCGCTGCGCGTCGTTTCCGGCTCAGGATGAGCGGATTGATTTTGGCGCGCTCTTCGAGGGTGGGTTCGGGGACTGATTCAGTCATCGGATGCGGCGATCCAGGATGAGCGGATTGATTTTGGCGCGCTCTTCGACGGTGGGGTTCGGGGACGGAGGACATCTGTAATCGGACGTAGGGGCGCAGCGCGCGCCCCTACGGTCTGGTTGCGGATTATTGCCCCGTAAACGTCGGCTGCCGCTTCTCGACGAACGCTCGCGCCGCTTCCTGGTGGTCCTGCGACGTCGCAGAGAGGATCATGTTCAGCGCCTCCTGGTCCAGCAGCTCGCCGAGGTCGACGTTCCAGCTGGCGTTGAGGTTCTCCTTCATGCGGGCATAGGCGAGGGCGGGGCCGGTGGCGATGGTGGTGGCGAGGTTCATGGTCGCCGATTCCAGGTCTTCGTGCGCGACGACCTCGCTGACCATGCCGATGCTCTTGGCGCGGTGCGCGTCGAGGATCTCGCCGGTGAAGAAGAGGCGGCGGGCCATCTCAGTGCCGACGAGCCGCGGCAGGAACCAGGAGCTGCCGAAGTCGCCCGAGAAGCCAACATTGCGGAAGACGGTGCCCATCTTGGCGTTCTCGCTGGCGATGCGGATGTCGCAGGCGAGGGCGAGGGAGAGGCCGGCGCCCACGGCGTGGCCGTTGACGGCGGCGATCGTCGGCTTGGGGAGGTAGTGGAGGGCGTGCGAGGTGTCGCGCTCGGCTTGGCGCAGGCCCTGGACGCGGCTGGCGATCATGCCGGCCATCGACTTCGGCGTTCCGTTGCCGCCGACTACGCTGTCGATGTTGCCGCTGGCCATCGCCTTGACGTCGCCGCCGGCGCAAAAGGCGCGGCCGGCGCCGGTGAGGACGACGCAGCGGACGCTATCGTCGGTGGCGACTTCGCGCAGGTGCTTCGCCAGGAGCGGCATGAGTTCGCCGCCCATGGCGTTGAGGGAGTCGGGCCGGTTGAGGGTGATCCAGGCGATGCCGGGTTCGCGGACTTCGAAAAGGACGTCTGACATTTTGGGGCTCCTTCCGGTGCTGTTTACGGGGTGAGTATAGCGCGGAAAAGGGAGGTTGTGGCGAAGGGAGACGCTGTGCCTGTCTGAGCCGACGACAAACCGGCAAACCGACAAACCACGCCTCGCGCAAAATACAAGCAGGCAAACAAGCAAACATCTCGATCTTGTCACCCTGAGGCACGAAGGGTCTGTCCTCAAGCACACGCGACTCCACGCCAGAACACGATCGGGACCAGACCTGACGCATGCCACGGACGACGATAAGCTAGTCCCCGCGATGTCGGGACGTAGGCTGGATCACGAGGCGGAGCTGGCGAAGGCGCTACGCGAGTTCAATTCGTGGCGGTTTTACGATTGCCACGAGACGCTGGAGGATGTCTGGCGGGAAGCGGGCGGCAAGGCGATGGGGAAAGGCCTGGGCCAGCGGGATGAGCTGGCGGACTTCTACCAGGGGGTGATCAAGGTGGCCGCGGGCTTCCACCACCTCTTTCGCGGCAACTACGAGGGCGTGATGAAGGTCCTCGGCGACGCGCCTCGTCTGCTGGCGCCTTACCGGCCGCGCACCGCCGGAGTGGACGTGGACGGGCTGCTTGCGGACGTGGAACGGGCACTCACGAAACTGCGAGATCTCGGGCCGGAGCGCATGGCGGAGTTCGACCGCGCGCTAGTGCCGGTCATTCGGGGCTAGGGTGACCACGTCCTACCGATAAGGGCGTCGGCGCGCACGGACTCCGGCCGAGCAATTAGCGGAGGTGCAGGAGGCGCAGCCTCATGCCGGGGGCCGTGGGGGTGTCCCCCACTAACACTCCGGGTGGGTGGGTGGGACGGACGCCACCCGGGACACAGAAGGGTGGAGCGGAACGTTAAGCGCGGAGCACAACCGGGTCGGTGACGCTAAGATAGCGCTAAACGACGAAAAAGACCCCGTTTTTGCAAAACAAAATCCCCTCCGCAGATATAAAATGGCGGCCGCATCGCCATTTGCAGCCGTCCACACCAGAGGCGGATTTGCGCCCTATTTCCGGGGCGTTTCGCCGTAGTCGGCCCATGGGGCGTCGCGGCGGCGGACGGCTTCGCGGAAGCCTTCCTGCATCGCCATGTCCCGCCAGGCGATACCCTCCGGAGTGTGGCGGGCGATACCGTCCATGATCGTGCCCAACATCTGCGTCGTGCGCAGGCCCATGTTCTCGTAAGCCTGGTTCACTAGCAGCTTGCTCATCACCAGCTGGCTGACGGGAATCGTCGCCAGCCGCGCGGCGATCTCATCGACGGCGGCCGGCAGGTCGGCTTCCGGCACGGCGGCGGAGGCGAGGCCCTGAGCCACCGCCTCCTTGCCGGTCAGAGACTGGCCGGTGAGCATCAGGCGCTTGGCTGTCTCCAGGCCGAGCCGGTAGGCCCACATAACGGTGGTTGGCTCGCCCCAGACGCGCGCCGGCGGGTAGCCGATGCGGACGTCCTCCGCGCAGTAGATGAGGTCGCAGCAGAGGGCCATGTCGGTGCCGCCGCCGACGCACCAGCCGTGCAGCTGCGCGATCGTCGGCTTGGGCGACTCCCAGAGCGACATGAAGGCGCGGACGTTGCGCGACATGCCGAGGTAGTCGCGGACGGGATCCCAGTTGCCGGACATCGACTTCTGGGTCGCGTCCTCCGCCTTCGTGCCCCAGTCGAGGTCGTAACCGGCGCAGAAGGCGCGCCCCGCTCCCGAGAGGACGATGACGCTGACGCCCGGGTCTTCGTTGGCGTCGGCGACAGCCTGGCGCAGCTCGCCGGTCAGGTCGGCATTGATGGCGTTGAGGCGCTCAGGCCGGTTGAGCGTAATGCGGGCGATGCGGTTCTCGGCGCCGTAGGTAAGGGTCCTGTATGGCATGGGGCGAGTATAGCCGACGGGTTGGCGGACGGTTAGCCGCGGAGGGGGTATTCGGCGAGGAGGTCGAAGGTGGGTGCTTCGCGGGCAAGGTGGGCGCGGATGAAGGAGACGCTTTCGACGCGGACGCCGGGGCCGCTGCGGTGAAGGGCGCGCAGACGGCGGAGTGACGACTTAATCTGGTCGAGGCCTTCGTTGGAGGCGAAGCGGGCGATACTGACGTGGGGAAGGAAGGCCTCGGCGTCGACGGGGGTGCGCTGGAGGCCGGGGACAGATTCTAGCAGGCAGGTGTTCATCGCGCGGATGTGTCCGCCGTCCTCGACTTCGACGAAAACGACTTCGAGAAAGGCGTTGACCTGGCCGAGTTGCAGATCGAAGGGCGGGCAGCCCTCCAGGGCGGGCCGGGCTTGCTCAGCCATTCGTTCAACGTCAGCGAGGGTCACTTCGTCCTCGCGGTTGGCCTCATCGGCGAGGAAGCCAACGACCTTGATGGTGGCATGCCAGTAGCGCTGGGGGTATGGGTCGACCCCGGGGATGCCGTCGATGTCCTCGGCGATGTGAGCGATGTAATCGCAGAGGGCGTCGTCGGCGATGGGGATAAGGAAGGCGAAGAGGTCGGTGCGGCCGCGCGTCCACTCCCACTCGTGCGTTTGTTCGAGCAGGCGGAGGGTCTGGATGCGCTCGAAGCGCTCCCAGGCACCAGTAAAGTCTTTCGAAATCTCCAGCATCGTCGCAAAAATTGTATAGGAACCTCTTCTTAGGTGCAGGCCGATGCAGGTTACGGAGGCGTGGCGATGCACCTTCCGTGAACGTGAGGGTTTATGCTATCTTGGCTATGCCTACCTAACGCACTCTCCCGTGCGTGCAACTATCCCTAACGGAGGCCCATGAGCAGCATTATCGATATGCACATCCATACGGTGGTTGGATCGATGGATAGTGATATTTCGCCGAAGCGCCTTGGGCAGCAGGCGAAAGATATGGGCCTGAACGGGGTGGCGATCACGGAGCACCTTCACATGTGGCGTCCGGAAGAGATCGCGCATTTCAAGGAAGAGCACGGTCTGTTCGCGTTCAACGCGCGCGAATGGACGACTGACATGGGCCACATCGGTGTCTTCGGGCTGCCGCCGGACGTTAAGGGAATACGCTACGTGAGCGACCTGCGGGCGGCGGTGCAGGACTATAACGGCTTCATGGTGATGAATCACCCGTTTCGCTATTTCCCGGGGCCTTCGAGCTTGCTGTTCGGCGACCGCCGCGAGGCGCAGCTCCTAGACATCGAGGAGCTTTCGGACCACCCTGTGTTTTCGATGGTGGACGCGGTGGAGGTGCTAAACGGCGGTTGCATCGAGCGGGAGAACAAGCTGGCGCTGGACGTGGCGGCGCACCTGGGCCTGCCGCTGGTGGGTGGCAGCGACGCGCATATGCCGCTGGAGGTGGGCCGCTACGCGACGCAGTTCGAGGCCGATATCACGTCCGAGGAAGAAATGCTGGAAGAGATGCGGGCGGGTCGCTTCCAGGCTGTGCGGAGGGTGCAGCCGGGACAGTACGAGGCGATTGCTCAGCAGCCAGCAGCGAGTAGCCAGTAGCCAGACGGCAGACAATTGCGGGGCGCTGCCGTGTCCGCTCCCGGGATGTGATGGCGGCGCTCGTGGTTCGAGAACCTCACCACGAGCGGGAGCGGGAGGTGTGGCCCGGCGGGGTCGCTGCAGCGGCAATTACGGGAGTGAGAGATGTCTGCTCGCCTTCGCGGAGCCGAGGTCCCCTTCGGCTGCTGCTCGCGCAGCGCTCAGGACAGGCTTTCCTTCGCCTTTGGCTTCGCTCAGGAAGTCGGATAACGCTAGCGCTGGAGCTTGCCGCGGAGGCCCGAGAGGAAGTTGCCCCAACTGGCTTCGGCAGAGGCGGCGCGGTTGAGGCCGCGGATGCGGTCTTCGATGATGTCGCGGACGCGGCCATCTTCGCCGGCGTCGAGCCAGAAGCCGTGCTCTTCGGGGCAGGTGTCGAGTTCCAGGTCGTAAGCGCGGTAGTTGAAGATGGTCATCTTCTGGTGGCAGACTGGGCATTCGAGGTCGCCGAGGCGCTCGCCGAAGGCAATAGTAGCGCGGCGCTCTTCCTCGGTTGAGGGGACGGTCTTCTCCAGTTCGTCGAGTTCATGGTGGTCGAGCCAGCGGCCGTTACACTCGGGACAGTGGTCGACTTCGATGCCGCGGTGGTGTTCGACTTTGAGTTCGGCGCCGTCGCGGGGGCACTTCATGCGTCTAGGGTAGCAGACGGGATGTGGGTGCCGCCGCTCATGGATTCGAGAACCTCACCATGAGCGAACGAGCGCGTCGCCCAGTTAGAAGTGGACGTGCTCTGCTTCAGTCTCGTGGGTGTGGGCGGCTTTGACGGCGCCGCGGTCGATGAGGCGGATCATGATGGCAACAAGGTCGGGGTCGAGCTGGCGGCCGGCGATTGCCGCGAGTTCGTCGTGGGCGCCTTGGGGGGTCATGGCCGGACGGTATGGCCGGTGTGAGGTTAGCGCGTCGTAGGTGTCAGCGACGGAGATGATGCGGGACTCCAGCGGGATGTCGGAGCCGGTGAGCTTGTCGGGGTAGCCGTTGCCGTCCCAGCGCTCGTGGTGGTGGCGGATGGTCCTGGCGATGGCGCCCAGGCCGGAGACACGCTCCATAATCTCGAAGCCTTTGGCGGGATGTTGCCGGATCTGCGCCCACTCGTCGTCGGTCAGCGGGTCTTCCTTGCGGAGAATGTACGGCGGCAGGCCGATCTTGCCGAGGTCGTGCATCTGGGCGGAGAGGACGAGTTCGCGCAGCTTGGCGGCGCCGAGTCCCATCTCGCTACCGATGGCGTAGGCGAAGGTGGCGACGCGGTCGACGTGGCGGAAGGTCTCGAGGTCGTGGTTTTCGATCTGGTCGGCGAGGGTGACGAGGTCGGCCGGGCGGCCGCGGTTGAGCTGGGCGAGGGCGTCGCGCATGGCAATGCCTTCGGCGATGGCGCGGGCGTCTTTCGCGCGGATGAGCTCGTAGGACCAGCCGCCGAGGACCGTAACGAATGCGAGGAGGAAGAGGCCATGGTACATCCACCAGGAGTAGGCCCAGAAGACGCCGAAGTCGAGCGAAATCTGCGCTTCAGCGAGAAATACGAGGCCGACGGCGACGGAGAGTTGAGCGGGCAAGCGAGCGAAGAGGTAGGCCTGGTAGTAGCGCAGCGCCGCGAAGCCGAGAAGACCGACCGAAGCGGCGGTGAGGACGTGCTGGAACCACTCGCGGGTGGTGGGGAAGTCTGTGAGCCAGTTGGGGTAGAGCATCGTGGCCATGAAGTAGGCACAGATAATGATGACGGCGATTATGAAAGTGACCTCGGGGACCCTGAGATTCACGCGATCGATGACCCTCGGGATAGTGACGACGCTCATGGTGGCGAAGAAGCCGGCGACCAGGGTGCTCAGCCAGGGCGACCGCTGGAGGGCAGCGCTGGATTCGTCGAGGAGGAAGCCGGGAGTAGTGAGGCCGTGGATGGAGAAAAACATGCCGAGGGCGAAGAAGGAGAGGGCAAGGAAGAGGATGCGCGTCTCTCGCATGGAGCGCGCGGAGAGGACGAGGATGAGGCAGGCAAAGGCTGACATCAGGCAGGCGGCGGAGACGACGTAGAAGTGGAACGAGAAAGTACCCCACTGCTTGTCGAGGCTGGGAAAGGCAAGGAGCGTGGCGAATATGACCATCGGCGCCGCGAGGGCGACAAATGCGATTCTTGTGAGCATGCACTATCTCCCGAAGCCGGTTCTGGCTTCTGGGATAGAGACGATTCCGGGCGGGTTTACGTTACCGGCGGGGTGCTTGTCACTTACGGGGTGATGGCGATCTTGAGGACGCCTTCGGTCTTGCTGCGGAAGAGGTCGTAGGCCGTTGGCATGTCGTCCAGGGTCATGCGGTGGGTGAAGAGGGGTTCGAGGTTGACGTTGCCATTATCCAGCAGCTTGACGAGGTAGTCCATGCGGTCGGAGCCGGAGGGGCAGAGCGTGGTAACGACGGTGCGGTGGAGGAAGGAGGGAGCGAGCGTCGGCATGGATACCTGCGGAGTAAGACCGTAGACGCCAACAGAGGAGACGACGCCGCCGCGGCGCACGGCACGCGTGGCGGCTTCGAAAGTGGCCTGGGTGCCGACGGCCTCAACGGCGATGTCGACGCCTCCGCCAGTGAGTTCCAAGATTTTGGCGACGGCGTCTTCTTCGGCGGCATTGATGGTGAAATTGGCGCCGAACTCTTTCGACTTCTCGAGTCGGTCAGGGACAGTGTCGACGCCGATGATCATGCCGCAACCGCGGGCGCGGGCGCCCGCGGTTGCCATGAGGCCAACGGGGCCCTGGGCGAAGACGGCCACGGAGTGGCCAAAGCTGGCGTTGGCACGCTCGATGGCGCCGAAGCCGGTAGACATAATGTCGGATGCGAGGATGGCGTGCTCGTCGCTGACACCGGGAGGGACGATGGCGGCGTTGTAGTCGGCGAAGGGCACGAGGTAGTACTCGGCCTGGCAGCCGAAGAGGACGCGTCCGCCGCCGGAGCAGACGCTGTGGTCTACGGACATGCACTCGTGGCACTTGCCGCAGCCGATGAGGCAGGAGGCCACTACGCGGTCGCCATCCTTGAACTTGGTTACGCCGGCGCCGACGGAGTGCACAGTGCCCACGCCTTCGTGGCCCATAGGCAGACCTTCGGGGCGGACGCTGCCGGGGAAGGCGAAGGCGAGCATCTCGTTGGCGAACTCGTCGAGGAAGTGCATGTCGCTGCCGCAGACGGTGCACATGGTCATCTTGACGACCATTTCGCTGGGGCCGGGCTCGGGGATGGGGATGTCCATCATCTCGACGGTGCCGTTCTGGGTCTTGATGCAGGCCTTCAAGGGGGAATCCTCCTGTTTTGTGGAAAGGGCGGTAATGCGGCCTAATCTACGCACACGCTAAGCAAGGTGGTCAAGCGCTTGCGTCACGCACTTTTTATACCGTCATGACGGACGATGACGGGCCGGCGCGGAGGGGCATCTGGGCGCGGGTGGGGGTCATCGGCGTGGCCGGGTACCACGCGGACCGGGTGCTGGACGAAGCGCAGGTCCAAGTGTTCCGCGTTCTCTGGCTGTTCCTGCCGCATCCCAGCGTTGCGCGGCGGCCGCAGTTCCAGCACCTGCTGGCTTCGCGGTTCCTGTCGGAGTCCGGCCAGCAGGCGCTGGCGTTCGGTGCGCTGGTGGCCGTGGCGCGGGAGGGCGGGACGGCGCTGGAAGTGGCGCTCCTTGGTGTTGCGGCGATCATCCCTCCTGCGGTGCTGGGGATGTACGGAGGAGTGGTGGCTGATACGCTGCCGGCGCGTATCGCGCTGGCGGGAGCATACGTGGGGCAGGGGGCGCTGTGCCTTGGCGTGCCGCTGCTCCTCGACACGTCGAGCATAATCGTGCTGGTCGTGCTGATCCTTGCGGTAAACACGCTGGGGCAGGTCTCGGCGCCGACGGAACAGGCGGTTGTGCCACTGGTGGCGACGGAAGAGCAGTTGGCAAGCGCTGCGGCGCTGCTGAACCTGGTGGTGGCGGTGGGCCAAGGGTTTGCGACGGCGTTGCTGGCGCCGATCCTGGTGAAGGTGTTTGGCGTCGAGGCGGTGATCTACGTGGCGGGTGGCCTGTTGATGCTGGCGGCGACGCGCGTCTTCGACCTGCCGGTGGGGGAGCGGGCGTGGCAAATGCGCCTGCCGCCGTGGCAAGTACGGCTGCGGGAGGCGGCGCGCTGGCTGGTGCGGCACCCGGCGGTGGGGACGATGATTGTGGTCTCGGTGCTGGCGGGGACGGTGAACGTGGTGCTGGTGACGCTGGCGCCGCGTTACGTGGAAGAGGTTCTGGACTCTGACGCGGCGAACACTGCATACGTCTTCGCGCCCGCAGCGCTGGGAGTTGTGATGGCGCTGGTGTCGGTGCCATGGATCGTACGTGCAGTGGGCGAGCGGGTGGCCGCGCTGGTGGGGCTGTTCGCGGCAGCCGGATCGCTGACGATGCTGGGGTTGGTGAGCGACCTTACGGAGGTGGTCGATCCGGTGAACCCACTCCGAGTAGTCGGCTTGCTTGGCATCGAGATGCGGGAGAGCGTGCGGACCGCGGGGCTATTCGCGATACCGCTGGCGTTCGGGGTGTCGCTGACGGCGACGAGCGTGCAGACGTACATCAACCGGCGCGTGCCAATCGCCTACCAGGGGCGGACCTTTGCGCTGCAGGGTGCGTTGCGTAACGGTGCCGCCATCATTCCTCTGCTGGCGCTAGGGGCAGCGGCGTCGGAACTGGGCACGGAGACGGTGCTGCTAACTTCACCGGTTCTACTGCTAGTAATCGGTTATCTGCTGATAATCGTGAGCTTCCAGGTATCCGGACTACAGGCGCCTTCACACCTGGAAGTGGCGGAGAGCTTCTGGGAGGAGCCGGAATCGCACAGGCGGGCAGTGGAAGAGGGCGAAAAAAGACCGGGCCCCGGTGGGGGTGACCGGGACCCGGCGGGCTGAGATTGACGTTGTCTACGCTGCTCGCGTAACGGGCGATGGCTTCCGCGTTCTGCGGATGATCTGGTAGCGCGATTCGGGCTGGCCGGGCGCGAAGGTGCGGTGTCCGCACTGAAGGCAGACCAGTTCAGCCTCGTCCAGCAGATCCTCAAGGATCATGTCGCCGCCGCAGCGGTTGCATGCTTTAAGGTTCACCATTACCTCCTTCTGAGATTGATACGAATACGTGTTCTGGCTGGATTTTGCCGTCTATTCGGCGGTTGGGCGCTGGACATGGACGTGCGAGGGTTGCTCATCCGTGTCTGCATCGTCCGCTGCTGGCTCGTTGCCTTCTGTGACGGGATTCACGTCGGGGGCTTCGTCCAGCGCCGTGGTTAGGTTGTCATGGTGGTCCATACGTTCTCCTTGCCGGGGCGACTTACCTGTAGTAAGTTACTATACGGATGTTAGATTACTCTTGTCAAGCGTCTTACGAAGGGTAAGAATAGAGCCATGGACGAACTAATGGGCCCGTTCTGCCCGAAGTTTCATCATGCTATCGAATTGATCGGCAGACGCTGGACCGGCGCCATCTTGCGGGCGCTGATGAGCGGCGTCTCGCGCTTCAGTGAGGTCTGTGACACGGTCCCAGGTTTGAGCGACCGCATGCTGGCGGAGCGCCTGAAGGAGCTGGAGGCGGAGGGCATCGTCAAGCGAACGGTGGTGCCGGACACACCTGTGCGTATTGAGTATTCGTTAACTGTGAAGGGGCGCGACCTGGAGGCAATCGTCTCAGCGTGCTCCGATTGGGCGGATCGCTGGGCGCACACTGATGAGGAGGCGCCGGCTCCGGCCTAGGCGCCGCCTTCCGGCGACGGATGCACCGTCGCCACATTCTTCGCTTCCAACCGCGGCAGGTTCACCAGTAGTTCCAGGTTGTTGCTGATAATGCCGTCGACCCCCTGGCTCACCCAGTGGATAGCGCGCTCCGGGTCGTCAACCGTCCAAACGTAGAGGTCGATGCCGTGCTCTTCCATGACGCGGGCCTTTGCGTTGTCGATGAAGCCGTGGGCGATGCACACCTGGCGGACGGTGGCGTCCTTTTGCATCTTGCGGAGGAAGCTCTGCCACTGGTACGGCTTCTCGAGTGAGTAGCGGACTTCGATCTCAGGGGCGAGGCGGCGCAGGGCGTTGAGCGGGGGGTAGGTCTGCCCGCAGACGACAGACCATGACGATGCGCCGCGCCTGCGCACGTCGCGGGCGATGGCGGTGGCGAAGCCGTCTCCCTCTCCCCGCTTATAGCGGCCTTTGACGTCGAGGAGGAGACGCTTTTGGCCGGCGACGGTCGTCAGGAGTTCGTCCAGGGTGATGGGGTTAAGGTGGGGCCAGGCGTAGTATCCCTTCCAGACGGGGATGGCGAATGGCGGGAGCGGGTGGCCTGGCATCTGGCGGTCGACGAGGATGGGGAAGGGGCTAAGGCGGCGCGCGTGGTGGACGTGAATGTTGTCGCCGCGGTACCAGATGTCGACCTCGATCATGTCGACGTCGGCGTCGAGGGCGAGTTGGAGGGCTTCGCGGGAGTTGCCGAAGGCGTGGGCTATACGGACGGGTTTCGGGCCGGCGGCCATCAGGCGCTGAAGGCGCGCAACTGCTGTGCGCGCTGGTTGTACTGGGCAGCGGTCAGTTCGAGCGTCTGACGAAGCGTATAGGAGCCAAGTTCTGGATCGCTGGTATCTTTCTCGAGGTCCTCGGGCAGGAGGTCGTGAAGGAGGTTTGAGAAGCGGCGGTGGGCAACCTGGAAGGACATGACGCCTTCGCGTAGTGAGCTGATCTGGGCGCGGCCCAGGCAGGGCGGCTGGGGCAGGTTGAGCGCCCGCGAGACGAGACGCCCGAAGTAGAAGTTGACGTCGTCGATGGTGCGTTCGACGATGCGCCGGACCGTCTCGGCTTCGTCGCCCCTGGCTTGCTCAAAGGCCTCATGATCGCTGGCTTCCAGGGCTTCGACGAAGGCGAGGCGGGCGCGGTCGAGGCGCTCAAGGATCTCGTCGATTTCGGCGGGTGAGGCGGTGGTTTCTTTATCAGTCATGAGTTCAGTCCAAAGGTTGCCTTGAGGCGTAGCCGGTGTGCAACTCGTGCCAGTATGCCACGCGCTCCTCGCCGAGTTTCCAGCAAAGGTAGACTTCGCGGCCGTCGAGCATCGAGCGGAAGTCGCAGAGTCCCATCTCGACGTCCTTCACTTCGACGCCGAACGTGTTGACGCGCTCGATGAGGGCATCGATGGCGGCGGCGGCCTGTCCGGCGCCGCCGGTGGCGCGGCTCAGCTCGACGTCGAGGCTGTGGCCGTTCGACTTGACGGCGCCCTGGACACCGGTGAGAGCGGCCTGCGCCTCATCGTACTGGCGCTTGAGATCGCGCGCCTGCGTGAGGAGAGGGGCGATGTGGGGGAGGAGGGCGTCGGTTTCTTCGCGCGTGAAGAGCTGGGGCATGGGTCAAGTATCGCACACGGTACAACCGGGTCTAAACCGGAAATAAGAGTCCTCTCATCATCCTCTTAGCTTCGCTTTAGCGGGCGCGGCCATAGTTGAGGTATGAAGGATGCACTACCGCCTGGGGAAGGCGCGCTAGGGCAGCCTGGCTAGCTCTGGCGGCCGTTGAATGCCCAGGTCGCGAGAGAGATGGGTGCGACGATCCAGACAGCGAGCGCGCCGATCAGAACGGCCGTAGCCGTCGACTTGCCGAACTCCTCGGCGAGGTAGGAGCCGAACGGGCCGAGGACGGTGAGGTCCGGTTCCAGGTGCATGATGGCTAGCACCCGCACAATCTCGACTGGATTGAGGAGGAGAGTGGCGATGAGGGCACGCCCGCCGAGCGAGGCCCCAGTGACCAGGCCGACGAGGACAAGGTCGAAGAAGAGGACGGCGACGAACCAGACGACGAGCGCGGCGCTGACGGCCTGGGCACGGCTGCTGCTGACCACGGACACAACCATGCCGATGCCGATCATGACGCTGGTGAGCGCGAGCATCAGACCGAGCATGAGCAGGTACGTGCCGACATCGAGCGTTGTGGCGTAGAAGGCGATGCACACGCCGGCCAACCCAAAGCCCGCGATCGTGGCTGTGCCGACCGAGAGGACGAGGCCGGCGAACTTTCCGGCGAGCAGCTCCCAGCGCGCCAGCGGCTGCGCCAGCAGGTAGGCCAGCGTGCCACGCTCCTGGTCGCCGGCGATGGCGCCCGCCCCGAGGGAGAGCGCGATCAGCGGTACCAGCAGCAGGCACAGGTTGATCAGGCTGGCGGTGGTACGGCTGAAGTTTTCGAACCCCACAGAACCCAGATTTTGATTGCCTACGTAGGCGAGGCCCAGAGCGAGCACCGCGAAGGTGACGGCGTAAAACAGCAGCCAGCGGCTGCGCACGGCGTCCTTCATTTCCTTGTTGGCGATGGTCCAGACGGCGCTCATTGTCCGTCCTCCTTCTTCATAGTGGCGAGTTCGCGGTTGATCGCATCCTGCAAGCTGACTCCCATGGGATTAATGTGCTCTTCTTTGACTCCGGCGTCTCTGAGCGCGGCATAAACGCTAGCTGGAGACGTGCCATTCAGGTGCACCGTGATGTCGCCGCCGCCGGCTCGCAGGCCCACGGCCGGGCGGTCAAGGGCGACGGCGCCGTCTTTCAGGAGGACGATCCGGTCGGCAATTTCCGCGACGTGATCGACGAAGTGTGTCGAGAGCACGATCGTTCGTCCTTCGCTCCTCAACTGGACGAGAAGGTCGTGCAATTCGCGCTGGCTCTCGTAGTCGAGATTGGCCGTCGGCTCGTCAAGGAGCAGCAGAGGTGGATCCGAAAGCAGCGCGGCCGCGAGCGCGAGGCGCTGCTTCATGCCGCCGGAGAGGTCGCCGATACGGGTGTCACGCTGTCTGGCGAGGTTCACCTGGTCAAGCAGCTCGTCCACGCGCGCGTCAGGGACGCTACGAAGGTGGCCGAGGAACTGCAGCGCTTCGTGGCAGGTGTCGTCGTTAGAGAATCCCGGCGCCTGCGGCAGATAGCCGACGATCTTGCGCACGTCTTTGCCGGACCAGGTGACGGACTTGCCGGTCACGGAGATCCGGCCCTTGAACGACGTCAGACCGAGAATGCACTTGAAAGTCGTCGTCTTGCCGGCACCGTTGGCGCCAAGCAAGGCGACGATGGCGCCCGCCGGAAGGCTCAGGCTGACGGCGTCGAGCACCGTGAGCCTGCCGTACTTCTTGGTCACCTTGTCGATCACAAGGACCGCGTTCTCGTCGCTCACGAGGCACCTCCTTTCGCGTCGCGTCGGATATGGTGGCCCCGGCGCAGGACGAATGCCAGTGGGTCGAAATCGAGCGTCATCTGCAGGAGTGCGGCCGCCAACACAAGCAAAAGAGCGCTGACGGCGAGGAGGCTGCTGTTGGGTCCGGTCTCGGAGGGTAGCGCCGGTCCCACCGGTGCCATCAACGGGGCACGGTCCTCAATGACGGGTTCGTACCTGTAGACGGGCAGCATCTCGGCGGCGGCTTCGATGGCCTCGTGCGCCAGGGTGAACTGGAAGAAGCGCAGCGTGGGATTCTCGTCGAGGGCTCCGGCGAAGGCAGGGCGCGGCATATAGGCCTGATCGCCCACTCCATCGCCGTTCGCGTCGTAGCCGCCGTAATCGCTCCAGTAATTTCCCCTGCCGCCCAGCGACCATGTCGCGTGGGCGGAGGTGGCTGGCGCGGCAGGGAGGCTGCCGATGACGGTGCCGGATTGGTGACCCTCGTGCTCACCGGCAGGGGCCATCGCAGGTGGAGGCCATGACGCGGCGGCGTGCGGGTCTGCGAGGCTGCCACCCAGAGCCTCGATCTGGACCGTGTTCTCGATCATTGAGTTCTCGACGAAGGTGATCGGCGCGTTGGACATGAGGCCGAGGCCAGTGTCGTTAAGCGCAAAGAGATTGCGAATGAAGATGGCCGTAGCACCTTCGGACTGCGGAGCGCCGTCTGCGGTGAGGCCGTACTTGTTGCGCGTGACCGTGTTGCCTTCGACGAATATGTTGTCGACATCCTTGAGGAGGATGCCCGCCCCGGTGGCGCCGCGGCGGTTGTTAGAGAGGAGGTTGTCCTTCAGCAGGAGCTCGTGGGAGAACATGAGAACGGCGCCGGAGAGGTTGTCATTGAAGTCGTTTTTGATGATGCGGTTGTTGTCCGAGTACATGAAGTGGAGCGCATAGCGGCTGTCGGAGACGGTGTTGTAGAGGATGTCGTTATCCTGGGAGAACTCGAGGTGTATGCCGTCGCCGGCGCGAGAAACGACGTTGTCGTGAACCGCGCTTTCGCCGACTTCCCAGAAGTAGATCGCGTGTCCGCGCCGCTCGATGGACGTATCCCCAAGGTCAATCTCGTTCCCGTCGATGGTGGCATGATGGGTACCGGTGACGTGAATGCCGAAGTGTGCTGATTCGATGCGATTGTGAGAGATCGTGGGAGCGTGCGCGTCGATCACCTTGATGGCGGCCGGCTCCTGAGAAACGGCGCGTCCACTGTTGCGGATGGTGAAGCGGGAGAAGGTCACGTCGTCGGCGGTGATAGTGACGATGTCGCCTCCGCCTCCTCCGTCGATCACGGGGTTATGGGAGCCGGTAAGCGTGAGTGGCTTATCAATGACGATGCGTTCGTTGTAGACGCCGCCTTCGATGGTCAGGGTGTCCCCGGGCTGGGCGCGGTCGATCTGCTCTTGCAAGGAGATAGGTTGAGCGGATGCTGCGCCCTGTCCTGCCGCGGCTAACAGCAGGGCCGAGAGCCCGAGGACACCCCAGACGAGGAGGAGACGTGTCATTAAGCAGTCCGTCCGCGGATGCCGGTCGAGATTGGCTGCTGATCCCTGTGCAGGCTTTCGCGTTCCTGCCAGCGCTTCTGGGCGAAGCGGATGGCCTGCGGCAGGAAGGTGATGACGAGCGCGGCGGCAACCATGGCGTAGAAGCCGGGCTCGAAACTGTTTTGCGAGTGGAAGTTCCAGACGTCCGTCTTTCCGAAGACTATGGGCGTGAAGTCGCCGCTGTTGAGAGGCGCGTCGGAGTCCATCGTGTGCCCGTAGTTGTAGAGCCAGTACTGGAGGTCAGCGACGAAGAAGATCGGAATGAACCAGAAGCCGGCGACCGCCAGAGCGCTGAACCAACTGCGCTTCCAACCGATGAAGGAGACGATGAGCGCGGCTGCGGCCGCGGCCATGAGGCCCGGCATGAACAACTTCATCTCGGTCACAGGCTCAATGGGCTTCATGCCGATGTAGTGGTTGAGGCCGTTGATTTCGCGAACGTCGTCGTAGTAAGAGCCGGAGTCGCCTTCGAAGCGGTCCCCGTAGGCATACATGACAAGACCTTCGGGGTACTGGGGTGCGACGAGCTCCATGCGCCAGAGAGGCAGGAGAATGGCCGCGATCAGGAGGACTGCAGCCAGGGCGGCGGAGATGATCCAGGCCGGCTCAGGCTTCGTGAATGGCATATTCATCTGCTTCCTCCTCGTCTAGTCCTAGTGTTGGTGCGCCTCCTCCGGCACGTTCGCGACGGGCGCGGAGGCGCCCGCATTGACGGATGACGGTTCAACAAGCATCCATCCGGCCATCTCCAGGTGAAGAGCGGAACAGAATTCCGTGCAGTAGAAGTTGAAGGCGCCGGCTTTGTCCGCAGTGAACTCGAAGTTCACCACTTCGCCGGGCTCCAAACTGGAGGAGATGTTGTAGTCGGCGATGCCGAAACCGTGGGTGGCATCGCGCGTCTGCTCGATATTGGTGATGTGCAGCTTGACCTGATCGCCCTGGCGCAGCCGGAGGATGTCCGGGGTGAAGTGGCTGCGTGTGGCAGTCATCCAGATCTCCACCTCGTTGCCGTTGCGCTCAACACGCTCTTCGCCTTGGTTGATGGCGAACTCACTGTGCTGCATCGAGCCGGCGTCCGTACCGGGCTCGTAGATTTCCAGTGGGTTCAACTTGTCGGCTTTGATGATCTGCACGTAGTGCGGCTCACCGAGGCCGATGGGCATGTCTGCCAGCAGGGTCATTGGGCCCAGTCCGCCCGCAAGATCGATGAGCTGGAAGTTCTGCGGGTGCAGCGGCCCTAGGGGAGCGTAGCGATCAATCGACCACTTGTTCAGCGCGACGAGGTAGTTGTCGTCCGGGCTCACCGTGTCACCTTCCGCTGTCACCAGGTGGCCGATGTTGTAGTGAACCTGGATCGTCTCGACGAGGGTGAAAGGCTCTTCCTCGGTCTTGACCACGTCTTCGCCGAGCGTGAACTTGGCGACGGCGCTGGCCAGGAAGAGACTGACGTAGCCGTGGCCCTGGCTGTCGAACTGGGTGTGCAGGGGGCCGGCGCCGACCTCGACCTGCCCGGCAACGACCGAGTCGAAGTTGAGGATCGGGATGCCGAACGGGTCTTCGCCTTCGAAGTCCTCGTTGGCGATCGCTTCCTGGATGAGGTTGAAGTCGTAGATCGTGACGTGCGGGTCCAGCTTGCCGCCGACGACGATGTAGCGGCCGCTCGGGTCGACGTCCGCGCCGTGCGGGCTCTTGGGTTCGGGGATGAGGTAGAGCAGGCCGTTCTCGACGGCTGTCTCCATATCGATGAAGTTGATGCCGTTCAGTTGCTCGGCTCCGCCGCCGGCGACGAACTCGGAGGCCGCCTTCCAGTTAATGGCGTGCAGGAAGTCGAAGTTGTTCTTGGAGGCGCCGGCCTCGAGCGGCTCTCCACCTTCACTGATGCCGCCGGTCGCCATCTCGCTGTTGAAGGAGCCGATGAAACCCCAACCATCACTGACCAGTTTCCCGGAATCGGCCAGGTCCTGGCTGTACGGCGGCAGCTCGATCTGGAAGCTCTCCTCTACGTTGACGTGTCCTGTTGCCGGGTCGATCTTCATCCAGGACGACACAGAGCGGTATTTTTCCTCGTATTCGGAGAGGTCCGCATAGGTGCCGGGCGGGAAGGGCATGGGGTACTTAGCGGAGATGTGGACGTATTCTGAATCTGGGGTGACGAACATGCCGCCGTGCGAGGTCTGCATATTGGGCACCGCGACGATCTGCTTGGTCTCGAAGTCGCGCAGATCGATCATTGCCATGCGACCGTTTGCGCGGTCCTGGATGTAGGCCCAGCGGCCGTCATATTCACCGGCGGTCTCGCTGATGGCGGGGTGGTGGGTGTCGGCCCACTCAAGGTCGGTGCCTTCCCGGTTCCCACCCTCGAGGATCGCGTCAGAACCTTCTTCTCCGTAGCCGTAACCTTGCCAGGGTTCCGGCGTAAACACGCCGATGACCTTGAGGATGCGCATGGAGGGCAGGCCGACGACGATCATCTGCCCTGAGTGCCCGCCGGAGGCGATCATGACGTAATCGTCGTATGAGCCCGGCGGGACGTACTGCATGAGGGCGGCGCGCATATTCTCCGGGGTGAGGCCTCGTTCGTCGGCGATCTGCTGGAGGTCGCCGTCTGCCGAACCGCCGTCGTCATCTCCGCAGGCGGCGCCAAGGCCAAGCAGCATCGCGAGTAAGACAAGGGCCGCGGATGTGAATACGAGCCTGCTTAGTCTGAGCATATTGAGCCTCCTTTGTGGCTGCAGTGTTTAAAGCTAGGGCATCCGCCCGATGAGGGCGGTCTGTCATTTGGCCCGATTTGGTAAGGCCGAAAGTCATTGGTTCGGCAGAGATCTTTCTGCGTGGGGAGCCGATGGTTATAACGCATGTCTATCGCATAATCCTTCATCCATCGAACCTACAGTAAATACCTAAATGTTGACTTGTCAAGTGCAGGTTGGTACTGTTCGGTCATGGACTTGCAACTTTCCCGCCGCGGTGACTACGCAGTCCGGGCTGCAATTGCGCTTGCGCGAAACGAAGGGAAGGGTTACACAAAGATTCGTGATGTCTCGAAGGCGATGAACATCCCCGCGCCTTACACCCCACAGATCATGCGGATCCTGGCTAGCGCTGGGATGGCAGAAGCGAAGGCGGGGCGAGTGGGCGGCTACAAGCTAGCACGTCCAGCGGTGGAGATTTCGCTTCTAGAGGTCATCGAGGCGGCAGAAGGGGCGCTTCGCTCCAGCCGCTGCACAATGCGCGGCGAACCGTGCGTCTGGGACAGTCACTGCCCGGTGCACGACACCTGGGTTGCCGGTGCTGAGGCGCTGCGAGCCGAGCTGGCAGCAACCTCGCTGGCGTCGGTCTCCCAACGCGACGCCGCTAAACGAGCGATTGATCTGGAACCATCAGAACGGAGGACGAAATGACCCAGACAAGTTTCAAGCGTGTATGGTGGCTTCTACTCTCGGCCATCGCTATCCCGCTGCTGACCCTATCGTTCGCCTGTGGCGGCGATGATGACGATGACGATGACGACGACGGCTCGCCTGCAACGTCTGCGCCCGCCAATGGAGACGACGATGACGACGGCAACGGAGGTGAAGTGTCGTTCGACGTAAGCATGGGTGACAACTTCTTCGAGCCGAACGAGTTCACCGTGCCGGCCGGCGCGACGGTTACCTTCAACTTGACGAACGACGGCGCGGCCATCCACAACATGCGGATATTCGGCGCGGACAATGAACAGAACACAGATGACGATGTCGTCTCCGATCCGGATCTTGTCACCGGCGGCGAGACCGCTACTCTTGAGTGGACAGCACCAGAGGAAACCGGAGAGTACGACTTTCTCTGCGACTTCCACCCAACGGACATGATCGGAGTCATCACAGTCGAATAGCCCTCCTCAGGAAGGCGCTATGAGATAGAAACGGGGCGGCTTCTCGGCTGCCCCGTATCATGAGTCGGTTCGCTGGCGCGGCGGCCCGGCGCCGAGTAGGTGAGAAACGAC
Organism: Dehalococcoidia bacterium; assembly: GCA_035512435.1. GTDB lineage: Bacteria > Chloroflexota > Dehalococcoidia > SM23-28-2 > RBG-16-64-32 > CF-162. The sequence continues at coordinate 154,438 of DATKDX010000006.1, forward strand.
GAAGGGGCGGCAATTTACCGCCCCTTCCTGGTTCTAATGGTCGCGTGGCCTAGGCCGACTTGATCTTCTTCACCTCTTCGATGAAGGCGGGGATGAACTCTTTCCAGTCGTGGACGACGGCCCAGCGAGAGGCCTTGAAGATGCTGGCGTCGGCATCTTTGTTGATGCTGGCGATGTTTTTGACTGACGAGATGCCGGCCATATGCTGGCTGGCACCCGAGATGCCGACAGCGATGTAGAGATCCGGCGTCACGACCTTGCCGGTAAGGCCGACCTGCGCTGCGACCGGGTACCAGCCCAGGTCGCAAACGGCACGCGATGCGCCGACTGCGCCGCCCAGCGTCTTCGCCAGGTCTTCCAGCGGCTGGAAACCTTCCGGGCCGCCGAGGCCGCGACCGCCGCTGACGACGACCTTGGCGTCCTCGAGGCGGATGCCCTCGGAGTCTTCCTTCGTGCGGCTGGTGACCGTAGTGCGGACGGCTGAGGCGTCGAGGCCGGCGTCTTGCTTAACGACTTCGGCTGAGCCGGAAGCTTCGGGCGCTTCCAGCGCCTTAACGCGGACGGTGGCGAACTGCGGCATACCGTTGATGGTGTAGCGGGCGCGGGCGGCCCCACCAAACGCAGGGCGCTCCGCCAGGAGCTTTTCGCCCTGCATCGAGACGGCCATGCAGTCCATGGCCACGGCCGAGCCGAAGCGCTGCGCTAGGCGCGGCGCTAGGTCGCGGCCCATCATGGTCTGGCCCAGCAGCACGATGGCGGGGTCGACTTCGCGGACGATGCGCTCTGCCACCGGCAGGTAGGCATCGCCATTGTAGTCCTTGAGGATGGAGGCATCGACGACGATGACCTTGTTCGCGCCGTAGCTCCCGGCCTGCGAGGCGACGGCCTCGACGCCGGAACCCAGCAGGGCGCAGGTCACCGGCCCGCCCAAGGCCGTCGCGGCGCCGCTAAGCTCGGCAGTGATGCCGGCTAGCGAGCCGTCTTCGTTGGCTTCTCCGAAAATCAGTACTCCGTTTGGCATGTCATGTTCTCCCTAGATGAGCTTGGCGTCTTTGAGACGCTGGGCCAGCAGTGCGGCCTTTTCCTGCGCGGTCTCGCCCTCTATGACTTCGGTTTCGACCGAGGTGTCGGGGACGAAGAGCGCTTCGAGGTTGACGCGGTTGGCGGGGGCGCCGATGCCGAGTTCGCTGAGGCCCCAAGCCTTCACTTCCTTCTTGGCAGCGGCCATGATTTGGCGCAGCTGGGGGTAGCGCGGCTCGCCAAGCTCGTTGGAGACGGTGACGACTGCCGGCGTCGGCGATTCGACCGTCTCGAAGCCGTCGAGTAGAACGCGCTCTACAGTGACCTTGCCGGCATCGTAGGTCACGGTCTTGGCGATGGTGACCACCGGGACGCCTAGGATCTCGGCGACGGTGGAGCCGACCACGCCCATGTCCCAGTCGACGGCCTGGCGGCCGGCGATGATGAGGTCGTAGTCGCCGAGTTTCTGGACAACCGCGGCGAGAACTTCTGCCGTGGCCCAGTGGTCGGCGTCTGCCAGTGCCTGGTCGTTGACGTGGACGCCTTCATCGGCACCCATGGCGAGGCAGTGCTTGATGGTGTCCCGGAAGGCGTCGGGGCCGACGCTGACGACGGTGATCGTCGAGTCGGGGTGGGCGTCCTTGATGCGCAGCGCCGCCTCGACACCGATAGTGTCGAACTGGCTGGGCACGGGCTGGACGCCGGGGGCCGGGGTGACCTTCTTCGCTGCCTCATCCACCTTGAATTGGGACGCGGGCGTCTCGGGGTCCGGCACCTGCTTGACGAAACAGATGATGTGGGGCATAAGCCTCCTCCTGGGATCTAGTTGTTCGGGGCGATCAGGCGGTTAAGAGAGTATGTGAAATTTATCACCCGACGTTGCAGTATAGCAGGCGAGTACCAAGTAGCAAGCGCGATTATATACTTCATGCGGGTCGGGTGATAGACTTGGCGCATGCGGAAACGTGTGCGCGACCGCTTGTCCTTCTTGTGGCGATGGTGGGGGCATGCCGATGCCGCCAGGGCGCTGTGGGAGCTAATCAGAAACGTGCTTTCGTTCGGCTCAAGCATCGGCATCGTGGTCTTAATCGCTGGTTATGCATCCGGTTGGATCAGCGAAGCTTGGTGGATCATTCTGAGCATATGCTTTCTGCTCGGAGCAATATCGCCATGGCTCGTTTGGTGGTGGCGTAGCGAGAGACCGAAAGACCGCAAGGCGAGCAGAGAGAGTTCGAGAGAGCAGGCCGCCGCAAAGGGGTATCTAGATCACCATGTTGATTGGGAGGAAGCGCTTGCTAGGCTAGCTGAGGATTCGCAATGGCTAGCGGCGCAAGTTCAAACCTTGTCAACAGATATGAAAGATGCCGCCCCTCGTATCACTCGCGCCCGAACAAAGGGGGCGGCCGTATATCGGGACGAAATTAACCGCATGGCGCGGAAGGCGGATAAATATTCGGAGACATTGGAGTCCAGGCTGCCTGATATTGAAAAGAGGGCGCATCAGTTGAGGGATGGACTTGTTGGTTGGGCGAGCAAGGCCCCCGATGGAATCGAGTTTCGAGCATCGGCTGAATACATTCATTCACAAATGGAGATGCTGTTGGGCATCACGCTCAACGCAAAGCAGGGGGTCGAGTCCTTCCGCAAAGGAGTTGCCCAATTGCGATCAGTGAATGCGACATACGTGTTCAATGAGGCAATGGATAGGCTGGACCAAAACGCCGAGGGGCAGATTCGCTTCCTTGACACTGCGGCGAAGGGATACCGCAAGGTAATGGCGACGATTAAGAGGTGGCTACGAGGCAATTAGATCTTGATAAGGCAGAGCGTCCGACTCAACCAGCTTCATGAGCGTGTCACGGAAAAGAGTGTCACTATGACGGTTATTGAAGCGAAATGCAAACTCATCGAGGTAGGCCGGAAGGTGCTTGGCGCTCATCTGGTGGTAGGAGCCGACGATAGACCGCTTCAAGAGGCTCCACACACCCTCTACACTGTTGGTGTGTACGTCGCCGCGCACCCATTCCTCAGCCTTGTGGTCAACGCTTTCATGCCGCGTGTTGGCGTCCCCGATGCCCGTGTATCCTTGGAAGTCGTCCGTGTAGAAAGCCTCTGCTGTGTCGTCGGCAACGTCACTGACGAAGGCGTGAAGCGCCTTCTTGTTGCGCCGACCGGAGACCTTGAGGCGGACATTCCCGCCGCGTTCCAGAGCGCCGAGGACAGTTGTCAGGTGTCGGGTGTTACCCTTGCCGATGCCCTTCTTTTTGCCGCCGAGGAACGTCTCGTCAAACTCGATAACGCCGGTCAGTGGGACGGGCGCAGCATCCTTCATGGCTGCACGGATTCTGTGGCAGAGATACCAAGCGGTTTTGTAGGAGACGGAGATCATGCGCTTAAGTTGGTTGGCGCTGATGCCCTTGCGGGATTCCGTCATGAGGTAGGCGGCGACGAACCACTTGCGAAGCGGAAGGTGCGTGTCGTGCAGGACGGTGCCGGACGTGACGGAGAACTGGTAGCCACAGTCGGCGCAGTCGTACTGGCTCCGCTTTTCGTCTCGGTACACCTTGTCATGGGCGCAGCGCGGACACTGAACGCCCGTCGGCCAGCGGAGACCCTCAAGGACTTCGCGGCACTTGTCTTCTGTGCCATACTGTTCCAGAAGGGTCATGAGGTTGACGCCTGTTGTAGCTACCATAGTGAGGTCTCCAATGCCGCGTAAGAAGAAGAATCCGAGAGAAATGACGAGTGAGGAGATAGCAAAGAAGGTGTTTCCCGCCAAAGCATTGGCTGAGTTGAAGCGTGTTGCCGCTGAATCCGACGAGAAGCCTTCCCGTAAATCCTCACGCTCTAAAGATAACAGGTAGGAGCTTCCGTGTCAAGTATACAATCACGGTAGCAAGTAAGCGTTCCAGAACGTGTGCTCAGCCGCGGAGGCGGAGAGTGCCGTCTTCGCCCGGCGTGAGAATGGGCGTGACGTGTGAAACGTCCACGCGGGCGCAGTACGCTACGTCTTTGCCGAGGCCGGCGTCGATTAGCTCCTGCGAGTGGTAGGCGCTGCGTACGGCTGCTTCGATGTCGCTCGATGCGTGGCTGAAGGCGTCGGCGGCGAAGCGGGCGGCGTCGCCAGGGACGGTGTCAGGCAGCCGTAGGGCGGATTCGGCGATGGCGCCGGCGCCGAGCGCGTCTTCCAGCACGAATGTGCCGCCGCCATGCTCGGCAGAGGAGACGATGGCGACCCGAAGTCCGCGTTCGCGGGCGATATTCACGGCGGCGCGGGCGGCGGCAGTGCGGTTGAGCAGGCAGCCGACGACGACGACCGGGGACGATTGGCCCGCAGCGGCGAGGACGCGGGTGCCGTTGGAGGTGGCGAGGATGGCGTGCTTGCCGGTGAGTGCGAGGCGGGAGAACTCCGCGGGTGAGTTGCCGTAGTCGAAGCCGTCCGGTGGCAGGCCTGCCTCCTCTCCGCAGAGTAGATGGTCCGGCAGTCGTTCCTTCAACTGTCTCGCTTGCGCAACGTTGGCGGCGGCGACTACGGATTCGCAGCCGCGCTCCAGAAGGGTGACAATAGAGGACGATGCGCGCAGAACATCGACGATGACACAGACATTGGTAGCGGGATCGAAGGCCTGACCCGCAAGGAGGGCGACGTCTACCCGTGTTGGTTGACCCATATAGTGTGGCTCTATAATATGCCGCTAAGCGATTTGCCCAACACTTTCTGCGGCCCTACCGTCTCCCTACTTGCGGCCGTCAGACTTCCTGAAATCCCGAAGAGGAGCGATGACACGCATGTTTGTTGAGAAGCTTCGCACCGCTCAACAAGCGAACCGAAGCTTCCTCTGCGTGGGGCTGGATCCGGACCCCGAACTGATGCCTCACAAGGACGTGACGTCGTTCCTGAGTGAGATTGTCGAGGCGACAAAGGACCTTGTCTGCGCCTACAAGCCGAACTTCGCTTTCTTTGAGGCGTTCGGCATGGGCGGCATGCAGATGATGCTGGAGTCGCTGCAGGGCGTGCCGCCCCACATCCCGATCATCGCCGACGCCAAGCGCGGGGACATCGGCAACACGGCCCGGTTTTACGCGAAGGCGATCTTCGAGGAGTACGACTTCGACGCGGTCACCGTTAATCCGTACGGCGGCCGGGACGCAGTGCAGCCGTTCGCGGCGTATGGTGAGCGGGGGGTGCTGGTCTGGTGCCGCAGTTCGAACCCCGGCGCCGCTGACCTGCAGGACGTCCGCGCGGACGACGGCGAGGCCTTTTACGAGAAGACGGCGCAGCTGGCGCGTTCGCTGAACGAGCACGGCAACGTTGGCCTGGTGGCGGGAGCGACCTGGCCTGAGCAGATCGAGCGTGTGAGGGAGATATGCCCGGAACAAGTGATCCTTGTGCCCGGCGTCGGCGCCCAGGATGGTGAGCTTGAGGCGGCGGTGCAGGCGGCATCGGACACGAAGGGAGAGGGATTCATCATCAACGCGTCGCGCGGCGTTCTCTATGCATCGCGCAGCGGGGACTACGCCGGGAACGCGCGGCGAGCGGCGCAGGGGCTGCGCAGCCGCATCAGCACGATGCGGGAGGCGCTATTGGCCAGGCCATAAGGGATGGTGCTGGAGGTCCGCCTGGGAGACACGGTGCGTATGCGCAAGGTGCATCCCTGCGGCGGTTATGATTGGGAAGTGGTCCGGCTGGGCGCCGACATCGGGATCAAGTGCCAGACGTGCGGGCGTCGCGTGCTGCTGGCGCGCAGCGTCTTCGAGAAGCGCCTGAAGGAGTTCCTGTCGCGCGGGCCGGAGAGCGATGAGTAGGTTCGCCTACGAGGGGGCGCCCATCAAGGACGTGGTGCGTTCCCGCGCGCTGCTGGCGGACCGCCGCTTCCTGAGCCTGTGGCTGAGCCAGGGCATTGGCCAGACGGCGCAGAACGCGCTGCTCTTCAGCCTGCTGGTGGTGGTGCTGAACATCACCAACTCGTCTATTCACACGTCGATTCTCGTCTTCTGCTTTATCCTGCCGTCGATCCCGCTTGGCTTCCTTGTCGGAGTGATCCTGGACCGCGTCGACAAGGAGCCGGTGCTGGTCATCACGAACTTGCTTCGGGCGGCGGGCTGCATCCTCTTCTTTTTCTTTCATACGGACGAATGGGTGATCTACGGCATCGCAATCGCGGTGGCAACTGCGGGGTTGTTCTTCAGCCCGGCAGTCGTCTCGCTGATCCCGGCGATTGTCTCGAAGGACAAGCTGGTGCCGGCGAACAGCCTGTACAACTTCACGCTGACCGGGTCGCAACTGCTGGGTATCGTCTTCGTAGCGCCGATCCTGCTGAAGAGCCTGGGGCCGGACGGGATGTTCCTGACGGCGGCGGGAATGTTCATCATCGCGGCCGGGTTCGCAGCGCGCGTGAACGTCTGGAAGGAGAAGCGCGTCCCGGACGCAAGCGAGGCCGCAAAGCTGGGCGGATTCCAGGCAGAGTTCAGGGAGAGTTTCCGGGTACTGGTGCGTGACAGGGCTTCCGTTGTCGCATTGACGCAGCTCATCCTGAGCAGCACGCTGGTCTTGCTCTTTGCAATCCTCATACCGCGGTACATGCGGGACGTGCTGGAGGTGCCCGCGGACAGCGCCGCCTTCGTCTTTGCACCGACGGGCATCGGGGCGCTGATTGGGCTGCGCTTCCTGTCGTGGTTCACGCGCTTTGGCAAGAACCGAACAGTGGTGATCGGACTGACAGGCATCGCCGTCTGCCTGGTTCTGTTGGCTCTGGTGCAGCCGATCGAGAACGTCTGGAGCCGGGGCCCGGACCAGCTTGACCCGGCGGAGATCCTGCGCATCTCTGCCCTGCAGGCGCTGGTGATGGCCTTCGCCGCGCCGATGGGCTTCTTCTACGCGCTGCTCAATTCGCCGGCGCAGACCGTGCTGCACGAGCGGGCGCCGCCCGAGATGCGGGGCCGCATCTTCGCCACGCAGGTGGTATCGGCAAACTTCATCTCATTGATACCGCTGCTACTCGTGGGCGCGATCACGGACGTGCTGGACATTTCCATCGTGCTGATCCTGCTGGCGGCGCTGGTCGGGGCGTTCGCTTTCGTGAGCGAAACGGTCGGCCGGCAGGAGGAAAGGAAGGACCGGGAGGCGGCGGAGGAGCACGAGCGGGAGCGTGTCCATTCTTGATTGACACCCGAGAGAACGCACGCGTAGTATCGAAATTGCCTAGATTTGTGGAGGTGGCCGCTTGGTCGAGATGACCATTGAGAGCATACGCGTGAGCTTGATGAACTATCAGCGTGTGGTCATCTTAAAAGAAAAGGACTCCGACCGTTACTTGCCGATTTGGATTGGCCCGGCGGAGGCCGACGCCATCGCCGTGCGGCTGCAGGACGTTCAGGTTGCCCGACCGCTCACCCACGACCTGTTGCGCGACCTGATCGAGAAGCTTGGCGCGTCGGTTGATCACATCGTGGTCAGCGACCTTTCCAACGACACGTTCTACGCCAAGATCATGCTGCAGGTTGACGGGCGCTCCCTGGAGATCGACTCCCGTCCCAGCGACGCGATCGCGCTGGCAGTGCGCGCGCAGGTACCGATTTTTGCCGACGAGTCCGTGCTGGAGAAGGCTGGCGTGCGCCTCGACGAGGAGACGGGCGCGATCGAAGGCGTGGACGAGACCGAAGAGACGAAGGAAGCGTCGCCGGAGGAGTTGGAGAAGCTGAGCCCCTTCCGTGACGTGATCGAGGGCCTTGACCTGGAGGACTTCGGCAAGAAGGGCTAGGACGGCTCCGCCTTCAAACAGGCAATCAACCAAACATGCAAGCGTCACGTACGCCGGGGCATGTTTCAAGCGGTCTGTCGGCGGCCGAATCCTGGAAGAGATACCGATTATGACCGGGGTTGTTTCACGTAGATAGACTTTGTGATATTCTTCGCAAGGCTGAAAAACCGATACCAGACGGAGGCTTGCCCAGATGATGCAGAGGCTTCCGCGGACGATGAAATTAATGGGAATTGGGTGGTACTTCGCCCTGTCGATCGTTGGTGGCATCGCCGGCGGGCTCCTGCTGGACAGCTGGCTTGAGACAGAGCCGATCTTTACGCTCATCGGGCTGTTTGCTGGCCTTCTCCTTGCCTTCTGGGGCGGTTATTTCTTACTGATGGAAGCACTCGGCAAAGGCAGATGGAGCAACACGGAAGATTATGACTAGACGGCTGACAATACTTGGCTTCATCGTCGTCTTCATTGTGGGATTTCTATTCCTGCGCGGCCCCACGCCGCACATCGTGATCCGCGCGGAGAAGCTGACGGACCTTGGCCCAATTCCGCTCACCAACACGATGATCACGGGCTGGTTGGTTGTGGCCGTCATTGTCATCTTCATGCTGATTGCCACCCGGAGCTGGTCACTCATCCCCAATCGCCTGCAGAACTTCGTGGAGGCAGCGTTCGAGGCGTTTTACAACCTGGTTACCGGCATCGCGGGCGAGGCGAACGGACGCCGCTTTTTCCCGGTGGTTGCCACCATCTTCTTCTTCATCGTCATCGGCAACTGGATGTCGCTCCTGCCCGGCTTCAACGTTATCGGTTGGGTAGGGCATGAGACGCCTGAGGCGGAACAGATCGCAGAGGACGGATTCGTCCACGGGATCATTTTCGACGACATATCGATCGGCCCTGTGGATCTGCATTACATCGGGTTTTCAGATCCGGGGAACCTGCGCGTGACGAGCGACGAGAACGTCATCGAGTCAGACGACCCGGACGGCGCCGAACGGTTTCACGAAGCTGAGGAAGACGGCAAGTTCGTCGGCGAGCTGATACCGGTCTTTCGTGGCGTCAACACCGACCTCAATACGCCTCTGGCGATCGCTATCGCGGCGTTCATCGCTGTGGAGTTCTGGGGCATATCGTCCCTCGGTTTCTTCACCTACGGATCTAAGTTCATCAACTTCAGCAGTCCTATCAACTTCTTCGTCGGCATCCTGGAACTGGTGTCGGAGCTCGTGCGCCTGGTGAGCTTCACGTTCCGTCTCTTCGGCAATATGTTCGCTGGAGAGGTGGTCATCCTGATGTTCACGTTCCTGACGCCTCTGATCTTGACGCTGCCGTTCTATGGCCTCGAAATCTTCGTTGGAGTCATCCAGGCGTTCATCTTCGCCATGCTGACGCTGGTCTTTGGCGTGGTCGCCGTGGCACACCACGGCGACCACGATGAGGAACGCGCACACCACGGCGAGTCTGGCGAGGGGACGGTCGAGGGGTCGCTCCACGAGACCGTCGCGGAACCGAGCACTTAATCATGGAAACAAACCGGATAAGTAAGACGACCACGAAACCAAGGAGGGATTCGTAAAATGGAGATTCTTCTTAGCGTGGTGCCACCGGCGGTTGAGGCCGCGCGGGTGGTGCTGCAGGAGGAAGCCGCCGGCGGCGACATCACCGACGACGGCATCAAGTTCATGGCGGCGGCGCTCGTTATGGGCATCGGCGCTATCGGACCGGCACTGGCCATCGGTAACCTGGTGGGCCGCGCGATGGACGCGCTGGGCCGCAACCCGGAGGCACAGCCCGTTATCCAGACCAACATGATCCTGGGCCTGGCGTTCGCCGAAGCCATCGGCATTTACGCGCTGGTCGTCGCGATCATGATTGGCTTCGTGTTCTAAGGAGCCTTCTACGCACACGATCGGAAGGTAGCAATGGTACCGGTATTACTGGAAGCTGAAGGCATTGGCGCGCTGGGCATCAACCTGCCCGCGCTGCTGGCCCAGTTGATCAACTTCGGCATCCTGCTGCTCCTTTTCAGCTGGGTCTTCAAGAAGTTCCTCTTCCCGATGATGGACGAGCGCAAGAAGCGCATCGAAGAGGGGCTGGCCGCGTCGGAAGAAGCGAAGACGCGCCTTTCCCAGACAGAGCAGGAGATGGCCGCGGAGATGCAGAAAGCGCGACAGGAAGCGCAGGCTATCATCGGGCAGTCGCAGCAGGCGGCGGCGCGCATCCAGGAGGAGGGGCGCACGTCCGCGCGGCAGGAATCGGAGCAGATCATCGAGCGGGCGCGGGCCGAGATCCAGCTGGAACGCGACGCCGCGATCGCTGAGCTGCGACGCGAATTCGCCGACCTGACGGTGACGGCGGCCGAGCGCGTGATCAAACGCAGCCTGGACCGCACTGCACACGGGGACATCATCCAGGAAGTGCTGGCTGATGCCCCGGGCGATGGAGGCGCGTCACAGAATTGATCCGGGACGTGGCAGCCAAGCGTTACGCCGAAGCGGCAGACCTCATCGCCCGTGAAGACGGGACGGGTGAGGCGTGGGCGGCTGGCCTTCGGGCCATGGCCGCGCTCTTCGGCGACGCTGACGCGGTGGCTTTCCTGGAGAACTCGCGCGTTCCCGCTGAGCAGAAGCAAGATCTTGTGCGTAAGGCGATGGAGGGTGCGCCGCCGGAAGCGCTGAACATGGCGCTGCTGCTGCTGCGCCGCCGCCGTTTCGGGCTGGCGCCGCAGATCGCGGAGGCATTTCAGGAGCTGCTGGACGCTGAGAAGGGCATTTCGCACGCTACAGTCACTTCGGCAGTTCCGCTGACAGATGACGAACGCGCGGCCGTCAGGCGGCGCCTGACGGAGATTACGGGCGGAGAAGTGGAAATCGAAACTGAAGTCGACGAAGACATCCTTGGCGGACTGATCGTCCGAATCGGCGACCGCCTCATCGATGGCAGCACACGAAATCGCCTTCAGGAACTGAAGCAACAACTGGCCGGAGCGCGCTCATGAGCACCGAATCCAAGGTGCACCTGATGAAGCGCCTCGACGAGGAGTGGCCAAAGTTTCGCCAACTGCTGGAGAGCATTCCGGAAGCGGAGATGGAAGAGCCCGGCGTGATCGACCAGTGGTCGATTAAGGAGTTGCTCGGTCACGCCATTTTCTGGGCACGCAAGGGCGCCACCGACCTGCGGCTGACACGCTCCGGGCGAACAGACGATATCCAGTTGCCGGGGGGCCAGGCCCGCGTGGACGAATGGAACGCGTCGGCCGCGGCGAATGGCAGGGACCGCAGCAAGGCGGAATTGCTGGCCGAACTGCAGGCTGCGCACGACGACGCCCGCGAGGCAGCACAGGAAGTACACGACGAAGGGCTGGCGATTGAGCTTAGCGGCTGGACCGTCGGCGTTAGATTCGCGGAAGACACATATCGCCACTACCGGGAGCACGCGGAGCAGATCCGTGCCTGGCAGCGGCAGCTAGAGACGACAGAGGCGTAGCCGCGAGCTACGGGAGGACGACATGGCGGTAAAACCAGAAGAGATCGCATCGATCATCCGGCAGCAGATCGAGCAGTTCGGCGGCGAAATCACCGCCGTCGACGTCGGCCGCGTGGTCGAGGCCGGTGACGGCATCGTCCAGATCTATGGCCTGCGTAACGCCGTCTACAGCGAGCTGCTGGAGTTCAGAACGCAGGACGATTCCGGCGCGGCTAAGACGATCATGGGCCTGGCGCTGAACCTGGAAGAAGACACCGTCGGCGCCATCGTCCTCGGTGAGTACACAGACATCAAAGAGGGCGACGAGGTGCGCTCCACGGGCCGCATCATCGAGGTACCTGTTGGCGACGGACTCATTGGCCACGTCGTCGACCCGCTGGGCCAGCCGCTCGATGGCAAGGGCCCAATCGCATCGGACAAGGCACGCGCGATCGAGAAGATCGCGCCGGGCGTGGTCATGCGTGAGAGCGTAAGCGAATCGCTGCATACGGGCATCAAGGCGATCGACGCCATGGTGCCGATCGGTAAGGGTCAGCGTGAGCTGGTCATCGGCGACCGTTTCACGGGGAAGACCGTGATCTGCCTGGACTCGATCATTTCGCAGAAGGGCCGCGACGTCATCTGCATCTACGTAGCCATCGGCCAGCAGGCATCGAAAGTCGCGCAGGTGATGGGCATCCTCGAAGAAAACGGCGCCATGGACCACACGGTGATCGTGGCGGCTAACGCGGCGGACCCGGCGTCACTGCAGTACATCGCTCCTTTCTCGGGTTGCGCCATCGGCGAAGAGTTTATGGACCAGGGCAAGGACTGCCTGATCGTCTACGACGACCTGAGCAAGCACGCCTGGGCCTACCGCCAGATGTCGCTGTTGCTCCGCCGTCCACCGGGCCGCGAGGCATATCCGGGCGACGTTTTCTACCTGCACAGCCGCTTGCTGGAGCGCGCGGCAAAGCTTGGGCCGGAATACGGCGGCGGCTCTCTGACGGCTCTCCCGATCATCGAGACACAGGCCGGAGACGTCTCCGCCTACGTACCCACGAACGTCATTTCAATTACCGACGGCCAGATCTACCTGGAGGCCGATCTGTTTGCGAGCGGCATCCGCCCGGCCATCAACGCCGGTCTCTCAGTTTCCCGTGTGGGTGGCGCCGCGCAGACCAAGGCGATGCGTAAAGTCGCCGGCGGCATGCGCATCGGCCTCGCCCAGTACCGCGAGCTGCAGGCTTTCGCCCAGTTCGGGACATCGGAGCTGGACCCGGCGACGCGGCGCCAGCTGGAGCTGGGCCAGCGCCTGACCGAGATTCTGAAGCAGCCGCAGTTCAGCCCGCTGGGCCTGGGGCAGGAAGTATCGATCATCTACGCGGTCGTCAACGGCCACACGAACGACGTCGAGCCCTCCAAGATTGCGGCGTTCGAAGAGGCATTCCACCGCTTCATGGAGTCCAACCACCCGGATGTCCTCAAGGAAATCGAGACGACGGGCCTGCTGGATGACGCCGCCGAAGAGAAGCTAAAGAGCGCCATCGACGCCTTCAAGCAGACCGGAGCCTACTAAACACTCATGGCAGCAGGACAGCTACGGCAAACCCGGCGGCGCATCCGCTCTATCCAGAACACGGCGAAGATTACCCGTGCCATGGAGCTGGTGGCGGCGTCAAAGATGCGGCGCGCTCAGCTGAACGCGCTCGCTGCCCGTCCGTATGAGGAGCGCCTGCGCTGGGTCCTCGCCGACCTGGCCGAGACGCTGCCGGTGATCGATCCGGAAGACCGTCACCCGCTGCTGCAGATACGCGACGAGGTCAAGACCGTCGAGCTGATCTACGTCACGCCGAACCGCGGCCTGTCCGGCGGCCTGCCCGCCAATCTGAACCGTGTTGCGGCCAACTTCCTGCTACAACACCAGGAACACGGTGTCCGCGGCATCGCCGTTGGCCGCAAGGGCCGTGACTTCCTGCGCCGCATGCGGCAAGAGCTGGTCGCGGAGTTCCTCGAGCTCGGCGACTACCCGACGTATGTCGACGTCCGCCCGATCGCTCAGATAGCGATGGAGGACTTCATTAGCGGTGCGGCAGACGAGGTTTACATCGAATTCGCGCAGTTCGTCAACATGGTGACGCAAACGCCGATCATCCGCAAAATCCTGCCCATCGAACCGCCTGAAGACGCCGAAACGGAAGGCGTGGACTATATCTACGAGCCGAGCCGTGAGGCCGTGCTCGCCGAGCTACTGCCGCGCTACGTCGAGCGCCTGATCTACGACGCGATTTTGGAAGCGGTCGCGAGCGAGCAGTCCGCACGAATGGTGGCCATGCGCAGCGCCACGGACAACGCCAACGATCTCATCAAGGACCTGACGCTGGTCTACAACAAGGCGCGCCAGGAAAGCATCACAAGCGAACTTCTCGACATCGTCGGCGGAGTCGAGGCAATGGCCTAGGAGGCAACAATGGCAAAAGGAAGCAAGGGCAAAGTCGTACAGGTCATCGGTACCGTGGTGGACATCGAGTTTCCGCCGGACGACCTTCCCGAAATTTACAACGCCGTCGACGTGAAGATGCCGGACGGATCGAACCTGGTTGTCGAAGTGCAGCAGCACCTCGGCAACAACTGGGTGCGCGCCCTGGCGATGGACACGACGGACGGCCTGCCGCGTGGCGCCGAAGGTGTGGACACCGGCCAGGCGATCCAGGTGCCCGTTGGCGAAGGCGTCCTCGGACGGTTGTTCAACGTCCTCGGTGAGCCGATCGACGACCTGGGCCCGGTGCAGGCCGAGGCCTACTGGCCCATTCACCGCCCGGCCCCTTCGCTGGAGGAGCGCGAGACGACGCCGCAGGTCCTGGAAACTGGTATCAAGGTGCTGGACCTGGTATCGCCCTTCACCAAGGGTGGTAAGGTCGGCGCTTACGGCGGCGCCGGCACCGGCAAGACCGTCATCATCCAGGAGTTGATTCGCAACATCGCCAGCGAGCACGGCGGTTATTCCGTCTTCGCCGGCGTGGGTGAGCGCTCCCGTGAAGGCAACGACATGTGGAACGAGATGAAGGAGTCCGGCGTCATCGACAAGACGGCGCTCGTCTTCGGCCAAATGAACGAGCCGCCGGGTGTGCGTGCGCGCATCGCTCTGACCGGCATCACGATGGCGGAATACTTTCGCGACACGTCGGGCCAGGACGTCCTCATCTTCATCGACAACATCTATCGCTACATCCTCGCCAACATGGAGGTGTCGGCGCTTCTCGGACGCATGCCCTCAGCCGTCGGTTACCAGCCAACCCTGGCGACGGACATGGGTGTTCTCGAAGAGCGGATTACGTCCACCAAGCGCGGCTCGATTACGTCGTTCCAGGCGATCTACGTGCCGGCCGACGACTACACCGACCCCGGCATCGTGACGACGTTCGGTCACCTGGACGCCGTTATCTCTCTGGACCGGGCTCTTGTAGAGCAGGGCCTTTACCCGGCCGTCGACCCGCTGTCCTCGTTCTCGCGAATCCTGGACCCGCGCATCGTCGGTGAGGAGCACTACCGGGCGGCACGTGGCGTTCAGGAAGTGCTGCAGCGCTACAAGGCCCTGCAGGACATCATCGCCATTCTCGGTGTTGAAGAGCTTTCCGAAGAAGACAAGCAGGCCGTCGCTCGCGCCCGCCGCGTGCAACGATTCCTGACACAACCCTTCAACGTCGCCGAGGTCTTCACGGGCCGCCCCGGACGCTACGTCCCGGTCAAGGAAACCGTCCGCGGCTTCCTCGAGATCCTTGACGGCAAGCACGATAACCTTCCGGAACAGGCCTTCTACATGGCCGGCACCATCGACGAAGCAGTCGAACAGGCCGAGAAGATGAAGGCAGAGGCCGCAGCGTAGGCGGGTCATTATGCCTTTAGAAGTACACGTCGTCACAGCTGAACGGGAAGTCTTCAAGGACACCGGCGTCGACGAAGTCGTCGCGCCCGGCATCGAGGGCGAGCTTACAGTGCTGCCCAGCCACGCGCCCCTGATGACAATGATCCAGCCCGGCATCATGCGCATCATCAAGGGCAACGAGGAGACGGAGCTGGCAATCGTCGGCGGTTTCCTCGAAGTGAAGGACGACCGCGTTACCATCCTGGCCGACGCCGCCGAGCGTGCCGACGAGATTGACGCGGTGGCTGCCGAGGAGGCGCGCCGCAACGCGGAGAAGGCACTCGAAGAGCGCGCCAGCGCCGAAGAGATCGCGGCTGCGGCTGCATCGCTGCAGCGCTCGCTGCTGCGCCTGCGGGCCGTCGAGAAGGTGCGCCGCCGGGGTCAACGTGGGCCCGGTGGCCCGCCCGGGGTGTAACATCTGAGGGCGCATGGCCCTTAACGTCGTACCGCGGACTTTCGTCATCGAAGGCGGGCAACGCCTGTCCGGGACGGTCGAAGTCGGCGGCTCTAAGAACGCAACCCTGGGCGCGATGGCAGCGGCGCTGCTCGTGCCGGACGAATGCATCCTCGAAAACGTCCCTCACATTGACGACGTGGAGCAGATGGCGCTCGTGCTGCGTAGCGTCGGCTGCATCGTGGAGTGGAAGGACGAGCATACGCTGCGCCTCAATGCAGCCGAGATCACGGCCTCGATGCCCGATCCGGAACTGGTCGGCATGCTGCGTGGCAGCTTCCTTGTCTTCGGTGCCTTGCTGGCGCGCCTCGGCGAGGCATCGTGCCCACCGCCGGGCGGCGACGTCATCGGCCAGCGGCCGATCGACGTGCACCTCGCCGGCTTCCGGGCCCTGGGCGCGCAGACCGAGGTCGAGCAGGACATGTTCCACGCCCGAGCCAGCGACCTGCGCGGCTCCACCTTCTTCGCCGACTATCCAAGTGTCCTCGGCACCCAGAACACGATGATGGCCGCTGTCGTCGCGCGTGGCACGACTACTATCATCAACGCCGCCGCTGAGCCGGAAGTGCAGAGCCTCGCGAACATGCTGAAGCAGATGGGTGCCCGCATCGAGGGCGCCGGCACTCACACGATCACGATCCACGGCGCCGAATCCATGGGCGGGACCATCTTCCGCATCATCCCCGATCGCATTGTGGCGGGGACCTACGCCGTCGCGGCGGCCCTGACCGGCGGTGTGATCGAACTGACGGGCACTGCACCGGAGCACATGGGCGCGACACTGGCCAAGCTGCGCCAGGTCGGCGCCGAAGTGACGACCAACGGCGATCGCATGACGGTGCGCCGTGACGGCGATCTGCGCTCCCTGACGTTGCAGGCGCTACCCTACCCCGGCTTCGCGACCGACTTGCAGGCGCCGATGGCCGTGCTCCTTACGCAGGCCAGCGGCGTCAGCTACGTGCACGAACGCGTTTTCGACAACCGATTGGGCTATATCAGCGACCTGCGCAAGATGGGCGCCGAGATAGTGACTACAGGAACGACGGTTGCTATCATTACCGGGCCTGCCCCCCTGACCGGCGCATCGCTGCGGGCGTTGGACGTACGAGCGGGGGCTGCCTTTATACTGGCAGGACTCGCAGCGCGCGGTCGCACCGAGATCCACGACATCTACCATGTGGACCGAGGCTACGAGAAGATAGACGAGAAGCTGCGCTCCTTGGGCGCGGCGATCGAGAGGCAATAATGTTCGGGAAGCGGATCGGCGTTGACCTCGGCACGGCCAACGTCCTTGTATACGAAAAGGGCCGCGGCATCGTCGTTAACGAGCCGTCGGTCGTTGCCGTCGCCCAGCGCGACAACAGCATCGTCGCCGTCGGCTCAGAGGCGCGCGAGATGCTCGGCCGCACGCCCGGCGCGATCCAAGTCATCCGCCCCATGCGCGAAGGCGTCATCGCCGACTACGTGACTACAGAAGCGATGTTGCGCTACTTCATCGGCCGCGTCATGGGCCGCGTATCGCTGGTGCGACCGGAAGTGATGATCTGCGTGCCCGCCGGCGTCACCGGCGTCGAGCAACGTGCTGTGCAGGACGCCGCTGAAGCGGCAGGCGCCCGCCGCCCCGCGCACCTCATCCCGGAGCCGCTGGCAGCCGCCATCGGCGCGCGTATACCGGTTCACGTGCCGCAGGGTCACATGATCGTCGACATCGGCGGCGGCCGCACTGAAGCAGCCGTCATCTCCATGTACGGGATCGTCGTCAGCGAAAGCGTCCGCGTGGCGGGCGACCGCCTCGACGACGCGATCGCCGCCTACGTTAAGCGCCGCCACAACCTCGTCGTCGGCGACCGCACGGCGGAAGAACTGAAGATCGCTATTGGTAGCGCACTGCCGCTCGAAGAAGAAGTCACTTACCAGGTGCGCGGCCGCGACCAGATCACTGGCCTCCCGCGCACGATCACCGTGACCTCAACCGACGTCACGCAGGCCGTGCAGGACCCGCTTCAGTCGATCGTCGGCGCGGTCCGCTCGGTGCTGGAGCGGACGCCGCCGGAACTGGCATCGGACGTCGTGGACCGCGGAATCGTGCTTTCGGGCGGTACTGGCATGCTGCGCAACCTCGACCGTCTGATCACGGCGGAGATCGGTATCCCCTGCTACGTCGCTGACAGCCCGATGGAATGCGTCGCCATGGGCGCCGGCATCGCGCTGGACCACCTGCCTCTCATCAAGCGCGCCCAGCCCGCCGAAGGCGAGTGGCTGGTCAGTTTCTAGGCATCTAGGCGCTGGTCCTCTACTCGCTGTACGCTTCGTAAGGGTCTATCTGGTCGTATTTGCTGCTCCACCTCGCACCGGATACTTCTGGCAGCAGATCACAAATTCGACCCCAGTTCAGTACATGGACATTGTGCAGGTCTGGATCTAACAGGCCTAGGCTCTTCTTGGAATTGAAGGCTGGCTGGCATGCGTAGATCAGTAGACGCTCTGCCAAGTCGATTTGGCGCTCCCGAGTCTCGTTCGAGGGCGTAGCTTCTCCGTGCAGGCGGCCGACGTAGACTCGTATGCGGTCGGCGTCATGGTTCTCCGGCCAGTCTGTCTCTTGTTTGATTCGGGTGCCAAATGATTGGCGCCCAGCCTTGCCTATGTATACGAGCGCATCGCTTCCGTATACGACATGTCCTCCGTATATCTGATATACGCCGTAGTCTGTCGAGCCATTCAATTTCGCGACGTCTTCAAGGGAAAGTGGTCCCTCCCACTCGATGTGGATGATCTCGGTTGGAACTTGCGTTGGCATGCGACTTCTCCTTCGCCAGCGTCCTACTCGCCGTCCAGAATCTCCGCCACCCGCTCCCAACTGATGCTCTTCGCGCTCTTCTGGTGCGCCGCCTTCCAGTCCAGGCTGCCGCGCGAGATGTGCATCTCCCCCAGCTTCTCGTTGTCGCTCCAGACAGTGATCGTGGCGTCGACGTTTTTCAGCGGCTTCGTCGGCAGGCTGATCTCGATGTGGTGCCTCGGCATGAGGACCTCCCCTCCTACGCGTAATTACTTCGCGGGGGCGGCGGCGTCCGCCTTCAGGTAGTACGTCATCCCCTGCAGTGAGAGCACGGGGTCAATGCGCTTGATGTTGACGTGCGGCGGCACGTGGGCGGCGATCGGCGCGTAGTTGAGGATGGCGGTGACGCCGCACTTCACCAGCCGGTCGATCACGTTCTGCGCGGTCTCGGCGGGTACCGCGACGATGCCAATATCGACGGGGCTCGCGTTCAGCACTTGCTCCAGGTCATCTGTGTGGTGCACCGTCAGCCCGCCGATCTCCTTGCCCACCCACTCCGGGTCGGAGTCAAACGTCTCCACGATACGGAAGCCCTGTGGCGTGAACCCCTCATAGCCCAGGATGGCGCGTCCCAGGCGCCCTGTGCCGACGAGCGTCATGCGCCACTGCCGGTTGAGGCCCAGGATGCTGCGCAGTTCCTCCAGCAGCTTGCGGACGTTGTAGCCGCGACCCTGCTTGCCGAAACGGCCGAAATAGCTCAGGTCCTTCCGGATCTGGGCCGGCGTCACGTTCAACTGCTGCCCTAGCTCCTGGGAGGAGACGACTTCACGGCCCTGGGACTCCAGGCTGGCGAGCGCACGGGCGTAGAGAGGGAGCCGGTCAATTACTACGGGAGGGATTTCCATTAACGGTAGCTATATCCTCTATAAGTCGCATCGATAACGCGAATGGCTTAGAACTGTTATAGCACCGGCTCAGTTTTAAGGTCAATAGTTTGTGCAGGAAATTACAATCATCGCAAGGCTTCGCGACGGTTCAGGTTGAGGTAACAACGGCCAGGGCAGGGGCGTCTATCCTGTAGGCCCAGAGGTATGGGCCATTCCGCATATCTATAACACACGAGGTGGCCATGGAGATCGAACGCCAGTTCCAGGAAGACGACAATGCGGCCCTGGACGCACCGGAACCCGACTTCCCGCCGGGCGAGACCGAGCCCGAACCAGGCGACGTGCCGTCGTTCTTCGCGCGCCAGCCAGACGTGCCAGAAGCGCACAGTGATTCGATGTCGCAGTTCATCACGCGGACAATGGCGACCGTCGCCGAAGCGGAGCTTCCGGACACCGGCCTGATCCCGCGCGCGCCACGCACTTTCGCCGAGATAGGTCTCTCAAAGGCGTTCCTCACCGACCTCACGCTAAAGATCATGCACTATTCGGGCACGCCCTCCATGGCGCAGCTATCGAAGCGCCTGGGCCTGCACACGGAGATCGTCGCCCTGATCGTCCAGGCACTACAGGAAGACCGCTTGGTCGATGTCATGAGCCAGTCTGACCTCTACACCGGCAACTACCGCTACCGCCTCTCAGAGCGCGGACAGCTGCGTGTCGCCGAGGCGCTGGAGCGCACCCGCTATGCGGGGCCGGCGCCGGTCAACGCCGAGCAATACACCAGCGTCATGGCCCGCCTCTTCGAGGAGCCGCAGCAGACGACGCGAGCGGAGATCGATGCGGCGCTAGAGGGCCTCGTCCTTAACGCCCAGAACGCCGACGCAGTTTCGCGCGCGCTCTTCTCCGGCAAGACGACGCTGCTCTATGGCCCATCCGGCAACGGAAAGAGCGTCATCCTGGAGAACTTCGCACGAGCGCTCGACGGCTATTCCGTCGTGCCGTATGCCGTCTACGCTTACGGCCAGGTGATCCGCGTGTTCGACCCGTCGCTGCACAAGCCGCTGGAGGCGCAGACGGACGACGAGTCAAACTCGATGAAGGACGACCAGAACGTCGACCGGCGCTGGGTCAAAATCCGGCGGCCGGCAATCATCCTCGGCGCCGAGATGGACCGCGACGCGCTGGACCTGGGCTACGACCCGAGCGCGCGATTCTACACCGCGCCGGCGCATATCAAAGCTCAGAACGGCGTCCTCATAGTCGACGACTTCGGCCGCCAGCGCGTGACGACGACCGACCTGCTGACCCGCTGGCTGATCCCGCTGGAGCGCGGAGCCGACACGTTGAGCATGGCCACCGGCGAGAAGTTCACCGTACCCTTCCGACTGCAGATCCTCTTCGGGACCAATGCGCGTGTGCGCTCCGTTGCGGACGAGGCGATGCTACGCCGCATCCTCTACAAGGTCCGCATTCCCTGCCCGGACGAAGAAAACTTTGGCGAAATCCTGCGGCGCGACTGCGAGAACAAGCGCGTTGGGATCAAGGACGATGCCTCCGTTGACTACGCCGTACGCAAGCTCTTCGACGAACCGAACGTCCAGGTGAGGGCGAGCTACGCCCGCGACCTAGTGGACATTCTGATCGAGAGCGCCAAGTTTGACGGCACAAAGCCCGTGCTGGACAACGAAACCTTCGACCAGGTTTTCACGCTTTTCATCGCCGGCGCCAACGAGCGCGATGACGATCCAGACGAAGACTACTAGTATCGATCCCGTCTTGGCTGGCCGAGCGGGCTCCGTTTCGGGGCCCGCTCTTCAGTTCCCCAGGAAGCTGATCAGGTGCTCGGCCAGCTCACGCGGGCGCTGCACCGGCACGTCGTGGATGGTGTCCTCCATCACGATGACCCTGGCGCCGGGCTTAACGCGGCGCAGCTCCTCGAGGCCAGCCTCGCGCATTCGCTGCCAGCGGCGGCCTTCTTCGTTTGCCGGCTCTTGCACGCAGCAGATGGTCAGTACCGGCGCCTGAATCTGCGTCAGGGCCGCGCCGGGGTCGAATTCGAAGATCGCCTTCGCAATCTTCATGTGGTTCGGAATCGCCAGAGCGCGGTAGATCTTGCCGTCGCGGACCTCGAAGTTGGAGAGCACCATCTCGCCGAGTTCGTCGCTCCAGAGGCCTTGCAGGTTGGGCCAGCGCTTCATGAAGCCGAGGAAAGTATCGACCGGCGTACCGTCGATGGCGGGCGGCCGCATGCGCGGCGCCATTTCATCCCACGTGGCGCCCTTCGCCAGCGAGACAATGCCGCCATCGACGAGCGCCACCGCCGAGACAGGGCGCGTCAGCGCGTGGGCGAGCGCCACGCTCGCGCCCCAGGAGTGGCCCGCCAGGGCGGGCCGCTCGACGCCCAGAATGCGCAGGAAGGAGTCGAGGTCCGCCGTCACTTCGTCGAAGCCATAGCCATCCTCCGGCTGGCTGCTCAGGCCGTGGCTGCGCTGGTCGACCGCGATGACGCGGAAGTGCTCGCGCAGCAGCGGGGCCGTCCAGTCCCAGATCCGGGAGCTGGAGGAGAGCCCGTGAAGGAGCACCAGCGGCGGGCCGTCGCCGCCCCAGTCCCGGTAGTGCATGCGGACGCCGGTATCGAGCTCGGCGAACCGGCCCTCGACGGTCGGCACGTCAGATAGTCTTCAGTTCGGCGAGGATGCTGGTCAGGCGCTCGTTGTCCTGGGCGGTGCGGGCGCCGAAGCCGAAGCTGAAGCCGATCGTCGTCAAAACGCCGCCGCAGCGCTCCTTGATCTTCGGCACCAGTTGGTTGTAGGTGCCGATGACTGCGAACTCCTCCAGCATTTCGTCGGTGATAGCGGCGGCCATCTCGGTCCACTTGCCCTCCATGGAGTAGCGGAAAAGCTCCTCGCCGGTCTCCTTCCAGCCGTGCACCTCCAGCACCGGATGGTAGGCGCGGGTCGAAGCGTAAAATGACAGCTGTTGGCGGATCGGATCTTTCGCCTTCTCGACTTCCTCCTCGGTGGCGCCGGTGATGATGAAGTTGCCGCCCACCAGGTCGATGTCGCTCATGCTGCGGCCCGCCTTCTTCGCGCCCTCTTCGATCGCCGGGACGATTACCTCGTTGGTGTACTTGGCCGTGTTAAACGGGTGCATGCGGATGCCGTCGCAGAGCTCGCCGACGAGGCGGCAGTTGTACTTGTTGACGGCCGAGATGTAGATCGGCACGTAGTTGGCGCCGGCGGGGTTGGGGCCGGGGTTGAAGAACGGCGAGATCAGCGTGAACTGGTAGTGTTCGCCCTGAAAGCTGGGCCGTTCGTTGTGTCCCTTCACCTGCGTGCCCAGGCCGAGGATAAAGCGCCCACCCGAGAAGCGCTGAAGGTCCCAGGCCAGTTGTGCCGTCACCATCGGGCTGCGGGGGAAGGCGATCGCCACTGCCGTGCCAAACTTGATCCGCTCCGTGTGCTCAGCGATCGGCACCAGTGGGAGGAACGGATCGTGGCCTGCTTCCGGCACCACGACCGAGTCGTAGCCGAAGGCTTCGAGTCGGCGGGCCTGTTCAGCGTAGGAAGCGATATCGGGGGCGACGATTGCGGTCTCGATCTTCATGCCGGGCTCCTCTTTATGGGGCGTATCGCCATGGGGCGTATCGCCGCCAAGTCTATCCGATGCGCTCGCCACATCGCCAGAAGAGCCTGCTATGAACTTGTATGCATACTTGCCTTGCCCGTAGCGGATTCGCGACTTCGAGATACGGAAAATAAGCGGAGTATGGTCCGCCCAGCAGCCGAACCCGGCACGATTCAAGCGCCTCCGAGGAGTCTGTAGGCGATGCTGCGCCTGGAAGTGGGTTATCGCGAGATACTGCTGATCATCGGCGCGCTCGTGGCCATCTGGGCGCTGTTGAACCTCTGGCCGATCATCGTCATCCTCGTGACCTCGTTCATCTTCATGGCCGCGCTGCTGCCGTACGTCGAGTGGCTCGTGGATCACAGGGTTCCGCGCACGCTCGCCGTCGCCATGATCATGAGCGCGATCCTCGCCGTTCTCATAGGCCTCGCCATTCTCGTAATACCCGCTATGGTCAGCGAGATAGGAGACCTCCGCGACAATCTGCCGGAAGACGCCCGGGAGGCCGAAAACCTTCTGGCCGATCTAGGGGTTGAAGTCGAACTGGAGGACCGCGCCCGCAACATCAACTGGGACCGCCTGGTCTCCGGCGAATCTGCTCTTGACTATGGTCAGCGCGCCCTGAGCGTGGGCATCGCGCTTTTCACCATCTTCTTTCTCACCGCCTACCTCCTCGCCGATACCCCGCGCATGAACCGCTTCCTCTACCAGTTCGTGACCCCCGGCCACGAGCCGGAAGTGGAGCGCGTGCTGCTGTCGCTGAGGCGCGTGGTCGGTGGCTACATCCGGGGGCAGCTCATCACCTCGGCGGTGATCACCGTGTTCACGTTTGTCGTACTCACGGCTGCGGGGGTTCCCAACGCCATCGCCTTCGCCGTGCTGGCGGGCTTCGTCGACATCATCCCGATCATCGGCGCCGTCATCGCCGTCTTTCTGCCGGCGATCGCCGCCTTCCAGGAGTCGCCGACGCAAGGTCTCATCGTCGTCGTCGCATTGCTGCTGTACCAGCAGTTCGAGGACCGTATCCTCACCCCGTACGTATACGGCGAAACGCTGAACCTGCCGCCGGTCATTGTGCTGATCGCCGTCCTTGTCGGTGGCGCGCTCTACGGGATCGCCGGCGTCCTGCTGGCGCTTCCGGCAGCGGCGGCGGGACGAGTCGCGCTGGATTACTATCTTGATCGGCGGAGCATGGGCCTCGCCACCAACGTTCCCGGCTCGGAGAAGGCCGCCCCCGATACCAAGGAGACACCCGCATGACGGAAGATAAGCGCGCCGTGGGCAAGTGCGAGAACGACCACGCCGGCTCCTACGGCTATCCGACCCGCCCCGAAGAACCCTACGACTTCTGTTCACAGTGCGGCAAAGAGATGGTCTGGCACTGTCCCGACTGCAACGATCCGCTCCCACAGGACGTCGAAGAACTCGTGCTCGCCAGGTTCTGCCGCAACTGCGGGACGCAGTACTTCAGCAACGGCAAGACGAAGAAGAAGTCCTAGACTGGGATGACGTCCGCGGTGTAGCCCTCCGCGGCGTACACGGCGCGCAGGTCGCCCTTCAGCTCATCGACCGATGCGTACTGGTCGCGCGGCAGCTTGTGCAGCATGTCCTGCACTTCGCTGTCGATGCCCCCGGTGTCGGCTGCTCTGCGCAGGATCTGGTGGATCGCCACCGGAAACTTCAGCCCCTCGAAGGCCTTCTCGTAGTCCTTGTCGGTTGCGTGGGGAAGATTGACGTTTTCCTGGATCATGGCCCCACTCTAAGGCACCTGAGCCGCGTACTCGGTGCTGGTCACGTGTCAGGTGTCTATCGATTCAACTGCTAGAATCGGGCGCGTGATCACAGACCTCCACCACGTTGGCATCGCCGTCCGCGACCTCGATGCCGCGCTCGCCCTCTTCCGAGACGCCCTGCAGTTGCCCTGCCTGAAAGAAGGCGACGTGCCCTCCCGCGGCGTACGCGCCGCTATGCTCGCCGCCGGCCGCAGCTACGTCGAGATCATCGCCCCCACCCGCGACGACTCGCCGTCCGCCGCCTTCCTCCGCGAACGCGGCGAGGGCCTGCACCACGTCGCCCTCTGCTCCACTGACATCGACGCGGACGTCGCCGCCCTCCGCGACAAGGATGTCCCGCTGATCGACGAGGGACCGCGCGCCGGCTTCACCGGCCGCCTCAGCTACCTAGACCCCGCCGCGTTCGATGGCGCGCAGATCGAAGTGGTCGAGCCGGAGGCCGCCTTCGCCGGCGACAACCTCACGCCCGGCCACATCACCCGCATCGACCACGTCGTCTTCCGCGTCCCCCACAGCCTCGGCTTCTGCGGACGCATGCGCGACTGGTTCGGCATCGAGACCAAGCGCACCTTCGAGCGTGGCGACATGACCTTCGCCTTCATGCGCCCCGGCGACGTCGTCATGGAGGTCATCGGCCCCACCGAACCGCCCGCCGAACCCCGCCCCGGCTACATCGCCGGCCTAGCGTTCGAGGTGATGGGCATCGACGAACTGACAGCGGACCTTAAGGCGCAGGGCTACCCGATCGGCGAGCCGCACCCGGCGTTGCAGGGAGGACGCATCGTGTCGGTTCACCACAGCGGGGCGTTTGGGGTGCCGCTGGCGTTCATCGATTTTGCGGGGAGCCCTGGGCCCACAAAGCACTAGTGGAACGCTCATCGTTAGAGCTACGATTGGCCGCTACCAGCCCAGATGGTCAAGTCGCTCGTCAAGCTTCTCGAGTAGGTCGTCGATTCTCTTGGCGGTCTTTCCGCGCTCTTTTCCCATTCCTTCTCGCTCAGAAGTCCGCCCTTCCAGCGGTCAAAGGTGAGAACAGACGCCTCACTATTTGCGCTTTGGAGGTCAGAGGCCAAGCGTTTCAGTTCTTCGTCTTTAATCCGGTTAGGCCGCCAGAAGAAATTTGGATAGGCCTCCTTAATCTCGAGAACGTAATGCAGGTTGTTCCTCCGGACTTCTTCGACACTGAGACCCAGCATGTCGGGTCCCAACTTGAACTCCCTGAGTCCTGAACTCTGAGCTCGTGCAAGGCGCATCATCACCGCGATCATCTCTCGGAGATTACGGTCCCGCGCTTCCTGCCGCTGTTCCCGACGCTTTGTTCTTTCGAACCAGTGGCCAATCCACGCGCTCGCACCACCGACCATAGCTCCAACGGCGATTCCGGTAATGACGCTTTCCATCCTTGCTCCTAACGGAAGCTGGCGATGACCCAATGTTGGATCTCGAGGCGAGTGCTATAATCGCGCTTCAAAGGGGGCCACTGCCTTGGATCTCGTGAGATATTGTTCACAATGTAGTGCAGAATTGTCCGCTGCTGTCCGATTTTGCAGCGAGTGCGGAAGCCCCGCACAGCCAGCGCCGCTCGAACCGCCAACCGCCAGCGTCGAAGCTCGCGATGTACCAACTTGGCTGGGATGGCTCGCTGCTTTCGTGACCATCTTCACTACAGTCATAGGCCTAGCCGTCCTCTGCTTCTGGGCATATCGGCGTGGAATCCGTGAGGGGTCGATTCACGGCGCTGTGGCACCGGCGTCCGACAACTTTGGCTGGCAAGTCGTGGGATGGTCCGTCGCGCTGTTGGTTCCGATCTTGGGCCTCTACGCTATGGTTCACCTGCCAACTATCTGCTATAAGCAGGGAACCGCGCGAGGAGCGGGCTCACATAAAACGACGGTCGGGTTTAGCTCTGCGCCTGCGCTCGCTGGCGGATTGGTCGGAGTCGTAGCCGCACTTTTCCTCGGCTTAACAATCTGGTTTATGGCGACAGAGACGGACGACAGCGAGACTGCTGTCGCATCGACTGATGCTCCAACCCCGTCTCGAACGCCACGGCCGACGCCGGTTCGTACGGTTGCCCCGAACTTCACCCGATCGGACGTGCTTAGGCTTGCGCAGCGCGAGGTTGCGGATACGGAAGTCTTTCCCAGAGACACGAAGTGGGTCCTGTGTGATGAGGCAAGTTACAGGTCGGGGAACCGGATTTGGGTGGTTACCTGCGGTTTCTTTTACGAAGAGAACGATCGTACTCCCGTCCAAGAGAACTCTTACACATTCAGCGATACGACAGGCAAGCTTCAATGACCGCATGCCCGCCCGTGGGCCGTGATTGTCTTGCAGGTGAGCGCAGCCCTTCGCTTAGCATCTGCTAGAATTGACGCGAATTCACAAGGAGGATTCCCAACATGCGTGAAGTAGTGATCGTGGAGGCCGTGCGCACGCCCATGGGACGCCGCGCCGGCGTTCTTTCCGGCCTCCACCCCAACCAGCTGGGCGCTATGGTGCTCAACGAGCTCGTCAGCCGCTCCGGCATCCAGGCTGAGCAGATCGAGGACGTCGTCTTCGGTTGCGTCGACCAGGTCGGCGAGCAGGCCGCCAACGTCGCCCGAAACGTGCTGCTGACGGCCGATTTCCCATATACAGTACCCGCCACCAGCGTCGACCGCCAGTGTGGCAGCGGCCAGCAGGCCGTGCACTTCGCCGCCAACCTCGTCCAGGCCGGCGTCTGCGACATCACCATCGGCGGCGGCGTCGAATCAATGTCCCGCGTGCCCCTCGGCGTCAACATGATGCAGGGCCCCGGCGCCCCCTTCACACCTGAACTGATGGAGAAGTACCCGCTCACCCCGCAGGGCATCTCCGCCGAGGAGATCGCCGTCAAGTGGGGCGTCAGCCGCCAGGAAGCCGACGAGTTCGCGCTGGAGAGCCAGGAGAAGGCCCGCCGCGCCCGCGACGAAGGCCGCTTCGAGCGCGAGATGATCCCGGTGGACGTCAAGATCGAGGGCCTCGACCACACGGTGACGACGGACGAGGGCATCCGCGAGAGCACGCTGGAGAAGCTGGCCAGCCTGACGCCCTCGTTCCGCCCGGACGGCGTCCACCACGCCGGCAACTCCTCGCAGATCACCGACGGCTCATCCGCCGTCCTCCTCATGTCCCGCGAGAAGGCAGATGAGCTGGGCAAGCAGCCGCGAGCGCGTATCGTCGGACAGGCCGTCGTCGGCTCCGACCCGGTGCTGATGCTGACCGGCCCCATCACCGCCACGCCGAAGGTGCTCAAGCACGCTGGCCTCGAGATGAAGGATATCGACCTCATCGAGATCAACGAGGCGTTCGCCTCTGTAGTCCTCGCATGGAAGCGCGAGTGCAACCCGGACATGTTGAAGGTCAACGTCAACGGCGGCGCCATCGCGCTCGGTCACCCGCTGGGCGCCACCGGCGCGCGCCTGATGACCACCATGCTCCACGAGCTGGAGCGCACGGGCGGCCGCTATGGCATGCAGCTCATGTGCTGCGGCGGCGGCCTCGGCACGGCGACGATCATCGAGCGCCTGGACTAGACGCGCAAACGAAAACGAAGGGCCGGGCACATGGCCTGGCCCTTCGCCATTGCATGAACGGGTCCCGCCTGCGCGAGGCCCGAATCATGACTAGGGTGTGCAGGTCTTGCCGAAGACGGCCTTCAAGTGCAGGATGTCGCTCGTGTCAACGTCGCCGTCGCCGTCCAGGTCGAAGCGCGCGCTATAGCTGTTAAAGACGGCCTTAAACGCCAGGACGTCCGTGGTGTTGACCCGTCGGTTGTCGTCAAAGTCCGGCGGCCAGGCCTGGGGGTTCTCGTCCAGCGCCGTCAAGGTAGCCGCGCACCGCTTGTTCGGGATAGTGCCTATCAGGGCCTCCAGCGCGTCGGAGTAGCCGTCACAGTCGCTGTCGCCGGGGCATCCTGGGTCCGTTGGCGCGGGCGTCGCCGTGGCCGCGGGTGTAGCCGTTGGCGCGGGTGTGTTCGTTGGTGCGGGCGGCGGCGCAGGGCTCGGCGTGGGCGTGGCGTCCGCTGGTGCCGTCGCTACGTAGCCACCGAAGTCGTTCGTCCAGTACCAGCCGTATGTGCTCCCGGCCGTGTACTCCCGCGCTACGCCCATCACCTTGTAGTTCGCGTTTAGCATGTTGGAGTTGTGGCCGGAGGAGTTCTTCCACGCGTCGAAGACGCTGCTGGCCGTAGTGAACCCGGCGGCGATGTTCTCGCCCTTGTAGGTGTCGTAGCAGTAGCCGAAGTTGCACATGCGCGTCCAGGGGCTCTGGCCCAGGTGGTCGGTGTGGCTGAAGAAGTTGTACTGGCCCATGCTCGCGCTCATCCAGTGGGCCGCTCCCTGGATGCTGTTATCGATTAGCAGCGGGCCGCGGCCGTTCTGGGCCCGGTAGTCGTTGATCAGCGTCACGAACGCCTGCTCTTCCGTGTCGAGCGTCGTGTTCGCCGATGTCTCGTCGGCCGGGCCGGAAGCATACGCTACGGCGATTATCACCGCCGCCGTGGCCACGGCCGCGATCAAGAATGGGCGGGTCTTCACGGGGATGTCTCCTTGGTGGTGTGGTGCGTTGGGGTGGTCTTGTCATAAGTGGAGACGCCGCCCAGTCACCAGGAGTACGGTGTCACACGTTCAGGCTTGGTTTAAGTGTCCCGCCGTATACTCAGCGTGTGGAACCACTCTTTCGCCGGATCGACTGCCTCAGCCTTCCCGTCCCCGATCTTGATCAAGCGCTCGCCTTATATCGCGATACGCTCGGCCACCAGCTCGTCTGGCGCAGTGAGACGGCTGCCGGCCTCCGCCTTGCGGAAGGGGAGGGCGAACTTGTGCTCCACACAGACCGCCCCCGCGCCGAGACCGACCTCCTCGTCGATTCAGTCCCGGATGTTATCGAGCGATTCGCGGGCGCAGGCGGCACGCTACTCTCCGGCCCTTTCGAGATCCAGATCGGCCTCTGCGCCGTCCTTCAGGACCCCTTCGCCAACGTCCTCGTCATCCTCGACATGAGCAAGGGAAGGGCTGATGACGAATGAAGACGGCCAGATCATCGGTAACGAGCCCTCCTAGCGTGCAGTGACGCCAGCTTTCCTAGTCCAGCTGGCCGTGTTCTCGCAGCAACTCCTGGCTGTACGTGATGCGCCCCGTCAGCTTCGCCGGGTCGTACGTCGCCAGGACAAGCGCCGCCCGCGCCATGTAATCTACTGGCTCCGTGCGCGGGTCGTTCTCGTCTTTGACCAGGCCGTGGAACAGCACCCCGGGCGAGGCCACGATCCCCGTTGGCGACAGCGCGTTGACGGCGATCCCGTGCTCGTACACCTCAGAAGCCAGGCCGCTGGTGAAGCGTTCCAGACCCGCCTTCACCATGCCGTAGACGGTACCGCCGGGCCGGTTCTCGAACGGCGGTCCCTGCGGATGAATCGCCGCCTTAGACGAAACGTTCACGATGTGCCCGCGCCCTGCCGCGATCATGTCCGGCAGGACCGCCTGCGCCAGCAGGAATGGCGCCGTCAGGTCCACGTCGATCATCTTCTGCCAGCGCCGCGGCGGAAAGTCCGTTATCGGCGTGTAGTAGGTGAGAGCCGCGTTGTTCACCAGCACCGTCGCTGGCCCATAAGTCCCGCTGCACGCCGCCGCCAGCTCCTCGATGCTCTCCGGATCGGATACGTCGGCCGGGACCGCGGTCGCTTCGCCTCCGCTCTTCCGGATCTCCGCCACTGTCTCCTGGATGCCGCCCGGTAGCTGGTGGTCGCCCTCCTGTACAGTGCGCGCGGCCGCAACCACCTTCGCTCCCTCCGCCGCGAATAGCGTAGCGATCTCCTTTCCGATGCCCCGGCTCGCGCCAGTGACAATCGCGATTTCGCCTTCCAGCTTGCCCATTTTCGTCCTCCTATCCCGGCCTAGGGTAGCCGAGCGCCACAGCCGCATCGCGCAGCGAGTCCCGCAGGGTCTGCGCATCCGTTGCTGCATCCGCGAACGACCCTTGCTCAATTGTAGTCTCGATGCTTAGGACAGCCTCGCACACGTTCCGCGCTGCCTCATCGTCCACCTCCCGCAGCGGAGGCTCCACCGCGTGCGTGAAGTTGTGCGTCGGCCCGTAGAAGTTGGCGCGCGCGCCGTCCCGGTCGCCGGACTGCAGGGCCGTTACTACGCGCCCCAGTGACGCGTCCACCGTCGCGAAAGTCTCGGCGTCAACCGTGGAGCCTCCCAGTGGCTCCAGGCCCTCGTCGCACGGGCCGCCGCCCCCGGATAGCGGTCCGGTTACCAGGAGGAACAGCCCAACGAAGAAGAGAGCAACTGCCCCCAGCCCGGCGCCCCAGACCCAGTCCGGGACGCGGGTCTGCTCGGAGGCCGCGCGACGACCGCGCGAAAAGTAGGTGTTGCTATTCAGTGGGCTGGTCAGCGTCAACGCCAAACTCCGCTCGCAGGAAGTTTATCAAATGCCATATCTCCTCCTCGGTCAGCTGCTCCTGATAGCCCGGCATGATCTGGCCCAGCCCGTTGGATATCACCAGGAAGAAGAATTCATCCTGGTGAAAAGGGACATGTATGCGGAAGTCGGCCGGCGCCAAAGGCAGGTCCTCCGCCAGCGGGCCATCGCCGCGGCCGTCCGCGCCGTGACACTGCTGGCAATTCGCCTCGTAGAGCGAGCGCCCGATGGCGATCGATGTCGGTGACGACGCGATCGGGTTGCCTGTCGTCTCGCCTTCGCCGGGCAGCAGGCTGATCGCCAGGACGCCGATCCCGATTACCGTGAACGCTGCTGTGCCCACGCGCAGAAGCCGGGGCGCTGGATCGGGCCACTCCGGCAAGCACGGCGACCATACCGCCAGCAGCAGCACTCCCACGACGAACAGCACGGCCGCTACCGTCCACCAGGAGCCACTGGCCAGGGGCAGGGCAAATTGCCCGCCGCCTCCCGCCCCCTCGATCGAGACCGGGAAGTCGGCGCTGACGTCGTCCATGCCCGCGCGGCGCACATCGACGCCTATTGTCCAAAGGCCTTCTTCGGTGATGAACGGGCCGACGGCGCGGTACGCCGTCAACTCCGCCTGCTCCATGTCGAGCTGGGACGGCGCAAGGTCGTCGGAGGGCGGCTGGAAACGCAGGCGCACACGTTGCACGTCACCGATGTCCTCGTTGCCCTGCGGGAAGAGAAACACGCGGAACGAGTTGTTGCCCGTTGCCGCTGGCGAGATCGTCAGGTTGATCGTCAGGTCGCCCGCCGGCTGCAGTTCCTCGTAGCCGACGACCGCCTGCGTATCCGCCGCTTGCGCCGCCGCGGCGTCCGCTTCCTTCGCCTGCCGCGATGTGGGGTACTGGAACAAGAACGATGCGGCAAATAGCACCGCGATCCCGACGCCCAGTTCCACCCATACCGCACGGCGCAGGAAGCCGCGGAAACGGTCCGCTTCCGGCCCGCTGTCCTCGCCTTCCTCCGCCGTGCGGTCGCGCAGATAGAATGCGTTCATCCCCGCGACTATCAGCAATAGCGCGACGACCGCCAGCTTGAACATCAGCGATCGCCCGTAGGCCGTATCGACTAGCGCTTCCAGGCTCGGGATCTGGATCAGGGCGTTTAGAGTGCCGCTGGCGATCAGAACCACCACGCTCGTCGCCGCCAGGTAGGAGAAGCGTTCCAGGTGGCCCGGCAGCAGCGCCGCCCGCTCCTCCGACGGCCTCGCGCGGAGCCAGATAAGGAACATACCTAGCTGCGATAGCGTGCCCAGCCAGACCGCCGTAGCGAGCAGGTGCAGCCAGTCCGCACCAACACCCCAGAAGGCGCCCGGCACCGCGTTCTGGTGGCTGACAACCGCGATGAGCAGTAGGTAGCCCGCCCCCGCCGCTATGCATCCCCACGTTGCCGACCGCGCCAACGCATCCCGCCCCACCCTGTGCAGCGCCGGGATCATCGCCAGAGAGGCGATGATCCCAGCGAGGATCATCTGCCGCTGGATCCAGTGCTCGCCCCAGTCCGTCTTCAGCGAGGCGTCCACGAACTCGAAGCCCCCGAGCTGGTCCGCCTGCACCAGGAGTTCGCCGCCGGCAACGACGACTAATGCCGCCGCCGCAACGCCGGTCGTCAACAGACCTCGTCGTCGCGCCGCAGATCGGGACTGCTGGTGCGCTGCGCTCGCCGGGTTCGAGACCATCGCCACGAACGCCAGGCTCCCCGTCATCATCGCTGCGACGACAAGCAGCGCCCACTTCACGCCCACGTTCAGTGGCTTGGGCTCGCCGCCGAACGAACCGGCGCTGAACGGCTGGCCGGGCGGCAGGCCCCCGTCCTCCTCCAACACCGTGAATGGAAACGACCCCTTCAGCAAATGACCGTCCACTGTCGATAGCGTCTCCCAGATCACCGTGTAGTAGCCCGGCCCCAGCTCATCGTCCATACCGACTGCCATCCGCTCTGCCTCGGGCCCAAACGTCAGCGTGCCGTCATCGACGCGCTCGCCGGTACCGTCGACCACCTCCATCGACGAAAGCCGCTGGTCCAGGCCCTCGCTGAAGAACGCGGTGACGATGGAAGGTGAGTCGGCGAGTTCCGCGTTGATCCCCGGATCGGAGCGAATAAGGATCGCGTGCGCGTCTGCCTCTCTCGCTGACCCCGCCCACGCGGCTACAAGTGCTAACGCCAGCGCCCCAAGGGCCAGGGGTGTTAGCAATCCTCGTAGCGTCATCCGGTGATCCCCAGCGCTCGCCCCGCCTCCTCCAGCAGGTTGGCACCTGCGCTCGCGTTCGTCGCGATGATCTCGTTGTCCTGCGTCGATCCGAACTCCGTCTCCAGCGCCACGATTACGATGCAGAGTTCAATCGCCAGCTCCTGGTCGGCCAACCGCAGCGGCCCGTCGATGTCGTGGGTGATGTTGTGGGTGTCTCCGCCGAACGCCTGCGCTGCCGCCTGGGTGTCGCCGCCCTCGGCCAGTTCCCCGGCTTGCCGCATCAGCGTCGCGGCTGCCTCGATGCGCGATGCCGTTAGCGGCTCGTCTGTCACGGCGCCCACCGGGCTCGTGCAGAGGCCGCCTCCGGCCGCCGGTTCCGGCGTCGCGAAGTCGTAGACATCACGGGCGGTCTCCAGGTATCCGGCGATAGATTCCGCTTCCTCCGCCAGGGCAGGCCCGTCAACCGCGTCCGCCGCGATCTCGCGCTCGAAGCGCAACACAGCCTCGCAGAGGTCGCGTGCCAGCGCACTGTTCCGCAACCGCAGCGGCGCGTCGATGTCGTGAGCCACGTTGTGTGAGTCGTTGGTCAAGAAGAGCGTCTGCGCTTCCGCCATCTCGCCAGAGCGTGCGGCGTCCGCAATCGCGCGCATCCCGTCCACGGCGACGGCCAGTCGGGACTCTGTGATCTCGCGCCCCGTGTTCGGCGCCAAAGGCGCCTCGCACGTGGCCGCGATGTCCGCGTCCGACTGTCCGCCGCCCGAAAGCGCCGAGCCCACAAAGAGCAGGGCCGAGAATCCGGCCGCCAGCACAGATCGCGGTAGCGACGCCCGCAGCCATGCCCGCGTCCAGCCCTTGCTGAAGCGCCGGTGCCCCTCCGGCACCGAGCCCACGGCGAAACTCATTGCGAACAGCAGGAAGAAGATCGCGATGACGGAGACCAGCACCGTCCCCGCGCTCGCCCCTCCGATGTGCAGAAGCGTCATTGCTCGCCAACGGGCGTCGGCGGCACCAACGGCTCCCACGTCTCGTCTTGCCAGGCCCCCGGCAGGCACCAGCCCAGCAGGTAGGCGTCCAGGTAAGGATCGACGCCGGAGCCGGGGTTCAGCCGCGGGTCGACTGTCAGGGCGCGTTCGCTGCTGCCGTTCGCGTTCACGAGGAAGATGCCGAAGCTGTGCAGCTTCATAATCGCCGCCGATAGCTGCTCCAGGATGATCGACCCCGTATACGCGATCAGCGACCCGTCCGGCGCATAGCGCGGCGAACCCTTGAAGATATCCGGCGAGTCAGTGAGGATGGCCGGCTCGCCGCCACCGGCCGGCACGCGGTACAGCTGCTGCCGGCCGTCCACCAGCCCCGCCACTAGCAGCCCGCCGTCCGGCGCCCACGCCGGGTCGCGCCACTGCCCTTCGCCTTCGATCGGCACCTGCTCTGGCTCGCCGCCCTCCGGATCAAGCAGGAAGATATCCGCACGCGTCGACAGGATGTCCGCGATGTCGTAGGCGATCACGCTTCCGTCGGGCGACCACGCGGGCGAGCCGGCGATCGCCTCGCCCGACGACAGCTCCGTGGTCTCGCCGGACGCCAAGTCCATCACGGTTACCTTGTGCGTATTCGCAAAGCCGTCGAACTCCGTGAATGCGATGCGCGTCCCATCCGGAGACCAGTCGAAGCCCTGAGTCGTCGCCGGCAACTCGAATTCCTGCGCCCCTGATGCGTCTCGGATCTCGAGTGTGCGCGTCCTGCGGTCGAAGTACTGGCGCAAGAAGGCGATGCGTCCGCCGTCCGGCGAGCATGCCGCCCAGACCACTACCTCACTGTTGAAGTCCACGGGGTGCCCGATCGCGTCCCCGCTTT
The DNA here is from genome assembly GCA_035512435.1 of Dehalococcoidia bacterium. Lineage (GTDB taxonomy): Bacteria > Chloroflexota > Dehalococcoidia > SM23-28-2 > RBG-16-64-32 > CF-162. The sequence goes on from DATKDX010000006.1 coordinate 189,680, forward strand.
CCAGGTCCTGCGCCACGATGAACCCGACCGCGTCGCGGTAAAGGATCATCGCCTCGACGGCGTCCGGCGAGCTCGTTGGCGCCGGCGTGCCAGTCGCATCGTCGTCATCACCACTTGCGCAGGCAATCGCCATCATCCCGGCGGCCAGAGCCACAAGGGTCAGGCGCAACGTCATCCGGCCCGCCTGCTCGCCAGCGTCACGCCCGCGCTCGTGCCCACAACCAGTGCCACCGCCAGCCCGCCGAGTAGCGCCCACAGCGGCACATCGTTTCCGCCTCCGTCACCCCCGCCCGCCGGCTGTGTGACGACGGTGGTCCCGGTCGGTGCCGGTGTCGCGCCCGGATCGTCAGTCCCGTTGGAGGGGCCGCCGCTCGGACCTTCGCCAACATAGAAATGGAACGCGCCCCGCGCCTCTTCGGCGTCGTCGTCAGAGAGCGTATGCCAGATCACCGTATAGCGGCCGTCACCCAGCGCGGGCGGCAGCGCAACCGTCAGGCGCGTGCGGTCTGCATCGTCGACGACGGGTTCGTCGGCCAACACGTCGCCGGCCTCGTTGACAACGACAACGCCCGGCAGGCCCCCTTGCCGCACCAGCTCCTGGCCGAAGAAGATCTCGATTTCATCGGGCGACTCGGCGACGACTTCGTCCTCCGCAGGCGTCGAGCTTTCGAGATCGGCGTGCGCCAAGGCCTGCTGCTCACCGCCGAGGAATATTCCGCCGGTGAGCAGCAGAGCTACGACGGACGTTATTAACCCTCGCGTCACGAAGCCTCCACGTAGACCATCTGGCTGGCCGCGATCATCGTGCCGTTGTAGCTCAGATCGCTGTGGTCGTTAGCGTTCAGCGTGATCATCACCTCGTGGTCGCCGTCGTCAAGTGCCGCCAGATGGTACCAGTCGCCGTACACACGACCCTGCTTAACGCCGTCCACGTAGATGTGGGCATGCCCCTCACCCGCCACGTGGTCGGTGCTGGCGTGTTCAGGCGCCCAGTCCCAGTTTGTCGTCACGATCTGGAGGTTCCAGCCGGCCTTGGCGTCCTCGTGCACGACGAGCTGAACAGTCGGCAGCGCGCCCGCGTCAGTCAGTTCGATGACGGAGTGCATGCCCGCGTCATTGCCTTCGTCGCCGTGGTCGTTCTCGGTCTCGTCGCCATGGTCGTCGGCCTCATCTGTCCCATGGTCGTCGCCTTCATCATCGTGTCCGTCGTCTCCGGAGTGCTCTTCACCGGCCACGAATGAGTACGCGTCGCGCTCAAGGCCGTGCCAGCCGGCGTGCGCGTCTGCCGCCGCTGTCTTAAAGGCAGCCAAATCCTCATCGGCGATCGCCTCCTCGGCAGAGATAAGCGCGGCCTCCGTCTCTTCGGCCCCAGCGTGCAGCGCTTCCGGCCAGTTTGTTCCCTGCACGGCCTGCCGCATCCGAGTGATAGCGCCGGACCAACCGGCCTCAAATTCGGATGCTCGCTGAGCCGCGTCGTCGATCTCGTGCAGGCCTTCCACGCGGAAAGCTGTCATCGTTGCCAGCACTTGAGCGCGCTGCGTCTCTAGGGCTACCTCATCCAGTTGTTCCTGCGTGACGCCATCCTGGGCATCGGCATCATCATCGTCGCCGCAGGCGGCGGCTGCTACGCCGATCACGGCGACCAGCAGGACGACGAGCCCTACAGCAAGCAGGCGGAATCGTGAAAACATTGTTCCTCCTATTAGTAACGCGATACGTATCGACAGAGAAGCCGATACCAACGATTGGGCGGTGCGTTACTACGCAGCCTGTGGTGGTTGCAGCAGGCGGGAGGAAGGCGGCTCCGGCGCGAATTCGGCAGGGGCGTCCAGCGTTGGCCGGATCGTGCCTTCGGGCGTTACCAGCCCCGAGTCCTCGTTGATGTTGATCGAGCCAACGGTCGCCTGGGCGCCCGCACACTTCGCGGGGCCCGCGTGACAGTGCAGGTCGTGCTCGTCCGCGCCGTGCGACTCGTGGTGTGCTGCCTCCTGCGCCGCGTCAGACGTCCCAACGCCCCAGTGGCCCAGGTAGACCACGTTCGGCAGGAGCACCCCGAGCAGGATAAACCTGGCTACGGAGCGCCCAAAACGTCTTCGCGCGAGTAGGGCGCTGTTCATAGGCTTCCGCTTGATTATACGAACGTGCTAGCGGTACGTATCCAGTGCCGATTGGCCCGTGTGCGGGCTTTGCCGCGAAATCCACCACAATAGCGCAGAAGCGATGAGGACCAGCGCGAAGCCCACGAGACACATCACCAGCGCATTGCGGATCGCTACCCACATCGCGTCCACACCGATGTCCAGCATTCGCTGCACAAACGGGTCGCCCTCAGCGTCCGCCGTCCGGAAAACGAAGCGCACCGCCACTGCGCCCGCCAGCAGCGGCAGGCCCGCCAGCAGGCTAACTCCGCCCGCTACGAGCAATCGCATGTCCCACGGCATGATCGCCATAGTCATTACCGCCATCGTCAGCGTCATCAGGGCCAGGAACACGGCGAGCACCAGCAGGCCCAGGTTTGTCGAGTCGCGGATCCAGCCAAGCCCGTAGTTGATCGCCCCCGCCGCCGAAAACCGCTCGACGGCCGGTGTCGCCGCCGGATCGCCGCTGGCCCAGGCGCCGCCGCCGTCTTCGTAAAGCTTGTCCGCGGCCAGCGTCACGATGCGGTCTCGAAGGGCGGGGCCGCGCAGGTTCCTGGCTTCGTCGCGCGTCAGTTGCACCGCGATAGGGAAGTTGCGCACCGTTACCGTCTCCGGGACGCCGCTGCTGGTACGCACCTCCAGGTCCTCTTCGATCGCCGGCAGCAGCGCGTCGACCTCGGTCGTCACCACCACTGACCGCTGGAGGATGCGCTTGCCCGTTCCCTCCGATGTCAGCTGATAAGCGGTCAGGGCCGCCAGGAATGCGCCCAGGAAGACGGCAAGGACGAACGCTGCTATCCAGACCGAGGCGGTCCGCAGGACAGCCGACACTACGGCAATTCGACGACGACGGTGCCGGAGAGCATGTCGTGCAGCATCCGGAGCTCGCGGTCGAAGAACATCGTGGTGACGCCGAGGCCCAGCGGCAGTACGCTAAAGGGCCACATGATCAGCCGCAAGACCGACTGGAAAAGCGAGATGTGGTATCCGTCGCGGTCGGTGACGGCGATGCGCGTGGCCATCATGCCGAACGTCTGGCCGCGCCAGTACCAGAAGAGCACGAAATAAAGCGGCAGAAAGATGAGGAAGCTGCCCATTATCACGAACGTCGTGATCTGCACCTCGTCCGTTGGGTCGATGTCGCCCCACTCCGTCCTCAGAAGGTAGTGCAGCCCGGCGACCGATGCGAACAGCGCCGCCACGGAAAACAGGAAGACAAGGTCGAGGACGGCGGCGACGATCCGGAGCGAGAGACCCGCGTAGGGCAGAGGCGCCGCCGCGTACTCCTGGGCAGGTTCCACTTGTGAAATCGTGGCCATCGCGCGAATTATAGCAACGGGCGCCGGTAGGATATAGAGATACGCATAGGTTATCTGCCCTCCTGGAACCCCGGACAAGCATTAACGCCGGGCACGCCCGTAATGATGTACTCCACACACCGCGTGATGTCGATGTCGTTGAACTCGACGAATGAGCCGCCCAGCAGAACCGACTTCTGCTGCACCGCGAACATCGCGCCCAGCCGCTTGATCATCTCCATCGCCACGTCGTTGCCGGGCGGCCCTTGCGGGCCCTGCGGCCCGGGTTCGCCCGCTATACCCTGTACTCCCTGCGGGCCAACCTCGCCGGGTTCGCCACCGCCGTTCAGCTCAACGACCCCCCATGCCACTGTCGCCGCCCCTAACCAGGCGATCATCACGAACAAGATTCCAAGCACGACGAACTGAGGCATAGTCATAGTGTTCTCCTTGGGCGGCGGAGCAGGCTCGGGCGTCGCTACCGGCCGGACCAGCACGGGGTAAACAATCGGCGCGTCCTTGCGCTTCGACTTACCACGCCGGTGCCCGTAGCGGTCTTCGAGTATGCGTAGCCAGCTCTGCCTTCTGCGGTGTTTCACGCCTTTACAAACGCACGAGAGCCGTGTTTGGTTCAGATTTGCCGTTTCTGAGGGCCAGGGCTGGGCTCAGACCGCGTCGCTCTACGCCTCTCGCGCCGGCCCCGACATCGCGTTCTGGTACCAGGCCACCGCCGGGTGCGATAGCCACTCCCGCAGCTCCGGGTCGTCCGCGTGCTCCGGAAGCGCCTTCAGCATGTCCGCCAGGTGAATCGCATCGTGGTGCGCCCATCCCGAGAGGAACAGCCCGAAGGGAATGTCGGCGCCCGGGCGCTTATTGTCTCCCGCGAAGTGGACAATCGTGGTCATGTGCTCATCCGTCAGCTGCTCGATGACCGGGATCAGCTGCTCGCGGTTCGCCGCCGCCTCATCGAACACCTCGTCCAGCGTCCGGCCACGCCGCTCCGCCACCGTCCTGTCGTTCCAGTCGTCAATGCCCGTAGGCTGCCCGTCCGCATTGCGTATCTGGCTGTCCGGCACGCCGTCCACCACGCTCTGGAACCACGTCTGCAACTGCGTGTCCAGCGTCCCCAGGTGCGCGATGAAGTCCCGCACGACCCACGTGCTGTTCGGCACCTCCCGCATCAGTTCCTCATCGCTCAGCGCCTGGCAGAACACCTGGAACTGCCGCCGCTCATTCTTGATGGTCTGAATGACCTTCTCGCCTCGTTCGCTGGCTGCCATTGCCACGCCTCCTCTAGTGAAGTCTGTAAAGCACGCAGAGTATACGATAATCGGGCCATGATCCCGCCTCCTATGCAACGCGCCCTCGACATCTCCCGCGAGGCACCCCAGTACGTCTCCCCCAACCCCCTCGTCGGCGCCGTTATCGTTGACTCGTCCGGCGCCATCGCTGGCGAAGGCACCTCTCAGCCGGCTCCCGACTGGACCCATGCCGAAGTCATGGCCCTTAGCCAGGCCGGCGAAAAGGCCCGCGGTGGAACCATGTACACCACCCTGGAACCCTGCTGCCACGAAGGCAAGACCCTCGCGTGCACCGACGCCATCATCGCCGTCGGTATCAGCGAGGTGCACTACGCCCTCCGCGACCCCGATCCCAAGGTGGACGGCAGCGGCCAAGATGCGCTGGAAGCCGCCGGCGTCTCCACCGTCGCCGGTGAGGGCGAAGACGAGGCGCGCCGCATCCTCGAAGCATTCGTCAAGCACCGCACCACCGGCCTGCCCTTCGTCATCGCCAAGTACGCCGCATCCCTCGACGGCAAGATTGCCGCCGCTTCCGGCGACTCCCGCTGGGTTTCCGGCCCCGAAACCCGCGAATGGGCGCACAGCCGCCTGCGCACCCGCATCGATGCCATCCTCGTCGGTTCTTCCACCATCGTCATCGACGACCCACAGCTCATCGCCCGCCCCGGCGGCCAGCCCGCCGAGCGCACCCCCCTTCGTGTCATCGTCGACACGCGCGGCCGCACCCCGCCCATGGCTCAGGCACTCTCCGGCGGCGTCCCCGCCCTCATCGCCACCGGCCCCGACGCCCCAGCCGGCTGGCGCTCAGCAATCGAAGCCACCGGCGCCGAAGTCCTCGCTCTGCCGCTCGACGGCGAGCACGTCGATCTCCGCGCCCTGCTTGAGGAGCTCGGCCGCCGCGACATCGTCAACCTTCTCGTCGAAGGCGGCGGCGGCATTCTCGGCGCCTTCTTCGACTCTGGTCTCGTCGACAAGCTGCACGCGATCATCGCCCCCGTCATCGTCGGCGCCGCCGACGCGCCCGGCCCAGTCGCTGGCACTGGCGCCTACCGCATGGCCGACGCACTCCGCCTCCGTGACGTAATCATCGAGCGCCTCGGCGAGGACTTCCTTTTCACCGCCTACCCGGATTACTCCGAGCGTGCCTGACTTCCTCCGCATCTACGCTCGCCAGGAATACCTCACTCCCGGCGCCGACCGCGCCGTTGAGATCGTCGCCGACCGCGCAAAGCCCGGCGAAAACACCCGCCTCCTCGATATGGGCTCCGGGAAGGGCGAAGCCGCCGCTACCCTCGCCGCCGAGTTCGCCTGCCAGGTGTTCGCCGTCGAGACACACGACCCGTTCATCCATCTCTCCGCCGCTAAGTTCTGGCACTTCAACCTGCGCGACCTGGTCACTCTCCTTCGCGCCAACGGGCGATACGTTCCCCTGCGCGACGCCAGCATGGACGCCGCCTACTGCATCGGCGCCCCCTCCATCATCGGCCGCGATGACGCCCTCCGCGAACTCGCCCGCGTCACGAAACCCGGCGGCTGGGTCGTCTGCTCCGACATCGTCTGGCGCACGATCCCCGCCGAGACGCTGGGCAAAGAGTGGGGCTGGCTAGCCGACGCCGCGTTCGTCTCCGCTGACGACTGCCGTGCCGCGATTGAAAAGGCAGGCCTCCACGTCGAAGACGTGATCATGCATCCGCGCGAGGACTGGGAAGACTACTGGAACCCGATGCTGGAAGTCGCCGACGAGGCCAAAACCGCCCAGCCCGCCGACATTTTCTTCGCCGACGAGATCGAACACGGAATCGCTATAGAACAGCGCGCCGTCGAAACCTACATCGACTACGCGACGTTCGTCGCTCGCAAATAGCTGCTGGTTCCGTACCGCTCATCCTGAGGAGCCCGCAGTCCGCCGCAGCGGACGGAGGGCGTCTCGAAGGACGAGAGGAGCAATAACACCTCGGGCTTCCGGCTACGCGGAAGTCGGCGCTGACGACGGGTCTGTGCTCGCCGCTGGCACGCGCGGATCACAGTCCAGCGTGAACGGCGGATACTCATCCACCAGCGATGCGTGGTAGGCCAACAGCCGCGCGAACCAGCGCACCACCCCCAGGTGGAAACGGTACAGACCGTCCGGGTAGCGCTCCGTAATCAGGATGCTAGCCCCGGCGATGATTCCCGTCACCACCGCCACCGCTGAAAGCACCAGCAGCACGATCCCGCTCGGGATGCTCATCAGCAGCCGCAGTAGGGCAGAGCCAGTGGTCGGCTCACCCGTGAACTCCACCTCGAATTTCGCGACCTGGTCCGGCGATTCATTCGGCATACGGTCCGTCAGCAGCGTGAAGTACGAGTCGAACGCCACGATCCAGTGCAACGCCCGCCTCAGCCGCGGCGCACTCTTTTCGCGGAACGCCGCACGCCCGTCGCTCGACACAAACGCCGCCGTCACCACTGGAATCGCGATGTAAACGATCGCCACCAGCCAGGCAAACATCGCCAGCAGCGACACCGCGATCAGTACCAGCCCTCGCAGCAGTACTTGCGACCGCCGGAAGCGTTCAGGCCGGTCAACAACGTCAAGTCTTACGGGATAGGTGTCTTCAATCATCATGCTCTCTCACTATAGGTAACGCTTGCGCCACGACTTCGGTTCGCCCCATTTCCTGAGCGGAGCCGCAGGCGCAGCGAAGGACCTCGGCGCAGCGAAGGCGAGCATTCGAACACACATGACTCCAGGAGCGGCAGCGCCCCGCATTCGCACTGCGCCATGCCCGCTCGCGGTGAGGTTCTCGATCCGGCACCTTGCGAACTCCCCGCCCCACCGAGCCGTGCGCCCCCACGCCCGCATGGGTACAACGCCCCGCCCGCTCATGGTGAGGTTCACCATGAGCGCCGTCACAACGTCGCCCATGCCATGACCCCAAAACGCCCCATCACCCGCCCCCCTCAAACTCCCTCGAAATACGCGATGCCGTCGGCCCAGTCTGCCCCTGGTACTTCGACCCCAGCTCCGGCGACCCATATGGCCGCTCTACCGGCGTCGACATCCGCAGAAAGCTGATCTGTGCCACCCGCATCCCGTAATACAGCGCGATCGGCATCTGCGACTGGTTCGAAAGCTCCAGCGTCAGCCGCCCAGTCCATCCCGGGTCTACGTAGCCCGCCGTTGCGTGCACCAGCAGACCTAGCCGTCCCAGCGACGACTTTCCGTCCACCCGCGCCACGATGTCGTCCGGCAGCGTGATAGTCTCGAGCGTCGATCCCAGGAAGAACGTCCCCGGCTGGATGATGAACGGCTCGTCCTCCGCGATCTGGATCAACTCCGTCAGGTCGTCCACCGGCTCTCGCACGTCGATGTACGGCCGGCTCGTCACCCGGAATACTCGCATCTCGTTGTGCAGCCGCAAATCGATCGACGCCGGCTGGATCAGCCCATCGTCCAGCGGTTCCACGCCAATCCGCCCCGCCGCCATCTCCTCCCGTATCGTCTTATCGCTGAGTACCGTCATGGCCCCAAGCGTCGCCCCTCTCACCGCCGCGGTCAAGCGCTTCACTGGACATCGAGAGGGAGGGTGCAGGGAGGCGCAGCCTCCTTGCCGGGGTGTGGGGGTGTCCCCCACTACCACCCCGGGTGGGTAGGTGGGACGGACAACAGTCGGGACACAGTAGCCCGCTCTGGGCGCTGACCTCTCGCTCCCGCCACATAACGACGCCACGTATGGCCTCGACCACCCTCCACTTGCTACGTGCTGCTGCAAAAGAAGGACGGCCCCCGGCAGAGGGCCGTCCTTCCATGTGTGCGGGGGCCGGGGCCAGCTCCGGCCGCTCCGCTAGTTGATCGCGTATGTGATCGTCAGCGAAGAGAAGACCTGGACGTCCGTCGGGCCCAGCGGCGCTACGGACCCGTCCTCCGCCAGTGGAATCGGGTATCCACCCGAAGATGAGCACGACCCGTTGCCGTAAGGTGAGTACGTGTAGTTGCTCGCGCCGATGATCTCGCCGCGCGCCGCACCGATGACTCCCGCCAGCACGTCGCCGCGCTCATTGGCGTCTTCCAGCGCCGCTTCCATAGCCGCCTGCTCCAGCGCACTGCAGTCATTCACCGTGTAGTAGGCGTTGCTGCCGCTGAAGAAGACGCCGGACAGGCCGTTTGCCGCATTGGTGGCCGCATCCACGGCGCCGTCGATTGAACCCGTGCCGTCGAACGTCGCACGCAGGGTCGCGTTTGCGTAGTACCTGTCGAAGTAGCCCTGCTCCACGAACTCTACGCTAGTGGCGCCCGCCGCGTTCAGCGCGTCGATCACTGGCTGCAAATCAGCCTCTGTGATCGGTTCCACCGGCTGCAGATCCTGGCCCCGGAAGTCCGCGCCGCCCTCAGACCCACTCGATCCCGATCCTGAGTCAGAGTTGGGTGCGTCGGGCACCGGCTCTGGCAGCGGCACCGGCTGGTCGCCGTAGGAGTCGCGGTAGAAGTACATCTCGACCACCGCGCTGTCGGCCGCTGCTGTCGCCGAGCCGTAGCCCTGCACTGTGATGCCGACGCCGCCGCTGGCAGCCTGCGGCCAGTACCCGTAGACACTGTCGCCGCCGTAGCTGATGCCGGAGGGCGCCGCGCCCGGAGCCGCGGCGCGGTCGATATCCGCCACCGTGTCGTCATCGGCGGACTCCGCATTGCCAGCCGCGCCGAAGTTGGTGCCCAGCGAGTTCGCCAGCGCTGCCACCGCCGACCCCTTGTCCGTCCTGATCTCGCCTGGTTGCAGCTGCCGGACGCCGTCGTCGTTTCCGCCGTCGTCATCATCGTCGCCGCAGGCTGCGAACAGCCCCGCGACGGCGAGCAGCGCCACGCCCAGCAATACGTACCGGATTCGCGTTCGCATGATATTCATAGCCTTCCTCCTGACCCTTCTTGAGTCATCAGACCTTGTGACTGGCTCGTTGGTTCCATCGTTAATTCCTCCTCATGAATAGCGGCAGCACAAAGCCGCCTGCCAGGGCTCCCGCGGCAATCACCGCCAGCGCGATCTGAACGACGGTCATCGTGCTCACGTTGCCGTCATCTCCATCGGCCAGGCCGTAAGGCTCGGTTGTGGCATCATCGCCGCTGTCGTCGCTGGCGATACTGTCCTCCACCGACGACTTCTCCGCGTCGCTGACCGTCAGCTCAACTTCCGTCGTCGGTTGACCGCCGGACGTCGGCGTCACGCTTTGAGGACCTGCGCCTGGGACAGCTCCACCGCCTGAGCCACCGCCCGTGCCATGGGCACCACCGGCCGTCGTTCCGCCGTCGACGTCCGGGGGCAGGCCCGCCGGTGTCGCCGTCGCAACGTCCGTGGGCGCGGCGCCGGCTACCCCGCCATCGGCCTCGTCGTCCGCCGGCAGCGGATCGGCCGGCCGGTCCAAGTCATCCTCGCTGGCATCCAGCCCCTGCGCCGGCATTGTCGCCCCGACTGAAAAGTTCTCAGATGAATCCGGCGCAACGTCGTCGTCCTCGGTCAGAGACCCGTCCGACGACCGGTTGAACGACTCGGATGCTGGCGCCAGGGCAGCCATGTCGTCTCCGCCGCTAAACTGCGACCCGCCGCCGTCCCGGTCGATGAACACGACCAACGCCAGCACTGCGGCGACACCCGCGCCCGCCACGCGCATCGCGACGAACGCAGGCCCCGGGCCCGCCGGCATTGGCGCGGGCGCCGGACGCGCCGCCATCTCCGGCGTCAGCGCGAACGAACGCGGCGCGCTCACCTCCGGCAGGTCGGCCAGCGCCGAGCGTAGCGCGCGCAGCAACGCCAGCTCCTCGCGGCAGGCAGCGCAAGACGCCAGGTGCTTTTCGACGCGCTCGCCCGCCTTCCAGCTGAGTTCTCCATCGGCGTAGGAAGACAGATCGGCGCGCGGGTGTCGATCAAAGATTCGCAATGGGCTCATTATTTGTCACCTGTCTGACGTATCGTGTCCGGCAAAAGTTCCTGCCGCTCGCCCAGTATTGCCCGCATGCGTGCCCGCGCCCGGCTGATCCGCGACTTCACCGTTCCCAGCGACGTCTGCGTCATCTCCGCGATCTCGGCGTAGTCCACCCCCTGCACGTCGCATAGCACCAGGGCAAGCCGCTGCTCCTCCGGAAGTTGCTGAAGCGCCGCCTCCAGCGCCCGTCGCAGCTCAGTATTCTCCGCATGCGCCTCCATCGTCGGCTCACCGGAAGGCGCGTCGAAGGCGCGGTCGTCGGGCCCCGCTGCGTGGTCCAGCGAGAACGCCGGCCGCGCCTTCTTCCGCCGCATCTCGTCGTAGCAAGCATTTGAGGCGATGCTGAACAGCCAGGCCCGGAACGACCCGCCGCGGAAGCGGTCCAGGTGCCGGTAAGCCGAGATGAACGCCTCCTGCGTTGCATCGTCCGCCGCGACGGAGCCCAGCATGCGCAGGCACAAGTTGTACACGGACGTCTGATAGCGCTCCACCAGCTCGTTGAACGACGCCAGGTCGCCGCCGCGCGCGCGTCCGGCCAGCTCCAGGTCGTCTGTCGGGTTGCTTCCGGGCTGGGCGTCGGTCATTTGCGTCATTCTATGGGCCTCTACGTTAGAGGGTCGAGCGCCGGTCCTGCCGCAACCCGAAACCGAATCGCCCGCGTAACGTCTTATATATCGACACCGGCTTATAATTGGAGACGCATGCCAGACTTCGACGATAACGGCGGCCTGGGTGGTGGCGGACGAGGAGAACGCGAGCCGCGCCCTTTTGACCCACTTTTCGATCACTGGGCTGACGAAGAGCCGACTGCGGCTACCCCCGCTCCCCACGACGACCTCTTCGCGCTTGACCCCGTAGCCTCCGAACGGGCCGAAGAAGAGTACGATTGGTACCGACCCTACACCCCCACCGCCGTCGACTATCCGCGCCGCGCGCACCCGCTCTACGAGCAGCGACTGACCGAGCTCCAGCGCCGCCTGCGTGCCGAAACCATTACGATTCCCGCGCCCCAGCGCCGCTGGGCCGTTACCGCCCGCGAACTTGCCGAAACCCTGGTTCTCGCAGTTCTCATCTTCCTCGCCGTCCGAGCCTCCTTCCAGAACTTCCGCGTGGAAGGCGCCAGCATGCAACCCAGCCTGGAAGACGGCGAATACCTCATCGTTAACAAGCTTTCCTATGCCGAGCTCGACGTCGGCTTCCTCGACTTCCTCCCCTTCGTCGGCAGCGACGACGACGAAGGCTCCGATTACCTCTGGGGCAAGCCCGACCGGGGAGATGTCGTCGTCTTCGTCTCACCTACGAGCACCGACCGCGACTTCATCAAACGCATCATCGGCTTGCCCGGCGACACCATCACCATCGACGACAGCAACGGCGAGGTGACGGTAAACGGCGTCCTGCTCGATGAGCCGTACATCCAGGGCGTTACCCGCTGCAACGGCTCCTCCTGTCAGCATCACTTGCCCGCAGCCGGCAGCGCCGAATCCTTCGAACGCTGCGGCTCCAGCGAGTGCTACTTCGTCATGGGCGACAACCGACTCAACAGCAGCGACTCCCGCCTCGGCTGGCTCGTGCCCAAGGAGAACATCATCGGCAAAGCCCTCATCACATATTGGCACCAGGGCGGCCCCCGCCTCGACCTCGCCCCCAACCACTCCGTCGGTTCCGCCGAAGAGGCCGATTAGCCGCTTGTCAGACGTCACCTCAACCGACAAGTCAGCCGAAGAGCTGCTGCGCGAGGCCGGCGCCATGCTGGAAGGCCACTTCCAGCTATCATCCGGCCGCCACTCCGGCCTCTACGTCGAAAAGTTCCGCCTCCTCGAACGCCCACCCCAGACAGAAGCCCTTTGCCGCATGATCGCCGAATGGGCGCCCAGTGTCTCGCCCGAAATCGTCGCCGGCCCCACCACCGGCGGCCTCCTTATCTCCTACGAAGTCGCTCGCCACCTGGGCACCCTCAGCATCTTCGCTGAATCCAGCGATTCCGGCGGCCGCAGCTTCCAGCGAGGCTTCAACATCGCCCCCGGCCAGCGCGTCCTCGTCGTCGACGACGTCCTCACCACAGGCGGCTCCATCACGGACGTCCTCACCGCCGTCCGCGACCTCGGCGGCGAGCCAGTCGGCGTCGCCGTCCTCATAGACCGCTCCGGCGGCAAAATCGATTTCGGCGTCCCCCTCTTTGCCTGCCTTAAACTGGACCTGCCGACTTACGCGCCCGACGAATGCCCGCTGTGCGACCAGGGCGTGCCGCTTACGATTACGTGACGGTGATGGTCGCCCCTCGGTTATCCCTTAGCGGCGAGCCATGCGCCGCCCGCTGCCAGCGTAGCTAGTACTGCCACGGCGCCCACCAGGGTCCAGCCTTCGCTCCCAGTACTCGAATTGCCGCCTGTTTGGGGGAATCCGCTGAGATTCACGGCGGCTGTCTGGGTGTCACTGCCCGTGTGCTGCTGAAACGTTGGCGTTTGACTGCCGGTCTGCTGCTGTGCTGTCGGCGTGGGGGTGGGTGTCTGCGACAGACCCGCGCGTATCTCTTCCAGGTACGGATCTTCGAAGCTATTCAGAGCCCGTGAGCCGTTGCAGTAACCGGGGTCTGCTGTGGGCGAACCTCCAAAGAAGAAGACGAACCGAACTCCGACGCTGTCCGAATGAACAATTTCGCAGAACGCGTCGCCGCCACCATAGATTTTTCCGTCGGAATTTACTCGCAGGTCATGTGAATCGAGCGCGAGGGTGTTTGCGCCTGATCCCTTCAGGTACTCGTTGACAGTGAAGTCAAACTGCACCTGGTACGGTCCGCTGGGGTTTTCAGGATCGAACGGAGGGACGACTTGGAGTTCGGTCACGGTCCCCGCCACAATCACCGCTGCGCCATCCCAATACTCACCCGCCGTTGCCGGTGGCGTGCAAGTGCAGGCGAACGCAGGCCCTGCGGCGAAAGGCTGCAACAGGAGCGCTCCCAGCGTGAACGCTAACATCAGGCTGGCGGTCCGTGCCTTCATCTATGTCCCTCCGGATCCTGGTGCGCGAATTATACAGTTGAATCGGGATGCATCACACCCCCTCAGCGCGATCCCATCTGCCGCACACTAGCGGCACCCTAGGGCGAGTCACCAACCCTCACGTCGGCCTTCCAACGTGCCAGTGGCTCGCCCGCACCACGCCCCATCGAAGCCGTCCCATCCGCCCAAACGGACACGCCCCGCAACCGGAAAACAAGCACTGTGAGGAGGGCCGCAGGGAAGCTTAGCCTCCATGCCGGGGGCGTTGGGGGTGTCCCCCACTAACATCCTGGGCGGGCGGGCGGCCGAACCACCTCCGGGACACAGAAGAATGGAGCACAACACCCGGTGGCACGCGCCGGCAGAAGGGCTACTCCTCGTTCCAAGCCCCCGCATCGCTCGGCGAATCGAACCCGCACGTCTTGTGAGTCGAATCGCAAAATGGCTTTGTGCTGGACTCGCCGCAGCGGCACAACGTGTACCAGTCGCCCTCCGGCACCTTGAACTCGTTACCCTCGTGGTCCACCAGCTTGATCCCGCCGTACACGCGGAACGGCCCGCTGTTGCGCACCAGGATGTACTTTTCGCCGGGCTCAGGCATCTCGAACGCTATGATACCGTGACGCGCGAACCGAGGAACCCGCCCACAATCTCCGCCAGCCGCTCATCCGATCCCCACCAGAAGTGGTCCACCCCCTCCAGCACCTCCACCGCCACATCCGGTCCGATCTGCTCGCGAAACTCTAGGAGCAGGTCAGGGTCGCAGTATTCGTCGCGGTCGCCCGTCACGAAGAGCGCCGGCATCGGAAGGCCTAGCTCGACCGTCGGCCCGCGCTGCGTCGGAATCGAGACGAGTACCGCTGCCGCCAGGTCCTCCCGCCCCGTGGCCACCCGCGCCGCCATCATCGCCCCGAAGCTGTATCCCGCCACCGCCACCCGCACGCCATCGACTTCCGGACGCGTCCGCAGGTAGTCCACCGCCGCCCGCACGTCGTCCTGCTCCCCCGTACCGTTGTCGTATCGCCCGTCGCTCTCGCCGACCCCGCGGAAGTTGAAGCGTAGCGCCGCCCAGCCCACCTCGGTCGCCGCCCGCACCAGCGTCCCCACCACGTTGTTGTACATATCCCCGCCCATCTGCGGGTGTGGGTGTGCAATCACGATGCTGGGAGCCGGCCCTTCGCCCTCCGGCAGACCTGTCTGCCGGTTAGCCAGGTGCAACATGCCCTCCAGCGTCAGATCGCCGGAGGCGAAACGCACTGCCTCGCCTGGGATCACGTCCACGGCTGTAGTTCGGGGTTCTTCACCAGCTCGAACAGGTGCTGGAAGCGCAGCCCCGTCACCGCCCCGCCACCGTCCCGAAGCAGCACGATCTTGCTCGGCGCGGGACCCATCAGGTACATCAGGTCCGGGTCATTCGCGTCTGCCGGCGCCAGCGCCGCGCCGCCCGCCGCCGCCCCGCGCTGCCCGCGCAGCGTCAGTCCGTCGCCGTCCCGCGAAATCATCACGCGGCCCGGATTGAATCGCGTCCGGAAGTCCGTCAGCGGGAACTTGCCGGGTAGCTCGTACACACCCGGCGCCGTCTCCAGCACTTGCGGCTCGATTTCGCACTCCGCCGCCGCCACGTCCTCCGCTCGCAGGTACGCCTTGATCAGCGGCGCCTGCACCTTGTTGTCGAAGTCCTCGCGCCACATGTTCAGGTGGATCACGAACGCCGCGTTCAGCTCTGGGTACACCGCCATGAAGCTGTTCCACCCCCCGAACGCCGCGCCACCGTGCCCGAACTGCCTCACGCCGAACGGACGCTGCACCATGAACGCCAGCCCCCACGCGTCCAGCCGCGGGTCCTGCTGGTACTGAGGCGACGTCATCTGCTCGAAAGCCTCATCACTCACGATCCCGTCTGACTTCCGCAATAGCGCCGAGGCATACCTCAGCATGTCAGGGATCGTCGATTGTACGCCGCCCGCCGCCGGGTTTCCCCACACCCGCACGAACTTGCCCGGCATATTCCAGCCGTCGTCCGGCTCCTCGGACTCCAGCTGGATACCCAGAAGCTCGATCAGCGCCTTCGCCTCCGGTGTCGGCGCCTGCGTGTAACCCTTCGAAAGACCAGGATGCGGCTCATCCCGCAGGTCCGTGTTCGTCATCCCCAGCGGCTCGTAGACCCGCCGCTCCACCGCCTCGTGCAACGGCACGCCCTCCATTCGCGAGATGATCTCGCCCAGCAGCGTGAAGCCGTGATTTGCGTAGCACCACTTGCTCCCCGGCGCCGCCTCCACCGTGATGCCGTCCTTGTACAGCTCAGCCAGCGTCTTCCCCGGCTCGCTTTCCCCGAACAGCTTGTCGAACGCCTTTGTGATGTCCTCTATGTTCGGCGCCTCGCCGATGCCGCCGGTGTGCGTCAGCAGGTGCCGCACCGCCAGCGAGTCGCACTGCCCCTTCAATGGGATGTCCGGCAGCAGCTCCTGCACCCGCGAGTCGAGCGAGAACCGCGCCTCCTCGATCAGCGACATCGCCGTCAGCCCCACCTGCGTCTTCGTGATCGAGGCTATGCGCTGCCGGTGCTCCGGGGTCATCGCAGTCTTCCCGGCGATGTCCGCCCAGCCCCACGCACCCTGCCACGCCGGCTCCCCCTCCACCACGGCGCCCAACGCCAGCCCCGGCAAGTGATGCTTCTCCAGCAACTCTTGCGCCTTCTCCTCGACACGCCCAAAATCGGGCCGAAAGTCGCCCATAACGGCCCGGATTGTAGCACGGTGTCACTTCCCCGTGACCAGTACTTGATGCGCGACCCATACTGCGCATCGCATGAGGGACCGCAGTGTTGAGCCACGACTCACCGCACATGCGACGTTGCAGATGGAGCGGCGCAGAATCTCCGCCGAAGCCGTCAAACATGTGCTGGAGCACTATCACACTTCACGCCCTGCCCCGCGTCGAGAAGGCGCCCTGCCTGAGGTAATATACATAGGTGAGTATGGAGGACGTGGCCTCAAAGTTTACGTCGTGCGCAACAGTGATCCGCCTCTCGTCGCGACTTCTGTCTGGGAGGGCGACTGAGTGAGCACCTTCCGGCCCCACGCACGTCACGACGCCGAAGCCGACGCAATCTACGTCGTACTCTCGGAAGCCGACGTCGCCCGCTCCCACTCCCTCGATGACCTGCGCGTGATCGACTACTCCGCCGATGGCCGCGTCGCCGGTGTCGAATTCCTGGGTGTCGCGGGAGGTGTTGACCTCTCAGACGTACCCCATAGCCAGAAGGTCGAGAAGGCGATCGGCGACCTTAACCTCGGCATCAAGGTCTTCGCCTGAATCAGCCAGTCCTCTCCCGCTACCAGGCCGCCCCACTTCTCACCGCCCGCGACGCAGCCGCCCCTTCCACAACCGCCTCCCTCGACCTCGGGCGCACCGAGACGGACGTCCCTTTAGGCATCAACGGCCCTGTTATCGACGGCCACGTCCTCCCCTGGCCGGTCATTCAGGACATCGCCGAGAGCGAGACGTCCTGCTTCGCGATCGAAGGCGGCGAGGCCCGCAAGATCCAGGCATTCTCCGAGGAAACCGGCCGCGTCTATACCCTCTACCCCACCCGCGGCGCCCCCACCATGCTCGTCTCCGGCGTCCCCATGCACCGCATCAAGGGCATCGACCCCCTCGAAGACACCCGCCGCAAAGTCAAGACCATCGCCCCCATCATGGGCCGGGTCTTCGACACCGCCACCGGCCTCGGCTACACCGCCATCGAGGCCGCCCGCACCGCCTCACGCGTCCTCACCATCGAGCTAGAAGAGTCTGCCGCCGAGATCGCCCGCCAGAACCCCAGGTCCCAGGACCTCTTCGACAACCCCCGCATCGAGCGCTGCATCGGTGACAGCTTTGACCTCGTCCAGGACCTCGCCGACTCCTCCTTCGACCGCATCATCCACGACCCGCCCCTCTTCTCCCTTGCCGGCGAACTCTACTCCGGCGAGTTCTACCGCCAGCTCTTCCGCCTCCTCGCCCCCGGCGGCCGCCTCTTCCACTACATCGGCGACCCCGACAGCCGCATCAGCGGCAACGTCACCCGCGGCGTCCTCCGCCGCCTTGAAGAGGCCGGCTTCCGCAACGTCAAGCGCCGCCCCGAAGCATTCGGCGTTACGGCGACGAGATGCTAACCACAGCACCTAAGTAATGGAACACCCCCGTTTTTTCCAAACAAATTCCGTATCTAAAACCCCTCCCCGAACCCCGCTTTTTCCCAAAACCTGGACTCACTGGCGGTCAGGCCTCAGCCTGACTCGGGGGGAGGCGGTGCCAGCCTCCCGATATTCTCCAGCACCCCCGCACTCGCCGCATCCCCCGGTACCTTCACCTCACTCGCCTCAGCCATCTCCTCCCGCCCGCTCACACGCACGCCATGCCGGTACACCAGCTCCCCGCCATACCACGCCGAGATCATCATCAGACCGTTGCCCGCCGCGTTCAGCGCCACCGCCAGCCCGTCGCTCCGAGATCTCATCCGCCGCCATAGGCTCGCTCCCGTCAGCGCCATCACTCCGATGTTCAGCAGCAGGTGCGTCGTTGCCGTCTGCTTCGCATCCGCATCCTTGATCTCCACGTAGTCGCCCAGCCCGCTCGCCGCCGCCGCCAGCGCGTTCGCATATCCAGCCGCCAGCGTCGTAAACGCTGCTCGCGCGTGCGCATCGTCCCGCGTCACCGCGTGCAGGAAGTCGAAGAACAGCGCCATCGGGAACAGGCTCAGCGGCCCCGCTACGAACTGCGGGTGCAGCGCGTGTCCCGCAAACGTCGTCTTTGGCACTTCACTCGCCTCCGAAAACGAGTTTACCCGCTACCCACGTTTTCGCCACCTGCAGGTCGTCCGTCAGCGCCACAAGGTCCGCATCGCAGCCCGCCGCGATCCGCCCCTTCCGCCCCTCCAGCCCCAGCGCCCGGGCCGGTGTCCCCGACGCCATCACCGAAGCCGTCCCGACATCCGCGATTCCCCACTTCACGACGTTGCGAAACACATCTGCCATCGTCGCTACGCTCCCCGCGATCGTTCCGTCCGGCAGCCGCATCTCGCCGTCGTTCCGCGTCGCCTCAATCGCCCCAATCCTGAAAGTCCCTGACTCCAGCCCGGCCGGAGTCACCCCGTCCGTGATCAGTGCTACCCGTTCCGGCCCGAATGCTCGCACCAGCGTCCGCACCGCCGCCGGGTGCAGGTGCACCCCGTCGGCTATCACCTCCGCGATCGCCCCCGCCTCGATAGCCGCTCCAATCGGCCCCGGTTCCCGGTGGTGAAACGGCCTCATTGCGTTGAAAGCGTGCGTCACCTGCGTAGCCCCCGCCGCTAACCCCTCCCGCGCCTCTTCGTACGTCGCATCGGTATGCCCCACGCTTACCCGCACCCCCTCGGCTATTGCCTCTCGTATCAGGCCAAGCGCCCCCGGCAATTCCGGCGCTACCGTCATCAGCCTCAGCTCGCCACCAGCCGCCCCCAGCAACCGCCGGAACGCCCCAACGTTCGCCGCCTGCGGCCACGACTCCGGCAGCGCCCCCCGCCGCTGCTCGTTCACGAACGGCCCCTCCAGGTTCGCCCCCAGCAGTTCCGCCCCGCCGTCAACCCGCGCCGCGCCGACTGCCTCCAGGCACCCCATCGCCCCCTCCAGCGATCCTGTACACACAGTAGCCAGGAACCCCGTCGCCCCCTGCCCCGCCGCCCACCGCGCGTACGCCTCGATCTCGCTGCAATCCGGCGTTATCAGCGAATGCCCCCCGCCGCCGTGCACATGCAGGTCGATGAACCCGGGCACCAGCGTGTACCCCGCCAGCTCCACCACCTCCACCCCGCCCGCCTCGATCCGGTACGCCACTTCCGCAAACGTCCCGTCTTCGACCACCACATCGGCGGCCTCCACAGTTCCGTCCGGCATCGCCACCCGGGCGCCGCGCAGGAAGATCCGATCACTCATGCCGCCAATCATACGTCTCCGATGTTTGCCTGTTTGCATGCCGCATGTTTGGGCCGCAGCCCCATGCTATCCTGAGCCCGTTCCGATGCAACAAATCCTCTGCTTCGAAGGCCACATCACCGCCGAACAGGCTCGCCGCGAGCCCTACCTCTACCTGCCCTTCAGCGTCCCCCAGCACACCCGCCGCATCGATGTCTCCTACGACTACCACGACCCCTGCACGGCGGCCTTCGGCCTCGGCCCCGGCAGCGTCCTCGACATCGGCCTCTTCGACTCACGCGGCCGCGAGTTCATCGACGGGGCGGGTTTCCGGGGCTGGAGCGGCTCCGCCCGCCAGGAGGTATTCGTCTCTACCAATGAGGCGACCCCCGGCTACATCCACGGCCCGCTTTTCCCCGGCCAGTGGAACGTCATGCTCGGCGTTGCCCGCGCGGACCCCGAAGGCCTCCGCTACGCCGTCAACGTAACGCTCGATATCGCCGAGACTGCAGCCGGCGTCCCTCTTGAACTCCCTGCGCTCGCCGGCGGCGCCACCGCCACCGCGGTCAAGCCCGTCGGCAGGCCGGACGACCGGGGTGGTCGCTGGCTGAAAGGCGACCTCCATTGCCACACCGTGCACTCCGACGGCCTCAACACTGTTCGCGAAATCGTCGACCGCGCAGTCGAACTTGGCCTCGACTTCCTTGCCGTCACTGACCACAACACCAACACTCATCACGAAGACCTCGAGGCCTTATCAGACCTGCCAATCATCCTCATCCCCGGCGAAGAAGTGACGACTTACTGGGGACACGCCAACACCTGGGGCCTCCGCGAGTGGATCGAGTACCGCTGCGCTGACCAAGAGTCCATGGAAGCTGTGCAGCGCTTCATCGCCTCGCGCGGCGGGCTGTTCTCCATCAACCACCCGAAATGCATCGGCCCGCCCTGGCTCTTCACCGGCTGGGAGGGCTACAACTGCATGGAGGTCTGGCAGGCCCCCTGGCGCTTCTACAACTGGGAGTCGCTGGAACGCTGGGACAGCCTCCTGCAGCGCGGGGAACGCGTCGTCGCCGTCGGTGGCTCCGATACGCACTCCATCCCGCCGGCCGAGCCCCGCCACCCCCACGGCCTCGCCGAGCCCACAACCTGGGTCTACGCCGGCGAGCCGTCCGAAGCGGGCGTCCTTGCTGCCATCCGAGCGGGCCACGCCTTCATCACCGATTCGCCGAATCGCGGCGCTCACTTGGAACTCCTCGCCGACGCCGATCACGACGGCGCCTACGACCGCACGATGGGCGACACCGTGCCCCCGGGCGTCATACGCTTTCGTGTCAAAGTGACCGGTGGAGACGAGCGCCGCCTCTGGCTAATCACCGACGGCGCCCCCATCGACATCATTACCCTCGACCGTGACGAGTCCGTCATCGACTTCTCGCTCGATATCAGCGGCCGCCGCTACGTGCGCGCCGAGTTGCGCGGCCGCCGTGGCCATCCTGAGCGCGGCGAAGTAATCTGGGCGATGACAAATCCCATCTGGGTGGAGGCGAAATGACAGACACGATCCCCCGCAAAGAAGCCCCCCGCAAGCTCGGCGGCGGCTGGTTCCACGGCACCGAACTCCTCGACGGCGAGGAGGTGCAGATGGAGGCGCAGGTCTTCCACAAGCCGTCCCGCTCACTTCAGGGCGGCAAGCTCTACCTCACCAATAAGCGCCTCGTCTACCTGCCGGACCGCTGGGCCGCCATCATCGGCGACGAACGCGTCGAGTGGCCGCTGGATCAGATCACGGAGATAGGCATGACCCGCGACTCTAACTCCGAGCCGGTATTTCGCAAGGATTACCTTCTCGTCTTCGAGTGCATGTACGTTCAGCGCGGCGACGAACGACACCTCTTTTCCACTCGCCTCCCGCTGACCGACCGCGAGTGGGTCGCCGCCATCAAGGCCGCGAAGGCCGGCGCTTCGACGCCTGAGCCCGAGAGCGAAGAGTCCCTCACCGAAGTACCGCATGCTCCCGCGGAAGAGCCGCCCGACGAAGGCCAGGCACCCGCCCAGGACCTCGATCCCGAAGCCGCCGCGAATGACTGACAAGCGCTTCATCGTCGTCTCCCACACCCACTGGGACCGTGAATGGTACCTCCCGTTCGAAGCCTTTCGCGCCCGCCTCGTCCGCATGATGGACTCCCTCATCGATCTCTTCGAGCGCGACCCCGGTTTCAAGCACTTCGTCCTTGACGGCCAGACCGTCCCCCTCGACGACTATTTGGAGATCCGCCCCGAACGCCGCGATGTTATCGAGCGTCTCGTCCGCGATGGCCGCCTCGTCATCGGCCCCAACTATATGCTCCCCGACGAGTTCCTCATCGGCGGCGAGGCTTGGATACGCAATCTCATGGTCGGCATTCGCTCCGCCCGCGAATACGGTGGCGTCATGATGGTGGGCTACTCCCCCGACGCCTTCGGCCACATCGCGCATCTCCCCGCCATCCTCCGCGGCTTCGGCATCGACTCCGTCGCCATCTGGCGCGGCGTCAGCAACGATGTCAAAGTCTCCGAGTTCCGCTGGGTCGCCCCCGACGGCTCCGAAGTCCTCGCTATCCATTTCCCATTCGGGTACGGCTTCATGGCCCAGGTCCCCGAAGACCGTGAGTCTCTCTCCCGCATTCTGAACAGTGTCCGCTCTCTTCTTGAACCGCTCGCTACGACCAACACGATCGTCGTTCCTAACGGCACCGACCATCTGCCCGCCCACAGCGGCCTCTCCGGCGTCATCGCCACTGCCAACGAGTTGCTCAATGGCTCTACAATTGAGCACGGGACGTACCCGCAGTTCGTCGCTGCCCTCCGCGATCAACTCGGCGACCGCTACGAAGACCTTCCGCTGCTCACCGGCGAGTTCCGCTCTAGCGATCGCTCCAACGTCCTCCCTGGCGTCCTCTCCGCGCGCATCTGGCTCAAGCAGAAGTACACCGCCTGTGAAGACCTCCTCGCACGGTACGCGGAGCCGCTCGCCGCTTGGGCCCACCTCCTGCGGGCCCAGAATGGCGCCAATCCGGACCGCACGGCCGAAGACCGCCGACTCCTCCAGCACGCCTGGAAGCTGCTCCTTCAGAACGGCCCGCATGACTCCGTCACCGGCTGTTCCGTCGACGCCGTCTATGACGACGTCGGACTGCGCTTCCAAAAGGTCGAGCAGATCAGCGAGGCGGTCTGGTTCGCCGCCATGCAGAACATCGCCGAAGGCGCCGCCCCTGCCGGCGAACAGTGCGCCGTCGTCTGGAACCCGCTAAGCGTGCCACGCAGCGACGTGTGCACTATCCGCCTTCCCGTCCGCCAAGAGGATCCCACACACGCCGTCGATGAAGCAGGGAATGCGGCTCCGCTGCAGCCTGTCGAACGAGGCGGCCACTCCCCCATCGACTCCCGTGAGCGTGTCACCTACGCCTTCATCGCCAACGACGTCCCTCCTCTCGGCTACAAGACCTTTCGCATCGAACGACGAGAAGCGGTATCACCCGCCACGCCAGAAGCCGCCATCGAAAACGAATTTCTCCGCATCAGAGCCGATTCCGACGGCACACTCACCCTCGAAGACAAACGCGACGGCCGCGTCCTGCGCGGCCTCAACCGCTTCCTCGACGTCGGCGACCGCGGCGACGAGTACACGTACGATCCGCCCGCCGACGACCGTGCGATCAATGCACCGGCCGCCGTCTCCAGCACCGTCACCGAGTCCGGCCCCGTTCGCTGGACGCTGGAGGTCCGTCAGACATACCGTCTCCCCGCGCGTCTGACACCAGACCGCAACGCCCGCTCCGATGACCAGGTCGACTGCGAGATCGTCTCCCGCGTCCGCCTCTATCCCGGCGTCCCACGCGTCGACATCGAGACGGACGTCGACAACCGCGCCGAAGACCACCGCTTGCGCGTCCTCTTTCCCTCCGGCATAGCCACGGAAGTCTCCCATGCAGAGCAGCATTTCGGCGTCGTCGCGCGTCCCGTCGCCTGTCCCCCCGAACCGCCTAACGCCCCCGAATCACCCGTTGCCTACTACCCCCAGAAGACATTCACCGACCTGAACGACGGCGAGAAAGGCCTGATGATCGCCAACCGCGGCCTCGCCGAATACGAAGTCATGACAGAGCGCGACGGCACGGCCACCCTCGCGGTCACCCTCCTCCGCTGCGTCTCCTGGCTCTCCCGCGACGACCTCACAATGCGTCGCGGTCACGCCGGCCCCGGCATGTATACCCCTGGCGCCCAGATGCCCGGCCGCTGGACGTTCGAGTACTCCATCGTCTCGCACCCCGGGAACTGGTCCACCGCCTACCAGGCGGCACACGCTTTCAACCGCCCCCTCCGCGCCATCCGCACCTCCCGTGGCAGCGGCCGCCTCCCCCTATCGGCCAGCCTCGCCACCGTCACGTCCCCTGACCTCGTCGTCTCCACCGTTAAGCTGGCGGAAGACGACGATTCAGTCGTGATGCGCGCGTATAACATCTCCGCCCACTCCGTGGAAGCCGGTATCACATTTAACGGCGCGTCGGCGCAAGCCGTCGACCTTAACGAAGAGAACGCCTCGGAGGTGGACGGGGGCAAACTGACGCTGGCCTCGAACCAGATCATTACGCTGCAGTTCGGTGGACGGCGCGGTTCGCCCGTTTCCTGAGCGCAGCCGCTGGCTAAACGAAGGACCTCGCCGCAGCGAAGGCGAGGAGTGCCCATCACACCTCACATATGCCGCGGCAGCGATCCGACGCGCCGGGAAGGCGTTCGTGGCATAATCCACCACGATGCCAGACGACCTCCCTAAGTACGACCAACTTCCCGTCCGCGAAGGCGCGCCACCAAACTCCGCCTGGGGCCTCTGGGGCGACGACGACGAACTCGGCTGCCTTAACCTTCTCACCCCCGAACGCACCACGGCCGCCGCTAACCTCGTCCGCACGGGCGAATGCTTCCCCCTCAACCTCCGCATCGATCGCCCGGACCCACCGCTTTACGGACGCGGCGCCGTCCGCCATACGATTACGGGCGAAGGCGGAAACGGACGCGACGACTACCTCGATAAATTCTGGCCGCAGGCCTCCAGCCAGTGGGACAGCCTGCGCCACATCCGCCATCCCGGATACGGCTTCTATAACGGAGTGCCCGACGACCAGATCGTCGCCGGTGACACCGGCAGGCTCGGCATCGACACCATGGCCCGCCGCGGCATCGCGGGCCGGGGCGTCCTGTTGGACATTGCCCGCCACAAGCAAGTCGACTGCCGCTCCTCCGACCTGATCACACCGGCCGACCTCGATTCCTGCGCCGAACGCCAGGGCGTCGAAGTGCGCGCCGGTGACATCCTCCTCCTCCGCACGGGTTGGCTGAAGTGGTACACCGACGATTGCACTCCCGACGAACGCGCAGCCATGCCCGACCGCGCCGTCCTCCGCGCCCCCGGCCTCGGCCCCGCCGGCGAGATGGCCGCCTGGCTCTGGGACCACGGCGTCGCCGCCGTCGCCGCCGATAACCCCGCTCTCGAATCGTGGCCGCCCCGCGTCGAGTCCGGCGACTTCATGCACTGGCGCCTGATCCCGCTTCTCGGCATGCCCATCGGTGAACTCTGGTGGCTCGAAGACCTCGCCGACGCCTGTGCCGCCGACGGCAGATACGAGTTCTTCCTCACTTCCGCGCCGCTCAACGTCCCGGGCGGCGTGGGTTCACCACCCAACGCACTTGCGATAAAGTAAGCAGCCAGATGGATCTCCGCGACTACATCACGGCTCACCACGGCGGCATCCGCACCATCTTCCAGATGAACGTGCAACCTGGGTTGACGCCGGAGGAACTGACGGCCCGCCCTTCGGCCCACACGAACTCGATCGCCTGGTTGACCTGGCATTGTGCCCGAACTGAAGACGTCGCCATCAACACCGTTTTGCGAGGAGCGGAGCAGGTTGCCGCGACCCACGGCTGGAATGCACGACTCGGCGTTGAGGCCACCGATATTGGCACGAGTATGGGCGATGACGAAGTCGCGACCTTTGCAGAGTCGATCGACCCGCTCACGGTGATCGAATACTGGCAGGCGGTGCAGAAGAACACACACAAGTGGCTGAAGGATGCGGATCTCGGAATCCTCGACGACTCGCTGGACGTCAAGGCGCGGCTCGCTTCGGCGCCCGCCGCACTCAGGCCGGGCGCGGGTTGGGTCGAGGCGCTCTGGAGCGGCCAGCCCGGCGCTTTCTTCGTTAGCTGGGTGGCCATCGGTCACCAGTACGTCCACCTCGGCGAAATGCTTGCCACCCGCACGGCCCTGGGCTACAAGGGTCTTTGAGAGGAACAAGATGGGCGACATAACGCAAGCCAAAGAATCCGCCAAAGCTGCCGTCGAGGCCGCACGCCAGAAGCTCATCGACGTCAGCCTCCAGATTCACGCCAACCCGGAGCTGGCGATGAAAGAGACGAAAGCGGCCAAACTCCTCGCCGCCACGATGGAAGACCTCGGCTTCGCCGTCGAGCGCTCAGCCTACGGAATCGAAACCGCCGTCAAAGGCACGTGGGGCGAAGGCCCCGTCACTCTTGCTTACCTCATGGAGTACGACGCACTCCCGGAGATCGGCCACGCCTGCGGCCACAACCTCATCGCCACCGCCGGCCTCGGCGGCGCCATCGGCCTCAGGGGCGCCGTCTCCCCCGCCGACGTGCGTCTCGTCGTCCTCGGCACGCCTGCCGAAGAGGACATCGGCGGCAAGCAGATGCTCATCGATAAAGGCGCCTTCCAGGGGGTCGACGCGGCGCTGATGGTGCACCCCGCCCCGCTCGAGCTGGCCGACCCGTATATGTTCGGCGTCCACTCCTGCTACGTGAAGTACACCGGACGCGAAGTCCACGCCTCCATGGCGCCCGAAGCCGGCATCAACGCCCTCGACGGCCTCGTCACCGCTTACCAGGCGATCGCTCAGCTACGCCAGCACATCCGCCGCGACGCTCGTATCGCCGGCGTCATCCTCAACGGCGGCTCCGCCAGCAACGTCATCCCGGACAAGGCCACCGGCCGCTTTGAAGTCCGCGCGCTCCAGCCGCAGTACATGGAAGACCTCAAGCAACGCGTCGAGGCCTGCTTCGAGGCCGGTACCCAGGCCAGCGGCGCAACCGTCGAAGTGACCTGGGCGCAAGTCGTCTACGAGCCCATGAACAACAACCCCACCCTCGTCAGCCTCTACAAGGCCAACGCCGAAGCCCTCGGCCGCACGTTCTTCGAGGCAGGCGCCACCTCCACCGGCAGCACCGACATGGGCAACGTCAGCTGGGTCGTCCCCTCCATCCACCCCACCTTCACCATCGGCAACTTTGCCCTCAACCACACCGCCGCCTTCACCGAAGTCGCCGCCACCGACGCCGCCCACGACAACATGATCCAGATCGCCCAGGCCCTCGCCATGACAGGCGTCGACCTCGCCCTCAACTCAGACATCGTAGACCAGGCGCGCGCGGAATTCGAGCCAACGCGCCGTTAAGGGGCGTCGAAGTAAAGGTCACCCTTCGCAAAAGTATTCGGATCGAATTTGAGCCAGTCCACCTCAGCGTCCAGCGGGACGTGAAAAGCAATGGTCCCGTTCGTTCTGCCTCCTGAGGTTAGGCTTTGGAGCAGCAAGTTCAGCTCCGAAGCGCCTGCGCACTTCAGAAACTCTGGATCGTACTCGAACCCGTCACGGGCCCGTAGTAAGAAGTCGCCTCCGGTCGTCTCTCGCTCGCCAGCGTTCTCGATCGTAATGTCGAGCGCTATGCATCTGAATCCCTCGTCAGGTTGGAACAGCTGGCTGTCGGCTGGGGCGGGATCGTAAATCTCATCAATAATCACACGGTTGATGACCGATCCGGCTGTCTCAACAGTACCGCTACTTCCAGCCGAATATGCAACTCTCACGTCATCGTTCTCCCCGCCACTACCGCCGGCAGCAATGGCGATGATCGCGACGATAACTACGATAAGTAGGATGAAGCCGCCAACGATAGATAGGCAGCCAATAGCGCCACCCTTGAGAACAGTTCCGACAACGCCTCCACCCTTTCGCCCGGCATCTTCGTCGATGATAGTAGCGCGTTTGCGCTCATATTCTTCGTCAGTGATCGTCCCCCGCTCCTTCAGCTTTTCAAGATCACGAAGACGAGACTCAAGGTTTGCCATGACTCTTCCCCCTCCTATGCAGACTTTTTCAGGACACTAGCATCCGAGGCCTTGCAGAGTCAATGAAATCATGACGAGTTCTAGCCCTACGGCGTAATCACCACCCGCGAAGCCGACGTCTGTTTCCCCGTCCACTCCGCCGCCTGGAACGCCTCGTCCGCCTGCTCCAGCGAGAAGCTGTCGCTAACCACGTTTGCGAGCGGGAAGCGGTCCTTGTTGCGCACCAGGAAGTCCAGCGCCACCGGCAGGATGATCGGGTCGTACATAACGACCGACACGATCTTCTTGTTGTTCCAGACCAGCGACGATGGATCGATCGCCACCGTCTGGCCGAGGCTGATGTTGCCGACTTCGAGGTAAGTGCCGCCGGCGCGCACCATGTTCAGGCCTTCGGGGATCGCCGCCGGTAAGCCGACGAACTCCGCCACGATGTCCGCGCCGCGGTAGTTCGTCGCCGCCATCACCTTCGCCATGCGGTCCGGCCCGGACTGCGCCTCGTTGATGTCGATCACTTCGTCGGCGCCGCACTCCTTGGCCAGCTTCAGCCGCTCCGGCACGCCGTCGATAACGATAATCGTGCCCGCGCCCATTGACCGCGCCACTGCCGTCGCGTTCAGGCCCAGCCCGCCCGCCCCCTGGATGACCACCGCGTCGCCCATCTTGAGCCCGGCCTTACCCAGCGAGTAGATCACCTGGCTCAGCGCGCAGTTCACCGGCGTCACCATCTCGTCGCTCAGCTCGTCCGGCACCTTGAAGACGAACGCCGCCTCCTTCATGTAGTAGTACTCCGCGTACGCCCCGAAGAAGTGCGGCGCGTTGTCGCTGACCGGCACCGGCCCGTACTTCGTCGGGCAAGCGGCGAACTCGCCGCGCAGGCACTGGTAGCAGCGGCGGCAGGGAGTGAAGTACGGATAGACAATGCGGTCGCCCTCCTTGAGCGGCTGTCCGAGCGAGTCTGTGCGCACGTTAGCGCCGAGGCGGGCCACCTGGCCGGTCATCTCGTGGCCGAGGATGCGTGGCCCGGGTCCCATCATCGTGATGCGGATGTCGCCCCGCCACACGTGCAGGTCTGACCCGCAGATCCCCGCGGATGTGATCCTGACCACCATACCGTTCGGGTCCGGATCTGGCACCGGGTACTCCCGTATCTCGAATGGGTTTCCAACGTCTGTGTAAACGGCAGCCTTGCCGGTCTCGACCATGTGGGCGGTCCTCCTTCTTGTCTTAGCGTGCGCTAGTATAGCGCGGCCCGGGCGCGCACAACACTATCCTGAGCAGCACTTGGGGCCTCAGGCTTGAACCTGGCCACGCTCCGGGTCTGAGTCCTCGCCGGGAAACGAACCATAGCGCAGAAACCTCATCTCCCGCTCGCGCCACCGTTCGCTCGATGCCAACGCCACGACGTACGTGGCAACCAGCACCGCCTCGATCATTGGCTGATAGTACTCGCGATACGACTGCGTCGCCTCCGGGAAATCAGTGCCGAAAAGCGGCCAGAAGAGCGTCTCCGGATACGTCGTCACCGGATCGACGAGCGTATGGCTCAGGCACGCGATGCCCAGCACCAGCAGCCGTAGGTCGCCGTGGCGTGCCAGCAGAAGGCCGGTCAGGATGAGCAGGGACGGCAGCAGCAGCGTGTGCCCGTACACGTGGGCGTCCGCGAACTCGCCCGGAAACAGAATGTGCTTCAGTGGCTGGTCGATCGCGTCCGGCAAGAGCGCCCCTGCCGCTGCAAAGCGATAGTCGATCCGGACTGCGACGCTGCCACCGGCTCGCCGCCACAGAGTCTCGGCGGCGCGGACCGCCCCCAACCCGATCGTGACGTGGGTGACGTGCATCATCTCAAGCACACCGTACTACGTCCGCGCTGGCGCGCTCGGCTACATCTGCCGGATAATCGACCCATGCACCTCGACTGTGACGTAGCCGTCATCGGCGCCGGCCCCGCCGGCTCGCGAACCGCACGCAACCTCGCGCAGGCCGGTCTTCGCGTTCGCCTCTTGGAGGAGCACCGCGCCGTCGGCGTTCCCTCCCACTGCTCCGGACTCATCTCCCACCGCACCCTCCGCGAAGCCGAAATCGGCGAGGAAGCTGCCATCCACCGCATCACCGGCGCCTTCGTCCACACACAGGGCGGCAGCGAGGTCGGCCTCGGCGGCACGGACACGCGGGCCGTGGCAATCGACCGCATAGCCTGGGACCAGGCCCTCTGCGAGCAGGCCCAGCGGGCCGGCGCTGAACTGGTGCGCGCTCGCATGACCAACGTCGAGCGCCAAAACGGCGGCGTCCGCCTCACCGCCCAGACCGATGGCCACGACCGCACCCTCACTGCCCGCATGGTCGTCGGCGCCGACGGCACCCATTCGCGCGTCGCCCGCTGCCTCGGCCTGCCCCGCCCTACCGAATACGCCTACAACCTCGGCATCGAAGGGAAGCTCGATCCCGCCGGCTCCGCCAACTGGCGCGACGACTACGTCCATGTCTTCGTCGGACACGACCTGGCGCCCGGCTGGTTCGGCTGGATCATCCCCACCGGCGACGGTGTCGTCCGCGTCGGCATCGGCTCCACCGGCGCCGTCAAGCCCATCGATTGCTACAAGCGCATGGCCGAGGCGTTCCCCGCTCTATTCTCCAGCCTCCAGCCCATCCGCATGTACGGCGGCACCATTCCTCTTACCTTCGCCCCCCGCTCCTACGCCGACAACACTCTCCTGGTGGGCGATGCTGCGGGGCAGGTCAAGCCCTTCTCCGGCGGCGGTATCTATACCAGCCTCGTCGCCGCGCGCCACGCTGCCAACACTACCCTCGAAGCCTTCGAGCGCGACGCCTTCGACGCCCGTGCCCTCGCCCCCTACGAAAAGCGCTGGAAGCGCGAGATCGGCCGCGAGTTGCGCAAGTCCTGGCACCTGCGCCACTTCGGTCTCGCCATGAACGACTCCCAAATCGAGCGCGTCGTCTCCGCCCTTCGCGGCCCGCGCCTCCAGTCGCTCGCTACGAAATACGCGGACATCGACTACCCGTCGCGGGTCCTTCTCCGTTTGGCGCGTTCTCTTCCTGCCCTGGCCACCTTGAGCGCTGTCACCCTGCGCCGCCCCGCTGCCGCCTTCCGCCTCGTCCGCGCCCACCTGCCCGTCTAGCGGCGCCCCGCTCCCTAACACCTACCACTCGGCACCTGCCCACCCCTGTTACCTGAAACCTGTAACCTGTAACCTCTACCCCATGTTCACCGGCATCATCGAGGAAGTCGGCGCCGTCCACCTCTCCGACGAGGGCACGCTCGTCGTCCGCTGTCAGAAGATCCTGGAAGACACGGCCCTCGGTGACTCCATCGCCGTCAACGGCGTCGACTTGACCGTCGCCGCGATCGAAGACGACCTGCTCACATTCAACGTCATGCCCGAAACCTATCGCCGCAGCAATCTCGGCGAGCTAAGCGCGGGCGACCCGGTGAACCTGGAGCGCTCGCTAACCCTGGCCACGCGCCTGTCCGGACACCTGGTGCGGGGCGTCGTCGAGGCCACGGGGCAACTGCTTTCATTGACGCCCGAAGGTGAGGCGGTTATCGCGCGCTACAGCGCGCCGCCGGAAATCCTGCGGCACTGCGTGGTCAAGGGCCCAATCACGATCGATGGCTCATCGCTGACGGTGATCGCCAAAGACGCCGAGTCGTTCTCCGTATCACTCGTGCAGTACACGCAGGCGCACACCAATCACGTGACGAAGCAGCCGGGTGACACGGTAAACCTCGAAAGCGATATCATCGCGCGATACGTCGACGAGTTGCTAGCAGAGCGCTCCGGCTAACTGCCGCCGTAACGATAACCGAAGCCCGCAACCAGTGCTCCCAGCGCGAGCAGTGCCGCTCCCACTACAAGGCTAGCCTGACCTCCGTCTGCTTGCGCGGGCAGCCCGCCGCCGCTTGGAAGTCCGTTCGCCGAAGGCGTCGATGTGGCCGGCAGAGCCGTCGGCGCACTGGTAGTGTCGCCATCCCCCTCGCTGTCCAGGACAACGGTGTCGGTGGAGGCGCAGTTATTCGACGGATCGAAGTCGTCGCTGTCCGCTGAGGCGCAGGCGGTGTTGGACAGGATACCGGCAGCGCCGGCGCCGACGAGCACGACGACGGAAATGGCGACGGACTCCGAAGGCCCAATCACGCCGAGATCGCAGGCAGCGCCGTCGCAGGCGCCATGGCCGGGGGTTGAGGACACCAGGGTGAC
This sequence comes from Dehalococcoidia bacterium, assembly GCA_035512435.1. GTDB lineage: Bacteria > Chloroflexota > Dehalococcoidia > SM23-28-2 > RBG-16-64-32 > CF-162. The sequence continues at coordinate 221,706 of DATKDX010000006.1, forward strand.
ACCGGGCGGCAGGTCATCTTCGATTGTCACCCCTGTCGCGGCTACCGGAGCTTCATTGCTGACAGTCAGCGTGTAGGCAAGTGTTTCACCAACAGCAACTTCCGTCCGGGCGGCAGTCTTTTGGACTGAGAGGTCGGGGAGAGGATCAAAGGCGGTTGAGATGGCGGTCGGAGACGGAGTCGGCGAGGCCGCGGCAGGCTGGTCCTGGAGCTTCGGTGACGGCTGGACAGGCGCGATCCAGCCGGTCGTGAGCAGGGACGCGCCAAGCGTGACGAACGCGACGGCAGGCAGGTATGTCAGCCGCCTGAGGCTCCAGCGCGACCGTGGCGAGGGGCCGTGCGTGGGCCCGAGCGGCTGCCACTCGTCGCCGGTGGCTCCGCGGCGCAGCATCATAACACCACCCGCCCGAAGCGATGATGGCACAGCAAATCTGACATTGGCCTCCCAGTGTTTAACTGCCCGCGGATGGGCAGCGTTACGGCCTGTGCGGTCAAATGCCTTCCACTCCGAAGCTGAGATCGAGCCCCGGCGCCGAATGCGTTATCCAGCCCATGGACACGAAATCGACGCCCGTCTCCGCGACCTCGCGCACTCCCCCCGGCGTCACTCCTCCCGACGCTTCCAGCAGCGGCCGCGGGTCCAGCGCCAGCGCCATTGCAACGACTTCCCGCATGTCGCCCAGCGTCATATTGTCGAGAAGCAGCTCGCCCGCGCCGGCAGCCATCGCCGCCTGCGCCTCTGCCACCGTCGTTACCTCCACCTCCAGCGGCAGCTCGGGATAGCGCTCCCGCGCGAGCCGCACGGCATCCTCGATTTCTAGGCCGCGCGCCCTCAGCGCCGCGATGTGGTTGTCCTTGGCCATCAGGCCGTCGGCCAGGTGCACGCGAAACGTCTTCGCTCCACCCACCTGCGTTGCGTACTTCTCAGCCACCCGCAGCCCCGGAATCGTCTTGCGTGTGTCGCGCAGCCGGCACTCCGTCCCCTCCAGCAGCCGCACCACCTCCACCGTTGCCGTGGCAATGCCGCTCAGGTGGGTCAGTAAGTTCAGCCCCGTCCGCTCCGCCCGCACCAGTGAACCGAGCGCCCCCTCTACCGTCGCCACGATGAAGCCGGGCGACACCGCTTGTCCATCCGTCGCAGAAGCCGTCCACTTCACGTCCGCATCGACCGCGCGGAAGGCCTGCTCCGCGAACTCCAGCCCTGCGATGACGCCGGGAGCCTTCGCCAGGATCACTCCGCGGCCGCGCTGCTCCGGTGCGATCAGCGCATCGGTCGTGGCGTCCTCCATCGCGTAATCTTCCTCCAGCGCAGCGTCGACGAGCCCTCGGATGTAGGCCGCGTCTAGTACTATCGCCACGGGTCGTCCTGCCCCACGAATTGCGCTTCGAGGCCCATCTCCGCGAAAAGTTCGATCACGTCCGTCTTCAGCACGATCGCCTCCGTTGCAAAGTGGGATGCGCCGACAAGGTTCAACGGCACCGCTTCCAAGAACCCGTCGAAGCGTGGGCGGTGCTCTTCCGCCCACGGTCCGCCGTGGCGCACGCGGTAGTCGCCGGTCACATACGTATCGCAGCCCAAATCCACCGCCTCCTGCATCAACTCCGGGAGGGCTGCGCCGCCCGCGCAGACCGCCACCCGGCGCGCCGTTCCGCTATAACGCTTACTGTCCACGCGCTCGACGCCACAGGCCAGCCCCGCAGCCGCGACGAACTCAGCCAGCTGCGTCTCCCCGATTTCGCCGAACACACCGGCATGTCCGCCGTAGTACTCGGCGAACGTCCCGTCCACCGGCACCCCTATCGCCCGTGCCAGCGCCCGCGATGTCGATACCTCCGGGTGACAGTCCAGCGGAGCATGCGCCGAATACAGCGAGATTCCGGCGTTTTTCATGCGCTCCAGAGACTCGCTGCTGATCGGAACCAGGCCGCGCCCGGACGTTTCGAAGTCCATCGGGTGGTGGGTGAAGATGAGCGTCGGGCGCTGGTACGCCAGGCGCTCGATCTCCGCGATCAACTCGTCAGATGGAAACACGACCGTATACACAAGCTGTGTCTCGTACGCAGTCACCATCAGTCCGTTGTGCCGGCGCATGAAAGCCGGCGTTGCGTAGTCGGCCAGCGGGATACCCGCCTCCTCGCAAAACGCCTCGATCTCGGCGAAGTCGTCGGGCGGAAAGTCGTCCATGCGAAAGAACTCGTCGAGCCCGGCCGCCACGTCTGCTGTGCGCATACGGTGATTCTAAGCGACTGCGGCGGACGTTAAAGAGACAGGAGACAGAAGAGCGTTTCCGCTCCCTGTCTCCTGCCTCCTGTCTCTCGCGCGGGGAGGGTGCAACGGGGCGGAAATAAGATAGCTTCCCGACAGGAAGCCGCACTTTTCGGGGAATCCAGGTCTGCGGCCCGGCTCCGAGGGGTCGCCCCCTGGCTCCGGTGAGTCCCTTCTCCCTGAATTGCTACGACTCAGATCGAGAAGCTGGCGCGAGTATGGCGAACTCCGTAGGAGCCCGCAATCCCTTTCTCCACACCGTCCACAAATGCACTACAACCGTCGCACCGCGCCTCGTCTCATGTCTCACAGACCGGCCGCCCGAGAGACTCGGTTCCCTGTTCCCAGTTGCATGTCCACCGCGAAACAGTGCGATGCGGCGGGCAAAGAAAAAAGCTTCCCGTAGCGGAGTCGCCGCACGGAGCCTTGATCCAGGTCTCGAGGCGAGGAAGTTGATGGTCGCCCATCGTCCGCCTTGCCGAGTCCCTTCTCGCCGGTCCGGCACGCTGTCGGGTTCGTGTCCCTGGCTTCTGGTTTCCCTTCGGCCTGGGGCGCTCGCCCGGAGCGCTGCGTCTCATATCGAGAAGCTGACGGCATTATTGCCCGCGTCTGAGAACCCGCCAACCCCCTTCTCCACACCGTCCACAAATACACAACAACCGTCGCACCGCGCCTTATTCCATGTCTCTTGTCTCAGAGGCGAGCCGCTGGCAGAATCCTGGTCCGTCTTCTCAGTCCATGTCTTTCGGGAGACGGAGTGGGCTGCGGCGGACAAAGAAAAAGCTTCTCGTAGCGGAGTCGCCGCACGGAGCCTTGATCCAGGTCTCGAGGCGAAGGGGGCTGATGGTCGCCCATCGTCCACCTTGCCGAGTCCCTTCTCGCTGGTCCGGCACGCTGTCGGGTTCGTGTCCCTGGCTTCTGGTTGCCCTTCGGCCTGGGGCGCTCCCCCGGAGCGCTGCGTCTCATATCGAGAAGCTGACGGCATTATTGCCCGCCCCCCGAAACCTGCCAATGCCTTTGTTCACACCATCCACAAATACACAGCAGGTGTCCTCGGCAGCCGAGAAACGGATTACTCCGAATCGCATGCGTGTATCTAGTCAGGCCGCCGAAATACTATAACGGGTAGGCTGATGCCACCACTCAGGAGCGGAACGTTAGGTGCCGCCGCCACTCGTCGCGCGCACCCGGAAAATCGGTCCGGTGATGTGCGCCGCGCGATTCCTCCCGCGCCAGCGCCGCCTCGGCGACGAGCCGCGAGCAGGTCAGCAAGTCTGCAAGTTCCTGCGAAGGCCGGTCCACCTGCGGAGGAACAGTCGCGCTCCACGCCGCCAGCACGCTCGTTGCCCGGGTCAACGACTCCCTATCGCGCACGATGCCGGCGTCACGCCACATCAGTCGCTGCAGCGCTCCCCGGCTCAGCGGGGGCACGTCGTCGTGGCCCGTTGTCCGCTCCACTGCCCGCAGCGTCGAGGGCTGCGCAACCGGCTCCGCGAAAGTCTCCGGCGATTCAAGTGTCCGCGTGATAACCCGCCGCGCGAACACGACCGTCTCCAGCAGCGAGTTGGACGCCAGCCGGTTCGCTCCGTGCACACCTGTGCATGCGCACTCGCCGGCCGCGTAAAGACCAGGGACGTTCGTCTCGCCCCAGGTATTCGTGCGGATGCCGCCCATCGTGTAGTGCGCCGCCGGCGCCACCGGGACCGGCTCCCGCGTGATGTCGAGGCCGTTGTCGTGGCAAAAGCGGTAGATTTGCGGGAAGCGCGCCTGCACGAGGTCCGCATCCAGGTGCGTCACGTCTAGCAGCACATGGTCGGATTCCGTAGCGATCATCCGCTCGCGGATGGCGCGCGCCACGACGTCTCGCGGCGCCAGCTCTGCACGCTCGTCATGATCCGGCATGAAACGGAGACCCGCCACGTCGCGGAGGATGCCGCCCTCGCCGCGCACCGCCTCTGAGATCAGGAATGGCTGCACGCCCGGCATCCGCAGCGCGGTCGGGTGGAACTGCACGAACTCCATGTCCTGGACCTCGGCCCCCGCGCGATAGGCGATCGCGATGCCGTCGCCGGTCGCCACTTCCGGGTTCGTTGTCGTCTCGTACATCTGACCGGCGCCGCCCGTTGCCAGCACGAGGAACCGGCATCCGTAATCGCTCACGGTACCCGTCTGCTTGTCCAGCGCGCGCACGCCCGTGACTCTCGCTTCCTGCTCCTCGCCCCTTGTCACTTCCAGCGCTATCGTGTGCTCCAGCACTGTGATCCCCTCAAGCCGCGCCACCGACGTCATCGTCAGCTCAATGTGCGCGCCGGTGGAGTCGCCGCCGGCGTGGAGTATCCGCGCTGCGGAGTGTGCCGCCTCCATGCCCAGCGCGATCTCCCCGTGCGAAGTGTCGAACGGCACGCCCAGCGCCACCAGGTCCGCGATGCGCGCGCCCGCCTCGTCCGTCAGGATGCGCGCCGCCTCTTCGTCGACGAGCCCCGCGCCGGCCGCAATCGTGTCCCGGAGGTGCGCCTCGGCCGAGTCCCCCGGCCCCACGGACGCGGCGATGCCGCCCTGCGCCCACCTTGTGTTGCAGTCGTCAATGCTCCCCTTCGTCAGGACAAGGACGGAGCCGTGCTCCCGCGCGAGGATGGCGGTGTAGAGGCCTGCGATGCCGGAGCCGACGATGACGTAGTCGTATCGGTGGTTCACAAGATTGCCTCGAATTGCTGGAGGGCATGATTTTGTGGCGACTCCCGGTGCGTCGAGGGTCGTCGTCGAGTGCGTTGTTCTGCGATAGAATCCGCCACATGGTTGAGCCGGTGAGTTTGATAACTGAACACCTGAGCGAGATTGTCAAAGAAATCCGTGCCTTGAACCCGGATCGAAATTGGCTGTTGCAGCACTACTGGATTGACAGCGAGACCTTCCCTGAGCAGGCGAAGGCGATTGCGAGTGTTGTCGCTGAGATGGTTGCACTCAATCCCGCCAACTTGACGCCTACCGAAGCCTCTCAGAGGGTCATCGGAGTGATGGTTCGTGCAGTCCGGGAGGAACACTTCGACGAACGAGAAGTCGTGGATGAACTGGAAACTACTGTTGCGTTCCTCGTCCATTATCAAGGCTCGGCGGATATTCACCTTCAAGTCCAGAATCTCGTCGCAGCGTCGGAGTTCAGCCTGGGCGAGGTCGTGATTGTCCCAATCCGCAACCAGGGTGACTTGACTGAATACAACCTGAAGTATGACCAGCATTCGCTCAGGTCAAGCGATGTTAGCTCAGTCAATGCGTATGCTCGCGTCGAGCAGGCACCCGGCCTCGGTACCGCGGCGTCGATCAACGCAATTGTGCTAGCGGAGCGTGTCCTCAAGGTAGTGAGAGGGATTGGGCTCCCTAATTTATGGGGGCGGGATTGGGGCCAAATGGGAATAACAGGGCGCGTTGTTGGGTCTGGTTGGACAATTCTCCGCACCGGAGAGGGGTTCTGGAATAGCAGTCTCCGAACCAATTTAACACCCCAGACTTGGTACATGAGCCTTGAAGCCATGCTGAGCAACTACTCTGCGACAGAGATCGAGCGGGTGCGGGGGATCTACGACAACTCTAGTAGGACCGCCGTTGAGAACAAGGTACTGCAGGCGCTCTTTTGGCTCGGTGAGGCGACTTTTCCCTCGGAGACCTCCGCTAAGTTTGCGCACCTCTCTATTGCGTTCGAGACGGCCGTTGGAGGAGAAGCTTCGGGAGACAGCTATCTGCGAGACATCGGAATTACTCAAATGCTTGCTGAGAGAACTGCATTTCTTCTCGGAACGAACAGGGAGAGCCGAATCGGCATACACAAGTCGGTGGCAGCGCTTTACGGCTCTAGAAGTAAGGTCATGCATGGGGAAACGGAACCCATCTCAGAGGCAGAGTTGACCCGCTGGGTGTATGTTGTCTGGCAGACAACGCGGGCCATGCTTGATCTGTCTTCCAATCTTGCAACGGTGGAAGACTTTGCGATGTGGTGCAGGAAGCTTCGCTATACGTTACCGACATCCGAATGACGACCTACTTCACGCTGAGCATGCGCTCCAGCGCCACCTTCGCGTCCCGCGCCTCATCCTCCGGCACCCGCACCTGGTTCACCACGCGCCCCTCCGCCAGCTCATCCAGCGTCCACGCCAGGTAAGCGGGGTGGATCCGGTACATCGTCGCGCAGGGGCAGACTACGGGGTCGAGGCAGAAGATCGTCTTGTCCGGGTTTTCTCGTGCCAGGCGTGACACCAGGTTGATCTCGGTTCCAACGGCCCAGATGCTGCCTGCCGGCGCTTCCGTGATCGTGCGGGAGATGACCTCGGTTGAGCCGTCCATGTCAGCGGCCTGCACCACTTCCATCGTGCATTCCGGGTGGACGATGACCTTGACGCCGGGGTACTCCGCGCGCGCCTTCTCGATCTGCTTGACGCTGAAACGGCGGTGCACGGAGCACCACCCCTTCCAGAGGATGACCTTCGCGCGCTCCAGTTGCTCGCGGGTGTTGCCGCCCAGCGAGCCGTATGGCAGTGTGTAGTCCCAGACCACCATCTCGTCCACTGAAAAGCCTTTCTTCAGGCCAGTGTTGCGGCCTAGGTGCTGGTCCGGGAAGAAGAGCACCTTCTCGCCTCGGTCGAACGACCAATCGTAGACCTTGGGCGCGTTGGAAGAAGTGCAGACGATGCCGCCGTTCTTGCCGCAAAAGGCCTTCAGGCTGGCAGCGGAGTTCATGTAAGTGACGGGGATGACGCCATCGATGCCGGCTTCCTTCAGTTCATCCCAGCAGGCGTAGACGTCTTCGGGCTCGGCCATGTCAGCCATTGAGCAGCCGGCTGACATGTTCGGCAGCACTACTTTCTGGTGCGGCGCCGCCAGGATATCTGCCGACTCCGCCATGAAGTGCACGCCGCAGAAAACGATGTAGTCCGCCTCCGGGCGCTCGGCGGCCCACTGCGCCAGCTTGAAGGAGTCGCCGCGGAAGTCGGTGAACTGGATGATGTCCTCGCGCTGGTAGTGATGACCCAGGACCACGGCCCTCGTCCCCAGCTTCGTGCGGCCGGTGGCGATCCGCTCCGCCAGCGCTGGGCCGTCCAGGTCCCAGTAAACCTCCGGGATGTCCTTCTGCCAGAAGGCGAACGCGTTCTCCGCCGAGAGAGGGGTCGTTTCCAGCGTCCGGTCGACGCTGCACTCGTTTGCCTCATTGAGGACATCCGCCTCTTCGATGATGAACTTCCGGGTGTCGGTCTTGATTGCCATCGGGTCCCTCCGAGTTAGTGTTACTTATACACTAACTCTTACGGAGACAGCGTATCACGGCGTCCGGAAGGTGTCAATATGACACTAAGTAACTTGGGCCGGGCTAACTCTCGCAGCCGAGGTCGGCGTCAATTGCTCTCCCCTCGGCGATGCGCTGAAGCTCCCGGCAGGCCGCGTCGGCCTCCTCCACCGCCGCGCCAATCTCCTCTCCGAAATCTGCGCGGCGGGTGTCCAGGTGTTCGGCGTCTGCGATGTTCGGCAGGTTCGCTTTGAACGAGGAAGACGAAGCCAGCATGTCCTCAACCGCACCGACAAAGTCGTTCTGCGCGGCCCGCACCGGCTCCGGCGCGCCCAGCCCGCGCAGGCGGTTGATCGTGTCGGTGAAGGTGCTCTCCACGCTCGTCAGGTAGGCGCTGATCGCCTCCTTCTGCGCCTCGAACGTCGCGCCTTCCAGCGCCACGTCCAGCGCCGTCTGGGCCGATTCTGTGCCCGTCTCCGCGCGCTCAAAGATGTCCTCCATGGCGCCGAAGTACTGCTCCAGGACAGCATTCTCGACTGGGTCGCTCGCTTCGCCGCACCGCAGGTCGGCTTCGACAGCGTCGGCGTCGGCGATGTCCTGGAGCGCGTTGCAGGTGTCGGCAACGGCGGTTCTTGTCCGCGTCACGCCGGGGTCTGTGTTCAAGTCGGCGACGTATTCGGCGAGCTCAGCGTCGGTCTCCAGCGCCTGCACTTCGGAATTGATGCGCCCCACCTCGTCATAGAAGTCCTGCGTGGCCGCCACCAAGGCCTGGTGTTCCGGCGCGATCTCCGGCGGCGGTTCCAGCGCGGCGATCTCCGCGAACGCCGTCTGCATCTCGCCCAGCAGGTCGGGGTAATACGCCTGCGTGTTGTCCAGGTCCTCGAAAACCTCCGGGTAGCGGTCTTCGACCTCGCCGGAAGACTCGCTGAACGCGTCAAAGACGCCCTCAAGCTCAGTGAAGTAGGACCGTAGCGTGGGCTCATCCCCGTCGTCGTCACCGCCGCAGGCGGTCACCAGCAGCAGGCAGGCCGCCAGGGCGGGAAGAACGAGAAGCGGGTAGAAAGGCTGGCGCATGGCGTGTCGAATCCCGCCGATTGTACCAAAGGCCACGTCGTGAAACAGTCAGCGAGTGTCCGGCCCGCGCCGACCGGTCTTGTGATGACGGTCATACTGACCGTGCGGTCAGCGCGTGCTATCATTCGGGGCGCTTTGCATAGTGGGGAGGAAGGTATGTACGACGCGATAATCGCGGGCGCGCGCGTAGCCGGCGCGCCGACGGCGATGCTACTGGCGCAGCGCGCCTACAAAGTGCTCCTGGTGGACCGCGATACGTTCCCCAGCGACATCATGTCGACGCACTACATCCACCTCGCGGGCCAGGTGCGCCTGCAGAACTGGGGACTGCTGGACAAGGTCATCGCCTCCGGGGCGCCGTGGATCACCAGGCGGACCTTGTACCTGAACGGTATGTCGATTCAGCCCCCCGACCCGCCGGTTCCCGAAGGGCTCTCCACGGACACGCTGTGTCCCCGCCGCTACATCCTGGACAAGATCCTCGCCGACGCCGCTGTTGAGGCCGGCGCCGAGTTGCGGCAGGGCTTTGTAGTGCGTGAGCTGCTCTGGGAAGACGGAAGGGTCGTTGGCATACGCGGCGGACCGCGCGGCGAAGAGGAGGAGGAGCGAGCCCGCATCGTGATTGGCGCCGACGGCCTGCACTCGCTCGTCGCCAAAGAGGTCGAACCGGAGGAGTACGACGTCGCGGGGTCGCTGACGTTCGGCTACTACACCTACTGGACGAACATCGAAGACACGGGCATGCACATTTACTTCTTCGACGACGCCTACGGCATCCTCGTCTTCCCGACCAACGACGGCAAGACGTGTATCGGCGTCGGCGGGCCCAGCTCAATGTTCCACGAGTTCCGCAAGGACATCGAAGCGAACTACCTCAAAGCGCTGGACAAGGTGCCGGAGCTTGCCGCACAGGTCAAGAACGCCGAGCGCGAGCGTTTCCTGGGCACGGCCGAGATGCCCAACTACTTCCGCAAGCCGTACGGCCCCGGCTGGGCGCTGACCGGCGACGCCGGCTACCACCGCGACTTCATCACCGGGCTTGGCATCAACGACGCCTTCCTCCAGGCCGAATTGCTCGCCGATGCACTGCACGACGCCTGGTCCGGCAACGCTTCCGAGGAAGACGCGCTGGCCGAATTCGAGCGCAAGCGCAACGACTACGTGAAGCCCTGCTATGACCTGACGGTGAAAATGGCCGGTGGCTACGAGCTGAACCCGGTCGAGTTCATGGCGTTCGGCGCCGCGATGGCCAGGCAGATACCGGCGGCCGCCGCGGCGACTGCCTGAGAGGGGAACGATGACTGAAATCACGCACCGTATGATTCCGGCAAACGGTATCAACCTGCACATCGCCGAGGCGGGCGAGGGGCCGCTCGTCCTGCTGCTCCATGGCTTCCCGGAACTCTGGTACTCCTGGCGGCACCAACTGCCCGCCCTGGCGGAGGCCGGCTATCACGCCGTCGCGCCGGACGTGCGCGGCTACGGCGACAGCGGCAAGCCGCCGAACATCGAAGACTACACCATGAAGAAGATGGTCGCCGACTACATAGGCATCCTCGATGCGCTCGGCGAGGAGACCGCCGTCGTGGTCGGACACGACTGGGGGTCGCCGATGGCCTGGAACTCGGCGGCGCTGCACCCGGACCGCTATCGCGCCGTCGTTGGCATGAGCGTGCCCTATTTGCCGCGCGGGCCGATGCCCCCGCTGCAGATGATGCGGGCGATGTTCCAAAACAACTTCTTCTACATCCTCTACTTCCAGGAGCCCGGCGTCGCCGAGGCAGAGTTCGAGGCGGACGTCCGTCGTTCCCTGCGGCTCTTCACCTGGGGCGCCTCCGGCGAAGCGCGAGCGAGAGGTGGCTCTACAGGTGGCTTTGGTGCAGCGATGGCTAACAAGCCTGCCGATTCCAGGCTCTTCGATGGCGTGCCGGAGGTCGAAGGGGTGCCGCCCTGGATGACGGAAGCAGACCTCGACGTATACGTCGAGGCGTTCGAGAAGAGCGGCTTCCGCGGCCCGATCAACCGCTACCGCTGCATGGACATCGACCACGCGGAGCTGCCGGAGTTGCAGGACAAGCGCATCGAGCAGCCTGCCCTCTTCCTCTACGGCGAGGCCGACGGCGTGATGTCGTTCGCGCCGATGGACCCGATGAAGCAACTGGTCCCGAACCTCAAGATCGTCTCGTTTCCGGGCATCGGCCACTGGACGCAGCAGGAGAAGGCGAAGGAGATCAACGAGGCGCTGATCGACTTCCTCAACGGCCTCGGCTAGTGAATTAGTGCGGTAACTGGGCTACAGTGCTACCGGCCGCCGCTCGCGGAACTGGTAGAGCTTGGCCGGACGGTGCCGCCCGACGCTCGCCTTGCGCCCCGTGTCTTCCAGGATCCCCAGCGACTCTATCCGCTTGCGGAAGTTGCGCTTGTCCAGCGCCCGGCCGAGGATCGCCTCGTAAGTCTGCTGCAGTTGCGAGAGGCTGAACTCCGGCGGCAGCAGCGAGTACGCCACGTTGGAGTAGGCCAGCTTGTTGCGCAGCCGCTGCTGCGCGTAGGCGACCACAGTGTCGTTGCGGAACGCCAGCTCTGGCAGCTCGTCGGCGGCGTACCACGCCGGCTGCCACTCGTCGCGCCTCGCCAGTTGCGCGCTCCCCTTGTCGACGAGCGCCCAGTAGGCCACGGCGACTGAGTTCCGCTCGTCGAGGCCTGAGAAGGTATACAGCTGCTCCAGGAAGACGTCCCGCACGCCGGTCTCGATCTCGAGCCGGCGAGTGGCTGCTTCCTGCAGAGACTGGCCTTCCGCCAGCAGACCTCCCGGCAGCGACCAGTGGTCCTTGTAAGGCCCGGCGCTGCGCTTGATCAGCAGCACCTGCAGCTTCCCGCTTTCCACGGTAAAGATGACGACCAGCAGTGCGACCGGCCGGTCCGGTGTCGGATAGGGGCGGCGTGCGCTGGTTTGGCCGGCGTCGTCGGTGGCCATGCGCCTAGGCGACGGCCGCCGGTGCCTTCGCCAGCTCGCCCTGCAGCGACCACGGCGTCGTCCTCGTGATGAGAACCTCAACGAGGTCGCCGATGGCCGGGGCGGGACCGGCCCCGAAGTGGACCAGCTTGTTCGTGCGGCTGCGGCCCGTGAACGTGGTTTGCCCGTCCGGGCCTTCCTTCTCGCCCTCGACGAGCACTTCCTGCGTGCTGCCCAGGTACGACTCGTTGATCTCAGTCGCGATGCGCTCCTGCAGCGCTTCCACAGCGTGCAGGCGGCGCATCTTCTCTTCTTGCGGCACGTCATCCTCCAGCTGTCGCCAGGCGAAGGTGCCCGGACGCGGTGAGTAAGCGGCGACGTGCACCTTGTCGAAGCGCACGTGGCCCAGCACGTCCAGCGTGTGCTGGAACTGTGCCTCTGTCTCGCCGCAGAAGCCGACGATCACGTCTGTGCTCAGCGAAGCCGTCGGCACGTGTTCACGGATGCGGTTAACGCAGTCCAGAAACTCCTCGATCTCGTAGCCGCGGCGCATGCGGGCGAGCATCTCGTTGTCGCCGGCCTGGACCGGGATGTTGAAGTGCTCGCAGACCTTCGGCAGCTCACTGACTGCGCGGATGATACGGTCCGTCATGTCGCGTGGGTAGGAGGTGAGGAAGCGGACGCGGGCGATGCCCTCTATGGCGGAGATCGACTCGAACAGGTCGGCCAGGTCCGGCTTGCGGCCGTCTGCCTCCGGCAGGTCCTTGCCGAACGCCTCGACCGTCTGACCCAGCAACGTCACCTCGCGCACGCCCCGCCTTGCCATCGACGCCACCTCTCGGGTCACGTCCTCGATTGCGCGCGACTTCTCCCGTCCGCGCCGGAACGGCACGATGCAATAAGTGCAGAACTTATTGCAGCCGTGGACGATCGGCACGAAGGCCGTCGGGCCCTTCGGCTCCGGGAACGTCTCCGGCCAGAACTCGCCGCCCAGGTCGTCGTCCGGCATCAGCTCGCGGATGATGACATCGAAGTTCTGCGGCCGCGCCCAGATGTCAACGAAGGGAAAACGGCCGCGCAGGTCGTCCGTCCGCGGCCCGACCATGCAGCCCATGACGGCGATCTGCATGCCCTCGCGGCCTTCCTTAAGCTTCTTCAAGTGGCCCATGTAGCTCGCCGCGCGGTCCTCCGCCTTCTGCCGCACAACACACGTGTTGACGACCGCTAGGTCGGCGTCGTCGGCCTTCTTCGCGGGCTCCCAGCCAAGCTTCACCAGGCCGGCAGCAAGCTTCTCGCTGTCGGCCTCGTTCATCTGGCAGCCCTCAGTCCAGATGTGGTAGCGCATACGGGGATAGTTTAGCAGGGGCGCGGGGGCAGGCGTCGTATACTGTAAACGTGCACAACGAGTTCACGGCGATCGTTGAGGAAGACGGTGAATGGTTCGTCGCTTACTGCCCGGAGATACCCGGTGCCAACGGCCAGGGTCAGACGAAGGACGAGGCTGTCAAGAGCTTGGCGGAAGCGATTCGACTGATTCTCGAGGACCGGCGGGAGGACGCCATGCGGGGTGTTCCGGACGGCGCGGTCCAAGAGACCGTCACGATCGATTGAAGCGATCTTCGCTTCTTCGCCACCTGCGAGTCCACGGCTGCGTTCTAAAACGAGAAGGGCGTTCTCACTCGCTCTGGCTGAACCCTCAGACCGGTGCTGTAGAGGCTATCCCGAGGCACTCAGAAGTCGCGGACACGCTAGCCCGCAAGATCTGCCGGACACTGTCTATTCCTGAACTTGTTCGATAGTCGGCGCTAGTCGCTCAGCCGCGCCATCACCTCCGCGTGTAGGGCGGCGGCGAGCGTTTCGATCTCCGCCCGGGCGGGGAAGTAGCTGCGGCCGCCCAGGCTGTATATCGCAAGAGTGTAGGGCTCGCCGTTCTGCGGCAGGACGAAGCCGCTGGTGTGCAGCGCCCAACCCTCATCTTCCAGGTACCAGCCGTTCTTTGCGCCGTAGGTCGTCCCGCCGGGGAGGCCGCTGCTGGCGCCCCAGGCCTGCCACGGCACGACGCGGGCCATCAGGTCGAGCGCGATGCGGCGGGTCTCCGCGTGCAAGCCGGTGCCATCAACGAGAGCGGCGAGCAGCGTCGCGGTGTGCTCGGCGTCCAGCCGGCTCTCGCCCCAGGCGTCATCGTCCAGCCGGAAGTCGGCGAAGCCCGCGGCGGCCAGCGTCGCGTGGATACCCTTGGACCCCCCGGCCCGGATCCAGAGAGTGTCGGCGGCCAGGTTGTCGCTTTCCGTGATCATGCCTTCCAGCAGCGCCAGGTCCAGGCCGGACAGCGGCCGCCCTGAGGCGGCAGCCTGCTCAAGGATTGCAAGCATGATCGGCACCTTGGCAACGTTGAGCGCCTCGAACCGCAGGTCGCCATTCAAGGTGTAGACGATACCTCGCGACGGCACAGCGACGGCGACTCCGACTTGCCCCGCGAACGACTCAGCCAGCCCCGCGGCGCTGGGGGTGATAAGGCCGAGCGGGCGCACCGTCCAGCCGTCGCGGGTAAGTGGTGTGGGCGCTTCGATGACGTAGGTGATGCCAGTAGGCGCCGGCGTCGGCGCGATTGTTGGCGAGGGAGTCGGCTCGGCGCTGATCGTGGAGGACGTGGCGGACTCGCCGCCGCATGCAGCCGCAAGCAGGCAGAGCATGGCCGCTGCGATAGTAAGCAGGTCCGGCGTCGGGCGATTCCGGCGAGTCGAATGTTGCATGTTGGGGCGGTTTTTCCGGGCGCCCGTATTGTAGCGGACGAGCCATGTTTGCGTCCTGATGGGCGACCTAACTATAGCGCCTAATCTTATCTAAACCCCACGTTTTTACAAAACAAAATGCCCTCCCTCAATACCCCAGCGCGGCGCCGTCTGAGCGGGGGTCGAAGGCGGCCACAAGATGGCCTGGCTCAACGAGGATCGCGTAGGCGTGTCCGGCCTGGTCTGGCAGCGCCATCGGCGCCGCGCCGAGCTCCGGGAGGCCGGCTTCAGCCAGCATGCCATCTTCGCCGAAGCGCCACCGTGGCGCGGCGATCGCCTCGCCGGGCTCCTGCCCCGCGACGAAGATGCGGGCGAGGAGCTGTAGGTGCACCTGGATCTGCGCCTCGCCGCCCATAGTGCCGAAGACAAGGCGAGGCTTGCCATCTCGCAGGGCCATAGCGGGAGCGAGCGTGTGCACCGGCTTTGCACCGGCCACATACTCCTCCGGCTTGAAATAGGCGCCGCGGTTGTGCAAGAGGACGCCGGTGCCGCGTACGGTGACGCCGGATCCAAAAGCCTGGTATAGGCTCTGGTTGAGGCTGACCGCCATGCCGGTTTCATCGACGGCGCAGAGGTAGATGGTGTCGCCGTCACCGTGGGCAGGCTCGGCGAAGGAGCGGATGAGGCGGCGGTGAAACTCCGGATCGTCGGGAGTCAGGCCGTCGAGGGGCTCGAGCCGGTCGAGGGCGGCTAAGGCGAGGTGGCCGCGGCTGTTCGGCGGCATCTCGCAGACCTCGAGGCCGCGCCAGTCAGTTCGCACGGGCTCCACCCATTCTGCTTCGTGTTCCTCGAAGTCGTCGCGAGTGAAGGGCAGCGGGGCACGCTCGCCGACGAGTGCGGCGAAATCTTCGAGGTTCTTTAGTGTGTCAGCGAGGTCAAGCTGGAGAAGCGGATCGGGGCCGAGAAAGATGCGCGCCGTTTCCGGATCCCGCTCGAGGAGGGGACGCATCAGATCGGTTATCTTGCGCAGGCCTGGAGCGCGGGGTACGCCGAAGCGTGCGTACTGAACGGCGGGTTTTGCCAGGTCGTCGAAATCATGGGAGGCGAACTTGTCGTGGAGGGCGCGCCAGCCGGCAACGGCGCCGGGCACGGTGGCCGAGCCGACGCCCCTCGAAGGCACCTTCTCGTGGCGCTGGGCTCCGGCGGGAAGACGGCCCGTGGAGTTGAGTCCGTGGAGCTTGCCGTCGTGCCAGACCATGGCGAGGAGATCGCCGCCCAGACCGCACATGTGCGGATACACGACGGCGAGGACGAGGTTCATGGCGATGGCGGCGTCAACGGCGTTGCCGCCGCGGCCGAGAACGGCGAGGCCGGCGGATGAAGCGAGGTAGTGGGGCGAGGCGACGGCAGCCTTCGGGAAGGCGGGCGCAGACATGGGGCGATTGTAGGGCTGGAAGGTGATAACAGTCACGTGCAGGCTGGCCGGTCGCGGCGCTATTCTGGCAAGTAGATTGAGAGGATAGAGATGACGAGGTCGGCGATTGAGTACTGGCGGGAGCGCGTGGAGTCGCATCACGCGCAGACGCACCGAGCGCGCGGTGACCGCCCTGAGGGCGACCTGTGGAGCGGGCTGGCGGACAGCTTCCGTGGCGATCCGCGGCGCACGGACGACCCCGTCGTGAACTTGGTCAGCGAGTGGCTAGCGCCAGGGAAGACAGTGCTGGACGTGGGTGGCGGCGCGGGACGCTACGCGCTGCCGTTCGCGCTGAAGGCAAAGCAGGTGACGGTCGTGGAGCCCTCGCCGGCGATGCTGGAGGCGCTGGAAGCGGCCAAGAAGGAGGCGGGGATCGAGAACGTTAGCAGCGTAGCGGAGAAGTGGGAGCAGGCGGAGGTTGCGCCGCACGACGTTGTGTTTTGCGCCAACGTGGTTTACGGAGTGACCGACATCGAGCCGTTCTTACGGAGATTGAATGAGGCGGCTTCGGAGATAGTTGCGATCGTGGTGTTCCATGAGGGGCCGTTGACGCAGCTTTCGGATCTCTGGGCGGCGGTGCACCGGGAAGAGCGAATCAACCTGCCGGCGCTGCCGGAGCTTCTGCCAGTGCTCTGGGAGATGGAGGTTTACCCAAACGTGACGGTGATGCCGCCGGTTGCACGATTGATGCCGAACAAGGAGGCGGCGCTTGGGCTGGCGCGCCACATGCTGTGGGTCGATGTTGGATCGGAGGCGGACCACCGGCTGACGGAGGCGATGGATCGGCTACTGGTGGAGACGCCGGAAGGCGTGACGCTGCGGAGGCGAGCGCCGGTGCCGGCCGTGGTCTGGTGGCGCAAGGGCGTGGAATAGCCAGCCAGCGTAACCCTCATCGCCAGGGTATGTGGTGGCGATATCTGATAAGTCGCGTGAACGTATACTGTTCGGGTGACTGAGGAAGCACTGCAGGGGCCCGCTCACGAAGAAGCGATTCCCGAACCCCCTCCCAAGCGCATTGTGCTGGATATGCCGTCCTGGCTGCCGACGGACAAGTTTCCGCGCAAACTGCTGATTGTTGGGCTCGTGTTCGTTTTGCTGTCGGCGCTACTGGGGACGTCGGTGCCGGTGGCGCTTGGATGGGTGGGGGAGGAGACGTTCAATCGCTATGGCTACGCCGGTATCTTTGCGGCTAACTTCCTGGGTACGGCGACGGGTTTCATCCCGGTGCCAGGCCTGACGGCGGCCGGGCAAGCGCTGATCATCGCGGGGTCTGATTCGCTTTTCGTGCCCGGCGTGGTGGTGGCCGGTGCCTCAGGGATGACGCTGGCGGAGTCGACGGCGTACTTGACGGGGTCGATCGGGAGGGGGCTGGCCGAAGAGCGGCAGATGCCTGTGAAGGGCCGGCTGGGCCGGGTTATGCACCGAATGGCAGGGTGGGTCGACTGGCTGATGGACCGCTACGGGTTTATGACGCTACTGGTGCTCTCGGCGATCCCGAACTTCCTGTTCGAATTCGCGGGGATCACGGCGGGTGCGGTGCGGATGAACTTTTGGCGCTTCTTGCTGGCGGTGGCAATTGGGAAGACGATACGGGTCATCATCCTGGTGACGGCAGGCAAGGCGCTACTCGACGCGATAGTCGACTGGATGGGCTAGGGACTGCCTCAGCCGACGAAAGTGTAGCCAGACAGCGCCGGGTGAGGATGAGGGCGCGGTTGCCCGGGTCGCTTTCGAGCTTCTTGCGCAGATACCAGATGTGAAGCTTGACCTGGTTCTTCACACCAATGTAATCGCTGCCCCACACGTGGTGAGAAGCTCGTCGACGGGCGTAACACGCTCGACTGTGAAGCTGCGACCGGAGCCGGCTTCGTTTACGCGGGCGTCGGCCGGGCGGTATCTGTCGTTTCTCAAAAGAAGGGAGACCGGACGGCGGGCGTACGTTACAGGTTATGAGTCTGTGGAACGTCGAGATAATATTCAGGAGGGAGAGGCCGAGCGTGGGCCGAGATGTATCCCATGCCGCGACGTGTCACGATCAGCTCAGGCTTGCTGGGATCGCGCTCGATTTTGCGGCGGAGGTACCAGATATACAGCTTGAGGTTGGCGCGGTCGGCCGCGTAGGCAGGCCCCCACACTTCCGTTAGGGCCTGGGCAAAAGTGACCACCCAGCCGCGCTTGCGCACCAGAAGCGAGAGGAGCTTGAACTCGAGTGGAGTAAGGTGCATGGGCTGGCGATCGACGAACGCCTGCATTTCCCGCCAGTCAATCGTGAGGTGCTTGTATTCGAAAAGCTCGTCAATTTGTACTGCTGCTTGCGTCATTTACGCCCCCTGGCTGAGGTTGTCCTGCGTTCAGGGTGCCAGCAGCCGGTGAATGGGGTGGTTAACCGGGTCTTTACGTGGGTGAAGGTTTGGTGAATGCCTCCATCAGCAGGAACGCGACTGGGCTCCATCGGCTTCGTTGCCGGTCTCGCGGAACTCCTCCAGTGAGTCATAACGGCGGCCGCCCCAGTCGATGAAGCGGCCGCGATCAGTCGTCCACAGGGTGTTCTTGTTGAACACTGTGCCATCGCGAATTTCGTCGCCGAGTTGGATGACATAGCGCGAAACCTGAAAGCAGTTCCTGGCGGCGATGATCACAGGCAGGCCGGCGTTGGTGTGGAGGATGCCATCGCCCGCCGTATCGCAAGTGTTTTCGGTCAGGCGGACGATGCCTGTGTCTCCGGTTTCACCGCCGGTCTTGAAGCAGAAGAGGTTCTCGTAGAGGCCGGCCTGGAGGTCTGTGATCTCATTCTTGAAGATGATGAGAGGCCCGAGGAGTGTCGGCGCGAATGCGATGCCGGTACCGCAACCAGTGATCTTGTTATCCCGGATGGTTATCTCCTGGTTGCCGCCTTCGGACTGGATGCCGTCGTCCCAGCAGCCCGTGATGACGTTGTCGTCGATCAGCGTGGCGCGGTCGAAACTGCCGTGAATATCGCCCTCGGTTTCGCCGCCTATGCCGTCCCAGCCGCCGATGACGGCATTGCGGGCGATGAGGTGGTCGCCGCCGCTCGGGCTGGTGTCAGTGCTCTTGAACCAGATGCCATTGCCGTAACCGCGCGTGACAGCATCGGACCTGTAGGAGATGAGGTTGTCGAGGAGGCGCATGCAGCAACCGGCATTCCAGACGGCGATGCCCGCGTTGTGCTGCGCTTCGCCACCCCGGCAATCGAAGTTCTCTATGGTCATCTGGCGCACCGTGATTCGCTCGGGCCGTTCGGATTCGTCGCCGGTGTAGCCGATGAGGACGCCCGCGCCGATGGTATTACGGATGCCGATGCCGATGATCTCGGTCTCGCGGCCGCTGTGGACGTGTATGCCGTTGTCGCGCTGACACTGGCCATCGATCCAAACCTCGTCGTCTTTGGCCGCCTCCAGAGTGACCTGTCGGGTGAGACGAACGGATTCGCCGTAGACGCCCTCGTGGATGCGGATGGTGTCGCCGGGCAGAGCGGCAACTACGGCGTCGCTGATCGTAGTGTGCGCTCTGTCATTGCCGACCTCCAGCGTGCGGCCTTCGTTATCACCAGGCTGGGAGGCGAGCGGCGTGCTGCTGCCCGAGGTGACGATCACGGCGGTAGCGGCCAGAAGGATCCCACCCGCTGCCACGTAGCCCAGGTAGCGGATCGCCCGGATAGGCCGTAAGTGGGGAAGTACATCTGCTGACAACAGTGAAGGGACGTTACAAGACCTGCAATAGGCAGAAGCGGAGAAGAGTGGCTTCCTGACCAATTTCAGACCGGCGTTAGACACCGCTCGTACGGTCTGTATCTAGACTGAAGCTTAACGAAGATGAACTTTGAAGCGCTCATCATGAGATTTGGCGTGTTCGTGCTCTCGCAGGCGCCGGACCGCGTAGCGGTGGGCGAGGTTCTGCGCGCCGGCCTCCGTCAGGGAGCATCACCAGACGGACTACTGCGTTGTCAGCGATGCGCTGACCTACGCCGCGCACGTCGCTGCCTGGCCTCCTCTGACATTCGCATCGGCATCGGTGTTCTGGTGACATTGAGGCGGGAGCGCGGCAATCTCCTCCGTCAGTCAAACGAGTTGGGGATGGCGCGCTACCTTGGTCAGGTCGTCTCGCCGGAGGATGGGTTGGTCGCGCGGAAGGACGAACTGCCGGGGTTGGAGCGGGTGGCTGGGGGCGGCTACGTCGTTGTGATCCAGAGGCGGACATCGAGTTTGGACGGACGACCGGGCGCGCGGTGGTCTGCGTGGCGGATGGGGTGAGGAGCCCGGAGTTCCTTCGTGGGCTGGGCGCAGGCTAATCGTTGACTCGATCGGCGATGTACCGGAGGCGCTGGTGGCGGCCGCTATACGGGCCGCTTGAGTTGGTGGGGCTCATCGATGTCTCGCTGAAGGTCTATGACGCCACCTGCCTCGAGGAGCTTTTCGAATTCGGTGGCTGGCATCGGCTTTCCAAGAAGGAAGCCCTGCAGATGGTCGCATCCCTGCTCCAGCAGGAATTCGAGTTGTTCCGGCGTCTCGATGCCTTCGGCGACGATGGTCAGGCCGAGGCTGTGGCCCATGAGGATCATGGCAGTGGTAATTGCTGCATCGTGTTCGTCGTCGATCATGTCGGCGATGAACGAGCGGTCGATCTTGAGGCGATCGAGGCGGAAGCGCTTCAAGTAGTTGAGAGAGGAGTAGCCTGTGCCGAAGTCGTCCATGGCGATTTGAATGCCCATATCGCGTAGCTCCTGGAGCACGGATGCGGCGTAATTAGGATCCTGGATGGTGGTGCCTTCGGTGATCTCGAGTTCGAGCCAGGCGGGTTCCAGGCCGGTGTCGGCGACAATGTTGGCGATACCTTCGGCGAGGTTGGGCTGCTGGAATTGGCGTGCGGCCAAATTGACGGTGACGGTGAGCGGCGGCAGGCCGCGGTCTTGCCACTCGCGGTTCTGCCGGCTGGCCTCGTGGATGACCCAGTCGCCGATGGGGATGATGAGCCCGGTTTCCTCGGCGACGCCGATGAATTGATCGGGGTAGATGAGTCCGTGCGCGGGGTGCGCCCAGCGAATCAGGGCTTCGGCGCCGGTGATGCGGCCGGTTGCGGCTTCTACCTGCGGCTGGTAGTGGACGACGAACTCTCGGGCGTTGATGGCGCGGCGGAGTTCGGTTTCGAGCGCGACGCGGTCGAGGATCTCGGCGCTCATGGCGGGCGTGTAGAGCTGGAAGTTGTCGCGGCCCTGTTGCTTGGCGCGGTACATCGCAGTGTCGGCGTTGCGGAGGAGCGTTTCCACGTCGGAGCCGTCGCGCGGGAAGAAGGCCATGCCGATCGATGTGGAGACGCGGACTTCCTGGCCACTGATAACGTGCGGCCGGCGCACCGTGTCGAGGGCGCGCCGCGCCACGTATTCGACGTCCTCGCGGCTGGTCACTCCGGTGAGCAGGAGAGTGAACTCGTCTCCGCCGACGCGGGCGACCGTATCTCCCTGGCGCACGAGTTGAGCGAGCTCGACGGCCAGTGAGCGGAGCAGTTCATCGCCGCCGCTATGGCCAAGGGTGTCGTTGATCAACTTGAAGCGGTCGATATCGAGGAACATGACTGCGAGGCCCTGGCCGTTTCGTCTGGCCTGTGCCAGCGCAACGGTTAGACGGTCGGCGAAGAGGGCGCGGTTCGGCAGGTCGGTCAGCGCGTCGTGATATGCCAGGTGACGGATGGTCTCCTCGGACTGCTTGCGGTCGGTAATGTCGCGGAAGCTCCAAACGCGGCCCATGACCTGGCCGTTGTGGCGGTAAGGCTGGTGATAGCGTTCGAAGACGCGGCCGTCCTTGAAGTGGATCGTGTCATATCCTTCGGCCATTCCTTCGGCGACGACGTTACGGGTGTGGCGGAGGAACTCCTCCGGGTCCGCAACCTGCGAGGTCGCGAATTCGAGAATCCTTTCGCCGCTGCTGCCATCGACGAGCATTTCGTCCGGGATGCGCCAGATCTGCTTGAACTGCTGGTTGAAGTTGACGAGGCGGCTGTCGTTGCTCATTACGAGGATACCGTCGCCCGTTGAGTCGAGGGTGGTGCTGAGAAGGGAGAGGCTCTCCTGGAGGTCTTGACGCTGTCGCAGGTCCTCCAGAGAGAGACCGATAGCCTGTCCGATACTGGAAAGGAGTTCCTTGTCGTTCAGTTCGCCGGTGCACCTTGAAGCGACGATTCCCAGGAGGCCGACCGGCTTCTGCCAGGCGACCACGGGCACGTAGATAACGCACCGTGCTTTCGATCTTACATAGACAGGTAGCGGTCCGGACATTGCGTCATCGACGCGGGGGTCTTCCAATAGCTCAGATGCCGTTTGCTCGGTCATTCCGTCGCAGGCATCGATCTGCATGTCGTCGCCCTTTATCGAGGCAACGAAGCTGCCACTGCCGCCAAGGAGATCGCGGACGGCGACGAGGGCGGTGCGTGCAGCTTCTTCCGGCCTCGCGCGGCTACCCATGTCGAGCAAGAAGATGCTCGGGTAGCTGCTGCGCTTGCGGAGCTTGAACATCTGGCTGAAGGCACCCTCGATGGCGCAGGTGGCAATGATCAGTCCGATGACCAGGCCGATGAGTAGCTGGGTCATGGTGTTGTGGAGGACGAAGATGTAGACCGGCTCGGTGGCGAGGATTGCCCCGTAGACGCCAATCTGGACGATGCGTTTAAGCCGCCGGACTTCGCGTACGGTGGCAACTTCGCGGTGGCCGCCGGACGAGCGTCCGGTGGGCGCGGCGACAGAGGTTCCGCTGGGAGCAGAAAGAGTGGTCATAATGAGAACTAGTCGTTCTTAGGGGTAAGACGGCAGCAGCAGGGATGCTGTTACGGGGAGCGATCAGGTATGTTAGTCAGGCTCATCGTAGACGGGGAGAGCAAGTGAAACGCAGAGCCCTCCCTCCGGGCGGGCTTCGGCCCAGATGCGTCCACCCTGGGCATCCATTAAGCGCTTGCAGACGGTGAGGCCGATGCCGGCGCCGCTGGCCTGTCCAGAAGTTTCGCTGGATCGGTAGAAGCGCTCGAAGATCAGATCGAGTTCCTCGGGCGGGAGGCCGGGTCCGCGATCCATGACGGAGACGATGGCCTCGTCATTGACACGGCGGACCGAGAGGTCGATCGGGGTGCCAGGCGGGCTGTACTTGTCGGCGTTGGTGATCAGGTTTCGGAGTATCTGCTCCATGTAGGTTGCCGAGGCGTAGACGGGGGATAGCTCCGAGTCCATCTGCATCTCGACGGTGCGGCCGGCGCGCTGGCGGGAGAAGGCCCAGATCGTGCGCTCGGCCACGCGCCGGAGGAGAACCGGCTCCATGGTGATCTCCTGGCCGAGTTCAATGCGGGCGAGAACGAGGAGGTCCTCGACGATGCGGTGGAGACGTTCCGCTTCACGCTCGATGTCTTCGAGGATCTCGCCCCGGCTCTCGGCGTCGATTTTTTCGCCGCGGGAACGGAGAAGGCGGGCGCCGCCGAAGATAGTGGTGATGGGAGTCCGCAGCTCGTGGGAGACGAGGCCGAGAAACTCGTCCTTCGACTCGTTGGCCCGCCGCAGCTCTTCGAGGAGGCGCTGCGATTCCTGGAATTGGAGAGAGTTATCGATGGCGATGGTGGCCTGGGCGGCAAGAGCTGCGGAAATCTGTTCTGCCCGCTCCGTGAAGACACCTTTCGCGGAATGGGCCAGCGCGAGAACGCCGCAGGCACCCGGGGTGCGGGTTGTTACAGGGATGGCAATCAGCGCGCCGACCTGCACGCCGGCGACGGCGTCGAGGTAGGCCCTGGACTCCGCGCAACGCTCCTCAACCGCCACGTCATCGCAGCGGAATGATCCAGGCGTCTTAAGGACGTCGAGGAAACCGCGAATGCCTGTCATATCTTCGACCTCTGTCCAGGTTCCTTCTTCGCCAGACGTACTGTATTGCTGGTACGACGGCGTAGGTTCGCCTCCCGCGAGCGTGTAGACGAACCAGCCCAGTTCGGCGGAAGTCAGGCGGGTGGCAGCATCGGTCACCTGCTGGACTACGTGTTCGAGGTTCAACTCGCGGCTGAGGGCAAGGTTGATGCGGTTCACGGTCTCAAGCGTCCAGGCGTATTCGCGCAGCCGGTTATCGGCCTGGCGCCGGGACGTGATATCCATAGTTACGCCGCGCTGGCCAAAGACCCTGCCCTGCGCATCGCGGATGACGGTGGAGTGCGCCTCTACCCATACCACTCGGCCATCTTTGGCGATCCAGCGGAACTCATTGCGGCTGGGCTCTCCCGACTCGTAATCGCGCGCGGCGACGGTTGCGGCACGCTCGCGGTCGTCCGGGTGGACGATGGTCAGCCAGAAGTTAGGCGTTTCGAGCCACTCGTCGACGCTGTAGCCAAGCATTTCCTCCACGTGGTCGCTTACGAAGTCTATTCGCTGTTCGCCGCTACCCGGTTTGCCATAGGCCTCCCAGACGACGCCGGGCACGTTGGCGACGAGGTTATCGACGCGCTGACGCTCCATCTCGAGCTGGGAGACGAGCCGCTGGAGTTCCTGGCTGTGCTCACGGCGCTCCACGGCGGCGGAAAGGATGTTTGCGACGGCCTGCAGAAAGTTGACCTCGTCGTTGGTGAATTCGCGCCGCTCGGTGGTGTGCGCTCCGAGTACCCCGTAGATACGGTCCGGCAGACGAATGGTGACGCTAATGCCGCTGACGATGTGGTGATCGTGCAGCATCCGTGTACCACGGAAGCGCGTTTCGGTCGCCAGATCCGTGACGACGACGGGTTCGTGGGTTCGCAAGGCGTGAGCTGCCTGGGATTCCGGCCCAGTGCTGACCAGCGCGCTACCCACGAGACCTTCGTTCCAGCCAACTCCCGACCTGAGGAGTAGGCCCTTGCCATCTTCTTGGAGCTCGAGTACCTTGGCGTACTCAAGGCCGAGGGTAGCGCTCAGGGATGCCACGGCTTCATCCATCAGATCCCGGATGCTGGAGGCGGATAGGGCGTGGAGACCGAGCTCGGCCACAGCGGCCTGCTGGCGAGCGCTGCGGGCGAGTGTGGCGGCGGTGCGCTTGCGATCGCTGATGTTGCGGATGACGGCGACGAAGACGGGTTCGACGAGGAGCGGCATGACGGTGGCGTTGACTTCGACGTCGATGGTGGAGCCGTCCTTGCGACGGAGTTCGACTTCGCCACTCCAGAAGCCGTCCTTCACGAACTGCTCGAAGTCGATGGCTGACCATTCGAGCCCACTCACGACGACGTCGCTGATGTGCATCTTGCGGTATTCGTCAACCGTGAAGCCAAGCAGACGCTCGCCAGCGGGGTTCACGTCGACGTACACTCCGCGGCTATTGGTGATGAGGATGGTGTCGCCGACGCCGGCGAAAACGCTGCGGTAGCGGGCCTCTGCGCTTTGTAGTTCGGCAAAGAGGCGATCGCGCTCGTCGGCGGCGGCCCGGGCTTCGGTTGTATCGGTACAGACGCCGATCATGCGGAGCGGCCGCCCATCGGGGTCACGGATCAGCTCCCCGCGCGCCGAGAGCCATCGCACCTGGCCGTCGGGCCGGATGATGCGGTATTCAATCAGGTGTTCCCCGACATCGAGCGATTCCTGGACGGTGGTGAGTACGCGGTCGCGATCCGCCGGATGCATGTCGTACTGGTAGTCTTCGAATGTGCCGCCGAAGGTGCCTGGTTGGAGGCCGTGGATACGTTCCAGCTCTTCTGACCAGATGACCTCGCCTGAGTGGACGCGCCACTCCCAAGCGCCCATGCCCCCGGCCTTGAGAGCCATGCGCAGGCGCTCCTCGCTTTCGGCCAGGGCTGCCTCGGCATCGCGGCGTTCCAGGGTCGCGGAAATGACGCCCGCGACCGAGGCGAGGAAGGCAGATTCTTCGCCCGTAAACTCCCGGGGCGTGCGGCTGTGGGCCGAGATGATGGCGCTGACTCCCTGTTCGGTTTGAATGGGACAGGTAACTGAACTTTTGACGCCGTTCTCCAGCAGGAACGGCATCGGACGGAAGCGGTTTTCGGCCGGAAGATCGGGGATGACGACAACATCCGATTGCTGGCTGACGTAGTCTACCTCGGAACCGGCCAATCGTGGGACAACGACTTCGTTGGCTGTCTGCGACCAGCCGAGACCGGCTCGCATGGTGAAGCCTTCGCCGGTGGGTACCTGCTCCAGGAGCAACACAGCATCGACGCCGAGGCGCTCTTGGACGAGGTTGACGGCTTCGTCCAAAATCTGCGCGCCCGTGGCTTCCGTCAAGGCGCGCCGAGCCAAACGAGCGACGAGAACGCCGTCGGGATCGGGCAGGTGTTGGGCAGTGATCCGCTCGCGGATAGCTTCTTCGGTCAAAGTGTGTTCAGCCCCTCTCCCGAATCGTACTGTATATGCCAGCCAGCAGCGGCTGCGGTAGAGCGATGCTACATAAATGAAATGCCCCAGCCGGCGGCCGTGGCGCTATGAGCGGGAGGCTTCGAGGAGGGGGGTGCAGGCCGCGAGGAGTTGCTTGAACTCCGGGTCGTGAGGGGCGGCGTCTAACTGGCGGGTGAGAATGGTCGGGTTGTCTGTGGCCTCGATGCGCACGTGGTCCTCGCGGGAGCAGCCGGGCATCTGAGTGAGGATAGTGACGTGCAGGGGATCGGCAGTGCGGCTCATGGAGAAGACTGCGGAATCACCCTCGGCTCCCTCAAAGGCGACTTTGATGCTGACGAGCCAGCCGCGGTTGACGGCATCGTAGCCCACAGGGGCGACGAAGGCAGGTACGTCTCGGCCGTCTCTACCGAGGATCATGTGCTGGGCTCCTCGGCGGGTCACGTTGGTCATGTCCAAGCCGAGGCGGCCAGCCAGCCAGCCGAGCATGAGGGCGGCCTGGCCGGACGTTTGCATACCCCAGACGTCGGCGTAGTGGATTTCGATCCCGGCGACGGCCGGCAGCCACTCGCGCAGGCCGCCTGACTCGACGTAGCGATCGAAGATATCGCGCCACGGGCGGAGGCGCTCGAAGTTGAGGTCGCCTACTTCGCTGTCGTGGATATCGGCGAGTGACCGGGCGCGGACGAGGTCGCCGATTTGGTCCTGAAAGCGGGAGGAATCGATGATGAAGTGGTCGGCGAGGTCGCACAGTTCCTCGATCAGGCGGGTATCGTCGGGGAAGTCGCCGGTCCACCAGACGGTAACTGGGAGATCAGGGATGAGTAGTGGTTCGATGACGCTTTGCAGGTGATGAGCGGCCTTGCCAGAGACCCTGAGCGTGACCTCTTCACAGCAGACGGATTGATCGGACCCGGAGTCGACGTGGCAGTGGGCCGCGAGTGACGCTTCGATGTGGGAAACTTCGGGCGAGGGGTTCGCGATGATGATCTGGGCACGGGAGGGATGATGGCGGGCGAGCTCTTCGATGACGCGGCTGGCGTAAGCGGCCGTTTCGTCATCAGCGGCGTGGACGATCATGTTGGCGAGGCTGGTGCGGACGGCGTATCCACCGTCGGTACGGCCGGCGGCGAGGTAGCGAAGCTTGAACAGCTCTTCTTCGATGCGATCCACATCAACGGCCTGTCCGGACCAGGATAGTGATCTGCCGGCGCGCTCTACAGTCTCCGCCACTGTCTTCCATCCTTGGCGATGAGATCATCGGCGCAGGCAGGGCCCCAGGACCCGGCCTCGTAGTTGGGGAAGCCGGGCTCCGGCATGGCCCGCCAGCCGTCGATGATACGGTCGGTGATGGTCCAGGCTGCTTCAACCTCGTCGGAGCGCGTGAACAGAGTGGCGTCGCCGCGGAGCGCGTCGAGGAGCAGGGTCTCGTAGGCGGAGGGCGCCTGGGTGACGAAGGAGGCGCCATAGAGGAAGTCCATATTGGCGGGGCGCAGGCGCATGGGCGAGCCGGGGACCTTGGTGAGGAACTTGAGGCTGATGCCCTCGTTGGGCTGGATGCGGATAGAGAGCACGTTCGGCTCAAGGTTCGGTTCGTCGGTGTAGTCCTGGAAGAGGAGGCGTGGGGCGCGCTTGAAGAATACCGCGATTTCGGTACTGCGCTTGGGCAGGCGTTTGGCGGTGCGCATATAAAACGGCACGTCGGCCCAGCGCCAGCTATCAACGTAGAAACGGGCAGCGACATAAGTCTCGGTGGCGGAGGTTTTGGGTATCCCCTCTTCCTCCCGATAGCCGGGGACTTCGGCGCCGGCTACCCAGCCGCTCGAGTACTGGCCGCGGGCGGTGGAGAGCGCGACCTCGTCGCGTTCGAACAAGCGGACGGCGTGGAGGACTTTCACCTTTTCGTTGCGGACGGAGCGGCCGTTGACGGCGAGCGGGGGCTCCATGGCGAGGAGCGAAAGAAGCTGCATCATGTGGTTTTGCATGATGTCGCGGAGCGCACCCGAGTGGTCGTAATATTCGCCGCGGCCTTCGATGCCGAGGCTCTCGGCGACGGTGATCTGAACGTGATCGACGTAGCGGCGGTTCCAGATCGGCTCGAAGATTCCGTTCGCGAAGCGAAAGACGAGGATGTTTTGGACGGTCTCTTTGCCGAGATAGTGGTCGATGCGATAGACATCGTCTTCGTGAAACACCGAGTGGAGAAGGTGGTTCAGGTCGCGCGCGGACTTGAGGTCGGTGCCAAATGGCTTTTCGACGATGACGCGTGACCAGCCGGCGCCTTCGCGCGAGCGGCCGTATGGCCCGCGTCCCAGCTGCGCCACGATGTCGTCGAACGCGGTTGGTGGGACGGCGAGGTAGAAGAGATGGTTGCCGCCGGTGTTGTGCGCCTCCTGGACAGCTTCGAGTTTCTCCGAGAGGCGGTCGTGGCTGGTTGGGTCGTTGTATCCGCCGTGCATATAGTGAAGCGCTGAGGCGAAGGTGCTCCAGACGTCGGGATCGACTTTGCGGCGCGAGTGCTCCTCGACGGCCTTGCGGGCGTGATCGCGGAACTCTTCGTCGGTCCACTCAGTGCGGGCGAAGCCGACCATGGCGAAGCGCGGGGGGAGGCGGCGGTCCAGGGCGAGGTTGTAAAGAGCGGGCAAGAGCATGCGAGCCGTGAGGTCGCCCGAGGCGCCGAAGATGACGAGGCAGCAGGGCTCGAGGGCCGATTCGGAGGTGGCGGGGGTGGTAAAGGTTGCTGCCTGGGTGGTCACTTCGGCTCGACCCTGTGGCCGCCGAAGCCCTCTCTGAGCGCTGCCAGGAGTTTTGCCCCGAACGATTCTTGCTGTCGGGAGCGGAAGCGGGCGTAGAGAGCCTGGGTGAGGACCATGGCAGGGACGTCACGGTCGATGGCTTCCTGTACAGTCCAGCGGCCTTCCCCAGAATCGCCCACGTAATCACGGATGGACGCGAGCTTCGGGTCGTCAGCCAGTGCAATCTCCGCCAGCTCAAGGAGCCAGGAGCGGACTACGCTTCCGTGCTGCCAGAGAGCCGCGACCTCGTGGAGGTCCAGTTCGTACTCGGAGGCATCGAGGATCTCGAAGCCTTCGGCATAGGCCTGCATCATGCCGTATTCGATGCCGTTGTGGATCATCTTTACGTAGTGGCCGGTGCCGGACGGACCCATGTGACCGTAGCCAGCGGGCGGGGCGAGCGATTCGAAGATGGGTTCGACGCGAGCAAAGACATCCTTTTCGCCGCCGACCATCAGGCAGTAGCCGTTCTCCAGACCCCAGATGCCGCCGCTGGTGCCGCAATCAAGGAAATGGATGCCGCGCGCGGCGAGCATTTCGCCGCGCGCCACGGTCTCGTGGTAGTTGGAATTGCCGCCATCGATGACGCAATCGCCTTCATCGAGGATTTCGCCGAGGGCGGCGACGACGGCCGCCACAGGCGGACCGGAGGGAACCATGACCCAGATGTTTCGGGGCCTGTCGAGTGCTTCGACGAGTTCTTCCATGGTGGCTGCAGCTTTTGCCCCTGCGGGTTCGAGGGCTTTGGCAGGGGCCATGTCGCGGTCGTAAACGAATAGTTCGTGGTCTTTGCGCAGCAGGCGGAGGCTCATGTTAGCGCCCATGCGGCCGAGCCCGATCATGCCGAGTTGCATGCTAGTCGCCCCGCTTCGCGGTAGCGCGCAGGGCTGCTTCAACGGTCTCTACCAGCAGGCACAGATTCTCCGTCACGTCCTGACCCAGGGAGACGCGGACGACCCGGCGGCGGCGATCTATGAGGGCCTTCAGGTCGCCGAGGGCCTGGGCGCGCTTGAGGATGCCGAAGGTCACGCCGGGCTCGCCGGGGATATCGATATCTATTTCGTCCTCCATGGTGAGCTGCAGGAAGACGCCGGTAGCCGGGCCGCCCTTGTGCAGCTGGCCGGTGGAGTGCAGGAAGCGTGGGCCGTAGCCCAGTGTAGTGGCACGGTGGGTGGCGTCGCGGAGGGCGATGCGCAAGCGCCCCAGGAGGCGGTCGTGCTCCTCGGTGCGCGGGATGAATGCCATGAGCGCGAGGTAAGCGTCCTCCGGCGCCTGGCGAAAGTGCTCAGCGACGAGGCCGCCGATGGTCTGATCGGGGGCGTTATGGAGGCTGTTGAGTGTGTCGCCTTCGGTGTAGAAGCTGGTGCCGTCTTCTTCCACTTCAGGCGCTACGTCCGGAAGGGTGCCGTCGGATGCGAAGCGCTCCAACACCTGCGCGGTGTTGTCCTTGCTCTCCGAGACGTTAGGCTCGTCGAAAGGGTTGATTCCCAGAACGGCGCCGATGGCTGCGGTGGCAATCTCCCAGCGCAAGAACTCACCGCCAATAGCGTAGGGACCAGGGACTTCGATCGGTATGACAGGCCGGCCGGCGTTCTCGAGGGTCCGCAGGGCGACGTCGGACTCGCTGGACTCGCCTGCCATACGGAGGGCGACGAAGACGCGGTCTTCGCCGTAGACGAGGGGCGCGGCGAGTGGTTCGCCGTCGACGGGGATGATTCCCTTGCCGTGCTTGCCGGTGCTCTCCGCAATTAGCTGCTCCGCCCATGCGCCAAAAGACTCGAGGCCGGGGGAGGGCGCGAATGTCAGTTTGTCGCGGCCGGCCTGTGCATGCTCCGCAAGGTCGTAGCCGAGCTGGACCGCAGCGGGAGCGTCTACTGCGGAAGCGGACGCGAGGAGGCGTCGGATGTCGACGCCGATGGCGGCAGCCGGGACGAGGCCGAAGAAGGAGAGCGCGGAGAAGCGGCCGCCAATGTCGGGCGGGTTGATGAAGACTCGATGGAATCCCTCTTCGCGGGCGCGTTCGTGGAGGATGGTCTCGGGGTCGGTGACGGCGACGA
This sequence comes from Dehalococcoidia bacterium, assembly GCA_035512435.1. Lineage (GTDB taxonomy): Bacteria > Chloroflexota > Dehalococcoidia > SM23-28-2 > RBG-16-64-32 > CF-162. The sequence continues at coordinate 252,682 of DATKDX010000006.1, forward strand.
AGTTGTCGAGGGCGCCAATGTCACCGGTGGCGTCGCGGGTGCGTTCCGCGAAGTATTTGTGCAGAGATGCGGTCTCGATCGTGCCGCCGGACTTGCTGGAGACGATGAAAAGAGTGGTCTCGACGTCGATGCGGTTTTCGACGCGCAGGATCGAGAAGGGGTCCGTGGTGTCGAGGACGATGAGCTCGGGATAACCGCGCGCGGAGCCGAAGGTGCGCTGAAGAACCTCCGGCGCGAGCGAACTGCCTCCCATGCCGATGAGAACCGCATGGCGGAAGCCGACGCCGCGGACCCAGTCGGCGAACTCAGTGAGTTCGGTGAGGCGGAGGGCGATGGTCTCGTGGACGTTTACCCAGCCGAGGCGGTCGCGGATACTGATCTGCGTGTCGCGGTCATGGCTCCAGAGCGAAGCGTCGCGGGAACGCAGCCGCTCGATGAAGGACTGCGGATCGGGGAGGGCCAAGCGCTAGTCTCCCGACGCGCCGGCGCCCACCTTTTCGGCAAGGACGCGGGACATCTTTTCTTCGACGGTCTTGCGGGCGCTTTCAAAGGACTCGATGAACGCCTGGACGCCGTCGACCTGCAGTTGGTCGGTGACGGCCGTGAAGTCGATGCCGATCTCTTCGAGTTCGGCGACGTGGGCGAAGGCGGCGTCCACATCCCTGGTGAGGGTCTCGGCAACGATGCCGTGGTCGCGGAAGGCATCGAGGGTGTTCTGGGGGAGGGTATTGATGGTATCGGGGCCGATTAACTCTTCGACGTAGAGGACGTCGCGGTAGTCGGGGTTCTTGGTGCTGGTGCTGGCCCAGAGTGGCCGCTGGACGCGGGCGCCCTTGCCGGCAAGTGCGCGCCAGCGAGCGGAGGAGAAGATCTCGTTGAACTTGGCGTAGGCGATCTTGGCGTTGGCGACGCCGGCCTTGCCGAGGAGGGCCTGCAGGCGCCGCTTCTCCAGGTCGCCATCGGCGGCGGCGATGCGCTCCTCGAGTTGCTTGTCGACCATGTTGTCGACGCGGCTGACGAAGAAGCTGGCAACCGAGGCGATGCGGTCGACTGGCTGGCCGGCTTCGGCGCGGCGCTCGAGGGCCTTGATGAAGGCCCAGGCGACCTGTTCGTAGTTCTGGACGCCGAAGAGGAGCGTGATGTTGATGTTGAGACCGGCAGCGAGGCACTCCTCAATCGCGGGGAGGCCGGCCTCCGTGCCGGGGATCTTGATCATCGCGTTGGGGCGGTCGAGGGCGGCGAACAGCCGCTTAGCGTCCCGGATGGTGGCATCGGTGTCGTCGGCGATGGCGGGGGATACTTCGAGCGATGCGAAGCCGTCGTGGCCCTCGGTTCGCTCGTAGATGGGGAGGAAGGCGTCGCATGAACCGGCGACGTCCGTGACCGTGAGGGCGTCGAAGACCTCATCGAGCGTGACGCCTTCGCGGACGACTTCGGAGAGGTGAGCGTCATAGTAGTCGCCGCTGCCGACGGCCTTTTCGAAGATGGAGGGATTGGACGTGCCACCGGTGACGCCGTCCTCGTCGACCATTTGCTGGAGCTTGCCTGTCGCAAGTAGCTCGCGGTTGAGGTTGTCGTACCAGATGCTCTGGCCGTAGTTCTTCAGTTCCAAAAGGGGGTTCGCCATAACAACAATCTCCTTACCCAGTGATCTTCTGTTTCCGTGTCTCCTGCTCGATGGCGAGTACCTTATCGTGGCGGCGCACGTAGCGTTCCTGCGGGTCGAACTGTGCGGCGACGAAGGCCTTGACGGCTTCGAGGGCGGCGTCGACGCCGATGATGTGGGAACCGAGGCAGATGACGTTCATGTCATCGTGCTCTACGCCCTGGTGGGCGCTGTAGGTGTCGTGGGTGATGGCGGCGCGGATGCCGGGGAGCTTGTTGGCGGCGACGCAGGCGCCGACTCCGCTGCCGCAGACGAGGATGCCGCGCTCCGCCTCGCCGTCGATGATCCTGCGGCCGAGGTCGAGGGCGATGTCGGGATAGTCGACGGATTCGGTGGAGTTGGTGCCTATGTCGATGACGTCGTGGTCCTGGGCGCGGAGGTAGTCAGCGACCTGGTTTTTCAGCTCGAAACCGCGGTGGTCGGCGCCGACGACGATGCGCATGGCACTCCTCTCTGGGGGCTGTGAGAGTCCGGCATCCCTCTGGTCTATGGTATGCGGGGGAGGATAGGGTCGCAAGGAGGAGGAAGCTTGCACTTAGGTTGCAGGTCGAGGGTAGGGAGGCTGTGAAACGATCGATTCGATCAAAGGGATTCCGTATCTGGATGAATGATCGTTTCGAGGATTGTGCGTGTGGGGATTGATCGTTCCGGCTCTGAGAAAAAAGTTAAGGTGGATCCGAGGGTGATTTCGTATCTGTTGCATGGCTGGAGGCGTTTGATCGAATCGAAAACATGGATATGCGGTGAGTGAAACGAGATTGGGCGTGGTGGCGACGGGCGAGGACGGGTGGCATGGTCTAAGGATAGCGGATGGGGAGGTGAAGCCGGAGGGCGAAGTGGCAGCGACTCAGGTTACAGGTTTTGAGGTTTCAGGTGACAGGGTGGCGTTTGACCGGCTTGCTGCTGGTAGTAGAGGCTATCGAGAGTTAATTCGTTCCACGACCTGCCGGATCACGTGTTCGAGGGGCTCAAGCATATATCCCAACCGGTGATCCGTTGCGTACTCCGTTGTGAGTTCAAGGACGCCCACCAGAGAGTCTGAAAAGAACGACCACATATCTGACGAAGGCAATCCGCGTGGAATGGCGACTTGAATCTGGATCAACCGCTGTTGTCTCGACAGCCGACCGGTCCTTATTCCGACGTAGTCCGGGGAGAACAGAGGTCCAGGTACGTGGAAAACGAGGTCTACTGATAGGTCATCTGGTCCGGCTCACCTGCCAATTCGTCAACCATCCGGCCCACTCCGTTCATGACGTCGATGACTTCCGAATTGGAATTATCTTGTCCACCAATAACGGCACCCACATATAAGACCTTCTTCCTTCTGGAAGAAAGCTCGTCTAGAATGCGGTGCCTCTCAGCCTTGAAGTGCGCACGGTCCACCCGGCCAATGATACTTGGGAGTGAAAAACGGGTGCCCGCGGCCAACGGCCGCGGGCCCTACTGAAACCTCAAACCCTGTAACCTCGCGCGCTAGCGCACCTCCGCCGCCGCGTTGCTTATCGCGACGCGGCCGTCCTGCGTCTTGGCCTGGACGAGGATTTTGCCGTTGCCTTCGTCCCACATCTCGGTCGTGATGGTGTCGCCGGGGTAGACGACGCCGCTGAAGCGGACGCCGAAGCCGACGAGGCGCGACGGGTCGTTGTCGCAGAAGGCGGCGAGGACGGCGCGGCCGGCGAAGCCGAAGCTGCAGAGGCCGTGCAGGATGGGCCGGTCGTAGCCGGCCATCGCTGCGAAGGCGGGGTCGATGTGCAGCGGGTTGCGGTCGCCGGAGAGGCGGTAGATGGCCGCCTGGATGTCGAGGGTGGTGTCGGAGACCGTCTTGTCGGGGGCGCGGTCCGGGGCGGCGTTGCCGGCCTCGGGGCCGCGGTCGCCGCCGAAGGCGCCGGCGCCGCGGATGAAGACGCCGGACGTGTTCTTAAAGACGACTTCGCCGCCGGCATCTTTGGTGGTGGATTCGATGGTGACGAGGGCGCCCTTGCCCTTATCGTAGACGCCGGTGACGACGCCCGCGGTGGTGAGGGAGCCGCTGGTTGGGATGGTCTTCTCGATGCGGAAGGACTGCTCGCCGTGGAGGATCATGACGGGGTTGATCTCGACGCCGGCGGAAAGGCCCATGAGCGCGGGGAAGGCCGGGATCACCGCAAAGGTCGGGATGACCTTCAGCTCGCGCTCGAAGATGAAGGGCAGCTCCTTGGCGCCGATGCCGAGCGCGTAGAGCATAACGTCGCGCTCGGTGTAATCGAATGTGGTTGGGGCGAGTTCGAGGCCGACGACGTCGGGGCCGAGTGTCTTGCGTTCGGTGACCATGACTAGCTCGCTGCCGCCGTTGCGGCCGTGAGGCGCTTGGAGACTTCGTCGAAGGCGTTGGTAAACTCTTCGGCGCCGGTCATGTCGCTGATGTTGTCGATGTTGTCGCGGACGTCTTCGATCGTGAGGTTGGGCAGGACGGCGCCCTTCGACTCGACGATCGCCGCACGTCCGACGTAGCCGCCGCCGGCGGTGAAGATGTTGCCGGAAACCTGGCACTCTTCAGAGACGAGGTAAGCGACGACCGGGGAGACGAACTCCGGCTTCAGCTTCTCCAGCACGGCCGGGGGCATGACGTCCTCCGTCAGGCGGGAGGCCGCGACGGGTGCGATGACGTTGGCCTTGATGTTGTACTTCGCGCCCTCGAGCTCCAGCGTGGAGGCGAGGCCGAGGACGGCGGTCTTGGCGCTTGAGTAGTTGGCCTGGCCGAAGTTGCCGTAGAGACCAGCGTTGGAAGTCGTCACGATAATGCGGCCGTAGTTGTTCTGGCGCATCAGGCGGAAGGCGGGCTGGATGACGTTGAACGAGCCCTTGACGTGGACCGCGAAGATCTTGTCCCAGTCTTCCTCTTCGATGTTGTGGAAGGCTCGGTCGCGCAGGATGCCGGCGTTGGCGATAACGATATCAACCTTGCCGAAAGCGTCGACGGCGGTCTTCACGATGTTCTCGCCGCCCTGGGCGGTGTCGACGCCGTCGTAGTTGGCGACGGCCTCGCCGCCTGCGGCCTTGATTTCATCGACAACCTGGTCGGCCATGCTGCTGGCGCCGGCGCCGCTGCCGTCGCGTGCGCCGCCGAGGTCGTTGACGACGACTTTGGCGCCGCGGGACGCGAGGAGCATGGCGTGGGAGCGGCCAAGGCCGCCGCCGGCGCCGGTGACGATGGCGACGCGGTCATCAAAACGTACTTCGCTCAATTCGGGAACCTCCTGGGGGTTGTGTTGGCGACGGCTCTTGTATGGGCTGAGGCGTCGTCTTGTAAGCGTGGTTATTAAATCACACTCTGACGAAGTGACAAACTGACAAACTGGCAAACTGACAAACTGGGCGGGTGTTGTGGCTGGGAGGTCGGTGTCAGGCAAACATGCAAACAGCTGGGCGCGGCTGCTGTGGCTAAATGAGGGTTGGTTCCGTGCCAACAAATGTGGGGGCGGTGCGTCTCTAAAATAGAGAAGATTTCTGTTAGGCTGGGCGGGCTAACGCACAGCCGAGCGTTACCTATGACTGCCAATCTGAAGATTATTCTGCCGGTCGTTGGATCGGTGCTACTTGTCGGGGCGCTCGTGACGGCGTTCTGGATGATCGGTTCGGCGAGCGGCGAACGCGATAGGTTTTCGAGCCTTGAGATCGCGCCGGCTGAGGCCGACGTTTACTTCGCGATCAACACGGACCCGACGTCGCCGCAGTGGCTAGCTGTGAACGATTCACTGGACGACATCGGCGCGAAGGACCCGATCCGCGAGGCGATCGACGAGGCGCTGGCCGAAGTGAATCTGGACTGGGAAGAGGACATCGTTGGAATCGCGGGTGATGAGGCTTACTTCTCCGTGCCAGACGTTTCGAAGGTTTCGGACGGCGGCGGATGGGTGGCGGGGTTCCGGCTCCGCGATGAGGGTGGGGCGCGCGACGTGTTCGAGAAGCTGCGGGCGCTGGCTGAGGAGGAGGACGGCGAGGAGTTCCTGGAGGAGGAGTACGAGGGCGTCACGATCTTTTACACGGAGCCGACGGACGTAGACGGCAGTGGTTTCTTTGACGACGGCGGGACGTCTGCAGAGGATGATCTTTTCTTCGATTGCCTGTTCTCAGACGACGCTGAATCGCGGGCGGAGTGTGCGCCGCTGCTCGAATGCCCGTGGTACACGGACGATACCGCGGATGACACTGACTATGAGGACGCAGACGGGAACTTCGTCCCGGATGCGTGCGAAACAGGCCCGTTTTTCGAGGGAGACGGGTTCTTTGGGGGCTTTGAGGATGACGGCGGCGACTTCGGAGACTCGTTCGATGTCTCGACCGGCGGGGCAGTCGCGATATTCGATAACGTGCTGGTAATTGCGGCGGTGCCCGACGATGTGAAGTCGGTCGTCGACGTGGTGCAGGGGCGGGTGCCCAGCGCCGAGACGAATGAGCGACTGCAAGAGTTCCGGGCTGCGCAGGAGGACGACTTTCTGATGTGGGGCTACGTCGACATGTCACCGGTCTGGGACATGCTCGAAGAGGGCGGCTTCGCGACCGGCTTTGGGAGCGAGGGCGGCTTCGGAGAGGAGCCGTTCTTCCCGGAGGAAGACCCCGAAGTGGACGCACCGCAGCCCGACGACTTCATCATCCGGTCTTTCGACAGCGAGATTTCGTTCGACGAGTACGGACTTATCGTCCGGGAAACTATAACGGTCGATTTTGGCGACACCGAGAAGCACGGCATTTACCGCGATATTCCGGATCATCTCCCGTATGACGAGGAGAGTGAGGAGTTAATCTTCACGTTCCCGTACGAAGTGCTGCAGGACGGTGAGCCGGCCGAATGGGAAGAGCTATACACGGGCGATGGGACACGCTACAAGATCGGCCACCCGGACGTGACGATTAGCGGGCAGCACGTATACGAAATCGAGTATTCGGTGGGCGGAGGTGTCCGGCCCGTGGCCGATGGCACGTACGAGGTGTATTGGCCGGTCACAGGCATGTGGAACGTGCCTATCGAATCGGTGACGGCGCGACTGACGCCCCCCGAAGGTGGCGAGGTGCTCGACGCCGACTGTTCTTTGTCCGGAGAGGCGGGTCCCGGAGGCTTCGGTTGCGGAGTTGAGTTCGGCCCTGGCACGGCGGTCATAAATGGTGATCTTCAAGCACAGAACGGCATCAACTTAGTCGCGACGGTGAGCGGAGACCTGCCGTTCGTTGAGCCGTTCCTGGTGCCGGTTGAGTTTGGCTCTGGCTTCGGAGACGGCGATGGAGTGCTCGATGATGAACTCGAGTTTGATCCCTTCGCCGGCGTTTACCCCGGGCAGGCAGTGGAACAACTGCGCGGGATGATCGACCGTATGGGCTTCTCCGTGTCCTCGTTTGACGACGGGTTTTCGCTGGACTTCACGGTGCTGCAGGCGCCTGATTACGAGGCGGCCTATGAGTGGGAGCCGAGCGGGGCGTTCGATCCGCATTTCGCAAACTCGGTGCCGGAGGACACGATGTTCTTCCTGGCAATGAACACCTTCTACCAGCAGGGTTACACGCAGTTCCGCGAGCAACTGGAGGGGCTGAGCGAAGAGCAGCGCGAAGGCTACGAAACCCTTATCGAGATGATCGAGGATGAGATCGGGATCAACATCGAGACGGACCTGCTGGCGCTGCTGACGGGTGAGACGGCGATCGCCGGGAACCTCTCCGGGTTCGATGCGGAGACGCCGGACGTGGAGGTCGTCGGTCTTGCGGACATCGAGGACGACGCGGCGATGACCGAGACGCTGCAAAAGCTTGGGGCATACCTGGAAGAGCAGGGGCTGATCGAGGCGGACGAAAGCGGTGAGGTGAACCTGTGGAAGCCGTTCGGCGCAGCCGAGTCGGATGCAATCGGCTGGTCGGTAGAGGATGGAGTGGCGGCGATCGGCTACCCGTGGCAGCTGGCGGGCGAGCGTGAGGAGCCGTCGGATTCGTTAGCAGACACGCAGGACTGGCAGCGGACGCTGGCGCTTTTGCCGGACGACGGGGTCTTCGTTGGGTATCTAAGCATCGCGCGGATCCTCGAAGAAGTGCGGTCAGTACCGGACGCGGAGGCGTCCTTCGAGGAGTCGACGGATGGCGAGTTGACGCTGAACGACCTTGAGCCAATCCGGGCACTGGGCTACAGCGCGACTATCCGTGAGAACGGGTTCGGTTATCACCTCGTGCTGTTCATGGAGGACCGCTAGACGCTGGCGGGGAGCCGGGGACAGCTAATCGCGAGGTTGCTGGCAAGCGCCGGGGCAGCGCTGGTGTTGGCCGGCTTTTTCAGCGATTGGTTTGATGGGACGGCAGAGTTCGCGGCGCAGGACTTTTCGGGCTTCGACCTGGCGCGGCTGATCCGCAACCTGGAGATCGTCCGGCCGGAGGACGAGGGGAAACTGCGCGTCGCTGCCGTCGTCATGTACATGATGCCGGCGCTGGCCGTGAATGCAGGCGTCCTGGCGTGGCCCCCGGCGCACCCATTGCTCTCGCTCGCGACGAGTTCCCTGGCCGCAGTCTACGCGGCGATCCTCCTCGCGGCGCTCTTGCTGCTCAGCGCGACGGGGCTGACGGACCTCGGGGGCGTGCTGGGGGCGCCGGAAGGCGGCTTCTGGGCCTCGGTCGTGGGCGTGCTGTCGCTTGCGGCGGCGGCAACGCTGCAGCTCCGGTCTCGTGCCGCGCCCGCTGTTCGGGAATAACGGCCCGCGCGAAGGGGCCGGACGGCACGTCTCTGTTCACGCCCCTGCGGCGTACGTTTAGCGCAGGAGGAAACGATGACGACGACCACCTACGGCATGACGGCCCGCGTACCGCTTTCCTATGACGATGCAGTTCAGGCGGTCACCGCAGCGCTCAAGCGTCAGGGCTTCGGGGTACTCACTACGATCGACGTCAAGAAGACGCTGAAGGAGAAGGTCGGTGCGGAGATCGAGGATTACGTGATCCTCGGCGCCTGCAATCCGGCGCTCGCCTATGCAGCGCTCCAGGAAGACGTCAACCTGGGCCTGCTTCTGCCGTGCAACGTCACCGTCCGCGCGGAGGGTGACGAGTCAATCGTCTCAATCATGGACCCGGGCGTGATGGCGCGCCTCTCCGACGCCGAAGGGCTGGGGGAGGTGGCGCGGATCGCGCGGGAGAAGCTGGAGCGAGTCCGGGCCAGCCTGGAAGGAGTGGGATCATGACCATCGATGCGGAAGACACAGTGGAGTACACGCTGGCGAAGGTGGCCGGCGATCTGATGAACCGGCCGGTAGTGGCGGCATCGCGGACGACGACGGCCCGGGACCTGGCAATCCAGATGTTCCTGGGCGGCTTCAGCGGAATGCCGGTGACGGATCGCGATGGCAAGATTACCGGGCTGGTGACGGAGTACGACATAATCCACGCGGCGTGCCAGGGAAAGACGCTGGCGACGACGACGGCGCAAGAGATCATGACGTATGACGTGATCTCGGTGGACGTGGAGACCCCGATCGAGGAAGTGGTGGAGATCCTGGAGGCCGAGCGGATCCTGCGCGTGCCGGTGACGGAGCGCGGGCGGCTGGTGGGCGTGATTTCGCGGCCGGATGTGTTGCGCTGGCTGGTCGAGCCTAACTTCATGACCTTCGCGTGAGGCCAGGGAGCAACGGGGCAAGGGGCCGGAGTCCCGGGATGGTGGCTTCTGCTCGCCTTCGCTCCGCCGAGACCCTTCGCTCCGCCTACGGCTCCACTCAGGGAACCCTATTCTTCGGCATCGCTCGTGCGGGCGCGGCGTTCGGCGATGAAGGCGGCAGCTTCGGAGCGGCGGCGGAGGTTGAGTTTGCTGAGGATGCTTGAGACGTAGTTCTTGACCGTCTTATCGCTGAGGAAAACTTCTTCGGCGATTTCCTTGTTAGTCTTACCCTGGGCGATGTAGCCGAGGATCTTGCGTTCCTGGGGTGAAAGGACAGCGAGGTCGTCGGAGCCCCCCTCGGAGAGGCGACGCATGCGCTCCAGGACTTTTTGAGTGACGGAGGGATCGAGGAGCGACTCGCCGCCCGCGACGCGTTCGATAGCTGTGGCAAGGTCGTTGCCGCGCGTCTGTTTGAGAAGGTATCCGGAGGCGCCGGCCATGATGGAGCCGTAGATGGCTTCGTCGTCGGCGTATGAGGTGAGCATGATGACGCGGGTCTCAGGCCGGGTCGAGCGGATTTCGCGCGTGGCGTCGACGCCGGAGCCATCGGGGAGACGGATGTCCATGACGATGACGTCCGGCTCGGAGGCGGCGGCGACGCTGATGGCTTCTTCAACGGCGCCGGCCTCGCCGACGATGGTCAGGTTCTGGCGCTTTTCGAGCAGCGTGCGCAGACCCATGCGGACGACCTCGTGGTCGTCGACGAGCATGACGCGAATTTGAGTTGACACTTAGCCCTCGCTTATACGGATGCTGACTTCGGCGCGGACGGTCGTGCCCTCGCCGCTCGTCCCGGTGATGGATAGCGACGCCCCGACAGCGCGAGCGCGGTCCCGCATGTTGCGCAGGCCGTGGTGCTCGTGCGTGTGGGAGGCGCCGGGGTCGAAGCCCGTCCCATTATCGCAGACCTCGACTTCGACGGAGCGGGGATGTGCGGTGAGGCGGACGGAGACGGCTTTCGCGCCGGAGTGCTTGGCGACGTTATTGAGGGCCTCCTGGGTGATGTGGAAGAGGGCGAGGGCCTGGTCCTGTGTGAGGCCGCGGGGAAGGCCGGTGTCCATTTCCAGGGTGGTCTGGATGAGGGTGTTGACGCGAATGTCGTCGACGAGCTGGCGGATGGCTTCGGGCAGGTCGGCGACGACGGAGACGCGGGGACGGAGGTCGAAGATGTAGCTGCGGATGTCCTTGATGACGTCGTTGAGGGCGTCGATAGCGCGGTCGATGGCTTGTTTGACGGATGCGGGGTCTTCTTCGGCGCGTTCGGCGGCGTCTTCGAGGTTGAGGCCGACGGCGTAAATCGTCTGCATGACGCCGTCGTGCAGGTCCATGCCGATGCGTTCGCGTTCTTCCAGTCGGGCGACGGCGTCGGCCTTTTCGCGTAGCTCGGCATTGCGGATGGCAACTGCGGCCTGAGTGGCGAGGAGGCGGATATAGACTTCGTCGCGGGCGGAAAACCCGGTGGCGCCGATCTTATCGGTGAGGTAGAGGTTGCCGAGAATGGCGCCGCGAAAGATAAGTGGCACGCCCAGAAGCGAGGTCATCGGCGGGTGGTTGAGGGGAAACCCGATGGAGCGTGGGTCATCCTTCATGTCATCGAGGCGGATCGTCTGGCCTTCGTGGAGGAGTACGCCGAGAAGGCCTTTGCCTTCCGGAATGTGGCCGATCGCCTGACGCTGTTCCTCGGTGATGCCGGCGGTGATGAAGCGAGTAATAGCGCCGTTCAGGTCGAGGACGCTGAGGGCGGCATATCTGGCATCGAGTTGCTCATGGGCGATATCGACCACCTTCTGAAGCACGAGGTCGAGGGAGGTTTCGGACGTGAGGGCGACCCCGGCTTCGGTGAGGGCGCGGAGGTCGTCGCGTGATCCGGTGCTGGCATCCACCACGCCAAAAGTATACGCCGCGCTGGGCCGTGGGAAATATGAGCATGGGTTTGCAAACGGGCCGATTGGCCCCCCCGCATCGGGCGGAAGTGCCCAGTGGCATCTACGGCGGAGCGGGATACGGTGAGCGGGTGAAGCCGGTACCGACGAAGACTAGCGTGTTGCTGTTCGATAGCCATGAGGAGGTGCTGTCGGCGTTGGCCCCGCGATTGAAGATGGTGGCTGACCTGGACGTGGTGGGCGAGACAGGAAGCCTGAGCCGGGCGCTGGACATTGCCGCGCGGGTGAAGCCGGGGCTAATCATCGCTGATTTCGGACCGAGCGGCGCCTACGCGGCCGCGATGTGCGCCCGAATCAGCCAGGTAAGCCCCGAATCGAAGCTGGTGGTCTATACGCCGTTCGCGGACGAGGCGATGCGGCAGATGTACGCAGACGCCGGCGCCACGGCGTGCCTGTTGAAGGACATTGGCTCCAAGGGTCTGGTGCGGGAGCTACAGCACCTGATTTCCGGCGATGGTGCTAGTCGCGCATCCCGGCCAGTTCGGCGCGGACCTGGATGCGGCGGATGACGTCGGCGCGGGTGACGAAACCCTGGAAGTCGTAGCCGTTGATCACCGGTAACTGGTGAATGTCGTGGAGCGCCATGAGTTGAAGGGCCTGTGTTAGCTCGTCCTCGGGGCCGACGGTGAAGAGCTTTTCGCGCGGAGTCATGGCCCGGAAGGCGCTCGTGGTGGCCCACTGATCGGGCGGAACGTTGCGGAGGTCGCTCATGGTGATGATGCCGAGGAGGTTGCCTTCGACGACGATGGGCACGGCCCGCATGCCGCCGGCGAGGATGTATTCGTTGACTAGCTCAGAGAGGGGGATGTCGGGCGGGGCGGGGCGGAAGTTGCTGTCCAGAATTTCGCCGACGCGGGCGCCGGCGAGGGTGTCGCGGTAGAGGAGTTGCTGGTACGCCTGCTCCGAGGTGTTTCGCAGGAACCAGCCGATGACGACGAACCAGATGCCGCCGATGACGTTGCCGAAGAAGACGCTGATGACGCCGATGAACATGAGGCTGAAGGAGATGAAGGTGCCGACGTGTGAGGCCCAGCGGGTGGCTTTGAGCATGGAGCGGCTGCGTGCCCAGAGGGCTGCGCGGAGGACGCGGCCACCATCGAGGGGGTAGCCGGGGAGCATGTTGAAGATGCCGACGGAGATATTCATGAATCCCACGTAGACGGCGATTGCGCTGGGCACCGTGGTGCCTTTGTCGATGGCCAGGAGGATGAGCCAGATGGCGCCGGCGACGAAGCCGAGGAAGAAGCTCATGAGGGGGCCGACGATGGCCATCTTGAATTCCTGGCCGGCACTGGCGGGCTCTTCGCTTAGGGAGGAGACGCCGCCGAAGATGAAGAGGGTGATGCCGTGGACGGGGAGGCCGAGACGGCGGGCGACGATGGAGTGGGAGAGTTCGTGGAGGAGGATGGAGACGAAGAAGAGCATGGTGGTGACGCCGGAGGCAACCCAGCGCTCGGCGGTGGACCAGTGGCTGTAGGCGTCGAGATCGGCGAACCAGCCCGTGGCAAGCCAGTAGAGGAGAAGGGCGAAAATTGCCAGCCAGCTCCAGTGGATGCGGATATCAATGCCTAAGATGCTGCCGATCTTGAGTGCGTCCATGTCATCCGTGCCTTTAGTGATTGCGTATCTTTCCCTAAGGATAACGGGTTTGCGTGCGCTGCGATGCAGGTGCTGAGGGCCTACAGCCCGTGGACACCTGCCGAGGCGCGGGGAGGCGCGTTGACAAACTGGACGGTCAGTCGCTATAAACGACGTACTGTGCAAAAGGCGGCGCCGGGGGCGTTTTGCTCTGTGCCGAGCCGCCATGCAACAGAGCCCTGGGAGGGAAGAGCGTAATGGAAGAAAAGAATTATTGGCAGCGTCTTGCCCGAAAAAAGGTAAGCCGCAGGACGCTTTTGACCGGCGGCGCCACCACTGCACTGGGTGGGGCGGCCGCACTGATGGTGGGATGCAACGGCGGCGGCGGCGGTGAGCCGGTAGTCACGTCGGACCCCAACCGCACGCCCGGACCCGGAGGAAGCGTTACCTGGGGCCGGCCAGTTGCCGTTGGCGGAGTGGACCCCCACCTGGACTTGACCGGCCTGGACATTGGCACTCTCTGCTATCCATACCTTTACAGCTGGGCGCCGGGCCGTGAAGAGCTTGTCTTCAACAACCTGGCCCTTAGCCTCGAGATGCCCTCCGTTACGGAGTTCATCTTCACCCTACGCGAAGGGGTCAAAAACTCTTCTCTCCTGCCGGAATTCGCCGATGAGGACATTGATTCCGAGGCGGTGCGGCAGAGCTTCATCCGCCGGGGTACATCAATCACGGCGCCGGACAAGCGTTTCCCGCACAAAATTGCCGGGAGCACGGATCCGGCGATGCTGCCGCCGGCGTTGATCACTCCCGACAAGTACACATTTACGTTCACTATGTCGGATCCCTTCGTGCCGGCGGTGCGCGAGATGGCTAACGCGACGTGGGCAATGCTTTCGCCTAGCGTCTGCGAGCACGCGCCGCGGCTGGTTCTTAGCCGCGGGACGTACGGAGCCGGTCCGTTCCATGTGACGGAGTTCAACGGCAACGAGCGCATCGTGCTGGTGAAAAACCCTGATTTCTGGATCGAGGACCGGCCGTACCTGGACGGGATCACGTACGTAATCATCACTGACAACTCGTCGCTGCTGGCGGCCTTCAAGAACGGCCAGCACGACATTAGCGGCGCGGTCCTGACGAAGGAGGACTTTGACGAGTTCAGCACCAACCCGGCGGTAAGCGTGGCCCGCGCGCCCAGCCTCTTCTACCCGGTTGTGCACATGAAGATGCGCAAGGCGCCGTTCGACGACATCCGGGTGCGGGAAGCGATGAACATTTCAATTAACCGCGACTTGATCATCGAACTGGCGCAATCCGGTGAGGGTCAGTACGGGGGCCCAATCCAGTGGCCGCAGGTCAAGTGGGCACTGCCCGAAGCTCGTCTGAAGGAGTTTTACCAGCTGAACATCCCGCGTGCCCAGGAGCTGATGGCTGACGCCGGTTACTCAGGCGGCTTCTCCTCGATCATGAAGGTGCCGCGGCTTCCGGGCATCAACGTACTGAACGACATTGCGCAGATCATTGTCGACAGCTGGCGGGAGATCAACATCGAGGTGCAGATCGATGAACTGGAGCTTGGCTCCTACATCGGCACCCTGCTGTCCGGGAACTTCGACCTGACGTTCTTCCCGAACCTGCCGTACGACGAGCCCGACCGGCCGCTGGCGTTCTATCACTCGGCGGGCGTGACAGGCACCGGTAACTGGACGGGATACACGAACCCGGAGCTGGACGAGTTGATCAACGCTCAATCGCAGGAGTTTGACGAAGACAAGCGCAAGGAGATCATTACGGAGGCGCAGGAGATGATCCTGCCGGAGCACGGGCCGCAGTTGACGACGGTCGGCGGGTACGCGTACCAGGCCCGTCAGGCCTACGTGCATTATCCGTACACGATCGGAGAAGACCCTTCTGAAGATGCACTTCCGTGGGGCAGCGACCTCTGGACTGAGCTATCCTAGTCCGGGCGAACAACGATGCGTAACTACATCTTTCGCCGGCTGCTGCTGCTGATTCCGATCATGCTGCTGGTCACGTTCATGACGGCGGCCACGTTCCGCATCATCCCGGGCAATGCGGCGCACTTGATCTGCGGCATCAACGCGGGGCAGATTTGCATCGACGATGTTGAACGCGAATACGGTCTCGATGAGAACTTTCCCCGGCAGTACGGTGAGTGGCTTGGGATCGTGCCGGACGATGACCGCGGGAGCGAGTGGAGCTGGTCCAACCCGGCGGACTACGCGGGCGGCTATGTGCGGGAGTTCATGCGGCCGTACGCGGAGCTGTTCGGGATTGGCGATGATGGTGAAAGCAACCAATTCCACGGAGTGATGCAGGGCGAGTTTGGCGTGTCGTACATCAATACGGGTGAGAAGGTGACGAGCCGACTGGAGAGGACGCTGCCGATCACGATGCAGCTGATGGTGCTTTCACTGTTCTTCTCTGTGGCGATTGGAATCCCGGCGGGCGTGTTATCGGCGATCAGGCCGGGGACGCCGCTGGACTGGGTGGTGAGGCTGGCCAGTGTGGCGTGGCTTTCGGTGCCGAACTTCTACCTCGCGATCCTCGTCATCGTGTTTGGTTCGTCCTGGTTCGGGTGGTTGCCGCCAAACTTCGCGACAGGCAAGGCAGCCCTGATCTGGGATGACCCTGTTACGAGCATGGAGACGTTCTTCTTCCCGTCGCTTGTGTTATCGCTATCAATTTCGGCGGTGATCATGCGCCTGACCCGCTCTTCAATGTTGGAAGTTATGCGCAACGACTACGTGCGCACGGCCTGGTCTAAGGGATTGAAGGAGCGGGCCGTCGTCTGGCGGCACGCACTGAAAAACGCGATGATCCCGGTGCTGACGATCATTGGCTTGCAGGTGGGCGGGCTCATCGGCGGGTCGGTGCTGATCGAATCGGTATTTGCGCTGAACGGGATGGGCAACTATCTGCTGGTCAGCGTGATCGCTCGTGATCTGCTGGTGGTGCAGAGCCTGGTGCTGATTTTCGCGGTGGTCTTCGTGGTGGTTAATCTAGTGGTGGATATTAGCTACGCGTGGCTGGACCCACGGATCAGGTACGGTTAGGCGATGGCGAAGGAAACGACGCTAGAGCTGCAAGGGATAGCGGAGGCGCCGAACCGGGCGCCCCGCTGGGTGAAGATCCTGCGGCTGGCGCGCGCCCACCCGCTAGGAGCGCTGGGCCTGCTGTGCGTGATCGGGATCGTGGCCTGTGCGGTGCTGGCGGACTATATCGTCCCCAACGACCCGGAGGCAATCCAGGCGGGCCCGATTCGCGAAGGCCCGACGGTGGACAACATCATGGGGACGGACCGGCTGGGCAGAGACGTGGCAAGCCGCACGATCTTCGGGGCGCGCATCGCCATGCTGATCGGGATTACGTCGGTGACGCTGGGCATGATCATGGGCAGCCTGATCGGGATCGTTTCCGGTTACTTCGGCGGGTTCGTGGATGCGCTGATCCAGCGGGCGGTGGACGCGTTGCTGGCCTTTCCGGCGGTGGTGTTGCTATTGGCCATCATTGCAGTCATCGGAGATGAGTCTTCGCCGCTGCGGGAATTTATACGCGACTATACGTTCATCCCTGAAGGGACGGTCTGGGGCGTGCCCAACTTCCTGGACATCTTCGTTATCTCCATCGGCATCGGCATCGCCATCGCAGTTGGCGTGGCGCGGGTGATCCGCGGTGCAGTGCTCTCGTTGAAGGAGAACGTGTACATCGAGGCGGCGCAGGCCATGGGCGCTAGCGACTGGCGGATCATGCGAAAGCACATCCTGCCGAACGTGGCGGCGCTGATCGTGGTGCTGGGGACGATCTTCCTGCCGATCGCGATCCTGGCGGAGGCCGCGATCAGCTTCCTGGGTATCGGCGTGCCGCAGGGGACGCCTTCGTGGGGTGCCGACATGTCGGGCCCAAACCGCGACGACGCGATCAACCGCGGCGTCTGGTGGGTGGTGTTCTTCCCGGGCCTGGCGCTCAGCCTGGTGGTGCTGGGGTTCAATCTGCTGGGCGACTCCTTCCGCGACATCAGCGACCCGCGGCTGCGCGGCAGCGGTGGCTCCCGGCCCGGCCTTTAGACGGCGGCATCCTGAAACTTCGGCTCATGGTTGCAGTATTTCCACACGCGCTGTGGTGAGAACTCGGCGAGACTGGCGGCGTGGCCTGACTCCAGAGCAACGCCGAAGGAGGCCGCCGATGTCTGCTCAGCCGACACGCCGGGCGCCACGTCTGCCATGGATGCCTAGAGTGACTGAGTCAGCGCGGAACGGAGGCTCTGGGCGAGTGCCTCTAGTTCATCTCGTTCGGGGCGGCGGCCGTAATCCGGCGGGAAGCGCAGCCCGAACCCCGTCGCCTTTGAACCGCGGAAGGACGTGCAGGTGCACGTGGAAGACCTCCTGCCCGGCCGCCTCGCCGTTGGCGACCCAGAGGTTATAGCCTTCCATCTGCACGGCAGACGCCTGGAGCGCCTTAGCGATCTTGCCGGCGACTGTGTGCATACGACCCGCAATCTCTTCGGACACCTTGTCCGCAGTTTCGTGATGCTGGCGCGGAATGACGAGCGCGTGGCCGTCGTTTACGGGGCGCACGTCGAGGAAGGCGACAACGAGGTCGTCTTCGTAGACCAGGCTGGCAGGAGCTTCCCCGGCGACAATGCGGCAGAAGACGCAGCCATGTTCGCGCAGGAAGGCGATGATGCGCGGGCGGATGGCGTCGCGGGCCTTACGGAAAGCGTCCATGCGGGTTGTGCCGTCGCCGATCGCCACGGCGGGGTCTTCGATGTCCCAATGGAGGACATTCTCGCCGGGGAAATAGGGGCAGGTCTGGCGTGCGGAGTCACAAACGGTGATGACGTAGTCGAACTGCTGCCCGCGGAATTCGTCCATGTGCTTGGAGCGGGCGTCGTCAGCTATGGGGACGCCGGCCTCGCGCAGCGCCGCGATCGTCTCAGCCGGAATCGTCTTCGGTTCCAGGCCCGCCGAGTGGACCTCGAAGCGGTCGCCGGCGTGGAAGCGGAGAAGGGCTTCGGCCATCTGGCTGCGGGCGATGTTGCCTGTGCAGATAAAGAGGACGCGCTGCATGTTTGTAGGTTACAGGTTGGAGGTTTCAGGGTCAGTCCCTAATGGCCTGCGGCTTGCTAGTCCCGGGCTAGGGGCGGGAGTCGCGAGGGTTTCGCGGACGACGTCCATATCTTTGTCGCCGCGGCCGGAAAGGTTGATCAGCACGATCGCATCCTTGTCCAACGTTTTCGCCAGCTCCGCCGCGTAGAACACCGCATGCGACGACTCCAGCGCCGGGATGATCCCCTCCGTCTCGCAGAGCAGCGTGAAGCCCTGGAGCGCCTCCTGGTCCGTCACCGAGACGTATTGAGCGCGGCCGCTGTCTTTGTAGTAGGAGTGCTCTGGCCCTACGCCGGGGTAGTCCAGCCCTGCCGAGATCGAGTGCGCCTCCTGCACCTGCCCTGCCTCGTCCTGCAGGAGGTAGGACATGGCGCCGTGCAGCACCCCTGGTCGCCCTCCCCCCAGCGTTGCGGCGTGGTGGCCCGTGTTAACGCCTTCGCCCGCCGCCTCGACGCCGACCAGCTTGACGGACTCGTCTGCGAAGAAGGGGTGAAACATGCCCATCGCGTTGGAACCGCCGCCGACGCAGGCCACCGCGTAATCGGGCAGTCTGCCTACAGCCTCCAGCATCTGTTCCTTTGACTCGACCCCAATGACGGACTGAAAGTCGCGCACCATCATCGGGTAGGGATGCGGGCCGACAACGGAGCCGATCAGGTAGTGCGTCGTCTCGACGTTCGTCACCCAGTCGCGGATTGCTTCGTTGATGGCGTCCTTGAGCGTGCGGGAGCCGGACGCGACCGGCCGCACCTCAGCGCCCAGCAGCTTCATGCGGAAGACGTTGAGCGCCTGCCGCCGCACGTCCTCCTCGCCCATGTAGACTACGCATTCGAGGCCGAGCTTGGCGCAGACGGTCGCCGTGGCGACGCCGTGCTGGCCGGCGCCGGTCTCGGCGACGATTCGCTTCTTGTTCATCCGCCCCACCAGCAGCGCCTGGCCGATGGCGTTGTTTATCTTGTGCGCGCCGGTGTGCGCAAGGTCCTCGCGTTTCAGCCAGATCTGGGCGCCGCCGAGTTGCTGAGTGAGGCGTTCGGCGAAGTAGAGCGGGGTGGGGCGGCCGACGTAGTGCTTGAGCTCATGCTCCAGCGCTTGCTGGAACGCCGGGTCAGCGCGGGCCTCGCGGTATACCTGCTCCAGTTCGCCGACGGCGGCCATCAGCGTCTCCGGGATGTACTTGCCGCCGTACGGTCCGAAGCGCCCGCGCTCGTCGGGGAGGAGGACTTTGGTCATGCTGCGGTCGCCTGTTGATCATTGATGGCTGTAACAAGTTCGCGACCCACGTTCCCAGGCAGGAACGGCAACACCCTGCTCTCGTAGGCCACAACGAACATCTGCTCTCGACCGATATCGAGAGCCACTGCGCCATGCTTATCGAGTGACATTTGGTCGATCGTGCTGATGATCACCTCAAGAAACCCCCTGCCCCAGTCGACGAACGGCATCAATACCGGGCGGGCGAACAGGATACGGTCACTGGTAATCAGAAGTCGACCACTGCGCATTCCGAAGATCATCCATGGTAGCTTTCCCTGCATAACCGTCGCATAGCATCTGAAACGCACGATTTCATCGGGCGACAACTTTGAATCGAGGTAGTCGTTCAAGCTTCGCCAGGTCCCTACAAAGGTCCAGTACCCGAACCACGAGAGGATACCCGCCGCTAGTCCCACCGCGATCCACTCAGCCACTGGCTGCCACCCACCGTGGGAATAGTTCCTCAGGTTGAGCCAACATGTGCCTCCCGGACGACACCCATGAAGGCACGAATCTTCGCCGGGTCCTTGGCGCCGTCGGTCTCGACGCCGGAGGAGACGTCGACGCACCAGGGGCGGACGGTAGTGACGGCCTCGCGGATGTTTTCGGGGGTCAGTCCGCCGGCAAGGATGGTGGGTGTGCGTTTCGCGATATCGGCGGCGACATCCCAGTTGACGCGGCGGCCGGTGCCTCCGTAAGTCCCCTCGACATACGGGTCGAGGAGGAGGACGCAGCCGCCGTGATAGTGCGCCATCAGCTCGTCAGCGGATTCCTCATCGCGGATCTTGAGGCACTTGAATATGGGGCGGCGGATGTGCTCGTTGAGCTCCCAGGGCTCGTTGCCGGAAAGCTGCACGAGGTCGAGGCCGCACTCATCGGCGATGCTGTTGATAGTGTCGGGGTCCTGGTCGGCGAAGACGCCGACGAGGAGCGGGCGCTTCTGCTGGAGCGCCGCTTCGATCTGAGCGACGTCGGCGCGCGCCACGGCGGGCTCGCGTTTACCGAGGGCCTCCGCGATGCGCTTTCCCTGGCCGATCGTGACCTGCCGGCGGGAAGGCGCGAACACCATGCCGATGAAGTCGGCGCCAAAGGCTGCCGCCGCGCGTGCGTTGACGGGGTTGGTGATTCCGCAGATCTTGACGAGGGTCACGTCAGAAGCTCCCGCACCTTGGCAGCCGGATCAGGCGCCGTCACAACGCCCTCGCCGATGAGCACCGCGTGGACGCCCGCGGCTTCCACGCGCCGCATGTCTTCGCGGGTGAAGATGCCGCTCTCCGCGATCAGCGTGGCACCCGGCGGTGCCAGCGGGGTAAGCCGCTCCGTAGTCGCAAGGTCTGTCTCGAAGGTTCGCAGGTCGCGGTTGTTGATGCCGACTAGCGTGGCTCCGGCGTCCGCGGCGCGGGTCATCTCGGCTTCGTTGTGCACCTCGACCAGCGCATCGAGGCCGATCGCACGGCAGGCGGCGAGCAGGTCGCGCAGGGCAGCGTCATCGAGGATGGCGACGATAAGCAGCGCGGCGTCAGCGCCGTGGGCGCGGGCCTCGTGCACCTGGTACTCGTCGATAGTGAAGTCCTTGCGGAGAAGCGGCGGGCCGTCGGGGAGCGCCTCGCGGATTGATTGGAGATAAGCGAGCGAACCCTGGAAGTGCTTCTCGTCGGTCAGGACTGAGATCGCGCGGGCACCGCCTTCGGCGTAGCGCTGTGCGAGCCAGACCGCGTCGAAGTCCTCGCGCAAGACCCCCCGCGACGGCGAAGCTTTCTTTACCTCGGCGATCATGCCGACGCCGGCGCCGCGCAGCGCCTTCGCGAAGCCGCGCGGGTCGGGAGACGCCTCAGCGAGCGCGCGCACTTGGGCGAGCGGCGTGCGGGCGAGGACGGCCGCCAGTTCGTCGCGCTTGTCGGCGACGATGCGGTCGAGGATGGTGCCGGTGTCCTGCGTCATTGGCTCGATTATCCCACGCTAGGCGAACGTCTTTGTTAGCTGGATGTAGCGGGTGAGGCGGTCTTTGGCCGCGCCGGAATCGATGGAGTCGGCGGCCATCTGCAGGCCGTCGTGGAGGGACTGCGTCAGGTCGCCGGCGACGAGGGCGGCGGCGCTGTTGAGGAGGACGACGTGGCGGACTGCGCCGGGTTCGCCAGAGAGGACGGCGGTCAGGGTGGCCGCGTTCTCCTCGGGCGTCCCGCCCTTAATCGCGTTGGGCATGGCCATCGGCAGGCCGAGTTCCCGAGGATCGATGTTGTACTCAGTCACGTCGCCGTCGTTCATCTCGACTACGGGGTTGGCGCCGCTAAGGGTTAGCTCGTCTGAGCCGTCGTGACCGTGGACGACGATGACGTGGACACTGCCGAGGCGCTCCAGCGCGCCGGCCATCAGGTGGGCCTGGGCGGGATCGGCGACGCCGAGCAGCTGATGGGTTGCGCCAGCGGGGTTGGTCAGCGGGCCGAGGATGTTGAATACGGTGCGGATGCCGAGCTCCCGGCGCGTGGGGGCGGCGTGCTTCATAGAGGGGTGGAAGGCCTGCGCGAACATGAAGCCGAAGCCTGTCTCATCGATGCACTGCGCCACCTGCTGCGGCGCCAGGTCGATTCTTGCGCCGAGCGCCTCGAGGACATCGGCGGAGCCGCAGCCGGAGGTCATCGCACGGTTGCCGTGCTTGGCGACCTTACCGCCGGCCCCGGCAGCGACGAAGGCGCTGGCCGTCGAGACGTTAAACGACCCGCGGCCGTCGCCGCCGGTGCCGCAAGTGTCGAGGAGAGGGCCTTGGGCTTCGACGTGGAGGGCGTGCTCGCGCATGACGCTGGCCATTCCGGCGACTTCGTCGACGGTTTCTCCCTTCATGCGGAGGGCGGTGAGGAACGCGGCAAGCACCGCCGGCGGCGCGTTGCCGGAGAAGATGTCGTCCATGGCGAGGGCGGCCTCATCCTGCGTAAGATCGCGGCGTTCGTTGATGAGGGCGGAGAGTGCTTCGGTAATGCTCATTGGCTACGTTCCGAGCAAACGCTCCAGATCGTCGTAGGTCCGCTCACCGCGACGAGCGACAAGAGCTACCTTGACGAGTTCGTCCGTGTCGAAAATTGCATATATCACTCGGTACTCTCCTACCCGCATCCGGAAGCCTGGTGCCCGGGAAGTGAGCCGCTTCACACCGGGTGGACGGGGATCCTTCGCTAGATTGTCAATCGCTTTCTCGATCCGTTCGAAGTCTTTCCGTGCCGATTTCAAGATGACGGCTAGCGCCTTTTGCGCACGCCGGTCGATCTCAACTCTGTACGCCACTTCTTACTGACTCTTTGAATTCCTCCCAGCTCATGCTGCCGGACGGATCCCTTGCCGACTCCTCAAGCGCGCGATCTAGAGCTATCGCGTCCAGTTCGTCCTCATAAGCCGATTCCACCGCCTCACGAAGGAGGGCGGCCATTGTTGTCTTCTTGCGGTGTGCCAACTCCCGAAGCTCTTCGTGCAAATCCTCGGGTAAGGTCACTAGCAGTCTCTTCATCATCGTCTCCTGATAACATGATATCGAGACATCAGTATATCACATCTCCAAAAAATTGTTCAGCAAATGCTTCCCCTCGCCCGTCAGTATCGACTCCGGGTGGAACTGGACGCCTTCGATGGGATAGCGGCGGTGGCGGACGCCCATGATGACGCCGCTGTCGCTCGTTGCCGTGACTTCGAGTTCATCTTCCGGGAACGTCGCACGGTCGATGGCGAGTGAATGATAGCGGATGGCCTCGAACGGGTTTTCCAGGCCCGCGAAGACGCCTTTGCCGTCGTGGCTGATCATGGAAGTCTTGCCGTGGACGATCTCGCCGGCGTTGACAGTGTTGCCGCCGAAGGCCTCGCCTAGTGCCTGGTGGCCGAGGCAGACGCCGAGGATGGGCATCTTGCCCCCGAAATGCTTGATGAGCGCGACGCTGATGCCGGCCTCCTTTGGCGTGCATGGCCCTGGCGAAATGACGATTTTCTCCGGGTTCATCGCATCGATGTCCTCTACCGTAGCCTGGTCGTTGCGGACGACTTCGACCTCCGCCCCTAGTTCGCATAGGTACTGGTAGAGGTTGTAGGTGAAGCTGTCGTAGTTATCGAGTAGCAGGATCATTGCTGTTCTCCTTTCGCGACGAAGATCTGCCGCGGGACTATGGCGCCAGAAATTTCGCGCGAGGTGTCGCTGCAGAGGAAGACCACGGTGGATACCAGGTCTTCCGGCTGGCCGACCTCGCCTGCATCGTAGGCCGCTTTGATGTCTTCTTCACTTCGGAATCGGCGCCAGAACGGAGTGTCCGTAACGCCGGGGGTGAAGGCGTTGACCCGTATGCCATAGCGTGCGACCTCCGTGGCGAGGGCCTGCGTGACGTAGCTCACCGCTGCCTTCGACGCGCCGTAAGGCGAGATGTACGGACGCGGGTTCATCGCAGTCCCTGAAGTGGTGTTCACAATCGCCCCAGACCTTTGCGGGATCATGTGCTGAAGTACCGCCTTTGAGCAGAGGAATGTGCCGCGCACGTTCGTTGCGAACACTTTGTCCCACTCTTCGACGTCGATGCGAGCAAGGGGTCCGCCCCAGGCGTACCCTGCATTGTTGACCAGGATGTCGACGCGGCCGAAACGCTCGATCGTGGCGGCGACCATCGCCTCGACCTGATCCGGGTCCGAGACGTCGCAGGTATTGGCGAGAGCGGCGTTGCCGATCTCAGCGGCGACGGCGGCGGCCGTCTCGGAGTTGATGTCGGAGACGGTGACGGATGCGCCTTCCTCTGCGAGGCCGAGCGCGATGGCGCGGCCGATGCCTGAACCGGCTCCGGTGATGATGGCGATCTTGTTCTCGAGTTGCTTCATCAGTAGCCCAGGCTTCCTGTTAGCTGCGATGCTTCCATGTTTTCGGCTTCCGTGATTGCCTGGAGGGTGGCGCGGGCCTTGTTCAGCGTCTCCTGGTATTCGGTGTCGGGGACGCTGTCGTAGACGACGCCGCCCCCGGCCTGGATGTGGGCGACGCTGTCCTTGTGGACGATGGTGCGGATGGTGATTGCCGTATCCATGTTGCCGGAGAAGTCGAAGTAGCCGACTGCGCCGCCGTAAGGGCCGCGGCGGTCCGGCTCCAACTCGCTGATGATCTCCATGGCGCGGATCTTGGGAGCACCGCTGAGGGTGCCCGCGGGGAAGCAGGCGCGCAGGGCGTCGTAGGCGGATATGCCCTCGCGGATCTTGCCGGTGACGCGCGACACGAGGTGCATGACATGCGAGTATTTCTCGATGATCATGAAGTCCTTGACGGTGACGGTTCCGGGCCGGCTGACGCGGCCGATATCGTTGCGGCCCAAGTCGACGAGCATGACGTGCTCGGCGCGCTCTTTCTCGTCGGAGGCGAGGTGGGCGGCGATCTCGGCATCCTCGTCGGGGTCGCGGCCGCGGGGCATGGTGCCGGCGATTGGGTGCGTCTCGACGATGCCGTCTTCGACGCGGACCAGCATCTCCGGCGAGGCGCCGATGATGTGAGAGTCGCCCATCGCGAGGTAGTACATGTACGGCGAGGGGTTGACTTGCCGCAACGCCCGGTAGATCGAGAAGGGGTGCGCCGCCGTCTGCCGCGAGAGGCGCTGGGACGGCACGACCTGGATGATGTCGCCGGCGACGATGTACTCCTTGGCCTTCTCGACGCGGGCGTGGTAATCCTCGCGCGTCGTGTTGGACGTGACTTCATGCTTTTCGTGGTAGAGAGCGGTCTGGTAGGGGCTGCCGGGCAGCGCGTGGTTCAGACGCTTGGCCAGCTCCTCGATCCTCCAGCAGGCCTGGCGGTAGGAGGCCTCGACGTCGCCGTCGAGGCGGCAGTGCGCGACGACTTTGACGACATGCTTGATGTGGTCGAAGACGAGCAGCGCGTCGACGAACATGAATAGCGCCTCCGGCAACCCCTGAGAATCGGCGGCCGGTATCTGGACGCGTGGCTCGAAGTGGCGGACGACATCGTATGCCAGGAAGCCGACGGCCCCACCCGTGAAGCGAGGTAGCGATGTGCGCGCCTCCGAATCCTTCGGATGCTCGATTTTATAGCGCGACATCTCTTCCTGTATGGCGATCAACGGATCGACGCCGTCCGTCGGGTCCTCATACGGGCCGCTGCGGTAGACGCGATATGGCTCGGTGCCGATGAAGCTGTACCGCGCCATCTGCTCGCCGCCAGCGACGGACTCGAGCAAGAAAGAGTGGTCGCCGCGGGCAACTTTGAGGAACGCGGAGACGGGGGTTTCGAGGTCGGCAGGGACGTCGCGATAGATGGGCAGGAGATTGGAGTCGCCGCGGGCGGCGATCTCGAGGGCTTGTTCGAGGGTTGGGGTGTAGTTCGTCACGTCACTCCGTCCTTATCCCGGCGTCGCCGCGGAAGTAGGTGAGGCCCATTGCTTCGCGGGCGGCTTCCAGCGTGGCGTGGCATTCGGCGCGTGCGCGAGCCGAGCCGGCTTCGATGATCTCCTCGACGAAACCGGGCCTGGCGGCGTACTGGGCGCGGCGCTCGCGGATGGGGTCGAGGAAGCGGTTGATGGCGGCGGCCAGCTTCTTCTTGACCTCGACGTCGCCGACGGCCCCTTTGCGGTAACGTTCTTCGAGGTCGGCGACTTCGGCTTTGTCGTCGTTGAAGTTCTGGTGGTAGATGAAGACTGGGTTGCCCTCAACCTTGCCGGGGATGTCGGCGCGAATACGGTTGGGGTCGGTGTACATGGTCTTGACCTTGGCCTCCACGACGTCTGGCGGATCGGAGAGGAGGATGACGTTGCCGATGGACTTGCCGGCCTTGGCCTGGCCATCGGTGCCGATGAGTACGGGGGTGATGGGCGCGTCCGGCTCTGGGAAGACTTCGGCGTAGGTCTGGTTGAAGCGGCGGGCGATCTCGCGGGTGAGTTCGACGTGGGAGGCCTGGTCCTTGCCGACGGGCACGACATCGCCGCGCACCATGAGGATGTCCGCCGACTGCAGGACAGGGTAGGCCAGTAGCGCCATCGAGGCGCTCTCCAGTTGGAGGTCGCGGACCTGATCCTTGAGGGTGGGTATCCTCTGTGCGCGGGGTACGCCGACGAGCGGCATGAAGAGCCAGAAGAGCTCCAGCACCTCGGGTACCAGCGATTGCAGGTAGATGGTAGACTTTTCCGGGTCGATGCCGACGGACAGATAGTCGAGCACGCACTCATGGATATTGTGGCCGATCTCATTGAGGTCGGTGGTGCGGGTTGTCAGGACATGGAGGTCGGCGAGGATGACGAAGGTCTCGATCTTGTCCTGGAGTTCGACGCGCATCTTCAAAGAGCCGACATAGTGGCCGAGGTGGAGGGCGCCGGTTGGCCGGTCGCCGGTGAGCATGCGCTTCCAGGTCGGCTTGAAGTCAGTGCTGGTCATCGCTGTTTTCGTTTCGGTCATCGCATGCCTCCTCTGGCACAACAAAAAGCCCTCGCCCTAAAGGGACGAGGGTTACTCGTGGTGCCACCCTGGTTCGTTCGCCTTTCGGCGAACCTCATTCACACGTACGTCCTTGCGGAGATACGCTGGGCCTGTAACGGTGCCCTTTCCGGCCTCGGCTATTCCCGTAAAGGTTTCGCCTGGCGGCTCCCGGGTCCATTCGCCTGCTGCGCTGACGCCGGGTTTCCACCTGATCCCGGCTCTCTGAGTCCCGCATTAGCGGGTACTAGTCCCGTTCTTTGCCGCTGCGTTTTTAGTTGTGCAACGGAGTGTACGGTTGCGCGGCGATGCTGTCAACTAACGGCGCGGATTACATCTGTCAGGGCAGGGAGGCAGATCCGTGGAGTTAGAACGCAGGATCTAGAACCTGTTGTTCAGCCTAGCCGCATGATCAGGCCCTCATTCGCGCGGAGGCCGGCGGAGCCGGAGACGATGTCTCCTTCGCGGTCGAGGTGCGTTGAGAGGGCGATGCGGCCGGTGTTGGTGGGGTCGAGGTCGAGGGCCTGGGGGTCGGGTCCGAGGTTGAGGATGATGAGGAAGCCTTCGCCATCGCTCTTGCGTGTGAAGGCGATGATGTCGCCTCCGCCTTCTGTTTCGACTGGCGCGTAGGAGCCCGTCTGCAGCGCGTCGCTGGAGCGGCGTAACTCAAGCAGGCGGCGGTGCAGGGTGAGTATGGAGTGTGCGTCGTCGCGTTGTGCCTCGACGTTCTGGTCGATGTAGTTGGCGGACACGGGGAGCCAGGGCTCCGCAGCCTCGGTGAAGCCGGCGTTCCGTGAGGCGTCCCACTGCATTGGGGTGCGTTCCGGATCGCGGCCGATGCCGAGGGTTATGCCGGGCGGGTCGACGACCTTGTCCGGAGGGACGTCGACGTTCGGCATGCCGATCTCGTCGCCGTAGTAGAGGGTGGGGGTGCCGCGAAGGGTGAGGAGGAGCATCGCGGCGACGGGCGCCTGCTCATCGCCGACGCGGGAGGCAACGCGGGGCCGGTCGTGGTTGCCGAGGACCCAGTTGGGCCAGGCGCCGGGCGGCAGGGCGCCCTCGTAGGTATCGATGACGGCGCGAATGCGGGGAGCCTGCCACCTGGTCAGCAGTAGCGCGAAGTTAAACGGCAGGTGCACGCCGTCCAGCTGTTCGCCGTAGTAGGCCATGAGGCGGTCGATGGGCAGGTAGACCTCGCCGATGAGAACGCGCTCATTGTACTCGTCGACAACGGCCCGCATCTCGCGTACAACGTCCATGATCTCCGGTTGGTCGATGGAGTAGACGGCGTGGAGGCGGCGATAGGGGTTCTCGCCCTCCTCCCAGTCCGGGTTTGGAGGATTATCGCGCCACTGGTCGTCTTTGATCATGTGATAGATGACGTCGACGCGGAAGCCGTCGACTCCACGGTCGAGCCAGAAGCGCAGGGCATCGCTCATGGCGGCGCGGACTTCGGGGTTGCGCCAGTTGAGGTCCGGCTGTTCCTTGAGAAAGGCGTGGTAATAGTACTGGTCTGTCGTCTCGTCCCACTCCCAGGCGATGCCGCCGAAGTTGGCAAGCCAGTTGTTTGGTGGGCTGCCATCGGGTTTCGAGTCCTTCCAGAGATACCAGTCGCGCTTCGGATTGTCGCGGGAAGAGCGGGATTCGATGAACCAGGGGTGCTGGTCTGAGGTGTGGTTGGGGACGTGGTCGAGGATCACCTTGATGTCCCTGCGATGCGCCTCCTCGATCAGACGGTCCATGTCGGCGAGGGTGCCGAAGATGGGGTCGATGTCGCAGTAGTCGGAGACGTCGTAGCCGAAGTCCTTCATGGGGGACTTGAAGCACGGCGAGATCCAGATGGCGTCGACGCCCAGCCACTCGAGGAAATCAAGACGGGTCGTAATGCCGGTGAGGTCGCCGATGCCATCGGCGTTGGAGTCCTGAAAGGAACGCGGGTAGATCTGGTAGACGACGCCCGTCTGCCACCAGGCGAACTGTTCTGTCACAGGCGGAGAGTACTCCAGGAGATCAGGCTAGCTCCAGAGGGCCGCGGTCGGCCCGTGCCCGCTCCTCCGCGACGATAGCCTCGATCTCGGCGGCCGCGCGGTCGAGGTCGTCGTTGGTGATGACATAGTCGAAGTTCTCGGCGCTGCGCATCTCCTCGGTGGCGGTTTCGAGCCGCTTTGCGATTTGCTCGTCGGTGTCGCTATCCCGTTCGCGGAGGCGCCTCGCCATCTCTTCGCGGGTGGGTGGGGTGACGAAGATGGTGACGGCGTCGGGGATAAGCTCCTTAAGCGTGTGGGCGCCCTGGATGTCGGTGCGGAGGATGACGTCCTGGCCCGCATCGAGGACGGTGCGGACGGACTTCCGTGGAACGCCCTTTAGCTGGCCATAGACGACGGCGTGTTCCAGCAGCTCGCCATCCTCCACCATCCGCTCGAACTCGCGGCGTGAGACGAAGTGGTAATCGCGGCCGTCCTGCTCGCCGTGGCGTGGCGGGCGGCTGGTGGCGGTAACGGCAAATCCGAAGTTGGCACCGGTTCGCTCCCGCAGGCGGGCGACGAGGGTGTCTTTGCCAGCGCCGGATGGGCCGGTGAGGATGACCAGGAGCGGGACCTCGGCCAAGTGACTAGTCGCCGGCAGCTTTGTCGATTTTGCCGCCGCGGACCGCGGCGACGCGGCCGGAGAGCGCCTCCGGCGTAATGGCAACAAGCATGATGTTGCCGGTGTCCATGAAGACTGCGGCCTTGGTGCGGCGACCGCTGGTGATATCGATGATCGTCTTTTCTTTCTTGCCCTCGCGAATCATGCGCTGAATGGGGGCGGAGTTGGGGGTGACGATGGCGAGGACCTTATTGATGGCGAGGAAGTTTCCGAAGCCTACGTGTACTAGTTCAGTCCCGGGGCGGGGCTGTGCCATGCTGTTTCTCCTTCTGGTACATTCTCAGCTGCGTTTTAGATGGCCAGCAGACAGGGTAATGCTTTCAAGCCAGAGTAAAGGTTACCTTAGGGCTCCCGCCGTGCCAATGGCGCCTGTATATAGACGACATTACCTTTTTCGTAAGATGAGGCAGTCAATCCTTCTTCCGCTGGGCCTTCTCCTCGCGCTCCCTTTCTAGTTTTTCAAGGTCGCGGCGGATGTCCTCGGCCATCTTATCGGCCATCGAGATCTTCTTCTTTTCGCCCTCGGGCGTGATGATCTCGTGTTTCTTTTCCATGGCCTCGGGCATTTCAGCGATGCGCTTCATGTTCCGGGCCATCATGCCGCCGACAATCATGCTCATGACCGTTTCCTTGGAGTCGACATCCGGTGTGACGGACCGGCGCTGGCGGCGGGGCGGGTTGGTCAGGAACTCGTCGCGCTGCATTTGTGTCGTGGCAAAAAGCTGCAGGAGGTCTTCGTCGCGGGAATCGTTAAGCAAGTCGCGCATCTTGTTGAGCTCGGTGGTCATGCGCTCGATCCAGTGGATGATGGCTTCGCGGTTGGTGCGGAGGATGGCGCTGCTCATGACCGGATCCCCCGAGGCCAGGCGTGTCATATCGCGGAAGCCGCTGGAGGCCAGTAGGCCCAGGTCTTCCCAGGAAGGGCTTGCGCGCATCATGTTGAAGAGCACGGTGGCCGTGACGAGCGGCAGGTGGCTGATGGCGGCAGCATAAACGTCGTGCTCATCGCCCTCGATGAACATGGGCTCGGCGCCGAGGAGTTCTGCGAGGCCCATGACGCTGGTGATGGCGCCCGGCGCGGCGTCGACGGTGGGGCAGAGGCAGTACGCTTTGCCTTCGAAGAGGGCCGGATCGGCGTTCGCGGTGCCCTGGGTCTCCTTGCCGGCCATGGGGTGGCCGCCGATGAAGCTAATGTGTTCCGGCAAGAGTTCCTTTGCCCAGCGCAGGACGTCGGCCTTGGTGCTGGCGGTATCCGTGACGATTGCGCCTTCCATCAGGTGGGGCGCGATCTCCGCAAAGACCTCCCGCAGGGCGATGATAGGCGTAGCGAGGATGACGAGGCTGGCGCCCTCGACGGCCCGGCGGGGGTCGTGCTCGGCGCGGTCGATGGCGCCGATCTTTTCGGCTTCGCGCTCGGCGCCGCGGTCGCTGTCCTGGCCGATGATCTCGATGTTGGGGAGGGCGGCGGCTTTGAGGCGCATGCCGATGGAGGCGCCGATGAGGCCGAGACCTATGATGGTGATGCGGCGAGTCTCAGTGCCGTTAGACATTGTTCTATACGAGCTTAGCACGCGTCGTCGGCGGCGAGGAGAAGCTGGATGCGCGGGTCGTCCGAGGTGTGCGTTTCCATGGCTTCGAGGAGCTTGACCACAAAGTCGCCGGCCTCGGCTTCGCGGGCGAGGCGGACCGTCTTTTCGCCGTGGTCGCGGAGGGATGCGAGGCCGGGGCTGAACCGCGCCATCCATGAGGTGACGAAGCCGGGCAGCGCCACGTAGACGACACGGTGCCAGGTACGGATGTGCTTTGCGGCGAGGCCGCCCTTGCCGGCGTCGTGGATGAGGGCGGCGGCGAGGATGTGCGGCTCGGTCTCGTTTTTGGCCAGGAGAGTTTTGTAGACGTCGAGGCAGTGGCGCTGGTCGGCGGGTTGCATGCCGGCGAAGAGGGGGAAAAGTCCGGGGCCGAGGCGTTCCGCCGCCGCCGCGATGTCTTCCGGCGTGACGTTGGGGCGCAGGGCGCGGCGTAACTGGCGGACGCGGTAGGCGGCGCGGGAGATCAATACAGCTCCCTATCGATGCCGGTGAAGACGTTGACCAGCGTTTCGATGAACGGCGCCATGATGTCGAAGAGGAGGCCGACCTCGCCGCCGGTGAGGAAGGGGAGGGCGATGAGGACGATGAGGATGATAGGCCCGAAGCGCTCCAACTGGGAGAACTGGATCGAGAGATCGCGGGGGAGGAGGCCCTGGACGACTTTGAAGCCGTCGAGTGGCGCGATGGGGATGAGGTTGAAGATGCCCAGGATGACGCTGATAAGAACGAGCGTGCTGAGGTAATAGCCGGCGTACTCGGCGGTGCCCCAGTTGTTGGTGAAGGGTGTGAAGAAGGGGGACGACCACTCGACGAGACCGGCGCGGATAGGAATACCGGCGAGCGCCGCAACGATGAAGTTGGAGATGGGGCCTGCGGCGGCGGTCATCCAGAGGGAGGCCTGCGGGTTGGCGGTGGCGTTGGGGTTAATCGGAACGGGCTTGCCCCATCCGAAGCCGACCGTGGCGATCAGTAAGGTCCCGAGCGGATCGAGGTGGGCCAGGGGGTTCAGGGTAACGCGGCCGCGCGACCGAGGTAGGCGGTCGCCGAGAGAGTCGGCTATGAATGCGTGTGAGAACTCATGGAAGGCGATTCCCAGGAGAAGCGCGGTACCGAGTGCGCTGAAGAGGATGAAGAAGGCGAAGGGATCCTCTTCGAGGAGATCAAGGTTGAAAATCAATGCACTTCGATCATAACAGCCGCGATTCTTACGTCCCGTCGTATCCAGAAACCGTTATTCTTAGTGGAGGAGGTCCGACAATGCTGTTCAGCAAGAAGTCCCAGATAACCACTCCCGAAGAGGCCCTGCCCGGCCGCGATCATGTGCCTTTCGAGGTGCCGGACAGGCACGAGGTGCTGGGCACGCCGACCAAGCCGCCATTTCCGGAAGGCATCGAGACGGTGCAACTGGCGCTCGGGTGCTTCTGGGGGGCGGAGCGGCTTTTCTGGCAGATTCCGGGCGTCTACACGACAGCGGTAGGCTACGCCGGCGGCTACACGCCGAACCCGACGTATGAAGAGGCGTACTCCGGACGCACCGGCCACGCAGAGGCGGTCCTCGTCGCCTACGACCCGCAGAAGGTCTCGTTCGAGACGCTGCTGCAGACGTTCTTCGAGGAGCATGACCCGACGCAGGGCATGCGCCAGGGCAACGACGTTGGAACGCAATACAGGTCGGCGATCTACTACACGACCGACGAGCAGCGCGAGACCGCTGAGATGACGCAGGAAATGTACGACCGCAAGCTACGCGAGGCCGGCTTTGAGCCGATCACGACCGAGATCAAGGCAGCCGGCCCCTTCTACTACGCGGAGGACTATCACCAGCAGTACCTGCACAAGGTGCCGAACGGCTACTGCGGCCTTAAGGGGACCGGCGTTTCGTGCTCCATCCCGGAGCTGGCGGGCGGGGCCGACGTGGAGACGGAGGAGGGGCTGAAGCCGCTGGCGGAGAACGAAGAAGAGTGGCGGATGCGCCTGACTCCGGAAGAGTACGAGGTGCTGCGCATGGCGGGAACGGAGCGCGCCTTCACGGGCGAGTACACGGACCTCGAGGACGATGGCACATATCGCTGCCGGGCCTGCGGCAACGCCCTCTTCACCAGCGACACGAAGTACCACTCGGGTTGCGGCTGGCCGAGCTTTACGGAATCGGTTGCGCCGGACGCCGTGGAGTTGAGCACCGACACGTCGCACGGGATGGTGCGGACGGAGGTGCGCTGCGCGCGCTGCAACTCGCACCTTGGGCACTTGTTTGACGACGGCCCGGCGGACCGGGGCGGCCAGCGCTACTGCATGAACAGCATCGCGTTGGACTTCGACGAAAAGTAGCGTTGGAGGTCCTTCCGGACGTCTTCGCCATAGATTTCCGAGGGCGGGTGTGGGCGTACCTGTATCGGGATACGCATGGACTGACACTCATCGACTCGGGCATTGCGGGTGATGTCGATGTAGTGCGGGCTGCGGTGAGAGAGGCCGGGTGCGAACTGTTGAACCTCAAGCAGATCGTGCTGACGCATTATCACGAGGACCAGCAGGTAACGCGGGGCCGCTGCAGCGCGTGGCCGGTGCAACGACAATGGCCCACGCCGCCGATGCGGCGGTTATCCGAGGGAACGCGGCACAGGCGCCGCTGGTGCTCTCGGAGCAGGAGAAGGTGTTGCGCGCGGAACTGGCCGGCGGGATGCCGCCGGCTCCGCCCGCCGAAGTGCACCGCGAGCTCGCCGACGGCGACGAGTTGGACATCGGAGAAGGGGCGCGGGTGGTGCACGTGCCGGGACACACGCCGGGGAGCATCGTGATCCATGTGCCGTCGCGCGGGCTCTTGTTCACGGGAGATGCTGCGGCTTCGCTGGGGACGCGGGTGATCGTCGGCGTCTTCAATGCTGACCCGGATGGGGCGCGGCAGTCGTTCGTGAAGCTGGCGGGACTGGAGGTGGAGGCGTCCTGCTTCGGGCACGGACCGGCGATGACGTCGGGTGCGGGGGAAACGTTTCGGCGGTTGGCGGAGAGGTTGTAGCGCGGCCGGAGCGTTGTGGCACCCGTTCGTGGATTCGCCCAGACGGGCGGCCGTTGGCCGAGAGCCTCACCACGAACGGAAGGGACGTTGTCTCACTTCGCTGGTTTGGCCTGCCGCACCGAGAACGGGAGTATAATGCGTGCACCTGATTCGACGGAGGTGCACGATGGTTATGAAGCGAACGCAGCTGATGGAGCCGGTGAACACTGTTGAGGCGGTCAAGAACGCCTGGCAGTACCCCCTCTTCGATGCGATTTTCCAGCGGCGCGCCCGCCGCTTTCCCCTCGGCGCCACCATGCCGGGCGACCTGGCTCCGTACACGTCGAGGAAGGAGCCTGTGCCCCTAGATGAGATCGAAGAAGCGATGCTCGTCATGGCCGGCACCGGCATCAGTGGCATCAACCTCGCAGATCTTCCCTTCAACGAGCGCGGCGGCGCCAACTTCTGCGGCAACACCATGCTGCAGTTCGTCGGGCGCACGTACGCCAGCGCCTGCGGCTCGCACGGCACCGAACTCTTCTTCACCAACGACGAGGGCACCTACATGGTGTCTCTCCGCGACAAGCTGCCGGACCAGATGCAGGAGTTCGAATCGCTCGACGACCGCGAGAAGATCATCACGGCCTTCCGCGCCAACACCGCCAAAATCGGCGAGGGGCGCCTGCCCGTGCCGATGCTCCCGGGGGTCACGCAGCCCTTCAACTGGTGGAACAGCAACGCTCCGGGCAGCACGCTATTCATGCCGATCAGCGACGTCACCTGGGAGTACATCAACGTGCTGATGCTGCTGATGGACGAGCCCAACAGTTACTACCTGTACGACGACCTCAACGGCAACGCCGAGCCGCTGAAGGAGTGGGCGGACAAGGGGTACCTGGATCGCGCGCGGCCCTATCCGCTGTCACAGCTGGAAAGCGGGATGCGCATGATTACCTCGGGCACTGAGCAGGCGATCATGCTGCAGAACATGTACTTGAGCCTGCAGGCGATGGGCCTGGGAGGGTGGATTTACACGTCGTCTATCGGTCAGTTCATCCTGCAGCTGATGGGTTTCCGTTTCCACCAGCCGGAGAAGCACGGGCCACGGAAGCCACTGGATGCTTCGGCGGAGCCCGCGCCGTACCCGGTGGGCCTGGACGGGCATTTCCAGGCGTACTGCCCGCCCTATTACCCGGACATGGCGAGCGCCGCACAGGCAATCTTCGACGCCAAGTGGGGCGGGCGCGGCATCTACAAGGAAGAAGGCGGGCCGGTCGCGGTCAAGGACCGGCAGTCGCTGGACAAGCTGGTGAACAAGACGCCGGACTGGTGCCTGGAGGCGACGAAGACGTTCGCGCAGTACGTCTGGGAGACGTATGGACGCTTCCCGGCAACGATTGACCCGATGGAGATGAACATCTGGTTCCAGGCGCACCACCTGGAGACGGACTTCTATGACGAGTACTACCAGCCGGGGGCATACCACCAGGCAGTCAAGGAGCACATGGGGGTCTGGCACGGGGCCCAGTAGCGGATAGTGGACAGTGGCCGGTGACTCGTGTCGGTGACTCCTTTGGGATATCTAGGCGGCGGCGGTCTCGAGGCGGCTGATCACTTCGCGGACGCCGGGAACGGCGACGACAGCGCGGATGATGTCGTCGTCGGCGGCAGCGTTGGGCACGTAGCCGAAAAGGGTGACGACGCCGATTGACGATCGTGCGTAGACGTCTGCGTGATGGGAGAGGCCGGATCGGTCAATTGCCAGGCCGATGTTCGTTTCAAGGGTGAGGTCGTCGACGGCCTCGGCAGTGACGGAGGTGACGCCGGGGATGCGGCTGACGAGCTGGGCGGCGCGCTCGATGGCGTTGGGTACGCGGGCGTTACCGCCGACCGTGACGGCGCCGCCTGCCACACTGATGCGCAGGCCGCGCTTATCGTCGCCGGTGAGTCCGCGGTCATCGCGGATCAAGCGGCGAATCTCGGCGTCGATCACCGTGTCGGAGCTGTATCGGGGGAGGGTCTCAGGCAGCGCGCCTATCCTCAGGATCTTGGCTTCGAAGGAGGCGTCTGTGACGGGGACGCGGTTCATGGCGCCGACACTGCGCGAGATGATTACCTCCTTGACCTGGCGGTCGAGTGCGCTCACGAGGACGCCGGCGAAGCGGGCGCTGATCGAGAGTGGCGTCTCGCGGCCGACGGGGCGCGACGGCACGGCGAGGGGCGGCACTTCATGGCGGAATGCGGCGCCGCTGGTGCAGGCCATGGCGAGGTGGCTGTCGTTCCAGGCGGTGGCGGTTGAGAAGGGGAGGCGAACGCTGGCCTGCCAGAAGAGAATGCCGCTTTCGACTACAACATTGACGACTTCCCAATCTTCAGTGATTTCGATCGCGGCGATTGAGCCGTGCCAGCGGTCCTCAAACCGGACCGGGCTGCCGAGGCGCAGGGCTGAAACCTTGCCTGTCACGCTTCCCTCCGAACCACATATGCGATGCTGGAATCAGCGTAGGTTATCGGCATCTGTGGCGCCAGTGGCGGTTGACCCATGGGGGTGGCCCGCATAGGGTGACGGTAATGCTCAGACGCACGACGGTGACGATCCTAGCAATAACCCTTCTTTTCGTCATAGCCTGCGGCGGCGGTGACGACTCTTCGAGCCCAACGCCCGGCGTCAGCGAATCCGTAAGCGGGACGCCTAACGTCAATCTGCCGCCCGCCGACGCTGTAGTAATCTTTGGCTCGCCGGATGCGACGAACAGCGCCCTGACTCAGGCAGCCGGCGGCGGCGCTCCGGACAGTTATCTCGTAGCCGGCACAAGCCGCGATGACGCGTCGTTCAGCGGGGTGGATCTGGCGGGTGAGGCAACGCTTCTCGGCACGACGCTGCTCAACCCCGCTTCCGCGGACTTCGACGCAGCTTACGAAGCCGCGCTTGGCGAGCCGGCTGGCGCCGTGCCCGGAATCCGTGAAGCATACGACGCGGTGTACTTGGCGGCGCTTGCGGCGGTTGCGGCGAACTCGACCGGGCCGGCGGAAGTGCAGGGCCACCTGCATTACGTGGCGAACTCGCCGGGTCAGGTGGCGACATTCGGAAGCGAGGGCTTCGCTGAGGCACGCGCAGTGCTGGAAGCGAATGGCGACGTGAACTACATCGGTGCGTCCGGCCAGTTCGACCTGACGGCAAATGGGGACATCGGCAAAGGACAGACGGAAGTCTGGCGCATTTTCGGCGGGGAGATCCTGGGGCAGGAGTTCCGGGATGTGGACCTGGCCGCGGAGATTGGCGCGGATGTGCCGACCGGCACTTTGAACCGCGCCGTGGAGCCGCCCGGTACGTCGTTGCGGATCGGCGCCGTCCTGGATATCGCTTCGGAGGGCGCGCTACAGAACGCGATACAACTGGCTCTGGAAGAGATCAACGCCTCGGGCGGAGTGTTCGACAGCGACGTTGACCTGACGGTAGAGGATAGTGGCGGCGATTCAGCGCAGGCCGTATCAGCTGCAGGCGCGCTGGCCGGGGAAGGGGTAAGCCTAATAATCGGACCGGCAAGCGAGGCGGCGGCGCAGACTGTGGCGGACGAATTTGCCAACCCGACGTCCGTACCGGTGCTGACGCTGGCAACCTCGGCCTCGCTGCCGATAAACGCCAGCGAGGGATTCTGGCGGATAACGCCGTCGCCGCTGCTTGAGACGCCTGTGTTGGCTAATCTGGCTATTGAGGCGGAAATAGAGACCGTTTGCGTGCTTTACGAGGCGAATAGCGGGGCACTGGCCATGGCCAACGCGTTCAGAGCGGCGTTCGAGCACAAGGCCGGCGGTGTGAGGGCGGTAGTGGAAATTTCGGACGGGGTAAATCTGTCGGCGTGTCTGGGCACGTAATTCCACTGCTTGACCCTTGTAAACTGCCGCTTTACATTGGCTGACGAACTCAAGCCACAGCGGAACAGAGCAAAAAGGAGGCATATGCTCATGCCAGTTTGGCTTACGAATAACGCATGGAGATGGTTGATCGTGGGGGCGCTTATCTCGCTCCTTGCACTCGCTGTCGCCTGTGGTGACGACGACGACGACGATGACGACACCGGCACGCCGGCCGGCACCCAGACAGATGCCCCGGACGGCACCGACGAGCCGGCAGACGGTGAAGTCGACGCCATGCTCGCCCCGTTCTTTCCCCAAAGCGGTCGCGTTATCCTTCGCGAAGCGATTGAACAGGGCCTGATCGACGAGTTCCTCTTCACTGACGGCACCAAGTCTCAGTCAATGTTCGATGAGATTGGAGTGGAAAACTTCGAAGGCATGTCCGGCACGCAGCCCGGCGCGCCCAACGAGGAGTTCACGGCCGCCTTCAGCGCGACCGGTGAGGACCCGGACGCGCCGTACGCCAAGGAAGGCTACGACTCGACGTTCCTCCTGGCGCTGGCCGCCGCTTCGGCCAATTCGACCGACGGCACGGCCATCCGCGATAACCTTCGCTTCGTGGCCAACCCGCCCGGCGAGCGGATCGGCATCGGCCCCGACGAGTTCGCGCGCGCCGTTGGTCTGCTTGAACAGGGCGAAGACATCGACTACTTCGGCGCTTCCGGCCCGGCTGACCTGGACGAGAACGGCGACCTGGCCTCCGGTCTAGTAGCCACTTGGAAGATCGTCGAAGGAGTCATTACCCATCAGCAACAGTCGGAAGTTGACCTGGCGGCGGCCGCCGGCGTCGACGTCCCCGCTGGCGAGCAGGTGCGCTCCGACACAGCGCCAACGGAGGCACTAAAGCTTGGCGCGATCATCTCGCAGACTGGCGACCTGGCGGACTTTGGCCCTCCAATCCTGGCCGGAGCCCAACTCGCGGTTGATCACATGAATGAGGCCGGCGGTCTCTTCGGGCAGGACGTGACGCTTGCGAGCGCCGACGACGCGACCACGCCGGAGCAGGGCCAGGCTGAGGCGCAGCGCCTGATCGAAGTAGAAGGCGTCCACGCCATCATCGGCGCCCTCTCCAGCGCCGTTACGCAGACTATCGCCGAAAACGTGGCTTCGCCTGCCACCATCCCGATGATCTCACCGGCTTCCACCGCTGCCGCTATCACGACCGCGAACGACAACGACTTCCTCTTCCGGACGCCGATCCAGGACGCGGCGCAGGCGGAGGTGCTGGCCGACCTTGCGATTGAGTTGGGGTACGACTCAGTGTGCATCCTGTATGTAAACACTCCCTACGGGCAGGGCCTGGCCGAAGGCTTCACCACGAACTTCCAGGCGTTGGGCGGGACTGTGCCGGCTTCGATTTCGGTTGAGCAGGAACAAACCACCTACGTATCGGAGATACAACAGTGCGTTGGCGGTTGATATAAGCTGACGAAATGCGAGTATGAGGGGCCGGATCTTCCGGCCCCTCATCGTTTCCTATGCCTTATCCTCTTGTGGCTCAGCCGAGGGTGGCGCCGGTCCTGCGGGAGGCGGCCGCACCCGACGCGCCGCGCGCTCCGCCCAAACGGACACCCTGGCGCGTTCCGGGAGGAGGCCATGCGGCATGAACAATAGCGCGAGCACGATGAGCAACCCGAGCAGCATATCGCGGATGAACGGAATTCGGACCTGCACTACGTCCGGCAGGTCATAGCTCTGGATAAGGAGGGTCGACTGCCAAAAACCCCAAACTACATAGGCGCCCAGAAGCGCACCCTTGTTGTTTCCGCTGCCGCCAACGATCACCATCGTCCAGATGATGAACGTGGCGAAGTAGTGCGTGAAAGTCTCCGGTGCGATCGCGCGCGCCCCGAAAGCGTACATCGCCCCGCCAGCGCCCATGATCACGGCGCCCAGCACAAACGCTTGCGTCCGGTATGCCCTCACGTTCTTCCCGCTGGCCTCTGCCGCCATCTCGTCCTCGCGGAGCGCGCGTAATACACGGCCCCAGGGTGAGCGAACACTGCGTTCTAGAGCGAAGAAGACGAGCAGGAGAAAACTGATCGCCACGGCGAGGAAGACGTAGCGGTAGTCGTTGATGTCGAGGACGTTCTGGAACGGCCCCGGTATGTTGCCGAGGTTGCGCGTACCGTTCACGAGCCACTGCTCCTCGATCGCTATGCGCCGGGTCAGTTCCGCGACCCCGATCATCGTGATCGCCAGGTAGTCCTCGCGCAGGCGCAGGGTTGGGAAGGAAAGGAGGAATGCGAGCACCCCGCAGACCGTTCCCGAAACCAGGACAGCGACGAGAAACGGAAACCACTGGTCAGTCGCGAGGAAGGGGGCGACATCCAGGTCTGGACCGTAGCCACCGATGTACTCCTCGAAGTCCGTCCGATCCGGTTCCTTGGTCACGATGGCGGCTGTGTATGCGCCGATCAGGAAGAAGGCTGCAACGCCGAAGTTGAAAACTCCCGTGTAACCCCACTGCAGGTTGAGGGCAAGCGCGAAGATTGCGAGCACCGTGGCGACGCTGAGAAAGCTCACGTAAAACCGCAGCGTCCTTTCCGGGTCCCCGGTTTGCTCGAACGAGATGCCCAAGATTAGTGCCGTCACAACGACCACGCAGGCTGTCGGCACCAGGGACTCCACGCTCACGCGCTTCATCGCGGCACCCCGAACAGGCCTGTGGGCCGGATCAAGAGAACCATGACGAGGACGATCGCGGCAACGGAGAACTTATATCCCGAGTCCAGGATACCCGACGTAACGCTGGTCTCCTGTACAATGCCGATGATAAGGCCGCCGGCGAGAGCGCCGTGTGGGCTGCCGACGCCGCCCAGGATAGCCGAGGCGAAGAGCGGCAAGATGACGATGAAGCCAAGCTCCGGCCGCAACTGCGTTTGCAGTCCCAACATCACACCGGCAACCGCGACCAGTGCCCCAGCGATGGCCCAGGTCCACGTTACTGTGCGGTCTGTGTTGATGCCGGAGACGCGTGCCAATTCAGCGTTGTCGGCCATGGCGCGCATCGCCTTGCCAAGCTTGGTACGGTAGAGCAACAGGTAGACTGCAGCCATCAGCACGAGGGCCATAGCCAGGATGAATATCTGGTCGTACAGGATACGGATGTCGAATGGCAATTCTGTTGCCTCGCGGATCCCCGGACTGTAAAACCGCGGGCCCGACCCCCAGATGAATAGCATCAGGCTACGAATGATCAGCGCCAGGCCCAGCGAGGCGATTGAGAACGTGACTATCCCGCTGTGCCTTCGGCGGAGCGGGCCGTAGACTGCGTGGTCCAGGGCGATCAGGAACCCAGCCATCAGAATCGCCGCCAACCCCATCGCGACGAGCAGGGAATACCCAAAGGAGAACTCCCAGATCTTTGTCGTCGCGCCTGGCAGGTCGCTGGCGCTGAACGGCAGCAGCTCCACGTCGCTTCTCTGCGTTTCGCCGGCGATGTTTCCGGTGAGGAACATGAATGCCAGATATGCCGACAGCATCATCGAGTCGCCGTGGGCGAAGTGGCCGAATTTGAGGATGCCATAGATCAACGTGATGCCGATCGCCCCTAGGGCGAAGAGGCTGCCGACGACGGTCCCCGTAACCAGCCCATCGCGCTCCCAGATGAAGGCACCGATCACGAAGGCGATGATCAGAAGCCACAGCCCCGCTCCCGTCGCAAAGTTGCCGAAACGGCGCTGCCAGTCGCGGAACTGGAAGGTGGTTGCTTCTCGCTCGATGGCCGCCACTTGCTAGGCCCCCAGGTACAGCTTTCCGACTTCTTCGTTATGGAGCAGGCTGGATGCCTCGCCTTCCAGCCGGTTCTGGCCCATGGCGAGGACGTAACCGCGGTGGCAGACGCTGAGCGCTTCCCTGGCGTTCTGTTCTACGAGGAGGATACCGGTGCCACCTTCGTTGATGGCCTTGATGCGATCGAAGATCATCTCGACCATCTTCGGTGAGAGGCTGGCCGAGGGCTCGTCAAGGAGGAGGACGTCGGGGTCGAGCATGAGGGCACGTCCGAGGGCGAGCATCTGGCGCTGGCCGCCGGAAAGCTTGCCAGCCTTGTCGCCGGGACGCTTGGCGAGGTCCGGGAAGAGCCTGAACACGTGATCGAGCCGGTCCCGCATGCCGTGCTCGCGGACGAATCCGCCCATTTCGAGGTTTTCCATGATGGTGAGGGTGGGAAAGACGTTATCGACCTGGGGGACGTAGC
This sequence comes from Dehalococcoidia bacterium, assembly GCA_035512435.1. Taxonomy (GTDB): domain Bacteria; phylum Chloroflexota; class Dehalococcoidia; order SM23-28-2; family RBG-16-64-32; genus CF-162. The sequence goes on from DATKDX010000006.1 coordinate 294,686, forward strand.
CGAGGCCGTGGAGGACGAGCTTGTCGGGGCGGAAGTTCGTGACGTCGTTGCCCTTGAGGACGATGCTCCCCTGGCGCACGTTCAGCAGGCCGAACATAGTGCGGAGAAGGGTGGACTTGCCGGCGCCGTTGGGGCCGATGATGGCGACCATTTCGCCTTCGAAGACGTAGGCGGAGACGCCGTGGAGGATATCGACCTCACCGTAGCCGGCGAAGATGCCGGTGGCTTCGATGAGCCTGACCTTGCCGTTCGTCTCGGTCATCGGGCCTGGCCGCCGAGATAGGCGTCGAGGACGCGCTGGTCGGATCGGATCTCGTCGGGGGTGCCCTCGGCGAGCTTGGAGCCCTCGCTCATGACGATGAGAGAGTCGCAGAGAAGGGCGACGATGTCCATGTCGTGCTCGATGACGAAGAAGGTTACCCCGAGTTCGTGGCGCAGTCGCCTGATGTCGTCGACGATGGTGCGCATGAGCGTGCGGTTGACGCCGGCGGCGGGCTCGTCGAGGAGGATCATCTTAGGCCCGGTCATGAGGGTGCGGCCGAGTTCGAGGAGCTTTTTCTGGCCACCGGAGAGGTTGGCCGCGTACTCGTCGCGGAGGTGATGGAGGTTGAGGAACTTGAGCACGTCTTCAGCCTTGGCGAAGTTGGCATCCTCTTCGGCGGCGACGCGCCAGGGAACGAACCAGGTGAACCAGAGGCGCTCGCCGGACTGGCCGGGGGGCACCATCATGAGGTTTTCGAGGACGGTCATGCCGCCGAGTTCGCGGGGGATCTGGAAGGTGCGTACGAGGCCGCGAGCGAATACCTTGTGCGGAGGCAGGCCATCGATTCGGCTGCCATCGAAGAAGATGCGCCCGTTGTCGGGCTTGATGAAGCCGGAGATGATGTTGAAGAGCGTGGTCTTGCCGGCGCCGTTGGGACCGATAAGCCCAGTAATGCTGCCCTCGGGTACGGTAAGGTTGGCGCCATCCACGGCTCGCAGGCCGCCGAACGCCTTGCTCACGTCCTGAACGACGAGTATGTCGTGGCGTTGATCCTCCGTATTTCCCTCCACAGCGCAGTAGTATACGCAAAATTCGTGTACGTTTGACCGCACCGGCGGTGGGCGGCACACTTCCAAACAAATGTCAGCCGATAGCCTGGCCGCAATCTTCGGCACGTCTTTCGTTGTCAGCCTGACGGGAGCGCTATCGCCGGGGCCGATGACAACGGTGGGCCTGCGGGAGAGCGTGCGACACGGGTTCTGGGCTGGCCCTTCGATGGCGGTCGGGCACGGGGCCATCGAGCTGGTGCTGGTGATCGCGCTGGCCATGGGCCTGAACGAGGTGCTGGACAACGACGCGGTGACGGCAATCGTGGCGGTTGTAGGCGGGGTGGTTCTGGTGGTGATGGGCGTTTCGACGGTGCTGCTGGCACGCGGATTCAGGCTCGTGTTACGCAGCACACAGGACGATTCGCCATATGCGATTCCGCTGGCAACTGCGGGCAGGCTGGCGCTGGCGGGCGTGCTGGTAAGCGTATCGAACCCTTACTGGCTGGCGTGGTGGGCGACGATCGGGACGGCTTACATCGTGGAGGCGCTCGATGAGGGAGCGCTGGGCATTGGGGCGTTTTACAGCGCGCACATCCTGGCGGACATCGGCTGGCTGAGTCTGATCGCGTTTGCAGTGACGGGCGGGCGGCGTGTGATGAGCCAGCGAACGTATCACTGGATCCTGATCCTTTGCGGAGTATTCCTGGTGGGGCTGGGTGGCTGGTTCCTAGCCGACGGCATCGGGTACGTCGTCTAGTGGACGTGCTGGAAATCGTTGGGCTGGCGGCGGCGGCGTTCGCGGCGGGGGCAATCAACGCGGTGGCGGGCGGCGGGTCGAACGTCAGCTTTCCGGCGCTGCTGGCGTTCGGATACGACGCCAAGCCGGCGAACGTGACGAACACTGTCGCATTGTGGCCGGGGTATTTCGGCGGGTCGGTGGCGTATCGAAATGAATTGCAGAGGCAGAGAGCGCGGGCGGTGCTCCTGCTCTTGCCGTCGATCATCGGGGCGCTGGCGGGATCGGTGCTGCTGCTGAGCACATCGGCTGACACGTTCGAGGCGATCGTGCCGGGGCTGATCCTGATGGGCTCGGCGATCATGCTATTCCAGGAGCCGCTATCGAATGCGGCACAGCGGCGGAAACTAGCTTCGCGAGGCGGGGACCACGTGCCGCTGGCGCTGCTGGCGATGGTTTTCGCGGGGGCGGTGTACGGTGCGTACTTCGGGGCTGGATTGGGCGTGATTCTGCTGGCGGGGCTGACCATCCTTCTTCCCGACGACATCCAGCATTCGAACGCACTGAAAGGCCTGCTTTCGATGGTGATCAACGCAGTGGCGGTGGCCTGGTTCGCGCTGTTCGGCCCGGTGGAGTGGGCGCCGGCATTCGTGATGGCGGGTGGGGCGCTGGCAGGGGGATATCTGGGGGTGGGGGTGGCGAGGAAGCTGGGGGCATTATGGCTTCGGCGGGCGGTGATTACATTCGGCGTGGTGGTGGCAGTGGTGTTGTTGGCGACGTAACGAAATCTGTGCAAACTCACCTTGCCCGCTGTTAGTGATGCCTAGATAATGGCCTCGGACTGAGGAGGAGGGAATGCAGTACAGGAACCTCGGCAATACCGATCTCAAGGTGTCCACGACCGGCTTCGGGTTATGGACGGTGACGACGATGTGGTGGGGCGTCACGGACGATGCCATCGGCATCGACTTGATGCGTAAGGCGTTCGACCTCGGCATCACTTATTACGACACCGCCGACACGTACGGTGACGGCAAGGGCGAGACTCTGCTGGCCGAAGCTTTGGGCGACCGGCGCGATCAGATCGTCATCGGGACAAAGTTTGGTTACGACTGGTACAACAACAAGGACCGGAGGGGTCAGCAAGAGCGCCCGCAGGACTGGTCGCCCGAGTTCGTGCGCTTCGCCTGCGAACAGAGTCTGAAGCGCCTGAACACGGACTACATCGACATCTACCAGATGCACAACCTGAAGATGGATGCTGTGCAGAGCGACGAGCTTTTCGCGACGCTGGAAAACCTGAAGGCGGAGGGAAAGATACGTCACTATGCGGCGGCGCTGGGGCCGGCGATCGGCTGGGAGGCGGACGGTCTGGCGGTGATCCGCAACCGGGAGATCGACGGACTGCACCAGATCTACAACATGCTGGAACAGTCGCCGGGGACGCGGCTTGCGGCGGCCAGCGCGGCGAAGGGCGTGGGTGTGATCTGCAGGGTCACGCATTCGTCCGGGCTTTTGGAAGGCAAGTACACGTTGGAGACGACGTTTGAGAAGACGGACCACCGGACGCACCGCAAGCGCGAGTGGCTGGTGGACGGCCTGCATAAGGTGGACCAGTTGGCGTTTCTGACAGAGGACACGGGCCGCACCATCGGCCAGGCGGCGATGCAGTGGCTGCTCTCGCAACCGGCAGTCTGTACGCTGCTGCCCAACATCTACAACGAAGAACAACTGGTGGAGTTCGCCGAAGCGGCTGATGTGCCGCCGCTGACGAACGATGAGCTGGCGCGCGTGCAGGCGTTGTACGAGGACAACTTTGGCCTCGCAAAGCAGGAGGCGGTCGTCGGTGAGTGACGGGCGGCCGGCGCACGGCGGGAACGGCCACGGAAACGTGGAGGGAGGCCGGCGGCAGGTCGTCAAGTTTTCGTTTTACAAGGTAGCGCCGGAATGGCGGTTGCTGGCGGTGGCACAGCGGGAGGAGGGGAAGCGGGCGTTCGCTCGGGCGGTGGATGGCTTCGCGAACCGGCTGCAGGTACGCAGCTACACCACGGCGGGAACGCGCGGCGATTGCGACTTTCTGCTCTGGCAGATCGGCGAAAGACTAGAGGACATCCAGGATCTGGCGACAGAGATAATGCGCACGCCGATGGGGCCGTACCTTTCCATGCCGCGCTCGTTTCTGGCGATGACGCGAAAGTCGCAGTACGTGAGCCCAAAGGAGGCGGAGGAGCGATTGCACCTGCACCCCGCTGACTCGAAGTACTTCTTCGTCTATCCGTTCGTGAAGACGCGCGAGTGGTACCAGCTGTCGCAGGATGAGCGGCAGGAGATGATGAACGTGCACATTGCAGTAGGGCGCAAATATCCGTCGGTGAAGCTAAACACCACCTATTCATTCGGGCTTGACGACCAGGAGTTCGTGGTGTCGTTCGAGACGGACGAGCCAGCTGACTTCCTCGATCTTGTTATGGAGCTGCGGGCAGCGAAGAGCAGCCTCTACACACTACGCGACACACCCATCTTCACCTGCATCTCGATGAGCCTGCGAGAGACGCTGGACACGCTGGGCGCGCCTGGTGACACCGTGGCGGCCCCGGTCGTCGGCGAGGCCGCAAGCGCCGGGCCGTGGCAGAAAGTAGCGGACGAGGCGGAGGTGCCAGACGGCGCATCCAAGGCCATCTATTTCGAAGGCGAGCAAGTGGCGCTATTCCGGCAGAGCGGTAGGGTCTACGCGATCGGTAACCGCTGCTCGCATGCAAACGCTTCGCTGGCGAACGGCGAGGTGGTGGACGGCGCGGTGACGTGCCCCTCACACGGATCGGCTTTCGACCTGGCGACGGGCGAACCGACGTGCGGACCGGCGAACCGGCCGGTGAAGGCGTACGACGTGCGCGTCGATGAGGGCGCGATCTGGCTGGCGCAGCGCTCGTCCGTTTCCCGATAATCGGGGCATGTGCCGCATACTGCCGGTCGCAATCCTGGCGTTCATCGGGCTGCTTACGGCGTGTTCATCGGCGGAGCCGGCCTCGGTGGCGTCGACGAAGGAGCCAGTTCCGACTAGTGAGGCCACACCGGTACAGACGCCGCGGCCGACGGGTGTCAGTTATTCGATCGAAGGGCAGCCGTTCGGGGTTGGGCCGACGGTATCCCCAACGCCAATCCCGATCCATCATCCGCCGCCGTACACGGTGGCGATCGAGGCGGGGCATGGAGGCCCGTCGTGGTGGGGCAGCAGCGCCTATCACGATGGACAGCGCTACATCGAAAAGGACCTGAACCTTGACATGGCGCTGCGGCTGAACGCGCTGCTACTGGACCGCGGCTTCAACACGATACTTCTCCGCGATGGAGACTACACGCTGTTGCCCTTTGACGGCGCCAGCTACCGGCCCAGCTTCACCACGGAGACGCAGGCACGGGTCGACCTGGCGAACGAGGCGCAGGCAGACATCATCATCTCCCTGCACTTCAACGGATCGACCGTGAGCAGCATCGGCGGTACGGAGACGTACTACAATCCGGACCGCTCGTTCGGGAACGAGAGCCACAACCTGGCGTCCTTCGTCCACGACGCCGTGCTCCGTGCGCTCGGCGAGATCGAGGGCTACAGCGTGCGTGATCGCGGCGTGCGCAACGACGCCGAGGTCGGGGGCGATCCGGCCAACGCGCACTCGTACCTGCTCGGGACCAACCGGCGGTTCCGGCCTAGCCTGATGCCAGGCATCATCGCGGAGCCGCTCTTCATGAGCGACAGCGAGAACCTGGCGGTAATCGTCCACGATGCGCATCGCCAGCGCCTGGCGGAGGCGATGGCGGAGGGGATAGCGGCGTATTTCGAGTGGCTCTGGCCTGTCGGCTAGATCGCCAGCTGTCGGGGCGGCCGTACGACGACTTCGGCGACGTTGACGTGGATTGGCTGGGAGACGGCGTAGAGGACGGCGTCGGCGATGTCATCGGGACTGCCGAGCATCTGCTTCATGGCAGGGCCGATCTTCTCGAAGACTTCGTCGGGGAGGCGCTCGCCCTTCTTAACCTCCACGTCGACGCCGGCGCCGCGGACGAGTCCGGCAACAACGGCGGGCTCGAAGTTGCGCGCGAAGTTGGTGGCGATAGCGCCGGGCATGATGGTGACAACGCGAATGGTGTCTCCTTCGAGCTCGCCGCGGAGGGTGTTGGAGATGCAGTTCACGGCGTGCTTGGTGGAGCCGTAGACTCCAGAATCGTTGCGTAGGGCAGCGATGCTGGAGATGTTGACGATGTGGCCCTCGGCTTTCGACTCGCGCATGGCCTTGACGGCGGCATTGCAGCCGGTGAGGAGCGCGATGACGTTGGTCTCGAACATTTCCCGCCACTGCTCCGGGTTGCCTTCGGTGATAGGGGCGGGATGTGAGACGCCTGCGTTGTTCACCATAACGTCGAGGCGGCCGGTTTCCGAGGCGGCGCGCTGTACCAACGCCTGGACCTGGGCAGGATCTCGCATTTCGATGACGACGGGCGTGGCCTTGCCGCCGGCAGCCTCGATGCGGGCCTTTGACGCTTCCATGGCGTCGAGCGTGCGGCCTGCGAGGTAGACGTGGGCGCCGGCGCCGCCGAGCTTCTCGGCGATGGCGCGGCCGATGCCGCTGGAGGCGCCGGTAACGATGGCAGTCTTTCCGGAGAGCGATGACATTTGGGTACTCCTTCTAGGTGTTATGGGCGGGTTGTCGAGTTGACATTCTGTATACAGAATGTCAATCTGTCAAGCGATGGTTACACGGGATGTGACAACACGCACGCGGATTCTGGGGGCGGCGACGACGCTATTCGCCCGCTACGGGTTCAAGCGGACGACGATGGAGGACATCGCGACGGAGTCGGGGCTCTCACGAGCTTCGCTGTACCTGCAGTTCCGCAACAAGGAGGACATTTTCCGGGCGCTGGCGAGCGACCTGCAGGAGCAGTCATTGGCCGCAGCTGAAGCGGCGCTGGCGGAGGAGGGGCCGCTGGCGGAGCGGCTTCAGCGTGCGGTCGAGGCGAAAAGCCTGCGGATGATGGAGATCGCGCATGGCTCGCCGCACGGAAGCGAACTGATGGACGAGAACCACCGCCTCTGCGGGGATGTGGCTACGCAGGCAGAGGCGCGCTTCACCTCGATGCTGGCCGGCGCTTTCGCGGAGGCAGATGGAGTGGGCGAGGTGCGGCTTGGTGACGCCTGCGTGACAGCGACTGAGGCTGCGGAGATTCTCTTGCAGTCGGTGACCGGCCTCAAGCGTCCCGGCGTCGAACTAAAGGTATTCCGGGAGAGGCTGGCGGCGCTGGTGCGAGTGCTGGTGGCGGGGCTGGGCGCGCGTTGATCGCAAGCAAGGTGCAATAACCAGCCTAATCTGCTCGACGCACCTTTGAACCTACACGGCGGATGATGGCCCCAATGCGGGAGTCAGATTGTCCGCCTGGATGGGCGGCGAACCCCTCGAGCTGGGCTGAGCGCCTGCCCATCGTAGGGATGGCGATTGTCGCTTTTTTTCATTGCCGGCTACCTCTCGTTGGCAGGGGCTGATCCGCTGTAGAATTGGGAGTGAAGGAGGGGTGGCAGAGCGGTTGAATGCGACGGTCTTGAAATTCGTTCCATGCGGTCCCGGTCGATCTCGTTTCATGCCCATTTCGTATCTGAAGTCGTCCTTTTCGTCCCGGCTAGCAACTCCAAGTACCGTTTCTGCTAACCAGTTTGGTTAGCAACTGCTGAGGCTCTCAGCATTTGATTTCGGGCGCGGTTTCGCTACTAACATGGATTCCATTTCCTGTTAAACGACCATGGCCTGCGACCGGTAGGCGAAGGAGCAAGGCGGCGCCGTCGATGTCGCCGGCGCGACGACTGGCAGCGATCAGCCTCACTCAGATTTTCGGTGGGAGCGGCGGGCCAAGCACGGTCTGACCGTGGCGAGCCATGATATCCATGAGTGTTTCACGATCACGAACAGGCTCGTCCGCGGGTGGAAGGCTGAACTCGCGGGCAGGTGTGGCAACTTCGCGGAAGAACCCCTCCACTCCAGCAGGCCCGAAGAAGAGTAGCAAGCGCGCGTCGTCAGAATCGATGTGAAACGAGTGGCCGACACCTTGCGGTGTATACGCGAAAGCTCCGGCGGTTCCTTCGACGATCTCATTACCGTGCTGGAGTCGAACGTCGCCCGAGAGCACAAGGAAGAACTCGTCCTCGTTCTCGTGGGAATGAAGCGGTGCGGCGAACCCTTTAGGAGGGCGCAACTCGAAGGCCGCGAACCGGCCGTCAGTCTGGACAGCCGTTGCTCTCAGGATACCAAGGGCACCATTGAACCAAAGTGCCTCGCCGTCATCGGGTCCAAGTGCGTATGGCCCAGCAGTCTCTGGAAGCGACATAAGCTCCTACCTCCGTGGTCCGTTCCTTGCGAGCCGCATGATTTGGTCTCGGGCTGCCCTTCCCGATCAACGCGGCGACAGTATAGCAGTGTCGGTAGGAGCCAGCCAGTGTACTCATCCGGTAGATATCGGATGGCTTCCCGTCACTTCTGGTTGAGCCCACGCTGCGATTGTCCACGGTGAGATCCATTTCTGCCGGGACGAGGTAGGCAGTCGAGCGCTCGAAGTGGGGTACCACAATTACCTTCGAATTACCGTGGGGTGTAGCCAAGAAATCTGCGGCCGACCCTCTGCCTGGCTGCTCGCAACGGTAGCGTGGCTATCAGTTGAAGTGTTGATTCTCGGGGTTTGCGACCCTCTGCCTCACAGGCATTGTCGCGCACGGCGCGGCCACGACTGGGACACGCCCCGCGCACGGGGAGGTCACATTGGGCCAACGAGCCAGCGAGTACGGCGACAATCTGCCACCGGGCTGGGCTCCGCATACTGTGACGCTGCTCTAACCAGGCGGGGTCTGTTGTCTTTGTGCTCCGGTCAGGGTGCCGCGCATCTCATCGAACTCTTCGCGGGTGATCTCCCCCCTCGCGAAGCGCTCTTCCAATATGGCGATTGCGTTGGAACCACCACTGCTGCGATCGCCGGATCCGCCAAGCCGGCTGACAATCGCGTAGACGGCCCAGATAATGAGGCCCCAGAAGACGACCATCCAGATCCAGCCGATTACCATCCACCAGCCCCAGCCATCATGCATGTCCCACATCTGCGTGCTCCTTATCTAGCTTGAGAGTCACCCTGAACTCCTCCTCGTCATGAATAAGGCGACGGCGACGATCCCGAGCCCGGTCGCCCAGGCTACCGCTGCGACAAGCGCCGTGCCATCGTCCATTGAACCAGTGAAGCCAGCGTCGAGCACCATGCGTGTGGCGCCGAAGCCGGGAAGCAGCTTCATCCAGAGCGCCTGATCGCCCGAGACGAACATTGGGTCCTGGAAGATGCCGACGTCGATCATCGGGAGGAAGAACATGAGGTACGCGCCACCGAGACGGCCCACAATGAGCGCGGCGATGGCGCCGATGAAGGCGTACGTGGTGCCGATCAGGAAGTTCCCAGCGATGAAGCCTGGTAGGTCTCCCGGTTGGAAGTTCACCAGTGTGACAGCGATTGAGACGACGGTGATGACTGCGGTGAGGATCAGGACGATGAGCAGCCGCGCCGTTGCGACGAATCCAAGCTGCAGGCCCGCGACAGTCAGGCGGGCGTCATTGCGGATTGCCTCGACCATGACGAAGAGGCCGATGATGCCAGCGAGGAAGGCAACCGTGATCGGAACCATGATGGCGGCGTGGACATCCTTCATCGATTCGATCCTCTGAACCCGGTCTCCCGAGTCTGTCACGAAGAAGGCGAGTGGCTCATCGACTGTGTTGTAGTAGGAGAGAGTGATGAAGATGAAGGGGACGGTGACAAGCAGGAACAAAAGAAATACGTTCCGGCGGTACTGCTGGAGGAGAGATCCCGTCACGGGAAGAAACGTCATGATCTGCCCCTCAGCCAGCGCGCCGCAGGGTAGGCGGCGATTATCGCTGCCAGGTAGAGACCCGAGTACACGAACCATTCCCCGGGGAAGGAGTCACCGAGCATGGAGGCCACGGCGATCTCGGACGTGAAGTGAAGCGGGAACAGATTGGCGACAAGCCCGGTGCTGCCGCCCAGCGGACCGCCGACGAAAGCGACGAGCATGAAGATGAGGATGATGACGAAAGACACTTCGAGGTCGCCTTCAATGAACCAGGCGAGCAAGGTGCCGATGGCGCCGTAGATCAGTGCGGACGCGAGGATGGCGGCGAAGAGATTCAACGCATCGCCGACTTCCTGCGTGGCGACGAGCATGAGGAAACTGATCAGTGTCGTGATCAGCGCGATGAGGAGTGTGGCGATCGCGTGCGCCGAAGATAGCGACAGCTCGCTGAGCCCGGCCACCACCAGGCGCGCATCCGTTTGTAGGCTGGTCCGCAGGACGAAGAAAACGGCCGCACCGGTCAGCAGAGATGCCGCCCAAAGTCCGGCCAGACCCGTGCCGGCGCGTTCCCCGAGGTTGCCGCCGATGACGTCAGAGAACGTGCTGATCGCGCTGTTCATCGCGATGATCAGTAGCGGCGGCAGGATGATCAGCAGGACGATGTTGATCGGCTGCCTGACATAGGCCCTGGCGCTCGCCCCGAAGACTTCGACTACTGGCGCGGACATGTCAGACCGCCTCGCCTTCGACCAGTCCGTCGCGCACGCGGAGGATGCGGCCGAAATGCGAGCGCTCTTCGATGAAGTGCGAGACGATGAGGATAGTCGTGCCAGACTCTCGGAGAGACCCGGTAAGCTGCCAGAAGCGCTGGTAGGTATCCCAGTCGAACCCCGAGTACGGCTCGTCGAGCAGCACGACCTGCGGCTCATGAAGGAGCGCGATCGCGAGGTTTAGCTTTTGCCGGGTGCCGCCCGAGAGGTTCTCGACCAGTTCGCTGCGGAAGCGCTCAAACTGGAGGAAGTCATAGAAGAACGTCGCGCGTTCGGCGGTCCGCCCGTCGGCGAGGTTGTAGGCATGGCCAAAGAGCCCGAAGGTCTCGTCGCAGGTCAGCTTGTCGTAGAGAAGTGGAAGCTGCGGACAGTAACCGATGCGGCCGTTAATCTCAACCGAACCCGACTCCGGCTTGAGCAGCCCGACGATGATTTTCATGAGAACGCTTTTCCCTGATCCGTTCTCACCGACGAGGCCGACGAGCTCCGCAGGCTAAAGCGCAAACGAAGCGCCCTTGAGGACGTGATTGACGCGGCTCCAGGGCAGGAAAGCCTGTCGCCGGAACGACTTCGTTACGCCGCTAACGATCAGGACATCAGCAGGCCCGGCGGCGTCGGCGCTCGGCGGGTGTTGCACATTTGCCGAAGGACGCATGAGGTCAGGCCGTCATTGACGCCAAGATAATCTTGACGATATCTGCCCACACCGGGCGCACCTCCTCGACGCGCCAGTCGGCCTTCTCGACATTCTCAACGGTGTCACGTGCGATGTTCGCGCCACTGATGGTGCGGACGATCCCGTTCATCCATTGCATCTTTCGGGTCGTCTCCGTAGCCTTGTCGCTCACGTCTTGTGTGATCATCTCAGAGGCTCCATGGCTATTTCTACTACACCCCCATAGTATTATGGCGAGGCGACGCCTACGAAAGGGCCAAAAGGACTAATTTCGGACCGGAAAGGCTGCGTTCCGCAGAGACACAGATGAACTCTCACCACGGTCAGCACCCAGAAACTGAAACCGTTCGGCTACCCGCCCGGAATCTCTACTGCGCCTGCTGTGCAGATGAGCTCGAGCGAACCCTGAAGAGCAACCCGCTCATCGCCGGCGCCAGGGTCGACTTCCGCGGAGAGGCGGTGGTGGTCCGCTACCACGCCAGCATGATCGACCAGGCCGAGATCGAGGCGCTGATCGATGGCAGCGGCCGCTGCACCTGCGGGCCGCGAGAGCTCCGGGACGAGACCGCCCACATGCACCACCAGGCGCAAATGGCGCCGATCACCATGGGCACCAAGCAAGACCGCATGCAGTACGAGGTGCCGTCGAGCGGATCGCACGATGACCACGAGAAGGCGCACGGCGACGCCTCCGCGCACGAGGGGATGGACCACGACATGTCCGACCCGAAGATGGCGAAGGCGATGGAGCGGGACATGAGGAACCGGTTCTTCGTCGCGCTGGTGTTGACTATCCCGACGATCCTGTATTCGCCGCTCGGTTACGACTTCCTCGGGCTGGAACTTCCGGACGGCGGGATTAATCCCAACTGGATTGGACTCGTCACCTCGACGCCGGTCGTCTGGTGGGCTGGCTGGGTCTTCATCGGCGGCGCCTACCGGTCGCTGCGCCACCGCTCGCTCAATATGAGTGTTTTGATCGCCACTGGCGTGCTCGCCGCCTACCTCGCCAGCATCGTCCTGCTCATCGCCGGGGAGGAGGATGCCTTCTTCGAAGCAGCGGCGATGCTTGTGACGTTCGTCCTCTTCGGGCACTGGATGGAGATGAAGTCGCGCCGCGGAACGACGGATGCCCTGCGGGCCCTGTTCGACCTGGTGCCGCCCATGGCTACGGTGATCCGCAACGGCGAGGAAGTCGAAGTGCCGACCCGCGAAATCGCCGTTGGCGACCTGGTCGTGATAAGGCCCGGCGACAAGATCCCGGTGGACGGCGTGATTGAGAAGGGTGAGACGACGATCGACGAGTCGTTGGTCACCGGAGAGTCAATGCCGGTCGATAAAGTCGCAGGAGATGAAGTCGTGGGCGGCTCGATCAACCAGTCGGGCAGCATCACTTTCCTGGCGACGAAGATCGGAGTGGATACCGCGCTCGGGCAGATCGTGCGGCTGGTCGAGGAGGCGCAGTCATCGAAAGCGCCGGGTCAGCGGCTGGCGGACACAGCGGCGCAGTACCTCGTGATCCTCGCGGTCTCCGCCGGGCTGATCACCTTCGCCGCCTGGATGCTCTTCTCCGGCGAGGACACGATCACGGCGCTTACCTTCGCTATTTCGGCGGTGGTGATCGCTTGTCCTGACGCCCTCGGCCTGGCCACTCCCACGGCGGTCGCGGTCGCTACTGGGCTCGGCGCAAAGCACAACATTCTGATCAAGGATGCGGCCACCCTAGAAGGCGTCTCGAAAGTCGAGGCGGTGGTTATGGACAAGACCGGGACGCTGACCGAGGGTCGCCCGAAGCTCACATCGGTCGTCACCAACGGGCTTCCGGAGGCTGAGTTGCTCGGCGTGGCGGCCTCAGCGGAGCAGGGGAGCGAACACCCGCTGGGTAAAGCCATTGTGGAGGGTGCCCGTGAACGCGGGGCGAACCTGGTGGAGCCGCACGGCTTTCAGTCGATCGCCGGTCACGGCCTACAGGCACAGGTCGACGGACGTGAAGTGGTGATCGGCAACCGAAAGCTCATGGGCGACCGGTCCATCGCGCTTGATGGACTTGAGGAGCAGGCGTCAAGGCTGGCGGCGGATGGGAACACTCCCATGTACGTCGCCGTTGACGGGCGTGCCGCAGGCATCATCGCGGTGGCTGACACGATCAAGCCCAGTGCGAGCAGGGCTGTGAAACTGCTCCAGGAGTCCGGGATCGAAGTCGTGATGATGACCGGTGACAACCAGCAGACGGCGGATGCCGTGGCGCGGGAACTCTCAATCCAGCGGGTCTTCGCTGAGGTATTGCCAGAGGACAAGGCGCGGTACGTGAAGCAGTTGCAGGATGAAGGCAACGTCGTCGCCATGGTCGGGGACGGCGTGAACGACGCTCCGGCCCTTGCCCAGGCTGACGTCGGCATCGCCATCGGCGCCGGCACGGACGTCGCCATCGAGACCGCAAAGGTGGTGCTGATGAAGAGCGACCCTCTGGACGTGCTACGGGCCATCCGCTTGAGCAAGGCGACCGTCCAGAAGATGATCCAGAACCTCTTCTGGGCGAGTATCTACAACGTCCTCGCCATTCCGGTCGCTGCCGGTGTGCTGTACCCATCGCTAGGCGTCCAGCTGAGGCCGGAGTGGGCAGCCCTCCTGATGTCGGTCAGCTCGATCATCGTCGCGACGAATGCGGTGCTACTGAAACGCGTCGAAGGCGACCTGACGAGTATCTGATCTGCTACTCAGTCACCACAAGCGTTCCAACCATCCCCGCTTCCGCGTGGCCAAGAACCGTGCAGTGGTACTCGTACTCTCCGGGTTCCGTCGGGATAAAGGTGATGGTCGCCGTTCCTCCGCCGTCAACGGCGATGTGAAGATCGGGGTCGCCGCCTTCATGGCCTTCCATGTCCTCCATGTGGCCCATGTCCTCGCTGGCGCCATGCATGTCTACGCCGTGAACTGCGATCTCGGTGATTGTCCAGTCGTGTAGGGCTGTGTTGTCAGAGTTATCGACAGTGAGCTCAACGGACTGACCGGCCTGAACGGTGAGCTCATCCGGTTCGAATACGAGTTCGTCGCTCGGTGTGATCGTCAGTTCTTGGACCTCGGCGCCATCACTCGCCTCGGCCGTAGGCTCGTCGACGTCCCCCTCATCATCATCGTCCCCGCAGGCCGCCGCCAGCGCGACGACAGCGAGCACCGCCACTAACGCCGTCAATAGGAATCGAAGCTTCATCGAGTACCTCCCGCGCTCTGTTAGCTACTACATCCCCATAGTACTACGGCAACAGGCTCTTTGAAATGAATAGCCAGCGCGTCGTGCGCCGGCTATTCAGGTCGCCAATGCTGACCTGGGATCAGCGCATGCCGGGCATGCCACTGTGATGATCGCCATCACGCTCCTGCATCATGTGATCGATCATCTGATGCATCATCGCGTCTACGTCCCAGTCGCCGCTCATCGGCATCGACTCGTGGTCCGCCATGTGCTCCTGCATGAGGGCGAACGTCTCCTCGTCCATCATTCTCTGCATGTGGCGCGTCATGTCGCCTGAGTCCATGTCATCCATTGCGCCCATCATGCCCATGTAGGGATCACTGTCATCATCGTGCATGCTGCCGCCCCAGGCATCGACGGCCGCGATCGAAAACAGGACCGCCAGGACCACAACGGCCGCCGCCAGGACTGCAATCGCGGTTTTGGCTTGAGTCGTCATATCGAATGCTTCTTTCTAGCGCAGCTTGGCACTGCGCCCCTGCACGGCGTGGCCGTTGGTCGTTGTCACGGGGCGAGGGTCCGCCCCGCGCTTCGCATCGAACTCCTGCCGCAACTGCTTAACTGGCCTTCAAGCTGCGTGACACGGTCGGCGTCCTGAACCTCCGAACCGCCCGCATGGCCACGCTGCATCCCTCGCATCATGAAGAAGTGCATGCCGCCACAAAGAAGGACGACGGCCCCTATCGCGATCAATGTCCCCAATAGTTCCATTCGTCTTCCTCCTCTCAGCTAGCCCATCTCATCTACCCTGTATTGTCGCGCCTGGGACACTTGCCTACTACGTGCCAATAGTACTGAGTTCTGCGGGCCGTTCGGCACGCGACGTGGGATGGCGACCGTGCGAGGATATGACTGGGGATCGGTGCTAGCATGGCCGTGAGGACTGTCGAATTGAAGCAACGCAATTCCGCGCGGGAGAAGCTCATCCGTAAGAATCTCGGTTCGCTTGAAGCTGAGGTGATGCAGGCCCTCTGGAAGAAGCCGGGGTCGTCTGTCAGAGATGTAACCGAGGCCCTTGATGGGCGGAAGCGCGCTTACACGACGGTGATGACAGTAATGAACCGCCTGTATGAGAAAGGATTACTGTCGCGTTCGCCCGCGGGCCGAGCCTACCTATACCAGCCCGCCATGACCGAGGACGAGTTCCTGCGTTGGGTGTCCGGGCAACACGTGCGCAGCCTGATGGAAGACTTCGGTGAGCTCGCCGTCGCCCAGTTCATTGGCGAAGTGAGGCAGCTTCCGCCTGAAGACATCGAACGAATACGGTCGATGCTGGAGGCGGACGAGTGAACAGGCCCCCGCAGGCCCAAGGCCTGTCAGTGCTGCTAGCGCTGGCGACCTTGAGCCTGGCAGCCTCAGCAGTGATTTCTCTCCACCCAGTCGCTGAAATGGAAGGGATCTTCCTACTTCCTTTCCGGTGCGCCGAGCTGATGGGTAGCAGCGCTCCTCTTCGCTGCGCGGCTGGGATCGCCATCCTGGCGGCCCTTGTTGGCCCGTCGGCGCTCTTCGGCCTCGTCACCTGGCGCACAGTCCGAAGGCGAACGAAACAACTGAAGCTCTCGATAGAGGCTGACCCTGGCTGCCGAGAGGAAGTGCTTGCGGACGGGCCCGCGTTCACGGTCGTACCGAACCCGGCGCAGTTTGCTTTCACACTCGGCCTCAAGTCACCGCGCATCTTTGTCTCGACAGCAGCACTGGATTCATTGAACCAGGACGAGTTGCGCGCAGTGATTACACATGAAGAGTGCCACGTGCGTGGCAGAGATCCTCTTCGCAAGCTGGTCCTGACTTCCCTCCGGTCCGCACTCCGCTTCGTCCCGGGCGCCAGCCAACTAATCGACGACTACCTACGCTGGCGCGAATATGACGCGGACGAGTTTACGGTCCGAGCGACCGGCCTCGTGCGACCCCTTCAAACGGCGTTTCTGAAACTGGCGACAGCACCCGCTACCTCGCCCGCTGCCAACTTCACGGACTACTCCGTGGCTCGCCTCGCCCGGATGAGCGGTGACAACGGCGCGCGTGCCGACAGCTCGTTTTCGCAAGTAGCCCGTCCGTTGCTGGTCAGCTCCGCGACAGTGATGGCGCTTCCGGTCCTCGCATTTGTCGCGACAGAGTGGCATCTCATCCTTGGCTAAAAGCTTAGGGGGACAGGTCTTTCCGGGTTCTCGTTCGATCACCCCGGCAGGACATGTTTCTCGGTTCCACGATTCACATACGCCAAGGAGGGGAATGAGAAACGAGCCGTAACTCAGCCGATCGGACTTAAGCCACGAAGCATGCAAAGCGCTAGGACATGATTGTGAAGCCGGGTGGCCAAGCCTCACGATCATCAGTCTTTCGATAGCTGCATGCGGGAGCAATCCAGCGAGGCGACGGAATTAGCTTTGAATTACCGCGGATTAGGCAATAATTCCGCTTGATTGGAATTTTGACGGCCCTCTGCTTCGTCTTGCAGAATGACGCGCGTCAGATACGAAAAAGGGGGCTCTGGGAGTCATTTTGGGATTTGAGCTTCCCAAGCAGAGGATCGCAAGTTCCCGGACGGCCCGTGGACCGATCCCCGTCTCCCGGCCCAGAAACGTGACCAGCAGGCGGCCGCTTCGAGTAATTGCTCCGGAAGCTTAGGGCCCCTTGCTATCTGAGGAGGAACCTTATTCCTTCATTGGCTGAGACTCAGCGCGAGAGTCTATTTCTCGCGTAATCCGCCAAGCCAGCCCCATAAGCGCTTGTGGCCGTGTAGTCGCCTACCACCCATGCGTTGAATTTGCCTATCTAATCAACGTGCTGGCGATCAACGCCAAGCGTCAAACCCGCCATCCAGATTCCACGCCTCCACCCCGCTTCGCTCGAGTAGCGAGATCCCTGTTATCGCGCGCTCGCCGTGTCCGCAGTAAGTGACGATCGGAGTCGTCGCCGGTAGAGAACCGACCGACTCCGAGAGGTCGCCGAGCGGCATGTGAATGGCTTCTTGAACGTGGCCGGCCTCGAACTCTCCTCGCTCGCGAACATCGAGCGCGACGGCCCCGTCTTTGAATAGTTGCCGAGCATCATCGGGGGCAACCGAACGCGTCCTTTGTACTGGAAGTCCGGCTCGCGTCCAGCTTTCCATGCCGCCTTTCAGCCGACCCGCGAAGTTTTCCTGCCCGACGAGTAGAGATTCGCTCAAGACGTCCTCCAGTGGCTCATTGCCGATGACGAACTTAAGCGGGGTGCCCAGCGGTACCAACCAACCGAGCCAGGTGGAGTATGCGGGACGGAACGCGATGCTTATTGCCCCGCCAATGTGCCCGGCCATGTACTCATCGATGTGCCGGGTATCGATCACGACCCCGGATGCGAGTGTGTCGCTGAACTCTGACGCGCGCAGTGCCGGGGGATCGGCGATATCAGAACGTAGCCGAGGTCCCGCCTGGTTGAGCGGGCGCATCTTGAAGAAGTAGTCTGGAACGCTTGGAAAGGTTGTCGGGAACCAATCGGAGAACTCGTCCTCGTCAGCAAATGCAAGCAGCGGGTTAGAAGCACGTTCTCGGCCGAGTGTAGACGTGCGTTCGCCGCCCACGCCAGCAGAACAGAACGAACCGCCTCCGTGAGTCGGGTACAGGAGAGTGTCGTCCGGCATATCAGCGAACGCGTGCTGAAGCGTTTGATACTGTGCCCGTGTGAGCGTGTCCGTCAGGTCGGGTGAGATTAGGTCTGTCCTCGCAGCACCCCCCACGATCAACGAACCACCGCTGAACAGAAGGGGCGTTTCTGAGCGCGGCTCCTGGAGAGCGTAGCTAAGGTGTTCCGGTGTATGCCCCGGCGAGCCGATGATGCGGATCCGGACGCCCTCTAGGACGAAAGCGTCACCCGCCGAAACCCCGCGATGTGGAAATCCCAGGTGGCCACCGCGCGACGCGTGCGGCTCAATACCGATCAAGTCGAGCAACTCACGTGAGCCGGTGACAAAGTCCGCGTGGACATGGGTCTCGAGAACGTCAACGATGCCGAGCCCGCGCGCGTCCGCCTCTCGCAGGTAGCGATTGACGTTCCGGTCGGGATCGACGAGTATTGCCGATCGCTCCGAAATCTGCACGAGGTAGGAGCTGTTGCCCAGCCCTTCGTGGATGAATGGAATCACCTTCATGCTGTCACCTTAACCTTCTGCTTGCTAAGCGTGGCTGCTGCGAGAATGCCGGAGGCCGCGGTCAGCGCAGCCACGACTTGAATCGAACTCTGGAATCCCAGCGCGTCGGCGATTAGTCCAGCGACAAGAGCGCCGATCATGGCACCGGCGTCGCGCCAGAAGCGGTACACGCCGAGGTAAGTTGCGCGCGAAGCTGGGTACACGTAATCACCGATCGCGGCGAGGAGCACCGGGTAGACCATCGCAGTTCCAACGCCGAGTAATCCCATCGCGATCAACCATGGCCCGAAACTGTCGCCGATGCCGACAAGCGAAATCGCGACGGCCTGCAGCAGCATGCCGGACACAATGAGAGGACTCCTGCCGATAGAGTCGCTCAGCCAACCAGTGCCCATTTGGAGAGCACCCCAGACGAGCGGGTATACGGCGGCGAGGATGCCAATCTCCTGCAACGACAACCCGCGGCTCACGAAAAACAACGGGAACACACCCCAGGCGAGCGCGTCGTTCAAGTTGTTGACGAAGCCTGCCTGGCTGATCCCGAACAGTCTGCTGCTTTGCCAGCTTGTGCGAGCGAACGCCGCCGGTAGCGTGACTGTTTCCTCCATCTGGTGCTGCTCTGCCTCCACGGCGACGTACGGGCGTGTGTCTTTCACAAAGAGCACGCTGAGCCCCAGACCGCAGGCGGCGAACAGTATCCCCAAATAGAACGGCTCCGGCCGCAGACCGTAGCCATCCGCGATGACGCCCGTGGCGAATGCTGCCGCTGCGACCGACAGGTAGCCCGCCGCTTCGTTGAGGCCAAGCGCGAGTCCACGCCTCGATGGACCGACGAGATCGACCTTCATGTTTACCGTCATCGACCAAGCGAGACCCTGGTTCACGCCGAGCAGCGCGTTAGCGGCGATAATCCACTCCCAGCTGGGGGCAAAGATCAGGACGAACGGCACAGGGATTGCGAAGAACCAGCCGGCAATAAGAATGCGCCGGCGAGAACACTTCTCAGAGAGAGATCCGGCGAAGAGGTTGGCGAACGCCTTCGTCAGGCCGAACGTGACCACAAAGGAGACTGCGGCGGCCTTGGAGGCAATGCCGAATTCCTCGCCAGCGAGGAGCGGCAAAACCGTGCGCTCCATGCCGACCATGCCGCCAACGAACGCGTTGATGGCGATGAGCAGCGCGAACTGCCGCCAGTTGGCCCGGAGACCAAGTGTTGGCAGCACGTCCCGGTTAGCGGCGGGAGCAATGGTCGCTATGGTTGCCCCGCCGAGCACTGTGGCCGTCCAAATATGAGACCGTAAACCAGCGATGGAATACAGAAGTGGGTGGTGCCAACCAGCGCGGCTACGGCGGTGAGGATGCCCCCCAATACGTAACCGAGGACCGTAAGGTCAGCGGCGAATGCCGCGCCCGTGCCGACGAGCCAGACGGTTGCCATCCCGCATGCGAAGCGGCGTGGGGCGCCGCTTGGCGGCAGAGGTGGAGTGCCTGTCAACCGGCGAACGCCGAGGTTGTAGACGTAGTCGAACGGGTGACTCGGCAGCAGCGTTCCCAGCGCAGCCGTGATCGCTAACGCCCAGAGTATCCAGGGTGACGCGAGGACGGTGCCCGTCGCCATGACTAGAGCACAGAAGACCGGACTCCAGCGCAGCCACGGCTCGACCTGGCGCATCGTCTGGCGGTCTACGTTGACGTATCCCTGCGCATCGAGACGATCGAGTGCTGTTGCCAGGGGTCCTATCTCACGCATCTTGGGCCATCTGGGTCACCAATTCTCGGATCTCGTCCTCGCTGCGCGACGAGTCCGAGTGGTGCTCTTTGACGTGCCGCTTGGCGAGGACGAACAGCTCCTCGTCGTCTTTGCCGGTCAAAGTGTGCCTGCAAGGGCAGTTCACTAGGCGTCCCATCGAGTGCCTCCTTGTGGCTGCGCATTCAAGAGATCGCTTGAATGCCGCAAGTTTGCCAGCAGCGAGTATTCTTGTCAAGCAATCTATTGAGGAGTTGACAAATCTTTTCTTGAAGAAGGATACTGATCCGCAAATGAGTCACCGTGAGTTGAAAAACCAGATTTACCCCCAGTTCGCCCGCATTGGTCAGGCGCTCGCCAGCGAGAAGCGTCTCGAGTTGGTAGACCTGTTGGCACAAGCACCGCGACACGTGGACTCGCTGGCGCAGGAGACCGGGATGTCGGTGGCGAACGTGTCGCAGCATCTGCAGATACTTCGCTCGGCGTGTCTCGTTGAAGCGGAGCGCCAGGGGAACATGACCTTCTATCGCCTGTCTGACCCGGCGGTTGTGCAACTGTGGCTCGCCCTGCGTGGCGTGGCCGAATCGAGACTGGCCGAGGTCAAACAGATCTCGCGCGAATTACCTGGTCGTCTCGACGACGCCGTCGTTTCGCGAGACGATGCGAAGGAGCTGCTCAAAGGCAAGGCAGTTTTGCTCGACGTGCGGCCGTCGCAGGAGTTCGCGTCCGGGCACCTGCGCGGCGCTATCAACATCCCGATCGACGAGCTCGCGGAACGCCTCGATGAGCTGCCGCGCGACCGGCAGATCATCACGTATTGCCGAGGGGAGTACTGCCTCTTCGCGGACGAAGCGGCCGAACTCCTTCGCACCAAAGGCTACGACGTTGTCCGCCTCGAAGGCGGTTGGCCGGAGTGGCAATCAGAGGGCAGGCCGACAAGCGCTGCCGCAGGAAGGAACAAGAGATGAGCGACTTCGATACCGATAAAGCTCAGTTGCTGAGCGAACTCGAGGCTGGCCGCGCTCACCTGAATGAGGTCGTCGGCAAGCTAAGCGCCGATGATCTGACTTCCGCCCGTCGCGGAAGCTGGCCTGTCGCGAAGATCCTTGACCACGTTCTGCATTCGGAGCGACTCTACGCTCAGTTGATCTCTGTGTTCTCCGGCGTCAGCACCTCAATTGAACCTACCGGTACTCCTTCCACCTCGGCCGA
This sequence comes from Dehalococcoidia bacterium, assembly GCA_035512435.1. Taxonomy (GTDB): domain Bacteria; phylum Chloroflexota; class Dehalococcoidia; order SM23-28-2; family RBG-16-64-32; genus CF-162. The sequence continues at coordinate 316,132 of DATKDX010000006.1, forward strand.
GACGCTGACGGCACTTCAGGCAACGCGCAAAGCGGTCCTCGATGGAGTCGGCCATGTGAAAGAAGCGGACTTCTACCGGCTCCAGGACATTGGCCACGAAGAGTACAGCGTCCTCAGCATCCTGGAAAACGTGGCCAGCCACGACCGCGAGCACGCGGAGCAGATACAGAAGACTTTGGCCACGTCGTGAAAGGCCACAAGTGGTTCGCGGCTATCTACGACAAGATGCTGGCGTCCGAGGAAAAGAAGTTCCTCGGCGCTATTCGTGCTGAGATGCTCAAAGACATCACTGGCAACGTCCTCGAAATCGGCGCAGGCACAGGCGTGAACTTCCAGTATTACCAGCCCGGAGCGCAAGTCACGGCGACAGAGCCGGATCCCTACATGCTTGAACGGGCCAAGAAGCGTGCCTCCGAAGCGAAAGTCGCTATAGAACTGCGTCAAGTCGCTGCGGAAGAGCTTCCCTTCTCGGACGCTTCATTCGATTTCGTGATCGACACCCTGGTCCTGTGCAGCGTCAGCGACCCCCGAAAGGTGCTGTCCGAAATCAAGCGAGTCCTCAAGCCCGGAGGAGAGCTTCGTCTCTACGAGCACGTCCGCTACAAGAACCCGATCGGCGCACTGAGCCAGGACCTCATCAGTCCGGCCTGGCAGTGGTTTGGCGCAGGCTGCCACCCCAACCGCAACACGGAGCGCTATCTACGCGAGGCTGGCTTCGAGTTGAGCGATGTTCAGACGCATAAACATCTCCCCCCGATCCCGCCCATGATCTTCACCCGGCTCCATTTCCAGGCAATCGCAAGGCGGCCCAGGTAGTCCTCAACAGAGCCTAAGTCGAATGGACACCTTCACTCAATCCTCAAATGCCTCTTGAAAGCGAGTACAAACGATGACGACGAACCAGCCCAATCCAAATCAGGCCCTCTGGGAAAAGGGCGATTTCACACGCATTGCGGAAAGCATGCGAGAAAGCGGAGAGGAGCTCGTTAAGAGCATCAGTGTGAAGAGCGGCCTCAAGGTTCTGGACCTCGGGTGCGGCGATGGAACGACAGCGGTACCTGCAGCGAAGCTCGGAGCCGACGTCCTGGGGGTCGACATCGCGAGGAATCTTGTCGAGGCCGGGAACAAGCGAGCGAAAGAGCAGAGCCTCACGAACCTCAAGTTCCAAGTGGGCGATGCGTCCGACTTGAACGAGCTAAAAGACCAGAGTTTCGACCTCATCGTGAGCATCTTCGGAGCGATGTTCGCGCCGAAGCCGTTCGACGTGGCAAAGGAAATGGTCCGCGTCACCCGATCCGAAGGCCGCATAGTAATGGGCAACTGGATCCCCAATGACCCGACGCTGGTAGCTCAGATCTTGAAGATCAGCTCGGCATACTCTCCACCACCGCCAGAAGGCTTTGTCAGCCCGATGACATGGGGTGTCGAAAGCAACGTGATCGAGCGCTTTGGTGCCGCTGGGATTCCCCCGGAGAAGATCTCATGCGTCAAGGATACGTATACCTTCAACTTCGCCGGCTCGCCATCTGACCTCGTCGCCGTTTTCAGGAACTACTACGGCCCAACCATGAACGCATTTGACGCGGCTGCGAAGAACGGTAAGGAAGCCGACCTGAAGCGGGAGCTCGAAACCCTTTTCAACGAGCAGAACAAGAGTCCGAGCAACGACGCGACCTCTATTCCTGCCACTTTCTTGCGGGTTACTCTTTCGCGCTAGAGTCAATCCAAAGTCGTCGGCGGGCTCGCCAGCCGTCCTCAAGCCTGGGCTAACTGCACGGGTCGTGGCCCAACGGCAATGACCGGAGTGCCCAATTCTGTGCTGTAATGTCGGAGCACAAGGCGCTAGAATTTGTTTGGAGTTTTAGGGTCATAGCCTCTGGAGACAGAGGTTCATTTCCCGGCGAAATCGCGGAAATTAGGCTTCGCTAGATACGAATCGCGAAACCTAATCTTCCCAAGTAGAGGGTCACGGGTTCCCGGACGGGGCCGTGGGCCGATCCCCGTTTCCCGCTCCAGATACGATTTCCTTGAAACAGCAGCATCTTTCACGGAAGCTTAGGGCCATCTCCTAACTGCTTGTTGCTCAAGTCCGTGATGTCAGAACCCACGAGCATCTGTCATGCAAGCTGAGGGCCGTCGTAGTCCTTGGCTCCGCATTGGAGCAGAAGTCACGTCATGGAGCGCGAGGCCCTGCCTGTGCCCTATTCGGCTGCCGCGGCCAGCGCTGCCACCGGCGGTTCCTCACGCAGTTCCGCCTGCCGTGTCGGAAAGCGATGCACGAGCAGCGAACACAACACTGCTAGCATCGACATCCCGACCAGGACCCCGAAGATCAGCCGAAACAGGTCGATGCCGGGCGCCGCGGCATTCGTGCTCAGAATCGAGCCCAGTACCCCCGCTCCGATAATGCTGCCAACGTAGCGCATCATTGAGTTCGTGCCGGACGCGGCGCCTGCCATCTCCGCCGGCGTCGATTCGATAGCTGCCGCGCTGGCCGGGCCAGTACTCAGGCCGAGGCCAACTCCCAAGAGCGCGAGCACCCCGGCAAGAAAAACGTACGGCACGTCGCGGCTGATACCGAATAGCAGTGCAGTCACGCCCACCGTCACGAGCACGCTACCGACGATGATCGGTGGCCGCCTCCCCACTTCATCGGAGACTCGCCCGCCGATCGGTGCGAGGAGCGCCACCGGTATCGAGAGCGCACCCAGCAGACTGCCTGTGGTCAGATTGCTCTTGCCCTGCACTTCTTCCACGAAAAAAGGCACCGCGAGGATCGCCGTGTACATCACAAGGTTGCTGAGCATGATGTAACCGGTTGCACCGGCGTACGAGCGGATACGAAAGAGCCGCCACTCGGCGATCGGAGTCGTGGCCGAGAACTGGCGGCCGACGAACAACGCTAGAAACGCCGGAAACATCAGAACCGCCGCAATCGCCAGTGGCGCCTCGATCGCGGCACGCAGCGAGTTGAGCAGCACCGTCCCCACTCCCAGCACCCCGGCGAAAGCCACCGCGCCGATCCAGTCTAACGACACGCGCGCGGGTGGCCGATGGGACTGGTACTGCAACAGCTGCAGGGTGAGGAGCGCCCCCAGTACCAGCGGGACGTTCATCACGAACAGCAATCGCCACGACCAGAGCGCCAGCAGCGCGGCGCCAAGGATTGGCCCCGTCGCCGCAGCGATGGACATCGCGGATCCGATTGTCCCGCTGGACCGCCCCAGCCGGTTAAGTGGCACTGACTCGCGTAACATCGCGAAGCCGTTGGGGATGACCGCCGCACCGACAAGCGCTTGCCCTGTGCGGAACAAGATCAGGAGGAGATAACTCGGCGCGGCGGCGGCCGCCAGCGATAGCACGAGGAAGCACAGCAGGCCGACGCGGAGGACTCGCGCGCGGCCGAGCTGGTCGCCGAGGCGTCCGCCGAGCGGTTGGGCGACGGCCATCGCGATGAGGTAGGCCGACACGAGCCACGCGATCTCGGCGTGACCGACGTCAAAGTCGCGGCGCAGCGACGGGAGCGCCACCGCGAGCATGGTTGAGTTGATCGGGGCGAGGATGCCACCCAGGCAGACGGTCAGTAGCAGCAGTCCGTAGCGGGGCGTTCGAACCGCAGTCGGTTCGTTCATCGGGATACTCGAGCCGTGAGCGCTACGACTCCAGCCTGACGGCCCCTTCGGTCCCATCCACGGTGATCATTTGGCCGTCTTTCATGAGCGAGTTTCCGAGCTTTGTACCCACGACAGCCGGGGGCGATATCGATTGCCGTTGGGCGCCATGGAGGCCTCCTTGATTGGGTTAGCGATGTCAGGGCTCGAACTTGGGTTAGAGAGATTGTATTGTAAACGCCGTGTTACAAAGCAATCCAGAGCAACTGGTCGTGTCGATCGGCAGCCTTTGCAAGGCCGACGTTGTGCTTGCGGGCGGAAAAGGCGCCAACCTCGGCGAGTTGTCGCGAGTCGGCGTGCCCGTGGCACCGGGCTTCGTCGTGACGGCCCCCGCGTACCTTGGCTTCCTCGATGCCGTAGCGGTCCGTCCGCGCGCCGAACAACTCCTCGCCGGCCTCGACGTCAGCGACAGCGCGGCGCTCGACCACGCTGCGGAGGGTATCCAATCGCTGATCACGGCCGCCGCCATGCTGGAAAAAATCGCCGCCGAGATCGCGGCTGCCTACACAGATCTGGGTGCAGGGCCGGTCGCCGTCCGCAGCTCTGCCACCGCCGAAGACCTCGCCCAGGCGTCCTTCGCCGGCCAGCAGGAGACTTACCTCAATGTAATAGGCGCCGCAGAAGTCGTACGCGCTGTGCAGAAGTGCTGGGCGTCGCTGTTCGAACCTCGCGCCATCCACTACCGCGCGGGCGGTGGCTTCGGCCAGCTCGACGTCGGAATGGCCGTCGTCATCCAGCGCATGGTGCAATCGGAACGCTCCGGAGTCATGTTCACTCTCCACCCGGTGACGAACGATAGGACTCGGATCGTTATCGAGGCGGTCTACGGTCTGGGAGAAGCGATCGTGTCCGGCATGGTGACTCCCGACATGTACGTCATCGACAAGACGACTGGCGCGGTGATCGAGCGGGAGGTTGCGCCGCAAGAGCAGGAGTTCATCCGCAAGCCTGGGGCATCGTCGGCGGAAGACGCCAACCACTGGCTCGACGTCGACTGGGCACGGCGGGCCTGCCAGAAGCTAACGGACGAAGAAGCTGCGGAACTCGCCGCGATTGGCCGGCGTCTCGAACAGCACTTCGGCTGCCCCCAGGACATTGAGTGGGCGTACGAAGGCGGCGCGTTCTATATCCTGCAGTCGCGCGCGGTTACGACGTCTTCGTAAGACCGGCTGCCGTTCAAACCGCGACGCTACGGCGCAGGGCGTGTCACGGATTGAGGGAGACTCAGACTGTGACGGTGAGGTCACCAGCCGTGACAACCAGCCGTTACTACGGGCGGCCTGGCTCGGCGTAGGCGTCCATCGCCAGTCTCCTCGCCTTGAATGTTCGCAGAGATTCGGCTGCCGATTCCGCTGCCTCAAGACTCGATTTCAACTGTACCTTCGGTGCCATCGACGACGATCATAGCCCCGTCCTGGATTACCGACGTGGCGATCTGAGTAGCGACCACGCAAGGGATCGCGTATTCACGGGCACAGATCGCCGAATGAGACAGGATTCCTCCGGAATCTGTGACCACACCGCCTACCACAGCGAACAGTGGCGTCCAGGGAGGCGCGGTGGTTGCGCAAACTAGGATATCGCCCTTCTGCAAACGGTCGGAGTCGCTCAGGTCCTTGATAACGCGCGCGCGACCGCGTACCACTCCCTTACTGGCGCCCTGGCCCTTGAGTTTACGTCCTTCCATGACAGGCTCGCCGGCACCAAAGAACAGGTGCAGGATCGGCTGCATCTCCGGCGGAATCTGCGACGGATCGGGAGGAGCCCCCACGAAAGGCGGCGGCGCAAGGTTTTCCCAGCGCTCGTAATCTGCACGGCGCTTCACTACCGTCGACCGCACCGTAGAGGAGGGATTGTGGGTGGCGTCCCTGAGCTCGTCCGTTGTCATGAGGAAGACGTCCTCCGGCCGCTCGAAAGCTCCGGCAGCCACCAGCTTACGTCCCAGAGCCAGGAAAGGGACACGCAGGGAGCCGAGGATGATTAGCTGCCAGAGAGCCCGCCCTTCACTGACCGATACATGCATCTGGGCCCCCGTGAGCAGGCCGCGGAATTGCTGCAACTTTTCGCCGCTCAGCTTCGACTCAACCTCCTGGGTCATTTCTTCACGCTGCTTCACCGCACGGGCGATGGCCGCGGGCGCGCGTGCCGGGTCGCTTACGTAGCGGCCGATGAGCATCAGGGGCGTGTTCTGGTTCTCGGCCCAGGTGGGTAGGTGCAGCCGGCCCCAGCTCTCAATGCGCCAGCCGTATTTCGAAAGGTAATCGCCGAAGAGGCGCAAGAACTCCGGACCGCCCTCAACGGACTCGACAGAGTCGTAATCGCCGCGACTCAACGCCTCGACCACCGCCGGGGACTTAATTGCCGCATCGGCCAACTCGCTCAGGCCGGCGCCGGCGGAGGCTGTGCTGTTTTCGAATCCTTGCAGCAGGGTGGCCGCAGCCAGGGCTCCGTCGGCCCCTAGCTCGTCTTGCAAGAACTGCACAAGCCCGAAGGTCGGCCCCATGAAACCGGTAATGACGCGCATAGTTAGCCCGAAAGCCTCAACTGCCTGAGCCATGAATTTCTCGACGGAGTCGCCCAACTCGGCAACATCAATGCTGTCATAGTCAGCTGAGCGAAGCCCCTCCGAAACCTTCTGGACTTGGGGCATATAATCCTTGGTCCAGACGTCGAAAGCGCCGCGTTGAATAATCTCCGGGCTCGGCGGCCGTGGATTCATACCCGTGCTAAAGGCGAAGCCGTTGACATAGACAGTCCGGGCGCTCATGTAGGCCGAATACATGCGATCGAGGAACTCGCCCGTGAGAGGCAGGAGCGGCCCCGGAAAGTGCATGGGGTCGTAGAGCCAGGTGAGCCGGTTATCTTCGGGATTTTTCCACTCGACCTGAAAGTCTTCCGTAAACTTGGCTACCACCTTAGCCTCCTTCAGCCCACCATGATGCTGGGCCGGGTGCGCAAAAAATTGATACGACGCGTAGTATCGCACACTCCAGGCATGCGTCCTCACTAGTTTGGCGTCCACGGGGCGCAGATGCCTTGTCGCATCTTAGCCGCCCAGTTGCGACCTCCTGATATCCGGCCGCTATATAGCATCAATTCGGGCCGTATAATGATCTGGAGTTTTAGGGGCACTCTCCTGAGATGCTAGACGACTTCGACTTCGACACGCGCGTCCGGCTTCATGTCTACTACCACCTGCTGGGTTCAGGGCGGGCACCTTCGCCTGCCGAAACCGCTTCGGCGCTAGGGACTCCGGTACAACAGGTCGAAGCGGCGTTGGGGCGCCTTCACGACGCACATCTCCTTGTGCTGGCTCCCGGTACCAGTGATGTCTGGATGGCCAACCCATTGTCGGCGATTCCTACGGCATTCGAAGTGGATGTTGGGGAACGCACTTGGTACGGCAACTGCATCTGGGACGCGATGGGCGTTGCCGCGATGCTCGGGGTTAACGCTACGATTCGAACGCCGTGCCCCGACTGCCAGGAGCGATTGCTCGTTCGCGTTGAGTCTCAGTCGCTTGTTAGTGCCGATGGGGTGATCCACTTCGCCGTGCCGGCGAGGCAGTGGTGGTATGACATCGGCTATACCTGATCAACGATGCTACTCTTCCGGTCGGAAGAGCACGTGGCGAGGTGGCTTGAGCAACGCCAGATGAAGCCGGGATCGATCTTCACTGTGGACCAAGGGTGGTCGATGGCGCGTATCTGGTACGGCGACCGGCTGTCGCCAGAGTACCGGCGCCCGTCGGCGGCAGAGGCTGAGGCGATTTTTGCGAAACTTGGCCTCGGCGGCGACTTCTGGAAACTGTCCGCCGATTAGCGCATCCATGTCTTCCCTACTCCAATCATCTGCAGTCCTCGGCCTGTGACCGCGTTCTGGCCTGTCAGGCCGCTCGTTTTTTCACGGGTGTGTTGTAGAGTTGGATCAGGCCACAAATTGGTTTGGAGTTTTAGGGTCATTGAAAGCGGGGCAGGCGGCAAAATGCCCCGGTCTTGATCCAATTACGGAGCCGGACTCACTCTGAACAGCGGGTTGAAGAGATAGAGTCTTTCCGGGGGCGTAAGTACGATTTCTCCCACGAACAGTCTCGTCAGTGAGGCTCAGAGCCTTGAACAGGCTCTGTTGCCCCGGGCCATGTATCATGCAACGGAGGGGCTTCACGCTGATCCCAGCATCGAGTCGTCAAGCGTATTCCCAAGCAGTGGCACAAATTGACACTGCGTCAATGGCCCAACGCCTCGTGACGCGCGATAATCATGATGGAGGGGTGCCGGAGTGGTTGAACGGGACGGTCTTGAAAACCGTTGTGCGTCGCAAGGCGTACCGTGGGTTCGAATCCCACCCCCTCCGCCATT
>DATKDX010000007.1:0-12174 GCA_035512435.1 Dehalococcoidia bacterium
GGCTCTTCGGCGCACTCGGTTACGTCCCACCCGCGGAGCACGAAGCGACCTGCTACCCTACCCCCAGGCCCGTCCGGGGACCCATCCCCGCCGGGGTTGGGACTCAATGATTCGAGTCTCCATCAAACCCGGGGCGGTTCACAGGGTTCATAGGCCGTCAATCCCTCGAGAGGTACACTCCGTACCACCTCGAGCTTCCCGCCACTAAAGCTGATGGTAAATGTTGTCACGATGGACAATCGCTGGCCTGTAACCCTGAGAGTTGATAGCGAAGACCCACGTCTCCACTCTTAGATCTCGCAAAGCGAGCCTCGCTCTCGACCGAAACGATTCGCGCGATCGAGACTGCTGGCGGAAGCTTTCTCGCAAAACACTGGAGGCGTTGGTCGCTCCCCTGCGGCTCGATCCTCTCGATGCGAATCAGGTGCGTCACGCCCTCGGCTTCGCCGCGGACTACCTCCATCTCGGTCAGCGTAATCCCACGTTCATATTCAGTGGCTTTGTGTTCGATACCTTCTTAAGTAACTAGCCTCGCGCATCAGAGGTCGGCACTAACGTTCCTTAGTGACGACGACGATCATCACTCAGGTCGGTACGCAAGAGTTGACAATGTCCCTGGCTAATCTATAATCGGCGATACGCTGGGAACCTGCCATCTGCCGGACCCTCACAATCGTTCTCGTGAACCGGCCCCGATGGCGGTACTTAAATTCTGAGGAGGTCTCTGCCATGGCCGAAGAGAAGTATCAGTGTTGGGGTCCGCACAAGGACGGCCCTGAATTCTTGGACGAACAGGTCGTGGCCGTAATTCAATCCCCACCCACGTCAACGGTTCTCAAGGTACGACCGCTAAACGTTCTTGTGGCAGGCGCACCCAAGGTGGAGAGCTCGTGCGCCGATGACGAGGACGAGATCATGGTTACCTGCAGTCTGGGGCATGACAATTTGTTCTGTATCAAGAAGAGCCTGATGCGTCGGACGGAGTTCTAGCCGTGGCACAGCCAACGCCGCGCCAAATCCTAATAAAGAAAGCCGCTGAGAGTCTCGCTCCTGACAAATCCATCGAGCGCCTGAACGATCTTTCGAAGCTCCTGCTGGGGCAGATCGCCCTTGTCGGCACAGTACTTGGCGGGCTTGGAGCATTCACTGATGTTGGGTCAGAGCTTGCAGACTCGGAAGGCTGGTTGATCGCAGCATTCCTTCTAGGGCTCGTAAGCATCGCCTCCAGCCTTGTGGCACTGCTTCCCCAGCAGGTCTTCGTCAACCCATCGAATATCACCCAATTGGAGGCAGTATTCCAGGCCAGGATGACCTATAAGTATCGTCTTGTCTGGTTAGGCTTCCTAACCTTGATTCTGGCAGTGGGCTCCGCAGCGTGGCCGACGCTAGAGAGTGCAATAGGTGGCGACGAGCCCACGGTACAGGCCTCGATTGGCCGTAATGTTGTTGCCGGAAGCGAGGGGCCCGTTGAGGTTATCCAGTCCTCTGCGAAGCTTCGAAATCTGCCTGAAGGGGCGGTCGTCCATGCCGTCGTCTCGATGTCGAACGCCGATCCCCTCGCAACGCGGAGAGTCGTGGTTGATGAATCAGGTAGCGTAGACGTGGAGATCGAGTCCTCCACTGGTGGTGAAACAACCGGAGCTGCTATGACGGTGACTGCTACAGATCGTGATGAACAGATTGTTTCTGTGACTGTCGAACTGGACTAGATCGTTAGCAGCCAACCGCGTAGGCGCCACTGGGGTCGACTGTCACGCGTACGTCTCCTCCACAGACCTCGTCATCAGGGCCAGGGACAGCACCACTGCCTTGCTGAGTCCAGTAGACATCGACGCCATGTGCGTGCAGTCGGTCCAGCGCCTCGACCGTCGGGTGTCCGAACGAGTTGTTGCCGACTGAGAGGATGCAGACCTCGGGAGTAATGGCTTCCAGCCAGGCGTCTGTGTTCGAGAACTTGGAGCCGTGGTGGGAGACCTTGCAGACGTCCACGTCCCCTACTTGAGGCCCGACAACGCTCTCGACGTCGGGCGACGTGCCTTCAAGGTCGCCGGGGAAGACGTGACGGAAGGAACCGTATTCCACGACTAACACCATCCCCAGCGCGTTCTCGTCGTCGGTACTGATGCCGGCACCGTTCAGATCCACGACAGTGATCGAGACTGAACCCATGCTGAAGACCTGCCCCTTCAGAGCCGTGTGGCGAGAGGCGCCGCAAGTCGCAGCGTAGTCGTCAAACGGCTGGGTGTCCTTGGAGCCACTCCTGTCATAGCACGCGCCAAGGGTCACTCCGCTCGCCACGACATCGTCCAGGCAGCCGACATGGTCGGCGTCGTAGTGCGTGGCGAAGTGGTAGTTCAGGTGAGAGACGCCAGCGTCGTTGACGTGCGACACGAGACCGCCGCAGCTGTTCCAGCGGCCGCTATCGATCATCGCCGTGTCGCCGTTGGGAGCAAGGATGAGCGCCGCGTCTCCTTGGCCCACATCAATGTGCTCGATCCGGAGGGTACCCTCGTTACTCCACGTCGTGGCAATTGTTGGGCAGCCGTCTGCCTGGTTGACGCTCAAACTCGCATCGAAGCGGAGAATCTTGAGGGCGTCGATCGGATCGGCTGATCCGCTGCAGTCCACGTCGCCCCACGGCGTCACTGGCACGGAGGCGATGGACGCCGGGACAACGCCGCCGATCTGCGGACACTGTGGAGTTTGGTAGGCGACTGAGAGGCCGGCGTCCGCGCGAAGTAGCTTCAGCGAGTCGACGGGGTTGATTGCGTTGCTGCAGTCCACGTCGCCCCACAGACGGGCCCAGACATATGGCGTAGGCTGCGGTGTCGGGGTCGGCACCGGAGTTGGCGCGGGCGTTGCCGGCTTAGGCGTCGGCGTCGAGGGCGCTATTGGGCCACCGAAGTAGCACGGGCAAGGAAGGCTTTCACAGGCCTTGCCATCATTGTCGTTGCCATCGAGGTTGTCAGGATCGCCTGGGTGGGCATTGTAGTGATCCTGCGCGGCCTTCTGGTTCGGGAAGTCCGAACAGTTCAGGTCGCCGCTATGATCCGCGATCCCGGAATCGGGCAGCGACACCAGAAGCAAGCCGATCGCGAGGACGGCGATGGCGATGGCCAGAGTGATTCGCATGGCAGTGCTCCCCTCTCGTCCAGAAGGCGCATTATCGCAGTTGCGCCCGAGCGCCTACAAGGCGGGTGGAGCCTACTTCTGAAACAACGCTTTCACGACCGGTTGCTTGGTAGCTTGGTCGGTCCCGAAAGTTACCAGGACGTTCACGACCCTGATCCCTCCACTATTGGCGGCTTGCCGTATTGCTTCTTCGAGCGCCGGATTGCCCAGGCTAAGTCGGGTGTCCGACACGGCATCCAACACCTCAGCCCGCCACGCCTCGGTAAGGCCTTTGACTGGCGTTTTGCGTGGGTTGATGGTCGCGTCGTAGGCAAGCACCTCCACGTCTCCGTTGTCGAACACACGGGCAGTGATGAAATCTGGCCCACCTTCCGTAACACGGCCCGGCCTCTGCAGGCCAATCTCTCCTCTTGCGCGGGCAAGATCGTAAACCTGGAATTCTGCCTGACTTGCCCGAATGTGACCGTGTACGGCTGACGATTTTCTTGCCGATGCTGTGATGTGGCCGACCTGCCCTGTGAATGGATCGGTAAACGGCGTCTGACCAGGGGGAAGCGCGCCTCGTGATTCGATGCCTACCCTGGCGTCGTCCGTAGTCTTATACAACGCTTTGGGCTGTCCGAATTCGTCCGCATGGCGGGCAAGCCCGGCGGCATTGTCGGCGCGCCTGACAACCGGCCCAATATCATCTCCATGTCGTGCCAAGCGTGCGATCTTCCCCCCGGCACCTGCCGCATCCATGCCGAGCGAGACTAGCGTCAGCATCTGCTCCCACCAAGCCAGGTCCTCTTTGGTGACCATGTCTCTTCCTGTATAAAGCTCGATGACACCCTTAACTCCACCCACCAGCGGAAGTAGATCAAGCAGCAGGCTAGCCAGCAGTGGCGCAGTTGGATCGTCAAAGGAAACCCATATTGGGGGTTGGTTAGGATCGAAGGCGGGCGGATTAAGGTAGTAGCCGGCATCCTGAGCGACGGGTTTGGGTACTGGTCCATCGTTGCGCTCGTCGTCGTCGATCCATGGATCGTGGCGAGAAATCACGTCAGCCACCGGACCCATATCGACTCGGTATAGCTCGTCCTTGTAGCGGTCGAGCACTCGGGCGAAAAGTGGGCCGAGCGTGTGCTTGGCGCTATCCGCAGTGTCCCACTCTCGGGAGCCGAGACTCTGAACGAAGGTTGAGAAACCCTCCGGCCCTAGTCTTGCGGCACCGACGAATAGCGATACGAGTATCTTTCGATCAGGGCGAAGCGCGGACAATTCATCCTCCACCATGCCGGCAAGGTCCTCTGCTCGCTCGCTGACCACCTCATCCATTCGTCGGAGCTCGTCGATAAGAGCGGTCAGGAGGAGCTCGTCGCCACTTCGATCGACATAGCTATGGGGATTCGATACTCGCTCTCGCAGGGATCTTATTTGGGCCTGCAAGTCAGCGTCTGATGCTTCCCTCGCCATCGAGACTATCTCCAACGCCTCTGTCAAACTCGTCGCGAACCCCTCGAAGAAACCGACTGCGTCCTGTTGCAGCCGGCGCTGAAACTCGGCGACGACCTGCGCTCGATCCATCTGTAACTGAGAGCCTTCAGAAAAGGCCGTTGTATTGCCCTTGACTTGAGTGGCGGGCAGGTCCGGCGAATAGTAATCGTCTGGCAGCGAGATTTCGAAGGCTGAATCGCCCTGACCGTCCGACAAGCGGGCACCCGTGGGCCCGGCGGTGCCCGCCTCTGGTGGAACAGTTTCGGGAGGCGCCGTCACGTAGTAGTCGTCGTCAAACTCGCTCGTAAAGTCGGCAACTGTCGAATCACTTGACTGCCCATAGGGGGCTTGGTAGTAATCATCGGACCCGCCTGGGTCTTGGTGCCCGGTCTGGCGGAATTCATCTGGCAAAGTGCTTGACGGCTCCGGGGCAGAGATATTGATGTCTGACGGGGACCCGCCCCCGTGTGAACTTGCTGCCTGACCTTCGTCCGGCTCGGAGATCTCCGCGTCTTGTGATCCTCTTGTCGCGTGGTCAGGGCCCGGAGTGTGACCCGGTTCGGATAACTGCGAGCCCGCTGACAGGGAACCGGTATCGCCCGTCGGATCTACCCGTGCAGGTTCCGACGGAAGATTGGGTGGTGGTTGACTACCCACCGGGCCGGACGCCACACCGTCCTGCCCTTGATCCGCAGAATCCAGAAGATCGGGATCAATCGGATCGGGTCTATCCAGGAAATCTGCAGATCCGACAAGATGGTCCATGGCTTAGCCTAGGTGCCGGTGCTGTTTACCGCCATGATGTAGAGAACCAGTGCCACGAGGAAGACCAACACGAAGATAGATACGGTAACCCAAGACGAGTCAGAACTCGAACTGGCCTTAACAACAACGTCTGTGGTCAGGTTCTTGAAGCGCTTCACCTTGTGGATCCCATCGGTCGTCCCACCCTTTACCTCAACGGAGTCGCCATTTTGAATGTGACCGACGGGTTTCTTCGACCTCAATTCGACGGCGACGGGGTTGCCACCACCGTCTGGGTGAAGCCGGAAGGAGAGCACGAAGCTGCCTTTTTCTGACCAGTTCTGCAAGCTCGCCACAGTTCCCCTGACGGACCCTCTGCGCTGCTTGGGAGCGGGCGCCGAAGGATTGGCTACGCGATCGGCGATGGGGACGGGCTTGTCCTGTTCCCCCTTCGCTTGGCCGGCATGCTGACGAAGCTTCCGGACAGCGGGCGGAAATCCCGGCCTGGCCTGAAGAGCTTTCTCAAAGGCCGTCTTGGCGGGGCCGTCAAGCCCTTGCTCCTCGTAAGCGAGGCCGAGGTAGTATGCGGCCTCTGCATGATCGGGCTGGACTGTTGCAGCCTCTGAGAGACTCTTCACCGCGGCCGCAAAGTCGTTTTCGCGGTAGTGGCTTAGGCCGAGTAGGAAGAGCGCTTGGGCATTTCGCGCGTCCTGGTTTCTGACATGTTCCAGCAATGCAATAACTTCCCTATGCCGGCGTTGAGCCAGAAGCTGTCCGGCCTTTTTCAGGACATCCTCGTTGGGCCGATTCATGGTGCACCCCGTATGGCAAACTCGAAGGCGACGATGAAATGAAGCGTGCGGATTATACCACGGGGATCGTCAGGATCGAGTGAGCGCCGTCCACTAACTGGCGTTAGTGGCATGCCGCCTCATGTCGTAGCCCTATGAGGGCCTGTACACCTGGGCGTGGCGATTTCCTAAGGGTGGGCCTTAGTTCTCCTCGAAGAAGCTCGCGAGGCGACGGGCCATATCTCCCGGGTTCTCCACTTGCAGTAGGTGGGCGGCTCCGCCGAGTACGAACGGCTTCGCGTTGGGGAGCCACTCGAGGACGCGATTGTGGATTTCGCCAAACACCGGTATCCCAACGGCCTGGTCGCTGTTCGCGCCTAGCACCGAGAGGACGGGTTGCTTGATACGAGCCGCGTCCGTCTTTGTAAAAGTCCACTCCCCGAGGGCCGGCAATTCTCCGGTGAAGAACGCTTCCGCGTCTGCTGCGGCCTGGTCGAAAGCACCGGGAAGCTGAGACTGAACGGCGCGCCCGTAGTCTCTACCGCAAACGACGCTGAGGAAGGTGTCGACGGCTCCGGGCCTATCACCGGCTTCGTACTTCTGGACAGACGGCCCGAGTGCTTCGAAGAGCGCTGCCCCGCTCGGAACCTCAAGAAGCGCTGGCTCCAGCAGCACCAGGGAGCGGACAGCTTCGGGCGCGTCCAATGAGAGTTGAAGGGCGATCGCTCCGCCAGACGAATGCCCTACGACATGGGCCGGGAGGGCGTTGAGGTTGCGCAGTACCGCCAGGCAATCGGCGGCGTGCCCTGAAATAGCCAATGGACCGTTTGGACGGGCGCTTCCAGCGTACCCGCGGCGGTGATAGCGGATTAGCCGGTAGTCCTTGAGGGCAGGTTCAGCCATCAAAGGCTTGTATGTGTCACCCACGTGGGCACCGTGGATGAAGACCACCGGATCACCTGAGCCTTGAACCTCGTACTCTAGGATTGCCCCATCGATTTCGGTTTTCTGCATAGCACACCTCTCGGAATGGGCGTTGACTCCCCTCACGTATTGTAGACCTACTTGGCCAGCCATTTCCCGATCTCTGCCGCGATGTGGAGGGAATACGCGGGCTCGGCGACGACGGTGAGCAGCTTCGGTTTCGGCAATATCTTACGCTCCAGCATCGGTAGTGAAAAAATCGTATCTGGAGCGGGAGCCGGGAATCGGCTTACAGCCCGCCCGTCCGGGCGAACCTGCGATCCTCTGCTTGGACGGCAGATGCCCGCGCCCGTGACCTCTCGACTGAGCGCGCGAAAGTCTTTGACAATTTTCGGAACTCCCCGATAAGTCGCCTCGCCCGGAAAGCTAAATCGTCTGGTTTAACAGGAACTCCGCCTGAACGTTTTTCGTCGTCGTCAGAATTCGTATCTGGCGACGAACCGGTCGTATCCGACTAGACCCGCAGACCGGCGCAAATTTAGATCCTTGCCCAGATTGGGCAGGCTCAAGATCGCTCTTTGGCGAAGCTGGGCCGCAACAATCCAAATTAACCAGAAGCCCATCTCTCTTTGTCGATGAGCGTGCGCCTCGTCCGGTATCGATCGAAAACAGAAGCGAACTGCCTCGCGTAAGGAGACCGATCAGCTGCCTGACGAGGCAGCCTGGTTGTTCAGCACGGACCAGTCTATTGCGCCTCTCCCGAGTAGTTGAACTTAAATGTCTCGCCGTACTGGCCGGAGTGATCGTAGCTCATCTCCGAGTGGCTGACGCGGAACGTTTTGGACTTCATCAGCTCCGCCTTGTCGGTAAGCAGCCCAGCGGTCATGTTCAGTGTGAACCCACTCTCCTCACCAGTCACGGGGTTCTTGATCATCTCAAGCCGCAGCTCTACTCGGTCTCCGAAGACAGCGTAGCTGTTCGAACCGTCGAACTTGAAGTCCACAGGGACGAAATCGGGGCCGATTACCTTAACCAAAAGGCTGGCAAAGACTGCGAATGGCCCGCCGCCCTGGCCGCCAACGATCTTCGCCAGAGCGGCGCGTTGATCGTCCGTAGCTTTTTCATCCACGAGAAGGTACCCGGTGACGTTGCCCAGGTGCAGCGCCGCAGGCGAATTTGCGAAGAACCCAACCGTTAGCCCGTCCAGCGATACATCGCCAAACGATCCGTCGTTGATGTGGAACGCATAGCCGCCATGGCACCATCCATTCGTGGGCGGTGCGTCAAAGTTGCAGGGACATCCCCAGTCGCAACTGCACGAGCCAAGAGCGTCGCCCTTGATCGCCCACTTTACCTTTTGTGCCACTTGTGCCACCCTCGTTAACTCCTTCCTCTATGGATTGCTAACTGCTCATCGCTCCATCGGCATCGAAGTGCCGGACACACCTATCTCGCCCATCTGGGCTGGAGCAGACCCCTTCTCCGTGCGGGACATTTCCCCGCTGTCCATCGTCGTCGGGAGGGCGCTCGGCACGGCAATGACGAGCGCCCCGTATACGATGAATAAAGCCGCCGCGAGCCTCGCAGCCTGACGTCCGATCGGCAGCGACTTCTCGGCGAAGATCAGGGCTGTGATAATCGCCAGTGCGGCGATGTTCATCATACCAAGCGGAAATAGCACCAGAAATAGCAGCCAGCAGCAGCCGAGGCAGAACATCGCGTGCTCAAGACCCATCCGGAACGATCCCCAATAGCCGTCGCGCCAGGAATTCAGAATGAAAGACATCGGACTCCGGCATTTGCCGAGGCAGACTTCCTTCACCGGCGAGAGCTGGTAGGCGCCCGCCGCGATAAGGGCCGCTCCGCCGATGCGCGGAGCATTGTCCGCGAGCCAACGAGAGTTCGACGCGAGCTCGTCCCCGGCGACAGCGATGCTATATGCGATGAGACCAGTGGCAGACCACACGAGGATGTACGCGCCGGTGAAGATCCAGGCCGGCACAAACGGTTGACCTTTCGCGCGCTTGTCGCGATGGACACGAGCGAACATCATGATCATCGGCGCGGCCGTCGGAAACATGATCGCTCCCATCATCGCGATCCACAACGCGATAAACACCGGCGCGCCCAAGCCCATCGTCAAGCTCATGCTGTCGTCCATGACGGACGTTTGCCAGATCAGCAGTCCCCAAGCCGCGGCCGCGAGCAAGAGCAAAGAACCAAGGATGAGGTTCCGTTCGCGGGCGAGGGGATATGTCGTGCGGGACGTCGTCGCAGTCATGCTTGTTCCTTCATTCCGACGCTTTGGGATCGCGTCCCGGTCAAAATCGACCCTCCGTTACCTGAAGCACGGGATCGGCGGCGATGCGTCGGCGCTCCACACCCGTAGGACGCGACCATGACGCGGCCAATGGAGCGGGCGGATTAAGCACTCCACTTGAAGTTGTGGAGGGTCCCGGAGTCCCCGTCCCAAGCGCGCATGTCCGGGTCTGACCAGCGGCTACCCTTACTGCTGGCCAAGTCCATACTCTCGATCTGGAAGCCGGCCTGCGCCGCGGCGCCTGCCACGCTGGTCGCTTTTCCGGAAGGATCCATTATGGGCTGCAGTTTCACGCGGCCAAAATCCGCGACAGACAGCGCTGGCTTGTCTCCCCATTGGATGTCAATCTTTTCGAAGCGGGCGGGAAGCCACTTCGTGATAACTGCGCCGAACAAGCCTTCCAGATGTCCGCCGCTTTTGCCGCTGAAGATCGCCTCCAGCTCACGGCGCTGGTCATCGCCTGCGCGATCATCAATATAGAGGCGGCCAGTGCCGTTGCCGAGAAAAAAGTTACCTGGCCACTCAGCCGTCAAGACCACTCTCAAGCCGTCGACTTTTATGCCGTCGGATGCGCCTTCCCGTATGTCGAAACCGAAGATACCGGAGCACCAGCCTTGGTCCGGCGCTCCTTCCGGGCCCAGCCAGCAAGGACATAGCAACGCGCAACTGCATACTTCGACGCTTCGTCCGCTAACGTTCCAGGACATTGCATTCTCTCCTAACAAAAATGTCATGCATTACTGTTCGCCCAAGCTCCCCTTCCCGGAATAAGCTGTAGCGGCGACATCGTACGCCAACCGCCAAAGCCGGGTCAATAAACCTATGACACGATTCCGGTGGCTCTCAAGGTGCGACCTGGGAAGCGGTGGACGCTGGAAACGGCATGAGGTGGCCAGTGTTGGTCAAGAACGGTTCGTGAAACTTACCGGTTAAAAGTATGCCGTGCATGGTCCTAGTGTCGTTATCGCCTGGCAACGGAGTCGCCGGTGCATCTAAGCTGCTGCCGATGGTGGTTTCGTGTGGGCTCTGTCCGCGGGCGATGGTCGGCGTGTTTGCCGTCACGACGCGCCGCAGGGGCGAAGGAGGCGGTGAGGTGTGGCGAAGGAGCCTGGCGCCGCTGGCTGCTCTTCTACGCTGCATTGCTCCTCGCCGACGCTGCCGTCGTCATCGCCGCGCTGAACTAGATCCGCAAGTTGATCTCGTTTTCCTCCAGCTCCCGATGGACGAGCCTGCGCACAAGCACGACGGCCTCTTCGGGAGACAGAGTCTCGTTCAGTTCTCCACCGAGGCCGGACTCGACGTCTTCGACGGCAGCATGAAGGCCTGTGACGAGCGCGCGAAGTTCGGGCAATAGAGGGTCTTCGCCGGCGAACTCCTCCGATACTTCGGCGATTACCGCGTCCACGGCCGCGACCTCCGCTCGCTTGTACTGGAGATCCGACGTGATCGCCTCTCGCAGCCCCTTCGCGATGTCGTGTGCGAAGCGTGCGGTACGGCCCATCTCCTGCTCGTCATCCAAGCAGACCTGAAGCCCTGCGGGCGAGTTCTGGACCGCCTTTCTCAGGTCATCGAAACGCTGCGTCAGCAGAGCGATGTCCTGGTCGTCGGGGTGAACCTCGTACTCCAGCCCCCAGTCCGGGTGAAGCGGGGTTGGCTGGCCTAGCCAGTCATAGAACGAGCCCACCTGGACCATAAGGCGACGTCCGCGCTTGTGGGCCACGACACGGCCTTTATCGACTGCCTCTTCGATATCCCTTCTGGCTTGCGACAAGGCCCGCTTCCACGCGGCGTCCGTGGCGTCGTCGCCGATACGCTGCTCGGCCAGCAGTTCAGCCAGCTCCAGGACAGGCTCCACACGTGACCGTTCCTGCTCCAGGAGCTGACAGTAACCGCTCTTAGTGATGGGTTCCTTTGCCGCCCGGAACGCGGCCAGCGCCATCTCCGTGGCATTGATCGACCAGAGGTCGATCGTTTGCAGCCATCCCAGCTTCAGCGAGAGTTGCTCGACCTGTGCCCTGAGCAGCAGCAGATAGGGCCCAAGATGCTTATTGCAACCGTTGATGAGGGCGATGTAGCGGTTGAAGGAAGTCACCTGCGAAATTGGCATCGTTGAGCGGACCTTGGGATCTTCCTTGCCGCCTTCCTTCCAGGCGTTAAGGACCATCAGCGCCCGCTCCCTTGCCGAGAGCGTTGGATAGAGCTTGTCGAGCCGCCCCGGCGTCCTCATTTGCGTGCCAGCCTCGGTGCCATCATCGATTCCAGCGCGCGGATGCGGTCCTCGTACTCCCCGACCTCAAGCGCCTTCAGACTCACCGTCGCGAGACTGGCAAGCGTCCTTGATCGAGCGACGCTGTTCTCTAGCCCCAGTGTGTCGAGAATGGCGATCTCCAAGAGCCTTTTGACGTCGTCGACCGAGTTGAGGCCTTCGAATTCGTAGGCACCTTGGACCGTCTTCTCTCTGCGCCGGCGTAGACCGCCGAGCCTACGGGCTTCCGCTGCGTCCTGTGCGTGCTCGGGGTCGTGCCAGAAGCAGAAGCCGCTGGTCATCGCCCCGGCGCGGCATGGCTCGCCGTTGTCACGGGCGCCGGTACACGATTGAACCACTATCGCGTACCTCTGCTAGTCACGGTGCTGGTTGTCCCGTACAACGAGGCAGACCCCCGAAGGGGCCTGCCGGTGGTGGAGAGGGCGGGCGCTAGGAGGCGTTGAGAGCGATCAGGAAGGCGACCGTCTCGCTCATCGATCGCACCCGGCCTGTCGCTCGTTCCAGCCGCGCCTTGGCTTCGA
>DATKDX010000008.1:0-33624 GCA_035512435.1 Dehalococcoidia bacterium
CCTACGCCGACCGAAACTCCCACGGACACTCCTACCGCCACTGCCGGCGAGAGCGTCACACCCTCACCGACGCCCACGCCTACCGAAACACCCACCGACACGCCAACCGCCACCGTCGGCGAAACGGTGACGCCATCGGCTACGCCGACTCCTACGTCGACGCCGACCGAGACCCCCACCAATACCCCGACTGACACGCCGAATGGCACCCCCGTAGTCACACCAACTCCCACGACGGACATCGAGACGGACACGCCGGTTTCTACCCCCACACCGACCAGCCCGCCCACAGCCACACCGGTCGTGACGGCCACCCCGACAACGCTGGAAGTGACCCAGACGCCGGTGCCAACCCCGGAGCCAACCACTCCGCCACCCACCGACTCACCCACGCCGACGCCCACCGCGCTCATTGAGACATCCCCGCCGACTTCGCCATCGCCGTCCGCTACAGTCCTCGAACAGACGTCCGTCCCCGGAGGCTTCCCCCCGACTGGTGACAGCCCCGGCGAGCAGAAGACGGTGCCCTGGCTCCTGGCTATCGCCGCGCTGGCAGTACTTATGCTGTCCGCCAGCATGGGCCTCGCCGCCGCACGCGCCCGCTACGACGACTAGCCTGAATAGAACCTGACAGCGAGGGCCGGACGCTCGTCCGGCCTTCTTCGCGCTTCCGGCGGTCTATAATCGCTTCGCAATGACCTGGGAACCGGAACTCGAAGAGATCCGCCGCCGCAAGGAGCTGGCCGCCGCCATGGGCGGGCCCGAACGCGTCGCCCGCCACGTGGCCGAGGGCCGCACGCCCGTCCGCGACCGCATCGCTCATCTGCTGGACGAGGGCTCCTTCCGCGAAGTCGGCTCCCTCGCCGGCAAAGTCGAGTACGACGAAGACGGCCGCATCGCCTCTTACACTCCGTCCAACTTCGTCACCGGCCGCGGCACGATCGATGGACGGCCCGTCGTCATCGGCGGCGACGACTTCACCGTCCGCGGCGGCGCGGCCGATGGTGCCGTCGGCAACAAGATGGGCTGGAGCGAGCGCACTGCCCGCGAGCTGCGCATCCCCGTCGTCCGCCTCGTCGACGGCACGGGCGGCGGCGGCAGCGTGCGCACCAACGCCGCGCTCCGCCGCTCATACGTCCCCGAAATCCCGGACTGGAACGTCTCTATCGAGCTGTTGTCGGAGGTGCCCGTCGTCGCCGCTGCCCTCGGGCCCGTCGCCGGTCTGGGCGCCGCCCGCGTCTCTGCGTCCCACTTCAGCGTCATGGTCCGCGGCACCAGCCAACTCTTCGTCGCCGGCCCGCCCGTCGTGCGCCGCGCCTTCTCCCAGGAAGTTGAGAAGGAGGACCTCGGCGGCTCCCACATCCACGCCCACGGCTCAGGCGCAGTCGACAACGAAGCCGAGTCCGAGCAAGAAGCCTTCGAGCAGATCCGCCGCTTCCTCTCGTACCTGCCCTCTTCCGTCTGGGAGGTCCCCCCGCGCACCGACCCGACGGACGACCCGGCCCGCCGCGAGGAAGAACTGCTCTCGATCGTCCCGCGCGACCGCCGTAAGCGTTACGACATGCGCCGCATCGTCGACCTCGTCGTCGACGCCGGCTCCTTCTTCGAGATGACGCGCTACTACGGCCCCGCCCTCATCACCGGCCTCGCCCGCCTCGACGGGCTCCCGGTCGGCGTCATGGCTAACGACCCCGCGATCATGGCCGGCTCAATAGACGCCGCCGCCGCCGAGAAGATGGCCCGCTTCGTCGACCTCTCCGACACCTTCCGCCTCCCCCTCGTCAACTTCGTCGACAACCCCGGCTTCCTCGTCGGCTTCGAGGCCGAGAAGCAGGGCACGATCCGCAAAGGCGTGCGCGCCCTCGCCGCCGTCTACCAGGCGACGAACCCCTGGTGCTCGGTCATCGTGCGGAAAGCCTTCGGCGTGGCCGGCGCCGGCCACTCCAACCACACACGCTCCAGCCCTCGCTACGCCTGGCCCTCCGGCGAGTGGGGCTCCCTCCCCATCGAGGGCGGCGTCGAGGCCGCCTACAAGCGCCAGCTGGAAGCCGCCGAAGACCCCGAAAAGCTCCGCGAAGAGCTCGAAGAGAAGCTTGCCTCTCTCCGCGACCCCATCCTCACCGCCGAAGCCTTCGGCGTCGAAGAGATCATCGACCCCCGCGACACCCGCCCCCTCCTCGTAGAGTTCGCGCGCAGAGCGTATGACGTCGTATCAGCAGAGACGCGCGGGCCGAAGGCGCGGGGCATGCGGCCTTAGCGCACAGTGATGAATGCGAATAGCTTCCACATCGCGCCGCAGTCCGGTATCGCCGTCGAGCTGCGCCGCGGACAACGCCTCCGCATCATCGACCCACAGGGCGAGCAGGTATCCGATCTAGCAGCCTTCGATGCACACGACATCGCGCACACATTCTCCCCCGGTCGCACCATCGACTACGCAGAGGCCATCTACCTCACGAAAGGGAACGTCCTCTACTCCAACCGCAGCCGCCCGCTCCTCACCATCGTCGAAGACACCGTTGGCCGCCACGACCTCCTCCTCTCCCCCTGCTCAGAAGAGATGTTCCGCATCCTCTACGGCCAGGAAGACCATCCGAGCTGTCTCTCCAACCTCTCCGCCGCGCTGCACCCGTTCGGCATCAGCGAAGACGGAATCCTCAGCGCCTTCAATGTCTTCATGAACGTCTCCGTGCTAGCGGACGGCCGGACAGAAATCGGCCCGCCGTTATCAGAGCCCGGCGACTACCTCGACCTCCGCGCCGAAGCAGACCTCATCATCGGCCTTACCGCCTGCTCATCCGAGAACACCAACAACGGCACCGTAAAGCCGATAGACGTCACAATTGGCGATTAGAAATCTGGCAGGGGCGGCAGGATCCGGCCTACGACAACTGGATGGACGCCGCGAAGAACGCCCATTTGGCCTACGGGTCTACTCCGAGCAGGGCTGGTATCCCTGTTCCTGCCGCTGGGCCGCCTGCTAGCGCGGCGATTACAATACGCCTGACTTGGCACGCATTACCTATCGCCCCTTCGTTGCCGCTGACCTGCCGCGCATCCGCGACATAGATCGCAGCGAGCCCATCGGCGTCCTCTATGTCCAGCACGGAACGCAGCTGGAGGAACGCCGCGGCGACTTCGACTCCCCCAACTGGCTCACGGAAGGCGACGGCGAGCACTCTCACGCGGCCCAGCAAGCGCACGTCGAAGAGTTGCTGGCGTCAGGCGCTGTTGCCCTCGGCGCTTTCGATGGCGATCGCCTGGCTGGCATCGGCGTTCTTGTCCAGCACCTGCGGCCCGGCGTCGCGCAGCTCGCCTACCTGCACGTGAGCAACGGCTATCGGGCCAGCGGCATTGGCAAGCGGCTGTCCGAGGACCTCGACCACATCGCCAGGGAAGGCGGCGACACCGAGATCGTCGTCTCCGCTACGCCGTCACAGAACACCGTGCGTTTCTACATGGGCCGCGGCTACCAGCCGATGGCTGAGCCGTTCCCCGAACTCTTCGCGCTGGAGCCGGAGGACATCCACCTCCACAAGAAGCTGTAGCCTCAGATACGAATTCTGGCTGGGGCGGCAGGATTCGGCCTGCGGCCGCTCGTCTGGGCGAACCCGCGACCTGCGGTAGGGCGTCTGGCGACTTCGCACGCTGTGATAGAATCGCTGGCCAAAAGGGGGTGCACCTCACATGGCGTTTGGGTTCGGCCGGAAGAAGATCGACCGGTCTGAGTTTGAGGACCAGTTACGGATCCTGCTGACTGCCTATCGGGACTGGGGCGGCGAGGATCCGAATGTTCCGATGCTGCTACGCTCGCGCCTGTCTGACTTCGAGAGGATCACACCTGACGAAAAGGCGAGCCTAAAGCTCAAACGTCTTTTGGTCGACGTCATCACCAGTCAGGTGCAAGCTATGTCCATGCTGGCCGTCTCAATGGAGAAGCAGGCCGCCGGAGACTTACGGAGTAGCCTGCAGGAATATCGCAGAGGCCAGTCCCACCTGGCAAAGACGAACCGTGCGGCAGACGTCCTCGTTCAGCACATCGAGAAATTGGATGGGTCAGACCCGCTCAAGAAGATTCTCATCGATACCGGTTTCTATGACCCTACCGGTGGTGCGAAGGGACAAGATTCAGATTCGACGCGGTCAGAAGAGAAGAACGCGGCACTAGATTTCCTGGCTACCCTCCAATGGTGCTCGGCGCGACAGCAGTTGGCAATGGAAGAGTGGAACAACGCCGTCGCAACCCAAACGCGTGCAGACCCGGGCGACGAATTGACGCCGAGCCCTCCGTTCGCCCTCACCGCGCAGAACGCACCGCTTTTGATGGCGGCGGCCGAGAATCGTTTGCGGCTCGCTCAGACCACGTCTGACCGATTCTCTGGCCTTGACGGCAGCAGCGCAGGAGGTATTGCTTCCAACGCCGTTTCGGCATGGCGAAGGGTCTTCACACTTTATCTAGTGAGGTGCCAAGAAACAGTCCGAAATCTTCGATCATTGATCGACGGCACTCCAGCCAGCCCTTCTGACGAGCCTGCGCTCGCTCGTGAAGAGTCGCAGGCCATGGAAAAAGCTGTTCATTTGCAGAGACAGATAATGCGTGACTTCGGCGTCTCAGACGATCAAGCCCTTACCATGTTCTTTGAGTTTATGAATGACTTACGAGTCGAGGAAGGTAAAGCGCGGCTGAGCCCTGAGGAGTTCGTGCGTATTCACGAGAGCACCAGACCACGATTCTTCGGCGGTCCGCTACTGAACATACCTGACGAACCGGTCACGGCTCAGCCAGCCAGTGCCGGCGGGATGGGCGAGAGTTACTGTTCCAACTGCCGCCGATTCCTGGCGGCAGGAAGCGCAGTCTGCGGATACTGTGGTAAGTCCCGCTAAGTAACGGTGGGTCGAGCACTGGAAACTTTATTGATGTTGCTGGTGGACGCAATTGTTGTCGCTGTCCTGGCGGGCGGGCCAGAATAGATGGTTAGTCGCTTCGATTTGGTAGACTTCCGGCGGGCGCTCCCAGATATTCAGGAGAAACACGAGCGATTCCTATCGAGCATTAACAAACTAAACGACGGACTCCTCGAACGACTGCTGCGCATCGCGGAGCTTGTTGCGGGGAGGCCCGAGAGCGACTTGGCCGAGGGTACCTACTTATTCGTGTACCTAGCGCTCTCGACCAAAGCTACGAGTCACGCTGAATCCACACGTTCCTTAATTCATGCGGGACGATACGGCGACGCCTCAATGCTGATGCGTGGATTCATGGGCGACGTGATCATGTTGCAGTACATAGCCGCGTATCCAGACAGTTGCCCGGAGATCTGTGAGATGTCCAAAGTGCGGGATCAGGGATGGGCGCGCGGGAGTCGCTATCGTGAGCTAAGCGACCGATTCAAAGAGTCGGAGCTTCGGCGAATGGTCTCGGAAGCCGGAGACCACCCCTGGGCGGGCGAGGTCTATGGCCTCTACAGCGAACCCGCGCACCCGTCGATTTTTGGCCTGAAGTTCTATGGACAGCAAATCAAGGGTGCTGAGGCCGAGTTCCTCATGATCTGGGCCCCTCGGTTTGAACAAGTGGCCAGCTTCCGTTGCGCGTCCGGGCTAACTGCACTGCTTGTCGACGTGGTGGACACGTTCTTCGTTTGGGACCAGAGATATGGTCAGCGGGACTGGATTGAGGATGCTGCCGCAGAGTGGACGGTGGTTCGAGAAGACTATTTTGATCAGGTCCAGTCCGTCACGGACTATCTCATCGAGTCTCATAAACGGCTGTATCCGCCAATAGCCGATAACACCCCCCGCGCGAGCGCCCCAGATGCGCGGGACTCGTCTTGACCCAGAAATACTTGGCAGGGGCGGCAGGATTCGAACCCGCGACCTACGGTTTTGGAGACCGCCGCTCTACCAACTGAGCTACGCCCCTACCTGACCCCAGTATACCAACGAGACATGCCTCACGAGACATGAGACACGGAAGGTGATCCTTGTCTCATGTCACTTGTCTCATGTCTCGTATACTCTCCGCAGACAACACACCTGAACCCGCCCAAAGGAGCCCCCCATGCCCGCAGTCCTCGTCCACGGCGTCCCCGATACGCACCACCTCTGGGAGGGCGTCCGCTCTCACCTCTCCCGTGACGACATCATCACCCCGAGCCTTCCCGGCTTCGGCTCGCCAACGCCCGATGCCTGGACCGCCACGAAGGAAGAGTACCTCGCCTGGCTCATCGCCGAAGTCGAAAAGGCCGGCGAGCCCGTCGACATCGTCGGCCACGATTGGGGCGCTCTCCTCACCGAGCGTTTAGCGATGGTCCGGCCCGACCTCGTCCGCACGTGGGCCGCCGGCGGGGGCGCCATCCACGAAGACTACGTCTGGCACGACATGGCGCGCTCCTGGCAGACCCCCGGCGTCGGCGAGACCGTCATGCAGGCGATGTCCGGCCCCGCCCTCGCGGCCGGGCTGACAGCGGGCGGCGTCCCCGCGGAGCACGCCGAGACCAGCACCGCGCGCATCGACGACACCATGAAGGACTGCATCCTCAAGCTCTACCGCTCCGCCGTCAACGTCGGCAAAGAGTGGGGCCCGGACACCGACAAGATGCCCCCCGGCGGCCTCCTCATCTGGGGCGCGAACGACCCCTACATGCAGATCGAATTCGCCGAAAAGATGGCCGAGCGCGCCAAAGCCCAGCTACTGACCCTCGACTGCGGTCACTGGTGGCCGCTCGAAAAGCCCGCCGAGGTAGCCGCCGCCCTCGAAAAGCACTGGGCCTAGGCGAGGCTGAAGCTCGCGCTTACTCGGATTGGGAACGTAACGGGTAAACTCATCTGCTGTTACCCAGTCCGATGACCAAAGACCCCGCAGAAGGCCGCTTCGTCCTACGGCGCGGCATGAGACAGCACGACTGGCGCGCGGAGGCACCCCCTCCGCCGCCCATCCCTGCGCGCTCTCCCCTTCCTGGCGTCCGCGTTCCCGCCATCCCCCGCCCTGGCTTGCCCGCCCTCACGACATCGCCAATCATCGCTGGCAGCATAGCCGTCACCGCCGTCCTCGTTCTCGCCGCCCTCTTTCTCGTCCTCTCTTTCCACTCCTACAAAGCCCAGGGCCAGAGCATGGAGCCCCGCCTCCACGACGGCGACCGCCTTCTCGTCGGCCGCATCGTCTACCAGGAGGTCGACTTTGGCCTCTTCGGCTGGCTCCCCCTCTACGACTCCTCCGACCTGCGCTGGGGCAACCCCGCCCACGGCGACGTCGTCGTCTTCCACTCGCCCGTCCGCAAAGAGCAGCTAGTCAAGCGCGTCATCGGCGTGCCCGGCGACGTCGTCCGCATTGACAAGGGCCGCGTCTACGTCAACGGCTCCGCCATCGCTGAGCCATACGCCAGGGGGGAAAGCCACTGCCTCCAGGCCTGCGGTGATGTCATCGTCCCTGAAGACCACTACTTCGTCCTCGGCGACAACCGCGAAAGCAGCGTCGACTCCCGCCAGGGCTGGACGATCCTCCGCGACGACATCACCGGCAAAGTCCTCTTCTCCTACTGAGAAGTGCGCAGTGGCCGCAGGACCGTAGGGTAACCTGAAACATGAACCCGTATGCGCCATCTCCTCGCGCTCGCCGCCGCCCTCCTGCTCCTCGCCGCCTGCGGTGGTGACGACGGCGCGAGCCCATCGCCCTCCCCAACCCCAGCCGCAACCGCCACCGCCACCTTCACGCCTGCCGACACGCCAACCCCTGCCCCCACCGAAGCCCCGACGCCCGCACCAACCCCCGTCCTCGGCGGCTTCCCCATCGGCCAGAACCAGCGCCTGGGCGTCATCACAGGCGAAGTCGGCTCGCGTACCTGGGAATTCCCCGCCGACGGCCCACTTGCCTACGACTACGCCCTCACCGGCCAGCCTTCCGGCGACCCCGACGTCGCCAACCGCTCCGGCTGGAACTGCCGCACCCACTTCGAGTACGAGGGCATCACCGCCGTCGACTTCTACATCCCTACCGGCACCCCTGTCTACGCCACCCACGCCGGCGTCGCCACCCTATACGCTATCTCCGTGCAGAATGACTTCGACCGCTACGGAGTGAGCCGCGAACCCTATCTCGGCAACCCCGACCGCTCGCGCGCCCCGCTCTCTCCCTTCCCCGGGCCCAGCAGCGGCCTCGGCGTCTACGTCATTGTTGAGGGCGACGGCCTCATCACCGAGTACGCGCATCTCGAGCTCGGCCTCACCGCCCCGGTAGCCGGCGACTTCTTCACGGCCTACTCCGCCGATTCCGACTGGACAACCCTCTTCGCCGCAGTTCCGCAGCCCCGCATCGCCACTCCTATCGCCTCGAAAACCGTCGCTCCTGGCGACCTCGTCGGCTACAGCGGCGACGCCGGCTACAGCGAGGCACCGCACCTGCACTACACGGTCCGTAGAGACGGTGGACCCTACCTCTGCCCCACCAACGAACCGGGCTTCGACGACAGCGGCTGGCTGTTCCGGTAGTGCTGGCGGCTGAAGTGCATCGCCAGGCGGAACGGCCTCGCGAAGCAACCCGGAATGAATCGGCTTAGTGGGCTGCCTGGCCGGCGATCCACTCAAGCGTGTCCGCATCAGAGCTGGCGAAGACAGAGCTTGCACGCGAGCCACCGGCGTGCGTTGCACAGAACTCCTCGGTGCCTTTCTCGATGTGGCCTGGCCCCATCAGCACGGAGCAGGCACGGCACCTCGCGTGGAGGTCCATCTGTCGCCGCAGGCAGCTCGCCATTTCTATTGACCAGGCCAGCGCGCTCTCCTGGCGCGGAGTCAGGCCGTATGGCGACGCGCCTTTCGTGTAAGAACGGCCCAGTTCCCGGTTGATGTGCGCCTGCAAAGGCTCAGCCCTGTCGCGAAGCTCGGACACCCTCCAGCACTGCGGGCATTCAGTCTGATAAGTGGTGTGCTGAGCCATAATGCGGCTCACGATCGCCCGCTATCAATCGCAGGGGTTTGCGGCGCGACCTTCGCACGTGGCTCAGGAGTCGACCGCGGTTTCAGTACTGTCCGCGCCTCCGGGATCGTTCGTGGGCCCAGCACGGTCCGTGACTCCGGCTTCGTCCGTGGGCCCGGTTCGGTGCGTCCGTCGCGCGAATTAGCTTCGCTCATAACATGCCGCCCTTCTCTACCCACTGTAACAGAGTGGGCCAACCTACCCTGGAACCGAGACCCGGAGCTGTAAAGGGGGATTTTGTTTTGTAAAACGAAGTGTTTTAGGTATGATTAGGTGCTAAAGTTAGGGTTAACGGCTGAGTTAACCTAGCTCTTTTCTCTAGCTCAGCACGACGTCCGCCACTGTCTCCAAGAGCTGAGGCGGGCCGCTCACCATCATCGTTGTCAGGCAGGTGTCCTTCCAGCGCGGCAGTTCTTCTCTGATCTTGGCCATCGGCCCGATCAGGGCCACGTCCTCCACCAGTTTGAGCGGGATCGAGGCCGTCGC
The DNA here is from genome assembly GCA_035512435.1 of Dehalococcoidia bacterium. Lineage (GTDB taxonomy): Bacteria > Chloroflexota > Dehalococcoidia > SM23-28-2 > RBG-16-64-32 > CF-162. The sequence goes on from DATKDX010000008.1 coordinate 9,455, forward strand.
CTCTTGCTTCTCGCCCTTGAGGTAGAGAGCTTGCACGTGCTCCGCCACGTCCTCGTAGCCGAGCCGCACGAAGACGTCGTAGTGGAAGTTGGCACCCTTGGCGCCCATGCCGCCCATGTACAGCGAGAGCATCGGCCGCACGAAATTCGCCGCCGCCTCAACGTCGTCAGAAACGAGGATCGGCACCATGGATGCCACCTCGAAGTTCTCCGCCGAGCGCGTCCCGCCCGAAGCCGCAAATCCCTTCTCGAGAGCCTCCCGGTAGAAGCCATCCATCTTTGGCGAGAAGAAGAGCGGCAGCCAGCCATCGGCGATCTCCGCCGCCAGGGCCACGTTGCGCGGTCCCTCAGCCGCCAGGTAAACCGGGATGTCCGTCCTGAAGGGGTGCAGCGTGCTCTTCAGAGCCTTTCCCAGGCGCATGCCGCCGGGGTGCGGCAGCTGGTAGTGATTCCCCTCGAACTCCACCCGATCCTCGCGAGCGAATATCTTGCGCAGGATCGAGACGTACTCCCGCGTCCGCTCCAGCGGGCGGGGATACGGCTGCCCGTACCACCCTTCCACCACCTGCGGCCCCGACGCGCCGATGCCCAGGATCACACGTCCCTCGGAGAGGTGGTCCAGCGTCATCGCCGCCATGGCCAGCGCTGCGGGAGTCCGCGCCGATATCTGAGCGATCGACGTCCCCAGCTTGATCTTCTTCGTCTTCGCGCCCCACCACGCCAGCGGCGTCAGGCAGTCGGAGCCGTAAGCCTCCGCCGCCCACATCGAGTCGAACTCCAGGTCCTCCGCCAGCTGAATGGTCTGCTCAATCCCCGCCGGCGGCCCACTGCTCCAGTACCCCGTGCCGAGTCCCAGTTTCATCTGCTTTGACATGTGTTGGGCGTCCTCTCCTTCTGTACTGCCCAGCAGTATATGGGAGTGAGAGGAGCAAGGAGCAAGTGCGGAATAAGTGATTAGGGCGAGTAGCGAAACACCGGCCCGCGCCGTCTTGTTTCTTGTAATGAGATGTCCACAGGTCCTGCGTTGCCCGTCTGGTTACGTCTCGGTTAATCTTCTGGATGGCTCCTGCCTATGATCGATACCACGCGCTCAATCGCCTATTTCTCGATGGAGATAGGCCTCGACCTCCAGTTCCCCACTTATTCCGGGGGTCTGGGCGTCCTAGCCGGCGATAGCCTGCGCGCCTCAGCCGACCTTCGCATCCCCATGGTCGGCGTAACTCTCGTCCACCGCAAAGGCTACTTCCACCAGCACCTCGATGAGAGCGGCCAGCAGACGGAATCCCCCGCCGACTGGTCGCCCGAAGACCACCTCGAGGAACTCCCCCATCGCGTCAGTGTCCAGGTCGAAGGCCGCACCGTCCACCTCCGCGCCTGGGTTTACGTCGTCCACGGCAGCCCTGGCAACGACGCCGAGCAGCCGCTCCCCGTGTACCTGCTCGACAGCCGCCTTCCAGAAAACGATCCGCGCGATCAGGAGCTAACCGATGTCCTCTATGGCGGCGATCCCCGCTACCGCCTCTCCCAGGAGGTCATCCTTGGCATGGGTGGCGTCGCCCTCCTCCGCGAGCTCGGCTACAACGATATCGGTGTCTTCCACCTGAACGAAGGGCACTCCGGCCTGCTCGTCCTGGCCCTTATGGAGGAGCGCATGGCCACCTCCGGCGAGGCCCTAACGGAGGGCGACGTGCAGGCCATCCGCTCCAGGTGCGTGTTCACGGTCCACACGCCCGTCGCCGCGGGCCACGACACGTTCCCTGTCTCGCTCACCGAAGAGGTCCTCGGCTCGGAGCGCATCGACCTCTTGCGCAAGACCCCGGCCATCGAGGACGAGATGTTCGATCTCACAGCCTTCGTCATCAGCATGTCGCGCTCCGCCAACGGCGTCTCGATGCGCCACGGTCAGGTCTCCGCAGGCATGTTCCCGGAGTACCCGGTCGGCGCTATCACAAACGGTGTTCATGCCGGCACGTGGGTCGCAGAACCGGTTGCCCAGATGTTCGATCGCCACATGCCCCTCTGGCGACGCGACACGTGGTACCTGCGCTACGCCGCCGGCATCCCCCTCGCCGAGATCAGGGCCGCCCACCAGGAAGCGAAGGACGCGCTTGTCGCCGAAGTGCGCGCGCGCTCAGGCGTGGCCCTGGCCCCCACAGCGCTGACGATAGGCTTTGCGCGGCGCGCCACCGGCTACAAGCGCGGTGACCTCCTCTTCACGGACATCGACCGCCTGCGTCGCCTTGTCACGAACATCGGCCCGCTGCAGGTAGTCTACGCCGGCAAGGCGCACCCCAAGGACGACGAAGGCAAGCGCATCATCCAGGACGTCTTCGCCGCCGCGGGCGACCTCGGCGACGCCATGAAGGTTGTGTACCTGCAGGACTACGACATGACGCTCGGCAAGTGCCTCGTCTCCGGCGTCGATCTCTGGCTTAACAACCCCCAGAAGCCCCTTGAGGCTTCCGGCACCTCCGGCATGAAGGCCGCGATGAACGGCGTTCCTAGCTTCAGCGTCCTCGACGGGTGGTGGATCGAAGGCCGCATCGAAGGCCGCACGGGCTGGGCCATCGGCGACGAGAATCCTATCCAGGAAGAGGACGAGATACGCTCGCTCTACGACAAGCTGGAACGCGACATCATGCCGATGTACTACCAGAGGCCCGATGAGTACGCCACGGTGATGCGCTACTGCATCTCACACAACGGCGAGTTCTTCAGCGCCCAACGCATGATGTTCCAGTACCTGCGAGACGTCTACCAGGCGCCAACCGAAGGCTTCACGCTCTAGCCCCGGCCGCGGGCGCGTGCCACAGGCCGCGATGTCGTGAGGGCTCAGATTTCGCCGTGACGGTTTGCGGCCTGACCCGTGCTACAATCGCCGCGCAAACAGAGGAGGCACACCATGGTTACGCAGCAGGTCTTCGGCAACGTCGCTGCCTCAGACGACTACACACACCCTCTCGGCCCGGAGCAGAACTTCAACGAGAGCATGTACTTCAACTTCTTCGACACGCGGCTACGCAAGGGCGGCTTCCTGCGCATCGGCAACCGCGCCAACGAAGGCTACGCCGAGGTCACCCTCTCCCTCTTCGAGCCGGACGGCAGCGTACTCTTCAACTACAAGCGACCCGAGATCAGCGGCAACGACGCCTACGACGCCGGCGGGATGCGCTTCGAGACACTGGAGCCGCTGACCCGCCACCGCACGACCTACGACGGCTCCTCCGTCTGGCTGGCCAAGCCCGAGGAGATGTCCGATCCCGGCCAGGCGTTCCGCGAGAACCCGCACAAGAAGGTCGCGATCGACCTGGTACACGAGGCCGTCGGCCCGGTGTACGGATCGGCCGGCACCGACGCCGCGCACGAGAATGAGGAAGAAGGCTTCGGACGCGCGCACTATGAGCAGCACATGCGCGTAACCGGCACCGTCGCCATCGACGGCGAAAGCGTCGAAGTCGAGGCCTACGGATTGCGCGACCATTCGTGGGGCCCGCGCTACTGGCAGAACATCCTCTCCTATCGCTGGCTCACGTGTTCGTTCGGGCCCGAGCTGAACATCATGGTCTCCGAGATCAACCGCACGGCTACCGAGCGCCGCGAGTGGGGCGTCGTCATCCGCGAGGGCGAGCTGACGCCGATCACCGGTGTCAGCCTCGACACGCAGTTCGACGCCGACCGCCCCTTCCACCGTGCCATGAAGGCAGACCTTACGCTCGGCACAGGCGAGCAACTGTCGGTCGACGGCAAGGTGATCGGTTTCATCCCGCTGCGCAACCGCCGTGAGGGCCACGTCACGCACATCGGTGAGGCGATGACGGAGTACACCTGCCTCGGGTACACGGGCCTTGGCATCAGCGAGTACCTCGACCAGGTTCAGTAGTACCTCAGCATGGAAACGGAAGCCATGGAATGGGCCAGAATAGCCCGATCGTTCTTCTGGCCCGGAGGTGTAATCGTCCTCTTTCTATTGATCTTCCATGAACCGATTACTGACTTCATTCAAAATCTGGACTGGATCAAATTGAGCCCAGGAGGTGCCGAAGCTGGTCGCCATCCGCCGGATCAAACCCAAGCCCCAAAGCCTCCCGGCGACGATCCTCCGCCAGAGCCCACCGGACCGATTCAATTTGCAGCCTCCAATGACACCGAGCAACTGCGCGTTTTGGCTTATGCGTGGTTCTACGAAAAAATGTATCGCCTGCTCCATGGGACACAGACGCTTGCTCTAGACTACGCAAACAAGCGACCGGGGGGCGCACCGCGTAGCGAGATGGAAACGTATTTTGCAGAGCACGAGAGACGCGTTAAGGTCGCAAAGCTCGATTACGATCCTGACTGGAATCAGTGGATTTCTTTCATGACGGACTCCGGGCTCCTCAACCAGCAGGGCGACCTCTATCAAATTACGCCACTTGGCAAGGCCTTTCTTCAATGGAAAGTCGCAGAAGGCGTCCTAGACAGCCCGCTGCTTTGATCGATCCTCATCAAGTCGCTGAGAAGCTGAGCGCGTTCCTGCATCGCGAGCACAACGCCAAATCCCTCAGCATTGACGGCTTGCGCCTGCTGACGGGCGGGGCGTCCCGCCAGACGTGGTCCTTCGACGCGACGATTGACGGTCAGACGTACGCGCTCGTTGCTCGCGCGGACCCGCGCAAACAACCCGGCCTGATGGCTCGCGACGTGGAGTACCGCGTACTGGAGGCGGCAGAGGCAGCCGGCGTGCCGGTGCCGAAGGTGCACGCGATGGGCGACGATTCCTTCGGCGCGCCGTTTTTCTTGATGGAGCGTGTTGAAGGCGAGACGATCGCCCGGCGCATACTCCGCGACGAGGAATACGCCTCCGCCCGCGAGGGCATGGCGGCGCGGCTCGGCGAGATCCTGGCATCGATTCACCGCCTCGCGCCGGATGAAGCGTTGCGCGAATCGTTGTCGGCGCCGGTTCCCGGAATGTCGGCGGCCGAATCCGAACTCTCCCGCTTTGAGACCACTTTCCGCTCGATCGCGCCCGAGACCCACCCAGCGTTCGAGCTGACGTTCCGCTGGTTGAAGGGCCATGTTCCGCCAGCGGCCGAGACTACGCTCGTCCACGGCGACTACCGCATGGGCAACCTAATCGTCGGCGCGGATGGCGTGCGCGCGGTGCTGGACTGGGAGCTGGCGCACATCGGCGACCCGATGGAGGACCTTGCCTGGATGTGCGTCCGCTCCTGGCGATTCGGTAACGACGACAAGCCGGTCGGCGGCGTAGGTAGGCGGGAGGACTTCTTCGCCGCCTACGAAGCAGCGTCCGGCCGCCCTATCGACCGCGAGACCGTCCACTGGTGGGAGGTCTTCGGCAACGTGCGCTGGGGGGTGATCTGCATAATGCAGGCGCGCGCCTACCTGGATGGGTTCTCGAAATCCGTCGAGCTAGCTGCCATCGGGCGACGCACGGCCGAGACAGAGTGGGAAATGCTCAGCCTCATCGGGCATGAACATGCATAGGGGCGCATCAACTGCGCAGAAGCGTGCCAAGAATGAAGCACCTTCCGGCAGTTGCTGCGCTTCTACCACCGCCCGCAACGGGGGGCGAGATGCAGGATAGGCCAACCTACGACGAACTCCTGGCAGCCGTCGAGCACTTCCTGGACACTGAAATCGTCCCGCACGTGCCCGGCTCGCGCGGCTTCCATGCCCGCGTCGCCGCCAATGCGATCCGCATCGTTCGCCGCGAGTTGGCCAACGAAGATGAGCAACTGGCCGCGGAATGGGCGGGTCTGGACGCCATTCTCGGCCCGGAGGAACGCCCACAAAGCCGCCACCCCGCGCGAGAAGCGCTCCTCCGCCGCACCGCGGCGCTGTGCGAGCTCATCCGCACAGGGAACTTCGACGAGGCGGCCGTCTACCGGCACGTTAAGGACACGATCGCGGCCAAGTTGCGCGTTAGTGATCCAGACCTCCTCGAGCGCTCGTAACATCGACCGTAAGAACGCGCGGGCGTACGCTTGGCGCACGCTCTACGTAAGGAGGCACCTCTGAAGATGACGACCGAACAACGATCGCCGATGTGGCGGATTCTATTCCTGGTAATCAGCGCCATCGCGCTCAGCGCCCTCGTTTTGGCCGCTGCCTGCGGTGGCGATGACGATGACGACGATAGCGACGACGACGCCAGCGCCACGGCAACGCGGACCGCCGACGGCGGCGACGATGACGACGATGATGACGAGCCCACCGACGCACCCGATGGCGGCGACGATGATGACGACGACGACAACGGCGACGACCCCTTCGCCGAGATCGAAGACCTGGCCGGCGAGTACGAAGGCGCCGACGGCGTTGTGACGTACACGTTTACCTCGGATGAGGACGACGGAGGCGGTACCTGGACCATCTACACCCAGGACGACAGCTCTCGCGTCGAATTCGGGGACGAGAGCGGCACCTTCATCTCGATTACCACGCCGACCGCCTCGTACACGTGTACGGAATCAGACGATGGTGAAGGCTTCTGCTACGAGGCAGAAGGCGGTGTCGGGGCCAACCCGTTCGCCAGCTTCGCCAGCTCGGAGGCCATCTTCAGCTACCTCGAAGTCTTTACTGACGTCGAGGCCGAGAACTCGACCGAGAACCTCGCCGGTGTCGATGCCGAGTGCTGGACGCTCGCCGGTGACTTCGAGACCGACCTGGGCACTATCAAGTGGTGCTTTGCGCCCAACGGGCTGCTGCTGCTGGCTCAATACGACCTGGATAGCGGCGCCTTCGAGATGCGCGCCACCGAATTCAGCGAAGACGTTCCCAGCGGTATCTTCGAGCCCCCCTACGAGGTTACGACTCTGGGCCAGTAGTTCCCGGCTTCGCGACAACCTGGGCCGTCCACGACAGCGGGCGGCCTGTTGCCGCGCCGGAAGCGGAATCGGTATCATGGAGGGTGCTTGCCGAGGTGGTGGAATAGGTAGACACGCCGTCTTGAGGGGGCGGTGCCCGAAAGGGCGTAGGGGTTCAAATCCCCTCCTCGGCACCAAGTGAGCACCCGGCGACGTAGCCAAGTGGTCTAAGGCAGAGGTCTGCAAAACCTTGATCGCGGGTTCGAATCCCGCCGTCGCCTCCAGTGAAATAGATACGGGACCGGCTCTTGAGAGAGCCGGTCCCATCGCTTTGACAGCCAGCACGCGCCGCCGTGACCGGGGTCCGCACACCGAAGCTGCTATACTCGCGACGCAAAGGAGGCCCGCGTGCCTGTCAACCCAACAGTCCGAAAGCTATTCTCACGCACCCATACGTTCTGGTACCGCCTTAGCGGCGGCAGACTTGGAAGCTCCATGCGCGGCGTACCCATCCTTCTTCTGACCACCACTGGCCGGAAGTCCGGACAGGAACGGACGACGCCTCTTCAAGGCATCGAGGATGGCGACAACATAGTAGTCATCGCCTCCAATGGCGGCCACACTACCGACCCACAGTGGTGGCTGAATTTAAAGGCCAATCCGCAGGCTAGAGTGCTGATCAAGAACCAAGAGAGAATCGTCATCGCCTCTGAAGCCCACAATGGCGAGCGCGAGCGCATCTGGCAGAAGGCGCTTAGCCAGTTTCCGGGCTATGCCGATTACGAAAAGACAGCACAACGCCCGATCCCGGTCGTGGTCCTGACGCCCGCCTCAGATCTCTAACTCAGCACGTATGCACGCCCTGTCAGCTTGCCGATCATCCGGTAAACATGCCAGAGGCAGTCGCCGAGCATGATGTCGTAGTTAGACTGTCCGAAGCGGGCGATGTAGCGCTCCGGCTCGCGCAGGAGGCGTGCTGCGTGCAGCAGGCGTCGCGTCCCCGCGGCAGACTGTTCCTCCGCGTATTCCCCCCACTCGCCGCCGAAATCGGTCCGTTGCTCCATGATGAATCCGGCAGCGCCCAGTGCCGCCTCCACGTTCGCCGCGTCAGCGCTGGCCGCAAAACCCACCTGCGACTCCCAGAGGTCATTCGCTTCCTCAGGTGTCATCCGCGGGCCGCTGAACATCTGGTAGAGCAGCATCAGGCCGCCGGGCCGGAGAACACGGCGGCACTCAGCAAAGAACGCATCCAGCGACTCAATGAGCACCAGCACTTCCCGGCACCAGATCAGGTCGAAAGAGGCGGCCTCAAACGGTATCTCTTCCGCGAAGCCGCGTTCGAACGTCACGTCCATTGCGTCATCGGCCCCGGCCAGCGCCGCCCGTGCCAGATCGATGTGCCGCGCCACGGGATCGACGCCCGTGACACGAAACCCGAAGCGCCGCGCCAGATCCAGCGACTGCCCGCCTTCACCGCAGCCGAGGTCCAGCACGCGACTGCCCGGCGGCAAGCCAAGGCCCGCAACAATGTCGAAGAGCGAGTCCGGCCCGCGCGAGTCCAGGCTTTCGTCGAGGAACACCCCGAACTCCCTCTCTATCCGCGGAAACGTGTCGTAAGAAGGGTCTAGCGAAGGCATGAGCGGATGTTAGCAGAGCACGTACCAACAAATTCTCGCCTTGCGTCTGACCACAAGGGCTTCGCCCGGTGCTATCCTGCCGCCAGACCAACCAACGGAGGGACGTGCAATGTCGAGGCAAGAACCAGATGAAATCCAGCTTACGGGCGAGGAGGGGCATGCCACGCCCGTGCTGCTCTCGCTAGTCGGCGCCACCGGAGCCGTGGCGCTGGGCATCGGTGTAGCCGTTGACAGCGACGCCCTGGCAATCGCAGGGGGTGTCGGAACGGCTGTCGGCATCCTGGTGGGCGCCCTCGCCGCGCACATGACGATCGACTACGACATGTACCGGCGTCTGGAGGATTTGGAGAAGAAGTAGCTGTTGCCGGAAGCGAAAGTTACCTGTATCACTGAGACATGAAGACGGCCGTTGTCGTGTTGGGAGCCGGTGCTTCATACGACGTGAACAACGCAAACTCGCCCGTGATCAACGAGAACATCGAAGGAATCGGAGCATATCAAGTTCCTGAGGTTCCTTGGGTGCCAGAACTGATCACAAGTTCGGGATAAAGGACTCTGCCTTCGGAATACTTAGAAACGACCATAACGGTCATGGTACTGAGATCGGGGCATCGCCGTATATGGTGACCTTGGTACAGCAATCCTGTCGCCGCACGAGATACATCTTCGTCACCGCCTAGAGTCTGTAAAAATACTCCCGCCCTCCGGAGCGAATCCTCCAGAGTTGTATGGAGCGCTGATGGCGACGAGCGCTAGTCTGGTAGAGATCAAGGCGCCGGAACGACGCAGACTCTTCTCCATGTCGGTCGCTTCAACCGAAGTCGAGGTTCCTGCGGACCCTAAGGACGTGTCGTACGGAAGGCCGACATCCTGGTCAGCATCACTGGATGCTCTCGCCGCTGGCCTTGGCGTTGACAGCTCCGAAGAAGGAATTGTCCTATTGGACGAGGACGCTCCCGCCCCCCACCGTCTGTTTGTGCTTGCGGCTGGCAATGTCCTCGATTGGGGGGACGACCATCTTGATAGAAGCGATCTGGAGCCCATTGGAGATCCCGCACAGGCGTGGAATGCTCTGACAGTAGGGGCTATGACCAATCTGGATGTCCTCGACCCTGCCGACGCGGATTGGGATGGATATGTACCCGTCGCACCGCACGGCGAACTCTCGCCATTCAGCCGAACGTCGGTTTCAGTTCACAAGGAATGGCCCTCCAAACCTGACGTCGTGTTTGAAGGCGGCAACGTCGCAAGATCCCCCGATGGCACTGCGTACGCACGCCTGATGCGCTACAGTTGTTGACCACGAGACGCCTCCAAGCTGGATTTGGCCTGCTCACAACTACAGCCATGACGAGCGCTGCTACGGCGGGAGTAGCCAACCTCGCCGCCCAGATCATGGCGGAATATCCCAGTCTGACTCCAGAGGCGGTTCGGGGACTAGTCGCTCACTCCGCGCAATGGACCCAGGCCATGTGGGCAAGGTTCAATGCCGTCCACACGAAGGCCCAGAGAGCGACGCTCAGGCGGAGATATGGCATGGGAGTGCCGAGCTTGGAGCGGGCCCGAAGAAGCGCGACGGACTCACTCACACTGATTGTGCAAGACTCGATCGAGCCTTTCGACGAAGAGGGCAAGATGAAGGAGATGTACCTCCACGATCTTCCTTGGCCGATCGGTGTACTGTCTGAGATGGGCGAAACGCCGGTAACCCTAAGAGTGACGCTGTCCTACTTTATCGAGCCTAATCCAAGTCGCCGCGGATGGCGTCAAAGGTTTCGCTACGCGTCTCACGGTCTTCGATTCGACGTGCGCCGGCCAACTGAGTCTACCGACGAATTCAGGAGAAGGGTCAACAGGTTGGCTCGTGAGGATGGCGGCAACCTGGGAACGCCTGAGAGCGACGACCAATGGTTTTTTGGTCCGGAGTATCGCGTATCTGGCTCGCTCCACTCTGACTTCTGGCGGGGTACTGCCGCGGACTTGGCGCGGCGGGGCCTTCTGGCAGTATTTCCGGTCTCAGGTTGGTGGAAGGATCTGAAGGACAGAAACCACAGTGAGCGAGGTGCAGTTTACTCACTGGTTGTCAGTATCGAGACAGAGGACCAGACAGTGGATCTTTGGACGCCAGTGGCTACCGAAGTTGGGATACCGATCGCAATTGAATACGACTGAGTCACGCCCGTGACCTCTCCTATCCGACACACCTCTGCAGTCTTCCTGAGATCACTAGCGTTTCTTGCTCAGTAGTCCGATCGCCTGGATCGGAGGCTGCAATACCATCAACTCAGCCGCATAACGGTGTGGAGTTTTAGGGTCACTGCCTCTGGAGACAAGTTCATTTTACGGCGATCGCGGCAATTAGGGCTCGCTAGATACGGATCGCGAAACCTAATCCTTTCCAAGCTGAGAGTCGCGGGTTCGAGCCCCGTCTCCCGCTCCTTAACTGACACTAAGGTTTCTTAGTGTGCATTTACGGAGGTGGACCCGGGCGACGGAACGAAGGAGACAATAGCGATCCGGTCGCCCGGGATCCAAGGGGAGGGGGTGGGCGTCAAAGATGGGTCCGCCGTTGACGGGCGGAGAGATTTGGTCTAAGTCTTTCGATCAGCGGCAGACAGCTATCTCAATGTGACTCTCAATGCGGACGATGTGCAGTTGGAAGGCATTCGATCTCCGGCGACTATGGGCCGACGGTTGCTCTTTGCTCGGGCTTGCAACGGGAACGGGAGATCATCGCTATCCTCCATCTGCTGAGCTATCAGCCTCGCCCGAAGCTTCTCTGTTGGTCTGCGGTTTGCTTCTGAGTGGTCGGCGCCTTGCGCCGTCCAAGCTCAAGCCGGCCGGGCCTTGGAGGCGCAAGCCGGCTGCCTGTGCCGAATTGACCAGTTGGTCTTCCTTCGGCGGCTTAGTGCCCATTACAGCGTTGAGTTCCAGTTTGAGCACCCGTGAATGGTAGGTTAGACCATTAAGATCCATGACATTGTCGCGTCGGTCGTAGACAGAACTCTGGATTGAAAGGTGACCTGTACCCAACACAATCGCCTTCTTATACCCATATCGCTCCTGATCGGTTGGGCAGACCTCTTCGCAGAGGCCGCAGCGCATACAGCGATCTTCATCAATTAGAAAGCGCTCGGGCAATGTCTTGCGGGGACTGATGTGTTGGCAGCGCCCATTGTTCGCGGCCCGACAGGCTTCTTCATCGTGATCTGTCGAACGGTACCTGTGATTCTCTTTGGGGCCGACGACGGTGATGCACTCTACCGGACACACCACGGCGCACTGCCGGCACCCGATGCAGATCGGCTCATCATGTTCGTGATCCCACGTCAACAACGGTAGACCGCGGTTGCGGCGGGGTAGCTTCCTAGTCTGATCAGGGTACTGTACGGTGACGGGCTTGCGAAGAGCGTTCCGCGCGGTTGTCGCGAGAGCCGCTAGGATTCCGAGCATCGGCACATCCCGGCGTTGAACGAAGCTGCGGCGGCATCCCGAACACCAACCAACGTGGTCGTGGCTCCCGTCTTCCTCTCACGCATTCTTCAACTCACGGGCTGTGCCTCGGTGAATGCCAAGGCGATAGATATCTAGACCGGGTTCAACTCGTTGACGCGGGCCCGCGCCGCGTCCTTGTCCTTGAACCAGAGCGCGTCGATCTCGGTGTATTCCTTCTGACCGTCAGGCACATCGTCCTCAGTGAAGATCGCTGTGACCGGGCAGACCGGCTCGCAGGCGCCGCAGTCGATGCACTCATCGGGGTCGATGTAGAGCTTGCGGTCTACGTCTTCGTCGTAGTGGATGCAGTCGACGGGACAGACCTCGACGCAAGATTTGTCGATGGTGCCGATGCAGGGATCCGTAATGACGTAAGTCAAGGTAGGTCACCTCCTCCTACCCGTGTATCGCAGCCAAAATAAGTCACGGTACGCTGATAAACACACTTTCTACTGTCTATTATACACGTCAACTCGGAGTACAAATGGAGGAGTACAAATGGAGCTACTTTACCGACATCGCCGCCGGCCTTTGCGCTGTACTCGTGCTAGCTATGGCGCGTTAGTCCTGCTCCCCTAGAACAGCCACGGCGTTGCCTACCGCAACGCCACCAGCACGGCCACGCTACCCGCGAATATCGAAAGCGACATGAGCAGCAACGCTCGCTCGTCCGGTCCCGTTGCCCAGCGGCGATCAATGTCGTCGGCGGTCCCGTCGTTATAATGCACCTGCCCCTCGATACTGCGTGCTCGCCGACGCAGCGCGCGAACGCGGCCGCTGAGGGCGCGTTGCGCAAGGCTCAGGGTGAACGCCATGACCGCCCCAAGCCCCGCAGCGCCTCCAAGTTGCTCCGCACTAGCGAAGTATGCCGTGAGCAACGGGAATGATCCCCACGAGAAGGCGAACCATACGTCCGAGTGGAACCGCCCCCCAAACCACTCCAGGTTGTAGGCGGGTGCGATGAACAAACCGAAGGCTACAAAGGCCAAGAGCCAGGGCGACACCGCTACTACTCCTACGGTGCCGATGGCAACAGCGCCGCCAAGGCCCAACACAGCGACGACCCAGAGGACGACCGGCGAGATTGGTGTACGCAGAGGCCGACCCTGAAGCTCGTCCAGCGCGTGTGCGGCCACACCGACGGCAAGGAAGAAGGCGACAAGCGTCGCCGCCAGACGGTCGTAATGGTGCGCGCCGGCGAGCGCTGCTCCCCAGATCACGTAACTCAGGTGCCACAGCGTGTACGGAGGGTGGAGCAATGTCGCATAGTCGCGCCAGCCACCGGGCGAGAGCGCGTAGAATGCCGGCCGCGATCTTGCGGGGGCGTTCGTTCTCTCTGGGAGACGAAGCTTCATGACCTGGTGCCCCAGATCACCATGGCGCCGCCAAGCGTCAGACGGCGAGATCGGACGTCGCTAAACCCGGCGGCCCGCCACGCAGATAGGAGCTTTTCCTCCGGCCAACGGCGATAGAAGCCACGAATGTTCGGGCCGAGAAACGCACCCACGCGCTGCCAATCGCGTGAGAACACACGTCCTCCCGCCGGAAGAGCAAGGCTGGTATAGAGCCACCAGAGGGGATACCAGGGGCCGCGCGGCACAGCGAAATCGAGCGACGCCATCATCCCGCCTGGCTTCAACACGCTGCCAAGGGCGTTGAGGGTGCCGTCGACGTCGTGGACGTAGCGGAGTAGGTAAGCGAATGTGATCGCGTCGAACGACTGATCGGTAAAGGGGGGCGCCTCAGCGGTGCATTCCACCAAATCGAGATCGACATTCGATCTCTTGGCCCGCTGCTGAGCCCGGCAGAGCATCTCCCGCGTCACGTCGCCACCGACAACCTCCGCCCCGCGACGTCGGCGAAGGTCGAGCGCGATGGCGCCCGTCCCGGTCGCCATGTCGAGGACCCGCGCTCCCGGTGGCAAGTCGAGCCTCGACAATAGAAACCGATGCCAGGCACGGTAGCGAAAGAGACTCAGCACGAGGGCCGGCGTGTCGTAGTCCCGAGCGATCGGCGAGAACACGCGGTGGGGCAGGTCGGGAGCTTCTGAGGAAAGGGGCATCCTACGGACCCTCCTACGGCAGTGCGGTCGAACCCGATTCTAACAGCCCTGGGGAGACCGCCCTCGGATGGCTGCCTGATGGTGATCGCTCAGAGGCGCCGCCCCCGTTGTCATTGGAGAGGTAACGGCGGCTGCGGGTTTCTCGGATGAGACGGACCGCACCGGGGGCCAACATGGATGTGGCTTTGGGTTTCCGAGTCGCCCACATGGGCCATGTCACCAACGGCGTAGACCTCCGGATGGCCGGAGTGGCGTGCCTGAAGCCTAGGGTAGGCATAATGCCTGCCTTAGGCTTTTGTGTCGGGCGGTGCTGGAGCGTTCGCCGCTCCGGGCGCGGTTGACGCGACTGTTACGGTGGAGGAGTGACCGACATGAGCGCGTCCCGCGGGGGTGAGCTGGAGAAAGGAGGTTGGCGATGCTCAACGTCACTGAGAAGGCGTTGGACGCCCTGACCACCGTCCTTGACACCTACGAAACAGGGCCGGAGGAGGCTCTGCGAATTACCCCGAGCGCCGGCGGTTTCAGCCTGATCGTGGACGAACAGCACGAGGGAGACCAGGTAGTATCGCAGGGAGAACGGGCGGTTCTCTTGGTGGAGCAGCGTGTCTCCGACACTCTTGGCGGTGTAGTGCTGGACGCAGTCGAGTCGCCCGGGGGCCCGCAGCTCACGCTGCGTCCGCCCGAAGACGCATAACCGCGCCGCCCCGGCGCCGCCCCGAGGGCGAGGCGCTGCCGTGCGGAAGCGTGCGCCGTGCTCAGCTCATCTTAGGAGGGCATCATGATTCCAGAACCAAAGCCTAAGCCCCAGCCAGAACCAGGCCCAGAGCCAGAACCCGAACCACCACTACGTGAGCCGGGCGAGCCTGCGGCTAGCGAATGATGCTTCGCTAGGAATCGCAGATCCCAGCGAGCGGACGTCTGACGCTGGAACTCAATCCAATTAGGCCCTGCTCGATTTAAAACTGATCCTCCTTGGCTGAGGAGATCGAGTTCGGCTAGCTCCTCGGATCCCCGCGCCTGCGGGCCGCTAAGCGCGTGGCGCCCCTGGAGGGCGTACCTCCGGACGTCGGATACTCCGCATCGGATCGCCTCAGGCATATGCATCTACGACGTGGTGGTGGCCGCTGCAGGTTGCTTCAGCCTGAGGGTCACCGAGTAGCGCACATCGTCTATGGGTTGGTGCTCTCCTGAAGGATGATATCTGACCCAATCAGGGCGCCGGTGCGTCCCGCTAGTCTGTATGCCGCACAAGAGCCGGGGTCCATTCTCACGGAGCCTACCTCTCATCGTTCGAGGTGCTCAGGCTTGCGGCTCGTCTAATGAGACGGACCCCACGATCGTAAGTCAGGTAGTTCCAGGCCCAGTTCACCAGCACCAGCATCCTGTTGCGGAAGCCGACGAGCCACACGAGGTGAACAGTCAGCCATATGAGCCAGGCCACAAAGCCACTGAACCGCAGGCCGTAGATCCGAGCAACTGCTGCCGACCTTCCGATCGTGACCATGCTCCCTCTGTCCTTGTAGCGAAAGCGCTTAGGCCGCCGGCCCCGCGTCAGCCGCAGGATGTTTTCAGCTACCAGGTCGCCCTGTTGGATCGCCACGGGGGCGAGCATCGGGAGTGACCGGATTTCGGGCGGACCCACGTGCGCCATGTCACCGATGGAATAGATCTCGGGGTGGCCTGGCACCCGGAGTGTCTCGTCGACCAACAGCCGGCCGCCGCCGCCAGCCTTGGCGCCGGGCAGCGCTTCGGCGAGAGGCGAGGCGCGCAGCCCGGCAACCCATACCAACACTCCCGCGCTGATCCTTTCGCCGCTGGTCAGACTGACGCTGTGCTCGTCTGCGTCGGCCACCGTAGTTTGCAGGCGGACATCAACCCCCATCTCTCGGAGCCTCGCCAGGGCGTTCTTCTGCATACTCTTGTCCATCCCCGGAAGGAGGGTCTTGCGGGCTTCCAGCAGCAGGATGCGGCCCAAGGAGACGTCCAGTTCGGGATAGTCATGTGGAAGAACGTGGCGACGCAGCTCGGCGAGGGCGCCCGCCATCTCAACGCCCGTCGGCCCGCCGCCGACCACAACGACTGTCATCAGTTCCTGCTGTCTCTTGGGATCCCTTTCGATTGATGCACTCTCGAAGGCCGCAAGCACCCGGTCGCGCACTACCTCCGCGTCGTCGAGGTCCCGGAGGCCGGAGGCGGTACGCGCGAGCGACTCCATACCGAAGAAATTGGTGACGCTGCCAGCGGCCAGTACCAGGTAGTCGTAACGTAGGTCACCCGCCTCGGTGATGACGAGCCGGTGCTCCGTGTCGATCCTTGTCGCGCGTCCAAGCCGGAACTTGACGTTCGGGGCGCCCCGGAGAATACGGCGGATGGGTTGCGCGATCTCTTCGGGCTCTAGTCCAGCGGTAGCCACCTGGTACAGCAACGGGATGAAGGTATGGTAGTTGTGTTGGTCGATGACAGTGACTTCGATCGGCGCACCGCGCAGTGCCCGGGCAACGCGTAGCCCGCCGAAGCCGGCACCAACCACTACGACGGATGGCCGAGCGCTCATGGATCCAGACTAACAGTCAGCCAAGAAGCGGTGGAGGCTCCTCAGATGGTAGCCGAATGGACTCGCACCGCTCTCGTGCAACACGTCCCGGAGAACGAAGCCCTCGGAGCCTCTGTAAATGTCATCCGCCTTCCGTGCAGCCGTGGGCCGTATTCCCTATCATTGAAGGTGGCAGGGGTGGCCGAGATGGAGGTGCCACATGAGCGAGAAAGAGCGGCTTTCGGACAGCCTGGAACTGGCCTATCGAGACTTCCGTTCGGTACTGGAGGAGGTCGGAGACCACGAGTTCGAGAGAATATGGCTGGATGGACGATGGCGTGTTCGCGAGATTGTAGCCCACTGCGCCGGATGGCTTGGACAATTCGCCGCCGGAATGCAGCGAATGGCACGGGATGAAAAACCCAGCACCCACGAGATCCCCTGGACCGAGGTAGATCGCTGGAACGAAACCTTTGCCAGTCACGCACAAGGGAAACGCAAAGCCGAGGTCCTGCACGAACTCGATCAGGCGTTGCTATCATTTAAGGAGGCTGCGGTACGGCTGCCCGAAGATCGATTCGCGGATGGGAAGACTGCTGCCAGGATGTTTGACCTAGGCGGAATCGCGCACTTCAAGGAGCATGCGGATATGATCCGGGCCTGGCGCGCGGGCCAGTGGCCGGGTTAAGAAATCAATCTGAGCGGGACATAGGCCCAGCCTATCTCCGGGGCCGGTGAGGTTCTAAGCGGGTCCACCGCCTTAGGTCCTCCCGCCGTTTTATGGACAGATGTCTCGGCGGTAAGAACTCTAGAGCACGGGTTCCGGTTCAGGTTCCGGCTGGGGTTTGGGCGCCGGTTGAGGCTTGGGTTTCGGTTCTGGTATCACAAGGCTCGCGCCCTTCGCGCGGATGCCTACAGCGGTCGATTCGTGCATCTTCCGTCCTCCCTTGAATCGCTGACCAACAGGCGTCGAGGAGCCTTCTGCCAGCCGTTCCATCTTATCGGCATCGTCAAACGGCCCGCCTACCGATATGGCCTACTCGGCAGGTGCTTTAAGAGG
This sequence comes from Dehalococcoidia bacterium, assembly GCA_035512435.1. Lineage (GTDB taxonomy): Bacteria > Chloroflexota > Dehalococcoidia > SM23-28-2 > RBG-16-64-32 > CF-162. The sequence goes on from DATKDX010000008.1 coordinate 27,047, forward strand.
CCCCTGCGTGGCGGCTGGGCCAATCCAGACGGTCTGGATGTTAACGAACTCGCGGATGCCGAACTCGGATAGCTCGCGCCCATAACCGCTGCGCTTTACTCCGCCGAACGGTAGTCGGGGATCGGAGGAGACCATGCCGTTGATGAAGACGTTACCGGCCTCGATATCGCGAGCGAGGAGCTTCGCGCGCTCGATATCCCCAGTCCAGATGGCCGCCCCAAGACCGTACGGCGATTCGTTCGCGAAAGCGATCGCCTCCTTCTCATCCCGAACACGGAGAACGGCGGCAACAGGGCCGAAGGTCTCCTCGCAGCCGGCGGCCATCCGGTGCGAGACGTTTGTGAGGACCGTGGGCTGGTAGAAGTAGCCCTTTCCATCTATTCGCTTACCCCCGTATGCAAGATGCGCGCCCAGATCCAACGAGCGGCGGACCTGGCTCTCCAGTGCGTCACGGAGGTCGGTCCGGGCTAATGGACCGACTTGCGTCTCTGGGTTCATCGGGTCGCCCACCTTGAGCTTCGCCACTTCTTCAACGAAGAGCGCTTCGAACTCTTCCGCCACTTCCTCGACGATGATAAATCGCTTGGCGGCAATGCAACTCTGGCCGGTGTTCTGGTTCCTCGCCCTGGCTGCGGTTTGGGCGGCCGCCTGGAGATCGGCATCCGGCAGCACTATGAATGGGTCCGAGCCGCCCAGCTCCATTACTGCCTTCTTGATGACGGAGCCGGCTGTGGACGCGACTTTGGCACCGGTCAAGTCGCTTCCCGTGAGCGTCACCGCCTGGACTCTTGGGTCCTTGACGACCTCCTGAGCGGTGGATCCTGAGATGACAAGAGTTTGGAACGTACCAGCGGGGAAGCCAGCTGTTACAAATACATCTTGGAGAGCGACCGCGCATCCGAAGACGTTGGAGGCGTGCTTGAGCAGAGCGGTATTCCCTGCCATGAGGGCTGGAGCCGCGAAGCGGACAACCTGCCAGAAGGGAAAGTTCCACGGCATTATGGCGAGCACCGTGCCCATCGGCTCAAAGGAGACATAGCTCTCATGCGCATCCGACGGGCGGGGCAAAGGGGCCAAGAACGCTCCCGCGTTCTCCGCATAATAGTCGCAGTTCCAGGCACACTTTTCTACTTCGGCCTCCGACTCGGAGATCGGCTTACCCATCTCCTCTGTTGCAAGACGTGCGAGGCGGCGTTTGTCGCGCCGAAGTATGGAAGCTGCCTCTTTCATCAGCGGACTGCGTTCTCCAATCGATGTCAGCCGCCACTGCCGGAATGTATCGGCCGAACGTTGAAGGGCTCGTTCAAGCTGCTCAGGCTCGAACTCCTGATAGGTGGCGATTACAGTTTCCGTGGCTGGGTTGATGGACTGAAAAGCCATTAGAGGCGCCTCGCTTTTTGCATTGCCGCGAGAAATCCGGCAGGGGGCATCCAATTTTTGCCAGTTCCATCCTAAGGGTAACCATCAATTAGCGCCTCTACAATCACGGCCGACTCGTGATCTGGCGCTTGTAGCGAGAGCGATATACCCCTCATACTCATTGATTGGGTTGCGAAGGTTGTAAATACATGAGAACGGCGGATCTCCTCGTCAAGTGCCTTGAAAGCGAAGGAGTAACGCACGTCTTCGGCCTTGCCGGAGAAGAAATCATGTCGCTTCTTGACGCGCTTGCGGATAGCGACATCTCTTACGTAAGCACCCGCCACGAGCAAGGTGCCGCGTTGATGGCCGATGTATACGGGCGTCTTACGGGCAGACCAGGCGTTTGCCTGGCCACCCTCGGCCCGGGCGCCACTAACCTGATGACCGGCGTGGCGGATGCATTCCTGGACCGATCCCCGGTCGTTGCGATCACGGGACAGGTGGCGCCCGAACGGGTCCATAAGGAATCCCACCAGTACATCGACACGATGGGGCTTTTCCGCTCGATCGTGAAGTGGCAAGCCCAGATTGGGAGTCCGGAGGTCGTGCCGGAGGTGGTTCGCAAGGCTTTCAAAATCGCTGAGACGGAAAAACCGGGGCCCACTCACATTGAGATAGCGGATGAAGTCGCTGCGGAGACTGCCGGAAGTGCTCCCCTGTCCCGCCTGCCGATAGAATACCCGCGGCCGGGGCAGGACGCCGTCCGCCGGGCAGCGGAGATCACTGCATCTGCCAAAAACCCCATGGTCCTGGCCGGTAATGGGGTCATCCGGAGACGGGCGTCGGCGGAGTTGCGCGCGTTTGCGAGCGCGGCCGGAATCCCGGTGGCCAACACTTTCATGAGTAAAGGGGTGATGGGTTATTCCAATCCTCTGGCCCGCCTGACGATTGGGCTCCAGAACCGGGACTACGAGATGTGCGGTCTCGCTGAGGCGGACGTAGTGATCGCGGTGGGATACGACATGGTGGAAGTTGCGCCGCGGTTCTGGAATCCGCACAGGGACAAGCAGATAATCCACATCGACACCCTGCCCGCTGAGGTTGATGAGCACTATCTACCCTCAGTGGAAGTAGTTTCGGAGATCGGGGTGGCGCTACGCCAGTTGACGGAGATATCGGGCACCAGGGTGCCGCCGAATGATAGCAGCAGGCTCAAAACGACAGTCCTGCAAGAGCTAGAGGCGTTCCGAGAGGATGGTTCGATGCCGATCAAGCCACAGCGTATACTGAGCGACTTGCGCCGGGTGCTTTCGGGTAACGACCTCTTGATCAGCGATGTTGGAGCGCACAAGCTCTGGGTAGCCCGTATGTTCCCCGCGCTTGAGCCCAATAGCGTCATTATCTCCAACGGGTTCGCGACGATGGGCATTGGCGTACCAGGGGGTATTGCGGCGAAGCTGGCGCAGCCCCGCACAAGAGTCGTTGTTGTGACCGGTGACGGCGGCTTCATGATGAACGTGCAGGAATTGGAGACAGCAAAGCGGCTGGGCACTCCGTTTGTAACCCTGGTGTGGGTGGATGATGGATTTGGTGTGATCAGGTGGAAGCAGGACCGTATTTACGGGCGTTCTTTCGGCTCCGACTTCGGCAACCCGGACTTCGGCAAGCTCGCTGAGGCGTTTGGCCTGCCAGGCTTCAGCGTCCGGCAGGCTGACGAACTGATGCCGACGCTGGTGAAGGCCCTCGCTCTGGATGAACCATCAGTAATCGCGGTACCGGTGGACTACAGTGAGAATCGACGCCTCACCGAAACTCTTGGAGAGCTCGAAGTAACTATTTGAACCTTAGGTCCCTCGGATAGAGGGAGCTTGCTGAGCCGCTGATCGGGGCCAGACCACTACTTTGGTCCCCCGTTGCCATTGCACACAGAGCATCTCGTGTCCCACCTGGAGGCCCGATCTCGGGTTGATTGTGAACCTTCCAAAGAATGTTCTGCAGTCAAGCTGGCAACAAGCCGCTTGCCAGAGTGGATCGAACCCACGACCCTTGTACCTGCGCGAACCTGATTTCCTCGATTTCGGCGCGTCTTGGCCATCTGATTCCAGAGGCCATGACCCTTAGCTTCCAAGGCCCATTATAGGGGACTTGCTGTGGCTATCCTGTCTGTGCTGTTCTTGAAGACCCTCTTGGCCTTGGGCCGCGGTCTATAATGTTGGCCACTCAGGGTGACGGTCGTTTCGCCAAAGCTCGTTGAATCTCACGCCGCAGGCCCACCGTGCTACGCTCGTCCTGCCACCATGCCCGCCAACTTCACGCCCGAAGAGGAAGCCTTCATCCGGGCTCAGCGCGTCGCCCGCCTCGCGACCGCCGACGCCTCCGGCCAGCCCTTCGCCGTCCCAATCGTCTTCACGCTCCTCCGCGGCTTCCTGTACACCGCGATCGACGAGAAGCCGAAGTCCGGCCGCCCCCTCCGCCGCCTTCGCAACATAGAGGAGAACCCGCGCGTCGCCGTCATCGTTGACCGCTACGACGACGACTGGAGCCAGTTAGCGTGGGTGCTCATTCGCGGTAAGACGGCCATCGTCACGGATGGCGCGGAGAAGAGCGATGCCCTGGCGGGGCTACGGGAAAAGTACCCGCAGTATGAGTCGATGGCGTTGGAGGACAAGCCGCTGATTCAGATCGAGCCGGAGGGCGTGTCGAGCTGGGGTGCGCTCTAGGCGCTCCGGTACGACCAGTCAGGCTGCTTCCGGGCGTACTGCTCGTCGTACGTGAACCCCTCGCCCTCGTTGTAGTCCGTCATCTTCGGTAGCTTCAGATCGTGCCGCCGCTCGCACCGGCCGGTTACGTGGTCCACAAACTCTTCTCGGAACGCCGACAGCACGCTAACCGTGTCAAATTCTTCCGCGTAGTGGGTGAACCAGAGGCGCTTCGGCAGCTTCTCCGGGTAAAAGCGCCCTCGCCAGTCGTCGTAATGCCAGCCTGATGTGCCGACCTTGAATTCCGTCATTTCTGTACCACCGTATCAACAATCACCTTCAAGCTGGCAAGCCGTCCTGAGGTGGTGCGGCTCTCTAGAGCAACTTGATAGGTGAATGTAAGCCTTAGGGTGCCCGTTCGCTCGGGCAGACATGCTGCAATAGAGGCGAGACGGAACCAAGCGCCCACAGGAGGTGAAGACAGATGCCGAAGCTTGAAAGGCTCATCTCCGATCTCGAAACTGCCCACGACGAGTTCGTCTCGACCGTAAAGGACCTTGACGAGCGCCGCTTCGAAGAGAAGTGGCTGGACGGACGCTGGGGAGCGCGCGAGATCGCCGCTCACCACACAGGCTGGCTCGGTCAGCTCGCCGGCGGCATGGAGCGAATGAGCAGAGGTGAGAAGCCCAGCGAACCAGGCGTCGACTGGAGCGACCCACACCCCTGGAACGAAATGTTCGCCGAGCGGGCGAAGGGCAAGCGCCAGGACCAAGTCCTGCGGGAACTGGGGAAGGGTCTGCAATCGTTCATCGAATCGGCACGCAAGCTCCCCGAAGACCGCTTCGAAGAAGGCCGCAGCGCCCACAAGATGTTCGAAGGTGCCGGAATCGCCCACTTCCACGAGAGCGCGGAGATGATCCGGCGCTGGCGAGAGCGCGAGGCGCTGACCCGCAGCGCTCATAACTGAGGATGATCCCCCGAAAGGGAGGCAACATATGACTGAATATGAGAAGCACCAGCACGAGACCAAGCAGCACGGGCACGGCCATGTGCACATCACGCACCACTCGCAGGGTGGACCCGGTGGCCCGGTCGAACACTTGACCGCCGAGCACGAACACGAGCACAACCACCCCGCTATCGATCACGCGCACGCGCCGCACGAGAACCCGAACCGCGAGCACGAACATGAAGCACACATCCACGACCACGAGCACCCAACAGAGAGCTAGGCCAGGAAGGAGAGTGAGCAGATTGAGTGACACACAACGGAAAGAACAGCTCTCGGACGCAGAGAACCAGGAGCGCGCCCTCGAAGAGGAACTCGAACACCTGGAAGAAGAGACAGATCGCCAGGGCTTCTTCGCCCGGTTGAAGAGCATCCTGAAGAAGATATTCGCTTCACCGAAGGAGTCCCGCCCGCAAACAAGGAAATGACATGAGTAACTTGCAGGAAGTGCGCGACGTTGAGAATGCGCCGGCGGCGGCACTGCCGACTATCTGGGAATGCCCGGAGTGCGGCACGCAGATACAGGTCATCATATCCCCGCCAAAGGGCCGCGGCAGGGATCCATTCACCTGTGTCTGCGGCGCGGAGATGAATCCCGGTCGAGAGTAGCGCGCGGCTCTCTGGGGGCGAGAGGCGAGCGACGGCTCACGGTCGCTGCAGGCTCCAAGGTTAGCTCAGTCTCAGTAGAGCCGATCGGTTCCTACGACTCGCCGCGGCCGATGATATAATCGCCGCCACGTTGAGGCGGTCGCGGGCTACCCCCTTCTTAGGTTGACCGCGGGCAAGCCGCCTCAACGTCGTAGTGATGACAGTTCGTGTGCGTGCCCTACTCACCGATGAAGGGCTTCCGCCTGATCCGCTGGCTGCTCGTCTATGCTGCGATCCTCTTTGCGGACGCCGGAGTCATCGTCGCGATGATCGACGGTTAAGTGATGCGGCCAAGCGCCTTACTAAGGTCCAAGAGCCGTCTCTAACGCCTTCACTCGCTCCTCGACGTCGGCCACCTCCACTACCTTAAGCGCCACCTGCGCGATGCTGGCGATGGTGCGCGACCTGGCGACGGAGTTTTCGAGCCCCAGGGTGTCCACCGCAGCAATCTCAAGTAGGCGGCGGATCTGGTGGACGTCGGTCAGGCCCTCGAAGTTGTAGGCGCCCGAGACCGCCTTCTCACGCCGGCGTCTGAGACCACCGAGCCGCCTTGCTTCGGCGGCCTCGTCAGACCGAGATGGATCGTGCATGAAGCAGAAATTGCTACCCGCGATCGGCGACGCGCGGCAGCCCGCCCCCTTGCCCGTTTTCGCCGAGCACGCCCGTCTGGACACTACCTTTGACAACCTCTGGTTATCAATGCGCTGCTTGTCCCTTGTAACGAGGCAGACCCCCGAAGGGGCCTGCCGGTGGTGGAGAGGGCGGGCGCTAGGAGGCGTTGAGAGCGATCAGGAAGGCGACCGTCTCGCTCATCGATCGCACCCGGCCTGTCGCTCGTTCCAGCCGCGCCTTGGCTTCGA
>DATKDX010000009.1:0-6158 GCA_035512435.1 Dehalococcoidia bacterium
CCTGAACTGTTGGTACGTTGCCGCCCTCTCGTAGAGGTCCTTCTCGGTACTATCAACGCGCTGGCGGGCGGTGACGGCCTGGTAGCGCTCGAGCCGGCGCGTCTTCCAGAGGGTGAGTGCGATGCGTTCGACGAACATGTATTCCATGGCGCCGACAGGCTGGAGCGACTCGATGATGCCGTCGAGCAAGCCCTGCCACTCGTCCGGGTCCTCGATCTGGTCGATAACGACGAGCTCCGAGTTGATGCCGTGCTTGAAGGCGTTGCGACTGGATAGGGATTTACCTTTGGCGGTGCGGGGTCCTGTTTGATTTGTCATGTGCAGACATGGTTTCATGCCTGGTTTGTATTTGGAAGGGGTAAATGGCACACCATTTCGTTTCGCAGTTTTTGTTTCCGGGAATACGGAGTAATTCTAGAATACAGATGCCTACGTGTGCGCGATGTCATCCAGGAGTTCGGACGCCGGAGCGGTCGCCGTTATACGGGCCGGTGTGGTCACAGGGGCTCCGTCCCTTCGTTCAAGATGGAGAGATAACGGCCGTAGGCGAAAACCCTGTTGCGTCGCTGCCCCGTGATCTCCCGGGCGATGTCCAGTCTTTCCAGCGCCGCCATTCCACTGGTGGCCGTGGGGAATGTCATCGGCGCGCGATTGCTAACTTCCGTCAGCGTGATCAACGGCCGTTCATGCAACGCGTGAAGAACGCGCAACGCAGCCGGCGCCGCGCGACCCAGCGACTGTACCCGTTCGGCATCAGAATTGAATTGCTGAACGAGACTGCGAGCGGTCTCCACGGCTCCGTTGGCGGTCGTCTCCACGCCTTCGAGGAAGAAGTCGAGCCACGCTTCCCAGTCTCCGTCCGTCCGCACAAGGTCCAGAAGCCGATAGTACTCGTCGCGGTGTTGCTTGAAGTGGAGGCTCAGGTATAGCAGCGGCTGAGACAGCGCTTTCTCCTGCTGGAGCAGCAGTGTGATCAGCAGACGGCCGACCCGCCCGTTGCCGTCGAGGAACGGGTGAATCGTTTCGAACTGAACGTGTGCGAGCGCCGCCTTGAGAAGGGCCGAGAATGGCGTGCTCGACTCGTGGATGAAGCGTTCAAGGCTGGCCATACATTCTTCTATCTCAGCGGCCGGAGGTGGGACGAAGTGGGCGTTCCCTGGCCGCGTACCGCCAATCCAGTTCTGCGACCTCCGGAACTCCCCAGGCATTCTCTCGCTGCCGCGCCCCCTTTCCAGCAGCTTCGCATGGACCTCGCGGATCAGCCGGTCCGAGAGGGGGAAGCCCGCTTCCAGGCGTGCCATCCCATGCTCCAGCGCACGGACGTAGTTCGATACTTCGATCACGTCTTCACGGAAGGGCGCTCCGGGCGCCGCCGGCAACTCAAAGAGCAGAAGGTCCGACAGCGACGATTGGGCGCCCTCGATCTGGGAGGACAGCACTGCTTCGCGGCGCACGTACGCGTAGAGGAAGAGGCCGGGATCGGGTAGCAACAGTGTGATGCTGTCGAGGCGGCCCAGGGCCAGAGTTGCTCGCTCAAGCAGTTGTTGCCGCCCGCCGTCAAGTTCAAGCGGCGGTTCGGGCGGCAGCGGACCCGGGACGAAGGCCCTGATCTCCTCGCCGCCCACTATCGTTACCCGGTATTCGCCGGTCGTACCCCGCTGCACCTGGATTCCTTTAGGAAGCGATACTTGAATAAGACATTACGCTATTAAACCAAAGGCCGATAACGTTTAACAAGCCTAACTTGGGCCTGGTTTGGCATGCGGCCATGGTTTCATGGGCTGGCGCGAAGGTGTCACCGCGCGGTGGTGAGGGCCGATGTAGCCTGTCTGAGCCCTGCGAATCGATCTAGTGATGGACTCCAAGGTCCTGATCCAACCGCGATTTCACCACTGGCATGATGGACGACGGGTTGCTCTATGATGCGCCCAACACGTCGCGGACGTCTCTTGCGATTTTGTCCCGTTCCAATAGCGCCGGCGCACTGGCAAGCAGGAACCGATCCTCCTGCAGAATATCTTCCCTTTTGAGAAATGCGTTTCGGTCAGCGTACCAGTTCTGTAGTCGCGCCAGACTCATGAAGGTCGAGACGATTGCGTCAGCGGTTGACAGCAGTGTTTGAAATGGAGTCGTGCCTTCGGTAGTGGCCGCGTGCTGCATCAAGTGCAATAGATCAGCGTACAGGGTCTGACGGGCGGCGTGGTCAATCTGCGACGTGTTGCGCATGGTCTGGGCAGCAGCACGGAAGAAGCAATGCAAAAAGAAGTATCGGGTCTGGTTTCGATGATCGTCACCTGTGGCGTGCCATTTCGCCCCAACCGAGTACCCCATCTCTTCTGCGTGTCGAGCAATAAGCCAGGGAACCAGCAAGTCATCCTCAGTCAGCCCATCCATGATGCCGTCGAACTCGCGTCCGCCGGGTGTGAAGTCGCCGCTACGCCCGAAGGCTGTGTGGGGGCGAGAAAGCGGTCCCGCACCATAAAACCGGAGTGCATCGAAGGCGTTGACGAGCCGATCTCTTGGATAGCGTTCTTTCTCGGCCTTGGGTAGGACCCCATACTCACCGGTCTGCACTTCAAGGTAGTAGCCTCGCTCTTTGAGCTTTTCCCGAAGTTGATGGAACACATCTTCGAGTGTGAGGAAGTCGCGGCCGCGCACGGCATTTTGCTTGTTAGAATATCTCGTGATGTTCTTCACTAGATCATCATCCAGACTCTCGACAGCGATCAATTTGAATGGAAGCATCGCGCTTCTATACGGTCTATCAAGAACCCCAATGGCGATAACCCGAATGAGGAGGAGATTTTCAAGCCAGTCTGTTTCGTCTTCGACTTTGCGCCCACCCGCGCGCTGCGACAACTTTCCGAGTACGGCATCGGACTCTCGCCGAACGAGCCGAACCCGGAGAACGCTGTCAAGGATCTTGTTTCGTACCTGCCCGTGTTGGCTTATGACGGCGCCAATATGACGCAGATCGATGCGGGCGGCATTCTCGATATCGCGCTGGCCGGCACATCAGCCACGCTCCTGGCTCGCAAGTGGGAGTCCGCGCTGCTCGTGAACGTAGACAACGCCACCCTGAGCCGAATTTTGAACAACGCCGAAGCAATGGCCGCCGTGGAACGCATCGAGGGTTGGCGCGCGCTCGGTGACAACATCATCGAAACGATCATCAACAAGAGCGAGAAGGTCAAAGAACTCAAGAATAAGGCCAAGGGCGGCGACCTGACGGCGAAAGAGAAGAAGGAACTCTCCGACGAGGAGAAGGAGTATAAGTCCAAGCGCAAGCTCGTTCAGGAGAAGCTGATCAAGTTTGCAACCCGCATTCCGGCGTTCATGTACCTGACCGATTTTCGCGAGAACACACTTCAGGATGTGATCACCAAGCTGGAACCGGAATTGTTTCAGACGGTTACGGGGCTGACGGTAAAGGACTTCCACCTTCTGGTTAGCCTGAAGGTGTTCAACACCGAGCACATGAACCAGGCTGTCTTCGCCTTCCGTCGCTACGAAGACGCCTCACTCCGCTATACCGGTATCGACAGCCACGAGGGGCTGACGCACTACGGGCTCTACGACACCGTGGTGGCGAAGGATTGGGATGCGCCGGCCTCCACCGGGGCTAGCGCTAGCGCCACTTCCCCCTTACCTCGCCCGCCCGCCGCGCTATCCTAACGTCACGACGCCCGCCGTCCCCACGCCCGCCCCGGTCTCGGTCTAATGACGTATGGGAATGGGCGTTTTTACGAAACAAATTAATTCAATCAGAGATCAGATACGCAGCCCCGATATCAATCAAAGAACACGCTCCCGCAGCCCCCGGTTCTGGGTTGTAAAGTTCTAGGTTCTCAGCCCGCCCCGCAGCCCCACCCGCCGCATGATGATGCGGTCCCGCAGGCGGTCCGGCGGCCTCTCCGGGATCAGTTTCTCGTTCTGGCCATGCCGGCGGTGAAGCAAGATCACGAAGGCGGCGCCCAGCGCGGCGGCCGGGCGCAGGGCTTCCACCAGGCAGCGGGCATCATCGTCCAGGACCTCCGGGACGTCGCGGCCGGACATCACTACAATAGCTTCTCCGCGAAGCTCCTGCCCGCGAAGCCAGTACCGGACATCGGGATTCTGGAGGACGTTCTGCAGCCATTGAGACTGCCCCACGCGAACGGTGCTGACGACAACGTGGCCAGCGACCATGGCAGCGAGGAGCGGGACCCTGTGAGTCTGCCCCGTCTTCCGCCCGGTTGTCTCCAGCACAATAAGACCGACGGGAAGCAGCCACAGCGACCCGAGACCGGCGCGCACGCCGGGTTCGACCAGGCGGTTAAGCGCGCTGTACAGGGAGAGATGTCCCCCCTCGCGGTCCTCGCGAGTAGAGTCGCCCCTGTAGAGCACGCGCGTGCCTCGCTTCATAGTGCGGCGTCACTCCTGCGCTGCACCGGCAGGCTAGCCCGTTCCAGCAGGCGCCGGTTCGTTCGCAGCCACCTCGCCCTTGTGCGCGACCACAGCGGCCAGAAGCTCCTGCTTCTCTCGCTCCGGTACCTCGAAATGATCGAGCGCGCGGGCGATCTCGGCTCCGACCTCGTCGAACTCTTCCGGAGTGATGTGCAGGTCCTTGTGGGCTTCATGCATGTCCTTTTCGGTGTACTGGAAAGGTCCGCCCGCAGCCTGGCAGATCCAGAGCGTGCGCATGAACTTGAGGCCTTCCAGCTCGCCCTGATCGTTCCATTCCTTCAGCTTCGGGTTCACGTTCAGCCTGGCATTCTCGACGATCTTGTCGCTGAAGCGGTCAACGACCATCGCAATGGCATTGACGCCCCCCAACCGGTCATAGAGGCTCTGTTCTGGCATCGCTGGCCCTCCTTACGATGATATGAGCTGGCTACCAGCTCCAACTGCAGGCGATTAGCAGTTTTTCACCAGGCGTCGGACCTGTCATGAGATTTCTTCATACAGAGGGCGCGGCAAGCAGCGGGGTTACCGGTCCGTCAGCCCTACCCGCCGCATGATGATGCGGTCCCGCAGCCGGTCCGGCACCACCTTCGCCAGCGCCGACTGCACCCGCGCGCTCGTCCCCACCAGGTAGCGCGTCTTCGGCCGGCGCGAGGTCAGCGCGTGCGAGATCGCCCTCGCCACCTCCTCCGGAGGGATGCCGCCCGCCGCGATCTCGCGCAACGCCGCCCGCATCGCGTCCATCGCCTCGCCGTACAGCTCGCGCGCCTCATCGGGCAGCCGCGCCTCGATCTCGTCCGCCTCCGCCAGCACCTTCTCCCAGATCGGCGTATCGACACTCCCCGGCTCCACGATCGCCACCTCGATCCCCCACGGGCGCAACTCCACCCGCAGCGAGTCCGTGATCGCCTCGAGAGCGAACTTCGACGCGTTGTACGCCCCCACGAAGGGCGACGCCACCTTCCCGCCGATGCTCCCGACGAACACGATGCGACCGCCCCCCTCGCGGAGCAGCGGCAGGAACGCCTGCGTCACGGCCACCTGCCCGATCACGTTCACCTCCAGCTGACGACGCAGCTCCTCCAGCGGCAGAAACTCGATCGGGCCGGGCACGCTGATGCCGGCGTTGTTCACCAGCCCAGCCAGCCCGCTCTCCCCCACCACCTCGCGCACCTCCGCCGCGCACTCCGCGATCATCTCCGGCTTCGTCACGTCCATCTTCAGGGGGATGATGCGGTCCCCGGCCGCGTCGGTCAGCGGCTTCGCGTCCTTCTTCAGCCGCACGCCCGCGAAGACGCGGAAGCGACGCCGCGCCAGGCGCAGCGCCGTCGCGCGGCCAATGCCGGTCGACGACCCCGTGACGACGACGTAGCCGCGGGGAGGTGTGTCATTCATGGGCGATAGGGTACACGGGGGGAGGCGGTCTGGGCTAGGGGCGATGGGAGAACGAAGTCCTTCGACTCGGTTGCGCCCTTCGGGCTTAACCGGCTCAGGATGAACGGATGAGATGGCGGTGGCCGAGAGCGGTATGGGAGAACGAAGCCCTTCGACTCGGTTGCGCCATCCGGCTTGACCGGCTCAGGATGAACGGATGAGAGGGTGGTGGGCGGTATGGGAGAACGAAGTCCATCGACTCGGTTGCGCCCTTCGGGCTTAACCGGCTCAGGATGAACGGATGAGATGGCGGTGGCCGAGAGCGGTATGGGAGAACGAAG
>DATKDX010000010.1:0-24302 GCA_035512435.1 Dehalococcoidia bacterium
CGATCCCATCATCACCGGCCGCATCCGTATCGCCCGCATCATGCCGAGCAAAGAGGGCCTCGAAATCATCATGCGCTACGAGGCACACCTCCATCGCCAGCTCATGCAGACCCTCCACGAACTCGAAGCCATGCAGACCAAACGCAATGGCGGCCACTCCCCCCTCGCCCGTCTCGACATCCTCGGAGCGCCCCTTGGATAAGGGATGTTTGCTTGTTTGAATCGCTTGCCTGCAGTTGTTTGTGGACAGGCCCATCGTTCCTCAGCGTGGCCGGGACGGCGCTGTAACCTGACACCTGAAACCTGTAACCTCTGCCTGTGATTACCGTCATCGCGGGCGGTGTTGGGGCCGCCCGTTTTTTGCAGGGGCTCGTTGCCGTGCACCGGCCGTCGGATGTGACCGTCGTGTCGAATGTGGCGGACGATGCGGAGTTCTTCGGGCTGCACGTGTCGCCGGATATCGATGCGGTGCTGTATCACCTGGCGGGGATGGCGAACGAGGAGCAAGGGTTCGGGCTGACCGGCGATACGTACAACGTGCTGGAGGCACTGCCGAAGTACGGCTACGACACCTGGTTTAAGCTGGGGGACAAGGACCTGGCGACGTGCATCGCGCGGACGGATCTGCTACGGCGCGGCAAGACGCTGGCCGAAGCGACGGCGGCGCTGGCGGACTCGCTCGTCGTGCCGCTGCGCGTCATTCCGGTGACCAACGACCGATTACGGACCAGGATCCGCACGGACGAGGAGGTGCTCGATTTCCAGGAGTATTTCGTGCGGGAGCGGACGGAGGGTCACGCGCGGGAGATCATCTTCGACGGGGCAGAGTCGGCACGTCCGGCGCCCGGAGTGATTGACGCCATTCGCGAGTCGTCTGGCGTCATCATCACGCCGTCGAATCCGCTGGTCAGCGTCGGGCCGGTGCTGGCGGTGGCGGGCGTGCGAGAGGCGCTGCGGGATACGGCGGCGAAGGTGGCCGCTATCAGCCCAATTGTTGGCGGGAGGACGATTAAGGGGCCGGCTGACCGCATGTTGCGCGACCAGGGGCTGGAGGCGTCGCCGGTTAGCATCGCGCGGCTGTACGAGGACTTCCTCGACGTGCTGGTGATCGATGCTGTGGACGAGGCATCGGCGGCGGAGGTCGAAGCGCTGGGCGTGCAGGCGGTGGTGACGGATACGATTATGGCGACGATGGAAAAGAATGAAGCACTGGCGCGGACGGTTTTGTCCGCGGTCGGTCAGTGATCAGGGCGCTTGTGCCCGCCAAGGCGCTGGGCGAGGCCAAGGGCCGGCTGGCCGACGTGCTGACGACCGAAGAGCGGCGGCAGCTGGCCCTGGCCATGCTGGAGGACGTTGTGTCTGCGCTGACGGCCGCACCGAGCGTCGAGTCCGTGTCGGTGGTCAGCCCGGACAACGAAGTGCTTTCCCTCGCAGCGCGGCTTGGTGCGGATGCGATCGCGGAATCGGCGAACGTGGTGGGCTTGAACCAGGCGCTGACGCGGGCGCTGAGCGCGATGTCGCCGCCCCCGGACGCGCTGCTCGTAGTGCCCGGTGACGTGCCGGAGATGACGCCCGAGGACGTGGAGGCGCTACTGGCGGCGCTTCCCCCGGCCGGGATCGTGATCTGTCCCTCGCCGGATGAGGGCACAAGCGCGCTGGCGCTGCGGCCGGCGAACGTGATCACATTCCGCTTCGGCCGCAAGTCCCTGCCAGCGCACGTGAAAGAGGCGGAGAAGGCCGGGCTGACCGTGAACGTGGTGCGGATCGCTTCGCTTTCCCGCGACGTGGATGAGCCGGAGCAGCTACGGGAGTTGCTGGAGCGGGCGCCGGATACGGCGACGTACCGGGCGCTGCGCGAGATGGGGATCGAGGAGCGGGTGTGAACGTCGGGGAGCCTGAGGTGGGCTCCGCCAGCGCCCCCTGTCAGGCTAAGAGCCTGACCCCCCGAGGGGAAGGTTTCGCGTGAAAGGCGCCGAGGCCGAGTACCACCCGGTGGCGGATGTGATTTCGGCGCGGCGGTCTGTGCGACATTTTGCGCCGGAGATGGTGGAAAGATCGCTGGTGCGGGAGCTGGTGGCGCTGGCCTGCAAGGCGCCTGCGCCGCATCACTCGCGGCCGTGGCGGTTTGCCTACGTAGCGACGGCGGCGGCGAAGGAGCGACTGGCGGAGGCGATGGCGGACGCCTGGCTGGACGATCTGAAGGCAGAGGACGCGCCGGTGCTGGACGTGAGCAAACGCGTGAACCGCTCGCGGGAGCAGATCATGGGTGCGCCTGTGCTGCTCGTCTCGTGCCTGGTGCTGGATGAGGCAAAAGAGCAGTCGGACGCGGGGCGTGAGTCGGCGGAACGCGATATGTTCATGCAGAGCCTGGGGGCGGCGCTGCAGAATCTGCTGCTGGCGGCGGTCGAGCGTGGACTCGTGGGATACATAAAGGGGGCGCCGCTCTTCTGCGCGCCAGCGGTGCGGGACGCCCTGAAACTGTCCAAAGGCTGGGAGCCGGCGTTCCTGGTGCTGCTGGGGTACCCGGAGGACGGATACGCGGCAGGAGACCGGGCGGGCGTGGACGTGGCGGAGTTTATGGTGGAGCGGTGAAACGAGAGACATGGGACATGAGACAGGAAACAAGGAACAGACGGAGGTAGACATGGACCTATATGAAGCGATTTACAGCCTGCGGGCGATGAGGCGTTTGAAGACGGATCCGGTGCCTGAGGAGATGATCTGGAAGGTGCTGGATGCGGCGATCCGGGCGCCGAGCGGCGGGAACCGGCAGCCATGGAACTTCATCGTGGTTACGGACCTGGAGAAGAAGCGGAAGATCGCGGAGTGGTACCTGGACGGCTGGGAGAAGATGTACGGCGCGGCAGGTGGAGCTATGGAGGGTGACAACGACCTGGCGCGGACGCTGCGCTCGGCGGACCACCTGGCGCGGAACCTGGCGGAGGTGCCGGTTTTCGTCATCCCGACGGTGCGGGTGGAGGGGACGGCGGCGGTGTCGGGCACGGGATCGTCGATCTTCCCGGCGGTACAGAATCTGATGCTGGCGGCGCGGGCCGAGGGGCTGGGCACGACGCTCACGACGCTACATAAGACGCACGAGGCTGAAGTGAAGGAACTACTGGGCATACCGGACGGAGTGGAAACGATGTGCCTAATTCCGATGGGCTGGCCAAAGGGCAAATTCGGAGGAGGGCCTCGGATGCCGGTGGAGCAGGTGACTTACTGGGAGGGGTGGGGCGAGACGAGGGGTAAATAGTTGGGCGATGACCTGGCCCGGACGTTCGTCGCGTTCTTCGTGATTGTCGATCCGATCGGGAATCTCGTTGTTTTCAACGTGTTGACGGGGAAGATGGGGATGCGGGAACGGGTCCAGGTAGCGGCGATCGCTGTGGCGGCGGCGGCGACGATGCTTATCGCGTTCGCCCTGGGCGGGCACGAAATCCTCAACTTCCTCGACATTTCGGATTCGGCATTCCAGGTGTCGGCGGGTGCGCTGCTCTTGATCCCCGCCTACCGCATGGTGACGCAGGGATATTTTCTGCCGCCGGCCGCCGCCGAGGAGGCCGAGCCGGTCGACGTGGCGCTGGTTCCGCTGGCCACCCCGCTAATGGCCGGGCCGGGCGCATTGGCGTCGGCGACTTCGCTGGCGCAGTCGGCCGGGCGCAGTGAGACGATCGGCGCGATCGTGATGGTGCTGCTGGTGTCGTTCGTTGGCTTCGTGACGGCAGAGCGGGTGTTCGGGCTGCTGGGCGCCTCGACTCTGCGACTTCTAACGCGCCTGGTCGGGATCATCCTGGTTGCGATCGCGGTGCAATTCGTGATCGAAGGGCTGCGAGATTCGTTTCCTGGTCTTACAGAGTAGAGGCTGACGACACTAGTCGGTATAGAACCAGGGTCGCAGCTCCGCCTCGTCGATGTAGCGGGTGGCCTGTCGAAAGATGGTGGCGGCGGTGCCTCTGTCAAGTTCCTTGTGGTTCGGGACCGTGATCGCCTCGTTCGACGCTCGCTTAAGTTTGATATGACTGCCGCGCTGGGAGACTATATCGAATCCGAAGTGTCGCAGTGCCGAGATGACCTCATCAGCGGAGAGGCGTCTGAGTCTAGGCGACACGCGGCTGTGGGTCGACTTCGATAGTGACGACAATGACCGGTTCGTCTTCCAGGCCCATCGCCTGCAAGTCTTCGCCGTCCAAATGCAGCGATACAGCCTCACGAAGGTTGGCAATCGTCTCATCGAGAGTCTCGCCCTGGGTGACAACTGAGATTTCGAGGCACTCGGCGACGTAGTGGGTGTCGCCTGGGCGGATGACCGCCTTTATCGTTTTCTGAAGGGCCGACGCCATGCGGCGATTATACGCCCTACTGCAGCAGGTACTGGTTGAGCGTCAGGCCGCTGGCCTCGAAGGCCTGCGCCTCGGCGGGGCCAAGGTACCTCCAGTGCCACGGCTCGTATGAATAGCCGGTCACAGACTCCTGGCCTTCAGGATAGCTGAGCACGAAGCCGTATTCGTGGGCGCGGGCCACGAGCCACTGGCCGGCGGCCGTGGTGCCAAAGGATTCCAGCAAGTCCCAGCCAACCTCCGGCGAAGTTAGGTCGCAGACGGAACCGAGCTGGTGTTCGCTGTGGCCGGGCATGGCGCTGACGCGGGTCGCCTCTTCGTAACCGAGGACGCTGACCCAGTAGTTGAAGGTGCTCTCCTGCTCGGAGTAGGAGCGGTAGGCGGAGCGGCAGCGGATGTCGTGGTTCTCGGCGTAGGCGGCGTCCAGCATGGCGGTCATGTCGCCGAGGGCGTCAGTGCGCAGTGAGCCGCCGAAGCCCGGCGCCAGATAGGCGGACGGGATGGGCGAGAGGTCGGGCGGCACGTAGTCGGCCGGGAGTGAATGCTGCTTGTCGACGGGCGTGAGGAGGTTGACGTTGGTGGCGGGCGGATTGGTCTCCTCTGGGGAGTCAGTCGGCGCCTCGGTGTTAGCAGGCGGATCGGTCTCCCCGGGCGTACCAGGCTCCGGAGTGTCGCCGGGTGATGTCGGTGAGGGTGTAGCTGACGGGGTTGATACCAGCGTAGGCGACGAGTCTGGCGGGGCGTCGTCATCGTCTCCGCAAGCAGCGAGGACAAGAAGCGCGGCGAGGAGCGCGGCGAAGGCTGAGCGCATCACGTACTAGGGTACGAAATAGCCGCGGGCTACGGCGAGCCGCTCATGCGTCGCGCGCGAGCAACCGCTCGATGTGTTTGTGGAGTTTCGGCACTTCGGCGGGAATGTTTTCGGAGAGGCGGGCGACGGCTACCGGCAGTTCGCAGGCCCGCAGAAGCTTCTCGTCTATGCGGCGGGCCTTGCGATACGCGCCCTCATAGGAGCGGAGCATCACGGAGCGGGCGAAGCGCGCGAAGAACCTGATGAGGGTGGGCATACCGGGCGCGGGTTCGCCGAGACGGATCATCAGCATCGTACGGGCGAAGTCGGCTTCGGGGACGCCACGGCGAGCGCCTGTCCAGTCGATAATGACCGCTTCACCGTCGGCGAGGAGCATGACGTTGCCGGGATGGAAGTCGCCATGGATCAGGCAATCGTCATCGGGGATGGTCTCGAGGCGGGAAAGCGCCGCGGTGCGGAACCTCTTCGGCACTTCATCACGATCGATGGCGCGGCGGAGGCTGGCGCGGAGGTCGGGAAGTTCTGATGGCGCGGTCTGTTCGTTCAGTTGCGCTTGCAAGCGGGCGCAGAGGCGGGAGAGGCTCCAGAGCCGAAAGGGCTGGGCGGCTATTGTCTCGAAGGCATCGCGGCCGTTGAGCCGCTCCATGACGATGCCGGCGCGGCCCTCTACGGTGGTGGTGCCGAACACTTCCGGGACGCGGACGCCGTGCGCAGCGGCGGCACGGAGCACCGTGACTTGGCGTTCGGCGGCTGCAGGGGCGTCGCGGTAGTCCTGGCGATAGAGACGGAGGACGCGTCCATCACCGTAGGCGAAGACTTCGGCTTCGCGGCCTTCGGCGATCTTCTCGAGGCCGGCGAGCGCGGCGGTCTGCATGGGCGTGATGATACGCCGATCACACAGCGATTCGTGTGACAGCGGTCACTGGCGGCGCGCGGCGGTTCCTAGCCCTTGAGGTCGTTGGAGAAGCCGGCCACGTCGTAGGACATGATCAGCAGGTCGTGGGTCTGTCCGTCGCGGGTCATAACGTGGTCTGCGAGCAGGGCCTCCGGGCGGAAGCCGAGGTGCTCGAAGACGCCGCGGGCGCTGCGCTGGTCGGTGGCCATCTGGGCGGTAATCTTGCGCAGCTTGAGGTCCGTGGCGATGCCGAAGGCTTCGTTGGTTAAGCGCTTGCCGAGCCCGAGGCCGCGTCGGTCTCTGCCGACGAGGACGCGCATTTCGCCGACGTGGCTGGTCCACGTGGCGTCGTTAGTGTGGATGCTGGCGTACCCGGCGATCTTGCCATCGATTGCGGCCGCGAGTGAGATAGTGCGGCCGGTCTCGATGTACTTCATCCAGGCGTCAACGGTCGATTTCTGGGTGATGTCAGTGCGCAGGAACATCAGGTCCTCGGCGGGGAGGGAGCGCGCGAACTCAAGGATCTCATCGCGGTCGTCCGGGGTCATCAGGCGAAAGATGACTTCGGTGCCGTTGATGTTCGTGGTCCACGGGTATGTGCGCCGGAGCGCAGGTGCCTCGGACATATGTACGCCTCCCTCTATATGCCGAAATCATACTCCCGTACGGATGAGGTAGCAACTATGCAAATCTAACTGCCGTTACCCTGGGATGTAACCGCTGTTTAACCACGGCATCCCGGGGCTGGGTAAGATGACCGTAGTAAGAAAAGCGGCGCGGTTACACCCCCTCCCGCGCAGCCGAGAAACGAAAAGAGCCGGCTCTCATCCGGCTCTTTTTTTATGTCCGTTCTGGCCTTCAGCAGGGATCCGGGCGGATCCGAGACCTTTCACTGTCTTGTCACCCCTGTCTTACCGGCAATTAACCAACATATCTAACTTATTTGTTTAGATTAGTGCATAAGACAGCGGCTGCGATTGAACCCCCTCTCGCCCTGCTGCTAAGAATGAAGCCGGATGGTCGTCGGACACCATCCGGCTTTTTTGTGCCTTTCTGGTTGCGGCACCGCTCGCGCGTTGCCGGATGGGTGGGGCGCTGCTAGACTCGGATTTGACGCTGGATCGCATGGAAGCGGGCGGCGTTTTCGCCCCGATATGAGATGCGCCTCGTGCGCGAGGAGGCCCATGCAGACCACTGTTGTTGGCAATTATCCGAAGATTCCGAACAAGCCGAAGCCGGCCCGCCTGCGCAACGCGATCAATAAGCGCGACCGCGGCGACCTGACCGACGAGGACGTCCGCGCCATCGAGAACGAGGTGACGGCGGAGGTCATCGCAGAGCAGGTTGAAGCAGGCCTGGACATCGTGACCGACGGCCAGGTGCGCTGGGATGACGATCAGACGTACGTCGCCAGGCGGCTGGCGGGCATTGAGATCGGCGGCTTGCAGCGGTACCTGGACACGAATACCTACTACCGCCAGCCGGAGGTCGTCGGCGAAATCGGCTTTAAGGAGCCGGTCCTGGCCGGGCACTGGAAAGCGGCACAGGAGATGAGCAGCAAGCCGGTGAAGGCGATCGTGCCTGGGCCCTATACTTTAGCTGCGTTGAGCGCGGACAAGCATTACGGCAGCCGCGAGAAAGTCGCGAAGGCATTCGCGCAGGCTCTGCGGAGCGAGATCGAGGCGCTCATCGGCGCCGGCTGCAAGCACATCCAGGTGAACGACCCGGTAATCGTGTTCAATAAGGATGACTACGGGACGTTCCACGAGGCGATAACGACCCTGCTGGACGCCTTTAGCGGCGCCGAACTGGGCGTCTACACCTGGTTTGGCGACTGCCAAGGCATCCTCTCGCAGATGCTGGAGCTGCCGTGCGACGTTATTGGACTGGACTTCGTGGCGGGGCAAGAGAACTGGGAGGCACTGGGCGAGACTCAGTTCGGCAAGAAGCTGGGCGCCGGCACTGTGGACGGACGCAACACGCGGCTGGAATCGGCAAACGAAGTCACGGAATCCGTACGGCGGGCGCTGGAATCGGTGCCCGGTGAGCGTCTGTACGTGAACCCCTCCTGCGGGCTGGAATACGTTCCGCGCGAGGTGGCATTCGCCAAGTTGAAGACAATGGTAGAAGGCGCCCGTGAGGCGGAAGGAGTGCCGGCGTAATGGTCGCAGAGCAAACGCGGACGCAATCGCAACTGAAGACGAACGCCAGCATGACGCTGGTGACGACGGCCGTCGGCAGCTTTGCGCGGCCGGACGAGCTGACAAAGGCGCGGGCCAAGTTTGCCCGCGACGAAATCAGCCGTGAGGAGTTGGACCGGCTGGAGAAAGAGGCCACGGAGTACTGGATACGCGCGCAGGAGAAGGTAGGCCTTGACGTGCTGGTCCACGGCGAGATGGAGCGGGGCGATATGGTCGCCTACTTCTCCGGCGAGAAGGGCGGCCTGCCCATTCAGGGCATGAAGCTGGGCGGGCTGGTGCGGTCCTACGGGAACCGCTACTATCACAAGCCAATCATCCACGACAAACTCGAGTGGCCCGGCCCAATGACCGTCGATATGTGGAAGTACGCCCAGAGTTTGACGGACCGGCCGGTCAAAGGCATGCTGACGGGCGCCTACACGATGGTCGAGTGGTCGTTCGATGAGCACTATCCGTCGCGGCGCGACGCTGTGCTCGACATGGCGAAGGTGATCCGCAAGGAGGTCGAGGCATTGGCGGCGGCAGGAGCGAAGTACATTCAGATCGACGAGCCGGCCATCCACACCCGCCCCGAAGCCGACTTCGACGTCGCTGTCGAGGCGATGCACGTGATGGTAGACGGCGTCGATGCGGAGTTCCACACGCACATCTGCTACGGCGAGATCGAGAAGATCTGGGAGCCGATGATGAAGCTGCCGGTGAAGCAGATCCACCTGGCGTTCAAGAACACCGACTTCGCGTACCTGGACCTCGTGCGCGAGCAGGGGTACGACGAGACGAAGGACGTGGGCGTGGGCGTGACCGATGTTCACACGCGCTTCATCGAGTCCGTGGACGAGGTGAAGGACGGCCTGCGCCGCGTGCTGGAGTTCTTCCCCGCCAACCGCGTCTGGGTCCTCCCCGACTGCGGGCTGAAGACGCGCACCGTCGAGGAAAGCGAGGCCAAGCTGAAGGTGATGACGGACGCCGTGCGAGACGTGAAGCAGGAGCTTGGACTCGAATAACCCGGAGCGATAAACGAGTGAGAGGCCGGGCGGAACGCCCGGCCTCTTTCGTTCTCTAGCGCTCGCCCCGGACTCGCTGAACCGGCCCGGGGCGAGCGCGGGAGGGGAAACGGCAGGCCGAGCGGGACGGTCGGCCCAATCCGCAGGTATTAACGTGGTGGGCGCTACTCGCGGCCGGATTCGATGCGCTTGCGCACGGCGTAGCCGGTGCTGGCCAGGGCGAGCACGCCGGTCGCTGCCGCGAGGGCGTAGAGCAGCACGTCGATGCCCCGGCCGTCGCTGGCGGAGGCGGATGGCGCGCCGTCATCGCTGGAGACGACGTCGACGACGCCGCCAACGGCGCCCGCGACGAAGTTGACCTGTACGCGGCCGCGCATGACGTCCGGGTGGACCTCGCAGCGGTAGTAGAACGTGCCTTGGTTGTTGAACTGGACCTGGTAGGGCCAGCCCGGCTGGGCGCGGATACCGGAGTCTTCGATAGGGTTGACGGGCGCCACGCCGGCGCCGCAAACACTGAACGTGTCGTCGGTGCATTCCGTCACGCTGTGGGCGTTCTGGGCCGTGGGCGGCGGCGCGACCCAGCGGACGGAGTCGCCGGTGTCGATAATCGTTGTGCACTCAGCGTCAGGAGTGGCCTTCTGGCATGCGGCCATGGCGAGATTGTGATTGGTGGCCACGGGGTCGAGGAAGGTGCCGGCAGTGTGGTAGTAATCGTCGTGGACGTGGGCCTCCTTAACTATGGCCGCACGCGTGGGAGCGGAGTCCCAGGGCTGGAGCAGGGCAACGGAAAGAACGGCAGCGAATGATACCGCCGATGCCGCAAGTACTAGCCTTCTCATTCAAGCACCCCCTTTATTGAGAAGGATGGGTCGATGCCGGAAGTACGTGTGCGGGTCGCATACGGATTCACGATGTGGCGGAATTTTACAGGGATCTTTCGGCAGCTATGACGAGGCGATTGCAGGGCAACCGCCGGGGAGGCCGCCCGCGTCACTTGAGCAGCGCCAGAACGTCTGCCGTCAGGCTACATCGGCCGCTGGGGCAGGGGGATCGGTTTGCTTGGCGGCGAGGCTGAGCAGGATGACCAGGACATCGGAGTTAGTGACGGCCGGATCGCAGTCCGCGTCGCCTTTCATTGTCGCCGGTTCGCGTGGAGGTGGCTGTGAACTAACGCCAGGAAGCCGCGAGGTCCTGCATGCGGCGGACCCCTTCTTCGAGACGGTCGTCCGGGATCGTCATAGAGAGGCGGACGAAGCCTTCGCCGGAGGGACCGTAGCCGATACCGGGCGTGACAACGACGCCGGCCTCGTCGAGGAGGCGGGTGGCGAACTGCACGCTGGTCATGCTCTCGGGGACGCGGGCCCAGATGTAGAGGCTCGCCTTCGGCGGCGTCACCCGCAGACCGAGCGCGGTTAGCGCCTCGACCAGGCGGTCGCGGCGGCGGGTGTAGATCTCATTCTGGAGGGCGATGTTGTCCTGCGGGCCGTCCAGCGCGGCGATCGCCATGCGCTGGATGGCCTGCGGGATGCCGGAGTCGAGATTGGACTTCACTCGCATAAGGGCGTCGATGATCTGGGCGTTGCCGACGGCCATGCCGATGCGCCAGCCGGTCATGTTGTAGGTCTTCGAAAGCGAGTGGAACTCGAGGCCGACATCCATGGCGCCTTCCGCCTGAAGCAGGCTGACCGGCTTGTAGCCGTCGAAGGCGACCTCGGAGTAAGGGGCGTCGTGAAGAACCGCCAGACCATGCTTCTTGGAGAAGTTGACGGCGCGTTCGAAGAAGTCAATGTCGGCAATGGCGCCGGTGGGGTTGTTGGGGTAATTGAGCCAGAGGACTTTCGCCTTCTCGGCGACCTCTGCGGGCACTGCGTCGAATTCCGGGAGGAAATCGTTCTCCTCCGTCAGCGGCAAGTAGTACGGCTCGCCGCCCATGAGCAAGGTGCCCACGGCGTAGACGGGATAGCCCGGGTCTGGCACAAGGGCAACGTCGCCCGGATCGATGAAGCAGAGGGCGATGTGGGCGATACCCTCCTTGGCGCCGATCAGCGGGAGAACTTCCGTGTCAGGGTCGAGTTCAACGGCGAAGCGGCGTCCGTACCAGGCGGCGATGGACTTGCGCAGTTCCGGCAGGCCTTCGCTTTCCGGGTAGCGATGGTTCACCGGATCCCGGGAAGCCTCTGAAAGCGCGGCGATGAGGTGGTCCGGCGTCGGCATATCGGGATCGCCGATGGCGAAGGAGATGACGTCGACGCCCTGGGCGCGCTTTTCGGCCATCTTCTTGCTGATCTCTGCAAAGAGGTAGGGCGGCAGGGATTCGATGCGGTGGGCGAACTTCACTGGGGTTCCCTTCTGATGCGCGTGCGGTCGGGTTCTATGATGACAATATTGCCGACGACGTCGCTTTCGTCCAGTTCGGAGATGCGGTCGGTCACTTGTGGAATCAGGACGTCATTTCTGATCTCACTAGGTATCCGGATGGCGATAACGCCCAGGTGGCTACGTCGCAACGACCAAGCTTGCGTAGGAAAGCGCTGCGAGGACATCCTCTCGCTCAAGCGCATAGTCTCGCATGACGTCCTCAACGGTATCGCCAGCCGCTAGGTGACCCACGATCGTAGCAACATCCACTCGAGTACCTTTAATGACAGGCTTTCCGAAGCGGATCTTCTCGTCAACGACGATCCTTGGTGCGATTTCGGTAACCATGGTGACCTCGCCAATATCGTACACCGGCGCGCGCTTGCACGGCGCATAGATACGTAGGACGATGCTAAGTCCGGAGGAAGGGAATTTGGCGCAGCGACTCCTCGAACACGTTCCTTTTTTGGCCGCGCTTTCGGAAGACGATCTGACGTGGCTGGCGAAGCGCGTTCTGCGCCGTAGGTACAAGCGCGGGGACATCATCTTCCTCAAGGATGATCCAGGGCAGTCCATGTTCATCGTGGAGGACGGTGAGGTGCGCATCTACGTGCCGGGCACACAGGGCGCCGACCTGACGCTTGCTGTAATGAAGCCCGGCGAGTTCTTTGGCGACCTCTCGCTGCTGGACGGGCGTCCTCGCTCCGCCAGCGCGGAGGCGGCACGTGACTCGACGCTCTTGACGCTGGAGCGGGAGGATTTGACGGATCTGGTTCGCTCGCGACCCGACGCAGCGCTGGCAATCCTCGAAGTAATCTCGCTGCGGCTGCGCGAGACCGACCAGATGGCAACCGACCTTGCGTTTCTCGACGTAAGCGGAAGGCTGGCGCGGCGGCTCCTCGATTTAGCGGCAACGTCAGGCCGCCCGCTCGATGGCGGCATCCTGATCCAGACTCCGATTACGCAGGAAGAACTGGCGAACATGATCGGCGTCACCCGCGAGAGCGTGAACCGCAATCTTGGTGTGTTCCGCCGGCTGGGCCTTATCGGACGGGACGGCCGCCGCATCGTCATCCAGGACGAGGCTCGGCTCCGCAGCTACTGCGAGTAGCGGCGGAATCGCCATGCGCCTGACACCTGAAGGCTGTTTCGCTAACGCCCCGCACACCCTTTCTAGCTGATCCTGTGCTGGTGAGTGACAGACGCAGCCGGAGTGGGCGCCGTCGCGCTGGTGCGTTCGCTGACGAACGGCAACGGGCGCCACAGGCAAGCTGACTAGAGCCCTTCCGCTGCTACAATTAGCGCTGCGAGCGGGAGTAACTCAGTGGTAGAGCATCTGCCTTCCAACCAGAGGGTCGCAGGTTCGATCCCCGTCTCCCGCTCCAGATACGATTTTGGTCTGCAGAATCGCCCACGTTGTCCGGAGCCTGAGGTCGTGCTATGTCTGGATGTCCCTGAGCTCTCAAACAGGTGTGGCGTCGGCTCTCAAGACTTGCCACTTTGGCCGTGCTAAGTGCTTATGTGAGCGCACATGCGAATTGAATGACTTCGTTGTTGAAGCGCTCCGGCTGGTCCCAGAAGGTGCCGTGCCCAGCCCCTTCGATGACCTTCATAGATGAGCCCTTCACCCTTGATGAGATGTGCTGTGCCGTTCCGATGTCTACTACCTGGTCGGCGTCGCCATGTAAAACGAGCACCGGGAGTGTCAACTCGGTCAGAACGTCGTCGTTGTGCAGGGTGCGGTTGAAGAGCGCCGCGCGCACGCGTGATGGACACTGTAGATTAAAGCCCAGCATCATCATCTCGTCGCACGCGAGCAGGGGCTGAGCAAAGCAGCCGCGGAGGAATTGTCGCATCGTCCGCGCGAGTTCCTCAGCGTCATTGGCGAAGACTGTGCCCGAGACGGACTCGCTGGTCGGCAGGAGGCCGTTCCAAGCTGGACCGAGGAACTTGTACGGCGTCTGGATACCGAGGTCCGTGGCGGCACCGACGTAGCAGACGCCGGCAATGCGCTCTTGTCCGTGTGCGCGGATGTAGTCGTTTATGACGAGACCCCCGTACGACCAACCGGCCAAAACAGCTCCTTTAAGGGAGAAGTGGCCTAGTACGCGGGCAACATCGTCAGCCCACGCCCGAGATTCCTCGTATCCCGTTTCCGGCTTGTCAGAGTCTCCGTGGCCGCGCAAGTCCATCGCCAGCAGATGAAATCTGTCTGCCAGATCTGATTCGAACTGCTTTGCCCAGCAGAGACTGCTCTGCGACCAGCCATGGATGAAGAGAATCGGCCGCCCCTCGGAATTCCCGGCCTCCATAACGTTGAGGCGGACTCCGCCGTTGACAATAATTGCGTGACTTCGCATGTCGTCCTCCTTTTCAGCGATACGATCCTAACTGAGAATGGGGGACGCGATGATGGCGAACATCGTGAAAATGCCTCATTTCAAACGCGGATTCGTGAGGCGAGTAAGGACGGCCGCTGAGTACGATTACCTATCGGTAGGACCTAGACGATGCTGGATCTTGCTGCCCAAATGGCCGCTGCCGTTCGGTTGCTACAACCGGTCTTGTTTAAGATGCTCCGAACATGGTTTCCGACTGTCCGGGTGCTAATGCCAAGGTCAGCCGATATATCGCGATCGGTGAAGCCACGGGCAATCAACCGCAATACCTCAAGCTCACGTGAGGACAACGACTGGACCTCCGGTCGAAGCCCTGGCAGCGCGTCTGCCGAAGCGGGCCCAGCAAGGAATGCCTCCATCTGCTGGACGAATATCGGCCATGCGGACTCGTTCTCTAGGAGGATGTGGTTTTTACTTGGCAAAAGGACGAGGCGGGCCGTCGGTATCAGGGCGGCGAGTTCACGCCCCTGATCCGCTGGCACCCGGGCGTCGTCCTGGCTGTGAAATACCAGGGTCGGCACGCGGACGCTGCGGGCGCTTTCGGTGACATTGATGTTGCCGACTTCCTCCTGAAACAGGAGCGCATTCTCCGGGGATGCTGACGCTCGCTCCAGGTCATTGAACCAACGCATCTGGTCTGCTGTGGCGTCGGGCATGAATTGCGTGGTGAACACCTGGCGAAAGGCCGGATTGTCAGTGGCCCAGCCGTGTTTGATCAGGGTAAGAAGCGCTTTTTGCTCATCGGTAGGTTGGCCTCGCTGAGCCCAACCTCTGGCGTAGCCGCCAACAATGACCAGGTGGCTGAGCCGCTCCGGGTGGCGAGCAGCGTACTCGACGGCTATCGGTCCGCCCTGCGACATCCCGAAAAGAATGAATCGCTCAAGCCCAAAGGTATCGACGACGCATTCGAGGTCGCTGACCCAGCTGGCAAACGAAAACTCTGGCACAGTTCGATCGGAGAGACCGGACCCCCGTTGATCGAATCGCACAAAGAAATGCTTCGCGGCGAGTGCTTCCCACCAGTGACGCCAAACAGGGCTATCGCTGTCCATGCCGACGTGGCTAAGCCAGGTGGGGGCCTTAACAAGTGGCGTCCCTGTGCCAGCGAACGCACAGGCGATGCGGACCCCGTCTGGTGCTGTGACGAACCGGATATCCTGTTTCACTGGTGGGCGAATCGTCCCCTCGCCGTGAGCTTACGGCTTGATGTTCTGGTTCATGTGGAACAGGTTATTCGGATCCCAGGCCTTCTTTATGGAGGCGAGGCGCTCGTAATTTGAGCCGTAGTTCTCGCGGGCCTTGTCCTCGTCGTCCTCGGCCATGAAGTTAACGTATCCACCGCTCATGGAATGGAGGCTGAGGGCTGCGTGATAGTCCTTGACCCAGGCGACATTCTTCTCGTTGTCGGCTGGGTCCGGCCACATTCCAGCCAGGACTGTGGCGAACTTGGCGCCGCGGAAGGAGAACGCCGTGTAGTCGGCGGGAACGCGCGCTGCCGCTCCGTTTATCGGGTAGAGGTGAACGGCTGAGTTGACCGCGGGCACCTTTGGCCCGTGCTCCACATGTGCCGCGATTGCTTCGTCCGTCAACTCCTCCGCGAATACTGTCTTCCAGTAGTGCTGGAGGCCCGGAGGGAGGAGCGGGTCAAACAGCGTGTTCATGGCGTAATACGGCATGGGCGCGACCATCTCGGCGACCGCTGGAGACGGTTCACGAAAAGCTGACATCTGTTGCTCACCTTCCTCAACCGGGCCGGACCAGCAAGCAACCACCGCGCAGAACGGCTTGCCGACTTCGTCCTCGGGAATGAAGGGCAGCGGAGGCGCAATGTGGAAGGATGGGAAGGCGCCCATGGCCTCCGGCGCCTCATCGATGTACGTCCTGAAGAAGCTCAGTACGTCAGGCGTCTTGTCGACTGGATAGAAGAAGATTCCAGCCACGATGTCCTTGACCGGATGCAACTGAAACTCGAACGAGGTGACGACACCGAAGTTGCCGCTGCCTCCACGAATCGCCCAGAAGAGGTCCTCGTTCTCGTTGGCACTCGCGACGACGACTCGGCCGTCCGCGGTTACGACGTCCGCTGAAAGGAGGTTATCGATCGTCAAGCCGTAACGCCGGGTCAGGTAGCCGATACCGCCACCAAGGGTCAAGCCGCCGACGCCCGTGCTGCCGACGATTCCGCCGGTGGTCGCAAGGCCAAAAGAATATGTGGCGTGATTGAAGCGCGCCCACGTGCAGCCGCCGGCGGCCCTCGCCGTCTTTCGTTCGGGATCGACGCGGACACCATTCATGTTGACGAGGTCGATGACAACGCCGCCATCGCAGGTGCCAAATCCGGGAACACTGTGCGCGCCGCCTCGTACCGAGAGATCAAGCCCGCTCTCCCTGGCGTATTCCACGCCCGCTATCACGTCGGTCACGTCAGCAGCTTGAATTACGACGGACGGTTTCCTGTCAATCATGGCGTTGTAAACCGCACGCGCACTGTCGTACTGGGAGTCTTCGGCGCTTATCACCAGACCGTGGGTACGTTCCCTCAGAGTGTCTTGTGTCACGCTTGTCATCTCGGAACTCCTTTCGTTATGGCGACGCCAGTATACAGTCAGGATGTCCAGTCGAGTTTCCAAGTCCCAAGATGTTCAATCGAACCGTTGTGGGAGAGCAAATTCGGTCGGAATGAACGTAGACATAGGACTGGGCGATTCTGTGGTGGAAGCTAAGGGCCACGTAAGCTGAGGGTCAGCGGGCGGTTCCTGTTCCTTTTCTCCCGCTGCCGTAGAATAGGCGCGTGGAGCCTCAGATCCGGTACGCACGAACGAGCGATGGAGTAAACATCGCCTGGTACGCTATCGGCTCGGGAACCCCGTATGTCTGGCCCACGTCCCCCTCGACGCCGATTGGCGCCGAATGGCGGATACCCGAGTTGCGTCAGCTGCTCGAGGACATGGCGCGTCGAGCGACGTTCGTCAGCTACAACGCCCGCGGATCCGGCCTGTCTGACAGGGGGTTGATGGATTTCTCGTGCGAGGCAATGGTCCGCGATCTGGAGGCGGTGGTCGAGGCGGGTGAGCTCCCACCCTTCATACTGCAGACGTGGAAGCACCATTCGATTCCCGCCCTGGTGTACGCGGCGCGGCATCCCGACATGGTGTTGGCATTGGTCATGCTCAACGGCGTGCTGCGAGGAGCCGATTTAAGTGACAGCTGGCGCCGGATGATAGCGCTTGTGAGCGAAGACTGGGAAGACGGCAAGCGGGCAATTAGCCAGTCGAACGAACCCGGTTACTCGTTCACCGCGACACTGCGCCAGCTCTTGAGGCTTATTGACGAATCGACAAGCCAGGAGGAGTTCACTGCCCTCGGGCGGGCGATTGATGGATGGGATGCGTCCGAGGTTGTCGGCCAGGTTGCCACGCCTGCGCTCGTACTGAATTACGGTGAGCTGGCACATCACGTGCCGCAGGAGGCCACCCGCAGGCTGGCAGCATCGCTGCCGAATGCCGTCTTCTCTTCTCTGCCGCCGACCGAGGCCGGGGAGGTCTTTGCGACGGTGAACGGCATAGTGCGCGGCTTTCTGCGGGATGCGCTGCCGCCCGAAGCCCGTCGTCGCCCGTCGCAATCGCTACATTCCGGGATGACCGCAATCCTCTTCGCCGACATTGTGGACTCAACCGGCCTTACCGAGAACCTTGGCGATGCAACCTTCCGCGAGAAGGCGCGCGACCTGGACGCCGGGCTACGTAGGATTATCCGCGAAGCCGGCGGCACGCCGATCGAAGGCAAGCTGCTCGGTGACGGCGTGCTGGCGACGTTCGCCAGCGCCCGGCAGGCGATCAAGGCGGCCCTCAGTTGCGGTGCGGCGGGAGATGACCGCGGCCTGCCGCTTCACCTGGGCCTGCAAGCTGGCGACGTGATCAGCGAAGAAGGCAACGTCTACGGCGGCGCGGTGACCATCGCGGCGCGCATCTCCGACCAGACCGCTCCCGGGGAGGTGCTGGTCTCGCAGACCGTGCGCGACCTGGCGCGGACATCGGCGGGGGTGGCGTTCGAGGACGGCGGCGAGCGGGAGCTGAAGGGCGTTGGCGAGCCGGTTAGGGTGTGGAGGGTTCAACGGGAGGCAGGGTGATGGAGCCGCAAATTCAGTACGCGAAGACGAGTGATGGAGTCAACATCGCCTATTGGGTTATGGGCGAGGGAAAGCCCGCGTTAATTTGTATGACGAACCTTATCTGGAGCCATGCCCAACTGGAGTGGCGGATTCCTGAGTTCCACGACTGGTATCAGCGCTTTGCAGAGCGGAGGAGGCTCATCCGCTTCGATCCGAGAGGAACCGGGTTATCCGACCGGCTTGTCGAAGAGTATTCCCTGCAATCATTCGAGCGAGACGTGGAGGCGGTGGTGGAACGGCTGGAACTTGATAGCTTTGCTCTCTTTGCTTGTATCAACGCCGGGCCCGTAGCGATCTCATTTGCCGCTCACCATCCGGAGAGTGTGTCCCATCTCATTCTCTGGTGCAGCTGGGGTGGCGCCCCTTACTATCAGCACTCGCGATGGCAATCCGTCGCGGCGCTCCAGCCGCTTATGGAAAGCGATTGGGAGACATATACAGAGATCAGGGCACGCACTGAGCTAGGCTGGAACGAGGGGCAACTCTCGCAACAGTACGCAGGGTTCCTCCAGGAGTGCACGGAACCGAAGGGCGCAAGGCAAGCGTACAAGGCAATCGAACAGTTTGATATTGAACCTTTGCTTGCCCACATAGTCTCGCCCACGCTAGTAGTTCACAGGCGGCAATTCTCCTATTGGGATGAGGAAGCTTCCAAGAACCTAGCCATTAGAATACCGAATGCACGGCTCGCTCTCGTCGAAGGCGCCGCGGCTGTCCCGGTTTTAGGGCATACAGATGCAGAGATACACGCCATAGAGGAATTTCTGAGTGTAGGCGTTGAGACCGTGGCCGACTCGGCGCCTACTCTCCCATCCGGCCTCACCGCAATCCTCTTCGCCGACATCGTCGACTCAACCGCCCTCACCGAGCGACTCGGAGACGCCGCCTTCCGCGAGCGCGCCCGCGACCTCGACGCCTCCCTCCGCACCATTATCCGTGAAGCCGGCGGCACGCCAATCGAGGGGAAGCTTCTTGGTGACGGCGTGCTGGCGACATTTGCCAGCGCGCGGCAGGCGATCGAAGCGGCGCTAACGTGCGGCAAGGCTGGTCATGCGGGGGGCCTGCCACTGCATCTCGGCCTCCACGCCGGCGACGTCATCCGTGAGGACGACAACGTCTTCGGCGGCGCGGTGAATATCGCGTCGCGCATAAGCGGGCTGTCGGCGCCAGGAGAAGTGCTGGTCTCCGACACCGTGCGCTCGCTGGCCCGCACCTCAGCCGGCGTCACGTTTGAGGACCGCGGAGAGCACGCACTTAAGGGCATCGAGGGGCCGGTGCGGATGTGGGCAGTGCGAGAGAAGGCGTGATGGAGCCGCCCACCCAGTACACCCAGACCGCCGACGGGGGTGAGCATCGCCTTCTGCACTCTGGCACAAGGAACACCGTTCGTAGAGATGCCACCGATATCCTTCAGCTTTACCGCGGGGCAGTCCCAAGTGCCCGAGTGGCGTGCCTGGAACGAACAGATTGCCCGCAGAGGGATGCTGGTCCGCTACGACTGTCGAGGCGCCGGGCTTTCGGACCGCGACGTGATCGACTACTCGCTTGACGCTTGGCTCCTAGACCTCGAGGCGATTGTGGACAGCCTGAGTCTGGAGCAACTCGTCCTGTTCGCGCCG
Organism: Dehalococcoidia bacterium; assembly: GCA_035512435.1. Classification (GTDB taxonomy): domain Bacteria; phylum Chloroflexota; class Dehalococcoidia; order SM23-28-2; family RBG-16-64-32; genus CF-162. The sequence goes on from DATKDX010000010.1 coordinate 19,799, forward strand.
AACAGTCTGGCAGTCCCGGTCGCCATCGCTTACGCGGCCCGCTGGCCCCAGCGCGTCTCGCATCTCTTCTTATGGCAGGCCTACGCACAAACCGCGCACCTCGCGGAACAGCCGGGGATTCTGGCCATCCTTGATCTCGTGGACAAAGACTGGGAACTTTTTACCGAGAAACTGGCGCACGCGGTAGAGGGATGGTCAGAGACGGAGACGGCGCGGCGCGTCGCTGCGCTTTATCGCGAGAACCACACTCCGCAGGGGCTAAAAGCGGCATTTGCAGCCGGGATGGGAATCGATGTCTCGGCTCTGCTGCCTCAGGTCAGCTCGCCGACGCTGGTGCTGCACCGGCGTGAGTCCAGCCATGACCTGAGTCAAAGCAGGAAAGTCGCCTCAAACATCCCGCACGCCCGATTGGTGGTTGTGGAAGGTAGCGCCGGCAGTTGGGCGCTTCAACATCCGGAGGCAGTGTTGCAAGCCATCGACGAGTTCCTGGGCGAAGGCGAGAAGACCGCGCTGAAACTTCCCTCCGGCACGGCGATCATCCTCTTCGCCGACATCGCGGACTCCACGGCGCTCACCGAGCGGCTCGGCGACGGCGGCATCCGTGCGCAGGCACGTGCCCTCGATGCCGCTCTGCGCACCGTGATCCGGGACAATGCTGGCACCCCAATCGAGGGAAAGCTCATTGGGGACGGCGTCCTCGCGGTCTTTGCCAGCGCGCGGCAGGCGATCGAGGCCGCGCTAACCTGCGCCCGCTCCGGCGACGAAGCCGGCCTCCCCCTCCATCTCGGGCTCCACGCCGGCGACGTCATCCGCGAAGACGGCAACGTATTCGGCGGCGCAGTGAACATAGCGGCGCGGATATCGGGACTCTCCGCGCCGGGCGAGGTGCTGGTCTCGCAGACGGTGCGGGACCTGGCGCGCACGTCGGCCGGGGTGCGCTTCGAAGACCGCGGCGAGCGGGAGTTGAAGGGCGTAGGGGAACCGGTGCGTGTGTGGAGGGTCGCAGCCAGAGACGCGGCTGACTAAAAGGATCAGGAGCGGTATCCTGTCGTACAATTTTGGGCTTCCGGCGACCACCGAAACCTGGCGATTCGAGTCGTGTTGATGATCCTCGCTACGGTTCCCGATGCGTGGGACCCAGGTCGTCGCCAGCGCACCCTCCGTAAGCCGGTACGTGGCTACGCGGGCTGCGGGACGCCGCCCTGCTTAGGCTCAATCTGCTGGTGTAAGCTTGTACATTGACACACGATGACTGACGAACTGCGTTCTGATTACCACCAGACATACGCCAGCCTCCTGAACCGCTTTTGTAGTCTCGAGGATCCCAGCCCGCTTACGGCGGCCGCCAGCGCGCTCGGCCACGAATTTCTGGCCGCTGGGATTGGGCCAATGGACATCAAGGCTGTTCACGACGCGGCCGTTGCAGAAAACATCGATCTTGACGACGCTCGAGCATTGGTCTCTGCCCACCGGCTCCTTCTTGAGGTGCTGCTAGCGTATGGGGTGGCATACAGCGCGCATTCCGAACGGCTCCTTGCGGAGGCGGATGCCGCCGAGCAGGCACGCGCCCAGGGAGCGGAGCGCGCAGAGCAGAACAGGCTTGGGTTGCTCGCCGGCGTCAGTCACGAACTCGGTAGCCCACTGATGGTGGTCCAGGTTAATGTCGCATCGATTCGGAAGTTCCTCGAAGAACGCGGGAGTTGGCCGGAAGATCTGAATGAACGGGAGGCCGACGTCGACTTTGCAATTAAACGCATGATGTTGCTCAGGGAGCAGCTCCTCGCCGCCAGCCGTGATGAACAGCGCGAGTTGGAGATTGCCCCGCTACCTCTGCCCCATGCTCTAAGACGCGTTGTACGCTGGGGGCAGCTAAACGCATCCGCGAAGTCAATAGAACTCACGCTGGATTGTGCCCCCGACCTGCCCTATGTAATGGCAGACGACACCGCGCTCGAGTCAATCCTCACTAACCTCGTGTCGAACGCCATTCGCTATACCGAAACAGGGGGTTCGGTCACTGTTTCGGCACGACAAGAAGGTGATGAAGTCGTCGTGGAGGTTATTGACACAGGCATCGGGATATCAGAGGAAGACCAGCCGCGGATTTACGAACGATTTTATCGCACGGATGAAGGGAAGAAGGCAGTGACGTTTGGAATCGGCCTGGGACTTGCGATTACGCGAGACCTTGTGTCGTCGATGGCCGGAACTATTGAAGTGCGAAGCCAGCTCGGTGTCGGCTCCACCTTCAGGGTCGCGCTTCCCGCCGCGGACGTCACGGAACAAGTTCGTTCAGCGGTCTAGCGAAATCAGGCGATCCCCCTCCCCCGCTCCATTAGACTGTCTACGTCCGCCAGTGAGACACCCGCTCCAAGAACCCCTCATCGCCCAGATCGCGACATAACGCAGTCAGCGCCTGGCGGTCCGCACCCTGCCAGCGCAGGTCATCCAGCGTCTCAGGCATCGGCACGTCATAGCACAGCGTTGCCAGCTGCTTGTAGAGCGCCGCTTCCGTGCGGTGTGTCTCCAGGCTCAGTGAGAGGGCAGGCGCGCCGCGCACCGCCACATCCCATAGCATTGCGTCCGACGGTATCGCCTCGATAGAGCCATAGCGAGAAAGCAGCGCCGCCGATGACTTGGCGCCCCACTTCGGCACGCCCGGGTAGCCGTCCGCGCTGTCGCCCACCAGCGCCAGGTAGTCCGGAATCTGCGCCGGGCCCACGCCGAACTTCTCCACGACTCCGGCCTCGTCTGTTACCTTGCCGCGCATGCGGTCGAAGCACACGACCCTTGTCCCCTCCACCAGCTGCGACAGGTCCTTGTCCGGCGAGCAGACCACGATGCGCTCCACCTCCGGATCGTCCTTGAAGCGAGCTGCTGCCGTCGCTATCCCATCGTCGGCCTCGAACTCAACCAGCGGCCAGGTCACAAGGCCAAGAACTTCCGTTGCCCGCTCCGCCAGCGGGAACTGCGCCAGCAGTTCAGCGTCGACACCGGCGCTTGTCTTGTAGCCGGCATACATATCGTTGCGGAACGACTCGATCACATGGTCGAACGACACGGCGACGTGCGTCACCCCGTCCTCCCCCAGCAGCGAGAGCATGCTGCGCATGATCCCGCGCGTCGCTCCCACCTCCCGCCCGTCGGGCGCCTTCGCCGGCGGCGCGCCGAAGTGTGCGCGGAACAATTCATACGTCCCGTCGACCAGGTGCACCTGCATGCAGGCTAGCGTACTACGGGGGCTCTACGGAATTCGATTGGGCTGCAGGTCTGCAGGGACGCGCCATGCCAGGCCGAAATTGCTGTCCCAGACGGTCCAGCTTTCGGCGATCTTGCCGTCCCGGTGCCGGAAGCGGGTGATTCCACGGAGGATACCCTGGTTCCCATCCCCCGGATTCAGCGTCGATGGGGTGCAGCTTGATACCCAGCGGACTATTGTTCCGCTCTCCTCCGTCGTTACGCTCTGCGCTTCGATTCGGAAGTCTGGAAAGGCACGGCGATAAAGGGCAACACTGAACTTAATTGCCTCGGGACCCCGGAGCAGGTCCGGGATCAAGCCGCCGTGGTTGACGTAGTCGTCCGTGAACAGTTCGTCAGCCGCGTCAAGCTCTCCGCTATTGCAGATCAAGTCGATCACCTGGTACGCGAGATCCTTTGTGCTAGTTAGCTTCATCATCATCCTCCAGATTTCCCCCGCTCTATCAAGAGTCGCACGCAGGGGAGTGGTTGTAATGAACTTTCGTCATATTCGGACCAGGAAGGGTCAAGCGAATCATCTGGACTTGTGGTTGATTAGGCGTCGACGGGGCCTCAATAGGATGTTTTTTGCTGTATAATTGTGTTGCAGGGAAGGAACAGAGTGAGGAAAGGGCAATGCAGTCGTCAACCTTGATGCCAAACACTCCGGCGCGTGCGCTGATGGTAACCGATCAGCCCATACTTGCCGGCGTGGTCGAGTTGGCACTCAACCACGGCACTTATACCACCCGCGTGGTGACGAGTGCGCCGGAAGCGGATGAGGCGTTAAAGGCATGGGAACCCCATATCGCCGTGCTTGATATGGACGTCAACGGCGGTGAGGGGTTGGCATGGCTGGAACAGGTCAGGGCGCGATCAGAGCGGATCCCAGTAGTAGCGCTCACGCGGCGGGGCGACCTCAAGACCAAGCTGGCAGCATTCGAGAAGGGCGTGGACGACATCCTGACGGTGCCCTTCTCTCCGGAAGAACTCGTCGCCCGGAGTCTGGCCGTGATGCGGCGCAGCTATGGCGAGGTCGGAGTCTTCGCCCCGGTTCTTAAAATCGGAGAGCTGCAGATCGACATCCTGAACCGCAGCGTGACGGCGGGCGAGCATGAGCTGCACCTGACGTCGCTGGAGCAGAACCTGCTTTACCTGCTCGCCGCTAACGCAGGCCGCCTTCTCACTCGCGATGAGATACTCGACTACCTGTGGGGCACTGATTACGCCGCCGAGAGTAACGTCGTTGACCGTCATATCCGTAACC
>DATKDX010000011.1:0-46185 GCA_035512435.1 Dehalococcoidia bacterium
CCCACTGTGACGGGTACTCGCCCTGATGCTCCAGCACAAGGCGCACCGCCCGTTCTCGTATCTCCACTGGATACCTCCCCGGTCTTGTCATTGCTCCATCCTCTCACGGCTTGGAGCCTCCACTTTTCCCGGGGCGGTTCAATTAGGGCACCGCCAGAGGAGACCAGTCTTCGCCATCTCCTCCCCACGGGCACGCGTACACAAGTTAGAGAGAGGAAAACTCAACGATTCCATCCGGGTCATGATGTCGTCATCCAATCGGGATCGGAAGATTTCGATTTCAGCTGCGGATGACTTTTCGCTTCTTTCCTGTGGAATTTGCCTTGCGAATGTACGTTCAAGCTGCCTTAGAGGGACCTCCCCCTTGATGGCGCGACGCCGGAGGTCACCCGTCAACAGTAATGATGTGATATCTGACGAGAAGGCCTTGGCTCCCTTGCGGAGTTGGATGACAGCTGTTCCCATTCGAACGTTAGGCCCGAACCAATCTGGACCCAGATTGTGCAGCCGCTCGATTATGGTCTGGTCCAGCAAAATCCGTCTAATCCGTTCCTTCGCGGGGCTGAAGAAGGTGTCAGGGATCACGAATGCAAGTCGCCCACCGTCCTTCAACGTGTGAAGGCCTAGGAGAACGAACAGTTCCCATGTATCCCAGCCGGTGGTGGCTGGGATGCCGAGTGTGGCGCAGGCAGCACGGTAAGCCGCGGTATCGACTTCTCCACCCCAAGGAGGATTCCCAACGACAATGTCGAAAGTCCCGGGACCTGCACCCATCTGCTCCAGCGCGTGACCAACTCTAAGACTGTCCCCAGCAACGATGTTTCGGCTCAAGTCAGCGACCTTCTCTCCTTTTCGGGCCGATCTGAGCCAGAGCGCGAGTTTGGCCAACTCGACTGCCTGGGGTAGCAGGTCAACGCCGTAGACTCCTTGCCTAAGGAGTCCCGATTGTTGGCTCAGTTCTGCGAACTCCTCTAGCCCGAATTGAGGAGTCGTCTGCGATCTTCGAAGGTCCGTGATTGCCGACTGAAGGCGGACGTGCTCCTTCTGGAGTTCGCGAAGCGCCGACACCAAGAAAGCGCCTGATCCGCAGGCTAGATCGATGATTTTCAGGCGAGTAAGCCGGTCCATCTGTTCAGACAGCGTGCCAGCCTCATCGTCACCCTCTGAGCGACTTGGGGTGCTCTGTACTTCGGCTACGTGGTCCTGCAGGACGGCGAAGACCATGAAGTCCGACAGGAGCTGACTCGTATAGTAGATTCCCCAGCGCCGGCGTTCCTTCAGCTTTTCGGAGATTTCAACCGGCGCGTTGATACGAAGCTCGCCAATGTCCGAAAGGGACTCTTCGAAGATGTGTCCCAAGAGGTGCTCATTCAGTTCCTGCCAGAAGTCGAACTGGTGCAAGCCCCAGACCCCTTGGACACGGCGCTCCTGCCCGTCGGGATCGCTGGCGGGGTACACAGTGTCGTGGAGCGAGTCCGGAAGGTTGATTTCGTCGATATTGTGGTGTTTGAATAGCTCTCCGTTATAGGCTGAGAGTCTGAGCCCACTAACTTGCGGACTGCCTTCGTCAACCTCTCTAAACAGTGATTTCAGACTGTCGTAGACCCGGTGATCACTGCTCCCCGGCAGTGAGCGGGCGCTCTGCGTAACTGAGCGAATCGTGTCGCGGGGGATGAGCTGATCTGGGTGGTCTTCGCAATACGAGAGGAACATCATCCGATCCAGAAGTCGCTGCACCGCTTCGAGGACGGTGTCACTGTCACTCGGCTTACCCACAGACATCAGCGCATTGCGAACAGCAGTCATCAGGTCCCGTCGTATGCGGTAATAGAGGTCGTAGAAGCTCGTCCGGATGAGTAGCTGTCGTTCAAGCGACTTAGTGAAGAGCCGGTTAACCGGAGACTGGACTCCGTCGCGAACAAGATTGTCGTGGTGGAGGAGCGAGATTAGCTTCTGGAACTCCGGTGTGGGTTCGCCCCTCTGCGAAAGGCAAGATGCAAGGTTGAACAATTCATAGTCGGAACGTGATTCAACTGAATACAGACGAATCAGCTGCATGTCGGATACGAGAATCCAGCGAATACCAAAAATCGCTTCAGCGTAGTCGAAGGCCTGCTCTACGGGTGTTTTCCGGTCGGCGCGAGATTGTGGCGCATCGAGCGCCACGCCGGGAGCCTTCAATTCGACTACGGCTATGGGCTGAGGATCGGCATCGAGATTAAGCCCGAGAATCGCGTCCGGTAGTAGGCCAGTCCCGGTCACCCCCGAGGGTGGTTTCGGGCGCGCTGTTGCCCCCGGCGCCGGCCATAAAGTATATCCGAGGACCCCGCCGAGAATCGTACTGTTGAACGCTTGCTCTAGACTTGGTTCGGTTGCGCCAGACTTTGGGATAGATCGCACCCAATCATCTATGATTCGGGCCTTAGCTAGGGCATCGTGTATAGGATCTGCGGACTTGTCGGCTAGGTACTGGCCAAGTACACGCTGTGTGAAAAGCCTTTCCGAGCCGAAGAACGAGAGCTGGGCCCCAACCATGCTTGGGATTATAGCGAGGATAAGGTGGCTTCGAGGCCCCTACTTCCCCTGCATCGCCTCCTGCGATATACTCATTTCGCGGCACCAGGCGGCGTAGGCGAGGGGGGAGATTTCGCTGGGTTTGATTTCGGAGCGGCCGCCCCAGAAGACGTTGGTGTAGGCGACGGGGATGCCTTCGGCGGCGAGGTGGGCGTCGATGGCGGCTTTGTGGGCGAGGACGAGGTCTTTGTCGGTGCCGTGGGCGACGGCCATGATGTTGACGTCGCGGAATTCGGGGCCGCCTTCGCGCCAGTAGGCGTGGGTGAGGATGTGGTGGCGGCCGACCTGGCGCCCGGCCTCGATCTCGCGGCCGGGGGGGACGGCCCAGTGGAAGAGGGCGTTGTAGCGGGTCACGCGCTCGCCGCTGGCGGTCTCCTTGACGTGCTCGAGGAAGGTGGAGAAGCGGCCGATGAGCTTGCGGTCGTGGAGTGCTTCGGCGACGCGGAAGAAGGTCTGGAGGTCGACGCCGGCGTCCTGGGCGCGGGAGCGCCAGGGGTCGCGGGTGATTTCGTCGGGGGCGAACTCACGCTTGAGGGCTTCGAGGACGCGCCACTCGAGATCGGAGAGTTCGGCGACCTCGGGGGTCATGACATCGGCGGGCTCGTCGGTCTTTGAGCCGGGCTCCATGCCGCGGCGGCGGGTGTGTCCGACGCCGAGGACGAAGAGGGCCCTGGCGGGCATGAGGCGGTAGGCCTCGCAGCCAGTGCGGACCATGAGGAACTCGCAATGCTTGTCGATGTCGTAGCCCTGGGGGACCTTGAGGGTTGTCCAGAGGCGGTAGGTGGAGCCGGCGGTGGCGGCATCGGTGGTGCGGATGACGACGTGCCCAGAGAAGGGGTCGCGCCCGAACATCCAGTCGAAGGCGGACTGGAGGCGGTCGTTGGGGACCTGCCAGGCGACGAGTGCGCCGGGTGCGAGGTTGGTGGCGAGGAGGGTCTGGCGGACGCGGCGGATGGTGCCGGCTTCGAGGAGGGCGCGGATGCGTTCGAGGACGGTGTCGAGGGGGACGCCGGAGCGCTGGGCGATCTCAGCGAAGGGGTCGTGGTGGAAGCCGGCGAGCTGGTCTTCGGAGACGGCGAGGATGGCGGTGTTGGTGGGGTCGGTGAGGGAGAGGGGGGTCGTGGTTGTCATGGTGCTTCGCTTCCAGATTACAGCGAGGCGTCCGTAGAGGACAGGAGTTAGGTGTTAGGGCGGGGTGCTAGCGGGGTCCTTCGAGACGCCCTCCGTCCGCTGCGGCGGACTGCGGGCTCCTCAGGATGAGCGGCAAGTGCGGGAGCGTCCAGTAGGTGGGGCGTCATGAGTAGCGTTCCTCTTTCCAGGGGTCGCCGCGGACGTGGTAGCCGTAGCGTTCCCAGAAGCCGGGTTCGTCATTGGGGAGGAATTCGATGCCGTTGAGCCACTTGGCGCTTTTCCAGAAGTAGAGGTGGGGGACGAAGAGGCGGCAGGGGCCGCCGTGCTCGGCGGGGAGTGGCTCGCCTTCGTAGATGTAGGCGAGGATGTTGTCGGGACGCAAAAAGTCATCGAGGAGGAGGTTGGCGGTGTAGCCGCCGTAGCAGTGCGCCATGACGGCCGTTGCTCCGGGTTTGGGTTGGACATGCTTCATCAGCTCGGAGACGGCGAGGCCTTCGAAGTTGGTGTCCATCTTCGACCAGGTGGTGACGCAGTGGATGTCGGTATGGACTTTCGTACGGGGGAGCGCGGTGAACTCGGGCCAGGTGAATTCGATTTCGTTTTCGACGAGGCCGAAGATGCGGAGGCGCCAGTCTTCGAGCTTGATGCGGGGCGTGCCGCCATAAGTGAGGACGGGCCAGTCGTCGACGACTTTCTGGCCTGGGGGCAGCCGGTCGCCGTAGGTTTCGCGGTCTTTTTCACGTCGCTTGCGGATGTCGAGCATAGCGGTTGGTGTAGTGGTGGGTGATGGTCTACGGAATGAGAATAGCAGGGATTTGGGGGTGAGGATACGGAGTCCTTTGAGGAGCCCGCAGTCCGCCGCAGCGGACGGAGGGCTCCTCAGGATGAGCGGGTCCTTCGAGAGACTCAGGATGAGCGGGGTGGTTAGTGCCGGGTTCGGGAGAGTGTTTTGGCACGGGGGCGCGATTCGTCGCGGCGGAAGGCGGGGCATCGTATCATCGAGGGGATGGAGATGACAGAGGCGGCGCCTTCCGGGGCGCGGTCGCGAGCAGTGGCGCCGCGGGTGCACCGCTGGGCGTTCTGGGTGGCGGCGGCGATGGTGGTGGCGCTGGACCAGGCGACGAAAGCGGGGATCCGCACGTGGCTCGAGCGTGGCGAGGCATGGCCAGGAGAGGACTGGCCGGTGCGGATCAAGCACGTAACGAACTCGGGGGCGGCGTTCGGGATTCTTCAGGGCGAGACGATGTTCCTGATCGTGATGGCGTTGATCGGGCTGGGGGCAATCTACCTGTATTATCGTTTTCCGCCGTTTGATCACTGGGCGGCGACACTGGGGATCGGGATGATGCTGGGCGGGGCGGCGGGTAACCTGATCGACCGCGTGCGGGTGGGCCGGGTGACGGATTTCGTAGACGTGGGTGACTTCCCGGCGTTCAACGTGGCGGACGCTTCGATCAATATCGGCGTGGCGATCGTCATCCTTGGCTATTTGTGGTTCGAGGCGCGCAAGCCGGAGGAGGCGCAGCCGGAGCCGGCTGTACCTGATGAGGACGGTTGAGCTAGAGGCGGACCGCCCCGGCGAGCGGGTCGATTCCTTCGTTGCGCGGCGGTTGCCGGAGCTGTCACGGAGCCACGTTAAGAAGCTGATCGACTCTGGGCTGGTGACGGTCGACGGGCACTTGCCCAAACCCTCGGAGAAGGTGGGGGAGGGGATGCTGCTGCGGGTAACGATTCCGCCGGCGGAGGAGATGACGCTTGAGGCGGAGGAGATCCCGCTGACGGTGGTCTACCAGGACAACGACATCATCGTGGTCGATAAGCCGGCGGGTCTGACGGTGCATCCGGCGCCGGGCCACGCGAGCGGGACACTTGTGAATGCGCTGCTGGCGGCGGTACCGGACCTGCAGGCGATGACGGGGACGTTCCGGCCGGGGATCGTGCACCGGCTGGACAAGGACACGTCGGGGCTGCTGGTGGTGGCGAAGAACGAGCGGGCGCTGCGGGCGCTGCAGCAGCAGATGAAGGAGCGGCGCGTGCACAAGACTTACCTGGCGCTGGTGGAGGGGGTGCCTTCGCCGCGGGAGGGGGCGATCGAGGCGCCGCTGGGACGGCACCCGAAGAACCGCAAGAAGCAGGCAGTGGTGGCAGGGGGTCGGGAGGCGCTGACGCGGTACCGGGTGACGCGGCAGCTGGCCGGCGGCCGTTACGCACTGCTGGAGGTGGAGCCCGTAACCGGGCGCACGCACCAGATCCGCGTTCACATGGCGGCGATTGGGCATCCGATCGTGGGGGACGGGGTGTATGGGAGGCGGTCCGAGATCGTCGGGCGGCAGTTTCTGCACGCGGCGAGGCTCGGTTTCGGGATGCCGCTAGGGGGGCGGGAGGTGGAGTTCGTGTCGCCACTGCCGGAGGACTTGCGGGAGGCGCTGGCGGAGGTTGGAGGTCTCAGGTAGGGATGGAGTTAGTCGGCCCCGGCGGGTTTGCCTGCGCCGATGGGGGTGACGCCGGTTGCGTAGATGTAGATGCGGGTGTGGAAGCGGGCGAGGAGGGGCTTGTGGCCTTCGGCTTCGAGGTCGCGGATGTATTTGTGGAGGACGGCGCTGTAGCCTTTGAGGGGCAGGGTTTTGTAGTACCAGTAGTCTTCGCCGTTCCAGACGAGTTTGATGCCGGGTTCGATCTGGCCGTATTCGACGTAGGGGAGTTCGAAGCCGTGCGTGGCGAGTGTTTCGACGGCGGTGTCGTGGACTTCGTGGATGCCTTCCATTTGGGAGCCAAGATAGCGGGTTGGGGGTTTAGTGGCTAGGGCTCGGCCTGTCCCTCAGGCCCCGAGCATGCCAGCAAGGGACATCGGGATCGTGGCTGGTTCGCCCTAGCCAGTGGCGGGGCGGGACGTTGTGCGGGCGGTTCGCGACCGCCCCTACGGGACGACGTCGATTCCTCAGGGCGTAGGGTAAAGATATGATGCGGGGGTGAAGGTGAGAACGAGGTATGCGCCGAGCCCGACTGGGGAGCCGCATATTGGCAACATTCGGACGGCGCTGTTTGCGTGGCTGTTGGCGCGGCATCACGGGGGGGAGTTCCTGCTGCGGATTGAGGATACGGACCGGGCGCGGCTGGTGGAGGGGGCGGCTGAGGCGCAGATGGAGACGCTGCGCTGGCTGGGAATCGACTGGGATGAGGGGCCGGATATCCGGGGGTCGTTCGCGCCGTATACGCAGTCGGAGCGGGTGGATCGGTATCAATCTCATGCGCAGCAGTTGATCGACACTGACTGGGCGTATCGTTGCCACTGCTCGCCGGAGCGACTGGACGACGTCCGCAAGGAGCAGCAGGCTCGGAAGGAGCCTCCGCGCTATGACCGCTTCTGTCGTGACTTGACGGCGGAGGAACGGGCGACGAAGGAGGGGCAGCCTTCGGTCGTTCGCTTCAAGACCCCGCTGACAGGGGAGACGGTGACACACGATGCGATCCGCGGTGAGATGACGTTCCAGAACGACACGTTGGACGACTTCGTCCTGTTGAAGTCGGATGGGTATCCAACGTATCACCTGGCGGCGATCGTGGATGACCACTTGATGGAGATTACGCACGTGCTGCGGGGTGAAGAGTGGGTGAGCAGCCTGGCGCGCCATATTCTGATCTTCCGGGCTTTCGGCTGGGAGCCGCCGGTGTATGCGCACGTGTCGACGATCCTGGGGCCGGACCGGGCCAAGCTTTCGAAGCGGCACGGGGCGCACGCGGCACTGACCTACCGTGAGCTGGGCTACCTGCCGGAGGCCATCGTGAATTTCCTGGCGTTGCTGGGCTGGTCGCTGGACGACCATACGGAGATCATCGACCGGGAGACGCTGATCAAGCACTTCAGCATCGAGCGGCTGCTGCCCAATCCGGCGGTGTTCAATGCGGAGAAGCTGGAGTGGATGAACGGTGCCTACATCCGGGCGCTTTCTCCGCAGGAGCTGGCGGTGCGTGGCCGGCCTTACCTGGAGGCAGGGATTGGGAAGGCCGTGGACCCGGGCCGGCTGGCGGAGATCGTGCCGCTGATCCAGGAGCGGATCAAGCTGCTGACGGACGTGGTGGAGATGGCGGACTTCTTCTTCGCGGAGGGACCGCTGGAGTACGACGCATCCCTACTGCTGGGCAAGAGGTTCGCGGAGGAGCCGGAGGAGGCGCGGGGGGGACTGGGGCTTGTGATCGCGGCGGCGGAGGGTGTGAGCGACTGGAAGCACGAGGCGCTGGAGGTGGCGATCCGGCCGTTAGCGGAGGGGATGGGTGTGAAGGCGGGCGACTTGTTTGGGGTTGTGCGCGTCGCGGTGACGGGCAAGACGGCTGCGCCCCCTCTATTTGAAACGATGGAGGTGCTGGGGCGCGAGGTCACGCTGGAGCGGTTGCGGGAGGCGGTCGGGAGGTTGCGAAGTGGATAGCGGACACGTGGATAGTGGACATCGGACAGTGACGTTTCAGGGAGGGTGAGCCCTCCGCAACGGCGGACCGGATGGTCATTGGGGTGGAAGAAGGTGAGACGGAAGCTTCGCGGCTACAGCGGGATGACGTTGTTCCGGATTCGGTTGTTAGTCTAGTTCTCGCTTTCGCTGTGACGAGGCCCCTCGCTCTCGCCTTCGGCTTCGCTCAGGGAATGTAACCGGATCAGGCGACGGCGATGAGTCGGGCGCGGACGACCTGGCGGTGGCTGTACTCGGCGCCGATGAAGTCGTCGGTTAGCGTACGTTCGCCGCCGCAGGTGACGAGTGTGATGACGTCCTCGCCGGCGGGGAGGAGCCAGCGCTGGGCTTCGGCGGCGGTCGGGTCGACAAGGAGTGAGTCGGTGATTTCGTAGACTAGCTGGCTACCGTCTTCGCGCTTTATGCGCACGTGGTCACCCGGGGCGACTTCGTTGAGCCGGTAGAAGACGCCTTCGCCACGCCAGGTGACGTGTCCCGCAAAGACTGCGTTTTCGCCCTCGCCGGGATAACGCGAGAAGTTGTACCAGGCGACGAGGTCGGCTTCATAGGGGACGGTAGGGATGGCATTCTCGTCGAGACCATAAGCGGCGACGGGGGCGTCGATGCCTATCTTTTCGATGACGAGGCGGAAGGTCTCGGTGCCCAGCGGTTCGGACTGTGGAGGAGGCTGACCGTCGGCGCCTGGGACGCCCGCGGGGCCGTTGGGCCGGACCCAGATGAGCTGCCCTGGGGTCTTGCCTTCGTAGAGAATCTGGTGGCCGGCGTAGGCCATCATACCGGCGCCGATGATGAGGAAGAGTACGGCGAGGAGGACGTAAAGGCGTCGCTGGCCGGTATAGGCAGGGGGCGGGGCTCTGCGGGGGTATTGCATTCGTCTACAAGGCATAACGTATCAGGAGGCCGGGTGGTTGCTCTAGTGGTCTGTTTGGGCCGGGTTGTTCGCGTCGGGAACTAGCTTTCGGCAGCGACGGCGGCGGGATCGGTGCGTTCGGCGCGGACGACGAGGCGGTGAGAGTAGTCGCCGCCGAATACGGGGTCGTTGGTGTCGACGAAGTCGCCGTCGCAGGTGATGATAGTGATGACGTCCTGATCAGTCGCGCTCATTACCTGGAGGGCGTCGGGATCGTTGGCATCGACCTGGAAGATATCGTTGACTGTGTAGAGAAGCTCGGTGCCGTCCTGGCCTACGAGCTTGATCTGGTCGCCGTTGGCAATGGATGTGAGCTGGAAGAAGACGCCGGGGCCGAACCAGGTGACGTGCCCGGCGAAGACGGCGTTGCTGCCGGTGCCGGGATGGGCGGAGAAGTTGTACCAGGCGACCACATCGGCGGCGTCGGCACCGGTGGGGACTTCAGGGGCGGCGCGGGCGTCGAGTCCATAGGTCTGGACGGGCGCGTTGACGCCGAGTTTGTCGATGATCATAGCGTACTGGCCTTCGGCGAGGGGGGCAGGGGGTGGAGGAGTGGGAGCAGGTGTCGGGGAATCGAGGTTGGGTGTCGGGGTGCGCTGGAGGGTGGGGGTTGGACTCTGGATGTCGCGGACTTCGATGTCCGGTTCGTCATCGCTGCCGAGAACTGAGAGGGCGGCGACGCTGATGAGGATAACGCCGGCGATAAAGGCGACGACGCCGGCGGCCAGGATGCCTTTCCGTGCTGGGCTTGCTTCGGTGAAGAACTTCATTCGTGTGTTGGGAGCGCTTCTAGGTGTCTGAAAGCTATTATAGCGGCAGGATGCCTTATGACGATGCTACCTAAACATATAAACGGCGTGACAGGCGATTCGGGTTCGCTCAATGAGGAATAAAGGCGAGTTCGCTGCCATCGAGGGTGTCACGATCGGTCACTGGACGGATCTGGACGCGGCGACCGGTTGCACCGTGGTGCTGGTGCTAGAGGGAGCGGTGGCTTCCGTCGATGCGCGGGGCGGGGCACCGGCGACACGGGAGACGGACCTGCTTCGGCCGGGGAACCTGGTGGATAGCGTGCATGCCGTGGTGCTAGCCGGCGGTAGCGCCTTCGGGCTGGACGCGGCGACAGGGGTGGTGCGGTGGCTGGAAGAGCGAGGGCACGGGTTTCCGGTAAGAACGGGCGTGGTGCCGATTGTGCCGGCGGCGGCACTGATCGACCTGGGGACGGGGCGCGCAGACGTCCGGCCGGATGCTGCGGCGGGGTACGCGGCGTGTGCGGCGTCGTCGCCGGGGCCGCCCGCGGAGGGGTGCGTGGGGGCAGGAACCGGGGCGACCGTGGCGAAGGCGCTGGGTCCGGAACGCATGCTGAAGGGCGGTTTCGGGGGCGCGACGGAGGAGCTGGCTTCCGGAGTGCGGGTAACCGCGGTCGTAGCGGTGAACGCGTGGGGAGAGATTGTGGACCCGGGCGACGGGAGCGTGGTCGCGGGACCGCGCGGTGAAGGAAGCGGGTTTGTGAGCACGCTTGGCGCTCTGCGGGAGGGCAGCCCGCTGTCGCCGTTTGCCGGAGAGAACAGCACGATTGGTGTCGTGATAACGGACGCGGTACTAAGCAAGGAAGATTGTCTGCGGGTAGCGACGATGGCGCATACGGGGCTGGCGCGGACGATCCGGCCGGTGCACACGCCTGTGGACGGTGATGTGATCTTCGCGCTGGCGACGGGGCGAAGCGGCGGCAAGGCGGATGTGATGCAGGTGGGCGCACTCGCAGCGCTGGCGGTGGAGCGGGCGGTGCTGCGGGCGGTGCGTTTGGCGACAGGGCTGGCGGGGGTGCCTGCGGCGGCGGATTGGGATAGCGCATCCCTGCCCCGGTAAAAAGAAGCCTGACCCTCTGCGGAAGGCGTGCTCGCCTGCGAAGTCAGTCGTCTTCTTGTGCCTGTTGGTTGCCGGCGGGCGGTGGCGATGAGGTAGGGGGATATCTCCTGCAAAGGGACGGGGTCGCGTAGCCCCTCCTCTGTATCGACGAAGCGGTGGAGCCGCTCGCCGTTACGGTCATAGGCGACACTGGCGCCGATGCCGACCGAATCCTGCGGTGACTCCAGCGCCTGGGCGTAGTAGACCCACATGGCGCCGACGATGAGGAGTGGCACGAGGGCAATCGCCAGGGCGGATGCTACGGCGATGGCGACGATGCGGCTGCGGCGGCGGGCACTGCGCTCGGCGTTCAGTCGGGCGTGCCGGGCGCGGACAGCCGTTGTCGTGCGTTGACTGGCAGGAGAGTGTCGTTTGGCGTAACTCATACGTTGGCGGTGTGAATAAAGCCCGCACCTTCAATTGAGGGTACGTGCAGGAGCGAACGCGCGTATAGGTGTGGCTGCCGGAAACTTCAAAGGCTTTGCAGAAGGTGTGGCAACCGACGGGTCTTTACCGAACCTTTACTTTCGGGCGATTGCACTTCACCGGCGCTTTCACTGCGGAGGGAGAAGATGTTGCTTAACAAGCGCTCGGTCGATGTCTGCACTGCTGGCAGGCAGGCCGGAAAGACCGATCGAATCCGGGGCTAAGGCCCAACGGCACAGGGCCCGGGAGGGACAAGGGGATGGGCATCGTCAAAAGCCTCTTCCGCAAAGGCGGAGATATACCAGACGCAAGGGAGCCAAAACCAGCCGCAGCGCCGGACGCTCTTCGCCTTTTCATGCTGACTCCAGACGCTTCGGGCATCGCAGCGTACCAGATCAGCCTGTATTGCACGGCCCGTGAGGCTGAGACCTACCTGGACGAGCACCTGCGCGGGGAAGTCCAGGAGGGCGCGATCGTCTTCTGGGGACTGACGTGGCTGCCGGCACCAAGCGACGATGGAGACATCATCGAGCCGGTGGTGCTGATCCGGGATATCCGGCGTCACGGGCAGGTGTACACTTTCTCATTCGCGGATATGGGATCGGCGTACGACTTCATTCGCCACGAGATGAAGGCGGGTCTGGACTTAGGTCAGGTAAGCGTTTACTGGGCACTTCAGGCGCGGACCACTGCGGACTTCTGGGGACGCGCGACGATCATTCCGCCTAACCCGCCGGGTCGGGCGCGCATGCACATCGTTGCGCGCCGCGAGGCTATGGCTGAAGATCCGAAAGCGCCCGCGATCGAGCACTCCGACGGGATCGAGGAGCCGGTCGTCGTGACTGAGCAGGTCCCGAAGGCGAGGGCGGAAGCGATGCCGGAGCCGCTTGCTGAACTGGAACAGGCTGAGCTGGAAACAGTCGTGCGCATCCTGGACGCGAGGGGATTGGCGCCGTCGGGGAATGCAAACGGCGCGACGGCCGGGGCGGTGAAGGCTGATGAGGGTGAGCCGATTGCCGAGGCGGCCGAGATAGGTGACCCAGATCTGCAGCCGATTGAAGGTGAGACTGTTCACGTGCAGCTGAGCGACGTGTACGGCGGCCCGATGCGAATCGTACGCAAAACGGCACCCGACTCGCTGAACGGTCTCGGGGACTACGGTCACGAGCACGAGGAGTCGGCCAAATTCCTGCCGGAGGGTGCACCAACGGTCGAGGAGATAGCCGCGCCGGTATCACTTATTGAAGCCGAAGAGATGGAAAGCGGCGTTGTGGCCGCCTGGGCGAACATCTGCTTCGCGATAGACAAGGCGCTGGACGTTCAGGTATCGAAGCAGGTTGTCGCAGTGATCGCCTGGAGGCGCCTGGCTACGGCCTTCGCCGACGCCTGTCAGGCGCGCACGCAGCCGAGGTGGCGAAGGTTGAAGAGGCGAGGGGAGAGGTGCTGACGATGGCATGGCAGAACGGAGCGCGAGCGCTACGCCGCGCGGCCGAAATGCAGACAGGCCGCCGCCAGGTGCGGCACGCCTGGCTGAACATTCGTGGAGGCTGGAAGAAGGCCGTGCTGGCCTATAACCTGGAACGCAAGGGTCGCGCTTTGCGGGCCTAGCCCGTGATGGCACCGGCGCTGACGCAGGCCGCGATAAAAACAGAGGCCGTGGAGCGGGGGATGCGGCTGCGATCCGCAAGGCGAAGAACGGGCGGACGGCGGAAGTAGAAGTGAAGCCCGCTGATGAGATCACTGCTGAAGTCGAGGCACAGCCCGCCGATATGGATTCCGGTTGAAGCCGAGACTGAAGAGATTGCGAAGGCCAAGACCGTCCGTAGGCGGACGCGACGGGCTAAGGTGGCGAAGCAAGAGACTGCAGCCAAAGTAGAAGCGAGCGACAAAATGACACACGAACCGAAGACTGAATCACTTCCCGATGAGACGAAGTCCCGGGACGAGGCGGAAGCGCCCGCGGACCAGAAGCTCGAAGAGGTAGTGGACGAGAAGGCTGCGATCGAACTGTGGCGATTCCGGGAGACGGGCAGGTTCGAGGTCAGGGACGAAGTGTTCCAGGGGTTCGAGTCGCCGCCCGGTCGCTTCTAGACCACATTCAACTTTGGCACGACGCCCCGCCGGGAAACCGGCGGGGCTTTTGCGTCGTGATCAGTGGAGCTGTGATGAGGGTCATTCCTTTCGATAGGGGCGATGCTAGAATTGAAGGGTGAAGCTTGTAATCGTGGACTATGGGGCGGGGAACCTGCACTCGGTGGCGCGGGCAGTGGTGGATCAGGGGGTGCGGCCGCTGATTACATCGACGGCACGATACCTTGAAGACGCTGATGGGCTGATCGTGCCGGGTGTGGGGGCGGCCGCTGATACGATGCGCAACCTGCGGGGGCACGGGCTGGTCGAGCCGATCCGCGAGTACATTGCATCAGGGCGGCCGTTCCTGGGTGTGTGCATGGGTCAGCAAGCGTTGTTCGAGGCGAGCGAGGAAGGCGGGGAGCACGAGTGCCTCGGCGTCCTGAAGGGGCGGATTGTGAAGCTGCCGGACGGAGTCAAGATTCCCCACATGGGATGGAACCGCGTTCGCATCGTGAGGGAGCACCCGATCTTCGATGGTATAGAGGATGGATCGTACTTCTATTTCGTGCACTCATACTTCCCGAGGCCAGAGGACCCTTCTGTGGTAATCGGGGAAACCGATTATGGGACGACGTTCGCGTCAGTGGTGGCCAAGGATAACGTTGTCGCAACGCAGTTCCACCCGGAGAAGAGCAGTGACGCTGGCCTGCGGCTGTACGGGAACTTTCTGAAGATTGCGGAGAAAGTGGCAGTAACTTGATGACGATACAGGACGACGAGGGTTTCGAAGGGGTGGAGTTCGATACGCCGATTGGGTCGTTCAGGGCGGGGAGGTCCGTCCGGGAGGACGATTACAAGGCGGCGCGGCGGCACGTTCGCAAGCGCATGGGTTTCTTTCGCCACAATTCGACGTTTGTGACGGTGATGGCCGCGCTACTGGTGATCGACATCGTGACCGGACCGGAGGAGTTCTGGATCCAGTGGGTCGCGCTGATCTGGGGAGCGATCCTGGCCGTGCACTTCCTCAACGTTTTCGTCTTCGACGCTATCCTCGGCCGCGAAGCGGAACGGCGACTGATAGAGCGAGAGTTGCGCAAACGCGAGGGCCGCGGGTAGGCAATCGTATCTCTTCACATAAGTTAAGACGCTGGCAATTCCGTTTCGTTGCGGGTAGCGCCGGTTAAAATACGTTAATGGAAATCATTCCGGCGATTGACATCCGCGGTGGGCGCTGCGTGCGCCTGGACCAGGGCGATTACGACCGCGAGACGGTCTACGCTGACGACCCTTCGGAGGTGGCGGCACGCTGGCGGGAGGCCGGCGCGACGCGGCTTCACGTGGTGGACCTGGACGGGGCCCGGGAGGGAACGCCGCGAAACGAGAACATCGTGAGGCGGACGATTGATAACGCTGGGGTGCCGGTGCAGGTCGGCGGCGGCATCCGGACAGTCGGCACGATCGATGCATACATCCGGGCGGGGGCGGACAGGGTGGCGCTGGGGACAGCGGCGGTGAAGGACCAGGCGATGCTGGTGGAGGCGGTGGAGCGGTTTGGTAAGCGGGTGTTCGTTGGCGTGGACGCGAGGGACGGGATGGTGGCGACGGACGGCTGGCTGGAGACGTCCGAGATGCGGGCGCCGGACCTAGTGACGCGGCTCGCCGAACTCAGTGTGCGCCGGATCTTCTACACGGACATTGGCAGCGACGGGATGCTTGGCGGGCCGAATTTCGCAGCGATCGAGCAGATCATCGAGCAGGTCGCTCACTTCAGCGAGCCGATGGCGGTAATCGCATCGGGCGGTGTTTCGTCAGTTGAGCACGTGGTGCGCTTGAAGGAGGCGGGGGTGGAAGGCGCGATCATTGGCAAGGCGCTGTATACGGGCGCGATTGACATGGGTGAGGCGCTGCGCGCGGTTTCTTGAAGGAGCGCCGCCGGATTAGAATTTTGCCATGGAATCAGATGCAGCGGCTCCGCGGGCATCGAAGAGAATTTCTGGGCGATGTGGTCGCGGTTTGGCCGAGGGAACGCCTGCCGACTCCATGATCCGGATGGCGCGATCTGGTTCGATACGCCGATCCCGACGCTTCCTTACAACATGGTGATCAAGTTCGTGGTCGGAGAGGATGCCGATCAGCGGATAAACGAGATATTTGATCATTACGGGAGGCGAAAGGTGCCGTTCGCGTGGCTTGTGCATCCATCGGCACAGCCCGGCGACCTGAGCGACAGGCTCCGGGCGCGGGGGCTTGAGGAGGCGGAGGAGGCGATGGGGATGGCGATGGACCTCGCCGGCCTACCGAGCCCGGATGAGGTGCCAGCGGGGGTCGAGATTGAAGAGGTGGACGAGCAGTCCGAGGTGATGGAATTCCTGGAGCTGACGGCGTGGCGCTGGGAGGTACCTAAGGACGCTGCGCATCACCTGGCGGACCTGAGGACGCCTTCAAAGTGGGAGCTCCGGATAGCCCGATCCGTGCGTGGTTAGCTCGACGCGACGGGGCCGCGGTGTCGAAGGCGACTTTGTGCCTCGACGCCGGGGTGGCCGGAATCTACGGGGTAGTCACGCGGCCGGAGGCCCGCGGGATGGGCCTGGCGCGAACGCTGACGCTGGCCGCGCTGAGGGCGGCGAAGTCAGCAGGATACGAGAGGGCGATATTGCACTCGAGCCCCATGGCCCGGAGCCTCTACCGGGGCATCGGTTTCACGGAATACGCGCCGTTCAAGGTGTTCGCGCCGCCGCGGTCGTTCCACCTTTAGGAGTTGGAGACGCGGTCTTGCTCAGTGACGTCCTCGAAGCTTGATTCGGCTTCGGCGGCGGCCTCTTCGGCTTCGTCCTGAACAGACTCGAGCGTGTGGCGGGCGGAGTTCGTTACTTCCTGAGCCTTGGCCTTCGCTTCTTCGAAGGTGTGCTTGCCGGTCTCGACGGCTTGCTCCGCCTGATCCTTGCCCTTGCGCAGGCGCTCGCCCCAAACCTCGCGCCGTTCCGGGCCCTGGCGGGGGTCGAAGAGGTACATGACTGTTGCGCCGATAATGAATCCGATTAGGAAACGCATTTGTGGCTCCTTCTGCTTATCTTGTCCCGGGACAACTGTAGCAACGGGACGGCGCGTGTCACGTTAAGACGACGGCAATCTGGATTTCAATAGCGCAACGAAGCTGTTATGCCACCACGCGCCGGGCTTTATGACGTGCCCAGGGAGCTGCGACGACGATGGACGGAGTACAGAGAAGGAGTTTGGAATGAAGCTTGGTTACACGTTGTCCTCCGAGGAGCACGCCCCCAACGACCTGGTCCGTCACGCGGCGATGGCAGAAGAGGCTGGGTTTGCGTTCGCGTCGATATCGGACCACTACCACCCGTGGGTCGACGAGCAGGGACACTCGCCGTTTGTCTGGAGCGTGCTCGGAGGGATCGCGCAGGCCACCGAGCGGATCGTCGTGGGCACAGGGGTGACCTGCCCGACGCTGCGGATTCACCCGGCGATCATCGCCCAGGCCGCGGCGACGGCGGAGTGCATGATGCCGGGCCGCTTTTACCTGGGTGTTGGCTCAGGCGAGAACCTGAACGAGCACATCATCGGAGAGGGTTGGCCGGAGACGGGCATTCGCCAGGAAATGCTGGAAGAGGCGATCGATATCATCCGGCATCTCTGGGAGGGCGGCTACCAGAGCTATTACGGCGAGTTCTTTGCCGTTGAGAACGCGCGAATTTACACGATGCCTGATTCGCCGCCGCCGATTCACGTGGCGGCCAGTGGTCCAAAGGCCGCTGAGCTGGCCGGCCGGACGGGTGACGGCCTGATCAGCGTGGCCACCAACTCGGAGTTGGTGCAGACGTTTGAGGAGGCCGGCGGAAACGACAAGCCGAAGTACGCGCAATTCCACGTGTGCTGGGCGAAGACCGAAGATGAGGGCGTGCAGACGGCGTTGCGCGTGTGGCCCAACGCGGCCACACCTGGGGCCCTATCGGCGGAGTTACCGCTTCCCTCGCACTTCAAAGCGGCCGCCGAACTGGTGCGGGAAGACGACATTGCGAAGCAGGTCGTCTGCGGGCCGGACCCTGACCGACAAGCGGCGAAGATTAAGGAGTACACCGACGCCGGCTTCGATCACATCTATGTGCACCAGATAGGGCCGAACCAGGAAGAGTTCATCGACTTCTTCAAGCGTGAGGTCATGCCGGGGCTGGACGTGGAAACCCTCGCCGAGGTGCTAGCACGATGACGGTTCGCCCCATAGGGCACCGGGAGGTGCAGGAGCTTTTGAAGGAAGGTGCCGTGATCTTCGACGCGCTGCCGCCGGACCATTACCAGCAACGGCATATCCCGGGTGCGATCAATTTGCCGCTGAGCGACGTGAATGACGGCGCGATCGCCGGTTTGGAGAGAGACCGCCCGGTTATCACTTACTGCGCGGACAACCAGTGCGACCTGAGTCCAAGACTCGCGGCCTGGCTTGCGGCCAAGGGATTCACTCGAGCATACGACTATGTTGCAAGCCTGGACGACTGGACGGCGCGCGGCCTGCCGATTGAAGGGGAGCATGCGGACGTGGCGACGGCGGGAAATCTTGCCCGCGATCTGGCAACTTGCGCCCCAAACGACAGGCTGCGAGACATCGCGGCGCGCCTCGGCGAGGACATCCTCGCCCGGGTTGTGGATGGAGAAGGTGTGTTGCTGGGGCGGTTGTGGCGGAAGGATGTAGAGGCTCTTCTCAGCGACGGAAAGGGTGATACGGCCGCCATGGGTGCAATGCACCCTGGACCGAGCACATTCCGCCCGGATGTGCCGATTGCCGAGATGGCGGAGTGGTTCGAGGGACGGAAAATTGAGGCGTTCATCGTCACGTCGGTCGATGGGACGCCGCTGGGGGCGCTTTACAGAGAGGATGTAGAGGGTGTGACAGCAGAAGTGGGGCGGATGCACAAGCAACACCTGGAACACGCGCAAACTTAGGAGGCTAACGATGCTTAGAAGCGCCACGGAACTATTCGGGACCAAGCTGGCGGCGAGTGATGGCGACATCGGCACCGTGCATGATTTCCTGTTCGATGACGAAACCTGGACGGTGCGCTACATGGTGGCTGATACGGGCAACTGGCTGACCGGACGGCTGGTGTTGCTAGCGCCGCAGGCGCTTGGCCACGCTGACTCGGGCGCGCGATACTTCCCTGTGAACCTGACGAAGCAGCAGATAGAGTCGAGTCCGCCCATCGAGGCTGATTTGCCGGTGAACCGGCGGCATGAAATCGACATCAACGCGCACTACGGTTGGCGCGACTACTGGGGTGGCGGGCTGATAACGGCGAGCACTCTGGGCGGTTTCACGCAGGCGGCGGAACCGCCAGGCGGCGATTCACAACGTTTGGATCAGGACCGCCTGGCAGACCAGCAAGCGCGGGCGCGGCAGGATGAGGACATTGACCACCCGGAGCTGCGGTCCGTGCGTGACGTGAGCGGATATGACATCGAGTCGAAGACCGGGCAGATCGGCGTCGTGGACGACTTCCTGATGGACGATGCTGACTGGACGGTGCGCTACATGGCGGTGGACACGCATAAATGGCTACCCAGTAAGGACGTGCTGGTTTCTCCGGGGTGGATCAAGAAAATTTCCTGGCACGACCACGCTGTGATCGTGGATTTGGGCAAGCAGAAGATCGAAGAGGCGCCGGAATACAAGCGTGGCATGCACATCAGCCGCGCGTACGAGGAGCAGCTGTTCCGGCACTATGGCCTGGACCCGTACTGGGGTAAGGCCGCCGGCGCGCAGCGCTACTAGCTGGTCTGTTCGCTGACGGTGCGCCAGAGTTCGCGGTCGGCCTGCAAAAACTTAATGAGCTGGCTCGTGGTAATGCCGAGCTGATTGGCAGCACCTGCGAACGAGCCGTCAGCCTGGGCGAGCGAATCGAGCGCGGTGGCGACGACGACCGGATAGGCCGGGTTCTTTGGATTGACGGCGAGCTTGCCGTCGTGACGCTGAGCGGCGAACTCGGGCACTTCCTGGAAGGGGGCTCGTACTTCGAAGGCGATGCGCTCGCGCAGGCGGCGAAGCGCGCGGTGGCGGTTTTCTTCGCGAGAACGTGAGTCGGAGGCTTGGGCGGTGACGCCGCTGGGGCGGTGGGTGACGCGGGAGGCAGTCTCGACTTTGTTGCGGCGCTGGCCACCGGGGCCGCTGCCTTTGTAGCCTTCCTCGTCGCACTGGGCCATAAGTGCGGCGTCATTGAGACGCAGCCACCCATTGCGGGTGGCTGCTGTTACTTCGGTTGTTTGGCCGGCCTGTTTCACGGGGCCAGTATGGCACGGCTAGGCGGCAAGGGGGCGGCGGAGGATGGCGGTGTAGGGGGGGAGGGCGCCACCTTGGCCGGACGCCAGCCGCAGTTGATGCAGGCGACTTCATCGCCGAAACGCATGAGCTGGCCGTTCACGCATCTCTGGCATGAGGAGCGGTTGTTGTTCATGAGAATCCTCCCGGGCAATCGCGAGGGGCGGCGCTTCATGCACCGCCCCTCGACGGACTAACGATCGTTACGGTTGCGAACGGTCGCGAACGTCACGGATGCTCCCGCAACGAGGGCGAGACCGAAGCCGGCGATGAGCCACATGCTAATGGCGAAGCCATCATCAGCAGACGGGCCGCCCGTGCTGGGCACAGCGTGCGGCGTAGTGGTCGGTGCGGCCTGAGGGTAGCTGGCGTCCACGGTCAGCTTGGCACCGATAGCGGGGCTGCTTTCGAGGAAGCCCACAGCGAAAGCGGTGTAGACATTGCCCGCTTCCAGCGTCACACCGGGAAGGTCGATGGCGACAGTCTCGGTGCCGGCGGCGCGGACCTCGAGGTTGTAGGTGCCAGCGCCAAGCGGCAGGTAGCCGGAGGTGTCCTTGAATTCGGCGCCGGGAACAACGACCCCTGCGCCCTCAGCGAAGACGTCTACGGCAGGGGCGTCAGGGGAGGCGTGTACGACTCGCAGGTGCGCCTGGCCGGCGGCCGGCGCGGCGTTGTTGTCGACGAGCACCAGCGGCTCGATGTCAGCGAGGGCGCCGACAGCGGCGATGGTGTAGTCCGTAGAAGCTGTAAGGGTGACGTCGGCTTGGATGACGGGCTCGCCGGAGCCATCGGCGGAGGCCGGGAAGATCTGGACGTTGTGATCGCCCGCGGGGACGGCCACGTAGTCCGTGATGTCATCGAAGTCGAGGTCGCTGATCGCCTCTGCGCCGTCGAGGTAGATGTCGACGGCGGGGGCGTCCGGGGAAGCGTGGAGGACGCGGATGCGAGCCTCGCTGCTCTGAGCCGAGGCGTCGCCGGCCGACAATGCCAGGACGGCGAGCGCCGAGACGATGATCGCTGCGAGGGCGACCGAGGCGTAGCGGATTGGGGTGACCATTAAGATTACCTCCTTGTTGGGCAAAACTTGTGCAAGTTGATGTCCGTACTGTGACACACTGTTGCACAATATGTCAAGAGCAGTTGCACAAGGTGTGCAAAAGATATACACTATTGCCATGAAGTACTCAGTAAAGGCAGCGGCCCTGGCCACCGGCGTTTCAGAAAGCCGCTTGCGGACGTGGGAGAGGCGCTACGGGATACCGAAGCCCGCTCGCTCAGCCAGTGGGCGTCGGCAGTACGACAATGGGGACATCGAGGTGATCCGGCGGATGGCGATGCTGGTGGGTGCGGGGATCCCGGCGTCGGATGCCGCTGCCGCGGCGCTGACGGAGGAGGCGATTGCGACACCGACTCAGGCGATGGGAGACCACCCGCTGTCGGCGGCACTGGCGGAGGCTGGGGCGCGGTTCGACGAGCAGGAGATCACGCGGTCAGCTAAGGAAGCGGTGGACTCGCTGGGTTGGGCGGACGCGATCGATGGCGTGCTGCTGCCGGCGTTGCGCCAGATCGGGGTGTCATGGCACGAGAACGCGATAGTGACCGCCAACGAGCATTTCACGACGGAGGTGATCCGCAGGGTGCTGGCGAGTGAAGTGGCGGAGGTCTCGGCACCCGCGGCGGGTGCCAAGAGCGTGGTGCTGGCTTGTCCGCAGGATGAGCGGCACGACGTTGGTTTGCTGGCGCTGCAGCTGTTGCTGCGGCAGCGGGGGCTGCGCGTGTACTACCTGGGCGCGGACGTGCCTGCGCCGGACCTGGCGCTGGCGATGATCCAGACGAAAGCGGACGCGCTCTGCCTTGCGGCTACGCTTGACAGTGCCGCGGCAAGCGCGGGACGTGCCGTCCGGGAGCTTATCACAGCGAGGATTTCCGCGCGTATATTCGTGGGCGGCCCGGCGTTCGAGGGTCAGCGGGGGTCGGGTGTGCCCGGCGTGCGGCTGCCGGCGCGCGTGGATGAGGCGGCGCGGGTGATTCAGGGTTCTGTAGAAGCGGAATAGATTGTGCAATGCGTCACAAAGTGTGAAATGGCCTCATAAGGCACTCGCAGATTGATGCCAAGGCATCGAATGGAGGCGTCCGATGATCCTCGTCTCAGGTGGCACAGGTTTTGTGGGGAGCGGCATCGTCCGCGAACTGGTGCGGAGGGGTAAGGCGGTGGCAGTGCTAACGCGCGATGCCTCCAAGAAGGCGGACCGTTTTCCGGGGTTGAGCGTCGAGTACCGCCAGGGTGACGTCACGGACCCGGGGTCTCTCGTAGGCGTCCTGGACGGCATGGAGACAGTTATCGGTGCGCAGCAGTTCCCGAATTCGCCGATTGAGAACCCGGGCAAGGGTCACACCTTCGAGAAGGTAGATGCCGAGGGGAGTGAAAACCTGGTCGTCGCGGCCAAAGCAGCCGGCGCCAGGCAATTCATCTACCTGAGCGCGACGGGTGCAGCGCCGACCGGCCGCCACTGGTTCCGAGCCAAATGGCGCGCCGAGGCAGCTGTCCGTAATAGCGGCCTGATTTTTACGATCCTGCGGCCGCCGTGGGTGTACGGGCCTGAGGACGTTTCGTTGAACAGGTTCCTGAACATGTCCAACCTACTGCCGTTTGTGCCGCTGCTGGGCTCGCCCGGCAAGCAGGAGATGCAGCCGGTGTTCATCGACGATGTCGGTTGGGCGGCGGCGGAAAGTGTCGACAACGCCAACGCGGCGGGAGAGACGTTCGAACTGGGCGGGCCGGAGGTGATGACGATGTCGGAGATCGTGAAGACGGCGCTGGGGGTGGCGGGCCGGAAGCGGTTGCTGCTGCCGGCGCCGAAGTTCGTGATGAAGGGCCTGGCGTCGTTGCTGCAGTTCGCACCGGGTAGGCCGCTGACGCCGGACGCTGTCGAGTTCATCTGCATGGACGCGGTGGGGGATCCGGCGGAAGCGGTGCAGAAGATCGGGTTCAAGCCGACGCCTCTGCGTGAGGGCCTGGCGACGTACATGGGGAAGAAGTAATGGCGCGAGTGCTGGTGACGGGGGCTTCGGGGTTCATCGGCAGGCGCCTCATCCCGGAGCTGGTGAAACGCGGCCATGAAGTGCGGGCGCTGGTCCGCAAGACGCGGCCGGACGTGGAAGCGGAGTTCCAGGCCGTGCGCGGAGATGTGCTGGAGCGGGAGACTCTTGCCCCGGCGTTGCGAGAGATCGAGGTTGTCTACCTACCTTGTGCATTCGATGGCGGGTTCGGGGGACTTCGAAGAGGCGGACCGTAAGGCGGCGCAGAACATGGCGGAGGCAGCGCGGCAAGCCGGAGTGCGGCGCATCGTCTACCTGGGAGGGCTGGGCCGGGAAGACCGCGAGCTTTCGCCGCACCTGGCGAGCCGGGCCGAAGTGGGCCGGGTGCTGGGATCGACCGGGATACGGGTGACTACTTTGCGCGCGGCGATCATCCTCGGCGCGGGCGGGGCATCCTACGAGATGCTGCGGAACCTGGTTGAGCGGTTGCCGGTAATGGTCACGCCGCGCTGGGTTTCGACGCGGACGCAGCCGATAGCGGCCGACGATGTGATCCGGTACCTGGCGGAGTGCATCGAGGTGGCGGAGACGGCGGGGCTGGAGCTGGATATCGGTGGGCCTGAGATCATGACCTATCGGGAGATGATGGAGCGCTTCGCGGCGGTGGAAAGGAAGCGACGATGGATCATTGACGTGCCGGTGCTGACGCCACGACTGTCGTCGTACTGGGTGAACCTGATGACGCCGATTCCGGCATCCGTGGCACGGCCGCTGGTTGACGGTCTGCGCAATGAGACGGTTGTGCGGGATACGCGGGCGCGAGAGTTAATGCCGTTCGAACTGACGCCGTACGAGACGGGGGTGCGAAAGGCGCTGCGCGAGGCGCTGCCGGAACGGCTGGCGTCCGGCGATGTCGTTGGCATCTTGCCGGAAGTGGCGAACGAGGCTTACGACCTGGGGTTCGATCCGCGGCAGCCGGGAGTGGCACTGGAAGCGCGGGGGCTGGTTGTCCGCGGGAGCGAGGAACGCACCTGGGACGTGGTGTCGTCAATTGGAGGGAAGAACGGGTGGTACTTCGCGGACTGGGCGTGGACGTTCCGCGGCTGGATGGATGCGCTGGTAGGTGGGATCGGGAACCGCCGCGAGCGGCCAGCGATGCTCAAGGTTGGCGACCGCCTGGACACGTGGGAAGTGGAGCGCTACGTCGAAGGGCGGGATTTGGTGCTGCGCACCCGCATGCGGATTCCGCGGCTGGCGCGGCAGGGCCTGCACGTGCGCCCGCACCCGTTAGGATCGCTGTTGCTTCAGTATGTCGAATTTCACCCGACGCTGGTGACCTGGGTCTACTGGTGGGCGCTCTACCCGGCGCACCGCCTGATCTTCCGGGGCCTGCTGCGTGCGATCGCTGTGCGGGCGCACAGGAAGAAGGAGAAGGCAGTGCATGCCAATGCTTGAACGGGAGGTGTTTATCCCGGCGCCGCGGGAAGAGGTGTTCGAGTTTTTCCAGGACCCGCGGAACCTGCGCCGGATCACGCCGAAATCGTTGGGCTTCAAGATAACGAAGATCGACGAGTTGCCGATGATGGCGGGGTTGCAGATCAGCTACACGATCAGTCCGATGGTGCTGCCGATGGGCTGGCGGACCACGATCGCGGAATGGGATCCGCCGAACGGTTTTGCCGACGTGCAGACGAAGGGGCCATACAAGAAATGGCGGCACCATCACACGTTCGAGGAGGTGGAGGGCGGCACGCTGATGCGAGACCGGGTGCAGTACGAGCTTCCGTTGGGTATTCTGGGGACGATAGCTCACCGGCTGATCGTCGCCCGTCAGCTCAGGCACATCTTCGACTACCGGGCGCGACGCATCCGCAAGTTTTTTGCGAAGGAGAAGGAAGCGGCAGCCGCCTGAGCGCTAATACGCCCGGAGGACGCCCATGACGACTGATCAAGCACACAGTGAATCGCTGGCCGCGGCGCGCGAGCTGGCCGACATCGCAGGACAGGTGGCGGAGAGTGCCGTCGCGTCAGCATCGCGGCTGACGGACGGTGGCAAGAAGATAGATGAGCACCAGGCGCACGTGGAGCGCGTCGCGCAGATGGCGACGGAGGGGCGGGCTGCGGCCGAGCTGACAGCCTACGCTGAGGGCCAGGCTAAGGACGGGCGCCCCGATCCGGCGGCGGACGAGGAGGCGCTGATCTTTGCGGCGGAGGCTCTGCACAAGGCGCACTCCGTTATCGAAACGGACCCCGAGACGTTTGCGATCGACGCCGCATTGCAGGCGACGCTGGCATCGGAGGAGACGAGGACGCTGATCCGTGCCGGGATGGCGATTGAGCGGGTGGCGGGGTTGGGGCGGCAGGTGATCGCGGCGCGCGGGGCGTTCAGCGCGGAGCTTGACGATGAGATCGCGAACATGACGCGGGACCACGCCCGGGAATTTGCGCGGTCTGAGGTGGCGCCGATTGCACAGGATATGCACCGCGAAGACCACCTGGTGCCGGAGGGCCTGATTGAGAAGATGGCGGGCATCGGGCTGTTTGGCTCGTCGATACCGGAGTCTTACGGCGGCACAGAGATGGGTTACCTGACGATGGTGGTGCTGACGGAAGAGCTTTCGACGGTGTCGCTCGTGGCGGGGAGCCTGATCACGCGGTCCGAAATCCTCACGCGGGCGCTGCTGACGGGCGGGACGGAGGCGCAGCGCGAGACCTGGTTGCCGCGGATCGCGACAGGTGAGTTGCTGGTCGGCATCGCGGTAACGGAGCCGGACGTCGGCTCGGACGTCGCTTCGCTGATGTGTAAGGCGGCGCCGGTCGAGCGGGACGGGAAGAAAGGTTGGGTGATCGACGGGCCGAAAGCCTGGTCGACCTTCGCGGGGCGGGCCAACATCCTGGCGCTCCTGGCGCGCACCGGTGAAGCGGGCACCGGCGCCAGGGGACTGTCACTATTCATCGTGCCGAAGGAGCCATACGACGGCCATCATTTTGCACACACACAGCCGGAGGGCGGCACGATTACCGGCACGGCGAATCCGACGCCGGGGTACCGCGGAATGCACTCCTTTACGCTGGCGATCGACAACTATTTCGTGCCGGAGGAGAACCTGGTCGGCGGCGAAGAGGGGCTGGGCCGCGGGTTCTACCTGCAGATGGGCGGCTTCGCCGCAGGGCGCCTTCAGACGGGCGCGCGGGCCACGGGCGTCTCTCAAGCGTCGATCGAAAAGGCGTGCAACTACGCCAGCGACCGCAAGCAGTTCGGTAAGGCGCTGGCGGACTACCAGTTGACGCAGTACAAGATCGGCCGGATGGCTTCACACGCAGCGGCGGGGCGCCACCTGACGTATGCGGCGGCGAAGGCGATGGAGAGCGACGAGAACGCCTCGATTGAGGCAGCGATGTGCAAGCTTTTTGCGTCCGATGTGGCGGTGTGGGTGAGTCAAGAAGGGATGCTGATCCACGGCGGCTGGGGCTATTCCGAGGAGGACCCGATCGCGCGCTTCACGGTCGATGCGCTGGTGCTGCCGATCTTCGAGGGCGTGAAGCCGATCCTCGAGCTGAAGGTCATCGGTCGTCAACTGCTGGCGGGCTAGCGGACGCAATCGCGCGTACTGCTGGTCGCCGGCGATGTGGCGGCGTTCGTCGCGTTCGGGCTGTTGGGGCTGGCCAGCCATGAGGACGGGGTGACGGCGGCGAGCGTGTCGCGATCGATTCTCCCGTTCGCGGTGGCCTGGTTAGTCGTCGCTCCCTGGACAGGGGCCTTCGGGGTCAGGGCAGTGGCTGGGCGCTTTCCGGTCGCCAACGTGCTCATTGTTTGGCTGATCGCGGGAGTGTTGGGGATGTGCGGGCGGGCGCTAGTATTCGACAGGGCACTGTTCACGGCGTTCTTCGCGATTGGCATTACGGGCATGGGGTTGTTCCTGGGCGGGTGGCGCGCTATCTATAGCTGGTGGGCGACGCGCCCGCGTAGCAGCAGCACGGAGGTACGAACCCTTGGCAGGTGAAAACGAAGACAGCGAGTTCTACACGCTGATGCGAATCGTCATCAACCTTGGCGCGCTGGCGGTGACGGCGGGGCTGGTGGCGCTGGTGATCGCAACGATAATCGTGGAGATGGACTAGCGGACCGAACGGCCGGCGCGGCCGCTGAATTCGATTACCTTGCGGGGCTTGAGGCGGATGCTCACCGAGATGTTCCCCGCGGTTGCCTCGACGTAACGCTTGCCCAAGTCGGGGCCGAGGTAGCGGACGGCCATTTCGCTGCGTTCCGCGTCGTCGAGTGGCGGGCCGATCTCGGCGCGGCCGCTGATCATAAGGGCGTAGTAGGGCACGACGCGGGAGTCGATGACGACGGAGACTTCAGGGGTGCGCTCGACGTTCTTGTGTTTCTGGCCGCCGCGGCTGACGCTGAAGGTAAAGGTCTCGCCGTCGAAGCGGTACCAGATCGGCGTGGAATGGGGCCGGCTCTTCGCATCGACCGAGGAGAAGATGGCGACGTGAGGTTCGGCGGCGAAGGTGCGCTGGACTTCGTTCATGAGGTTCCTCCGTTCGCCATCATGCTACATTAATCGCCGTGCCTGGCCGACCTCGAGTGTTCGTGACGCGCAATCTTCCCGGGAACGCGCTTGATTTGCTGCGGGAGATGTGTGACGTGGAAGTCTGGCCAGACGAGATGCCACCCCTGGCCGATGAGCTGCGGGATCGGGCATCGGAGGCGCATGGTATGGTGACGCTGCTGACGGATCGCGTCGACGAAGCGGCGCTGGATGCGGCGCCGAACCTGGTGGCGGTGAGCAACATGGCGACGGGCTTCGACAACGTCGACGTGGAGGCGGCGAGCAAGCACTTGGTGCTGGTAACGCGGACGCCCGGTGTACTGACGGAAACGAGCGCCGACCTGGCTTTCGGGCTGCTGATGGCGGCGGCGAGGCGGATCGCGGAGGGCGACCGCTATGTGCGGGCCGGGAAGTGGCGGACGTGGGGGCCGGAGATCATGCTGGGGCCGGACGTTTACGGGGCGACACTTGGCATCATCGGGCTGGGGCGGATCGGGAGGGCGGTGGCGCGGCGCACCCAAGGCTTCGGGATGCGGGTGCTCTACAACAGCCACGAGCGGAAGCCCGAGGCGGAGGCGGAGCTCGGCGCGACTTACGTGGAGCTGGACGAATTGCTGGCAGAATCGGACTTTGTCTCGATACACGCGGCGCTGACGGACGAGACACGAGGGCTGATCGGGGCGCGGGAACTGGATCTGATGAAGTGGACGGCGCTACTGATCAACACGGCGCGGGGGCCGCTGGTAGACCAGGAGGCATTGTACGAGGCGCTGCGAGAGGGGGTGATTGCCGGGGCGGCGCTGGACGTGACGGACCCGGAGCCCCTCTCGGCTGACAGCCCGCTGCTGACGCTGGAGAACGTGGTCATCACGCCGCACATCGCCTCGGCGAGCGTGGCGACGAGATCGGAGATGGCGCGGCTGGCGGCCGAGAACCTGCTGGCGTGCCTGCGCGGAGAGCCGAACGAGAACGTGGTGAACAGCGAGGTTGAGGAGGCGTGGCTGGCAGAGGCGGCGCGGAGGCTGGGCTAGGGGGGAGGTTTGTTTGGAAAGTAGGCGTGTTTCTGTGGAATTAGCGCCACGGTTGGGTGCAGCCTCGGCCCCCCGCGGTATAGGTTGACGCGATGGCGGCTCGGGGCTACGTTGGTCGTACGATGTGCAGGTGAGAGCACTGTTGTGACGGCTGCCTACGACCGGTGCATTCGCTGTTGCCCTGGCCGTCGGAATCGCTGCGTGCGGGGGTGAAGCTGACGAGACCGAAGTGTCGCGGGCGGTGACCGTGGGGGCCACGGCTTCCCGGGTGCCGTCGGAGAGTGAGAACGCCGGGGCCGCGTCGCCGAGCGTGACCCCCGATGCGGCGGAGGTTAGGGCGGATCTCGAAGCAACGTTTGGTGGCTTGCCGTTGCATCCGGCGGCGACGGCCTCAGAGCCTGCCCACTTCGACGGCGCGTCCGTGATGGCCTCGTATTTCCTTACCGAGCCCGCGGATGATGTGATTGACTGGTACGTCGAGGAGCTGGGGAGAGTCGGCTGGTCGACTGAACGCGAGCGGGAAGTGTTTGAGAATCATCTTGACGCCGGTTCGCCTGCTCCCGTGGCCGAGCCGCGGACTATCCGGACGGTGATTCAAGGCTTCGAGCGTGGCGGTGCAGTAGTAAGGATCTCGGCGTCAGATGATCCATACAAGGATGTGTCTTACAGCGGCTCCCTATTCGTCACGGTACTGGGTGAGGCCGCCCTGGCGGCCGGAGCTCGAGCCTACTGAGTCGAGGTCGTCGCCGCCTTAGTCGCAGAGAACGGTGTTGGCGAGGTACGTCACCTCGATCAGCGCCGCATCGGGCGCTTGGAGCTTGAGTTCAGCGTGAACGGGAGCCATGTCGAAAGTGTCGCTTGTCACAGGCGGCATCCAGTTGTCGTGATGGCCCAAGAAGACGCGCTTCGCGCCGAGGATTGAGGCCTCCATCGCGACGAACTGCGCCATGGACCCCTGGATCGGCTCGCCGTTGACGTTGGCGCGGGTGGAGGCGGCGAGGATGGCGACGTCAGCGCTTAGCGGCTCGATGGTGCCCTTCCAGGCACCGGATGTGTCCTGCCAGAAGATCGTCAGGTCAGGCGTCTCGATCAGGTAGACGAGCGGGCCCCCGTCGTCCATGCTGCCGACGGAGCCGAGGACGTGGTTGCGGATGGTTTCCGCCGTCTCGCCGCCCTCACTGATGATACCCATGATGTGCTGGACGAGGCCCGGGCAAGTGGCTCGCTCGTCCTGCGTGAGGCCTGTGTGTCCGAACTGCTCTACGTCTGGCGCCACGTCCGTCAGGATCCACGTACAGGCGTGCAGGCTCGGGAACACTCGGACGGTGACGCCGTCAGTGAGGCGGAAGCGTTCGCCGCCGGAAGCTGTCTTCAGCTGGGGTTCCGGCACGCCGGCCGCCTTCAGCACGCGCATGCTTTCGTAGGAGCCGATGACCTGGGCGCTAGTGTTGTTCGCGATGACCTCAGTGCCCGCGATATGGTCGAAGTGCGAGTGGCCGACGAGCACCCAGTCGGCCTGCCTCACGTCCTTCGCGCTAAGGCCAACGGGCGGCGCGGCGGGCACGCGGTCCATGTAGGCGTCGAGGAAGATGACGGTCTCGCCGATGGCAAGACGAAAGGTAGATGTGCCCAGCCAATCCAGCGTAGTTTTCACGCCTGGCCAGCCATGAGCTTGCGAGTAATGTAGGGGAGGATGCCACCGTGGCGGTATTGTTCCAGCTCCAGCGCGCTGTCAATGCGAGCTCGCGTCTGGAATAGTGTCTCGGTTCCCTCTGGCGAGACCGCGCGGACAGCAACAATTTTGCCGGGAATGAGGTCCATCAGACCTTCGATGGTATAGATCTCAGCGCCGGTGAGCCCGAGCGATCCGCGGCCTTCCCCCTCCATGAACTGGAGGGGGAGAACTCCCATGCCGATGAGGTTGCTGCGGTGGATGCGCTCGTAGCCTTCAGCGATGACGGCGCGCACGCCCTGCAGCGCGACGCCCTTGGCGGCCCAGTCGCGAGAGGAGCCGGTGCCGTATTCTCGCCCGGCGATGACGATGACGGGCACACCATCCTCGGCGTAGCGCACGGCGGCGTCGTGAATGGTCATCTCGTCGCCGGAGGGCTTGTGCGTGGTCCAGCCGCCTTCCTTTTCGGATAGTTCATTGCGGAGGCGGATGTTGGCGAAGGTGCCGCGCATCATCACCTCGTGGTTCCCGCGTCGGGAGCCGTATGAGTTGAACTCGGGTGGCGGCACCTCGTGCTGCTGGAGGTACTTACCGGCGGGGGAGTCGGCCTTGATGGCGCCGGCGGGCGAGATGTGATCGGTGGTTACGGAGTCGCCGACTTTGGCGAGGACGCGGGCGCCCTGGACGTCGCCAATCGGCTGTGGTTCGGGTGTCAGATTCTCGACGAAGGGGGGCTCGCGGAGGTATGTGGAGTCGGGATCCCACTCCCAGAGGGCGCCTTCGGGGACTTTGAGGGACCACCAGCGCTCGTCGCCGTCGAAGATGTGGCTGTACGTTTCGCGAAACTGATCCGGCGTGACGGCTTCGGCGACGACCTGCTGAACGTCAGCTGACGTCGGCCAGATGTCACGGAGGAAGACCGGTTGGCCTTCGTGGTCGAGGCCTAGAGGGTCGGTTTCGAGATTGCAGTCGACGCTCCCCGCCAGCGCGTAGGCGACGACGAGAGGAGGTGAGGCGAGGTAGGAGGCACGTACCTGTGGGTGGATGCGGCCTTCAAAGTTGCGGTTGCCGGAGAGTACGGCGGCGACGACTAGGTTGTTATCGTCGACGGCGGCTGCGATGGGCGGGTCGAGCGGACCGCTGTTGCCAATGCAGGTGGTGCAGCCGAAGCCCACGAGGTCGAAATGCAGCTTCTCCAGCGGCTCCATGAGCCCAGCGCGCTCTAGGTAGTCGATGACGGCGCGGGAGCCCGGGGCGAGACTGGTCTTGACGGCGGGAGCGACGGTGAGCCCGCGTTCGACGGCATTCTTTGCAAGAAGGCCAGCGGCGAGCATGACGGACGGGTTCGAGGTGTTGGTGCAACTGGTAATGGCAGCGATGGCGACGGAGCCGTGGTGGAGCTTCTCGATGTGGCCATGGAGCTGGACGTCAATCTCGCCGTTGTGCGGAGGTGGGCCGAGCGGTATCTCAGTGGGCTGCTGCGCTTCGTTGACGGCACCACCCTCTTCGTCGAAGCGGGCCTGGTCGTCGTCGGGGATGATGTCCGGAAAGTAGTCGACGAAGGCGTGGCGGAGACTATCGCGGACGCCGGCAAGCGGTACGCGGTCCTGTGGCCGGCGCGGGCCGGCGAGGCTGGCTTCGACAGATCCGAGATCGAGGTGGAGGACATCGGTGTAGTCGGGATCGGGGGAGGATTCCTCGCGGAAAAGGTCCTGCACGCGATAGTAGCGCTCCACGAGGTCAGTCAGCTCGTCGGGGCGGCCGGTGAGGCGCAGGTAGCGGAGGGTTTCGGCGTCAACGGGGAAGTAGCCGCAAGTAGCGCCGTATTCGGGCGACATGTTGGCGATCGTGGCACGATCGGGCAAGGTGAGGTTTGAAAGGCCGGTACCGAAGAACTCGACGAACTTGCCGACGACGCCGTAGGTGCGGAGCATCTCGGTGACAGTAAGGACGAGGTCTGTGGCGGTTACGCCTTCACGGAGGGCGCCGGTGAGGCGAACTCCGACTACCTGTGGTGTGAGTAGGGGAAGCGGCTGGCCGAGCATGGCCGCTTCGGCCTCGATGCCGCCTACGCCCCAGCCGAGAACCCCCAGTCCGTTGATCATCGTGGTGTGGGAGTCGGTGCCGACGAGGGTGTCGGGGACGGCGATGGAGCCTTCTTCGTCGTTGATGGTGCGGACGACGCTGGCAAGGAACTCCAGGTTCACCTGGTGGACGATGCCGGCTCCCGGAGGCACGACGCGGAAGTTATCGAAGGCGTTCTGGGCCCAGCGCAGGAAGGCGTAGCGCTCGCGGTTGCGCTCGTACTCGCGGTCGACGTTGATGCGGAAGGCATCGGCGATGCCGAAGGAGTCGACCTGCACAGAGTGGTCGATGACGAGGTCGACGGCGAGGGCGGGGTTGACGTCGCGGGGGTCGCCGCCCTTGCGGGCGATCTCGGAGCGCATGGCGGCGAGGTCGACGACGACGGGGACGCCGGTGAAGTCCTGAAGGAGGACACGTGTTGGCAGGAAGGGGACTTCCCGCGCGTCCTCTCCGGCAGGCGACCATTTAGCGAGGGAGGTAACGTCATCTTCAGTGACGATGGAACCGTCGCAGCGGCGCAGGAGGTTCTCCAGTAGGATGCGTATCACGAACGGGAGCCGCGCGAGGTCGATGTTGAGTGCGTTGAGGTTGTAGTAGCGGACGGTGGCGGCAGATGTCTGGAGGTGGGAGAGGGTGTTGAAGGGATCGGGGTGGGTTGGCATGGTAAGCCCAGTTTAGCGCAGAGGATGTGAGAAGAGACAGGAGGCATGGGACAAGAGACACGGGGGGTTTTAGATACGAAAGTTTGTTTGGAAAAATCGAGGGGTCCCGTGGGTTAGGTGCTGTGAATAGGGTACGGGCGGCTGCGAGCGGAGCATGGGAGTATCTCCGCGGCCCTGGTGCTTCGGCTGGGTGTGAGGCGCTTGTATAATGGCGGCACGCCCGAAGAGAACTTCACAATCGCCCGTTCTGTGGGAAGGAGCGCACCCCTCAATGGCTATCAAGTCTTACGTTCTAATCGTTACTGACCCTGGCAAGACGAAGTCTGTGCTGCAGGCGATCATGTCGATCCAGGGGATACAGGAGGCCCACGAGGTGATGGGCCCGTATGACATCGTGGTGGAGATCACGGCGGAGAACCTGCAGGAGATCCCGCGCATCCTGGGAGACAAGATTCGCCCGATTGAGGGCGTGCAGAGCACGACCTCGCTGGTGACGTTCCCGGATTAGATAGGTGCATAGGCATACAATGGCGGCGTGAGTACGCGCGCTCCCGGGCTGTCAGTCGTTGCTCTCGCAGGCGCCGCGCTGATTCTAGCGGCGTGCAGTTCGAGAGACAGCGACAACTTCGCACTCGACGGGTCTCCATTAGCGAGCTAAGCAGCGATATGGGCAAAGACCTGCGCTCGCCGGGCGCTGAGGACGAGCCGGCAGTCGGTGCTGACCGCGCCCGGCGGATTGCTCAGAATCAGCAGGACCCAGGCGCGGAGGTGGGTGACATGGTGCTCGCACGCCTGCACAACATCGGCAGAGAGGGGCCGGGCCGACTGGTGTGGATCGTCAGTTTCGATCCGGACACTGTACCGCCGGACCCGCCGTTCGGCTGGATGGGGCCGATCGAGACACATGCGGACGGGAGTGCGGACTACGGGGAGCGCGCATATGCGGTGACGATTGTCGACGCCTCGACGGGTGGCGTCGTCATTGGCACGTTTAACAAGACCAACACTCCGGACTACATGCGGATCGACTGACGCGCCAGCTCTCCCGCCCGCCTGAAAATTGATTCCAGCATCTCTTCCGTTAGCCTGCCGGTGAAGGTGTTTTGCTGGCTGGGGTGGTAGGTGCAGATGATGGCGCGGCCATCGGGGAGGGGGATTTCCGCGGCGTGGGCGAAGCGAGGTTTGGGGCGGAGGTTGTGGAGGACCGCGAGGCCGTCGAGCGCGTAGGCGCCGAGGGCGACGAACACGCGCGCTGTCTTAAGCAGCGCGAGGTCGCGGGCGAGGTAGGGGAGGCAGTTGTCGCGCTCCTGCGGCGTGGGGCGGTTGCCGGGGGGTGGGCAGCGGTTGACGGCGGTGACGTAGGCGTCGTGCAGAGTCAGGCGGTCGTCGCGGGAGACGCTGGTCGGCTGGTTGGCGAAGCCTGTGGCATGCATGGCGCGAAAGAGCCAGTCGCCGGAGCGGTCGCCGGTAAAGAAGCGGCCGGTGCGGTTGCCGCCGTGGGCGGCGGGCGCCAGGCCGACGACGACGACGCGTGCCGCCGGGTCGCCGAAGCCGGGGAGGGGGCGGCCCCAGTAATCCCAGGCTCGGAAGGCGGCGCGCTTTTCGCGGGCGACCTGCTCGCGCCATTCGACGAGGCGTGGGCAGCGGAAGCAGGAGGTGACCTCGGAGGCGAGGCGCTGGAAGGAGTCAGGGGTGTTGGACGACAAACTTACAAACTGGGCAAACTTACAAACCGGTGGTCAAACATGCAATCGAGCAAACGTGCAAACATCGGGAAGGATGCCGATGTAAAGAGAGAAAGTTGGTGCCTCCGGCGGGATTCGAACCCGCGATCTCCGCCTTGAAAGTTCAGGCCATACCTTCAAGCGTGGCTCGTATATAGGAGATATCTCCATCTCTACCCTCTGTGCGAAGGTTTGGTGACGGGTCTCAGGCTCTTGTCCCATTTGTTGTCACTCAGGATGGCCACATGATGGCCACATTCGTCCTCGGGCACTGATCTCATTGGTCGAGTGGCGTCCATCGGCTTTGCTCGGAAGTCAGTCTCGCCATTCTGCCCGACGTCCTGCCGTCTGATGCGCAACTGGCATTCGCTCCGGCACACGGCTGCTACTCAGTGGCTGCGATTGGGCGTTGACGTATTTTCTGTATCGCGTCGGCTGGGTCACTCATCGGCGTCCTTCACGATGGATGTGTACGCGCACATGCTCACCGGCCACCAGCGCCAGGCGGCGGAAGCGCTTGACCACTTGCTGGCGTAAACTCGGGCCGAGTAGTCAATAACCACACTTATTGATGGTCAAGCTCCTGGAGCTAGGCGACGGAGCGACGCGTTGGTTACATGGTATTGCGCCGTCACTTGATCGGGTGGGCTCTCCCCGGCTCGCTCAGCGTACGACGGTACAGAACACTTATTGACTATTCCCTGGAGCCATATCTTCCATCTCATCGGTTCCAGACGAATCGCCTGACATTTCACCCATCTGCGAGTCACTCATTGTTGTGGGGAGGGCGTTTGGGACGAAGATAACGGCTGCCCCGTAGACTACCAATCCAGCGCCGGCAGCATACGCCAGTTGCCTGCCAAGCGGCAGTGCCTTCTCGGCGAAGATAAGGATTGTGATGATCGCGAGCACCGCGATATTCATCATCCCCAGGGGGAAGAGGATTAGGAAAAGCAGCCAGCAGCAACCCAGACAGTAAGCGCCATGTTCTAGGCCCATGCGTACCGCGCCGCCAAGGCCGTCCCGCCAACTGTTCATAAGGAAGCTCATCGGCGTCCGGCATTTCGACAGGCAAATGTCCTTGAGGGGCGTCAGCTGGTACAGTCCCGCAATAATCAGCAGGCCGCCGCCCAGGCGAGGAGCATTGTCCGAGAGCCAGCTCCATTGGCCAGCGAGTTCATCGCCGCCAACCGCCAAGCCATAGGCAACAAGGCCAGTCGCAGACCACAATGCCATGTAGGAGCCGGCAAAGACCCACGTCGGAACAAACGCTTGACCGCGCTCCCGCCGGTCGTTATGTATGCGAGCGAACGCCATAATCATCGGTGCCGCTGTGGGATACATGATGGCGACCATCATCGCGACCCAGAGCGCGATAAACAGCGGAGCGCCCATGCCCATCGTCAGGCTCATGTCGGCGTCCATAACCGCCGATTGCCAGATCAGCAAACCCCAGGCCGCAGCGGCTAGTGCTATCAGCGAGGCGAGGATGAACGCGCGATCCGATGGAACACGCGACGTGGCGGCAACTTCAGCCATGAGTGTCGGTGCCTTATGCGCCAGACCAGCTGAAGGGGGCAAAGTGGCCGTTGTTCCGACCGCTGGCATCATCGAAATCGATTCCGAAGGCGTGGATACGACTGTGTGTGGCGTGGCCGAGGCCAAGGCGGTTGCTGGCGGGGTGCCCCGTGTTATCCAGATGGAGGAGTTCACCGCCCAGACCGCGAACACCTTCGACGGCCTGATCGACACGGTCGGGCACACTAACTGACCAGCTGCCCTCATCGCCTTTGAATTCGATGGGACGGGCCTCTAGTCCCAGGAACTTTCCGAGAAGAGGGGCGAGGTTGGCCATCGGGCCACCGGCCTGTCCACCGACGATGGCGCCGATGGCTTCCTGCTGCTCAGCAGTTGTGGCCTCATCTACAATCACGCCGACTTCCCAGTTGCCTTCGCCCATGTTGCCTGGAGTTCGACCAATGACTAGAAATTTGGCGTCGGTCAGACTTACGCCATCGAATTCTCCGTCGTCGACCCGGTAGGCCATGGCGAATATGCACGTCCCGTGCGTCGTCTCGGCTAAACCGGTAAGGGGGCAGGGGCAAACGTAGTCGCAATTGCAGGTCTCCATGTAACGACCGCTGATCTTCCACGTCACGATGGTCTCCTTCCAGCTGCATGTGGCAGCGACGGCCCATAGCGGTATGCTGACTGCCATTATCTAGCCGGTCCTATGGTTGTCAAGGTTGCGATCTCCCACAACCCAAGAGTGACTGGCCTGGCTCGTGGCCTGTGCAGTGGTCGCTTGATGTCGCCTTGCAGCACTAAGCCGTCTTCGGTCAGAGAGTGCCGCCCAGGCCTGCGAGGAAAGACATTACCGTCTTTGGCACGATCAATATCGTTGATGTGCTCGCCCACAAGCAGTTCTTCGGCAAGTCATGCTCATAAGCCAGAGGCACCGCGCGATGTTAGGAATCTAACGCGCCGAAGGACAAGTCAGCCGGCAGCTATAATCTGCCCCGCGAGGTTTAGGCCGATGGAGGCGGTGCGTCGGAATTCCAGATGTCAGCGTGCAGCTTCCACGCGCCATCTTGTCGCTTCCAGACGACGATGTACTTGCCCGTGTCCGTGATACCCGCGGCGTTCATCCTGTACGTGCCGAGCTCCCAGGCGGTTTCGCCAAGGTCCTCGACCTCCTGGGTCTCCAGCTTTAGGTCTGGAGCACCCATCTGCTGCACCATACCGTCAAACATCTCCTTGATTGCGGCGGTGCCACGCACCATCGGCGCGTTCGGCGCCGCTAGCACTCCGTCGGTGGTGTAGAGACTCGCGACGGTCGCGATGTCACCCTCTCGGAGCGCCTTCGTGAACTTCGCGTTGGTCTCATCGATCTCACTTCGGACAGCCTGTTGAACCATTGTCAACCTCCACTCCAAGAAACTAACCATCGAGATTCTCAGCCCTCCCGTGTCGGCTGTCAAGTTCGCACCTAACACCCAGATCGGCCCGCCGACAGATCAAGGCGGTCGCAAACAGTTGCCTCCTCTCAACCAACACTAAGGTTTCTGGTAAGTATCCCTTGACTGTACAAAGGCGCTTGCCTTACGGTTCAGGGCGCGGTGGCAACGCTGCCTCTCATGAGGCAGCGCCCTGATGCGCCGCTCAAAAGAACCGGCTCGTGAACTCCTCAATTGTCCCCCTGAGGAGTTCACGAAACCCGATCAGCGTCCCGAATACGGCTTCTCCCGCCGCAGGCGAACTGGAGCCGAACGCTACATCGACAAAGAATCCGAAATCCACGTCCATGTATTTCTCAGAGACTCGCGCAAGTATTGTGCCCGCTTCGAGCGGACCCTCATAGATGAACGTCTCGGCATGAGAGGAGAGGCCGTAACTCCAAAGACCACCCATGGTGCTGCTGGAGTGACGTGTATGTGCCTGTGTTTGTCGATGTTATTCAAGAGTTCGAGCCATCCGAACATTTTGTTCCTGTACGGATTAGCTCCATAGCACGGCTGACATGCCTTAACCGCTGCCTTCATGAGATCGGACATACCCTTAACCTTGCTCGGGGCGCGCCTTTTGAAGGCAGCGGTATCGGGTTCGAGGGGGAACGCAGTGCGATTGGTGGGAACCTCGCCATTCTTGAGCACGAGTTGCCATGCCAGGTGGTCAAGTGCGGTTCTGAAGTTCTGGATACAGTCACCAATCGCGAGCGCGATCCAGATGGACGGTGCATCCGGCTCCTCGTAAATCCGCCAGAGTTTGTTGCGGGTATCAATGTCGCATTCCGGGGCGTATTTACAA
Source organism: Dehalococcoidia bacterium (assembly GCA_035512435.1). Classification (GTDB taxonomy): domain Bacteria; phylum Chloroflexota; class Dehalococcoidia; order SM23-28-2; family RBG-16-64-32; genus CF-162. Next base: position 38,384 of record DATKDX010000011.1, read on the forward strand.
GCGCCACTTTTGGCGTACCGTTTGACGGCATCCCCGTAGGTTTCGATGTGCTGTTGTCCCCGCTGCATCTTCGCCCAAACGCCTTTCAGTTCTTCGGGAAATGAAGTGGGGTAAACTATGACTCGTGGCAGATACTCATCGTCAAACAACACAGAAAACCCCCAAGGGTTACGAGATACCTATTCCGGCCCGCAAGGACTTCGAGGAAATTCTCGACAAGGTAGCCAAGCCCCCGAAGCGCTCAACTCCCAAGCGCCGCCCGACGAAGTAGCGCGTCAAAGCGCGTCTCAGGACGCAGGCGCTGGTTGTACCGCCAAGCGTACTCATTCAGGTAGCCCTGAAGATGCTTGGCCCTTCGACTCAGCCGGCTGAGGTTGAGCATCCTAGACTAGAGACCAAGGCGAATGCCGACGAATTTCTCATTGAGCTCCCGACTCCACAGATGAACCGATTGGCGGACAACCGTCCTCCTGAAAGACCGTCAAGCCAGCGTCAAAGCGTAGCCCCTTCAACGAGTCTACTGGTGTTACGGCGCCCGAACAGTCCACGTCTCCCCACAACTCCTGTGCGCCATCGAACGAGAAGGGCTCCCCGATAGGAGGACAATCGTTCGCCTGTTCCACTGACAGCCCGGCATCGTAACGGAGTGTCTTCAACGAATCCACTGGGTTGATCGTGCCTGAGCAATCGACATCGCCCCAGACGAAGGCACCAGGAGTGGAGGTCGCTGTTGCTGTGTCAGACGGCGTTGTAGTAGGCGACAGAGTAGGAGTAAATGAAGGCGCAGGCGTCGGTGTAACGGTGACCGTTAGGCTGGGTGTCGGTGTGACCGGCGGGGGCAGTGAGACAGGATCAGAGAATTCGGACGTGTTGAATAGCGGATCGGTAACGGTAACCGTGACATTGGGGCCAGTCAGAGACCCCTGAAATGACCAACTGCCATCAAAGCCTGCGGTACGCCATCCCTCGTAGATGTGCCCCTCGTCGCTATTGTCAGAGTAGATGTCGACGGTACAGAGAGGGCATGTTGTCCCGAAGACAGAGCCGAAGCCGGTAATGACCGGGGGCGGAATCTCATTATTCCCGCCGTTGACTAGCTCGATGCCCTTGCCCCCGTTCGAGTGGATCGAGTTGCCACGGATGGCGTTTCCTGTCGTGGTCCCCGAGAATGAATCAACCAAGACACCATCACCCGTGTTGTAGGCGATTATGTTTCGCTCGCCGACATCTGTGCCTCCGATCTTGTTCTGGTTCGTCGTCCCCCTGACCCGAACGCCAGTGCCGTTTGGAAGCGGGTCTCCCCCGTCCGCAGTCGTTCCGATGTAATTGCCCAGTACCTCCAGGAATGAACTTCCAGAAACTTGTATCCCCTCTTCAAGATTGCCTGAAAAGATGTTGCGGTCGAATTCGTTAGTGCCACCGATCTTGCCTGTAGATCCCTGGGCGAAAACGAGTCCTTGGGTGTTGGGTATCGCCTCGTTGCCGTCAGCGTCCGTCCCCACCATGTTCCCTCGCAGTACAAGCGAGGAGTTGACGGCCAAGATGCCGACGCCTGTATTGCCGGAGACTAAATTGTCCTCAATCAGTCCTCCCGAATCAATGAAGAAGATTCCATCATCGCCATTGGGGAAGGCCTGGTTGCCGGCGGCGTTCGTGCCGATGCGGTTTCCGATCACGCTGTTGTTCCCGCCGCCGACAAAGGTGATGCCGTCGCCGGCATTCCCCGAGATGACGTTCCCATCATTCGGACCGAATCCACCAATTGTGTTTCCGAACGTGGTGATGGGCGCGAGTATGCCGACTCCACAGAAGTTTAGCTGGAGCCCCTTGATCGTATTGCCGTTTGACTCGATCTCAAAGCAGTTGGCACCGCCTCCGTTTAACCTCACATCGGCACCGCTGCCATCGATCGTGTCGTTGCCCGCTTCCATTTCCGGGAGCGTAAGCTGGGGGCCGAGTTGAATTATGCCCGGTGCGAAGACTGTCTCGTCAAAGCCGATGGTGTCAGCCGTGCCCGCGCCGGGCCCATTAGAGGGGAAGAGCTTGATACACGTGCCCGAAAGCCAGACGGTCGTCGATACCTGGTTGCACTCGCCCTCATGAAGGACATTCGTATGCAGGTCGCCTTCCGCCAGGAGCATGGCTTCGGTAAGAGAAAGGAACTCGTTGCGGAAGTCGCCCGCGAAGACGAAGTTCACCGTCATTGTGTATCCGTCGCCTGCCCGGGAGCTGTGGGGGTTAGCGGACGAGATGAGCAGAACTAGCCCGGCGAGCAGGACCGCAGACAGAAGGCGAACGAAGGGAACGGCGAAGCGCGGCATGGGACACCGTCAGCCTATGCCTGACCGGAGAGACTGTCAACCGCGGCTCAGACTGATGGCCGACGATTCGACCTGATGCCGCCACCGTGGGCTCCGGGCTTAGCCTGCTGCTACTGGTGTTAGTGCGCTCGACAGGTTCGAGCTCCCCGTGGAATCCTGCCGCGCACAGACATTGCGGCGAGAGACGTTAGCTAAGCCTTTCCAGTGCCGTCGATGAGGTCACTCAGCGAACAGAAGATCATCTAGAATTGTCTTAGACTGACTGGGACAGATTTCATCAGGAATCTCAGTTTACGGAGGTTAGACCGCGCATGCGTATGACCGTACAGCCTGTACCCACGCTCTCGGAGCGCATCAACGAAATCCGTACGCTAACCGCAAGCATCGTCAACAAGGAGATTCTTCCTAACGAGAACGTGCTCTGGGCCTGGCGCTCCAGTGAGCGCGTGACGGACGCTGACCGGCGAGAGTCGCACGACCTGAGGGAGCAGGTTAAGGTCAAGGTCAAGCAGGCGGGCCTCTGGGCGCCACATCTCCCTCCTGAGTACGGCGGCGCCGGCCTCAATTTCCTGGAGCACGCCTACATGAACGAGGTGCTCGCCTATGCAATCGGCGCCGCAACACTTTTCGGAGTTGTCGCGCCGAACTCCGGTAACCAGACGATCTTGCTGAAGTATGGTACGGAGGAGCAGAAGCGAAACTGGCTCGTGCCCCTGGTCGAAGGGCGGATGGAATCCGGCTTCTCGATGACCGAACCCGACCAGCCAGGCTCCGACCCGCGATCAATTCAGACGAGCGCCCGGCGTGACGGCGACGAGTGGGTCATCAACGGGCACAAGTGGTTCACCTCCAACGGCAAGCGCGCAGACTTCTTCATCGTCATGTGCCGGACGCAGGAGGATGGAGGAGCGACCGGCCGGATGACGCAGATCATTGTGCCCAAGGACACGCCAGGTGTGAACGTCGTTCGCGGCATTCAGGTCTGGGGGCAGGAGAGCGACCACTGCGAGATCATTTACGACGATGTCCGCGTGCCGGTCACTAATCAGCTCGGCCAGCAAGGATCGGGACATCAAGCGGCGCAGGACCGGCTCGGCGCAGGGCGAATCTACCACTGCATGAACTCGATCGGGCAGATGTGGCGCGCCTTCGACTTAATGGTGGATCGCCTGATGACGCGAGAAGTGCACGGTGGCCTGCTCGAGAGCAAGCAGTTCATGCAAGGCTTCGTCGCCGATTCGTACATAGACATCCAGGCGGGACGCTTGATGACCATCCACTGCGCGGAGAAGATGGAGAGCCTTGGCGACCCACGGACCGATATCTCGGCGATCAAGGTATTCGTCCCCGCTGCCTACGAACGCGTGGTCGATCGCTCGATCCAGGTCTGGGGTGCGGCCGGTGTCTCCGGCGATCTGCCGCTCTCGGGCATGTACCAGGCGGCACGCACACTGCGCCTTGCCGACGGCCCCGATGAGGTGCACAAGATCCTGATCGCCAAGAACATTCTCAAGCACTACCACGCCTCAGAGGGGTGGGGATGGGACTTCGGCAACTGAGGCATATCGGCTGATGCGGCTTAGCCAAGAATCGGGAGCCGAGAGATCAGGCTGAACGGCCCGTCATCTTGGGGGTCGATTGGCTCTCGCGTATTCCGAGTTCCCGGTTCAGTGTGTGGACAGGTAACACAGCGGGAGGCCGCCATGTTTGATCAGCAGTTGAACCACCGACTGGGACCTGAGGATAACTCGTTCCTCGTCTACGACACCGAAACCACGCCGATGAATATCGGCGCGGTGAGCGTGCTTGAGGGGGATATCGCATTCGACCGGTTCGTCGAGAACATCGAGTCGAAGATCCACCTGATCCCGAGATACCAACAATTGGTCGTGCCGTCGCCGTTCGGAGTCGGGAGACCGACATGGGAGTTCGATCCGTCGTTCGACGTGCGTTGGCACGTGCGCGAGCTGGTGCTCGAGCCCCCAGGAACTCTGGATCAGCTCTTTGCTGCCGCCGCCCACATCCACGAGACGCGCTTGGACCGCAAGCGACCGCTGTGGGAGATACACCTTGTGAGAGGAATGGAAGGCGGCAACACGGGGATGATCTCAAAGGTGCACCACTGCATAGTGGATGGCGTCGGCGGGATTTCGCTGCTGATGATCATCCTGGACCCGTCGCCAGACGCCCAACCATCCGGAACGGCGCCGAAGGAGTACGCTCCGCCACCGGTTCCCGGCGCTTTTGCACGATTCAACGACGCGCTTTTTGACGGACTCTCCGAGGGCCTTGACACCGTCACGAACATCGAAGAGCGACTCCTCGACGTGGCGACAGGGGCGGATGGAGATTGGCTGAGGATGATGGGGGCGTCGTTACGTACGGCACTTCCTTACTTCCTGTTCCCAGCCCGAAAGACACCGTTCAACCGGCCATTCTCCGGGCGGCGAGAGATCACCGGTCTAGCCGCGCCGCTGGAGGAAGTAAACCAGATCAGGGCGGTTACGGGTGGCACGATCAACGATGTTGCCCTCACCGTCCTCGGCGGGGCTGTGGCCCGCTACCTCGAAGGACACGGGGAGGACGTGTCTGACCGGATCATTCGCATATTCACCCCGGTAAACGTGCGGCGTGCCAACGAAATGGGGACGCTGGGTAACAAAGTGTCGATGCTGCTGGTGGAGGTCCCGGCCGGTGAGAAGGACCCACTCGCCAGGTTGCGGAGCATAGAGCAACGAACGGCGCAACTGAAGAAAGATCACGTGAGCGACGGGGTCGGGAACTTGAGCAACGCCGTGTTTGCGATGCCGGCGCCCCTGTCAAAGGCCTTGGTGGACCTCGGAGCGCTGCCGTTGGACAAGATGGGGAACATGGTGTGCACGAACGTTCCGGGGCCGCGCTTCCCGTTGTATTCGATCGGGCATCAGATGTTGTCTATGTACCCGATCGTTCCGATTGCGTGGGAGATGGGCATTGGCTGTGCAATCGCCAGCTACGACGGAACCCTTTACCTTGGTCTGACCTCGGACCTGGGTGCGGCACCCGATGCTCACCTGCTAAGCGACTACCTCGTCGACTCGTACGTAGAGCTTAGGGACGCCGCTGGCGTCAGCGGTGCCTGACACGCCATGGGCAGGCTCACCGAGACGCTGTCCATCGGTACGGGCGAGGGGCTAGGCGCATCCCGCGAGAGCTGTGACGAGGACACAAGCGGTGCAGCAAAGGCAAAGCGCAGCATGCCTCCTCCAGCACGGTAGTATAACGGAAAGTGAGACGTAGATTGGCGTCGGGTTCACTCGACCAAAGAACGGGGCTGGTACGGCTCGCAGCGTCGGACGACCGGGCTTGCGGGAAGTGATTCTGGCGCCCCCGGAAGGATTCGAACCTTCAACCTACTGCTTAGAAGACAAGCTGATCAACCGTCATCAAGTAGCGTTAGTAACTACATGTTGTGTGGGCGTGAAGCTCAGAACCTTGATCGAATCTCCCGCACATCCCAGGTGTAGTTCTTCTCGTTCATCGTGGCGCATAGAATTCGCTCGCCATCTGTTCGAACATTCACTAGGCCATACACCACGCCGGCGACGACATACGTCTGTCCAATCAGCTTTGACCTCGTCCTAGGCCGTAGATCCCCGGCCTTCGTTTCTTCATAGGTGACCTTGGACTCAGCGAGTTCGGAGCCCGTAACCGCAATCGTTTCGTGGTCCCGGAGTACATCGAGACGTGTGGGCTTCCCCACGCTTACACTGCGCGCCATCTCAGTCGAGTAGATCAACGGTGAGTGGATGTGATCGTCTCGGACGTCCACGAAGCCGGTCAGCGCCGAGGCGGCGATCGCACCTGGCCTCGGATGGTTATGGCTCTCGCTGTCACCGGACGAGATGACCGTGACGGCTGGATGGGTCGCCTGAAGGAACCGATACGAAACGTCCTCCGACCCATGGTGGCACGCCTTCGCGACGTCGCATTCAAGTTCTTGGAGGTGTCCCTCGTGGTCGGAGAGGAGGGAGTGTTGAGACTTAGTGTTCAGGTCACCAGTGAGCAGGACTCGCGAGCGGCCGTAGTCGACGCGCAGGAGAATGCTGTTGCCATTCGTGTTTATGGACTTACCCCCCGTATACCTGCGGATGGCCTTCTTGCCGCCGATCACGTGCTCGTAAGGACCCAGGACCTTTACGCTCGCGGAGCTTTCACCCGGCGAGAAGCCTGGTAGGTACTGACTGGCATGGCTGATTCGGGCTAAGGGCGTTGGTCCGCCAGCTTGCTTCTTTGTCTTCGTTATGTGACTGATAAACGAGCGCCAGTCCCCTTGAAGTCGCGGGATTGCTTCACTTTTGACCGCAGCCACTGCGTGGCTCCTCCCACCGAGGAGCCGTTCAAAGAATTGATTTGGTGCATTACCGGCATACGGTCCGAGCCACCGGCTCTTGCCGGGCTCTGACCACCAACTCAACCCAGCGTGATAGAAGGCCTCGACATTTACGCTCGCGAGGTCGAGTTCAGCGTTTCTTCTGGGTCGATAAGATCCCAGAGCGCACCGTAATGGTCTGCGTCACAGTGCGACGCGATCATCGCGTCGAGTTCGATGGAGTTCCGCTGGTAATCCTTCGCGAACTTCCAATCAATGAAGTCGGCTGCGTTCCTGTGCGTTGGAAGGCTTGATCGCCGATAACCGCCATCGATGAGGATGTGCCGGTCATCTGGAGTACGGACGAGGACACCGTCGCCCTGCCCAACGTCAATGAAGTAGATCTCGAGGAGGCTCTCTCCGTCGAGGGAATCGCGAGAAACGTAGCCTGTCTTGCCTCTCGCGCGAACCTTGACCCTACCCGGTCCACCGGAAAGGACTTCGGTGCGGTCTCCCCAGAGCAGTTGGAGGAAAGGCTTGGCGGCAGACTGGGATTCGTACAGCCCCGTTGTCTCAGTTCCGACGAATGTTGTAGTCATTCCCCCTCGATAACCGCTGGAATTCTGTCTGAATTATCTTGGTTTGTCAAACACCCGATAGCCGCCAGTCCTACTGTCCTGCTGGCGATCACGGCCGCGGTGAGCATATTGAAACTGTGGAAAGAAACCAGGGATCTCTAAGAGCTAACTACCGTTAGTGTCATTATCAGAGGCGACTGCAATCGATGCTGCTATAATCGCGTCGCAGGAAAGTAAGTATTCGAGCGCTGTGCGTCAAGCCAGAAACAGTTAGATGCTGTTTCTAGGTACAAAACCGAGCGGGAGTAGCTCAGTGGTAGAGCATCTGCCTTCCAAGCAGAGGGTCGCGGGTTCGATCCCCGTCTCCCGCTCCAGATACGAAATAGACCAGTTTCGGGCACCTGATTTTCTGCAGTCAGGTGTCCTCGCTTTTTAGGTCAGATGGCCAGGTCTGCCGAGCAGTCAGCGACTTCATACAGGAGGAGAAGCAACAATGGCTGCACAACCAAGACGAAAGGTGACCTGGCACACCGTGAAAAAGAACGACCTCAA
>DATKDX010000012.1:0-4212 GCA_035512435.1 Dehalococcoidia bacterium
CACTGGACGCATGTCCCGTTGAGCCTCGATAGCCACCCACTCGTGGACTTCTTGCGCCGGCCCTAACTCCACGCCATCAAACCATGAGCCCGGACAGTCCTGAGCGACGATGATGACGCGTGCCTTTCCATCCGTAACTAGAACCGTGAACTCGGAGCCGACGAACTGCTGAAGGGGGACCGGGTCGAGATCCAAGATGAGCACGTCTTCGTTGCACTGTCTCCAGAGCCAACCCTTTGCGTTGCTCTCACCGGACTGTGCGGCAACGGGCCCGGCCAGCAAGGCCACTGCGACGACTGCCGTCGCGAATCGCCTTGACGCGTTCATGGATGTCCTCCTTGGATCGTGAGGAACAGAACCCTAAGCAGTCGTCTCAGAATGCGCCGCTCACGTTCGATTGAATAGCGCAACGGTTTCCTAGCGAAGTGGGCGTGTGCGTCCACGGCCTGGCGTTCGGCTGCGGGGTTCGAGAAAAAGGCGCGCCGCCGCGTGCTACTTGGGTTGTCACGTCCGTCAGCTGCAACGCCCACGTTCGATACTGCTCTTCAGCGGGGTGGAAGTGAAGACCTGCCACGAACGGCCTCGACGACGTCCTCCACAGCTTGCACGACTCTAGCTGGCGCAAAGAGGTGGATCTCATGCCCGGCACCCGCGACCACGGTGTGACGAGAGTTGGTGGACAGGGCCGCCACAGCGCTGTGCGCCGCTTCGCGTCCCGCGTTCCTCACGTTCCCCCGGGTGAGTACGACCATGGGCATGTCGCGTAGGGGGTGCTCGCTCCCCGCGCGGAGGGTCCGTAGACGCGCCAGCAGCGCGCGTTCGTTCTCGATCGCGGTCGCGATGATCGTCGGGGACACCGTGTCGGGAATGGAGGCGATGAGACGCTCATCCAGCAGCAGCCGCATCCGATAGATGTCTGGTGGCAGCCGGTCAAAGGGGGCGCCGGTCTGTGGACTGCGACGCGGAACAGCCACAGGCCGCGTCGGCACGGTCGAGCGCACTTGCTCGGCCGTTAGGTCCGCAATCAGAAAGTCTTGACCGTCGATACGCGTGAACAGACGGTCTTCGGTAGACGGATCTACCAGGACCAGTCCCGCGACTTCAGTTGGTTGGTCTGCCTGGTAGTCACGAACGAACAGTCCGCCCCTGGACGCGCCAACCAGAATGTACGGCGGCCTCTCCCCCGCCGCCGCCAACAGCTTTCGTAAATCCTCTACGGTGCTCGCCCGAGGTCCACGAGGCGAAGGATCGCTCCAACCCATCCCAGCGCGATCGTACGAGCAGACACGGCTCTTGCGAGCCGCCTTACGCTGCACCAGGGTCCAGTCGATCGCGAACGAAGAGGCGCCGGCTTCGAGAACGATCGTTGGCGTACCCGTGCCGCTGCACATGACATGAAGGCGGCGACCGCCGATATCGATCAACCTGCCGGGAACCGGCGGCAACTCCTGGGTCTGCGCCTGCATGACAGCCGCAACGACGCACATGGCCGGCAGTAGTGTTGGGTAGCGCATCGGTCCTCCGATTCTGTGGGCACGGCGCTATGTGATCCGCTCCTCTCGTTTCCGTTCGCCGGATGCGACCATCTCCTCGAGCGATGCCAGGCGGAGCTGAATCTCCGCCAGACTCGACGTGCGCAGCCGAACGAAGATTGCGACGGTGCTGAGCGTCGCCACGAGAAGGCTCAGCTTCCAGAGGACGTCGATGAGCGGCATAGTCGAGCCGATCACCACTGCCCAGGGAACTTCTCCTTCCAACGCGCCGCTCACGAACTGGCTCACCTGAAAGCCGACCATGATGGCGATCACGAGGACCAGTGCGACGGTGACTGACCAGGCAATGATGCTCGTTCGACGGATGAAGTGGTCGCGGCGCCGCTCGTTTTCGATCAGTGCCATTGCTGCGGATGTTGGCACAGTCATGTGTCTCTCCTGTCGATTGCGTCGAGTAGTCGTTGTTTGGCGTAATGGAGGCGCGATCGGACAGTGCCCACCGTGCATCCCGTCACGAGCGCGATCTGCTCGTAGCTCATGTCGTCGCGATAGCGGAGCAGCAGCACCTCCCGGTGTGCGGGCGAAAGCTGGTCGAGGCGCTCCCAGGCCAGCGCGGTGACGGCGGGTTCGACGTCAAGTGCGTGGACAACGTCCTGAACGGAGTCGACGTCCGCGTCCACCAGGAGCTCCTCTTCGCGCTTGCAGCTTCGGAGATAGTCGAGCGCGCGGTGGCGCGTCGTGCGGAACAGCCAGGTGCGAAAGGCGTGCGGCGCGGCGAGTGATGCAATCCCGCGGTACACGGAGAGCCAGACCTCCTGCTGGACGTCGTCGGCGGCATCCCCAACCAGGCCGCGGAGGTAGCGGTGCGTGCGGTCGCCGAATTGCTCCAGCAGCCGCTCGAATGCCCGCTCGTCGCCGGTCTGGCACCGGAGAACGAGAAGCTGCAGTGCCAACTCGGATGCGTCCGCTCTTTGGCGCGCCATGGATTCACTGACCGCATCTCCTTGGTGTTGCCTTAGAGACGGAACGGTCGGCGAGAAAGTTCATTTCCGGTGCAGATCACTGGAGGCGTATGGTACGTCCGCCTCTAAAATTACTGGCGCTACGCGACTTGGCGTGTCGTGTGGACGTCATGACGAGGCGGCGATGCACGACCTGCGGCGTTCGGCGGCGCTTCGGGAAGCGATCCAAGTCAAGAGGTCAGGTCCGCCGCCATCGATCGCCGGCGGCACATGCGCGCCTCTTGTCTGGCGATTGCCGGTATGTCGGCCCTGGTCGCCGACACCTTCGATACGGATCCCACCGTTCGCTACGCCATTCTGTACCAAGTCGTAGTCCTCGGGAGGCGCCGAAGCCGGTGCTGCAGGCCAATCCGTCGCTCGCGAGTTAGGTGCCGGAGATCGAGTGGTCTCCGCTTGTCCGGATGCGGGACCGTGTCGCGCACAGCTATTGGGCTCGGACCTGAGGTCGTCTGGCCACGGAGACCACGGATGTTGCCACCCTCCACGAGACTCTCACCCGTGCACTCGCCCGGCTGAGTTGACGACAGCTCGTGTGGGCCTAACGCTTGAGCTGTGCCGCGGAGCGACCGGGGGCGAAGCTCCGGTCGCGGAGGGCGGTCGGTCGGCCCGTCAGATTCAGTGAATAGTTAGGCTAGCTTAAAGCACATTCTCAATCTTCGTCGTTGTTCTTTCGGGCTTCCGCTTCGTAGGCGGCAAGTTCGCTTGGCGACAGGAGCTTCGCGGCCAACCAGCGACTAAGTGGCTGGTCTGTCGGCTCATTCGGCGGGACCTCACCGCGGATAACCCTCTCCGCGAAATCCCGTACGAGAGCCGCCTTGGCGGCATGCCACAGAGCGTTTGCCGTCATACGCACTCCGGCCGGCTCACGTTCCGGGCACCCTAGCTGACGGGCGACACTACGGAGGTAACCAGCGACGTGAACTTCTGTGGCATCGGCAGCCACCATAGCGAGAACCGTGTCCGCATGCTGGCCGAGCCAATGAGCGTCGGAGTTGATGTCGCGATGAAACAACGCCGCTAGGAACCGTCGCAGCGTATACCCGGGCGGCTCGCCGCGATCCACCCAGTTACTGGCTTTGGTCGAAATGATGGTTGGGGCCACAGTTTCGTCCGACAAGAGATATCTAAGTACAGCATAACGCTGATCGGCCGCCCGTTAGATCAAGTAAATGTTAGGCCTCACGTTCGCCACATAATTTGCTACCTGCCGCCGCGAGCGCACCGTCCGTGCAAAAAAACGGAGGTGGGGCGGGCTACGGTCTGTTTGACCTAGCAAATGAACGAATTCGGAACGGTTTGGCGCGTCAGACCTTCGACGTTTAATGATCAGCTGCAACGGCCTGGTACGGGGTATAATTCTCGAACTCCCAATGCATCTCCTTCGACAATTCGGCCGCTGTCTGTGCCCACGTGGGACGATGCGCGTGCATGCAAAGATGCTCGATTGCACGTTCGCAGGCAGCCCACGAGAACCGGTCAAGGATCAGATAGCCTCGCCCCCATCGCGCATCGGTGTCGCGAGCTGGGGCAGCCGGCGTAATCGCAACAAACTGAATCATCTCCGCGCCATCCTGACCCTTGGGCCCGATCGAGGCTTCAATCACCACGGCGCAGTCTACGCTGTTTGGCGGTGCATGACCGAACGCCACGTCAGGACTAGATAGAGCCTTCACAACAGGAATGATCATGGACCGGTG
>DATKDX010000013.1:0-2983 GCA_035512435.1 Dehalococcoidia bacterium
GGTGCGAACTCGCCCCCCGGGCCGAGATTCAGCCTCCAGAACCACGACGTCCAACCCTACCCTGCGCAGTTCGAATGCAGCAGTGAGCCCGGACAGCCCCGCGCCCACCACCACGATGCCACTTTGCCGAGAGGCAACGCCCCCCCGGAGGGGGATTGGCAGCGCCGTGAGCACGGACATGCCGGCTAGACTCCGGCCACTGAGCGTCAGAAACTCTCGCCGTTTCATTGATCGAGCCTGCTCTCCGCTGAGAAGGGCAATGCGTTCTAACATCTTGCGCTTCTGCGGTGGGCCCGCCGAGGCCACCGCGTACCGCGACCAATATATCGCGCGGTGGCCGAGGCAGCTGGCCCCGTCCGCAGCAGGCGCGAGTTAGGCTGCCCCTTGGCGGGGCCTATGGTGTCCGTACTTCAGCACCGAGCTGCTGCATGAGGCCCAGGAGGTCTCCCTCCTCCCAAATCTCCACGATTCTGCCGTCCACAATTCTGTATATGGCGATCACCCCGAATTCGACTTCCCTACCGGTGGCGGAGATACCTTGAAAATCCCCTCGGTGCGTACCGCGGTCAGTGGCACGCAGTACGACTTTGTCATCCACTGCCAACAAGTCTTCCACGGTGTGATTAAGATCGGGAAACGCAGCGTAAAACGAGCGTGACATTTCCTCCGTTTGCTCGCGATCAAGCCGTGCTCCTGGGAAGTGGACAACCAGATCCGGCGAGAGAACCTCGTCGAAGATCTCGAACTCGCCACGGTCCATCGCCTCGAGCATGCGGCGAACAATGGTCTTGTTCTCTTCCAATTGGGCATCAGCCGAGGGTGAGCAGGAGGCAGCGGTGACGAGGAGAATCGTCAGGCCTGGGAAGCACAGGGTATGTAGTCGCATGGCTGAAGCCCTCGCGTATGAGATAGCGGTTGACATACTCGGTGCAAATATGCACCGCGGCCGTCTAACGCCCTGTGTTTCAGCCGCGAAGACGCGGGGCGCTCCCGGTTCTTGCCGCTGCCAAGTCTCGGGACGGCGCCGCGGCTTCGTCGGCTGCAAACATTCGTTAGCGCTCAGCTCCGTCCGGCGTGCGACGAGGGCGGAAGAGTTTCTGAGCAGCGGGAGTCAGGCCCAGAACTCGTCATAGGCGTATTGGTCGTCCACTAGAAGCCACTCCTCGGCCACCTTTCCATCGCGCCAGCGCACGATCTCGCAGAGGTCGACTTCCAAGGTCTTGTCGCCCTTGGCGATCGTCATGTGCGAGAGGGCCGCTGTCCGTGTGTCGCTCGCAAGACAATCCTCATCGACAATTTCCAAGGAGTCGGGCGTCTCGCCGAATTTTCTCAGCATGTCCAAAACGGCATCTCTTCCTTCAAAATCTCCACCAAACGGCCCGTTGCCTGGCCAGTGCCACACGGTGTCTTCAGCGAATAGATCGGCAAGGAACTCTACGTCGCCGCTTCGGAAGGCGTCGTGACCGTGACGGTGCCGCGAAACATTCGGATGTTCTGGCATGCTGCTCTCCCTGACTCTTGGGTGGGACTGGCTGAGACGCCGTGACTCGCTCACGGCTCGGGCGCTTCTTGTAGGCTCATCGTAAGGCAAACCTCGAGCAGAGACTCGATCACTTCGCCAGAATGCATCGCGATCTTGAAGCCCCTTCCGGTGCTTCCGGGCCCATTCCTGCGAACAGGTCCTTTACGATAACCGTTCGCAAATTCCGCACTTAGTTGACCAGCGCGCTAACGGCTGGCAAATCTGCTGCGGGCGAGCGCCTTGCCAGCAGCAGGATGCCGAACATTGTTCGATCTCACGTCGATGCCGATCCCGCGCAGCTGATTGAGCTGCCGCACCTGGGCGATCGCCGGGTCGTCGGCCTTGAGTAGGGCGCGGCGTTCCTTCTTCAGCGCCCGGATGCGCATCGAGTAGCCGAGGACGGCATCCCATTCACGCTCAAGGCGTGCGCACAAGAGCGGTGGCAGTGGCGTCTCATTCCACAGCCGCGCCGTCACGAGATGCGTAGGCAACTCCTGAATGCGCGCGAGCGGCACGCCCTGACTGGCCAACAGCCCTTTGATCCGGTTCGTGTGTCGCCCGCGGTCGCGTCGGGCGAAGAGCAGCTCTCGATGGACCTGGCGCCGATCTTCTTCCGTCGGGGACGGCACCTTCACCACGCTCCAGACCTTCTTCTCGCCCGCCGCCGTCCGGATCAGCATTGTCAAGAGCTTGCAGGCGTCGAGGCGGTCGGTCTTCGTGCGCCGGCGACGGCGATTGACTTCGATACTCGAGGAATCGACGATGCAGTTGGTGATCCCGCGGCTTACGAGATAGCGATGGAGCCAGAATCCATCCCGGCCGGCTTCGTAGCAACTCCGGACCGGTGCCGTTGCCGACAATCCGAAGTGGGCCTTCGCCCGGGCGATCTCCGCCTCGAGTGTCTTGAGCTCGCGCGACGGCATGGTGCGCACGAGGGGGGCTTGTTCGATACTCGTCGTCATCGCCAGCTTCCATTCCGTGTTGCCGAGCTCGAAGGCGACATATAAGGTTGGGCGAGCACGTGGGCGGGTCGCTGCTGGTGGCATGGGCTTCTCCTTACGTGACGGTTTGGAGGAAGCCTGAACAGTGGCGGCCCGTCTACGTGACTTGCCAGTCCTTACATAAGTTCTAACGACCTGCCGATCAGCCGCCGAACGCGTCAGCGGACGGTCGGCTGCAGCGGGGGTTAGGCGGCAATCAACAACGTCGACTTGATCAGGCTACTCGAGCCTGAAAGAATCACCGCGGCGGATCTTGCCGCCGCGCAAGACGGCGGCGTAAACGCCGACGTTCACCTGGTTGTGCTGAGCCGCCGTACGGAGGATGCCTGGATCCTTCGGTAGATCACCCTGAGGCAGGGTCGTCATCACGCATCTGGGGCAGGGCCCCGTCACGTTCAGGCGAACGTCGTCGCCGATAACGAGCGTGCGGCCGACCCAGGCATTTTCAACAAAATCCTTT
>DATKDX010000014.1:0-4044 GCA_035512435.1 Dehalococcoidia bacterium
TGTGGTGGTTGATGGCTCATAGTGATGCGTAACCCTGAGGATAGTACCGACATCGACGACAGATGTTGCCGTTGAGGCTGTGGAGGAGAAACTCACGGGCGTGAGGTTATTCGTCCCAACAGATTCGTTGGCGTATCCCGAAATCCCTGAAGTAGCATCAGCCGCTCCCCATCCTTCACAGAGACATCCGGGAGCAGTGGCCTCCGCCCCCGTCGGCAAGTAGCGCAAGCCCACAGACGACGTGCCGGTTTCTGGGGAAGGCACGCCGCCCGGTACGTTCAGGTGCCCAAGGTCCCAGACCCCAAGCTGGACGATTCCATTATCAATAATTGCGCTCTCGGGCTCCCGGGCGACTTCGAACTCGAAGGTATAGGCCATCCAGGTTTCGTGGGGGTTGCTGTACCAGCAGAAAGTGAGCGTGTGGGTGCCGAGAGTGGCCTCCGCGGGGATTTGCGGATTCCCGTAGGCGTAGCTGAAAGATTCGGAGCCGCCAATGTCGTCGATCATGGCGACGTGGGTACCGGGGTCGTCCGGGAGGTCGGCGTCGAAGAGGATCTCGCCGCGGTAAACATTGGAATAGGTGCCTTCGGGAAGGCCGTTGATTTCGGCCCATGCGTTTTCGCCGGGATAGGGGGTGGCGGGGTCGACGTAATGGCTGTCGACGTCGACGAACTGGAAGAAGTCATATTGGCCACATTCAGGCGCACCGAGAACCGTGAAGGTGAATTGTTCGTAGTAGTAGAAGTCGGTACCGCCGTCGTACCAGCAGACCCAGACGTTGTAGTCACCGGGTGGAGCGTCCGGGACGACGAAGGTGGTGTCTTCGGAGGATGTGCCGAAGACGGGGATGGTGCCGCCGCCGATGAGTGTGCCCTGGCTGGGCAGGTCGCCGCCCCAGATTACTTCGACGGCGCGCTCGCCCTCGAAGGAGTTTGCTCCGTAGAGGTAGATTTCGCCGGCGGTGTCAGGGTACCCGTACGTGGGGTAGGGGTAGATGTCGGCGTTCCCGTCCGTGGCATCTGCGGCGCAGAGCGGTGCTGCGGAGGCGTTATGCGGGCGGGCGCTTGGGCCAGCAAAGAAGGCGACGAGGAGTAGCGCCGCGAATAATGCGGTACCGGCTGGGCCCAGTAAGCGAAAAGCGCTACGGGTCACAATCCCTCCCCCGATTCAGATTTAGTTTATAAAGTCTAACTAATGCTGGGGCGCGTGCGATAGTCCTGAACAGAAACTTCTACAAGCTAAACAGTTCATGGATCACCTATATAACAGGCTTTACTGGAGGGTCCGCCACCTGCTGGACGGCCAGTAGAGAAGCCAGCCCTTTGCCAGCAGGTGGCGCCGTCGCACGGCCCCGAAGTGTCGGCTGTCGGTGCTGCCGTCGGCGTTATCACCCTCCACCCAGTACTCGTTGCGTTCAAGGACTCGGCTTTTGACGTTGTCACCTGGCACGGCAATGATTCGCTTGATGAGGCGTAGGTCACGGTCCGGGATCTGGATGAGCGCAATGTCTCCGGTGCGCGGGCGATCGCGGTGATACGCGAGGCGATCGAAGAGGGCGTATTCGCCGGGTTGAAGGGTTGGAGCCATGCTCCAGCCGTCGACGCGAACGCGCCGGGCGCAGAGCCCAGCGAGAAGCGAATAGAGGCCGGGAAAGGTGGAAATGATACGCAGGAGGTGGCGAGAGGACTTTCGGCGCATTTTTTACTATAGTAGATTCTATCTTCGGGAGCGCCCCGCATCCCATCCCGCACGTCGGGAAGCGAACGCAGACAAAGGAGGCTCAATTGCTACGACAACTATTTTCGCTTGCTAACCGCATCCTGCCTGCCGAGGAGGCGTCCGCACACTGCGATATCCCCTGTGGCATCTACGACCCGCATTATGCGCAGATCGCCGCGCTCAGCGTAATCCGTATGAACCAGCTGATCGAGGGCATGGAGCCCCCGGCGATGGACAAACCCGCCCGCGACAAGTACATGCACGCCATCGCGCGTTACACGCTGGTCAAGGAAGAGCACGCTGAACTCGTAAAGCGGGAAATCCGCATCATCCGCGGCGACTTCTTCAAGGCGGACAACAGCCCGGACAACATCGGTGAGCTGACTGACAAGATCATGAAGACGGCTTCCAAGGCCCGCCAGAACATCGACATGGAGGCGGCGAACCAGCTGCTGGACCTGGTCAACGAGTTCGCAGCGGCGTTCTGGAAGGCCAAGGGTGTCGAGACGAAGAAGGTCAGCTCCAACCAGGCAGCCGGGGGAGAGTTCGTCGTCCCGGCGTAGCTACAATACGATCGACGATCGACAAGAAAGGCGGCTCATTAATGAGCCGCCTTTGTCTGCTATCCGAAAGCACTCCGTAACGCCAGCGCCAGGTCGCCCTTCGGTTCGACAACTACGTCAACGAGGCCCAGCCAGGCGGCCATCGACGCCAGTTCCTCGCTAAGCTCACGGGCGACGGCGACGCGATTAACTCCGTCTTCGGCGTAGGCGGCGCGGACGAGTAGCTTGCCGGCTGCGCGGTCCGACTTGAGGTCGACGCGTGCGACGAGGTCCTCGCCGAGGAGAAATGGCAGCACGTAGTAGCCATAGACGCGCTTCGGCGGAGGGGTATATATCTCGAGGACGTAACGGAAGCCGAAGAGGCGCTCGGTGCGGTCTCGCGGGCGCGCACCACCGGAAGGAGCCGTGGCCCAGATCAGCGAATCGAACGGCGACAGGAGCGCACGGGCGTTGATGCGTCGCGGGATGCGGGCCTTTGTGTACAGGTAAGCATTCGCGCGCCAGCCGGGGACCTCGACTTCCTCCAACTCGCCTGCCGCGACGAGTTCGTGGAGGAGCTTGCGCGATTCGGTGAGAGGGAGGCGGTAGTAGTCGGCGATGTCGCCGGCCGCGCCGATGCCGAGCGATTGCGCGGCCATGAGGAGCAGTTGTCTGTGCGCGTCGTGAGCCGGTGGCGCGGGCGCCTCGTGCGTGCGTTTGGGGATGACGCGCTCCGTAAGGTCGTAGACGCGGGTGAAGGCGGGGCGGGCGCGCGTAAAGATGAGGCCACGGTTGAAGAGGTACTCGAGCGCGATCTTGCCGTCGCCCCAGCCCCACCAGGAGCCGGCGCGCTCGCCGGGCTGGTCGAGGCCGCTGACCTTGAGTGGGCCGCGCTCGCGGATCTGGCGGAGCACCTCGTCGACGTAGTCGCGACGTCCGTCCGCCCACTCCTCGATGCGCCAGCGGCGGCCCGACTGCATGCGGTGCCGGAAGAGCGGGAAGTGCTCGATTGGAATCAGCGAGGCTTCGTGGGCCCAGTACTCAAAGAGGCGTCGTTTCTTGTAGGCGTAGTCGTCCAGCAGATCGCGGGAGTAGGGGCCGAGGCGGGAGAAGGCCGGCATGTAGTGGGCGCGCACGAGGACGTTGACGGAATCGAGTTGCAGCAGGCCGACCCGCCGCATCAGCCGGTTCAGGTGCGCGCCGGTCACCGACCCTGAGGGACGCGGATCGGCGAAGCCCTGGGCGGCCAGCGCGATGCGTTTAGCGCGCGCGGCGGAGACGCGGCGTCGGGCAGTCATGCCGGCAAGGATAACAAGGCGCGGGTGTTTTCCTGCCAGCGTTGTGTCAGTCGCGCCAGCTCACGTCGTACACCCGCACCGGCTCTTCGAAGCCCTTGGCGACGAATTCCCCACGGTCGGCGAAGAGGAAGCCTTTGCCGGAGCAGAGGCCGCGGACAGTGTCGGCGACGAGGATCTCGCCGCCTTCTGCTTTGGCGGCGATGCGGGAGGCGAGGATGACGGTGGCGCCGAAGAGGTCGCCGTCTTCCTCGATGGGCTCGCCGGCGTTGAGGCCGACGCGGACGTTGAGCGCCTCGCCCTCACGGTCAGCGAAGGCACGCTGGAGGGCGACGGCGCACCCTACCGCCTTCGTCACCGAGCCGAAGGAGGCCATGAAGCCGTCGCCCATCGACTTGACCTCGGTGCCGCCATAGGCGGCGAGGACCTCGCGGGTGATGCGTTCGTGCTCGCGGAGGACGGCGCGGCCGCGCTCGTCGCCCAGGCGG
>DATKDX010000015.1:0-104539 GCA_035512435.1 Dehalococcoidia bacterium
TCGGGATACGCCAACGAATCTGTTGGGACGAATAACCTCACGCCCGTGAGTTTCTCCTCCACAGCCTCAACGGCAACATCTGTCGTCGATGTCGGTACTATCCTCAGGGTTACGCATCACTATGAGCCATCAACCACCACACCGAATCTATATCGAGTGGACGTTTCCATAGAGAATATTTCGGGCTCACCTGTTGATTTGCGATATAGGCGAGTTATGGATTGGGACATCGAGCCTACTGCGTTCTCAGAGTTCGTAACGATGGATCCCGGATCCGCCAGCGAGCTGGTCTTCACGAGCAACAATGGCTTCGCTTCCTCCGATCCGTTGGCCGGGCCGAGTGACCTTGGATTCTCCGGAGCGTTCGTCGATGCAGGGCCAGCCGATCATGGTGCGCTGTTTGACTTCGATTTCGGCACTTTGCCAGCCGGTGAAACCAAAGAGTTCGCCACTTTCTATGGCGCTACCGGCACAGAAGCCGACGCGAACCTCGCTTTGGGCGCGGTCGGTGCCGAGGCGTTCTCCTTCGGACAGCCGAGCACGGTTGACGGACCCACCTTGGGAACGCCGAATACATTCATATTCGCGTTCGGCGCGGTTGGTGGAGATCCGATTTTTCAAACACCAACACCATCCCCATCACCGTCTCCGTCTCCGTCTCCGACCCCCACATCGACTTCGGCGGAAGAACCCCCGCCAACACCCACCGAAGGGCCTACGCCAACCCCAACGCCGTCACCAACTCAGACGCCTAGCCCTACACCCACGCCTACGCTCGCCCCCACGCCTACGCTCGCCCCCACGCCGACGCCATCGCCCACGGCAACGTTTACTCCCACGCCTACCAGAACGCTCATCCCACCGGAAACCTTCACTCCGTTCCCCGAGTCGCCCACCCCGACCGCGACCGCAACTCCAACAGCCACTCCCACTCCGGAGCCGACTCAGGCCGGTGAGACAGCAACTCCTATTCCGACCGGTCCTCCGGCGACGCCGACCCCCACCCCGACGCCCTTTGTCGGTACGCCCGGCCCGTTCAGCGATACCCCCACACCGCTACCGCCGACGCTAATTCCGCCGGAGACGCAGACGCCCTTCCCGACCACGCCATCACCGACGCCGGTCGTCACGCCGACGCCTACGGCGGCTCCGACGCAGTCGCCCACGGCCGCGCCGACAAATGCACCTACACCCACGTCGACGGCTACGCCCGCACCGACTGGCACGCAACCACCTACAGCTGCACCTACCGTACCCGCTATTCCCGTACCAGCGGCGCCAATACAGCAGCCAGCACCTACCGGCACGGGCGCATCCGCCACTCCAACAGCGACCGTGGGCGGCGTCACCGTAACGCCGCAGCCATCGCGCACGCCCACGCCTACACCCGTGTCATCCACTCCGTCGCCATCGCCAACTGTTCTGGGTGAGACCGACGACCCGGATGACCCCGGCGACGATGACGGCGGCGGCGTAATCGATCCCGGCCAGGGCTTCAACGAGAACCGGCCCCGGATAGCCCAATCCCTCCTTGAACCCGGAGACATCTCCGGAAGCATGGGCGTCATCGGTACCAACATCGTGCTGGCCGGCCTGACGCTGATGCTTATGCTCGTTACCGCCGAGCTCTTCAACCAGACGTTGGAAGAGAACGAAGAAGACATTAAGTCCTTCTTCGGCAAGGCCATCGGGCCCTTCAATGGCGTGCTTGGGCCCCTCGGCGACCTTGGGCGCGTCGTCAGCGATGGCCGTGGAATTGCGGGGTTGTTTGCGCCACTTGTGCTGTTAGGGCTTGCCGCCTTCCTTTACGGACTGTCGGAGCCTGACTGGGGACTGAATAACAGGACCGTGGTACTCTTCTTTAGTTTCCTGGCGGCCTTCGCCGTTCTCACCTACGTCTACGACGGCGGCCAACTGCTGATAACGAATAGTTACGGTATCCCGGGCGCCATACGCCTCTTCCCGGCCGGCATTGCCGTAGCGTTGTTCTGTGTCGCCACAACCAAGCTCATGGGCTTCACCCCTGGTCTCATCTATGGCTTCCTGGCCGCTCACACACTCATCGGCGCCGCCTCATTATCGGACGAGCAGGAGGGGCGACAGATACTCTTCCCGGCCATCGTGCTGCTGACTATCTGCGCTCTCGCCTGGCTCCTCGTCGACCCCCTTCGGGATCTGGCAACTGATAACAGCTCCGTCTGGGCCGCAATTCCGGAAGGCGTCGCCGTCGGCATCTTCGTCGGCGGGCTGGAAAGCATGTTCTTCCAGATGGTGCCAATCAAGTGGATGGACGGTCACAGGCTATTGAAGTGGAGCAAGCTCATCTGGTTCTCAATGACCGGTATCACAGCGTTCCTCTTCTGGCACGTCCTCCTCAACACGGAGCGCCAGTCCTTCGACACCCTGAGCGAAACCACGCCAGCGGTAGCGATGCTGCTGATGGGCATCTGCTTCCTCAGCACCGTGGCGCTGTACCTGTTCTTCCGGATCAAGAACGGGAACGGCCGACAGCCCCTCGGCGCTTAGAGCCTCTCCGCCGCCGCGCGTAACTCGCGCCGGCTCGCCCGATTACTGCCCGGTAAACTGCGGAGCACGCTTTTCCAGGAACGCCTGGAAGCCCTCACGGAAGTCCTTGGTCTGGAAGAGAGGAAGGAGCTGGAGGAAGACGTGGTGCACGCTGGCCTCGAACGTCTCGTCCATGCTAAGGCGCATCATCCGCTTCGTCGCCTGTACAGCGAGAGGGGCGTTCTGCGCAATTTCTTCGGCGATCTCGCGCGTGACCTTCATGAGAGATTCGTGCGGGACGACGTGGTTGACGAGGCCGTATTCGAGTGCCTTCTCCGCGCTGAGAGTGAGGCCGCGGAGGGCGATCTCGGAGGCCTTTGCCCAACCGACGAGACGGGGGAGGAGCCAGGCGCCGCCGCTCTCCGGCAGGATGCCGCGCTTTGTAAAGACTGCAGCGAGCTTGGCTTCATTCGAGGCTATTCGAATGTCGGCGCCCAGCGCGAGGTCCATCCCATATCCAGCGGCAGGCCCGTTAAGCGCACAGATCACCGGCTTGTCGGTGTTGTGAAGGACGATGGGCGGGCTGTCATTCAGGTTGAAGCGCTGGACCGCCAGGTTACCGTTCGACCCGATGCCAGTGCCCGAGGCGAGGTCCTTGAGGTCCAGCCCCGCGCAGAAGCCGCGTCCTGCGCCGGTCAGCACGATTACGCGAACGGCCAGGTCGGCATCCGCGTCGCGAAATGCCTGTGAGAACGACTCGAGCATTGGCCCCGTAATGGCATTGAGCCGCTCGGGGCGGTTAAGGGTGATCGTAGCGATGCTGTCACTGCTTTCGTAGAGAAGGTCGGCATAGGTCATTGGGTGATACCTCCGTCTGGTTGGAGTAAGAATATCACCCGCTGCGCAGGGGTGGCGCCGATAACCGCAATAACCAGTCTATTGAAAGGCTTGACGGGCCCCCGTAATCTGGTACGGGAGGGGGATGAATGCGGAACCAAATCGACGCGGCGGTCGTTACTTACGCAGGCCGCGTCTAATAGAAGCAGGTTGCCTTTGGATCCCCGAGAGGTCGCCCAGCGCCTCGTAGACAACATAGAGTCCGTCATCATCGGCAAGCGGCCGCAGGTGGAACTTGCGGTGATGACGCTGATGTGCGGAGGCCATCTCCTTATCGAAGACGTGCCCGGCGTCGGCAAGACAATGCTCGCGCGTTCCCTCGCAAAGTCCAGCGGCTGCAGCTTCAACCGCATCCAGTTCACGCCCGATCTCCTGCCCTCGGACGTAACAGGCGTCTCCGTCTACAACCAGAAATCCGGTGACTTCGACTTCCGCCCGGGGCCTGTCCTTTCGCAGATCGTGCTGGCCGACGAAATCAACCGTGCGACGCCCAAGGCGCAGTCCGCCCTGCTTGAAGCGATGGAGGAGCGCCAGATCACCGTCGACGGCATCACCCGCCGCGTACCAGACCCCTTCATGGTGATGGCCACCCAGAACCCGATCGAATACGAGGGTACCTTTCCGCTGCCCGAAGCACAGCTGGACCGCTTCCTGATCCGTCTGGAGTTGGGTTACCCATCCGCGCAGGACGAACGCGCGCTGATGGAACGCCAGATCCACGGCCACCCCGTCGGTGAGCTAGGGCAAGTCTGCGAATCGGAAGAGATCCTGGGTCTGCAGGCAGCCGTGCGCGACGTCTACGTCGACATCCTCGTCCAGAAGTACATAGTGCAGGTGGTCGACGCCACACGCGTGCACCAGTCGGTATACTTGGGTGCCTCACCCCGCGGCTCTCTCGCAATACAGCGGCTGGCGCAGGCGCGGGCCGTGCTGGAAGACCGCGACTACGTGCTGCCTGATGACGCTAAGGCGCTGGCTTACCCAGCCTTGAGCCACCGCATCATTCTCAACGCGCAAGCGCGGGTGAAAGGCGCCAACCCGGCGAAAGTGATTCAGGACTGCATTGACAAGATACCGGTGCCCGGCGTGCGAGCCCGCTCCGACGAGCGCAGCGAGGATCGGCAGGCGGGGTGAGATCACTCGGCCGCGTCCTCTGGACGGTGTTCGTGCGCTGTCCCGTAGCGTTCGCGCAGATGGCGACGCGCAATCAGAACCTCTTCTTCGTCATCATCGCACTCATCTGGGCAGCAGTTTTGGCAGGTGTGACCGGACACTGGCTCTTCTACCGAGGCGCCTATATCCTCGGCGGGCTGATCCCGATCTGTTATCTGTGGGCGCGCATCCACGCCCACGGACTGGAAGTCGAGATCGAACGGGCTACGGATAGGTTGCAGGTGGGCCAGGAGTTCGAAACTCGCCTCTTCATGAAGAGCAGCAGTATGTTCACCAAGCTCTGGCTAGAGATCGAAGACCAGACTAATATGCCCGGCTCACCGCCAAAGACAGTGATCACGCTTCCTGCCAAGCGTGCACGCAACTGGAAGGTTCGCATGCGTTGCGGACGCCGTGGCATCTTCGATGCCGGACCTATCAAGGTCACGACCGGCGATCCCTTCGGGCTATTCCGCATCACCAGACGCTATGGGGTAAGGAGCCGGTTGCTGGTGCTACCTCAGCCACAGGAACTGCCATACTTCTGGGCACCGGCCGCGATGCTGCCGGGCGAAGGCACCGTGCGCGCGCGCACGCACTACATCACTCCCAACGCATCGGGCGTGCGGGAGTATTACCCGGGCGATGGCTACAGCCGCATCCACTGGAAAAGCACCGCGCGGCTGGGCCGGCTGATGGTCAAGACATTCGAAATGGATCCAACAAGCAACATCTGGATCTGCCTAGATCTACACCGAGACGTACAACGCGGCCAGGGTGACGAAAGCACCGAGGAGTACGGCGTCCGCGTTGTCGCATCGCTCGCAAATCACTTCCTGCAGCAGAACCGGATGTGCGGTCTCTTCAGCCACGGCGCAGAACCGGTAGTCCTGGACCCCTCGCGCGGCGGAGAGCAGCTCTCGCGGGTCCTGGAATCGCTGGCTGTGGCCGAAGCGAGAGGCGCGAAACCGCTCGCGGAGCTTCTTCAGGAAGAGGGCCGGCGAATCGGCCGGCACACCACCTTCATCGTCGTCACGTCATCGATGAACGAGGAATGGCTGCTGACACTGGGTCAGGCGCTGCATCAGGGCGCCCGCGCCGCCGTTATCCTGCTCGATGCCGACACGTTCGGCGGTAAAGAGCAGGAATTGCCGCTGGATCAACTTGGCGCGATGGGAGTCGTCACCTACGTTGTCCCCGCACAGTCCGATCTTTCCCTCATGCTGGGCCCGTCCGGAATTCGCGGCGACTCGCTTCTGGAGCGAGAGCCGGCGGGAGCGGGCTAATGGCCGGCCTGGACTGGGCGCGCTCGCGAACCCAGACGACCGCCCCGCCGACCGTGCTGGAGCGGCTACCCAACATCGACTGGGAATTCGCCTTTACGGTCGCTCTCTGTCTCGGGGCAGGGACAGCGGTGAGCAACGCGCTGGAGAACGGCGGCTGGTCCACGGATATGCCGCCGCTGACGATGATCGTGATCACTGGACTGCTCACCGCGACGGTCCTCGCCCGGACAAGGCTCAGCATGTTCTTGGCCTGGCCACTGGGAATCGTTGCCGGCGCCGCTATGGTCTTCTGGCAGACGCTGACACTCGTCGGGCCCGGCGGCGTCGAGGCGCGCGTTAATGCCATTTACACGCGTTTCGACGCCTGGTTTGGCGTAGCGTTCGGCAGCGGAGTCACGAACGACCAGCTCCCCTTTAACGTCCTCGTACTCTCGCTGACCTGGCTCGGCGTCTTCCTCTTCGGCTGGAGTGTCGTCCGCTGGCACAACGCCTGGATCGGCCTGATTCCCGGCGGCGCCGTCATCTTCCTCGACCTCGTCCTCGTAGGCGACGAGCTGACGGGGACGATCCTCATCTACCTGCTCCTCGGCTTCCTGCTGATCATGCAGACGAACCTCAACGCCAACCTCAAGCGCTGGCGCTCGGAAGGCGTCGAGTATCCAACGTTCATCAACCTATCGTTCTTCCATTTCAGCCTCTGGGCGCTGATTGGCCTTGTTGTCTCCGCCTGGGTCGTGCCCGTCGGACCGTACAGCACGCCGGCGCCCGTTGCAGCCGCGATCGACGGAGCGCTGGAACGGGGGGCCGATTTCGTGCGCCTGGCGGGACCGCTGCGCTCCAACAAAGTGATCCCGATCCACAGCTACTCCCGGACACTGACGTTCGACGGGTCCATCAAGCTCGGGGACCGCAAACTGATGGCGGTGACGGTCACCGATCCCCGGCTCCGTGGCGACATGCTCCTCCGCGGCACCGTCTACGACGACTACGAAGGCGGCGGCTGGCGAACAGGCGAGCGCGCGGAAATCGAGGTGCCGCAGGGTGCCAGCGAGCAGGTGGCGGCGGCAATCAATGAACAGCTGGCGGAAAGCGAACGAAGAGGCACTCTGGTGCCCCTGCACATTGAGATGCTGGCCAAAACAGTGGCCGGCACGGTGATCTTTACACCGGGGCAACCAGTTGGCTTCGACCGCTCGCTTATCGTCGACGTGCCGGCAGACGCGGTCTCCAGTACGCCGGCACACCCGCTGGCCAATCCGTATCACTCTGATGAAGAGATCTACACGCTGACACTGGATGAAGAGCAGATCCCCGTCCGGGTGATCCGTAACTCCGTGGACATGCCGCAGAGCGTCGAGTTCGTCGATCTCAGCAGCGTGGCGTTCAGTGACACAGTGGAAGTTGACCCCGGCGAGCGCATCAAGCGCTATCGCACGTACAACGTTACCGGCTTTGTGCCCAACGTCTCGGCTGACGACCTGCGCGCAAGCGATGACGAGGTCACACCATTCTGGATCGACGCAACCTACACGACCTTGCCGGTCTCGGTCCCGCAGCGGGTACGTGACGAGGCGGTGCGCGTGGTAGGCGACGCTGAAACTCGCTACGATCGCGCGGCCGCGGTAGAGAATTTCCTGCGTTCCTCGTACCAGGTCGACTACAAGATCGACGAGACGCCCCCGGGTCGCGATACGGTGGACTACTTCCTGTTCGACGCGCGGCGCGGCTACTTCAATTACCACGCCTCCGCGATGGTCGTGATGCTGCGTGCAGTCGATGTCCCGGCACGGCTCGCAGTTGGATTCGCGATCCAGGAAGAAGACATCGATCCGGAGACCGGCGCCTACATTGTGAACGACGACAACTCTTACGCCTGGACCGAAGTCTACTTCCCGACTTACGGCTGGGTGCCATTTAATCCTTCACCGGATCGGCCGGCCGTGTTCGAGACTCGGGAGCGAGTTGCTGGCGGCTCCATGGACGACCCGCTGGGCCTGGACCCGGCCTTGCGCGATCAGCTCCCGGTGAACGCTACCGAGGGCTTCTACATCCCGCCGGAAGTCGACAGTTTCCCGCTGCAGGACGGCGACAGGTCGATAGGCATCCTTTCCGAAGGCGAAAGCGGATACCAGCCGTGGCTGCTGGTCGCCGTCCTTGGCTTCGCCGCGGCGGTGGCGGTGGCAGTCACTGTCGGGTGGAACCGGTCCGTCATGGGTCTCCCATATCCGCAGCAAGTATGGGAAAAGACAGTACGCCTCGCATCCTGGGGCGGCTTCAAGCCCCAGCCAGGACAGACGCCACACGAGTACATCTCAGCTCTGGGCAAGCTACACCGCGGAATGCGCGACCTCGACGTGCTGGCTTCGGCGTACACAAGCTCACGCTTCGGCAAGAAGGAACTGCGCGAGACTGACCGCGAACGGTTGGCGGAAATGTGGCCAGTCCTGCGCGGTGCGCTAATGAGCGGCATCCTGCGACGTGTAGCGCGACGCAGTAAGCGTCACGACTAAGGCGCCAGTGTGGCCGTCGCGGCCGGCGACAGTTCATCGACGGGCGTAGGGGCTTCCGTCGGGTCAGGTGTCGGCGTGGGATCAAGCGGCGAATAGCCTATAGGCGCACAGCCGGCCGACTGCGGCCGAGCGACGTTCCCAAGATAAGCGACGAGATCAATCGCGTCCCGCGCGTCAACGATGCCATCGCAGTTCGCGTCGGCTATTGGAGAACAGGGCCAGGGGTTGCCGCGCAGGGCGACGAGAACATCCGTCGGGCCGACCTTGTTATCGCAATCCAGGTCGCCATATCGGCTGGATGACGGATTGACGATGCGGAACGAACCGTCATCACGTACGACCTCAAGGCCGATGTCCGGAATGCGCGCGCTCTGAGCCTGCACCTGGACCTGGATGCTTGTAAAGGCGTTTAGATTGCCAACGGCGCGCATGTCTATGTGAGCAAGCCGGAACGTGCCCCAGACTGGATTCGACGGCTCGCTCGTGATCGCGATTCGGTCCGGGCCGGACTTCTCGCAGATCGTCTCGACGCGCGGGATACACGACGCCATATCAGCAACCAGCGGCTCGTAGTTGAGCGCAACTTCGTACGACAAGAGCCCGGGGTAGGGCACAGAGGCGTCCACGCTGACACGGCCAAGGCCGTCCGGCAACACCCGAACATCGCTCACCGTGACCTTTAGCGCGGGCGGGTCATCCAGGCAATCAACAATGCCGTTGCCGTCCGAATCGCTCAGCGCGTCACCGGCCTGTACAAGCCCGGCGCCGTTCTCCGGATCATCACCGCCTGGGACTACATCCTTCGCCGAGCAAGCAAGCACACGCCGAACTTCCAATGGCGTCAGCCCCTGGTATTCCGAAAGAAGCATGGCGGCCACGCCGCTCACGTGAGGTGCGGCCATGGACGTGCCGTACAACGTGCAGAGCTCGAAGGCCTTGTAGTCGATCGGCTTAGCATGCGCACAACGGTGGACGAACGTCTCCTGGAGGACGCCATCATCGAAGCTGTCGCCGTCGAGGTCTTCGTGCGTGTTGCCTCCTGGCGCCAGGATGTGCAAGCCACCCTCCCCATCATGCTCACCCCAGTTGGAGTAAGCAGTCCGCTGCCCCAGGCTGTTGATGGCGCCCACGGAGATCACGGTTTCGTAGCGCGCAGGATACGGGAGGACAGGATCCCCGATAAGATCCGAACCGCCGTTGCCAGCGGCCGCCACCGCAACTACCCCGCGCTCCTCGGCGTACGAGAAGGCGTCGCGCTCCACCTGCGTCGGAGTAGGGCCGCTGAGGCTGATGTTTACGACGTCGGCCCCGTGGTCGACTGCCCAGCGCACACCTTCAGCAACGGCATCACTGGGACATCCAGTCTCCGAGCAAACCCGCACTGGCATGATGAAGGCATGCGGGGCAAGGCCCGCCACGCCAACGACGTCCCAGTCCTGGGCCAGCGTGCCCGTCACGTGAGTGCCGTGCCCGTCGCGGTCGTTGGCGTGCGCGGATCCATCCGTGGCATCGAAGGGAAACACGAAATCGGCTCGGGAGAGCTGCGGCGCACGGCGAAACGCGCCGAAGTCCTCGTAGGCGATCCCCGTATCGAGAACCGCAATCGTCACGCCGTCGCCCCGGTTGTAGGCCCAACCGCCGGACGCGTCGATCAGCGACATATCCCACTGCCGCGGGTAAAGGTCGTCAATCGGGATGGCCTGCGGGAACCGCAGCGCGTTGACCTCGGCTGACTCGACTGCAGGGTCTTCGCGCAGACGATCGATCAGGGACTGTTCATCGCCGGGCTTAACGGCAAGCGTCACGAAGGCTGGCGTCGGGAGCCGTTCGACGGTGGCGCCCGCCTCAGCGGCGATGCGCTTGGCCTCCTGCGCTTTCTCCTCGGCGCGGAGCTGCACGACAACCTCCCCGGGAACGGCCCAGGGCGCTGGCGCGGCGATCGCCTCGGGCTGCGTGAGAGCGAGAAGGGCCGGTAAGAGCAGCAGGAGCAGCGTTAGGCGCGGAACGCAGCGGATCACAATAGCGTCAAAGCGGCGCGCCCTGCAGGCCGAGGAGACCCTTGATGTACTGCACTTCGCCCAGGTGCTCTGCGACGTGGCCAATGCAAAAGAAGTTGAAGATCTCCGTCTTGCTCATCTCGTCCAGCATTGGATATACAGGCTGGAACCAGGGCGTCGGCATCTTCTCCGCACCCTCCGCTTCGCTTAGGCCGTCAGCGTATTCCTGGACGGCGTGGCCGACCGCGTCTGCGTAGGTGAAGAGCGTGCCAGGATCGACGCGGACTTCGGCGATTTGCGCGCGGTCTAACCCCGTGCCGTAGGGTGGACGACCTGCCTCCGCTACCGGGAGGCGTTCCTCCCAGCCCTGAGTGGCGAAGACCGACTTACGCCGCAGGAGAAGCTCGTGGATGATGTCGTCTTCGGACCGGTATGCGTGCCAGATGGCGAATATGATGTGGTTCGGATTCTTCTCTGGCTGCCAGTAAAGCTGATCTTCACTCAGCCCCTCGCAGAGGATACGTGGGTACCAGTGCCAGAAATGCAGATTCTTCCTGAGGGAATCGCCGACGCTCATGCTCCGCCTCCGCACATACGTGCGGATTGTCCGTCAGCCGGAAGTGGGTGTCAATTCGTTCGGCTAACAGGATCGCAAGCGCCCTGGATGTTGTACGGAAGACCGCCCAGCGCGCGGAGAAGGGCCAGGACATCCGCCGCATTGATCTTGTCGTCACAGTTGATGTCCGCGATCTGGGCACAGGCACTCTCACCGCCGGCCAGCGCTGAAAGAAGCGCGATAGCGTCAGCGGCGTTGACCTTCGAGTCGCAGTTCGCATCCCCGGGCGGTGTGGTGGGTGCGCCACCCTCGATCGTGACGGAGCCGCTAGTGGCTTCGGCGAGATGGCTCAAGTCGGTGCCTTCAACATCTGCAACAGCGGTGACAGTTACACCAACGGGGACGGTGCCGAGATCCTCCGCGGTAGCGAAGACGATCGTCGCGAAAGTGATCTCGCCACTAAAACCGTATATGTTGGCGCCGTTGATCCGCAGCTCGCCTGCCAGCGCCCCCTTGATGCAGAGCACGCCGGACACCTGACACGAGATCGGGGTCAGCATTGCGTCGTCGAAGGTGACACTGATGCCGAAGGCGCCGATGGGCGTATCAGAGTAGCCTGTGACCTCGAAGGTGACGGCTCCGCCTGGACCGGTAGCGACGTCCTCGCCCTGAACCGTAATGGTGTCGTCAGCGCGGGCACCCGTCAGGCTCAGCAAGGCCAGAGCGCAGGCGATACCTGCAATGATGACCCGCCTGATGCTTGCCCTCCAATAGGTTGCTTCTTCGCTCATTCCACTGGGGTAGACAGTGCGTCGGGCGCATAGGTTACCGGTTATTCCAGTAAGATCGCGTTAAGGAGAGGCCGAAGGGGCACTGTAGGGGACTCTGGTCCGTGTGATGGCCGTCACAGCGGCTTCAGGCTCACCGCCGTAACGTTAAATGCAGGCGGCACACCAACAAGGTGACTGCACTTAACGAGGGAGACTTGCGATGTTGGGCTTTATAAGCGAAGACCTAGTCTGGGCGATGAGCCGAGACCGAGAAGAGGAAGCCCGCCGCGCCAACCCCCACACCGAACGGCGCGGGGACCCCGAGCGAACGACACACGAAGCGGAAAATCGGCGGGCTGCCTGGTCCTGGAACCCACCGTTCCTGAGGGCCAGCGCCTACCGCGCCTGATACCTGACTTCCAGAAGGAGCGCCCGGAGGAGCGAGCCTACCCGGCGAGGCTCGCTCCTTCGCTTTTTTAATCGGTACTGTCCGTCGGCCTTACCACCAGCACCGGCACATCGGCTGATCGGCGAATCACACCATCCGCCACCGAACCCAGAACGACGCGACCGAGGCCGCCTCGACCGTGAGTCGCGATAGCGATCAAGTCAACGCCAAGCTCATCGGCAGCACGACAGGTGCCGTCGACAGCAGTGTCCAGCGCGACTACATAGGACGCCTCGATACCGCGACCCTTCACCTCACTTGCCACCATAGCCATCGTCTCCTCTGCCTGCTTCTGCAGGTCCGCGATGACCTCTCCAATGGCCGCCGCGCCGGCAGTCTCGAAGCCGGGATAGGCCGCAAGTGGCGCCACGGCGGTGAACAACACGACTGAAGCCCCCATTGTTCTCGCGAAGTCCTCGACAACCGGCAAAATACTCAACGCCACTTCGGATCCATCCAGCGGCACAAGTATCTTCTTAACGACGGGGCCGGGTGCGCCCTTGTCCTCGCCCTCCTTCGGGCGAATTACCAGCACCGGAATCTTTGCGTGCCCCACGAGGCGGGAGGCCACACTCCCAAAAAGCCAGCGTGCGATCCCGGAGCGGCCCTGCGTTGTCATCGCCAGCAAATCGGCCCCAACCTCATCAGCGGTTCGAAGGACGGCATCCGCGGCGTCGCCCTGGGCGAGCTTCGTGGAGACATTAGCACCGAGATTGGCGACTTCGGCACGCTTGGTCTCTAGATACTCGGTAGCAACCTGATTCTCACGGTCGAGGGCCTGCATCGACATCGTGGCGTCCCAAACACCGACCTGCTGGACGGCTGTTACCAGCACCAACTCACCGCCTGTCCTGGAGGCTATTTCAGCTGCAAACGGAATGACGGCCTCCGAGTTGTCGGAGCCATCTAGTGGGATCACTATCTTCTTAAACACGGGCACCTCCATTGGCGCTTTCTTGCGCCTACGTCATATGTAGCACCGCGTGGACGAATAAGCCACCCTGCCGAATGGCCTGGCTTCCCTCAAACAGGAGTCAGCTGTTAGTCTTGGAAAGCGTCTCGGCGTTCCGCGCGAAGCATGGCCACCAACGTCGTTGTAAACGTCCCGCACGTCCGGAGCGATCTCCCGCAAACGCTTTGCGTAGCCTATCCGTCTCGAGGAACTGCACGAGGCGCCACGTTTTCGTCCTTCCGGTCGAATTGCGGGTGACACTGGAAGAGGACCGGTCCCAGCCGGTCGCCGAGGCGGCGTGCACGGCGGGATATGCGCTCCAGCGAGTCTCCCGTGTCCTTGAGGCGTTTCCAGTGAGTGATGTAGCGATGCGCCTTAACGGCGAATCGAAAGCCGTCCGGCGCTTCATCGCACCGGGCGTCGTAGCCAGCGTCCTTCACCTGGATGTAGTGCGTGTTGTTGACCTCTCCGGTAGGGAAGCGCTCGGCGTAAAAGCGCAGCCAGTCCCTGGCCGGCAAGTCGCGCGGGTAGAGGTCTCCGCGCCAGTGCCTGTAATTCCAGCCGGACGTGCCAATCCAGGAGCAGGGCACGCGGCCCTATTCCTGGTTCGAAAGCTCGGGCGATTCCGGATAGAGCGGGTTCTGCTCCAGGAACTCCTCACGCACGACGCGGCTAAACTCGTTATCCAGTTCCGTCCGGTCCTCTCCCTGGCCGGAAAGCCACTCCCGCAGGTCGTGCTCGTCCATGCCGGACATGGGCGAGAACTCGACCGCACCAGTGTCGCTTGTCATACGCTCGAACCACTGCGTTCGCGCCCAGACGAAGGCGCGGCCTTCTTCAGGATTGTCAGGGGCGGTCACAAATACGCGTGGATCGCTGACCGACCAGAGGTCCGCTCCCAGCATGTCCCCTTCGCCGACTTGCGTCTCCTGGTCGTCGGCGAGGGGGTTACGTTCGAGTGCGTTCAGCTTGCCGTCGGCCTGGGCCGCGCGGCCACGTCACCACCGAGCCGGGCCAGGCGCCCGATCTTGGACTGGGACGTCTCCGCGCGCTGGTTACACTGAAGACAGACGTAGTAGTCGCCGCTCAGTTCGGAGCGGAACTCCAGATCTCCCAGGCAATGCGAACAGCAGCGCAGCATAAGTGCGATGTCCATGCGTGCCCGCCGAGGGAAGTTAGGCAAGTGCTTCCTCCTTATCGAACGGGCCGTTCGCGTCGAATCGGCGGGAGTGCCTCGCCGACGCTTGCGGCTCCTCTCAGTGGCCTGCGGGGTTAGCTGTCGGGTTAGGGCTGAGAGGTCATGCCCTTCCACTGTTGGGGTGGATTAACCCCTTGTGGGGCGTCGGTTCCCCCGCTCCTCCGGATGGGGCCGAAGGATTAGGCCTTTCGGTGAACAACGATACCCGATATTGAGATGGGAATCCCATCGCTGAAGTTACAGAACGGTTGCGGTTTCGTAAAGGGCCAAATGGCACGGCCTGAAGTGATATGCTCCGCCCTTGTAAGAAGGGAGCCCAACCCATGAAACTATCGATCTTCCACGGCGGCGGCATGGACGTGGAAAGCCACCTCCATGCCGCCGTCGCTGCAGAGGCCGACGGCTTTGACGGCTACTGGTATCCGCAAATCTTCGGCCCCGAAGCACTCACCGTCATCGCACTGGCAGGCCAAAAGACCAGCCGCATCGAGTTCGGGACGTCGGTCGTCCCGACCTACGTCCGGCACCCCACCATCATGGCTCAGCAAGCGCTGACGGTGCAGGCGGCGACCGAGGGCCGCTTCCACCTCGGTCTGGGCCTTTCCCACGCTCCTGTCGTGGAAGCGATGTGGGGACTCTCCTACGATCGCCCGGCGGTTCACATGCGCGAGTACCTTTCGGTTCTCCAGCCGTTGCTGACCGAGGGCCGCGTCTCTTTCGCCGGCGAGATGTTCCGCGTCAACGCACAAACCGCAGTGCCTACTCCGAAGCCACTACCCGTGCTCATCGCCGCGCTGGCGCCTGTCATGCTGAAGATGGCAGGCGAGCGCACCGACGGTACAATCACATGGATGGTGGGTCCCAAAACGCTGGAATCCCACATCGTGCCCCGCATCGATAAGGCCGCCGCCGAAGCCGGACGCCCGGCACCCCGAAAAGTGGTCGCGCTGCCCGTCTGCGTCACGGACGACGTCGAAGACGCACTGCAGCGGGCAGCGGGCAACTTCGCCGTCTACGGCACCCTGCCAAACTATCAGCGCGTCCTCAACATCGAAGGCGCGGAGGGCCCGAAGGATGTTGTGATCGCCGGCAGCGAGAGCGAAGTAGAAGCCAAGATCCGTAACGTCGGTTCCGCAGGAGCGACTGAGTTCGTCGCTGCCGAGTTCCCGGCCGGCGCGGACACAAGGGCCTCGCTAGAGCGCACCCGATCCTTGCTCAAGAGCCTCACAGGCAAGGTCTAACCATACGCACAAGGCCAGTCGCCAGGAACAGAATTACTCCCCTCGGTTGACGACCCTCCGCGTACATATCAGACTGGCACCTTGGTACTGGAGTAATCGGATGCAGACAGCGCTGGACCCGGCCGAATTCCGCGATGCTATGGCCCGTTTCGCCAGCGGCGTCACCGTAGTAACGACGCGTGATACGGCGGGCGCCTTCGTTGGGTTTACGGCCAGCGCCTTTACCTCGCTCTCTCTGAACCCGCCGCTGATGCTCGTCTGCCTGCAGAAAGACGCAGACTGCTATCAGGCATTCACGGACTCCGACGAGTTCGCCGTAAGCATCCTGGCGACGGGCCAGTCCAGCCTGGCCACTCGCTTTGCGACCAAGGGCATCGACAAGTGGGACGGGACGCCTTCCATTACCGGCCCCAACACTGGCATCCCGATGATCGAGGCATGCTCAGCTCAGATCGAATGCCGGGTACACAGCCGTCCCGACGGCGGGGATCACACGATCCTCATAGGCGAGGTGATCTGGGCTGACAGCCATCCCCAGTGCGCCCCTTTGCTGCACTTCAACCGAACCTTCGGACGGTTCACCCCGGACGAAGCGGCATAGTACCTGATGATCAAGCTGGTGTATTGCCTGCGACGGCGCTCCGACCTCTCCCTGGAGGACTTCCAGGCATACTGGCGCCAGACCCACGCGCCGCTAGTGGCCAAGCACGCCCAAACGCTACGCATCAAGCGCTATGTGCAGGTGCACACGCGTGACCACCCGGTTAACGCGGCCATGCGCGCAACCCGCCCGGGCCCGGAACCATACGACGGAATCGCGGAACTCTGGTGGGACACACTGGAAGATTTCGTTGAATCAGCGTCGACGACCGATGGCCGCGAAGCCGCTCGCGAACTGCTGGAAGATGAAAAGCGCTTCATCGACCTATCGCAGTCGCCACTCTGGATTGCGGACGAGGACCTGGTTCTCGGCTAGCCGGGAACGCTGTCCACGGGCGAGACGATCGCCGTCCAGTTGGCGTTGGGATCCGACTCCACAACCAGGTAGAACTCGCCCGGGCCAAAGTCGAAGTTCACGTTAACATCGTCGCCGGGTCGCACCTGGATGCCCTGCACCACAGCCTTAGGACCCGTGGTGCCAACCAACTTGGCATTGAGCGCGTTGCCGATCTCTTCCAGCTGGTAGACGCGGATCGTCGTGTTGCTGGCGCCAACATTGCCCCCGATCACCTGGACGTCATAGGTACCGGCAACGACAAAGCTTCCGACGGCAGATTCGCCGGTGCCCTTCTGGCAAAGTGTAGTGCCATGAAGCCCGTCATCGAGACCTGAGCAAGCGTGGGATTCGCCGCCGTCGCCACCGCAGGCCGCCATAGCCAGCGCGGCGAGCAGCAAAGCAGAAAGGACAGTCAGCGTGCGCGGGGCGTACCTCATCCTACGGCGTCAAAGCATCTCAGACCGTAAGCGGTGTGTCCAGCATATGAAGACGGACGGCCGCGGCCCCCCCTCCCCGGCCGTCCGTCTTCGCTGTGCTAGCTTGCCGCTCTTACGGGCCGCAAGAATGTCCGAAGAACGCCCTAGGCCTGACACCTTGCGAGCGTCCACATAAACCCAAACTTCGTCTAGACAGCACGTTTCCTGCTGCGTAGCCGATGATACGGCGCATTGACCCCGGCAAGTGGACGACACGCATTGCGAGTCGCTATCTAAACAATGGGGACAGAGGATAGGGCAGCCACGTAGACATGACCCTGATTTGAGGTTAGCGATCAGCGGGAGCGGCTGTCGCCCGTCGTGCCCGCGGGACCGACCAGCAAGCGAAGTGTCAGAGATGCCGCCGCACGCCACTGCCCAAAGACCGCCCAGGACCTGGCAACGGCGTCGGGAAGCAGCCGGACTGCCGCCGAAAACACTCCAGAGGCCAGCAGCCCAATGCTGACTGCAACTGTCGCAATCATGCCAATGTTGCCGGCGATATCAAGCGGCCAGACGCCCGAGTTCACAGCGAGGATAGAGCCCGTTGCGCACGCCACGGTTGCCAGCGCCGCAGTCGCGATCCTACGAACAAGTCTATGGAGGGCCTCGCTCTGAGCCGCGCGAAGCAGCCGCAAAGGACCGAGCAGCGTGTATACCGTCAGCGCAGCCGCCGGCAGAAGCGCGAGCGACGAACCCGATTTCGAAGATAGGCCGACGAGGACGGCGGACACGCCAAGCACCTGGCCGGCCATAACGAGGTTGACCGGCTGACGCTCTGGCACGCCTGCAGATAGGCTCATTCTGAACCGGAGACGCGCGCCGGCCGCCGCGTGTTACGCGTCTCTCAATGCTCGCGGGCCTTAGATCTCGCTCGAGGCAACCCCCAACTGTGGTCGCCGCCTAGCCTCGACCAATAGACATAAGCGGAGCAATTTGGGGCGATTGAGGCAGAAAAGTTGACAACTGGTCAAGAGAGGGCTTTAAATGCTCACACAAGCCCACGATACCGGGCGATTCTGCTTTCATACAGAATTCTTACCAGATTCTGTTGAGATGTGGATAACTTTGGTGAGTGTCGCTACCTAACCTTTGTAGGTATAACTGAAACGCCTCTTTTGAGGGGAGGAGGAAATCAAGTGAAGACGGTTCTGGTCATCGGGGAGAGGCCAGAGCAGGCGAACGCACTCGCGCAAAGCTTGGGAATCCTGGGGGTTGAAGCTATCGCCAGCGCCAGGGACCTGAAACTTGTTGTCCGCTCGCTCCTGTCCCACGACACGGCGCTTATAGTCATGGACGTCGACGCCTCCGAGGACTCGCGCGCGTTCTTTGAGATGCTATGCGAACTGAGCGACCTGCCCGTCATCGTTCGTGGACCGATGTCCAACAGCGACCTCGTAATCGCCTTCCTCGAACGCGGCGCCCTTGATTACGTCGGCAAGACGACGACACCCGCCGTACTGGCGGCCAAGATACACCCCCTGCTGCGCTCCAATGAAGCCAGCAGCGCCGCCGAGATGTCCAGCGTGATCAACGTCGGCGAGATCACGATTGACCTGCAGCGCAGGGTGGTCTTCCGTGGCCTTGAGGAGATCGCGCTCACACCGTTGGAGTTCCGCCTGCTCAGCGTCCTCGCCGAGAACGCCGGACGGCCATGCGCCCACAAAAAACTCCTCGAGAGCGTCTGGGGCGCCGACTTCCTCGACTGCTCGCACTACCTGCGTCTTTACATCGGCTATCTGCGACAGAAGCTGGAAGATGATCCACGGCGGCCGAAATTGCTCCTCAACGAGTGGGGCTACGGATACCGCCTGGCCGAGCCGAAGGCATCAAAGCGCGGCGCGCGCGCGGTGCTTCGCCTGGCCCAGGGCTAGCGCCGGCGGGCGCGGTTTCGCTACCTTATCTAACGATGGGAGTGATTAGCCGGTTCGCGCCGGCGGCGGCCGCTGTTCTGATGGTGGCTGCGCTGGCCCACTCAGCAGACGCCCAGGAAAGCCCGGTCCAGATCCAGGCCGTTTCCAGCGACTCCTGGCCATCCGTGCAGGTGACGCTCACAGCCTTCGACGCGAACGGCCAGCCCTACCCGGGTCTCCTCGCCGAAGACTTCAC
Organism: Dehalococcoidia bacterium; assembly: GCA_035512435.1. Taxonomy (GTDB): domain Bacteria; phylum Chloroflexota; class Dehalococcoidia; order SM23-28-2; family RBG-16-64-32; genus CF-162. The sequence goes on from DATKDX010000015.1 coordinate 19,095, forward strand.
TTCCTCCATTAACGGCGAACCCGTTCCCGTTTCCGGCCTCCAGACCACCAGCGACCCAGGCCTCGGCATCGGCGTCGTCCTCGCCTTCGATGTCAGCGGCAGCATGGTCGGCAGCGCACTCGAGCAGGCGAAAGTCGCCGGCCTCGCGCTGGTTGGGCAACTCGGCCCCGACGATCAGGCGGCAATCGTCGTCTTCGGCTCCCAGGTCTCCGTCGCCCTCCCCTTCACCGCGGACACGGCCGCCCTCGAAGCAGCCATCAACAACCTTGCCATCGCCGGCGATACCGCCCTCTACGGTGGCGTCGAAGCAAGCGCAGTGCTCGCGCGCGACTCCGGCCTCGACCGGCGCGCCATCATCCTCCTCTCCGATGGCCTCGACTTCGGCGGCGTCAGCGCCGTCAGCCGCGACCAATCGCTGTCGCTGGTACGTGAGAGCGGCGCCATGATGTTCGCCGTCGGCCTCGGCGCCGACATCGACGAAGCCTACCTGCAGGAGCTCGCCGCCGCCGGACGCGGCCAGTATCTGCTGGCCCCCGCGCCCGAAAGCCTCACCAGCGCCTACCTCGCCGCGGGAGACATCCTCCGCCAGCAATACGTCCTGACTCTCGACGCAACCGGCTTAGCCCCCGAGCAGGAAGCTGCCTCAGTCACCATCGGCACCCTGCTCGACGGTGAGGCGTACCTGGCGTCTGCCGAATTTACCCTGCCGGCCTCCGCCCTCGCCCCCGTGCCGGAACCCGAGCCGGAGCCGGTCGATGAGCCGGTGGTAGAGCCAGTGCCCGAACCGGTCCAGGAGCCGCTGACCGACGACGAAGGTGGGTCCTCGGCCCTCATGCTGGTGGCCCTGGCGGCCGGTGGTGCCGTGTTGATCCTGGGCGGTGGCGGGATCGCACTGGCTCGCCGAAGAGGAAACAGGCAGGAAGAGCGCATCCAGGCCAGCGATTCGGCAGGCGAGCGGCTTGGCAAATTTGCGCCGGCGTCCGCAGGCCCGGCGGCACCGCAAGCTGAGCCCCAGCCCACGGTCAACGGCGCCACGGCATGGATCGAGTGGGGCGCGAATGAGCGGCTGCACGTTGGAGGAACGCCCGTGACTATCGGGACAACGGCTGACTGCGACATCCGGATAGACGAGCAGGGAGGCCGACTGGCACGGCTCCGCATCTGGCGGCGCGACGGGGCATATATGGCGCACAACCTTTCGGCGGCTGGCCTGGTGACTATTAAGGGGCGCCCGATATCGTGGGCGGTGCTGGAGGACGGCGACGATATCCAGATAGGCCAGTCGGTACTCAGGTTTCGCGACGAATCAAGCCGGCCCTGATTCTTACACTTTTCTAGCACGTCTCTTGTCTCTGTAGACAGACTTTAGCTTTACGCTATCTTTACCGCGCAAAAACGGGGGTGCGGTAAAGTGGCACGCGGGGTGAGCGCCGGTCGACACGTCTTCGCCCACACCAGCCCGTAACGGGAATGAACTATAGACCTAAGGAGGGTACCTTTATGTACGCACTGATTAGCGTAGTTGGCCAGTGGCTGAAGATGCACGTCCGCAGCGAGCGAGGCCAGGACCTTATCGAGTACGCAATGCTCGGTGGCCTTCTGGCTATCGCGATCGCCGCTGCCGTCTTCTTGCTCAGTGGCGCAATCGGGAGCATGGCCACCGGTATCGGGAACTGCATCGACTTCAACAGCGGCACGGTCTGCGCGCCGTTCTAGTCAGTCTAGGGATTGGTGAGGGCGGCGGGTCCGCCCTCACCCACCCTGGGCTTCGCTAGATTACACGCTCGATGATCCGTGGGCACTTTTCGCCGCAGTTCCAGGGTGCGATGGGGCAGAGCAACTGTCTGGGCCTCGCTTCACAAGAAGGGAATTCGATGTTCAACGCACTCAAGGCATTGGGGGGTGGCTTTTTGCAGGGAAGGAACGCGGACAAGACCTGATAGAGTACGCTCTCCTCGGTGGCCTGTTGGCCTCGCGCTTGGCGTGTCGATAATCGTGCTTACGGGTGCCACAGCCGACATGGCCGAGGGGTTAGCGCCTGTATCGATTTCATGCCCTCCACGGACTGTTTGGCGTAGCAAGCCGACTAGGGAATAAACAATTGTCTGACGAAATACGGGGAAGAAAACACAGAGCCGAGCGCACAGCCGGAGAATCCACGGGTCGCGCGCCGAGACTGTTTGTGTTGCGACTTGTGCGGCGCGGGACCTTCGTGCGCCGAGCCCTCGGTTCGGTTGGGAGACCGGCCGGACGGGCTACCGCCAAAGTGAGCACCCCGATGCGCGAAGATGGCAAGCGATTAGCATTGGAGCGCGGGCAGGCGCTCATTGAGTTCGCCTTTGTGCTGCCCATACTTTTGCTCTTCCTCCTCACGCTGGTTGACTTCGGGATTGCTCTCGATCGACGCGAGGTGATCCAGCATGCGGTCAGGGAGGGTTCACGCCAGGGAGCGATTGGCCTGGACGAGTCCGGGGTGATCGACGTCACGGTAAACCAGTCGCAGGGAACGCTGGACGCGGGGGAGGTCGAGGTCTGCTACGATGACGGGCCTAGCGGGGAATCGGCCGGCTCGGCTGGCTCCTGGATCCGTGTATCGGCTGACTACACGTACGAGTTCAGCGTTGGGGGCGAGTTATTGGGTGCAATCGGCATTGACCCCGCCAGCTTAAGCATTAATATGACCCCACACGCGGATTCGAGATTAGAAACCTCGATGCCAGGAGGTACGGCATGCTAGCGCCCAGAGTAGGCGCCAAAAAGAACGACAATGGACAATGAAAGAGGCCAGATGGTCATCATCATGGTGCTGGCAATGAGCGTGGTCTTCGTCATCGGCGCCATCACGGTTGATATCGGGCTGTGGTTAACCGAGCGGCGGGGGGCACAGGCGGACGCCGACTTGATTGCTCTGGCCGGCGGAGTTGAGCTACAACTGGGCGGCAGCCCGGCTGACGCCTTGGCTGCGGCGCACGCTAGCATGGCCCGCAACGATGAGCAGGGGAACCTGTCGTTCGTCGAAGGGTCACCCGAGGCGACCTCTGAATGTGTAACGGTCGACGTGCGTCATGAGACGCGCCCATTGTTCGTTCAAATCTTCGGATTGAACGAACCGGATGTGGGGGCACATGCCATGGCATGCATCGAGCAGCAGAGCAACATTTCCATATACGCCCACCACCCGACCTGCCCGCCAGACGCTGGAGTCGTCTTGAGCGGCGATTCACTGGACATCGACGGCGGCATACACACGAACGGCGAGCTGGTAGTCACGGGAGACTCGATCAGCGTCGACGGTCCAGTGACGTACCAGGATCCGTCGCTCAGCGGCTGTGACGATCCGGACCTGCGTGCCGACGACGAACAGATCGCATCTGGTCCAACGTCAACGAGCTTCGTTGACTGGCCCTTGTTTTTCGAGTTCGAAGACTTCGACTGCGATTTCAACTTCACGGCTCCTGCGGGACAAGACACGGTCCAAATAAACGAGGACACACCCGGAGTCTGGCAGTCGCCCGGCGTTTTCAACACAGGCACGTACTGCTCCGACGACCACTTCAATGTGACTACGACTGGACTGGTAACCGGGACAGTCACCTTCGTATCACGAGGCAGGATCCGGATGTCGGCCGAGGACCTTGACCTTACCGCCCACCAGCACAACGTTCTCTTCTTCTCTGATTCATCTGATGACAACGCTATTCACATTAGCGGCGACCACACCATCTTCCGCGGCCTGATGTTCACGGAAAACGGCGGCATAATTCTTAGCGGTCATCCGATTCAGTTCTTCGACGGCGGAATTCTCGGCGACCACATCGTCTTCAATGGCGAAGGCAACTCGTTCTTTTACAATTCTCAGATTCCAGACGAGAGCGCTCTGAGCTTAGTGGAATGAGTCACCAGACAACAGGACGTCGCCACCGCACATCCGGACTCTCGATCAGAAGCCTCTACGAGGGGAGACGCAGAATGAACAGTGCCAAAACGACTGTCCAGCCGGACGTGGACGAATCAGGCCAGATTCTTATCTTCATGGTGCTAGCCATGAGCGTCGTCTTCATCATTGGTGCGATCACAGTGGACGTTGGGCTCTGGTTGAGCGAGCGACGAGGCGCGCAGACGGATGCGGACTTCGTCGCACTTGCCGGCGCCTGGGAGCTTATCGACCCCGGCGCTGCCGAGGCAGACGCCATTGCGGCTGCCACAGCCGCGCTTACCGGCAACGATGAGCAAGGCAACGCCACTTTTGTCGATGAGCCGGAAGTCGACCTCGCCGAGAGATGCGTCTCGGTCGACGTTGACCACGGTTCACGTCCCTTGTTCTTCCAGATCTTCGGCCTCGCGAATCCCGAGATTGGTGCCCACGCGCGCGCATGCGCAGGCGGAATACAAAACCTTGGACCCGGTGGTTCACCGTTCCAGATCACCAACGACACTGCGCCATGCTTCAACGACGACGAAACACCGAACTTTACAATTTTCTGCCCGCTGGAGTTTGGTGCTCAGGGCGGTGACACTGCGTCGCGTGGCCTTGTCGATACATCAGCTCCGGGTGATTACTGCAGCGATACTCACGGCGGCGTAAACACTACGACGGACCACATCGCCAACGGCATACCCGGAACATGCTTCATCAACACCGCGGGCTCCTGCAATCCAGGTTCGGTCGGCCCCTGGTATGACTGCGTTTCTATCCAGCCCGGCAACGCCAAGGATGTAACAGATGGCGTTTACCTCCGGATATCCCGCGAGGGTGCGTGCGACGAGGATGGAGACGGCATCGACAGTTTCGAGGAATCTGTGGTCATGGTGATAGACACGGGCGATCCGCTGACGAGTATTTATGAGGCCCGTGACTGCGATCCATCCACCTCAGAGAAGGAGATCAGCCCGCGGCTGATCATGATCTTTGTCCTCGACGAAGACCCAGGCGGGAATTCATCGACTGGTCATCCGATCTACGGTTTCGCGGGATTCTACCTCGGTGGCTGCGCCAACGAAACTTACGGAGACATCACTGACCCATTGGATCCGCGCCTGGACCCAAAATGTCAGACACTCGGTAATCCGGGTGGCGGTGGTCCCGGCGGCGGGCCCGGGGGTGGTGGGTCAGATGGTGGCGGAGAGGAGCCGCCCGGTAAGTCCGTTGTGTACGGTCGATTCGTGAACCTCATAACCAGTGGTGGCGGGATCGTGCCACCGAATGACTCGACGACCATTTTCGGAATCGCATTGGTGGAATAAGCACGGAGGAGAGGGGCACTGGCGGAATGGGGCAATCTCGGCGGCATAAGTAACGAATCTACTCAATTTGGAATTCTTTATTCGAATGGAAATGGGGAGGAACGGAAATGGCTAGAGTGCAACAACTAACACTGGCGGGGCAAAACAAAGTGCTTCTGCTTCTGGCGCTCGCCGCGGGTGCCGTCGCGTTCGTGCTCGTGTTGGTAGCGATAAACAGCGGTGACGACAACAACTCGAGCACACCGGCGGTCAGCGCTGACACGCGCCAAATTCTGTTGACGACGCAGTCAATCCCAGCGGGCACGCTGATTACGGAAGAGATGCTGGAACTGCGCGAAGTGCCGGAGGACCTCATTTTGGTCGGCAGTTACGCGGAGACCGAGGCCGTCGTCGGCGAAAAAGCCAAGATCACCTTGGCCGCTGGCGAGCAGGTAACCAGCGCCAAGGTTGGCTTGCCGGTCCCCGAAGACGGACTGGCCGGCGTGATCCCGGACGGCATGCGAGCTGTGGCGATCAAAGTCGAAGAAGTTACGGCGGTCGGTGGCCTCCTGCTCCCGGGTGACCGGATCGACGTAGTGGCGGTGACAAGAATCGAAGCAGCGCCAGGTCTGGGTGAAAACGAGTACATACTGCGCACAGAAAAGATCCTGCAGAACGTGGAAGTGCTCTCGGTCGCCCAGGAGGCACAGAAACCAGCGGCCGGCGCTAGCCAGACGGAAGGCGAAGACACCGAGAACGGTTCGACGACCAGCGGTCAGCTTCCTGATGACGTCAACCAGGAGCCTGATGCCAACACGATTACGGTGGCGTTGAGCCCGGTAGATGCGCTGAAAGTGATCCAGTTCCAGACTTACGCCGTGAGCGTATGGGCAATTGAGCGAGCGTTTGGTGACAACGCAATCATCGAGATTGCGCCGACCGAGGTCGTCATCGTCGAGTGAACGCGACTATTGAAAGCAACGAAGGGTTGAGCAAGACGTTATGGCCAGAGTTCCAGATATCCTCCTGATTGACCAGGACCCGCAAGCCCGGTTCGAGATGAAACAGCTCGTCCGGCAAGCCCAGTTGGGCTTCGCCGGCGAGGCCGCATTTGGCACGGAAGCGGTGTCCCTGGCCACCGATACGAAACCCGACATCATCATGTGCGGCATGACCAGGCCACCGGAACGGTCCCTGCAAACGATCGAAGCACTCCTTGATGTCTTACCCGAAACACCGATCATCGCCTACGCTCGTGAAGAGATCGTCGACGTAGTGCGCCAGGCCATGCTGGCAGGCGCCCGCGACTTCATCCAGATCCCCGCCAGTGTTGAGCGAGTAACGAACTCTATTCGCTCCGTGCTCGAGGCAGAGGAGAGGAAGCGCCTGAGAATTTCGGGCCAGGCCAAGAGCATCGGTCCAAAGGGAATGGTGGTGGCGGTGTTTGGAGCCAAGGGTGGCGTCGGCAAGACGACGCTTTCGACGAACCTAGGCCTGGCCCTCTCATCGAAGCTAGGCCAGTCCGTGGTCTTGATCGATGCTGACAACAGCTTTGGCGACGTCGCAGCAATGCTCGAAATGCGTCCGGACCGTAGCGTCGTGGACGTTGTCCGTAACGTCGACACGCTGGACCGGACAAACGTGACGGAGTATCTGATGCGACACGAGAGCGGCCTCTGGGTGCTACCGGCGCCACGTGAAAGCCTGCTCTGGCGAGAAGTGACCCCGGAGACGTTTAGACGAGCGCTGGGCATCATCTCCCGGCAATTCGACATTGTCCTTGTGGACATGGCGGCAATGTTGAGCGACCTGGCACTGGGCATCCTGGATGAGGCGAACATGGTGCTGTGGGTGACATCCACCGACTTCTCCAGCATCAACAACTCGCTGCAGGGGCTGGAAGCCCTACACCAGATCTCCTACCCCGAAGCGCGGATTCGACTGGTACTGAATGTCGTTTCGCCCGACGACGGCGTGCGGCCGTCGAAGATCGAGGAAGTGCTCGGCCGCGAGTTTTTCTGGTCAATACCCTACGACCGCCAAATTAGAGTTGCCGGCCAGGTAGGCAAGCCGGCCGTGCTAGCGAATCCCGACGGGATCGGCGCACGAACAATGATCCAACTGGCCGAAGCTCTCACGGGCGGCGGTCCAACACCGGCACCGAAGCCCGCGCGAGGATTCGGCCTCTTCAAAAAACGCTTGGGTAAGCCCGAACCGACGACCGCGGCGGAAGCCGAGGCGGGGTTGGAAGGAAGCTAAGTCATGGTCGAACAAAGGGACGCTGAACTAAAGAAGGGATCCCAGTGGAATATCCCGGTCCCGCAACTGGGCGAGAACGCCGTTGATGAATTCTCACCGCTTTCGTCCGAAGATGAAGAGATTGCACGCAAAGTCCACCAGCGGTTGATCAAGGACATGGACCTCTCGGCGGTCGAGCGGCTGGGGCCAGACCGCGGACGCGAAGCCGTTGAGCAGGGCGTGCGAACTCTGGTTAACGAACTTGCACCACATCTGTACGGCGAGCGGAAAGAGCTGACTATCCGGCGTGTGATCGACGATGCAATCGGACTCGGCCCATTGGAGCCGTTGCTGCACGACTCCTCCATCTCCGAAGTAATGGTGAACTCCCCGGGCGAGGTCTACTTTGAGCGGGATGGCATCATCTATCTTTCAGCGCTCCGATTCCGTAACACCGACCACATCATGCTTGTAATCGATCGTATTATCGCGCCGCTTGGTCGACGCGTGGACGAGTCGTCGCCATTCGTGGACGCGCGCCTGCCGGATGGCTCACGTGTGAACGTGATCATCCCTCCGCTGATCCCCCGATCGCCTGTCATAACCATCCGAAAGTTCCGACCGGATAAATACAACATCGACGATCTGGTTGAGAACGACACGGTGACACAGCAGGTCAGGGAATTCCTGCGAGCATGCGTCCAGCTGCGCCTGAACATCGTCATCTCTGGCGGCACCGGCACCGGTAAGACGACCGTACTGAATGCGCTTTCAGCGTTCATCCCGGAGCGGGAGCGAATCATCACAATCGAGGATCCAATCGAACTAAAGCTGCAGCAACGTCACGTTATCTCGTCCGAGGCGCGCCCGCCGAACATCGAGGGCAAGAACGAAGTCACGCAGCGAGAACTGCTCCGCAACGCGCTGCGCATGCGACCCGACCGGATCATCGTTGGCGAGGTCCGCGGACCGGAAGCCTTCGACATGATGCAGGCTATGAACACGGGTCACGAGGGGTCACTGACGACGGTCCACGCCAACTCGCCACGAGACGCGCTATCTCGAATCGAGAACATGGTGATGATGGCCGGCTTTGACCTCCCTGCACGCGCTATCCGTGAGCAAATGGCATCGGCGTTCCACCTGATAGTCCACCTGTCCCGCTTTGCGGACGGTTCCCGCCGCGTGTTGAACGTTACGGAAGTAGTGGGCATGGAAGAATCGACCGTGACTATGCAGGAGCTCTTTACCTTTGAGACGACAGCCATCTCCGACGACGGCAGGATCATCGGTGAGCTGCAGAGCACAGAGATCGTGCCTACGTTCACGGACCGCTTCGCCAAGTCGGGCGTGCCGCTAGAGTCGATCCTGCCCAACGTTGGGAGGTGGACGTGATGGGATTGGAGATCATTGCGGCAGCATTCGCCTTTATTGCCGTAACCGCTCTGGTATTGGCTATTACGGCGCCGGCGCCAGGACGCCGCGTTGAGCAAAGGCTGGCTAAGCTGAACCACACCGCGGACAGGGCGCCCGTAGGCAGCGTGCTGCGCCTGGACAAAGGAACTTTCCCAATACTGCGACGGATTGTGACTGGAACAGCCTGGTCGGACCGGGCCAGCCGTGACCTCGACCGAGCAGGCCTGACACTGAAGGTAAGCGAGTATTTGATGCTCAGGATCTTGGTCGGAGCAGGAGCGGGCGTCTTCGTCTTCATGATCGTCAGCGGCTCTGTCGCGCTATTTGCCGCGATTGCGGCAGGCGTGATTGGCTTTATGATCCCAGCGTGGTTCCTCTCATACAGGCGCACTCGTCGCCAGTCAGCGATCACCGGACAGCTGGTGGAGACGTTGACGCTGATATCCAACGCCCTTCGCTCCGGGTTCGCCTTCACACAGGCAATTGAATTGGCAGCCAAGCAAATGGAGCCCCCGATCGAGGAAGAACTGAATCGCGTAATCAGGGATACTTCGTTGGGCATGCCGATGGACGATGCACTGCAGGAGATGGCGGACCGCTCCGGGAGCTACGACCTAGATATGATCGTGGCGACGATCCTGATCCAGAGGACGACGGGCGGCAACCTTTCCGAGATCCTGGACAACGTGGCGGAAACAGTCCGTGAGCGCGAAAGACTGCAAAAGGAAATCCGGGCCTTGACAGCCTCGCAGAGGTTCACGGGGACCATTCTTTCGTTTTATCCGTTGCTGCTAGCGGCCTTGTTGTTCGTAATCCAGCCCGACCTGATGAGCGTCCTTTGGGAGAACGAGGTAGGCCGGGTATTGCTGGTTATTGCGGGCGTTCTAATGGGACTGGGAATCTTCACGATGCGCCGAATCCTGCGGCTGGAGGTTTAGCGAGATGGTAATCGCGTTACTGGCAGCCACTGCTGCCTTCGTTTCGATCACAGCGTTAATGGCGTGGGCAAGCGGATTGGTGCGAAACCCCGCTGAGGCCCGGCTTTCGCGACTGCAAGAACGGACCGCGCCCAGCGACACACCCGACGCGCCGTTCTCCGACCGTGTCTTCATCCCCCTCCTCGATGGGATAGTCCACGCGATATTGCCGCTCTTGCCTCACGCGTTCGTCCTTCGCACGCGCAGGCAGTTGCTCTCCGCCGGCGACCCGCTGACGGTACAAGGGTTCTTCACAATCGTGGTTGTCTGCGCGATCGTTTTCCCGGCGGCCGGTCTTTTCGTCGCTTCACAGGCCACTAGTGGAAGTGCCGGGACGACGATTATCGCCACGGTGCTCGCCGGAACCGGCGGCATCCTGCTTCCCTTTGTCTGGCTTCGTCGGCGGGTTCGCAGCCGAAAGGCCGCGATCTGGAAGAGCCTTGCTGATGCATTCGATCTCATCACAGTGAGCGTGGAAGCCGGACTGGGCCTGGACGCTGCGCTTCGCCAGGTGGCCGCGAAGCTGAAGGGGCCTCTGGCCGACGAGATTAGCCTGTCACTCAGGCAGATCGGGATGGGCCGGCCCCGCCGTGAGGCGCTGGAAGACCTTGCGAACCGGGTCGATGTAACAGAAGTCACGACGTTCGTGAACGCGATAGTACAGGCAGAGCAACTCGGAACCAGCCTGGGGCGTGTACTGCGAGCGCAGAGCGTAACGCTTCGGATTCACCGCAGGCAACGGGCAGAGGAGACGGCCAGGCGGGCGCCTGTGAAGATGGTGTTTCCGCTGGTGCTCTTCATCATGCCGACGTTCTTCATAATCACGATCGGACCTGTATTCGTTCACCTTGTCGAATATCTGAACGACTGAGGCCGCATGAAGAGCAAACCGGTCAGTAGCCCAACTGCCTACGACTGGCTGGGGGTCCATGCGAAAGCTCCCAGCGAACTGATCTCCGCCTCTTACTGGCTGGCTGCTGGGGCGCTCCAACAAAGACGCGGTGCCGGTGAGCGGATCGACGAAACGCTTTTCGCGCTTACCCGCGCGTACGAAATCGTGGCGGATCCCATGCGCAGAGCCGAATATGACGTAGTCCTAGGTCACGACTACGAGCCACTAACCCGGCGCAGCCTCCCGAAAGTGCGGAGGACCCTACGCGGTCGAATTTTCGGCCGGCCTCAGGACTTCGGCGCGTTCGACTTCTATGAGGTCCTGGGTGTTTCGCCAGATGCTCCCCAGCAAATGCTGCCCGAAGCGTGGCACATCATGCGGGGCCAGTATCTGCGCCTACCTCCAGACAGCAAGCGCCGTAAGACCCTGCTGGGAGCGCTGGACGCCGCTTACAAAGTGCTGAGCTCTCCCGAATCGCGAGCCCGCTACGACGCTAGGATGCGCACTCCTGCCCTTATGCGTGACGAAGAGAGGGCTACAGTCGAGACGCGCGAAGCTCTCGTCGAGCCGGCGCCTCCACCGTTGGCCGACCCTCTCCAAGGTAAGCAGGAACCATCGTCCGGTGCAGCGGAGCAGACTGCGTCCACTGCCATCCCAGTCTACGCAGAAACTGAGCTCACCACCGATGGAAGGCCAACAGTATCGATCACCCCTGAACCAACGACGCAGGAGGCCCCCAGCTCGACCACAGTCGACGAGATAGATGAAACGCAGGGGGAGGTGATTGAGCCGGAAGCGAAACCAGAACAGGAGTCGCCAAAGAGAGTCACTCCGCCGCTTCCCCAGCCCAATCCAGACCCACCACCAGCAACCGCCGCAACCACGTCGACTACAGCGACAAATTACGGGGATGACCCGCGGAGACCGATCGGGGAGGTGCTGAGGGCGTTTGTGGCGGGATGCGCCCGTGCCTTCGGCCAGGTGACCGCCGCCGCTGCTAGATTTCTCGGCAGACGTCTTCGAGGTGTCTGGCGAAGAGGCCGTGGCTGGTTGAACGATTACCGCGAAAGGCGGTCGCATGGTCGCACCCTGGCGTCACCGCCGCCCATTCAGCCGCCTATATCGGCAGGGTCGCGCTTTACGCGAGTACCGCACACTCAAGTAGAGCAGGCGCTATTGGGACGTCTGGCGACCTACATGAAGGATTATCAGCCGGATAAGACGGAGGCTGACGACAGTGAACCACAGGGGTGAGTAGTTTGCTGCGCCCTTCTACGCCGAGAACACTACCCGCTCGACCAGAATCTAATCTTTATCGTGGATCAACGGTATGAAAGAGACCATTATGCTCGGCACAGTCGAAGCTCCGGCAGCCCCTGCGTCGGTCGAAGAAACCCGGCTCGATATCGGTTTGCTTGCTGACCTTGCACTCAAGACACTTTACTTCGCTGGCAACGCACCAGGCGAAACGCTGGCTGCACAGATGGCACTCCCTCTCCAGGTCACCTCTGAAGTACTTGGCCTCCTGCGGCGGGAACAGTTATGCGTCGTCACGGGCGGCGCCGGTATTTCTGTCGGCGGTCTGGACTATTCGCTGACAACGGCTGGACTTGAACGCGCCTCGTCTGCGCTGTCGCTGAATGGATATGTCGGGCCGGCTCCCGTCCCTCTTTCGGAGTACTTCGAAGCAGTTCAACGGCAGTCGATCCAGTCGGTCGAAGTCACCCGAGAAGAAATCGAAGACAGCATGTCACACCTGGTGCTAGCCCAACGAACGGTCGACTTCATCGGCCAGGCAGTAAGCGCCAAGAAAGCGATGCTGATATACGGCAGCTCAGGGAACGGGAAGTCCACCGCTGCCGAGAGCCTGGGCCAAGCATTCAAGGGCACGATCCTCATCCCTTATGCCGTCGAAGTCATGCACCAAGTAATCCAGATCTTCGATCCGAGCACGCATGAAACCGTTGAGCTACCCGAATCGACCGATCGGAGAATGCTTGACAAGCGCTGGGTGCTAATCAAGCGGCCACTAGTCTTCGCCGCCGGGGAGCTGGCGGCCAGCCACCTGGAATTGGTGCTGGATCCTGTCCACAAGACATACGAGGCGCCCATCCAAATGAAGGCCAATGGCGGACTACTGGTCATCGACGACTTCGGACGTCAGCACCTGGACGCCGCTTATTTGCTAAACCGCTGGATCGTGCCGCTGGAGAAGGGTGTTGACAATCTATCGCTGCAGAACGGGGCGCGTTTCCAGGCGCCGTTCGACGTGGTGCCGATCTTCGTGACGAACCGACAGCCGGCGGACCTCGCGGACGAGGCGTTCCTCCGGCGCATCAGGTACAAGATCGAGATCTCGCCACCGACAGCAGAGAATTTCACCGAGATCATGAAACGGGAATGCGCCAGAAACGGCATCGTGTATACCGATCAGGCAGCGAACTATCTACTCCAGGAGCATTTCGAAAGCGTGGGCAGGCCTCTTCGAGGGTGCCACCCCAGGGACATCTTGGAGGCTGTCGCCGCTGCCGCGCGTTACCAGGGCCGCGAACCAGTGCTGACTCCCGACGCAATCGATGAAGCTTGCGCTAACTACTTCGCATAACCTTCAACTTAGAGCCAGCGTTAGTTTCACGGCAGGGGCTCAATCGACACGACGTGACCAACCTCGATACGGCTGTGGCTGGCCATACCCTCAGGTATCTCGAGCACAGCGTGGCCGCCACCGCCAAGCGCGGCGCGCCACGGGGGAACTGTCGCAACTTTGCGGACGCGTCGCTCTTTATCGATAAAGACAACGTCTATGGCGAAGCGCATGAACATCGTGTGTATTGATGAGCAAGGCTCGATCAGAAGGCCCTCATCAGGCCCAAGGGAACGCCGACCCATCAGGCCCCAGAACCGCGACCAAACGTCGTTCGCCACTTGCGCACGATCGAGGATAACCTGGCCGGTGGACTGGTTGACAACACGGCAGGTCCTCACTTGCACCACTTTACTGCTCGCGACGCCAGAGGTCATCCGGCGTTCGGACTCCCGCGCGGCCAGCGCCCAGCCTGCGCGCGATCGTTAATGCCAGTCCTCATATCAATATGACGTTATTCGGTTGCTGACCTAAGCTGGTCCTGGGCAGCACTCGCTGTGAGGACTGACGCACAACCCCAGATAATTTGATTTCGTCCGGAAGATCGATTCGCACAGTTGTATCTGGGAAACTAGGAAAATATATGGAGGGCCCGGTGGGATTCGAACCCACGACTCCCGGATTAAAAGCTGAGCCCCTGGTGTCCGTCAATGTGCGTCACAGATACGAATTCGAGTGCAGGAATGCTCCCGAATGCGCCTCTTTTCGTAGGCGTTGCTGTCAAAACTGCTGTCAATCTGTCTGATTCTTGCGTTCATACTCCTCTAAATAGTTGACGCCGTGCGCCTCACCCGTCTGGTGAAGACGCTGAGCGCTGCGTTCTGGCCGGAATCGTGAACGTTCTGGATACACGGTCTTCTCCATGGTGACCGCCGGGCCCGCCTTCCAAGGCCATCTGCTTCCCAAGCAGAGGGTCGCGGGTTCGATCCCCGTCTCCCGCTCCAGATACGAAGTCGGACCTTCTAACGGAGAACGAGCATCTGCCTGCTGGTCAGCGATCGCCTCGACGAGATACGTACGCGACCGATTTCCACCAAAAGCGATCCTCTGCTTAACAGGCAGATGATTGTTCTAGCCAGACTTCGATCTCTTCCGGTCGAGTTGTCGTCTTGAACCACCCGGCTTCGGAGACTGCGGACGCGCACCGGGTGGGCGGAAGGTCCAACCGGCTGGTAAGAATGAGTCCGGTCGTTTTCAGAGGGCGATTCGATCTGGTTGGCGACCGCACACTACAGCGGGCAGATGTTCAGCAAAGCCATAGGCTGGGCAGCTGCCTAACATCTGAAGGATCGCGCAGTCGGTCGGCTCAAGTACAAAGTGACAGACGGGACGTTGAGGCCCTTCACGAAATTGCGCCGAAGGCTCGCTGCACTACCTCCGGCAGCGCAGGGTGGACGTAAATCGCTTGCGCGAACGCGTCCGTGGTCAGGCGCAGGCGCATCGCATTGGCTATCTCCTGGACGAGGATGGACGCCTCGCTGCCGATGATATGGCCGCCCAGAACCTCTCGGGTTTCCCGGTGCACCAGCACCTTCACGAAGCCGTCCTTGTCCTCGATCGACGAGCCGTACGCGGTGTCGATGTAGTCGTAGCGGCCAACCGCGTAAGGTATGCCGCGCTCATTGGCTTCCCGCTCGGTGAGCCCGACGCTGCCCACCTGTGGCGACGCGAAGACAGCCTGGGGCATGGCGTGATAGTCTACAGCGACCTTCGACTCTGGGCTGAACACGTTGTGTGCGACGTGGGCCGCTTCCAGGTTGGCGCTGTGCTTGAGGAGATAGCGGCCTACGATATCTCCGAGCGCCCAGATTCCAGGTATTTCCGTCTCCAGGTACTCGTCTGTCTTCACGAACCCGTTGGCGTCCACGGTCACGCCGGATTCCGCAACTTCGAGGGTGTCGGTGTTGGGGACGCGTCCAGTTGCCAGGAGAAGGGCGTCGGTGGTGATGCTCCGCGTTACGCCATCCGAAGCCGTCTCCACCACGATCTCGTCGCCCTGCCGGCATACGTTCTCGATCGTCGCGTTGAGAACGGTGTTGAAGCGCCGCCCGTAGACCTCGGTGAAGCGGGTGGCAACGTCGTCGTCCTCCTTGCGGAGTAGCCGCGAACCGCGGTAGAGGATAGTGACGTCTGTGCCCAGGGCTCCAAAGAAGTGTGCCAGCTCGGCGGCGATGAAACCGCCGCCGTAGATGACAAGCCGTCGCGGCTGCGTCGGCAGGCGCAGCGCTTCGTCCGAGGTGATGAACGGGACGTCGGTAAGCCCCTCGATGTTAGGGATCCGGGGCCGGGTGCCTGCGGCGACGACTATCGTCTCGGCGGTGATCTCCTCGCCGCCGACATCGAGCCTCTTCGGTCCCACGAAGCGAGCCGAGGTTTTGAAGACCGTGATGTTTGGGCTGTCCCGGTTACCCCGCTCCACCATTTCGGCATCAGCGCCGATCGTGTCGGCTACGCGCTTGACGATGAACTCCCAGTCGATCGCCGACACCTCCGCCGAGATGCCGAACAGGTCGGCGCGCCGGATCGTCTCGACTACGTCGGCGCTGTGGATGAGCATCTTGGACGGGATGCAGCCGCGGTTCAGGCAGGTCCCGCCGAACGGTCCCGGCTCAACCACGGCGACCGAAAGCCCGCGGTCAGCTGCCTCTGAAGAGACCTCGAGTCCGGAGCCCGAGCCGATGACGATTAGGTCAAAACTCTTCACAGATCACCTCCTATCGACTAAGCACGCGCGTAATCGAAGGCCGGGTGACACTCGAGTCTGAAGGAGAGCGTTCCGCGGACAACTCTCACCTGTCGAACAATATCGTGACAGCCCTTGTCACGCCCTGGTGCTTCCGAGACCGGCATGAAGTCGACGAGCTCACCCACGCCGTCCTCGCACAAGAAGCGTGTCACGAGAACGTTCGTATCCGGCAGATACATCTGCTTGGAGACTCCTGACGACTGTGGTGCGATTCGGAAGTAGCCGCCCTTCTTCGCATCAAGAATCCCCGCGAACACGCTGGGAGAATCGAAGTGCGGAAGACAACACCAATCGATCGAGCCGTTCGTGCATACCAGGGCGACGCTGTGAAGGTCGCCGATCACCCCATGATCTTCAATCGGTATGTACCCACTATGGTGGTCGCCGCCAGGGCCGAGATCGCCAGCTCCGACCTTGTTCATGTTCCTAGCCCCCGGTCTCGAAGCCCGGATACAGGGTCATTCCCCCGTCGACGAACAGGGTGACCCCGTGCACGTAGTCTGACTCGTCCGAAGCCAACCATACCGCCACCCTACCGACGTCTTCAGGCGTGCCGAGCCTGTTGTAAGGGATCAGTTGCAACAGGTTCTCCAGCGCCTGCGGCGTATCCCAGGCTTCCCTATTAATCTCCGTCTTGATCGCTCCTGGCGCGATTGAATTCACGCGAATTCGATAGGGCGCGACCTCCTGGGCGATGCTCTTTGTCATCATCATGACCCCGCCCTTGGATGCGGCGTAGTTCACATGTCCGCCCCAGGGGATACCTCGTGGACGGAACTCATCGAGATGATCTTACCGGCCGCTGCCGAGCTCTCCTTCACGACGCCACGCCGCTTGAACTCGCGCACCGCCTCCCGCGCGCAGAGGAACTGCCCGGTCAAATTCACATTGAGTACGAGGCGCCAGTCATCGAGCGTCATCTCGTCAAACGGAGCGTCCTTCTGGAGCCCCGCATTGTTAACGAGGATGTCGATCGTGCCGAACTCGTCACACATCCGTCTGAACATAGCCTGGACTTCAGCCTCGCTGCTCACGTCGGCCTTCTGTGCAACCGCCCGTCGGCCGAGTGCCTCGATTTCAGCAACGACATTCTCGGCCTCGCGAGGTTGCGAATTGTAGTTCACGAGCACATCGGCGCCGGCGGCGGCGAGCGCAATTGCGACTGCGCTTCCGATACCTGAACTAGCGCCAGTTACAAGCGCCTTCTGACCGGCGAGTACCTCGTGCACCTCGCAGTTGGGGAGCTCCGGCTCTGGGAATGACTGTGGCAAATGTAGGTCTCCTTTACGCGTCGTGATCGGTATCTTAGCCGGTATTCTCCGCGGACCACCGACCCTGCGGATTGGATACGTCCCCATAGTAACGAATGACCGTGAACCCCAATGTGTAGCGGATTACACAAGCTTTGTCGGTCGAGGGAGCAAGCTGGATCCAAGAACGAGCAAACGTTTGTCGCAGCGAAAGCGGCGACCGGGAAAGAGAGGACTCCAATGAGTCAACAAGTCTTACACAGGCCCCACGCGGCGGCGGAGGCCACTGGCCAGGCCGCAGCAATTCGACCGCTCGTCATCGCGGCTGTAGCGGGCATGCTCGCCGGCATGATGATGGCGATGTTCTCGATGGTCGTCGCTGAGATCGATGGCTATGGCTTTTGGGCGCCGCCGCGGGCGATCACCGCCGTGTTCTTCGGTGCGGAGAACCTTGGCAGCGGGTTCGAGGCTGACGCCGTGATTGGCGGCGTCGCCATACACATGGTGCTGTCGATGATGTTCGGAATCGGCTTCGCCCTCATGCTCGCGCCGCGCCAGAAGGTGAACGCCGTGGTGCAGGTCATGATCGGCATGGCCCTCGGCACCGTGCTCTGGGCGGTCAACACCTACGTCGTCGCGCCCGTCTTCGAGGGCAATCTCTTCGACGAGGCGATGGCCGACTGGACCTGGATCGCCGCCCACGTTATTTTCGGGGCTGCCCTCGCAATGATCTACGCCTTCTGGCGGCCCGGACGCACCAGTATCGAGCCGCGGATTTGATAGGTTGCCAGAGGTGCTGGGCAGGCGGAGGCCGGCGCCCAGCACCTCACCTTCGCAAACAAAGGCTGGCACCATGAAGATTGAATTCCTCTAGTTCGCGCCCCAAGGACGACGAGGCCGGCGTCCACATTCTTCAAAGGCATTTCGAGCGACCCCCAGGACGATAGACTGCTATCGAGCAGGAGACGACTTGCAAGCCGAAGGCTTCTATAAGTTTGCGATGTCGGACCACGTTCGTCGCCCTATCTCGGCGGCCTGCAGAATCGATATGACCTTGGCGCCCTCCACCTTTCGCGCCCAGCGATCCGCGTGCCCTTGCGAGCAAAAGAAGTTCAACATTGGACAAACGTCCTGGATGACCTTGCCGCTGCACCCGGAGACCGCCAGGCCGATGCGCAAAGATTCGCGCCCCTGACCGTGCGGTTTGCCGTTTCTCATAGTTAAGCTCACAGGCAAGCCGCACTGGAAGCAATGGGACTCCACCTCCGCGTTCAGCCGCATTGCGGCAGGGATACCGACGGCGTCCACGGCGCACCAGACGAAACGCACACCGACATCGAAGAGGACGCGATGGTCAGACGGAATTAGCGACAACCCGTGGCTGCCAGTTACGCGACCCGCCTCATCCACCGTCATTAGGCCAAGACCAAGGAGGGTCGCGATAGCGGCGTCGACCTCGTCCACGAGGAGATCTAGGTCATTGGCTAGATCGAACGATGACGGAGTTCTGCCTTGATATATGGCCCGGAAGGCTGCTGTACGAACGTCCCTTTCCACGGACGCCAGGGACACATTGATCCTTTGGAATTCGTCTTCCTCTGACACGGCCAGCCTCCTTTAGGTCTTTAGCTCGTCTCGCTCCGGCCGCGGGGTGACGCAGGTCGGGTGGCTCCGACTCAGTAGTGCAATCACGACGAGCCCGCCGAGCAAGACGACCACTCCGCTCACGAGGAGCCCCGCCGTCAGAAACACACCGATACCCCCGGCAAGTATGATCAACACCGGAAGTACGCACGGCAAACACGCCAGACCGGCAAGGACCGGAAAGAGAAAGCCCTTCATCGTCGCTCCTATTCCGCGCAGCAGGACAGCTTCGCCGGATCCTTGTACCGGGAGATTGCCACGATCTTGAGCGCCTCCGCCATCGTCGGGTAGACGTGGAGCATATCAACGAAGTCGTCCAGGGTGGCGCCCATCCTGATCCCCATCGCGGCCTCGTGGATGACTTCTCCCGCGTCCCGCATGACTAGCGAGACCCCCAGCACTCTGTTTGTGTCCACATCAATGAGCATCTTTGCGATGCCGCGCGGATCACGGATCGCCCCTGCCCGGGGAACAAGACCGACCGGAATCGTGTTGCACCAACACCGGTGTCCCAAGGCAAGCGCTTCCGCGTCGGTGAGCCCGACCACGGCGACCTGCGGGTCGGTGAAGATGGTCCGTGGGATCACACGATGGTCGACTTTCCTGCGGTCGCCGTTTAGCGCGTTGAGGGCCGCGATCCCTCCATCGTGGGCGCCCACGGGCGTCGCCGGCTCACTGTCCGTATGACGCCCGATCACGTCGCCTGCTGCCCAGATGTGCGGCACTGTCGTCCGCAGTTCGTCATCAACGATGACGGAGCCCGCCTTGTCCGTCTGTACACCAACGGATTGGAGGTCGAGTGTGTCGGTGCTCGGCGCGCGTCCTGCAGCCACCAGGATGCGGTCCGCTCGAAACCCCTGTTCCGTTCCTTCCCGCTCTGCGACAACCAGTACGCCCTCGCCTTCCTTGCGTATGCGGGTCGCGTGTGAATTGGAGACAATCCTTACACCCTCATCAGTGAGCGCCTCCATGATCGCCGACGAGACTTCCGGCTCGTACTCCTTCAGGACCTTCTCGCTCCGTTCGAGAATCGTGACGGAGGTTCCGAAGCGGTGAAACATCTGCCCGAGTTCAAGGGCAATGTAGCCCCCGCCGATGATGATCAGTGAGCGCGGCAGCTCGGTAAGCTCATCTCGCTCGCCCGCCGATAGCAAGTCGGAAGTCAGATAAGGTACGTCGCCGAGCCCCTCGATGTCGGGAATGGCAGGCCTGGTACCAGTAGCGATGAGCACCTGGCTGCCTTCAAGGACCGTACCGTCAACGGCGACTTCGTGCGGTCCGACGAAGCTGGCGGTGCCCATGGCGATCTCTATATTGTCAGCGGCGTCCACGATCGAGCTGTACTTCTTATCCCGGTAATCATGGACGATTTCATCCTTCTGGCGAACGAGGGCTGCGAAGTTGAAGTCCATGTCGCACGGCTCAAGCCCGGGATATCCTGGATGACGCGCCTCCCAGACGATTCGCGCCGCCTCGATCAAGTTCTTGCTCGGCAGGCAGCCACGGTTGACGCAGGTCCCGCCGATTGTCCGGTTCTCCGTCATCACCGCAGTCTTGCCCAGCTCCGCTGCTCGAAGCGCGGCCGCGAAAGCGGTGGACCCCGAGCCAAGGATTACCAGGTCGTAACTTGATCTCATGCTTCAATACCTCCCTCAACCGGCTCGTCACCGTTCTCAAAGCAAGGGCAAGCTCGGCCGGGACCGGCGGATCCCGTCTCGACGGCATCGATCAGGCGAGCTCGGAGATCTGTCAGGTCGCGGCGGAGTGTCCGCAGCCGGGCCATCTGCTCCGACACCTCGGCCACCTCTCTATCGACGATACCCACGACGTGCTCGCACGGAATCCTGCCCTCGTCGCTGATCTCCAGGATGCGCTTGATGTCCTCAAGCCGTAGCCCCAACCCGCGAGAGCGGCGGACAAAACGCAAACGATCCAAGACCTCGTCGCTGTAGAGTCGGTAGCCGGACTCGGAGCGCTCCGCTGGGCGCACCAAGCCGATCTCCTCGTAGTAGCGGAGAGTCTTTGTGCTGAAGCCAGTCCGGTTAGCTAGTTCGCCTATGCGAAGCAAGGGCTTACGCCCCACAGCACTCACTGCCACCGTCAGCCTGTCGCACGGAGGCCGTGGGCAAGATCGCGTCGAGGCTACCGGCCTTGATCGCGGCAACCAGGACGTTCCACTCGTCGTGAGCGAGCCGCACCTGGTTTCCTTCTTCCCCGATGGTCACAGCTTCGCTAGTCACAACCACCTCGGGGCAAGCGTCGCAATTCGGGCACAGGGAGAACTTGGTCCCGTTCGTCATGATTCACCTCCATTTGATACATCGATTCCACTGTAACCCTTCCAGCCCACTGGAATGTCAAGACCCTCTTATTCGCTACCGTCAGGCGGTTGGATAAGGTCCCGCCACTCACAGGCGGGGCATAGTGGCCCGCACCGTCTACACGCCATTTGTAATCCAAATTACAATCGATGAATCGCCGCAAATGCGATACATAGCGTGGTTAGACCGGCACCGAGGAGGGACTGTTTCAAATATGGCTCACATCGCAATCGTCACCGATTCAGCTTCATACATTTCCGCCCGCTTACGGCGAGAATTAGGCATCGCGGTTGTGCCGCTTCATGTGCAGATCGATGGCGAAAGCCACAGCGAGCCGGACCTCTACCCTGATGACTTCTACACCAGGATCGCAGCCGGCGCTAACGTAAGCACGTCCCAGCCATCGCCCGGCGAATTCGCCGAGGCCTACGTAGCGGCCGCGGTGTCCGGCGCTGATCAGATCCTTTCCATCCACATCGGCAGCAACCTCTCCGGCACTGTGCAGTCTGCGCGTCTGGCCGCCGAATCTTCGTCGGTTCCTGTGACGGTGGTCGATACCGGCCAGGCCTCGTTTGCGGAGGGGCTCTGCGTACTCGAAGCGGCCGAGGCGATCGCCCGAGGAGCCTCGGCCGAAGGTGCGGAGGCGCTCGCCCTGGCGGCGTCGCGGGCGATCGGTAACACGTTCGTCGTCCGTGGGATGGCTCTTCCGGAGCGCAGCGGGCGACTGGCGTCAGGTCAGCCGGCGAGCGTTGAAGGCGTGCCCGTCATGGCGCTAACCACAGAGGGCATGAAAGTACTGACTTCCGCCACAACGCTCGACGAGGCGGTAGAGACTATGGCCGGCCACATCGAGGCGGCCGCGGCAGAGGGGCGTGGCCTCAGAATCGGCATCGGTCACGGGGCCGCTCCACAAATCGCGGGGGCGCTGCGCGAGCGAATCCAAGCGATGTCGGGCGTCAGCGAGATAATCGATTACGTCGTCGGACCAGCGATCGGCGCCCACGTCGGCCCGGGTAATGCAGGCGCGGTCTTCATCGCCCGCCCGGTGCTCCCGGAATGAAGTACGACTTCGACGTCACAATCGTCGGGGCAGGGTCAGCCGGGATGATCGCCGCTGAGGCTGCCGCCGAGATGGGAGTCAAGGTAGCGCTCGTCGAGCGAGACAGGATCGGCGGCGATTGCCTCTGGACAGGGTGCGTTCCAAGCAAGGCCCTCCTGGCGAGTGCAAAGGCTGCGCACACGGTCCGTCATGCGGATTCGTACGGGCTGAAAGTGGCTGAGCTCACCGTGGACACTGAGGCAGTGTGGCGACGGCTCAAGGCGATCCAACATGACATCGCTACGACGGACGACAGTCCCGACCGATACGAGCGGATGGGCGTCAAGGTGATCAGCGGCGAGGCGAGATTCGCAGGCAAACAGGTCGTTCAAGTCGGAGGACGAAAGCTGAGAACGCGGTACGCCCTGATTTGTACAGGGTCGCGACCGGCAGCGCTTCCCATAGACGGTCTCGAGGACGCCGGCTATCTGACAAGCGAAAATATCTTCGAACTCGATCGTGCGCCGCAATCAATCGTCATCCTCGGCGGTGGCCCCATAGGCACCGAGATGGCCCAGGCGATGGCCCGCCTGAGCGTAGAAACGACCATGTTGGAGCGGGGCGCACACATTCTCGCGCGGGATGAGCCGGAGCTAACGGACATACTCTTGTCACGGCTGCGCTCTGAGGGAGTAGACGTGAGAACCGGCGTCGAGGTCGTGCAGGTCGCACGCACCCCACAGGGCACGACGGTAACGGGTAAAACATCCTCGGGTGAGGAGACATGGTCAGCGGAAGCTGTACTGGTGGCCGCTGGGCGGCGTCCTAACATTGAGACGCTCGGCCTCGACGAGGCCGGAGTGAAGACTGGGAAGAAGGGGATATCCGTCGATGACCGGTTGCGGACCAGCGTGGACTGGATCTACGCCGCCGGCGACTGCGCTGGCAGATACCTGTTCACCCACACTGCCGCAGCGGAGGCAACGACCGCGCTGCGCAACATGTTCTTCCCCGGCTCAGCGTCCGCCCCTGAACCTGTCCCTTGGACGACCTTTAGTGACCCTGAACTCGCTCACGTTGGACTGACCTCTGACGAAGCGCGGAAGACGCTCGGCAAAGACGGCATGCGCGTGTTTCACTGGGATCTCGCACACTCAGACCGCGCCCGGGCTGACGGTGCGACTCACGGCGCAATGATCGTGGTAACGGACGACAAGTTCCGCATCCAGGGCGCTCACATCCTTTCGCCGTCCGCAGGCGAAATGATTGGCCAGTTCACATTGGCGATCCAGAACAAGCTGAAGCTGACACCTGATTTCGGGAACTTGATC
Organism: Dehalococcoidia bacterium; assembly: GCA_035512435.1. Lineage (GTDB taxonomy): Bacteria > Chloroflexota > Dehalococcoidia > SM23-28-2 > RBG-16-64-32 > CF-162. The sequence continues at coordinate 42,816 of DATKDX010000015.1, forward strand.
CAGGTCTACCCGACCTACTCGACCAGCATCTCCCAAACCGCGGCCGAGGCGACCTACGGGCAGCTACGGAAGCCGTTCCTGCGAACAGTCCGGAAGCTCACTGGACTGTTCCGCCTCTAAGCCCCCTAGAGCGTGATCAGCTGGTATCCGGACTCGATCAGTTCGACGATGCTCGGGTGGTTCAAGTACTCAGCAGTCAGCGGCTCGCCGTGCTGGCTCAGCTTCTCGCGGACACCGAACGCGCCGGCGCAGAAGTCGCATACGACGTAGACGACCTCCGCCGACTTGAGGCTCGCGAAGAAGCCTCCCATACGCCGGTCGTCGTCGTCCTGAGGCTCATCCCATTTCGCCAGCCATTCCGTGCTCGCGCCGTCGAACACCAGGCGTACGTCATGCCCACGCTCATGCAGCTCCTTGGAGTAGATGAGCGCGTGGAACATGCGAGCGTGGCTCTCGTGCGTACCTGGCCCCGCCTGGAGGATGATCGCAACCTTAGCCACGCGTCACCTCGCGTCGCCGGAACCGCTCCAGGATCCCGCGTTTCTGGTCCTTCGGTTCTTCGGGCGGTGCGGGAAGCGCGTAGGTCTCGAGTTGCTCGGCGAATTTGGATTCGTGGATGACGCCGTAGATGTGACGCAGAGACTTACCTCGCCTCGTGATTATGAAGGTGGGTGTCGAGGACACTCCGAACCGCTTCGCGATATCCTCGCGGTCGTACACGCTGACGGCTACGAAGGCCATCCGGCGCTTGAAGCGCTTGCCGAGGCGCTCGAAGACCGGCGCCATCACCTTGCAGGGGGCGCAGGTGTGGCTCCAGAAGGCAAGCAAAGTCGGAGTATCGGACGTGATCAGTTCCCAGAACTCCGCGTCGTCGTAACTCCCATCCTTGAACGGCATATCAATCTCCTTAGGGCGTGGTCGCCAACGCCTCTTCCATCTGTTCCAGTAAGATCGGGCCGTTTGCCGTGTGGGCGATTCGTCCTGCCGAATCGATGAAGAAGCTTGCCGGCATACCCAGCGCCCGGTAGCGCTCGTACACGGCATCGGTGGGATCGCTGCCGGCGACGGCGAACGATGCGCCTTTCGAGCCGTCTGGAAGAGTGACGCCATCCAGGTAGGACCGCGCGCGGTCCAGAGACTCCGCTCGGTTGAGGGCGATCACTGCGACCTCATCCCGGTGGGCGTTCTGGAACTGCGCCAGCTCCGGCATCTCGAAGGCGCAGGGCAAACACCAGCTCGCCCAGAAGTTCAGCAGAACGACCTTGCCGCGAAAGTCGCTGAGTTGATGACGGTTGCCGCCCAGATCAGAGAAAACGAAGTCGGGCGCGAGGTCGCCCCGCGACGTGCCGTACTCGACGCCTTCTGGCGCGCCGACAATCTCGGCAGGCTCGATCCCCTTCGGTCCGCCGATGACGCCTGCCTGTGCTAAGAAAAGGTATGCAGAGCCAGCGATCACGACGATCCCGGCGAAGGCGAGCAGGCGTCCGCGCAGCGAGCGTTGCATCGCTACTCCCCGTACACCTCAACATCGGGATAAAAGGCTGCCCAGGCGAACCAGAGGTGATTCGCGTGAATGACGGCGTCCAGTTGCTCACCCGCGAGCTGACCACCTACCGCCTGTCCGAGGATGTTCCAAGTGCTTCCCGTCTCCTCGTCGCGGAACATATCGCCATCCGGGGCAAACGTTAGCACCTGTCCGCCCAGATCACGGCTGTACGCCACTCCCGCACCAACCGCCCGGCCCTGCGGGATCTCGGCATCGCTGAGCGCGGATGCTGTGTCCTTGGAGCCCCAGAAGACAACCACCGGCTCGCTGCCAACCTCGTCGTTTACCGCCCGCTCTTCCTCTATCACACTAAACGGGTAGCCTTTCGCATCATCGCCGGCGAGTACGCCGACCACGCGCTCCATTGCCGGGTAGCGGTCGTCGATCTCGCCGCTGAAGAGGAACGGTCTCGATGAACTGTCGTAGAACTCATACGGATTGTTCCCGTAGGCCCGGCTGAACCCCGTGTCCTGCGAGAGCACGCGTCCTTCGGGGAACGCCTCGCGGAAGTCCTTCCAGGACACGAGTGTCAGCGGCAGGAACTCCAGTTGCTCACCGGCAAGCTCCCCCACGATCCCTTCGCCCGTGACCTGCTGCCACAGCGATTCCGTTTGGCGGTCCCACATCACGAGGTCGCTGTTCCGCAGAAGCCCAGAGGTTCCAAACGTCAGAGTCGTGCCGCCGACACGACGGTCGAAGGCGAGCGCCGTGTTGCAGAGCGGGCAGTATGTGATGACGACGGGGGCGCCACCGACATCGTCGTTGACGATTTCGTGCCAGGTGAGGATTCGCAAAGGGTACGCCCGCGCCTCGCCACTCAGCTCGAACAGAGCTACTGGCTCGCGGTCATCTAGCCACTCCGACGCCTCACCGACCGACTCAAATGCCGGCTCATCGATGGGCGGGATCTGATCGCGCGGGTCGGGGGAGCCGATCCCGCGCACAAGTTCCGACGTGTCTATCGTCGACTTGCTCCAATCCGTCAGCCATCCCTCTACGTCCGGGATGCGCGGTGTCGCCGAAGGTGAGCTCGCGGACGCGCCGGTGGACACTGCGTCAGTGCTTTCGTCGCCGCCGTCCGAACCCCCGCAGGCGGCCGCCACCGCCACGGCGACAAGCGGCCACCAGCGAAGGTTCGAAAGGCTGAAAGGAGGCAAGTTGGTCTTCATGGGACATGTCGTGACTGTGTTCTCTATCGTCGGGCAGGTGCGCACGGCCGCTCTGTAATCTGGCATACATTCCCCAGGGAAGCGCCTAGCGTCGCTCGGGCACCGTGACATCGGCGTCGATGAGTGCCTTGAGGAGGCTCGCATCGCGAATTTCTATGCGGCCCCGGCCCAGGCGCACACACCCATCCTCTTGCAACTGACCCAGCGTATGGCTGACCGTCTCGCGGTAAGTACCCAGGCTGTCCGCGAGCTCCTGGTGGGTCGTCGGGATCTCCTCTGACCCGTGGTGCTCCTGCAAACGGATCAGCGCGGCGGCCACGCGTGAGCGCATGTCGCGCAGGAGCCCCTCTTCCAGTCGCGCTTCTAGTTCACGCATCCGGGTCGAGAGAGTGTCGAGCAACCGAAGCGCTACGCTCGGATACTCGCGGATGAGCATCTCGAGGTCGTGGCGGCTCATCACACAGAGGATCGAGTCCTCCTGCGCCTCCGCGAAGTTTTCCGCCATCGTCGTCCCTGTGAACGCCATGTTCCCGAAAAGGGTGCCGGGCTCGACGACTGCCGTGATCAGCCGTTTGCCTTCAGGTGTGATCCGGTACATGTGGACTCGCCCCTCCTTCAGCAGAAACAGAACCTCGGATGTTTCCCCAGGCGAATACACGAGCCGACCGCGCTCGCAGCGCGACATCACAGTGATCTTCTCGACGTGGGCCATCTGTCCTTCGTTGAGGCCCTGAAAGAGATCGGCGGCGCGAAGGAGGCCTAGCTTGGTCGCTGGATCGTCGGTCAGTATCGCCCCGCGGCCAGCGCGCGATTTCTTCCTCAGGCCGAAGAAGCGACTCATGCGGTGCTCTCTTGAATAGACATGAGGGCGGCTTCGAGTTGCTCCTGGCTCGGGTTTCCCAAGGAGAACTCCACGCCGTTCAGAAAGTACGTCGGCGTGGCACGAACCTGGGCTGCTTGATCGCTGGCGTCCTCGTGCGGGTTCAGGACGCGCACATTCACCAGGGGAAAGCGATCGCGCACCCAGTCAGCAAGCTCCGCCGCGCGCTGGCATCCCATGCACCCCAGTTCCACGTAGATATCGAGGCGAGTTGACTTCAAGGCTGCTGCCCCTGGATAGACGCGCTCATGTGTCTCAATCATCGGACGAACTTCGCTCGCGGAGTGTAAGCAAGATTACAGAGCGCGAGCCACCTGCAATTCTAACGTGACGCACAACGAGTAAAGCCATGAGCAAACAAGCGAAGCAGGTCAGGGACGCAAAACGGCGGCGCGCCAAGGAGAGGGCGTCGGCTAGGGCGGTGCGTGGCCGGATCTGGCCCTATATCTCTATCGTCGGTGCGGCGGCGAGCATCGTCGGCGCCTTCTTTCTGATCTCAGCCGGTGGCGGATCATCCGGTGACACGGCTTCGGCCTACCCGGCAGGGTACACTCCGCCAGTGCAGGGCGATGCCAACGCGCCTGTCGAGGTCGTCATGTTCGGCGACTTCCAGTGCTCCTCCTGCAAGCGGTTCGAGACCGAAACGCTGCCTCAGCTGCGCACGGAGTACGTTGACGAGGGGAAGGTCCGCTTCGAGTGGCGCAACTTCGAGCATTACGGCGAGGAGTCTGTGGCCGCGGCAAAGGGTGCGCATTGCGCGGGAGAGCAAGGGAAGTTCTGGGAGTACCATGACCTGCTCTATCGGAACCAGAGAGGCGTAGGCTCGGGCGCCTTCAGCCGTAGCAACCTGCTGGCGTTTGCTGAGCAACTCAGCTTGCAGGGCGGATCGTTCACTTCGTGTCTGGACGGCTTCAAGTACGACGGAGTGCTGGCGGGCGATTACAAGATGGCCCGCGACGAAGGCGTGAACGGAACGCCGGGGTTCTTCATCAACGGTCTGTACGTCGCCGGGGCCCAGCCGTTCGACACGTTCGCCTCGATCATCGACGCCGAGCTCGAGAAGGCGCAGTGACCGGCAGATGGTCGAGGTATCCTTTATCGCCGCGTTCATCGGCGGCGTACTCTCCCTGCTTTCGCCATGCAGCGCGCTTCTCCTCCCGGCATTCTTCGCGTACGCATTCCAGAGCCGCCGCGAGCTGACCGCCCGGACCTTTATCTTCTATCTGGGCCTCTCAACGATCTTCGTTCCGCTCGGCATGGGTGCATCGTTCGCGTCCTTCCTATTCCTCGATAACCGCGACACGATGATCACTGTCGCCGGTGCTCTGCTGATCGCTTTCGGCGTTCTGGAGCTGGCAGGCCGGTCGCTCAGCTTCATTAGGATGCCCTCCGGCGGCGGCGACGACGCACAGGGCCTTTTCGGCACTTACTCACTTGGCATGGTCTACGGCTTCGGGGGGTTCTGCTCCGGCCCGATACTGGGCTCCGTGCTGACCGTCGCCGCGACTGACAACAACCCGTTGCACGGCGGCTCCCTGCTGGCAGTCTACGCGCTGGGCACCGTCGTCCCGCTGTTCGCGCTGGCCCTGCTTTGGGACAGGTTGGACCTGGGGCGACAACGCTGGTTGCGCGGCTTTGGCGTGGAGGTAGGCGCGCTCCGCATTCACTCCACCAACCTGATCGCCGGCGCGCTCTTCATAGTCCTCGGCCTCTCATTCATCCTCCTCGACGGCACAAATGCCCTCAGCGCCGAGTACGCGGACCTGGGGTTCGAGGAGGCCTCCTTCGACGCCGAGGTCTGGGTGAGGGACGCCACGTCCTGGATCCCGGACGAAGCGCTATTGGCGCTTGGCGCGGTAATCGCCGCGTTCGCAGGTTACCGGTTCATCAGCTGGATGCGATCGAGCGACGACGATGCCGAGATCGATGCCCCGCGGACCCCGATGGCTCCGGGCGAATCCGACTAGGCCACTGACGGCACCGGCGCTTTGTCCGCTGGCGAAGTGATCCGCTCACCGAGGCTGCGCAAAAAGGCATCAACTACATCCTGGTCGAAATGCGAGCCGGCGTTATCGCGAAGGTATTGCACCGCTTTTTCACGCGGCCACGGCTCTTTGTAACGGCCTCTTCGACATCAGGGCATCGAAGACATCGGCCACGGAGGTAATGCGCGCGACAAGCGGGATCGCCTCACCGGCCAGTCCATCCGGATAGCCCGTACCGTCCCAGCGCTCGTGGTGGTGACGCGCGCATTGCCGCTCCAGATCGAACAGCGGCGAGTCACCCAGCACGCGCTGACCGATCAGCGTGTGCTCCTTCATGACGTCGAATTCAACGTCCGTGAGCTTGCCAGGCTTACCGAGGACGCGGTCGGGGATGCCTATTTTGCCGAGGTCATGTGCGATCGCCGCCTTGCCGATGGCCTCGCACTGATCGGGCGGAAGGCCGAGTGCCCTGGCGATGTTGGTCGCGTACTCTTTGACGCGCACCAGGTGTTCGCCCGTGAACGCGTCACGCGCCTCGCTGTAGGTCGCCATCTGTGTGACGAGTTGTTCGTGAGCGTCTGAGATCCGGCAGAGGCTGTCTTCCAAACGTTCGAGGCTATCCTCAAAGACAGTCTCAGTGTCTCGAAGGTTACGCCTGGTCAGACCAACAAACGTCACTCCACTGCCAACAAGCCATAGGAACATGACAAGGAGGTGGACATTGAAGGGCAGTGTGAGGGTGCCGTAGACAACAACAACAGCCCCGACCCAGAGAAGCAGGCCGATAAGCTCACGCCTCTTCACATAGCGCCGTGCTATATGAACCTTGCTTCGCGCCTGTTCATTCGAGGTTCCTGGAGTACCGGACATCTATGAGACTGACGCATTGCGAGCGCGGGGCGTTACACCGAACGAGGCGGCCTTACGCGCTAGTGACGCCTAGACGGCCGCCGACCTCGCGATAGCATCTGTCTCGCGTGCGCCGGCGGGCCAGAACACCTGTCTCCACAGAGATTGCCTCAGTCCCGGTCGGCGGGAGCTCGCAATCGTCCTTCAGCGATCGGAAAGTCCGCGTGCCGGAACGTAAGCCAGCTTACGGAGCCTGTGAACAGCCACGCCTAGACTCCCAAACGACACAAACGAGAAGGGAGACACATCCATGACACCGAACAACCCGTTTACCCGACGCCAATTCCTGATCCGAACCGGGCGCATATCGCTTGGTCTCGGCGCCGCAGCCGTATTGCCGGGGTTCCTCGCGGCGTGCGGCGACGATGACGATGAGCAGGGCGCCGCTGCGACCGCGACAGCCGTACCAACGGGGGTCTCACCGGCGACGGCCATCACGCCCGCAGAGGCGCAGGAGCAGGCCACCGTGCTGGTCGGCGACGTAGTCGACTTCCGGCTACTCAATGAGGAAGGCTGGACGTGGCCGGGAGGCTGGGTGACAATGCGGCTCCACGCCGCAGCGTTCAATGGTCAACCGGTCTACTTCGTCCGTACTGACTCGTCGGACGAGGCGTTCGCCGGCACGGAGAAGCTCGTCTACGTGCCCAAGCTCGCCGGCGCGATCGACGCGGGCAAGCATGGCGAGATATACCTCGTCGAAGGCGGTGTCGCTGACCAGCTGCCCGTCGTTTCCACGGCTCCAGACCAACTGGACTTCACGCCCCTTCTCAGGGTTAACCGCGTCTTCTGGAGCGGCGAGGCACAGTTGCTTGAATCGGCGGCAGACATCGAGGCCGCGTCCGCCTCGGGGGCTCTCGCGGTGGATGCGACCGAGATCATCGTCAACTACCCCTTCGTCAAGTGGTCAGTCGGCGAACTGCCGGTTGACACTCAGTTCGAGGCTGCCCTGTCCGGTGGCCCGCTCGCCGCGCCCCTGGACCTCGACGCGATGACGGCCACATTCAAGCTTCACCAGTGCTACCCGGAGAGCTACTACATCATCACCGACACGAGCGCTGCCGCCATGACGGGAATGATGAACGTCGCTGCTGCACCAGAAGCCGATGGGCTGGTCGCCGCGGGCGCAACTGAACCCATCTACGTATTCGGCAACGGCATCCCAGGATTCGCAGCCATGGGCTTCCAGCCTAGCGTCTTCGCATCGAAGGCGGGCGAGCCTGCGTGGAGCCCAATGTGGGAGCACGTCACTTGCGTCTGGGCCGACGAATCGGCGGCGCAACTGCTAGCGAGCCGCCAGGAGGTCGCAGCGATGGAGGAGGCGGGCGAACTGCAACTGTTCCCCGGAACGCCGGATACGAATGGTCAGTCCTTCGTCGTTAACTGTCCCGCGCCGATCCTGGCGCCCAACACATTCTCCGCCTAGTACAGTATGCTGCCCCCTATCAAGGATGGATGCTCTACTGGCCTGCGAGCGCTGCGAACGCCTGGTGGAGCACCGTTATGGATTGAAGGACGGTGCCCTGTGCTTCCGTTGTTCCTTACAGAATCGCCGCCTGATCCGGCGGTCCCTCCTGGTAGCGATGATCGTGGGAACGGTCCTTGTTGCCATCAACCAGGGAAATCGCCTTATCGCCGGCGAAGCCGGACCGGATCTTTACTGGAAGATTCCACTCACATACGCCGTTCCATACATAGTAGCGACGGTTGGCGCGCTGCTAAACACGCGAGAATGAGCTCGATCTAGATGAGACTTTTGGCCGTCTCCATCGTCGGTTACCTGCTCGGGTCGTTTCCGACCTCGGACGTGGTCGCCCGAGTTGTCGCCCGCCAAAACGGAGGCAAACACGTCGACCTTCGCACCAGCGGTACCCAGAACCCAGGCGCCCTGAACGCGGCGAAGGTATTGGGCGCCCGTTGGGGATTGGTGGTGCTCGCCGGAGATGTCGCAAAGGGCGTGCTTGCCTCGCTCGCCGGTCGGCGCGTCGCCGGAGCAAACGGGGCGTACGCCGCGGGCACGACTGCGGTGATCGGTCACTGCGCGCCGCCCTGGAACGGCTTCCGGGGCGGCAAGGGCGTCGCCACCAGCGCCGGTACGAGTCTCGCGCTGTTCCCGGTGTATGCGCCAGCCGACGTTGGCCTTGCCGCTGCGGTCCTGGCCCTTTCGAGAGGACGCGCGGAGTGGGCAACCCTCTCCGCCTCCGGAGTATTTATTGCTGCCGCGACGTACTGGTGGGCCGGAAAGAAGGGCAACGCCTGGGGGCCTAAGGCGACGATCGGACTTCCTATCTATGCGGCAATAACGAGCGCCGTCATCGCGTACCGGTTCCTGCAGTCGTCAGAGCCACGGGTCGATGTGAGCCGGCCATTGGAGGATATAAATGAAAAGCCCGCTGACTAACACGTTCGGGTTTGACAGCCTGCGCTTCGTCTGCGATGAGCGCAATGAGTCGGGTCTGCGGCAACGTTTCTTCTTCGATGATGAGTCGGGCACCGTGCAGGCCGAGGTCACACCTGATGCTGGGCATTCCGGTGCCCCTTCGTATGCCCACGGTGGGTTCAGCATGGCAATCCTCGATGACGCTATGGCCTGGGCGGTGATCGCCATCGAGAAGAAGTTTGGCCTCAGCCAACACATCGAGTTCGATTTTCAGCGCCCCGCCAAGATTGGCCGCACTTACCAGGTGGAGGCCTGGATCAATGAATCCGAAGAGCGGCAGGTGATTGCCAGGGCCGAGATGCGTGACGCCAAGGGGCGCGTACTGCTGGCGGTGACCGGACGATACGTGGTGATGACGTCGGAGCAAACGACACAGGCAATCGGAGCGGATGCAGCAGGGAGCGCCGCGTCCTTCACGTCAGGGGCCGATTCTGGCGAACCGCCGGCGTGAGGGTAATGATCGCGCAGCCTTCCACGTCCACAACTGCCACGCTGGAGGTAATGCAGCGGACCTTCGGAGCGATTTTGTGAAGAGCGCCATCGTCCCGTCTGTCACCGTGGAGCAGATGAGAGACGTGGACCGGCTGATGATTGAGGAGTACGGCATCCTCCTCATCCAGATGATGGAGAACGCTGGCCGCAACCTGGCGACTCTGGTGTCCACAATCGCGCAGGCGGTGTCGGGCAAGAGTGTTCTGGTCCTTGCTGGCATGGGCAACAACGGCGGGGGAGGCCTGGTGGCGGCGCGTCACCTTAGCAACATGGGCGCCCATGTGCGTGTCATTCTCTCTGCCGCCATGGACGAACTGCACGAAATGCCCGCTCACCAGGCCTCGATCCTGAAGAAGATTGGGGTCGAGATGCTGGAGTGGATGCCATCGGAAGAGTCACGCCTGGTGGCCACCTTTGGCATCTCCGGGATCATCGTCGATGCCCTGCTCGGCTACAGCTTGGACGGGGCCCCGCGCGGAGGCACCGCCCGGCTCATCGAAGAAGCCAATGCGAGTGGGAAGCCCATCGTCGCGCTCGACGTGCCTTCCGGCCTCTCCGCAACGGATGCACGGATCTACGAGCCCTGCATCAGCGCGACTGCGACCCTCACGCTGGCGCTGCCAAAGACTGCTCTGGCCAGCGCTGAAGCTCGAGCGAAGTCAGGACAGTTATATCTGGCGGATATTAGCGTGCCTACCGGCCTTTACCATCGCCTGGGTATAGAATTGCCGACGCTCTTCACTGGCGGGAGCCCAATAAAGCTAGTCTGGACGCCATCCGGCTGGATGACCGACTAGCGGGCGCTTGGTCGCCCATTGTGCACTCTGCGCCCAATCTTGCACGTTAACGCGGCAGGCAGCCAGAAGACGCGCTCCACGCTCGAGCCACCACAGAAACCCCCGCAGAGCGCCCTCCCGGGGGTGTCTTCTGATACCGGAGACGCGCTCCTGAAGGGGACCCCCCAAAACCCGTGCTGAAAAAATTCAGGCGCCGCTTTATCTCACCTGGGCTCCTATCAGGTCAAGCCTCTGGAGCTAGGCGAAGGAGCGACGCGTTGGTTACAGGGCATTGCGCCGTCACTTAATCGGGTCAGCTCTCCCCGCCTCGCTCAGCGTACGACCGTACAGAGAACACTTATTGTGCATAGCAAGCTCGCGGACGTGCCCTTCCACAAGCAATTCTTCGGCAAGAGCTGCTCGTAGCTGAGTGTCATCTCCATCTAGAACACCCGGATCGATGTGGTTCGCACGGTACAGGTTGGGGGAGACAAGGCAAGAACTTGCGCTTAGCCGCTCAGGCTGGGCACTCGAGCAGGTTCCCGAGGCGTGTCTTCCGCTATGTACCCGAAGCGTTCGCCCGGAGTGATGACGTGCAGGAAGCGGTCGGCGACAGCGCATACAGTGATCAGTGCACCTGCAGGAAGCTTGTCGATCACCTGAGAAGTAGCGTCCGGCCGGACGTATACATACGTGCTAGCCGCGAGACGGAAGGCGATCGCCTCTTCCAATTCGGTTGATTCCTGCACTTCGTCGGCTTCTGGACCTGGCGGCGCTCCCCCCGGCTCTGCCCCGACGCTTCCGGCGAACGCCTCTCCCGCGGCGATCGCCTGATCGAAGTGGGACTGCAGGATCCCGGAGCTCATCCCGGCGAGGAGCGAGACGCGCTCGGACACGGGCGGATGGGAGCCCGGCCAGATGCTGCCCCAAAAGCCTCGGTCGCGGCGCGGGTCGACGGTCCACAGGTGGGCTGTTGAGAGGGCCACCGAAAACTCGAGGCCGCCAGCGGCCGTCATCTTCGTCAGGGCGATGGCCAGCGGCTCGGCGTTGCGGGTCAGCAGTACGGCGTCGGCATCCGCGAGAAAGTGGCGCCGCCTGATCACGGTCGAACGGAGCACCTCGGCGATCAGCGGTGCGAGGAACAGCGAGTAGACCGCCACGCACCAGCCCCCGAGAGTCGCGTATCCGGCGGCGGTCTCGCCATCGCCAATTAGCGCGATGCTGAACACAAGACCGAAGGGGATCCCGACAATCACCGGTAATCCCATGTATAGCAGCATGAACCAGCCAATCGTCCAGTGCAGATGGAAGAAGAACCGGAAGAAACCAGTGACGGTGGTAAACGGCAAGCGCAGGAAAGCCACGACCGCGGCGAGCACGGTGGCGAGGCGCGTGTCGTAGTTGGCGATCTGGACGAGTTCGTGAGCCAGCACCCCCTCTAACTCCCGCCGTTGCAGGAGCTGGAGGAGCCCGCTCGTGACCACGAGTGACGATGTCGCCGGGTTTAGGCCGCTCGAAAAAGCGTTGGCGGAGCGAGACTCGATGACATGGAGCCGGGGCATTGGCAGGCCCGCTCCGATACAGAGGTTCTCGACCGTCCGCCAGAGTTCGGGGTGGGACTGCGCGTCGGCAGGACGCGCCCGTGAAAGGCGCAGCATGAGCGCGGCGCTGTAGTGAAAGGCGGCGAGTGGTAGCGGCAGTACGATCAGCGCGGCGAGAGTCGGCACGACGACGAGCCACACCGCAACGTTACCGTTGGCGAGACCGGTGGCGGCGGAAAGGGACCCCATAGCGACGATGGCAAAGACTATGGCAACCATCGAGAAATACACGGAGAGATACGCAGCAGCAGGAAGGCAGGCCAGCGCGAAAACGACCAGCAGGTTCCGTGTAGCGCGTCGGTTGGCGTCGATGCGCTCATGGACGAGCACTCGCCGGGGTTCCATCACCTGCCGTCTCTTCGGAGCCGGCACCTCGAGTCCGTCTTATCAGATGGGCGTCGGCGGCCTTCTGCAATCGTCGGCACGATCGTTGATGGCAATGTCCGGTGAGTTCGCTGCATGGTCGTCCTGACAGTAGGATGCGGAGTACGAGTCATCGTTACTGGGCGGTCAGAGAACCGCCCCTGCGCCAGAACGCATGGTGATGCTGGCTGCCAGATCGCAGTACTGTCCAAGGTTACGCTGTGTGCCGACGACCTACAGCTCGCAGTCACCATCAAAGGGACATCACTAAGGGTTCTTATTGTCAGGCAGCAGGAGCCGCTTCCGCTGGTGGGCTGACCTCTTCCCCATCACGGTGTTCCAGCAGGCGATCCAGGTGATGGTCCTCGGCCTCGGCAGGCGCTGATAGTCGAGCTCACGTCGGGCAGTCTTTCCAACGCACTGCTGACACTGATGCTCGGCATCGCGGTCTGCTGGCCTCACGCTGAAGGTGCGGTCACTACTCCGAAGCCGCCACAGCCAGGCCGGACTCTGGAACGTCGTCACGCTCGTCGCCGCGAGCCGCGCGGTCGGCGCGATTGGCGTTGCGGGCTGCGGGTAGTGGCGTTGGCGGTGAGGCCGCCGCGGGTGGGGCGGCCGCGAGTCGGGCGCCGAGACCTGCGCCTGCTGGCGGCAGGGCGTAGAGTCGGGTCCTACCAAGATGGGGCTAACCCTCGACGATCACACGTCCTTCCATCGAGGGATGGTACGTGCAGATGTAGTCGTAGGCACCCGGCTCATAGAACGTCACCTCACCCGATTCTCCTTCGTCGAGTCGCCCAGTATCGAACGACTCTGCAGTCGCCGTGTGGGGTGCCGAGTCCTCGTTCGTCCAGGTGATGACTGTACCGGGGGTGACGGTGAAAATCGTGGGCTGAAAAGAGAAGTCGACGATCCGTACCGTTCCCTGGCCACTGGCGGAACCGGTCGTCTCGGGACCGCCGCCGCCCATCATGCCGTGCATGTCGCCGTCCATCATCCCACCCATGTCGTCCACCATGTCCCACATTCCGTCCATCATCCCGTCGTCGACAAGTACGTCGTAGGTGACAAGCGCAGCCAACACCACAAGGAAGAGGGCCGCCAGACCGCCGACAATCGCGAGGATTGTGATAGCTCCGTGATTCGTCAAACCCTCACCTCCACTTCAAGAACCCCAAGTCTCGCCTCCGTCCGTACTGCGATAAAGTTGACCTTCCCGGCTGATGGCCAGCACAGTCATCGGGTCCGCCGGGTTTACGCCGACAACGACCACCCAGCTATCTTCGAGAGCGGTCGCTGACCAGGTGCGTCCACCGTCGGTGCTGACGTACAGGCCGTGGTCCGTCCCCGCATACACGCGCCCGCCGCCGGGATCTGCCCTGATCGCGTAGATCGCGCCGACATCGATCCCTTCACGAGACGAAGACCACGTAAGTCCACCGTCGTCACTGCGCAGGATTCCCTGATCGGTTGCACCGATCAGGAGTGTGCCGTCCGGCAACTCGACGATGGAGTTGCTACCGGGTGGCACGTCTTCGCTTACGAGTTGCCAGGTCTCGCCCCGGTCGTCGCTGGCGTAGAGCGCCATTCCGGCTGGAACAGCGTACAGGCGCCCTTCATCTAAAGGTGAGGCGCCGAAGGTGTGGAGGTCGAGGCTTGGCAGGTTCGGCCGTAGCGGCTCCCAGTTTGCACCACCGTCGGTGCTCTTAAACAGCACGTCGTGCCCCGCGACGTAGATGGTCTCGGGCGAGAACGGGTCGAAGACGATATTCATGGCGTCCCAGTTCGCCTCGTCGATTTCCGTCTCCCACGACCCCCCACCGTCTATGCTCTTTTGCAGGCCGCCGTGATGGCCGAACAACACGACTTGCGGATCGGTTGGGTCGAACGCGAGTGCGTGAAGATCTGCTGTGTCGAACGTGTGCACCGCCTCGAAGCGGCTTGACCTCGACCCCCCATTCTCCCCCGATCCACCCGAAAGCAGGATGTAAGCGATCACACCGATGACGCCGACAAACAGCAGCGCGTAGATCCCCATTCGCAGCCCCCATGTCTCGCGACGGAGGTTTTGCTGCCTCTTCTTTTCCTTGGTTGCCAAAATTAACCTCCTGGTCTGGCTGCCATGTCCGGCAGCTCAATGTCTACGGGCTCGTTCTGCCCGAAATAGTTAGTGAGCATGAAGTGGCCTGGTGCCACCATCGCTTGCCGTCGTAGGTAACCGGTCTCCTCGCCGATCCACCAGGCATACCACGCGCCTGCCTGCCCGCCGTTGTTGAAGAGCAGGACCTGCGCCGTCTCGTCCTCGACCATCTCGCGGCGACCGAAGCGAAAAGCCGATGCGCCCTCCATGTAGTCGAGGCCGAACGACTCCCTGCCCGCGTCGTCGCGGCACTCCCACGCCTCGCCATTCCGTTGCGTACAGCTCGTCGAGCCGGCCTGGACGGTTTGGTAATCGCTGTAGTTCGGGCTGAAGACCGTAAAGCGATTCTTGTCGGGAGCCTCTGCCTGCCCGTCGGAGATCACCCAGGCCCCGATGCCTGTCGGATCGAGCAGCCCGCTTGTCAGTTCCTCTCTCCATCTCACGGTCCGCAGCCCTTCGTATCCCTCAACGGTTTCGCGGAAGAGCTGTTCGGCCGCCGGATCGGACTCATAGTCGGGAGGGGCGAACTCGAGCGGCGCAAGCGACGGGCGGTCGAGGCGCAGGTAGAAGGTGGCGGACGCGGCGTCGTCCACCACAACCTCGATTACCCACCAGCCAGTCCGTTCGAGGTCGTGCTCGGTGAAGTACGCCTCTCCTGCGCCGGGGGCCGCTGGCACCGCATCTGGCTGCGCATCGTCTTCCAGGTCAGAGAAGCGAAGCTCGACGCTCTGTGCGCCGACCACGACTTCAGACTCGGTCATAGTCGTCACCTTGAACCCGTTCGGCCCAGGTTGGAACGGATCGATCTCAAGGAGGACAAGCTGGCCGCCCGTGGCCTGGTATCGCAGTGCAACGGCAGTGTCGAACGCTCTGGTTGTGCTGGGCGATTGTGAGAGCCCGACCAGCAGGACGACCGCGGCGATAGCGGCCAGGCCGACGCTAGCAATTCTGAGGAGTGGTCTGGCCTGAGCAAGCGCTCTGCGGAGATAACCGGACCAGATCCACAGAAGCAGCCCGGCGAGCGCCAGGCCTCCAGCGGCTACCCAGTACCAATCGCCCGTCGAGAGCGGATACCCAAACGCGTCGCGATCGCTCGCCTGGGCAGCGGGCGCTCCTACCGCTCCGGATGCGAGCGCCGCGCTCGCATCGGCCTCAACTCGCGACGACGTGTACTGCGTGAGGACGCCGACGATCGCCAGAACCACCATGGCGAGGCCGGCCTCCAGCGCTACCAGCCGCACGAGATTTAGCCTCAGTCGTTCCGTCGATCCGGCGTCCCCGCGGGCTGCAGATTCGACGAACCGTGGCCGGAGGACGACGGCGTTCAGACCAGCCACGATGAGGAGCGGCACAATCGCGAGCAGTTTGGCGAGGAGCGCGCGGCCGTACGCTGTGTCAATGAGCGCCGAGAACGATGACAGCTCCACCAGGCCGTTGAAGAGGCCGGTACCGAGCAGAAGAAGTAGACTCGTGACGGCGAGGAGCGAGAATCGCTGAAGGTAAGCCGCTAAGACAGCTCGGCGGTCCTCTTCGTTGAGGCTCCGTCGGCTCCAGAAGAAGAGAGCCGCGAGGGAGACGAGTCCCCCGATCCAGAGCGTGGCCGTTATCAGGTGAACGAAATCCGAAGCGGTGGCCCAGAACGACCCTTGGGCCACGGCGTTGGCGTGGCTGACGAGCGAGACGAAGAACATGTAGCCCAGCGCACCGCCGAACCCGAGCCAAAGAGGCAGGCTCGTGCCGCGCGCCAGGCGGCCATCTACGCGGGCGTGAGCAAAGAGGAACAGCGCAACGCCGAACAGCAGGAAATGTCGGAGGATCCAGCGCTCACCCCAGTCGGTGTCGAGCACAGTGCTCACTTCGTCTAGGCCGCCAAACTGGCGCGCCTGCAGCCACAACTCGACTGCCCCTACCGCGGTCAGAATCAGCACGGCGCACAGCCCAAGCCAACCGATGTACCGGCGGGACGCGCGCACCAGCCCCTGCCGCTGATCATCAGGGATAGATTGCCGAGCCGCGGGAAGGATGATCAGCGCCGACGCCAGCACGCCGACGAGAAGGACGATACCCACCAGTTCCGTGAACTTCGTTAGGGCGCCCTCTGATACGCCGGTAGGGGTGCCCGTAACGTCGAATCTGGCTTCCGGCCGAGGCCCTGTTGGCTCGGAGCCGTCAGGGTTCAGGACGGTGAACTCAAAGGAGCTGAAGCGGAAGTGACCGTCCACCTGAGACAGCGTTTCCCAGGTGACCAGGTAGAAGCCGGGGCCGAATTTTTCGCTGAGACCGACGGACATTCGCGTGGGATCAGCCTGGGCGAACTGGACCTCGCCATCGTCAAGCTGTGCGCCGCCTGCACCTAGCACCCGGAGACGCGAAACGCTCGGTTCCAGTGGCTCGGTGAACCACGCCGAGATCCGATCCGGCGGCTCCGCAAGCTTCGCGCCTGGCTCAGGGTCAGCGCCAACAAGAAGCGAGTGGGCTTTGGCAGTGCCGGATGGCAGGAGCACGGCGAGGCCGAGCAACACCGCAAGGATGATTACCCCAAGAGTTTTCATAAAGCGATGTGCCGTTTTGCTCACAGAAGATGCCTTCCGGAGCCGACTAGCTTTCTACTACCTCCACGTAGTAAGGTAATCTGAGTATCCGGCGCGGTCAACGACCGTTCCGTGAGCACGGAACACGCGATGGGGCCAAGAAGTAACCGCAACAGTGCAGCCGACTCAGAGGCGCTTCTGGAAGCCGTTCTCGAGAAGTACGTCGGCGAGCTGGAGGCGGAGATCCTCCGGTCAGTCTGGCGTCTCGAGGACGCGAGCGCCCGGGAAGTCATAGAGGACCTGCGCTACCGCCGACGGCCAGCCTACACCACCGTTAACACCGTGCTGTGGCGGCTCTCGGAAAAGGGGCTTCTGAATCGGACATTGTCAGGCAAAAGCTACCGGTATACGCCGACGGTATCCAAGGATGAGTTTCTGCATCGGCTCAGTACACGCCTCGTCGCCACACTGCTGCAGGACTTCGGTCCGGTTGCCGTGGCGTCCTTTGTTGAACAGCTGAGGTCCGCGTCACCGGGACAGATCGATGACCTGCGCCGGTTAATCAGGGAGAAGAAGACCCGTTGAAGCGCACCATTTCCGTCTTGGCCCTGGTGTCCGCAGTCGCGGTCCTTCTTGCCGCTGAGCCGCTCACCCTCGCGGCGGTCTGGGTCGGGGGAATGTGCCTGGCCTTCGTGACTGGCCGGGGTGAGCAGATACTCCTCACGGCCATCATCATGTCGGCAGCCCTTGTCGCCGTGCATACCCTTCTTTTCGTGTGGGCGCTGTGCCGAGAATGGCGAAGAAGCGCCGCGCTCCGCCGATGGCTTATGCCTGTAAGAGCTTCGCCATGGCCGGGTAACCTGGCTTCGGCAGCCGCTCAGCTCGGGCTTTCCGGACGGCTGGACCTGATCGAATCGCCGGAAGTGAACGCTTTCTGCTATGGCCTGATAAACCCACGAATCTGCATCACGACTGGAATGGTACGACGGCTGAACCGAGGCCAGCTATCTGCCGTACTGCTCCATGAGCGACAGCACGCGCGTCAGTTCGATCCGCTCCGTCTGGCGGTCGCACATGGTTTTAGGACGAGTCTCTTTTACATTCGCCTAGTGCCAGTCATCGCCCAGCGGTATGCGGAGCGGCGTGAACTCCAGGCGGACGACGCTGCTGTCCTGCACCTGGGATCCACACGCCCCCTGGCAGCAGCCCTTGTCCGAGTCCTCTTGCAACCTGAGCCGGCGGCTGCGCAATACTCGGGGGCCGCGATTAGCGGGTTTAGCGCCGCGGCCGCAAGAGTCGACCGTCTGATGAACGAGACGCGGGAATTGGATCCGCTGCTCGGTCGGCGGGAGTTCAGCGAACTGTTCCTGTCTGCTGGCGCTCTGGCTATCGTGGTGCTGGCTGGCGCCTACTCCGTCACCGCAGTCCTCGCGTCTCACCTGTGCGCGTAGGGGCAGACGCGACCTACTACGATTCACTGATTGTGGGGTAAAACCTCACATCCGGCGGGTGCTGTCGCTGGCTCGCGCCTGATCATTCACCTGCCGTCCTTGCGTCAGATCTGATCATAGCGCACAGAGCTCGCCTGAGGCTTGAAGTACTACATAAGTGTAGTAGACTGTCAGGCAAATCCCTACGACGCACTCGTAGTACGACATCCATGTAGACGAAAGCTCTTGTACGTGTCACCTGCTCGACGCCCCATGCTACATGCCCTGGGTGTTTTCACCGGGACGTTGCTTGTCGCCTTCGGGAGCGTTCATTGCGGGCCTGCCATGACAGAGGAGGAGCGCAGGATGAGTCGGGCCGTTGCTGGCGTCGAGGGGGTACGTGGTGCACTCGAACGAGGCGACGTTGAGGCGGCTCGCGTTCAATTCCTGGCGGTGGAGCCCGTCCTACACGAGATGGCGGAGGACATGGAGACCGTGAACGCGGACGACGCTGAGGTACTGCATGACGTAATCGATGTCGTCAAGCTCAAACTCGACTCCTCAAGACGGCACGACTTGCCGGGACTGATCGAGACGACGACGCGAATGTTCGCGTGGTTTGAGTCTGCGTCTCTCGTGCTTGCCAGATAAATGGGGTCCGACGAAGCGACAAAAGGCCAGGAGGACAAGGTGGAGAAAAGACGCAGAGGCCGAAGAAGGGGCGGACGAAACGGAGAGCGGCGAAGTGAACCAGTGTTCGAATCCCAAGAAGATATAGCGGGGCTGCAGCCTGAGGCGCAGATGGACCCTGAGCCGGGTACCCGGTTCAGTCTGTTTGGCAAATTACGCGGCGGTGCGCGCCGCGCCGAGGAGACTGCACCAGATAAGAAGGCCCCCCGGAAGGATCGGAGCGTAGAGGCACGGCCCGCCGAAACGTCGCCCATGGACTTTTGGCGTAGCGCCCGCGCTCGATCGGCCCGCAGCCGTCCGGTTCAACCTCAGCCGGCCGGGCCTCTGGGTATCAGGAGGCGGGTTACAGGGATCTACGTCCCGCCGTGGGCGCCCGTCGTCGCGATCATAGTCGTCGTGTTCGGTATCCTCGGCCTTCTCTTCTACGCACGAAGTGCCATCGGTTCACCGCGCATAGGAGACCACAACCATGCCCCATACGCATTTTTCGTGTGCGGCGAGAAGCAGCCAAACTTCCGCGAGTACCATACTTCGACCGGGATTCACACTCACGGTGATGGTGTAATCCACCTCCACCCCTCAAACAGCACGGGCGAGGGGGCTGGCGCCGCGGTGCGAAGGTGGGTCGAAGCGGAAGGTGGGAAGCTTAGCGGATCGGAACTTCGCGTCCCGCAGTACACCGCCACCACGTACAAGACGAGCGACGGCTGCGAAGGCGAGAACGCAGAAATCCGCGTCCTCCGCGCCGACAGCGGCATCCATCCACTGGGCGGCGCGGCGCCCGGTCAGTCGTTCGGAGAGGCAATAGCCAAGTGCGACTCACTTCCGTGGTCCGCCTATGAGAACGTCGGGGGGCGCCACATCCCCCAGGACGGCGACTGTATACGTGTGGTGTTCGGTCCGCCTCAGTCAGAACCGGTGGTTCAAACGGACCGCACGATCTTACCCGAGGAGGAAGCTACGCGAACCGTCGAACTGGGTATAGACGGGAGCGAGGTTGACACCATTCTCTTTCCTGCCCGCATTGATGCATACGCCGCAGAGACCATCAAAGTCGTCGTCAGAAACACGAGCGTCGCGCTTCACGGTCTTCGTTTTGCTGGAATGGACGGCGAATACGGAACCCCCGATGACTACGTGACGGAACCACCGACGCTCGAGCCGGGCCAGGAGGGTACGGTCATCATTCGCTTCGACAACGGAGGTGAATATGAGTTCCGGGACGAGCTCGGGGATCAAGCTACGGGTACAGTCACTGTGAGCGCCGGGACCGCGCCTTTGCCGTCGCCGACCCCTGCGCCTGAGGAGCGATTTGACGCCGACGTGAGCATTGAGGCGACCGAGGACTCGTTCGCGCCCGCGGAGGTCAGCGCAGACGCCGGACAAGCGTTGCGAATCACCTCGCCGCGAGCGGCCGCTTCGCTCACAACATTCGCGTGGCGGGTCCGGACGGCGAGTATTGGACCGACGATGACTTCGTTTCGGATGACATCCTACCTGGTGAAACCGGCGAGCTGATCATCACACTCGACGAACGCGGGATTTACGAGTTTCGTTGCGACTTCCACCCGACCGTCCAGACCGGAACGATCCTCATAGAATGAAGCAGCCGTCGCTCAGGACACTGTTCACGCGTCGCCGCGCCGTCTTCGGCGTTGGCACGCTTGCCTTCCTCTCCGGTCTATTCGTCCTCGTCGTTGGCGCCTGGTCTGCCCTGGATAACGAACCCGGGCGTGAACCACCGCCGCTCGTAGACCTGGGCTCGGAAGCAGAGGCGGCGAGGGTGCTGCCGAGTCCAGTTACCGCGTCTGCTACGCTTCAGCCAACGGCGACGCCGCAATCTGGTCCCCCTCTAGGCGACGCAGGGTACCGTATGGCAATTGAATCGATCGGCGTCGAAGCCGGCGTTTACACGTATGGCCTGGATGAAAACGCCATCCCACAGGTTCCTACGAATCCGTGGGAGGTTGCATGGTACAACTTCTCTTCGCAGCCAGGTACCGGTAGCAACGCGGTCTTCGCCGGGCACGTCACCTGGAACGGCCCCGCCGTGTTCTACGACCTGCAGGCCCTTCAGCCCGGAGACATCGTACGGCTCCTCGGAGCCAATGGTGTTGAGCTCACGTACCGAGTCTCAGACAACTTCTCGGTGGACCCCAACGACCCCGACTCGCTCAAAGTCATGCAGGCGACCGAGCAAGATGTAATCACCCTGATCACGTGCGGGGGTACGTTCTTCGAGACGGACGACCCGGTCTCTGGCGGCGACTACACGCTGCGCGTGATCGGGCGGGCTGAACGGGTCTCGTAAGCTACTCCACCCTAAAACGCCCGGTCATCTGCTGAGGATGCACGTCGCAGCGGAAGAAGTATTCGCCGACCCGGGTCGTGACACATTTCAAAGACACTCGATTGCGCTTACTACGCACCTGTAGTACCATTTCATCGTTACTGAAAAGACAAACGACTCCGAAGTGTCGGAGTAATCAAGGAGGCATCGAGAATGGAAGGCATTTTGCCGTTTCTGCTTGTGGCAGCGATCGTTCTCGCCTGTCCCGTGACGATGGGGGCGATGGGGGTCGGAGTCTGGCTGTGGGCACGGGCAAAGGGCGAGAAGAAGGACTTCTCTATGGGCTGCATGGGCGGTGGCCAGTGCGACCATAAGGAGCACGCAGGCCAGGACCAGCAACGAACCGGCGCAGAGCCTGCGCGGCTCCAGGAGGAGGTTGTGCGGCTGGACCGCGAGATCACTTCGCTCCGCGCTCAGATCGGCGCATCTCAATCGGACGGGGCGCGAGAAGGCAACTCACCGACCGACCGCATCACCGCCTAGCTGTTCGAAGGGACGACGGCATGATGGACGAGGGCGATGATGGGCCGATCGGTGGAACCGACTGGGCGGATTTTCGAGGCGACCGGCAGCCCGGATAACGCGAAGCGCATCGCGAAGTACAGCGCGGTGGCGTAACCCCGCCAGGGACCGCATGATATCGCCGATCGCACGAGGCAAGATTGATTGGACGACTACGGAGGAGGCTGAGTGAGCAGGGGCAGGACGGATAAAGGAACGGCGAGGGCCTGGTGGCGGTCCTCTAGAAACCCGCAACAAGATCTGGGGACTACTCCTCAGCTTGTCTGGTCTCGCTGCTGTCGCCGGGCTTCTCTGGATCGCCATTAGCGGCGGTGCGCGATCGGGCGGCGACGGAGCCGTACCAGAAGGGCAGAGCGTGGCCGGCATCGCGCTAACCGATATCGTCTCCGGCCAGGAAATATCTCTCGATGATTACATAGGCGAAAGGGAGATAGTGATTGTCGGCTACATGGGGCTTCTTCTGACCGGCTTGTGAAGAGCTGCTCGTGAAGCTGCAGGAACGACAAACGGACTTCTATGAAGAAGGTGCCACGTTGCTAGTGATCGGCTCTCAGCCGGAAGATCCGGAGCTGGGCGCATCGAAGGCGCGACAGCACGGAATCACATACCCGATCCTCTATGACCCCGACACCAATGCCACCCGCCGGCTTGGCCTCTGGAGCGACCGCATGCAGATGCCATTCATGGGCTACATCATCGTGGACGAGACCGGGCGGATAGTCCGCGGAGACCAGGTGCTCTCGGAAGCCGGGGGGTCAGCCTCCGACAACATCGACGAGATACTGGCAGCCCTCGAAGATGCTCAGAACTCAGAACCGGCCACACGCGCCCTGGATAACGGTTGAGGATGCGTCCGCGGGCATCGAAGAGACGGCTGCTTTTCGCGCTGATCCTGCTCACGGTCACGGCGGCTATGGCATGCGGATCAGGCGACGCGGAAACGGACGCATATGGAGAATCGAACCCCGTTCAGATTGAGAGTGATGAGGTAACAGTCGAGATGACCAGTCTTCAGTTCGAGCCGCAAGGTATTCGAGTCCGCCCCGGCACAACTGTGACGTGGGTGAACAACGATCCCGTCATACACAACGTGAGGCAAGTCGAAAGCGAATTTCTGAGTCCGGACGTCGCGTCGGGCGAGGCTTATACGTTCAGGTTCAAGAAGCCAGGCCGCTATCGGTACCAATGCACCTACCATCACCCAAACATGAGTGGAGTCGTGATCCTGGAGCCGTGACGGCTGCTGCTGTGGCCAGGAAGTGAAGGTAAATCCGAGATGCGCGTGTTTCTACTTTTGCTGTCGGCATTATTGGGCGTACTGCTCATCGTCGCTGCTTGCGGCGACGACGAGGAGGGCGCCACTGAAGCCACGACCGCTCCGGCCGCTGGCAACCCGTCTCTGGGGACTCAAGAGCTGGAAATCGCGATGATTCCCACCATTCGATTCGACAAGGACGAGTTGCGAGTACCGGCGGATCAGCAGGTGACCATCAACGTGGACAATCGTGACACAGGCATCCTCCACAACTTCGCTGTCTACGAGAGCGAGGAAGATGCCAATGCAGGGGAGGACGCACTGTTCGCGACCGAGATCTGCGACGGGCCTTGTCAGGACACGCTGACTGTAAAGATCGACGGCGGCCCGCACTTCTTCCGTTGCGATGTGCACCCAGACGAAATGACAGGGCAAATCATCGGTGAGTAGGACCGCGTCGCAGGAGATGAGCGGGATGACATGACCATGCATAGTGGGAGAGAACGGAGAGCAGACGCGGAGGGGCCCGACTCGCCGCGGCCAGCTGGCTTCCGTTTCTGGCGGCAGGTAGCACTGCCGCTATTGGCGATCGCGACGATTGTGGCCGTCATCTGGTGGCTGGAGAACCACCAGCAGGAGGCTGGAACATCCGCATCAGGGGCCAAGTATGGACCGGTTGACCTGCCACCCACGTTGGCCCCGGCCGGGCTGGACATCGGACCGGAAGACGGCAAGCTTGCGCCCGACTTCCTTCTTGAATCGCTGGACGGGCAGGAAGTCCGCCTCAGCGGCCTGCGCGGCAAGGCGGTAGTCATCAACTTCTGGGCAACCTGGTGTAAACCCTGCCGCCAGGAGATTCCGCAGCTGATTGCCGCGTACAACCGTTACCGTGGCGACGGTCTGGAGATTCTGGGTGTGAACCTTCAAGAGGCGAAGAGCATCATCAAGCCGTTTGCGGAAGACTACGGAATGAACTTTCCTATCCCAATAGACCGGACAGGTGCGGTCGCCAACGAATACCGTCTTCTCGGTGTGCCCACTACATACTTCATCGACCGGCAGGGCATAGTGCGCAGCGCGTTTACGGGTCCATTTCTTGAAGTCTCTCAGGGAACGAACGTTCAGAACGCCATCGAAGAGGACGAGTTGACCAAACGCATCGAGGAAATCTTGCAGTAGGAGCCAATGCCTGAGATAGCCGGAGTAAGCCTGACGATAGCCTTCGCCGCTGGGCTCCTCTCGTGCCTCTCTCCCTGTGCGCTGCCCATGGTGCCGACCTACCTGGGCTACCTGAGCGGAGTGCCGTCCCCCGGCGGCTCACAGGACGCACCCCGGGAAGGCGCAGGGCCGCGCCTGACTATCTTTTATCACGCTCTCGGCTTTGTCGCCGGCTTTACTCTCGTGTTCATCGCTATCGGTGCGTCAGTTGGGCTGATCGGCTGGTTCCTACGCGACAACCTGGATCTGCTAGGGAAGATCGCAGGCGTTCTGATGATCTTCTTCGGCTTGCAGGTGAGCGGTATTCTTCAGATACCCTGGTTCGAACGTGAGCGTCGGCTCAGCTTTGAATTTCCGCGGAGTCTGGCCTACGCTCGCTCGATCCTGGTCGGCTCCGCCTACGCTATCGGCTGGACGCCCTGTATCGGCCCCACGCTCGGCGTCATCCTCACGCTTGCGGCCGCCGAAGGCAGCGTGCTGCAGGGCAGCGCCCTCCTCGGGTTCTACTCTTTGGGGATGGCGGTTCCGTTTCTGGCGATGGGTCTTGCATTCAACTCCGTCCACCGCTTTTACCGGCGCCTGGGGCCGTTCCTGGGCGTCATCCAGATTTTCAGCGGCACGCTCCTCATCGTAGTGGGGATTCTCGTGTATACAGGTTCGTTAGCCCAGATTAATCAGTACTTCGGGTTCGGTCCCGGTGGTCTGAGCGGATCGCTGTGACAATGGTTCGGGCGTCTCTTCTTAAAATCGGGTGGCTCGCGCTCATGCTACCGCTGCTCCTCGGCATACTGGGTGCACTGGTCGCATCCGCCTGCGGAGGATCGTCGGCGGAGTCCGAGTGGCCCGATGTCCTCACCCTCGGCGAAGAGGAGCCATACGCGCGGGTTGTGTCAAATGAGTTGATCGTCGGGGAGAACCGCTTCGTCTTTGGCCTCCTCGACGAAGACAATGCCCCGATCATCGATGCTGAGGTAAGCGTCGTCTTCTTCAACCTCGATCGTTCCAAGACAGAACCGGTCGACGAGACCCCCGCAAGGCAGATACATACAAGCGGTACTGTCCCCGAGTCAGGTGCGCTAACCGGACTGCGCCACGCCCCGCCATGCCCATAGTAACAAGTATCAAGTACCGAGTAACAAGTTTGGCGTCGGCGCAGGGCGGATTCTTGGGTACTAGTTCGTGACGTGGGAGAGCACGACGATCAGCACCCCGAGCGCGCCCACGCCCCCGAACTCCGCCGCCGTCTTGCGGCTCAGGCGGTCGCCCAGGTAGTTGTGCATCAGGCCCGTCATCAGGTAGAAGGCCAGCAGCAGGAACACCGCCGCGCCGCTGCCTTCCAGCGGCAGGAAATGCGTCGTCCACGCCGCCTCACCGACCAGCCCGCCGATGGCGATCGCGTAGAGCAGCGTCCGCGTCGTGTCCAACCCCTCCTCGCGCAATACCTCGATCGCCAGCAGGATGCTCACCACGCCCGCAGCGAAGGAAGCCGTCGCCAAATCCAGGTCGAAGTCGTAGATCGTCGCGAAGAAGAGGAAGGCGACGACGTAAGTCGCGATATTGAGCACAAGCCGCGTCGACTGGTAATTCGCCGAGCCGCGGTCAATCGATTCGTACTCCGCCCGCAGGATCGCCCAGTAGGGGATGACGGAAAGCATCCCGACGACGATCGTCTCGTAGCCGCCGACCACTTCCTCGAGGAAGATGCCGAGGCCCAGCGTGAACAGCACCGGCACGAAGAGATAGAGTGCCGTGTCATCGAGGCGGGTGAAGTGCGCGCGCGGATGGTGGCGGGCGACGCTATCGGCTGCCAGGGCGGCGAGGCCGGAGAGCAGAAGAAGCAGCCAGTTCTGTGTCGGCTCGATCGCCAGGTAGGCGCACATGCCGAGGGCGAGCACCACCGCGAGGACGTGGACACGGTCGATGCCACTGCTGTCAGTAGGGAGCGCTAGCGGGCCGTCCCCCCGACGATCCCGCGTGAATTCCTTCACGAAGAACAAGGCTAACCGCAGCGTAGAAGCCCTGTCAACCACGTTTTGCTAACATCCGCCACCTGATTGACGTAGCTTTCGATAGGTTTCGTGTACAAAATAGCCTCGCTTCGGCTAATTAGGTCCGAACCGGCTCTTCCTCGGCCTGCGCTGCCACCAGCAACTCCAAGGCGTTTCGCAAACGCTCCTCCCAGCCCTCCTCCAGGTCAACCCGCATTAGCCTGTGGCCCACCTGCACGCCGCGCGGCACCGCATCCGCCAGGTCCGGCGGCAGCGTCTCGCCCTCGTCCATCTTCACGACTGCCGAACCGTCCTCAGCGATGATCGAATGCACGCCGCCTTGCTTGGCGAGCGCCCGCAGGGTGACGACGAAGAGCAGGTTCTTCGTCACCGGCGGCAGCGACCCGAAGCGGTCCACCATCTCCTGCCCGATTGCCTCCACCTGAGCCGGGTCGTCCGTCGCACTCAGCCGCTGGTACAGCGCCAGTCGCAGGTTCAGGTCCGGCACGTAGGACGGCGGCAGGTGCGCCGAGACCGGTAGGTCGATCGACACCTCGACACCTTCGCGTTCGGGCGGTGGCTGTTCGCCGCGCATCAGGGCGCGCATACGCTCCACGGCGCCGGATAGCAGCTTCACGTAGAGGTCGAAGCCGATGGCCGCCATGTATCCGCTCTGCTCGGCGCCCAGCAGGTTGCCGGCGCCGCGGATCTCCAGGTCCCGCTGCGCGATCTGGAAGCCGGCCCCCAGCTCCGTCGCTTCGAAGATCGCCTGCAGCCGCTGTTTTGCGACCTCCGAGAGCCGCTTTTGCTTGTCGTAGATCAAGTACGCGTAAGCCCGGTGGGCGCCGCGCCCGACGCGACCGCGCAGCTGATAAAGCTGCGCCATCCCCAGCTTGTCCGCTTGGTTGATGATGATCGTGTTCACGTTCGGGATGTCCAGCCCCGACTCGATGATCGTCGTGCAGACCAGCACGTCGGTCTTGCCGTGCGTGAAGTCGTCCATGACCCGGGTCAGCTCGCGCTCGTCCATCTGCCCGTGGCCGACGTCCACCTGTGCTTCCGGCACCAGGTCGCGGATCTTCGACGCGATGTGGTCGATATTGTGCACGCGGTTGTGCACGAAGTAAACCTGCCCACCCCGCTCCAGCTCCCGTGCGATCGCCTCGCGGATCAGCCTGTCGTCCGATTGCGCAACGTAGGTCTTGATCGGCAGGCGCTCCTCCGGCGGCGTCTCCATCGTAGACATGTCGCGGATGCCGCCGAGCGCCATGTAGAGCGTGCGCGGGATCGGCGTCGCCGAAAGCGTGAGCACGTCAACCTGCTTCCGCATCTGCTTGAGGAACTCCTTGTGCGCGACGCCGAAATGCTGCTCCTCGTCGATAATGACGAGGCCCAGTTCCTTCAAGCGGATGTCCCTCTGCAGCAGGCGGTGCGTGCCGATGACGATATCCACCTGCCCCTGGCCCAGCGACTCCACGATCTTCTTCTGTTCGGCGTCCGTCCGCAGTCGCGAGAGCACCTCGATGCGCACGGGGAAGGCCGCCAGCCTTTCCCGGAACGTGTTGAAGTGCTGTTGGGCCAGCACCGTCGTTGGCACCAGGATCGCGACCTGCTTGCCGTCCATCACTGCCTTGAACGCCGCCCGCAGCGCGACCTCTGTCTTGCCGTATCCGACGTCACCGCAGACCAGTCTGTCCATCGGCCGGTCGGACTCCATGTCCCGCTTGACGGCGCTGATCGCCGACATCTGGTCCGCCGTTTCCACGTAGGAAAAGCTCGCCTCCAGCTCGGACTGCCATGCTGTGTCCGGCGGGTAGCGGTAGCCGGGAAGCGCCTCCCGCGTCGCGTAGAGCTGTAGCAAATCCTTCGCCAGTTCGGCCACCGCCCGCTTGGCCCGTGCCTTGGCCCGCTGCCAGTCGCCGGTGCCCAGCCGCGTCGGCGTCGGCGTGCGGTCAGAGGGCCCGATGTAACGCGTGACACGGTCGAGCTGGTCCGTCGGCACGAAGAGGCGATCCCCCTCCGCGTAGTGCAGCTCCAGGTATTCGCGCTCGTTGCCGTCGATCGTGCGATGGATGAGCCCGGCGAAGCGCCCGATGCCGTGGTCGATGTGCACTACGTGCGACCCCGGCACCAGTTCCGCCAGGAACGCCTCGCGGTTCACCGCCTTGCGCGGCGGCGCGCGACGCTGCTTCACAAACCCAAAGATCTCGGCGTCTGTCAGCAAGCGCAGCTCCGGCGCATCTTCACCGAGCCGCCAGCCTTCCTGCAGCGACCCCTTCACGAGGACAACGTTCGGCGCGGGTTCTGGCACGTCCTCCGCCACTGTCGCCATAACGTCCTGCTCGGCCAGCAGCTCGGCCAGCCGCTCCGCCTGCTGCGAGACGATCGCCACCCGCCCCGCCTGCTGCGAGACGATCGCCACCCGCCGGCCTGCCTTCGCGTCGGACGCGACCTCATCGGCCAGCTTGCGCAGTTGGCCGGCGTAAGCCTGCGCCGCCGCGAACGGCAGCCGGATCGCGTCTCCCTCCATCGCCCAGCGAGAGAGAGAGACTACCCGATCCCTGGTCTCGATTGCCCGCCGCACCGCCGGCCAGTCCTCGATCGCGCTCGCCAGCCCGAAGGGGATCTCTCCCGCCTCCTCCAGCTCCTTGCGTGTCGCTTCGCCCTGTTCGTGCGCCTCGTCAAGCGCCGCCTCGACGTCCGCCGTCTCATCGACGACAAGCAACGCACCGCCGGGAACGTGGTCCAGCAGCGTCGAAGGCGCAAGGAACTGCACATAGAAGTCGCGCTCCTTGAAGGACCCGCCCTCCCGCAGCAAGTCCAGCTCCTCCTCCATCCTGTCGCGGGCCTCGCCGGTCATCTGCTTGAAGCCCAGCTTCGCAAGCGGCTTCATGTAGTCGTCGCCTTCGCCCGGAAGCAACTCCTTCGCCGGCACTATGCGGACGCCGTCGACCGCCTTCGACGTCCGCTGCGTGGACGGGCTGAAGACGCGGATGCTCTCCACTTCGTCGCCGAAGAACTCGATGCGCACCGGTTGCGTCGCTGTCGGTGGAAACACGTCGACGATGCCGCCTCGCCGGCTGGCCTCGCCGGCTTCTTGCACCAGCGGCTCCATTGCGTAGCCCAGCCGCGCCAGCTCCCGCAGGAACGTCTCCATCTCCATGCGTTCGCCCGTCCGCAGATCAATCACAGACTCCGAAATGTCGTTCGGTGAAAGCGTACGCTGGGCCAGAGCCAGCCCGCAGGCGACGACGATGCACTTTCGTCCTTCCGCCAGCGCCATGACCGTATTCAGCCGGTCGCGCACCGTCTCCCGTGCGGGAGAGAGACGCTCGTACGGTAGTGCGTCGCGCTCGGGGAAGAGCAGCACCTCGGCATCGTCGCCGGACCAGGCGGCAAGCTCGTCGGCCAGCACCTCCGCCCGCGCTGGCCGCCCCGTAATCACGAGCATCGGCCCCTCTTCCGCGGCTGCCAGCGCTGCCAGCGCCGCCGGCTTGCCGGCGTCCGTCACGCCCGCCAGCAGGCGTGCGGAACTGCCCCGCAACGCATCCCGAAGGCGTTCCAGGGCGGGCGTTCCGCCGATGATCGATAGCAGTCCCGAAAGGTCCATCAGTTTCGCGCGAACAACACTTTTAGGGGCCTCGACGCTTCGAGGCCCCTTCCGGGTACTATTCGCTTGGGTTCTATTCTATCAGCGTCAGGCCCGGCCCGCCCCGCGCACGGCGCGGTCCCCAGCCAAGGTGTGCGGGTTCCCCGCCCAGCACCAGCCAAGACGCGGCTGCTTCCGGCTCAGCCATAGCGCCGGCACCCGCTTGTCGCCCGCCCGCGAGCCAGCCATCGAGAAGGCGTTCTGCGTCTTCAGCACGTCCGGGTACTTCGCCCCTACCGGCGTCGGTGCCTCCAGTACGGGCGTTCTTCACAAGTTGTGAACCACGATTACAAGGCATCGGGAGGCACGGAATGAGCGTAACGTGACAGCCGCTTGAAGGTGTATTTCAGGTTAATCGCAGCGCCCTAAGCGCGTGGGCGCCTAGGGCTTCGAGGAGGCGCGCTCGGCCTTGTCGCCGTTTGTGCCGCCGCGGCGGAAGATAGTAGCGCCGTTCGCCTGCACAACCTCGCGCACGTCGCCAAGACCCTGGCTCAGCGCGTCTCGCGTCTCGCGCTGCGCCTGCACTGCGTCGTCGGCCCACTCCCGGACCAGCGCCAGGCCGCGCGCCTGCGCGTTGCCCATCGCCTCCGACATCGCCTCGTAGACGCTGACCAGGTCCGTCGGGTTGTGCGCAAAGCGACGGCCGACTTCCGCCCATTCGCGGCTGCCCTGCCGGGCGCCTTCCAGCATGCTGTGATTGAAACGGTTGATGCGGTCATTAGAACCGCGAACGACATCGAATAGCGTCGCCTGTCGTTCGATCCAGCTGTCAAAAATGCGGTCAGTGACAGAAGTAGTGCGGGTAGGGGTGCTCATGGAGTCCCTCCTTAATGGGGGAGTTGTCTCTCTCTATCGCATCCATTACAGACCCCGCCGAACATAGTGTCAAGAAGCTAGAGTAAAGCGGTTGTTAAACCCCTGAAAACAGTGGCAGCTAGGGGTCGGCAACCCATTCTGGGTTGTACCCGAAGCCCCAGCGATACCGGCTCGGCAGATTCATTCGCGAGCACGAGCAGCACTTGCGCGCCGTCCTGTGTGGCGTCGCCGGTGCAGGCAAGCCATTCGCCCGGGTTCGGCATCCACGACGACCGCCTGTCCGGCCACAGTGGCGGCCAGCCGGTGGCCCTCCGGCGCCCAGTTGATCGGGAATCCCCCTGATGGCCCATCCCATCCGTCGAACGTTGGGCGCAGCCATCGGTTGCAAGCTATCTATAGCACTTAATCAATGGAACACCCCTGTTTTTTCCAAACAAATTCCGTATCTAAAACCCACGCCAGCCCCTCATTTTCCAAACAAACCTCTCCCCTCGCCAATCATCAGTCACCAGCCCCTCTGTCCACTGATAACTATTCACTCGTTACACTAGAACCGTGAGCTACGACGAGGCCATCGAATTCCTCCTCTCCTACGCAGACTTCGAGCGCTCCGGCCGCTTCCTTGATAGGCCCGACCTCGCACCCGTCCTCGCCCTCCTCCACGCCCTCGGCGATCCCCACCTCGACCGCCTCACCGTGCACGTTGCCGGTTCCAAAGCCAAGGGCTCCGTCGCCGCCATGACCGACTCCATCCTTCGCGCCGCTGGCCGGCGCTCCGGCCTCTATACTAGCCCTCACCTCCACGACTACACCGAGCGCATTCAGATCGACGGCGAGCCCATCGCCCAGTCCGCCTTCGCCTCCCTCACCGACGTCCTCCGTGAAGCCGTCGATAGCCTCGACCTCGCCGGCCGCTCACTCGTCACCTTCGACCTGCTCACCGCCCTCGCCTTCCTCGCCTTTCGCGACGCGCGGCTCGACGCGCAGGTGGTCGAAGTGGGACTCGGCGGCCGCCTCGACTCGACCAACGTCTTCGACGAAGTCGCCGTGGCCGTCATCACCCCTCTTTCTCTAGAGCACACCGCCGTCCTTGGCGAGCGCATCGAGGAAATCGCCGCTGAGAAAGCCGGCATCATTAAGAAGGGATGCACCGTTGTGCTCGCCGCGCAACCATACGGCACTGCCGGAGCTGTTGTCCGCTCGAAGGCGGATCAGCTCAAGGCCCGCGCCATTGACGTTTCCGATGCCTACCACTGGAACGTCATCGAGCACGACCTCCGCGGCCAGGAAGTCCGCATCGAACGCAAGAACGGATCCCTCGACGTCCGCATCCCTCTCCTTGGCGCGCACCAGGCGGAGAACGCCAGCGTCGCCGTCGCCGTCGCCGACGTTCTCGGCCTGCCAGATCACGCCATCCAGAGCGGCCTCGCCGAAGTGCGCTGGCCCGGCCGCCTCGAAGTCCTCCGCGAATCCCCCTTGATCATCGCCGACGGCGCCCATAATGCCGACTCCGCCCGCCGCCTCATCGAAGCCCTCCGCGACTATTTCGGCGCCGAGGAAGTCACCTTCGTCGTCGGCTCCTCCTCTGATAAGGATGTCCCCGCCTTCGCCTCCGTTCTCGCTCCCCTGGCCACGAAGGTCATCGCCGCACGTTCTGCCCACCCCCGCGCCATGGATTCGGCCGAAATCGCCCGCATCTTCCGCGAGCAGGGCGTCGATACCGAAAATGTGGACTCAGTCGCTGCGGCGCTCGAAAGCGCCATAGCCTCTGCCGAAAACGACGGGGTAATATGTCTTACAGGCTCGCTCTTCGTCGCCGCAGAGGGGCGCGCAGCGACACAGCCCGCGGCCGGCTAGCCCCCCGGAGGTATAAATGGCAGGCAGAAACGGCACCAGCGTCGTGGTCACAGGCATGGGCGCCATCACCCCCATCGGCAACTCCGTGGATGAATTCTGGGAGAGTGCCGTCGCCGGTAAATCGGGACTCGGCATACTCCAATCCTTCGATCACAGCCCTTACCCCGTCCACGTCGCGGCCGAAGTCAAAAACTTCGACCCCACGGAGTACATGGACCACCGCGCCGCCCGCCGCATGGGCCGCTTCAGCCAGTTCGCCATCGCCGCCACCCAGCAGGCCCTCGATCACGCCGACCTCGACCTCGACGAGATCAACCGTGACCGCGTCGGCACCCTCATCGGAAACGGAATCGGCGGCCTTTACGAGTCCCAGGAGGCCGTTCGCACCATGGACAGGCGCGGCGGCATGCGCGTCGATCCCTTTTACTTCCCGAAGATGCTGCCGAACATGGCGGCTGCCCATATCGCCCTGCACTTCGGCGCGCGCGGCTACAACAACACCGTCATCACCGCCTGCGCCGCCGGCACCCAGGCCCTCGGCGACGCCATGGACCTCATCCGCGCCGGCCGTGCCGACGTCTGCATCGCGGGCGGCACTGAGGCTACCCTCTGCGAGGTCGGACTCTGCGGCTTCGCCGTTATCCGCGCGCTCACCTTCAAGCACGCCGACGAGCCCCATCGTGCCAGCCGCCCCTTCGACGCCGAGCGCGACGGCTTCGTAGCCGGGGAGGGCGCCGGAATCATGGTGCTCGAATCAGAGGATCATGCGAAGTCCCGCGGCGCACCCATCCTCGCCGAGCTCGCGGGCTACGGCGCCTGCAACGACGCCTACCACGTCGTCGCCCCCTCCGCAGACGGAGACGGCGCCTACCGCGCCATGAACGAGGCCCTCAACGACGCCCACATCGCTCCCCACGACGTCGACTACATCAACGCCCACGGCACCTCCACCGAGCTTAACGACAAGTCGGAGACCCTGGCCATCAAACGCATCTTCGGCGAGGGGGCCTATCGCATCCCGGTCAGCGCCACCAAGTCGATGGTCGGCCATTCCTTCGGCGCTGCCGGCGCCATCGAGGGCATCGTCGCCGTGCAGACCATCCTAACCGGCACTATTCACCCGACGATAAACCTCGAGAACCCGGATCTCGACTGCGACCTCGACTACGTCCCCAACGAAGCTCGCCAGGCAGACGTCGACGTCGTTCTCAGCAACAGCTTCGGCTTCGGCGGCCAGAACGCTTGCCTCGTCTTCAAGCGCTACGAGAGTTGAACGCCGCGTTCAAGGGGAGGATGGATCGGCGCTGCCTGCAACTGACCTCCCAGGTCTCCATTTGGAACAATCGAACTATGGATGAAACCGTATCGGGAAGTTGTTCCATTGTTCAATCGTTCTCTTATTCTGTAGTGCCGGGGGGCGGCGGCTCGTGAGGATTCTCGTCATCGGCGGAGCTGGCTACATCGGTTCCGTCACCGTCGACCAGCTGGTTGAGGCAGACCACGATGTCACCGTTCTCGACTCCCTCGTCTCCGGACATGCCGGGGCCGTCCATCCCGACGTCGAGCTTGCGACCCTGGACGCGCGGGACGAGAGCGGCCTGGGCCGCCTCTTCGCCGCTCATAGCTTCGATGCGGTCATCAACTACGGCGGCTACATACAGGCCGGTGAGTCCGTTCAACATCCGGGCCGCTACTTCTCGAACAACGTGACGAGCGTGATCGCCATCCTCAACGCCATGGTCACCTACGACGTCAAGCGGCTCGTTTTCAGCTCCAGCGCCGCCGTCTACGGCGAGCCGGAATCTTGTCCCATCACGGAAGACGCGCCGAAGCGCCCGATCAACCCGTACGGCATGTCCAAGCTCATGGCCGAGCAGATGTTCCCCTGGTTCGAGTCGCGCTTCGGGATCCACCACGTTTCCCTGCGCTATTTCAACGCTGCGGGCGCCACCCCCACCCGCGGCGAGGACCACCGCCCTGAAACTCACCTCATCCCCAACGTCCTGCAGGTGGCCCTCGGCCGCCGTGATAGCTTCTCGCTCTTCGGCACCGATTACCCCACCCGCGACGGGACCTGCGTCCGCGACTACGTCCACGTCTCTGACCTCGCTGCCGCCCACCTCCTCGCCCTCGGCTTCGCCGAGTCGGGGTCAGGCGCCTTTAACCTCGGCAACGGAGACGGCTTCACCAACCGTGAAGTCATCGGCGCCGCCCGCCGTGTCACTGGCCACGCAATCCCCGTGACTGAAGAGCCGCGCCGTCCGGGCGACCCGGCTGAACTCTACGCCTCCAACGACAGGGCCAAGCGCGAACTCGGGTGGCACATCGAGTACACGGACCTTGACGAGATCGTCGACTCCGCCTGGCGCTGGCACCAGGCAAATCCGGATGGCTACACGCAGTAGAGCGGCAGGGCAGCGACCGGGTCCGTCAGCGCGAAAGATTAGCCCGGCTCGACGACGTTGACGGTCGTGCCGATGCCGGGGCAGCCGGCCGGCTGGTTCACGTTTTGACCGGAGTCCTTGCGTAACACCTTCAGGGAATCGATAGGATCGATGCCGCCGGTGCAGTCGACGTTGCCCCACGTTTGGAAGTTGCCGAGGACGACGACCGACGTCGTCACGTGCGGGCAGGTCGCAGGCTTATTGAAGGTCAACCCGGCATCGTGCCGGAGCAGCCCCAGGCTATCCACCGGATCGCTGGCGCCGGAGCAGTTGATGTCACCCCAGATTCGGTTCACGCCGGGCGGCGTCGTAGGCGTCGCCGTGGCTGATGGCGTGGGGTCGCCTGTCACCGTGGGCGTCGGTGACGCCGTTTGACCCACCGGTGTAGGCGTGGGGACCGGCGTCGCTGACGCCGTAGGCGACGGGGTTGCCTGGGTTGTCGGAGTGTTCAATGTGCCGTCGCACCCTGCGAAGCCAAACGAGGGATCAATATAGACGTGGTTTACGCCGCATACGTCCCAGGGCTGCACCCAATACTCTCCGGCGCCACCGATCGCCACCGGGTCGATGCAGTCATATGCCATTAGGGAATGTGGAATAACCCCCGTATCGTCGGTGCCACACTCGAAAATCTGGAACTCGGTCACGTCGGTACTCTCATGACGCAGATGAAGGAGGTGCCCCACTTCGTGGGCGATAGTCGCTTGCCTGTCGGCATCACTGCCGTAAAAGCCCTGGTGTGCGTCATCGCCAATCCAAACATCGCCGTGATAGACCTCGCACGGACCGAAGCAGATGTCATCGTTCTCGTCGAACGGCAGCGCTAAACCCAGCAGCCCCGGATCTCCTGGCACCGAATCCATGACGAACACATTCACGTCCCAGTCGATGTCCTGTTCACCCTCCGCGTAATCGAAGCGCACGGTCATCGGCTGGGCGTTCCAGTCTTCCATCGCCGCATCAAATGGGTCGAACCACTTGTCGCCGCAGGCGCCTGGCGTGCTATCACAGTCGAGCCACACGTCGCTGGTCCGCAGCGTCATCCAGCTTTCATAGTCCCCGTTGAGTTCGTGGTGCCAGACCTCGCCGTCGAAAAGCTTCTTTTGCGGATGTCCGGGGTGCGACTCAGCCGGGCTGCCCAGCATGCTGAGGGCGACTGCTGCGGCGGCTAATGCCACCGCCAGGCTGACCCAGCGCAAGCGCGCGCTCATTCTTCACCCAGCCGGGCGAACGCCTCATCGAGCGTCATTCCCGTAAGTTCGCCAGACACCCCCGTGGTCTCCCAACCCGGCGGCGCCGCTACGAGATCGCCGTGCAAAGGGAAGCGCGCGAAAGCCGAAGCGCCGTAGACACCGGGTCGCTCCTCTTTCGCGATGAAAAGATACCGGTTTCCGATTGCCATGGGCGTGTCATTTTCCAGCAGTATGCGCATTGGTCCCGCTGCTCCCGTCGTCACCCCGCCGAACTGCTCCACATCGATCAGCGATCCCTCCGCCGCCGAGCCACGCGACCGCTCCACCCGCACATGGAATGTCGATATCGGGATCTTGCGGTCTCCTTCTGCGCCTGCTGTCAGGTGACGCTGCGTCGTCCCCTCCTCCACGACCTGTCCAACGAAGTAGCTGCCCATCGCAGCGACCAGGGTTTCAGCATCGCTAGTCAACGACGTTGCGTACCGTCCCTCGACGCGGATAATTGGAATCCCATGTGTGTCGGTCTCTGGGGCCGGCGGTTCTGGCTCGCCGGAGGCACCGCACGCAACCACACCCGGAATCGTGAGTAGTACGTAAGCAAGTATCAGGATCTTCGTCACGGCTGTCCGTAATGTTCTAACACAGCCGCCAGCCCTCGTCGACATGAAATGTCGCATCCATTCCCATTGATAGACGTCGTGCCGTATCCTCACGCCATGCGAGCCGAAATCATCTCCGTAGGGACCGAGATCCTGTTTGGAGAGATCGTCGATACCAATGCCTCGTGGATCGCCGCGCGTTTGCCCGGGCTCGGCCTTGACCTCTATCACAAGTCGGTCGTCGGCGATAACCTCGGGCGCATCGTTGACACGTTGGAACTCGCGTTGTCACGCTCCGACGTAATCATCATGACCGGCGGCCTCGGCCCCACCGAGGACGACCTGACCCGCGAGGCCATTGCCGAAGCGCTGGGCGAGGAGATCTTCATCGACCCCGACATGGAGCGCGCCCTCCGCGCATTCTTCGAGTCGCGTGGCATCCCCTTCCCGGAGACGAACGTCAAGCAGGCCGCGTTAATCCCCTCCGCCTCCGCCATCGTCAACCCCCGTGGCACGGCCCCCGGCTGGTTCGTCGAGAAGAACCGCGCCGAGGGCGAGAAGTACATCATCGCCATGCCCGGCGTCCCCTCCGAGATGACGCGCATGTGGGAGAACGAGGTCGCCCCCCGCCTGCGCGAGATGGGCGGCGACGTGCTGATCAGCCGCATCCTCAAGAGCGCCGGCCTGCCCGAGGCACGCGTCGACGAGATGCTTTCGCCGCTGCTCAAAGGCACGAACCCCAGCATCGGCATCTACGCCAAGATCGACGGTGTCCACGCCCGCATCGCCGCCAAGGCCCCGACCGAAGACAAAGCGCGCGCCCTCATCGCCCCGGTCGAAGAGGAGGCGCGCCGCATCCTCGGCCCCTCCGTCTGGGGTGCGGACGACGACACGCTGGAGTTCTCCGTCGCCAACCTTTTCACCGAGCGTAACCTGACGCTGGCGACGATGGAGTCCTGCACGGGCGGCCTGCTCGCCTCCCAGCTCACCGACGTCGACGGCTGCTCCGACTTCTTCATGGGTGGCTACGTCGCCTACCAGGTGCCGTTCAAGGAAGAACTAGGCGTAGATTCGAAGCTGATCGAGGAGCACGGCGTCATCAGCGCTGAGGTCGCCGCCGACATGGCGCGAGCCGCCCGCGAGCTGCGCGGCGCCGATTACGGCGTCGGCATCACGGGCATCGCCGGCGGCGACCCGATCGAGGGCAAGCCGCCCGGCACCATCCACCTCGCCGTCCACGACGGCACCGCGCCCGAAACCGTCTCCTACACCTACAACCAGGGCCGCATCGCCAACAAGAAACGGGCGGCGAACAGCGCGCTGTTCTTACTAAGACGGGTGCTGTTGGCGCGATCAGCGTAGACGGACTACGCCGTCAGCTGCCGGTATAGCGTCGTAATCCGTGACGGCAGCGACTCGATGTCCGGCACTACCTCGTAGCCGATGTCTTCGCACATTTGCTTGAGGTAATCGTGGCCGTAACGGTCGACGGTGAGGCAGAAGGGCGTCATGCCTTTTCGCTTGGCTTCCATCAGCGCCATGTGGGTGTCGTGGATGGCGTATTCCTTCTCGGTGCGGTCGCGGCCGTAGCCGTGGTCCTGGGGGCGGCCGTCGGAGACGAGGAAGAGGATGCGCACCTTGGAGTCGTGCGCCTCTAGCTTGGCGGTGGCGTGGCGGATCGCGGGGCCCATGCGCGTGGAGCGCACCGGCGCGATCTTGTCGATGCGCTTCTTCACAGTCTCGCTGAACGTCTCGCCGAGGTCCTTGACGACGTAAAACTCCACGTTCTCTCGGCCGTAGCCGGAGAAGCCGTAGATACCGTACTCGTCGCCGATCGTCTCCAGCGCTTTGATCAGGAGGACGATGCTTTCCTTCTCGACGTCGATGATGCGCTTCGGCGGCGTCAGCAGCTCCTGGGCGCGACGGGCCATCCACCACGAGAAGTAGCGGCGCGGGTCGTCGTCGAAATCATCCTGCTGATAGCGGCGCTCGTGCTTGGCAATCTCTTCGTCGGTCGAGGCGCTCATGTCCAGCAGGAACGCCACGCTGACGTCGCGCTCGATCTTGTTGCGGCGCCAGTAGATCTTGTCATTGGGGGTAACGCGGGCGCGCCGCTCGACGGCGTAGTCGGTGACGGCGTCGAAGTCCAGCTCTTCGCCGTCGTAGAGGCGCTTGATCTTGCGGTACATCTCGGGGCGCAGCAATTCGAACTGCCTTCGCGTCTGGCCGACGAGCGAGGCGTACTTCTGCAGCGTCTGGTCGTAGTAGGTGACCTGGCCTTCGGCGACGGGATATTCGACGATGCGGCACCAGCGCGGGCGGTAGTCGCCGGCGCGGAAGTCCCACTCGTCGTAGAAGTAGTACTTCGGCTCCACGGCCAGGGCTTCTTCGCCCTCATCCTGCGTGCTCAGGCCCGTGACCGGCTGGCCGTCTTTCATCGGGACTTCACCCTGCTTGCCCGGCTTCTGGTCCTGCTGCTGCGCGTTCAGCTCCTTGATCAGATTCGTCAGGAAAAGCTCACTCGACTGCGTCAGGTCAGCCTCCGCCATGTCGGAAATTGTGATCTCGACGCTCTTCTCCAGCATCTGCTTCAGTTGCTCCGGCGAGATCGGCGAGGCCTGCCCCTTCTCGTTGCGCTGCTGACGCAGCTTCATCAGCATCTGCACCGTTTCTGGCTTGAATTCGCCGCGGAAGTCCACCGGCTGCGGGCTCTCGTAGGGCATCGGCTCACCCTGTGGCATGTCGACGTTGCCTTCGGAGCCCATCGACTCCGCTGTCGTCGGCGAGACGTTCATCTGCTCCGGGTCGTAGTCCATCCACTCGTCGAG
The DNA here is from genome assembly GCA_035512435.1 of Dehalococcoidia bacterium. Classification (GTDB taxonomy): domain Bacteria; phylum Chloroflexota; class Dehalococcoidia; order SM23-28-2; family RBG-16-64-32; genus CF-162. The sequence goes on from DATKDX010000015.1 coordinate 82,484, forward strand.
CATGTCCGGCGCCACATTTGGGATTTGCTCAGCGATGCGGTAGAGACGCAGCGTCGCCTCCGCGGAGTCCTCGACGACGGCGTGCGGCTGCCGCAGTGTCTCCAGCACGCCGACCGCCGATGACATCAGCGGCATCAGCACGCTCGGCCACATGATACGGTCCAGCCCGCCGAGGCTAGCGCGGACCAGGTTCTCCACGTAGGCCTGGCGCACCGGCATCTCATCGACTTCGGGGCGGCGGTCCAGCTCGCACTCCTGGCGCTCGCCGTAGGGCCGCCGTATGCCGCCGTATTCCTTGCTGATCTGCACGTCGATGCGCGCGTCCTCCGCCAGCGCGAAGAGGTCGCTGGCCAGCTTGCGGTCCGCAAAGAGGTCGAAGAAGCGCTCCATGTCTGTCAGCGGGCCGGCGTAGGGCGGCGGTTGCTCGCCGGCCTCCTCGCCGTCGGCGGGCGGAGGTGTGGGCGGCGCCTCGCGGGGCGGCATTTCTGCTTCCGTGTTGATGCGCTCTGTGTCGAAGACGTTACCCTGCCGCTCGAACTCAAAGTCGAAGGTGCCGAACTCGAGGTGGCCGGCCTGGTGTGTGCAGTAGACCTTGTAGACGCCGAAGTTGCGGTCCTTGTCCTGGAACTCCTCGATGTGCGGCGGCAGGAAGATCGCGCTGCCTTCCGTCGACGGTGCGTCGCCCTCCACCCAGCCGATGCCTTTTTCCGCCAGCGCCTCCGAGGAGTGCACGGCGACTTCGGCGCCGGTCAGCGCCTTGCCGTACATGCGCAGGATGTCCGAGACGCGGCTCAGCTCGACGCGGGAGGAGAGGCCTTCCAGCACGTCCTCGCCGCGGGACGACTCCATGCGGAAGTAAGCCTCGCCGCCCTCGACGCTCTGGTCCAGCAGCTTGCTGCCTTCGTGGTGCCAGTCGGCAAGCGTGTCGACCGGGATGCGCTCCAGCGCCTTCGAGGCCGTCTTCAGGAACTCCATTGATGCCAGCGGCGAGCGCTCCACCAGGTCCTCCGCCAGCGACAGGAGGAGGCCATGGTTTTCGTGCTCCACCTGCGCCAGCGCCCGCGCCGCCTCCGCGAAGAAGGCGAACGCCTGCCGGCCTTCGCGGCGGGCCAGTTCGCGGGCCAGGTTCAGGAAGCGGCCCCGCTGTAGCGACTGGACGTGTGCCAGCAGCGCCGGCCCCTTCTCCAGATAAGAGCGCGCGTCGGCCCAGCCCGTCGAGGCGAGCGCCTCGGCGAACGTGAGGAACGCCGCGCGGTCTTCGCCGTCGAGCGGCTCGATCACAGTGGGCGCGATCGTCAGGCAGTGCGAGGCCAGGTCGTAGGAGCGGTCGCACAGCGCATCGACGAAGCGGACGAGGACGCGCGCCTCGTCCATGGAAAGTCGCTTGAAGAGGGCCGGGCTGCCGTCGAAGAACTGAACGGCGAGCGAGGCCGAGCGCCACGTGCCCTTGTATAGCAGTCGCCCGAGGCCCATCCAGTCGCCCATGCGCGCGCCGGTAATCGCCGGCAGTGTAGCCGGTGAGGCGCGGAAGAAGGACGCCGCCAGCGCGGACGAGAGTTCGGCCAGGTCGCGGCCGTGCTTGGCCCACTTCTGGAAGCCATCTGTGCCCAGGAGTGGCAGCACCTGCGGCGTGACGCGATAGTATTCGCCCGCTGCCTCCCAGGAGCGCCACGACTGCTTGGCCAGCTCCACGCCCGCGTCCGCCCACTGCGCGAGCTCCTCGTCGGTCATCATGTGGCCGACGGCGTCGGCGGCGGCGCGGAACTCGGCGACGAGGCTCGTCGAGAAGGGCGTTAGCTGCTTCTCGAAAGAGGAGTAGATTTCGTGGCGCCTATCTGTCATGGGGATTTTGTTTTGTAAAATGGCGTATTTTTAGTGCGTTTAGTGCTATGAAAAAGGCGGCCTGGCTCATTCGAAGATTGAGGACGTAACCTCTTCGATGCTCCGCTGGACATCGGCGTCGTCGGTAAGCGCCCAGGTCACTGCCACCTGGCAGGCGCGGCGGGGGGTAATGCCTTCGTGGATCAGCTTGCCGGCGTAGATGAGCAGGCGCGTGCTGACGCCTTCGGCGAGACCGTGCTCCTTCAGGTGGCGCACCTTCTCGCCCAGCTTCGCCAGGTCGTTCGCGACCGCCTCCGAGACGCCCGCCTCGGTCGCGATGATCTTGGCCTCGAGGTCGCGCGGCGGATAGTCGAACTCGATCGCCATGAAGCGCTGGCGGGTGGAGTGCTTGAGGTCCTTGAGCGCGCTCTGGTAGCCGGGGTTGTAAGAGATGACCAGTATGAAGCCCTGTTTGGCCTCGACGATCTGGCCTAGCTTCTCGATCGGCAGCAGGCGGCGGTGGTCCGTCAGCGGGTGGATTAGCACGGTCGTGTCCTTGCGGGCCTCGACGATCTCGTCGAGGTAGCAAAGGGCGCCGGCTTTGACGGCGCGCGTCAGCGGCCCGTCCACCCAGCGGGTCGAGTCGCCCTCGAGGAGGTAGCGCCCGACCAGGTCGGACGCGGTCAGGTCTTCGTGGCAGGCGACGGTCACCAGCGGCGTTCCGGACTCCTCGCGGCCGTTCTCATTGTCGCGGATGACGGTCACGGTCTGGCCCAGCTTGTAGGCCATGTACTCCACGAAGCGAGTCTTGCCGCAGCCCGTCGGCCCCTTCAGCAGCACCGGCAGCTTCTGCGCGTAGGCGGCTTCGAAGAGCTGGATCTCGTCGCTGACCGGCTCGTAGTACGGCTCGGTCGCAACGATGTACTCTTCGATGGCGTACTGGCGGTGGGTCGATTCGGTGGTCATAATTCTGCCTCTGGGGTGGTTTCCTTATCTAGCATACATTGGCGGCGCTGCGACATGGAACACGGAAAGCCGGTTCCCACTTCCCGTTTCCGCAGTCGTTAGCCTGCCAGCCGCTGCTTCAGACGCGCCCACGCCTCCAGGGCCTGTCGCTCTGTCTCCTCCAGCGGGCAGTCCGTTTCGATGACTACGTCGGACTGCTGGATGCGCTCCTCGTTGGACATCTGGCTCTTGATGCGCGCCAGGATTTCGGCTTCCGGCAGACCGCTGCGTCCCGCAGTGCGCTTGGCCGCGACTTCCGGAGGCGCAACGGTCACCCAGATCTCGCCGACGAGGTCGTCCCACTTGGCTTCGAAGAGCAGCGCCGCCTCCAGCACCGCCATCTCGGCGCCTTCGCGCGCCATCTGGGCGAGGCGCTCCCGCATCATGCCCTTCATCCTGGGATGCACGATGGAGTTGAGCTTCGCCAGGTTCTTAGGGTCCGAGAAGACGATGGCGCTCAGCTTCTTGCGGTCGATGGTGCCGTCGCCGGCCACGATCTCATCGCCAAAGGCGTCGACGATCTCCTGCCAGGCGGGGCGGCCCGGGTTGTAGACCTCATGGCCGATCTTGTCGGCGCTGAGAATGACGGCGCCTTGCTCCTCGAGGAGTTGCGCCACGGTCGATTTACCGCTGCCGATGCCGCCGGTCAGCCCGATAACGTACATATCCATCCCGCCAATCGCCTCACATAAGAGAAAAAGAAGCGCGCAGTCCTCCGCGCGCACCCCCGATTCTAGTTAGGGACAGCCGATGGGGTCAAGAAGAGATCGATCCAACTGGCGCCTCGCCGCTAATCAAGCCACTTGTAGTAATTCATCGACCCTGTCATGCCCTCCCGTTCGTAGAATCGGTGCGCGTCAGTGCGTCCCATCCCCGAAGCCAGCTCCAGGTGCGTGCAGCCGTGCTCCCGCGCCCAGGCCGAGGCCGCGTCCAGCAAAGTCTTGCCCACGCCGCTCGAGCGCACGGCCTTCTCGACGACGAGGTCCTGCAGCCAGCAGCGGTGTCCGAAGCGGATCGACTCGATGTCGGCATAGACGCTCGCCATCCCCACGAGTCGGGCGCCGTCGAAGGCGAGAAGGACGTCCGCGTGGTCCTGCTCGATCGCCCAGCGCAGTCCTAACGACCCGCGCTCGCGGGTATAGTCAGGCGGCGGGCCTCCGGGTGGATCGAAGAGTTGCTCCAGGAGGTCGAGGACGAGTTCCTCGTCGGTGAGGCTTGCGGGGCGGATGGTGATCTGCATTCGTTCAATATAGCGGAGAAACGACGTGGTTCTGGGCCGCGGATGTAGGGGTGCAGCAACAGCGACGTCCCGCTTTCGCCGAATCGATCGTGTTATCGAAGGGACTGAATGCCACTGATTGTGTTGCTGCGCCCCTACGCGGATACAACCGGAGCGATTATTTTGCCACGGCCTGCGCGATGGGATGCTCGCGCAGAAATGACAGAGTGGCGCGGTTGACGGCCTCTGCGCGCTCCAGGATGAAGCCGTGGCCGGCCCCTTCGAACGGCACGAAGCGCGCGTTCGGGATGCGTTCGGCCAGCGTCTCCTGGTTCGGGAACGGCACGATGCGGTCGCCTGTCGCCCCGAAGACAAGTGTCGGCGCCGTGATCTTGCGCAGTTTGCTGAAGGCGTTGTATCCGCGCACCGCCCGGAACTGACCCTGCAGTGCGTGGCCCGGCGGAAACATGCCCATCTGCGATATCGCGCGCTGCACCAGTCGCCCGCGGTTGGCTGCGATGAACTCGTCGCTGTAGAACATGCGCAGGCCGCTCTCCAGCGTGTCGGCCAGCGTGCGCCCGCCCCGCGGCGCGAACTCCAGGAAGGTGCCGGCGCTCGGCAGCGTCGCCATCGGCCCGCCGGCCAGCGTCCCCGCCAGGATCAGTGTGCGGACGCGCTCCGGCCGCCGGTGGTACACCTCCTGCGCGATCATCCCGCCCATCGACATGCCGAAAACGTGCGCCTCTCCCACGCCGAGCTGGTCCATCAGGGATAGCGTGTCGTCGGCCATCTGCGGAACCGTGTAGCCGTTGGCCGGCTTCTCGCTGCGCCCGGATCCGCGGTTGTCGAAGGCGATCAGCTTGTACTCGCGTGAGAGCGCCGGTATCTGCGCGCCCCACGCGGTCGCATTAGTGCCGAGGCCCATGATCAGGACGACGGGCTCGCCGGTGCCGTGCACCTCGTAGTAGAGGTCGATGCCGTTCACGCGTGCGATGGACATACATCGATTTTAGCGCGACTAGCGCCCTGCCTACGTAACTAATCAGTAGCGGTTCGGGCTCAATTCTGCTCGCTGGCTCGCTCTTCCGGCGTCAGCGCGCGCAGGACGCAGAACTCATTGCCGAAGGGGTCTGACATGACTACCCACGTTACGTCTTCACCCTGGCCGACGTTGATGCGCTTTGCGCCGAGGCCTTCGAGGCGCGCGACTTCGGCGTCGCGGTCCTCCGGTCGCAGGTCCAGGTGAATGCGGTTCTTGACTGTCTTGGCGTCCGGCACGCGGATGAAGAGGAGCGGTGCCGCTGACTCACCGCCTTCCGGCGGCTCGATCACGCACTCGTCGTCGTCTTCGTAGGCCACGCGCCAGCCGAGCGCTTCGGCCCACCAGCGGGCAATGGGCGCTGGGTCGGCGCAATCGATGGTGACGGTGGCGATGCGGAGGGTCATGGGCGCGCCCCATTGTACGCCGTGACCGGCTGCGCGGGTGTACTATAGTGACGCTAACGTAAGAGGCGACTACCGCGCCGCAGGAGGGGTCTCATGACCACTGAAGCTGAACGAACCAAAGCGTCCTCGAAGTACGGCGAAGAGCGCGTCGATACGCTGCCGTTCAACACCCCCGAAAAGTCTGACCGCTACCGCACGGAGCGCTTCCACGGGGCGATTGGCCTCAACTGGTACGAGGCCGACCCGACGCTGCAGCGCGCGATGCAGTACTACCTGACGCCCGATGAGTACACCTGGGCAGAGCCGCGCCTCGCCGGCCTCGGCGAGCTGATGGGCGGGCCTATCGCTGAGCGGGCCGAGATCACGGACAAGAACCCGCCGCAATTGGTCAAGTACGACCGCTGGGGACACGACATAAGCGAGGTAACGATAGCGGAGTCCGCGAAGGCGACGAAGCGCGATCTCATCGAGCGTGGCTTCATGGGCCCCAACTTTCGCCGCGCTGCCGAAGCGGCCGGCGTTAACACCGGCCCGCTGGTGCTGGCGAACGGCTACATGCTGAACCAGGCCGAGATCGGCATGTCCTGCGCAATGGGCGCCGATGCCGGGATGGTGGAGAGCCAGGTCGCGCAGTTCGCCCCGCCGGACGTGCAGGACTTCGTTCTTTCACGCATCGAGTCCGGCGAGTGGATCGGCGGTACCGGCCAGTTCTTCACGGAGCGCACCGGCGGCTCCGACCTCGGCGGGCTCGAGACGACTGCCACCCCGAACGGCGATTCCTGGCTCCTTAACGGCTTCAAATGGTTCTCTTCGAACCTCGATGGCGAGGCGTTCGTCGTGCTGGCCAAGCCGGACGGCGCCCCGGACGGCGTCAAGGGCAACACTCCGTTTCTCGTGCTCAAGCACCGCCGCGACGGCTCGCGCAACACGATGCGTATCCGCCAGCTGAAGGACAAGCTCGGCACCCACGCGGTCGCTTCGGGTGAAGTCGAGTTCATCGATGCAGAGGCCTTCATGCTCTCCGGCGCGCCCGCTGACGGCGACGGCAGCCCCAGCGACGGCCGCGGAATGGCCCGCCTGATGGCGATGACCAACGGCGCTCGCCTCGGCGTGGCGCTGATGGGCCTCGGCTGTGCGCGCAGGGCTCTCGTCGAGTCGCTGTGCTACGCCTTCGCTCGCAACTCCTGGAAGACGCCACTCGTCGATCACCCGCTGATGAAGCGGAAGCTGGTCGAGATGATCGTGGACGTGGAGGCCGTGCAAGCTCTCCTATTCGAAGGCTACGGCTATCCGAACCGCCAGCGCGACGACCAGCGGCTGGAGCGCCACCGCATCGTGCCGCCTCTGGCCAAGCTGAAGGCGGCGCGGCTCGGGATCACCGCCGCTTCAGACGCTATTGAGATCCACGGCGGCAACGGCTACATCGAGACGTGGCCGGTGGCACGCATTCTCCGCGATGCCCAGATCAACACCCTCTGGGAAGGCCCCGACAACATTCTCTGCCTCGATGTGCGCCGTGCGATCGAGCGCGAGGCGGCCGACGAGCCGTTCCTCGCCCGCATACAGGAGGCGCTGGACAACTCCGGCGAGGCGATCCCCGCTGCGCGTGTCGTGCGCGAGCGCAAGCAGGACCTGGGCGCCGCAATCGACGCCTGGAAGCGGCTCGACGGTGAGGTCGCGGAGGCGCGTCTCTTCCCGCTGGCCCAGTTCATGGCCGAGGTGTTCGCCGCCGCTATGCTTTGCGAACGGGCCGAGTGGGAGTTGCGCGAGTTCGGCGACGACCGCAAGTCACTCGTGGCGGAGCTATACACGCAGCGCTACCTGGCGCACCCGAACGCGCTGCGAGACATCGACGCGCCCGTGAGCCCGGCGCTGGACCGCTTCGGCGAACTCGTCGCCGGCGCACTCGTCGATAACCGCGCGCGGTAGGAGCCCGGCAATATAAAAGCGGCGGCCATTTTCGGCCGCCGCTTTGCGATTTCGTTGTAGCTTACGGTGCGGCCGTTTCGCTGGGTGCAGCCGCTCCGCCTTCGAGCAAGACAGCCACCAGTTCGATATCGAAGATCAGTGTCGCGCCGCCGGGAATGTCGCCCTGGCCGGCGTCGCCGTAGGCCAGCTCCGGCGGGATGATCAGGCGCCGTACGCCGCCCGGTTTCATGCCTGGAACACCCTGCTCCCAGCCAGCTATCACGCCGCCCTGTCCGATCGCCAGCTGATATGGCGACGTGTTGTCGAGCGAGCTGTCGAACATGGCCCCGGTTTCCTCCAGCCAACCGGTGTAGTTGACGGCGATGACGTCGCCGTCGCCGACCTCCTCGCCTTCACCCTCTTCGATGTCGATGATGACGAGGCCGGAGGGCAGCGTGGTTTCCTCGCCCTCTACTTCCGGTGGGCTTGCTGGCGGCGTCGTTGGTTCCTGGGTCGGCGGCAATGCCGGCGTTGCCGTCGCTGCGGGGGTCGGTGATGGCGCCGGGCTGAGGATGTCGATGAGCACGATGTCGAAAATGAGAGTCGCGTTGGGCGGGATGACGTCGCCGCTGCCGACCGAGCCATAGCCCAGCTCGGGCGGTATGATCAGGCGCCGCTCGCCGCCCTCCCGCATGCCGGGGATGCCCTGCTCCCAGCCGTCGATGACGCCGCCGGCGCCCAGCGTCAGCGTAAAGGCAGTCGGGCTGTCGATGGAGCTGTCGAAGCGCGTGCCGGTGTCCTGCAGCCAGCCGGTGTAGTTGACCGCTACCAGGTCGCCCGTCCTAGCTTCCTCGCCTGTGCCGACTGTGATGTCGATGTAGGTGAGGCCGGAGTCGAGGACGACCTCTTCGCCGGTGACGTCCGGTGGAGATTCGGCGGGCACGCCCGGTGTCTGTGCGGGCGGAGTGGGGGCGGCTGTGGGGGTCGGGGTGGGAGTGCCTGTGGCGATCACGGCCGGGTCGTCGTCGCCGCCGCCAAAGAGCAGGATGACTGCGACGACGGCGATAATGCTGGCGATGAGCGTCCCGGCGGCCACCAGTATGAAGCGGTTCGAGAGCACCTCGGACGGGACGAGCGCCCCTGCCACAGCACGGTCGTCCCGGCGGAGCGTGCGATCGTACTCGCGCCGCTTGTCGCGGTCGCCCAGGGTTTCGTAGGCTTCCTGGATTTCGGCGTGGCGCTGCGCTGCGCGGGGCTTGCGGCTCGTTGCAGGATCATACTGCTTCGATAGCCGCTCCCAGGCCCGTTCGATGTCGTCCTGACTGGCGTTCCGGTTGATTTGCAGAGTGGCGTAGTAGTCGAGTTGATTTGGCACGGGCGCTGGCGCCCTCCTGTCGCGAAATTACGCGGCCGCCGTGGCGGCGCACGTAGGTCGTATTGTAGGCAAACGCTGATACGTCGGTCGAGGGCAGCGCGGTTCCGCGCGATGGCGACGTGGCCTACCGCAGCTGAGCGCCTCACCAACGCAGCGGGGCTGGGCGATTAGAGCTCGTGCGAGTTCATAAGCGCCTGCCACCGCTTCTCGGCTTCGGCGGAGTACTTCTGCATCTCGGCGGGGTCCATGAGGCCCTGCTCAGTGATGTAGCTCGTCACCAGGTGCGCCGGCGTCATTTCGTAGTACACGTTGCGCACTTCGAGCCACTTTTCAGAGCAAATCTCCTTCGCTTGGCCCTCTTCCGGCGCGAAGGGCAGCGGCTCGCTCGGCGCGGCCACCTTCAGCGTGTCTGCCGCAACGTAGAACGGCACCTCGGCGTCCCGGGCGGCGAGTGCCAGCAGGCGCGTCCCGATCTTGTTGATGAAACCGCCCTCCGGCAGGATCGTGTCGGCGCCGACGACAACGGCGTCGGCTTCGTTGACGAAGAGCGCCATCTGCGCCTCCGTGATGTAAGTCATCGTGACGCCTGCCCTGTGCACCAGTTCGCGGGCGACGCGCAGGCCCTCGCCGGTCGGCCGGGCCTCCGACGTAATGACGCGCCGCGGCTTGACCCGCGAAAGCAGGTCGATGACCGTCGACGACCAGCTGAAGGTCATGACGGTGTCCGAGGGGATGACCTTGACGCCCTGCAGCACCATGGCCTCGGGCGCGGTTTCGATGGCTTCGATCGTATCGGACGCAGCGACGACGCCGTCCCCGGTCTCCAGGTAGCGTGCCCAGGCGGCAGCAACCGCGTTGTCGATGGCGGCCATCATGGGGCGCGCCAGCGCGAGGTGGCGGCAGGCGTCCCGCAGTTCCTCGCCGGACATATCGCCGGCGGTGTCACGGAGCGCTGTGAGAGCTACCATGGCGAGCTGCCGGGCGCCTTTGTCTCGGTCCGCCCGTATGTCGCTGATCGCCGACTTGATCTCCGCCCTCATGCCAACCTCCTTGCCTCAAAAAAACAAATAGCCGGGGTCAATAGACCCCGACTTTCGATATCGCGATTCAGGACACTCATGGGCGATTCGTGCCTCCGTCTATGAGGGCCGGCCCGCCGCGCCCAGACAGGCAAGCGGGACGGCAGTTCCTTCTGGTGCGCCCATGCTACACCACCGGCGATAATTTGTCGCCTGTCGCCTGGCAGTGAACAGGCGGCGCTACCGCCGACCCTCGTGAGACGAGGATTACGCCGTGCGTTCGGCAGGCTGGAATAGTTCGATTAGATTGCCGTCAGGGTCCTGGACGAGGATTTGCTTGCCGCCGGGCCCGGTGACGACGTCGTTGCGGAAGTGCACTCCTTCCGTCTTCAAGCGCGTGATCTCCCCGTCGAGTTCGTCGGTGATGAGATGGATACGGTTCCACCCTCCAGGCTCCGGACGGACGCCGTCGGGCATGGGGCGCCGGGCTGAGCTTTCCGGCCCGCTCAGGAGGAGGCGGAGGTTGCCACGCACGACATCGGCGAACGCGGGATAATTCGTGTTCACGACGAAGCCGAAATGACGCGTGTAGAAGTCGACGGAGGTAGCGACGTCATCGACCATGTAGCGGACACTTACGGTGCTATTGGGGTCCATTGGAAGGTCTCCTCTCTTTGGGTAGCGTCAATTCGCCGATCAGGAACGAGATCCGTGACTCTAGCTCCTCGGCGGTGCGCCTGAAGGCTGGGTAGTTGGCTTCGTCGGTTGCGCCCTCGGAAGCCGGATCAGGCATGCTCCAGTGGGCGCTCACCGCTGCCCCAGGGAAGTGTGGGCAGACCTCGCGAACCTTGTCACAGAGCGTGATGATCCGGTCGAAGCGCGCATCCTTGAAGCGATCCAGGTGCTTGCTTGAGCGTTTCGAGATGTCAATTCCAGCTTCGGCCATCGCGCGCACGGCGTTCTGGTGCAATGGCTTCGGATGGCTGCCCGCGCTGCGAACCCGGATCGCCCCACGAGAGTGATGGTCGAGCAGCGCTTCAGCCATCTGGGAGCGTGCGCTGTTTCCGGTGCAGAGGAAGAGGACGACTGGCCGCCGCCGAGGCGGGCGCCCGGCCAGGGAGCGCGGATCCACCGTATCGAGGCTCAGGCCTGGCTGAAGCGCGGGGCCTACCTCACAAAGCAAGTCGGCGCTGCGGCGCATGTCGATGCGGTAATAGGTGTCGCGCCGGTCGGCCGAGCTGCGCCTGGCCGAGACGATCCCTGCGTCGCGGAGGCTGGCGAGGTGGTATGACACAAGATTTTGCGGCTTACCGATGAGGGCAGTTAGCTCGCTGACTTTTCGGTCGCTCCGAGCTAGCTCCTGGAGCAGTCGCCAGCGTTGCTCATCTGCGAGCAATTGAAGAAAGCGGAAGGGGGATACGGTCGCTTCTCCTGTAACCATCCAGACGAGAGTACATCAAGCGGGGTTGATGCGTCAAGTAAAATTGATGGATATATTTTAGCCCAGCACCTTGCGGGAGGGCCGAGTCGGGGACCGGGACGCTATCCCGGCACAGACAGCGGCGAAATGGCGTGCAGCGCCCGCAGCACTGGCGTGATGTCTTTCTTGCCGCCGGCGCGTGTGTTCTCGATGCGGATGAGGCGCTCCGGCGGGACTTCGGTGGGGCGCTGGTAACGTGGTTTCTGCTTGAGGTAGATGTCCCAGCGGGCGTCGGAAGGATCTCGCCCGCGGCGCAGGCGCCCTGCCAGGCGCTCCCGCACGGCGCGGTCGGAGGCGGCGACCTCGATGCAGGCGAACTGGGCTCCGGTCTCGCGGGCCAGCCTGGCGGCGGCCCGACGGTGCTCTCGCCGGATGAACGAGGCGTCCAGCACGACGCTACGCCCGGACATCAGGTGTTCGCGCGCCTCGGCGAAGACGGCCTCGTAGGTGCGCTCCGTCATTTCGGCTGAGTAGAGGCCCTTGCGGAACTCTTCCGGCACGCGCTGATCCGGTGGCATGCCCTCCAGCCGCTTGCGCACGACGTCCGACTGCAGGACCTCCGCGTCGATGCGGCGGGCGACGCCGCGGGCGATCGTCGACTTGCCGGTACCGGGGAGGCCGCAGGTGATGACGAGCATCGCTGGGGGCAGCGATTCGGCGTATCGCGCGGCCAGCTCCCAGTAGCGCCTGGCTCGTTTGGCTGCGGCGCGCTTCTGAGATTCGGGTACGCCGGGGACGTCGAGCATGAAGCTTTCGACTTTGCCGCGGACCTGGGCGTTGTAGCAGGCGTAGTAGGGCAGGACGTCGGCCAGGTCTGGATCGTCGGCGAGGCGCACGTATTCCTTGACGAAGGCGCTCGCCAGGTCGGGCCGGCCGCGATACTCGAGGTCCATCGAGAGAAACGTCACGTCTCTTGCGACGTCGACGTGGGTGATGCGGCGGTTGAACTCGACGCAATCCATGATGCAGATGCCGTCCGGGCCGGCCTTCTCATCAAGGAAGACGACGGCGTCGCTGCGGAGGTCGGAGTGGCAGACGCGGATTCGCCGCTCGTCGACGCGGCGTCCCATGACGTCGGCGCGGCGGGCGTAGAAGGCATCGATGTAGTTGCGTAGGATGGTGTCCTGCTCGGCGGTGAGGGTGCGGCCGATGTAGGGCGTCCACTGGCGCACGTTCTCGGCGACGTTGTAGCGGATGGCCCAGTCCCCGTACTCGGTGATGCGCTTGCTGGTCTCGGCGCCGGACTGGTGGAAGGGCACCAGCTTCTCGGCGACGGCGCGCAACATCGGCCGAGTGACCTGGTTCCGCTCCAGCAGGCGGTGCATCATGCGTTCCTCAGGCAAGCGGCGCATCATCACGGCGTACTCGACGATCTTGCCCCCCTTGTCGGCGGTGCCGCCGAGGCGCTTCGGGACCTCCAGGTGGTAGCCGGAGCGCTTCTTCCGTATCGGAACGACGGCGAGGTAGGTGTCTCCGCAGAGGCGGCGGTTCAGCTTGAGTTCGCGCTGGCAGTAGTAGCGGCGCTTGGCCAGGGTGGAGTAATTGAGGAAGCCGAAGTCTACGGGCTTCTTGATCTTGTAGACGTAGTCGCGCGTGAGCAGCACGTACGAGATGTGCGTCTGAACGAGGGAGATGCGGCCGGTGGGATGCGGATAGGGGTCAGGGGTGAGGAGCGCCTGTATGAGGGGCGGAAGATCGGAGGCGGCCACGAAGGCCAGTATAGGGTGGACAGTGGGTAGTGGACAGTAGGTGACCTGCGGCGATATCTCCGGCTCGCCGGTGCCCGTATCCCCCGGCCACGCTGCCGTCAGCCGAGTACGAAGGTGATCTCCGTGCCGGGGGCCGGCCAGTCGCCGGGGCCGTGGAGAAAGCTGGCGCCGTCGTCTCCGGTGAGGGTGCCTAACCCGTAGGAAAGATCTTGTGCGGGCGCCAGTTGCCCGTCGCGACTTCGTAGCGGAGGATGCCGATGAGTGAGCCGTCTTCAGCGTAGCCGCGCACGTGGATGCCATCTGCCAGCGGACCGGCGCTGCGCAGGGCTTCTTCGTCGTCGATGTGGGCGGGCTGTCCGTGACGCAGGTCCTTTTCGTCTTCGATCGGCACCGTTAGCGCGGGCAGGTGCAGCAGTCCGCAATCGATGGGCTGCAGGTGTTCCCGCCACGCCCCGTCTTCCAGGGCCGCCAGTAGCGTCGGCTCATCGATGGCGTCCTCGACGCGGAACGGGCCGACGCGCGTGCGTGTCAGCGCCGAAAGGTGGCCGCCGCAGCGCAGCGCCTCGCCGATGTCGTGCGCGAGGCTGCGGATGTAGGTGCCGCGGCTGCACTCAACATCGATCTCGACGTCGGGAGGGTCGAACCGCGTGAGGTCAATGCGGTGCACCTGGACCTTGCGGGGCTTCATCTCGATCTCTTCGCCGCGGCGGGCGCGGTCGTAGGCGCGCCGGCCGTCGACCTTGACGGAGCTGTGGGCGGGCGGCCGCTGCTCAATTTCGCCGAGGAAGCCGCTGAGTGCTTCGCGGACCTGCTCTTCGCTGACGCTGACGTCCTGAGTCGCCGTGACCGCGCCTTCGGCGTCGTAAGTGTCCGTCTCGACGCCCAGGTGTATGGTGCCACGATACGTCTTGGGCAGGTCCATCAGGTACTCGGTGACGCGGGTGGCAGAGCCCAGGCAGATGAGCAGGACGCCGTCTGCCAGCGGATCCAGCGTGCCGGCATGGCCGACTCGCTTCTGTCCGGTGCCTCGACGCACCGGGGCGATGATGCTAAAAGAAGTGCGCCCGCGCGGCTTATTGAAGTTGATGATGCCGGACACGATCAGAGCTTAACCCAGGTCCCGTCCAGGGGATCGTACAGCCGACGATAGGCCGCCGGCCATGCGATAAGCCTTGTTCCTAGCGTCATTTGCTGGCGGCATCATCCTCACCGACGGTGGGAGGCGGTGAGGGGTAGCCCAGCAATCGCCCACCCTCGTCCCGGGCGGCCTCGAGGCGCGTATCAAGTTGATCCAGGAACGGGCGTACGCGGTCGCGCCGTTCCTGGATGAGCTTTCCTGCAACGCCCGCCTGCGACGGGGGAGAAATGCGGATTTTGATTTCCCCGCCCGGATCCGGCTCGCCTTCCTGCCGCCATCGTGTGGGGTCGTACCGCAGCCAGAGTGTGCCTGTTCCGTTATCTGCTCCCAACTCCTGCACCTCGTCGTAGTAGACTTGACGCTTATCAGTATTCTTCCCGAATAGCCCTCCGGAGAAGGACCACGATCTGACTTCCACTCCGTCGGGCTTCACAAAGAGGTAGTTCAACGGTCTCCACACCATGTAGCCACCGATGAGAAGAAGTACGTTGACCGGCAAAGCCGCCACTAAGTATTCCGTCTTTAAGTCCGTAACGAAGTAGAGAGCAACCTCAAGCGAGGTCAGCGCCAGGCCAATAAGTTCGAACCACAACCGTGGTCTCGCCAGGTTGAAGCGCCGTGATTCGGTGGGGTAGAGCGATTCACCGGCAGTCACGACGGATTCCCGGGATCTTACTGTTTCGGCTTACGCGCCGCGTGGCCGCGCAGGACGGGTGCTCACGCTTATTCGCCCGACCCGTGCTTGTCGCGCTCTGCCGCGACCTGGCGCATCAAGTCCAGCATGCGTGCTCCTTCCTCGATGCTGCGATCAAGGGCGAATTCCAGTGCAGGCACCTTGCGGATGTGCACACGGTGCAGGAGTTCTCGCCGCAGCCAGGGCGCGGCGTGCGTCAGCGCGGCCAGCGAGGCCTTCTGTTCTTCAGCATCGCCCATTACGCTAACGTGCACCGTCGCGTTCTCCAGGTCCGGCGACACTTCTACTTGCGTAATGCTAATCAGTCCTGTGATACGCGGATCACGCAACTCATCGTGAATCAACTCCGCCAGCTCGCTGCGGAATAGCCCGCCCAGGCGCTCAGTACGTCTAGTCATGTCGGTGCCCGCCTATGTTTGCTTGTTTGAAGATTGCGTGTTTTCCGACGCAGCGATCCCTTATCGACTGCGTCGGCCGGCCCGGGTTGTCCTAGCCCTTCTCCTCCGTGTGGAAGGCCTCGATGATGTCGCCTTCCTCGAAAGTTTCGAAGCGCTCGACGCCGATGCCGCATTCTAGGCCGTTGGAGACCTCCCGCACGTCGTCCTTGAAGCGGCGCAGGCTGGAGACACGGCTCTCGTGGATCATCTCGCCGCCGCGCAGGACGCGGGCTAGCGAGTTGCGCCGCACGATGCCATCGGTCACCATGCAGCCGGCGATGGTGCCGCCGCGCACGCGGAACTTCGCGCGCACTTCGGCGTGACCATCGGTCACTTCGATGATCACCGGATCCATGAGGCCCTTTACGGCCTTGTCGATGTCCTCGATTAGCTCATAGATGATGTTGTAGAGGCGGACGTCTACGCGCTCCGTCTCGGCGGTGCGCTTGGCGCCCGGGTCGATCTTTACCGTGAAGCCGACGATGATAGCGCGCGAGGCCGTCGCGAGCATTACGTCGGACTCGCTGACGTTGCCGGTCGCCGTCGAGATGACGTTGACGCGGACTTCGTCGCCGCTTAGCTTTTCGATGGAAGCGCGGATCGCCTCGATGCTGCCGACGGTGTCGGCCTTGATCAGGATATTCAGGTCTTTGACGCGGCCGGCCTTGATGTCGCCGGAGACGGCCTCCAGGGTTACGGCGCGGCCGGTGCCTTCGCTGAGGTCCCGCTCGCGTTGCTCCGCAGCGTCGCGGGCCTCGCGCTCGTCGTCGAGGACACGGAAGGGGTCGCCGGAGCGAGGTACCGTGCTCAGGCCCATCAGCTCGACCGGCATGGCGGGGCCTGCGTCCTTGACGCGCCCACCCTTGTCGTCGAACATCGCCTTCACTTTGCCGTAGGCTGGCCCGGCGAGCACTACGTCGCCCACCTGCAGAGTTCCTTTCTGCACGATGACGGTCGCCATCGGGCCGCGGCTCTGCTCCATGCGCGACTCGACGATGACGCCCTCGGCAGGGCGGTCCGGGTTTGCCTTCAGCTCGGCGACTTCCGCTACCAGCAGGATGTTCTCCAGCAAATCGTCCAGGCCCTCGCGCGTCTTGGCGGAGACAGGCACGGCGATCACCTCGCCGCCGAACTCCTCGATGACGATCTGGTTTTGCACTAGCTGCTGCTTGACGTTATCGGGGTTCGCCGCCGGAAGATCGATCTTGTTAATCGCCACGATGATCGGCACGTTCGCCGCTCTGGCGTGGTCGATCGCCTCGCGTGTCTGCGGCATGACGCCGTCGTCGGCGGCAACGACCAGAACAGCGATGTCGGTAACGCTGGCGCCGCGGGCGCGGAGCTGCGTGAAAGCTTCGTGGCCCGGAGTGTCGATGAAGGTGATCTTCTGGCCCTTGACCTCCACCTGGTAAGCGCCGATGTGCTGAGTGATGGCTCCTACCTCAGAAGCTGTGACGTTCGTTTGGCGGATGGCGTCGAGGATGCTGGTCTTGCCGTGGTCGACGTGGCCCATGACGGTGACGACGGGAGGGCGCGACTTTAGCTTCGCCGGGTCTTCTTCCTCCACAGGCGCTGCTTCCACGCCGGCGGCGGCATCCGCCTCGGCCGCTGCTGCGACTTCCTGCTCCGGCGTATCCACGCCGGCGGCCTTGTCACCACCGACTTCGAAGCCCAGTTCGGTGGCCACAACCACCGCCGTGTCGTAGTCGACGGTCTGGTTTACGGACGCCATGACGCCCCGCTTCATCAGCTCCTTGACGATGTCAACGTTGGAGAGGCCGAGCATCTCGCCCAGCTCCCGGACGACGATCGTGCTGCCATCGATGGTTACGCTCTTGTCTACGGCGGGCGCTACCGGCGCTGCCGCCGCTCTTCTCGTATCTCGCTGCGTCATTCCGTGCCTCCCGTTAGTGACGCGGCGTACTCTCGGAGGGCGTCGGCGTCTTCTTTTGTGATTGATGTCTTGAGCGTGCGTTCCAGGCCGCCCTTCTTGAGCGCCTTCTCCCAGCACGAAGCCTGCGCGCAGACATATGCGCCGCGCCCGGCCAGCTTGCCGGTCGGGTCAGCGATCACGCTCCGCGGCTCGCTGCCCGCCACCCGCACGACGCGCACAAGTTCCCGCTTGTTGGTCGTCGTCCCGCAGCCCACGCAGGTGCGCTGCGGCAGGGGGCGGGCCTTCATCTTCGTTGCGGTCAAGCTACTCGCTCGCTTCTTCTTCGGTTGCTTCTTCTGTTCCGTCTTCCTCATCGTCCTTGTAGCCGAAGTCTTCAAGGCCGAACTCGAAGTCGTAATCTTCCTCGTCCTCTTCGATAATGGCGACGCGGCGGCCCTTCTTGCCGGCCTTCTTGGCCCGCACAGGCTCCTCGTCGCGGCCCTTGGTTGTCTTGGCCTTCTTCTTACGCGGGTCTTCTTCTTCAACCTTCGGGGCGCCGAGGTCTTCGGCGAAACGCAGGCCACTCGGTGCAGCCGGCTGCGCCTGCGCCGCCACCGGCTCCGCAGTCGGGGTTGCCGGAGCAGCCGGCGTCGCTGCGCCCGCTTCCGACTCGACGACTTCCATCCACGGCTCCGGCGCTTCCGTGCGCACGGCCACCTCGGCGGCGGGCGCGGGTGCCGGGGCGGGGCGGGCGGCGGCTTCGACCGCGGCCGCTTCCACTTCGGCGGCGACCTCCGCTGCCATTTCCTCGCTCATCGCCGATTCCGGCTTGATGTCGATGCGCCAGCCTGTCAGCTTGGCGGCGAGGCGTGCGTTCTGGCCCTCCTTGCCGATGGCCAGGGAAAGCTGCCTGTCCGGCACGATGACGGATGCGGTGTTCTCTTCCTCGTGGGTGCGCACCGTAAGCACCTGGGCGGGGCTGAGCGCGTTGGCGACGAACTTCTGCGGCTCAGAGTCCCACTGGATCACGTCGATGCGCTCGCCGTTCAGCTCGTTGACTATGTTCTGGATTCGGATGCCGCGCAGGCCCACGCAGGAGCCGACGGCGTCGACGCCTTCCTGGCGCGCGGAAACAGCCACCTTGCTGCGGTAACCGGCCTCCCGCGCGATCGACTTGATTTCGACCGTGCCGCGGTAGATCTCCGGCACCTCCAGCTCAAATAGGCGCTTGAGCAGGTTCTTGTGTGTGCGCGAAAGGACCAGCTGCGGCCCCTTGATGCTGCGGTGCACCTCCAGCAGGTAGAACTTGAGGCGCTGCCCGCTGCGGTAGTTTTCGTTGCGCACCTGCTCCGGCCCCGGAAAGATCGCTTCCGTCTTGCCGAGGTCAACGACGATGTGCTTGGGTTCGATGCGCTGGATGACGCCGGTGACGATGTCGCTGGCGCGGCTCGAAAACTCCTCGAAGACCATTTCGCGCTCGGCCTCGCGCAGCTTCTGCAGCACTACTTGCTTCGCCGTCTGGGCGGCAATGCGGCCGGCGGCGCCGGGGTGCACTTCGTCGCGCAGGTGGTCGCCGATCTGCGCATCCGGCTTCACCTTGCGGGCGTCCTGGATCGCCGTCTCGATTTCGGGGTCTTCCACTTCCTGGACGACGGTGTGCTGGCGGTACACGTTGTGTTCGCCGGTCTCGCGGTCGATGATGACCACGATGTCCCCGGTCATTTCGCTGTCCTTCTTGTATGCGGACACGAGGGCGGCCTCCATAGCTTCGAGGACCACCTCTTGCGGCAGGTTCTTTTCTGCCGCCAGCTGCGTTATAGCGATCATGAATTCGCTTTTCACTGCCCGCACAACCTCCTGAATCACGCTCGCGGCCCCTTTTTCAGAGCCAAAAAAAAGTGGGTCCGACCCCACTCCTCACGAGCGCGTATGTACTGTCGTGACTATATCAAAGAAGGCCTATCCCGACAAGCCGGTTTACTCTCGAGGGGCATTTCGACGCCCGTGAGGATTCTGTAGCGATAATAGAGCCATGATAGTTGGGGGATTGATCATGGCCGTACCGCTGATCGCCGGTGCGGCATTAGTGGGCCTTATTGCGAGCACTCTGACAACGCGCCGTAGAGCTGCCATGTGGATCGCTGGTACGATCAGTGCCCTCATCCTCTGGGCGCCGCTTGTCACAGTCGCTGTTCTCGCCAAAGGGGATGTCGGCGACACTCGTTCAGAGGACTTGGGAATGCTGGCGATCTTTCTCCTGCTGGTCACGGCAGCCACTTGCGCCCTTCTGTCAAGATGGCACGCGATTCGTTCAAACCACGACGACCAGTCGATTGATCTTCCCTCACCTACCGGCGCCTAAAGACTAGGTCGCACAAGCATGATCCCGTCTCGGACCGTCAACATGACGTGGCGCACGCGTTGGTCCTTCGCCACGTGCTCATTGAACGCAACGATGGCTTTCGCGTCATCGTCCTTTGGATCCAGCACCTCGCCGGACCAGAGGACGTTGTCGACGGCGATAACTCCGTGCGGTGAGAGCATGGCCAGCGCGGCCTCGTAGTAGTCGATGTAGCCGGTCTTGTTGGCGTCGATAAAGACCAGGTCGAACGGCCCCGAGAGCGTCTTCAACGACTCCAGCGCCGGCCCTGCGATGAGGCGCACCTTGTGCCCATCGGGGTGCCGCTCGAAGAAGCTGCGGGCCAGCGCCGCGTGTTCGGCTTCCAGTTCCAGCGTGACGACCTCGCCATCCTCCGCGACGCCGCCGGCCATCATCAGGGCGCTAAAGCCGGTGAATGTGCCGACTTCCAGCGTCCGCTTTGCGCCCATCACTGATGCCAGCGTCTGCAATAGCAACCCCTCCACCTGCCCGGAGAGCATCGTCGCCCGCTCCGGGAACTTCTCTTGCGTCGTCCGTGCTAGCTCTGCCATCAGCGGCGACAGCTGGGTCGAGTGCCCCTGGGCGTATTCTTCGATCGCCTCGGGCACGAGTGTTAGCATCGCTAGCCTCCCAGCTCCCGCTGCAGCTGCGCCAGGCCCATCGGGCCGATGCTCAGCGCCTTCGTGTGGTAGTCCTTGAAGTCGAAGGCGTCGCCGGCGGCCTGTCGGGCGGCCTCGCGCGCCTCCAGCCAGTAGCGCTCGCCGACCTTGTAGCTGATTGCCTGCGCCGGCCAGCCGAGGTAGCGCACGACCTCGCTGGCCATGAACGACTTCGGTCGCAGCGCACGTTCGGTACTGAACTCCAGCGCCAGGTCGTGGTTCCAGGTCTCGCCGGGGTGAAAGCGCTCGCCCTGCGGGATCTTCAGCTCCAGGTGCATGCCGATGTCGATGATGACGCGTACCGCGCGCAGCGCCTGCGCGCTGAGCAGGCCCATGTAGTAGTCGGGGTTCTCCAGGTAGCCCAGCTCGTGCATCAGCCGCTCGGAGTAGAGCGCCCAGCCCTCCCCATGGCCGCTGATGAACGTCAACAGCCGCTGGTAACGCGACAGCTTTTCCGGATAGAGGCGTACAGTCCCGAGCTGCAGGTGGTGCCCCGGCACGCCTTCGTGGTAGACCGTCGAAACATCTGCCCATTTCGGAAAACTCGTCGCATCTCCCGTTGGCCACCAGGTGCGGCCCGGCCGCGAGAGGTCCTCGCTCGGCGAGGTGTAGTACGGCGCGAGCGCCCCGCCCGGCGGCGGGATCATGACCTCGATCTTGCGGATGGCGTCCGGGATGTCGAAGTGCTTGCCGTGGAGGTCGTTGAGCGCTTCGTCGTGCATCTGCTGTAGCCATTCGCGATAGGCCTCGACGCCTTCGATCGAGCGCGCGGGATCCGTCTCCAGCAGCTCGGTCACCTCGGCAACCGACGCGCCGGGCTTGATGCGCTCCGCCGTCTTCGCCATCTCCTCTTCGATCCGGTACTGCTCGTCCCACCCCCATTGGTACGTCTCTAAGGGGTCGATAGCGGCGCCGAGGAAGACGCGGGCCATCAGCTCGTAGCGGTCGGGGCCGACGCCTTCACGTTCGCTGGCCTGCGGCTCATAGTCCTCGATCAGGAAGCGGTACATCTCGCCGTAGCCGCGCTTCGCTGCCGTCACACCTTCCTCGATCTCCTTCGCCAGCCCCTTCGAGCTGACGCCGGATTTCGCGAACTGTTCGGCAAGCTGGTCGAAATACGAAGGCTTGCCCTCCACGAGCCCTGCCCAGGTGCGCGCCTGCACCGCGCCTTCGCGCGCCTGCCGCTTCGCCGCGAAAAGCTGCTCGCTCATGCCGAGCGAGAGGGTCTGCCGGTAGCCGTCCAGCGCCTGGGGCACAGCCTTGAGACGCGCGGCGACGTTCGACCACTGCTCCTCGGTCTCCTTCGGCATGTAGTCGAAGATCTGGCGCACCCCCTGCAGCGGGCTCGCAATGTTGCGCAGCGCCCGCAGGTATTCGCCCGCCTCGTACGTGTCGAGGGCGACGCTCAGGCGCTCGTGCATCACTTCCTGCGCGATGCGGTCTTCTTCGGTGTCCGTCGGTGCGGCCAGCAACTCGCCGACGGTGCGGCGGTTCAGTTCGGCTTCGCGGGCGGCGCCGTCCGGCGAGAGGTCGTCCATTTCGTGGTCGTGGCCGGGAATGCCGAGGAATGTGGCCGTGGACGGCTCGATCGCCGCCAGCTCATCGACATACTTGTCACCAATCTCGAAAACGCGGGACATGGGCGAAGTACTCCTTCTCTTCCCTCCGGGGGCTAGCGGACATAGTACCAACCGTGATTGTATACTTGACACGGTGCCTACTCCTTGCTATCATCTTCTTGTGATGACGACGTGGACTCCTTCGGCTCTGGATTCGCTACCTTGTGAATCTCCTCAATCACCTCTTTGGGGAACACCCGCTTGGCTAGTTCTTCCGTCGTCATTTCGTTCGCTGATTTCTTCTTGCGAGGCATAGCTATGAACCTCTTTCAAC
>DATKDX010000016.1:0-9077 GCA_035512435.1 Dehalococcoidia bacterium
GTTCGCGGCCTCCTGGCGGATGCCCTCGCGGATACGCGCCGAGTTGGTCACGAACAGGTCATCGCCGACGAGCTGCACGCGGTCGCCGAGTCGCGCGGTGAGCGAGCGCCAGCCGTCCCAGTCCTCCTCCGCCATCCCGTCCTCGATGGAGACGATGGGGTAGCGCTTCGTCCAGTCGGCCCAGAGGTCCACCATCTCCTCGCGCGACAGCACCTTCCCCTCGCGCGCCAGGTTGTACTTGCCTTCGGACTCCAGTTCCGAGCTCGCCGGGTCCAGCGCGATCGCGATGTCTTCGCCCGGGCGGTAGCCAGCTTTCTCGATTGCCTGCAGGATCAGCTCGCAGGCGGCATCGTTACTCGGCAACGGCGGCGCGAAGCCACCCTCGTCACCGACCGTAGTCGGCATGCCTTTGTCGTGCAGGATCCCGCGCAGGGTTTGCGTGACCTCGACGGCCCAGCGCAGACCCTCCGCGAAGGTCTGCGCGCCGACCGGCGCAACCATGAACTCCTGGAAGTCGGTCGAGTTCTCGGCGTGCGCTCCACCGTTCAGGATGTTGAGCAGCGGCAGCGGCAGCAGCGCCGCGTCATCGCCCCCAAGGTGCCGGTAGAGCGGCTGTCTGGCGGCGTTCGCCGCCGCATGCGCCACAGCCAGCGACGCGCCCAGAATCGAGTTCGCGCCGAGACTCGCCTTGTTCGGCGTACCGTCGAGGTCCAGCATCGCCTGGTCTATGGCCCGCTGGTCAGCTACCGACATGCCTTTGAGCTTCGCCGCGATCTTGTCGTTCACGTTCGCGACGGCGGTGAGCACGCCTTTGCCACCGTAGCGCTTCGGGTCCTTGTCCCGCAGTTCCAGTGCCTCGTGGATGCCCGTGGATGCGCCGGACGGCACCTTCGCCGAGCCGGTGATGCCGTCGTCCAGCGCCACAATAACAGCGATCGTTGGGTTGCCCCGCGAATCGAGGATTTCGCTAGCACGGATGGATGCTATCTTGCTCGACATAACTACTCCGAGATAGTCGCCCGGCGCTCTTCGGCGAGGGCGATCGCTCGTTCTACTGCTTCAATCGGGTCGGTGACGCGTTCGATCTTGTCGTGGCCACTGAACCCGCGATAGTTGAAGTCCCACGTATCGATGCCGACAACGGGCCGGTCATGGATCAGCGCGTACGCCAGCTCGCTCAGCGTTCCGTACGAGCCGTCGATCGCGATGACCGCCTCGCCCGAGAGGACGACCGTAATGTTGCGCGCGTACCCGAGGCCCGTGTAGATCGGCAGGTCAACGTACGAGTTCGGCGTGCCGTCTTCTGGACCGCGACCGGGCATGATCCCAACGGTCTGGCCGCCGCCGTCCTTCGCGCCCCGGCAGGCCGCCTCCATGACGCCGCCACGCCCGCCGCAGACGAGCGTAGCACCGCGCCGCCCGAGTTCTCGCCCGACGGCTTCAGCGGCTTGGAGCGCCTCCGGGCCGCATGCCTCGCCGCCGATAACGGAAATCATGACCACGGCTGTCGATGATAGCGGAAGCGGCAGGTTGGATGTAGTGCCGGACGCCTAGCGGATGCCAGCGAGGCCCCACTGGTACGACGCCTTCTCGGTCGTATCGCGGGTGGCGCCGGAGATGGCTATCGTTGCCGGACCGGTCAGCTCGACGAAGCCCGAGTTCTGCGCATCCAGGTCGAGACGCCGGACGCTACCATCGTCGGCGATGACCTGCACGATGAACTCTTGCTCAAGCGGGCCATCAATGTGGCGGAAACCTTCGCTCTGCCAGTCACCTGCATCGTCCGCGGTGTCCGCGAACCCGATCTCCGCGATCGCGATGTTGTCCACCGCGAGACCCGCCAGATGCACGGCATCGTCGGTAATGTACTCGAAGCGAAGGAGGATCTCCTCACCGGCATAAGCGCTGAGGTCCACTCTCTCCGCAACCCAGCCGCCGGAGTTACCGGTGTAGCCGGGGCCGTACGCCGCGCCGATTGGGTCGTCCGTCGTGGTGTTCTCGCCGGGCAGCGCGATCCACCTGTCGCCGCCATCGGTGGAGACCGCCACGTATCCGTAGTCCCAGCCCGACTCGATGTCCGTCCAGAGGTCGAAAGTGAGCGTGGCCGCGGACACGTCCGTCAGGTCGACTTCCCGCGTGAGACGCGAGTCGATGCCGTCGCTGCGATTCGACCACCAGAACGGGCCATCGATCTCCGGGATGCCGATGGTGATATCGTCCGCGCCGTCGAACGAGAACGCGCCGCCTTCGACCGAATAGTAGTCCGTGCCCCACTGGCTGACGTCCGAGCTGCCGTTAGCACCGAGGTCCAGTTCCGTGATTGCCGTGGTTGTTCCGTCGAAGCTGGGGAAGCCGTACAGTCCGCTCGGTGCGTCGAGGAGACAGGCGACGACGAAGTCTGCGAACACGTCTTCGAACGTCGTGCCGAACGGCTGAAGGTATGCCTCCATGCCCAGGATGCCGTTCCCGTCCTCTTCTGCGAGAGCTTTGGCGTTTTCGCGGCCGCCGTAATGGTCCAGCACGTAGCCGAAGAATAACTCGGACGCGGCGTAGTGGATGGACGCGCCGCCGCCGTACGGCCAGGAGGTCAGCTGCGTGTCGGGCTGGCCGAGAAATTCCCAGACCGCGTTTGTGCCGCCGCCCGCCATCTCCCAGGCCACCTGCGAAAGACCTTCGTTTACCCACGACTCTTCGTTCGTGTCGTGATGGTGATGGATTAGGTGCTGTAACTCGTGCGCGACCAGTGAGTTGTACGACGCGCCTGGCGCCTCCAGGGCGCTTGAATGTATGTACAACATTTCGCGTTCGGCGCTGAGCGAGACGGCCTCTTGCGGATATTGGTTCGCCCCTCTGAAGTACCCGCCGGCGCCCCTGAGCCTGGCGTTCAACACGGTTATCCGCGGATCGCCGTCAACGCCGGGCGTCCAGGGCTCTCCGAACGCGCCAGTGATGGTAGGCCACACGATCACCTCGAAGTCGGAGGTGATCTGGTCCATGGCCGACGCCGAGAACGACTCGCTGTCCTCCACGAAAAAATAGGCGTTGTCTGTAACCCGCGCAACAGTCGCCGTCACCTCGTACGGCTCGACAGTATTCAGGTCGATGAGGGTGAAGGCGACGCTATCGCCGACCTGGTGATTAAGCGGCTCAGTGCGCGCGACCGCCGGGCCCTCGTAACCGCGGAAACGCTTCGCCAGGTCTAGCAGGTCCCGGGCCGGTGGCTCGGAGTGGTCGGGTGCTGGCGTCGCAGCAACGGTCGCGGTCGGCGCGACGGTGGGACGAGTGCTAGGCGTCGGCGTCGGGCGCTCGGTTTGTGTAGCGGTGGGCGTCGGCGTCGGCGAGTCGTCATCGTCACCGCACGCGGCCAGCAGCGAAAAGACAAGGAGGGCGGTCGTTATCGCAACGACCGCCCTCCGCCCAGTTACCACACTTGTACTACGAAGCTACTGTGCGCGCGGATGGGCGCGTTCGTAGACCTCGCGGACGTGCTCACTGGTCAGGTGCGTGTAGACCTGAGTCGTGGAGATGTTGGCGTGTCCCAGCATCTCCTGGACGTTCCGCAGCGGCATTCCGCCCCGCAGCATGTGCGTGGCGAAGGAGTGTCGCAGTGTGTGCGGAGTGATGTCCGAGCTCAGGTTCGCCGACTTGGCGTAACCCTTGAGGATCAGCCAGAAACCCTGTCGCGTCAGGCGCTCGCCGCGCCGGTTGACGAACAGAGCCATCTCGTCCTTGTTGCGGACGAGTAGCGGCCGCCCCTCATCGAGGTAATCGATCAGCGATTCCATCGCCTGGTCGTGGATCGGGATCGTGCGTTCCTTCGCGCCCTTGCCCATGCACCGCACGTATGGTGCGCGGGGGTCGAGGTTCAGGTTCGTCATATCCAGCGATACCAGTTCCGTGACGCGCATGCCGGTTGCGTACAGCAGTTCCAGCATGGCGCGGTCTCGCTTCGCCTCGGGAGTGGATCGGCGTGCCGGCTGTTCCAGGAGCTCGTCGACCTCATTGGGTGAAATCGCTTTCGGGAGGGTCTTGCCCACACGGGGTGAGGTCAGCCCCTCCGTCGGGTTACCGCCCACGATGCCCTCCGCGGTCAGGAAACCGTAGAAGGAGCGGACGGCCGCGACCTTGCGTGCGACTGAGGTCTCCGTGTAACCGCGCTGCTTCAGGTCAAGGATGAAGTCCTGGATCGAAGAGCGGTCAATGGAGGTCCAGCTGTCAGACGAAGGCTGCGATCCAATGAAGTCGGCGAGCTGCTGGAGATCGTTCCGGTAGGCGGCGACTGTGTTCGCCGATGCGCCCTTCTCTACGGATAGGAATGTCAGAAAGTCCGTTACTGATTTTCGCATCGGAGACGCCACCGCCGGCTTTGAAATCCGGTCAGGAGAAATGATGGCCATATCGTATTTTCACCTCCTTTCAGGTGTCCAGCGTGCGCCAGACAGGATGGAGTGCCATTTGTTGATAAACATAAGGAACCGCCGCGCGTAAGATGGGCTCTTTATGCTCGTCATGCATGGAAACGCGGCTGGCATAACGTAGTTAACGCTGTTAAGCACAGTTTCAGCCTGTTTGCAAAGAATATAAGTCCCCTCGAACCCGCTTATGTTCCCTGTTGGGCTCGTCTGCTTGACGGTAACGCGCCGCGCCGCGCCGGGTCGGTTCGGGGCTTTAGTGTCTAGCAGCGATAACTACGAAATTCCACGATATCACCCCGAACCCCGTCGGCATCCCATGGTCCGCCATCGCGCAACCCGCCGGTATTGGAATCTCGCCGTCGCCCGTCACACTCATCAGCCCACTCACCGCTTGCGCCAGCATGTCATTCCCGGCTTCGTCCCCATCGGCCCCCCAGCCCGAATGCCGACGCCTGCGCGTAGATGATCCGCGGGTTCATGTCCGGAACGCCACCACATCGCATTCGCTGGCCATCTGAAGCAGCGCCTCGCGCCCCTCCGGCCGCTGGATGTCCAGCGTCACGCTCTTCTTCCCCCGGTTGGTCGCCAGGAAATACGCACTGAACCCCGTCGAGTAATCGATCCCCAGCATCCGCCCAACCTCGCCGACCGCCGGCCGCTCAATCTTGATCACCTCAGCCCCATATCCGCCAGCATCACCGTTGCATACGGCCCCTGCTGTGCAAGCGTCAAATCCAAAACCCGAATCCCATCGAGCGCTCCAACCATACTGGCAACCTCCCAACCGTTTTCGTGGGGTACACCGGTAGAGCGGCGTGCGCCAGCTACTTGACGAGGACGATGCTCAAAGGCAGGTTCTCATCCGGATCCCCGACCGCTTCCGGCGGTGCTAGGCTCTTAATGAAGATTCCCAGGATGTCATCATGGGCTCTCGGTTGATGACATTGATTCAGGTAGCTGTGGAAGTCAGACAGGTCCTGCTCAATCGCTGTCTTCGTTTGACTAGCGATGGCGTCGTCGTAGCACCCGATGACATAGAACGCCGCAAAGCCCGTGATGGTTGCCGTCTGAGACCCCTGCTCGATCTCATCGATGATGATGAGGTCTATCTTGCGGGGTGTGTAAGTGTGAACGTGCCCGGCCGGGTCCGGGGGAATCCCTCCCTGGCCGGACGTTACTGCACAATCGTTGACGGAAAAGACGTTGTCGGCTGAAGGCGTCACGGGTTGGCCCGGTACCGCGCCTATAAGCGAAAAGACATCGCTGAAGTCATCCATGCCGTCTCCCGCCCCGAACCGGGCGTCGCATAATCCCTCCTCTACCAATCGGTCGTTTAGCCCGTCCAGCAAGCCCAGGATGTTTCCCGTTCCCGTGTTGACCTCTTGGCCGATCGTGCACAGAGCGTCCGTGCCGTAGTGAAAGTCATGCCTCAGCGTGTTCGCGCTGGTCTGCTGGCAATCAGTGCTGCCAATCGTGAGCTGGCCTCGCTGTCCTGAAACGCCCCCCTGGGCACCGGTCTTCAGGATGCAGACGGCGCCGTAGACCGGCCGGGTCCGTGACGGATTGTTGGGATCGATCTCCATGCATCCGGACAACGGACACCCATCGTTGACTACGCCGTCGTTGTCGTCGTCCGTCTCGTTAAGGCACTCGTCATCCGTTTCAGGCGAGCCTACCGGCGGAACAATGCCGCTCTGTATTCCGAACGGACTCAGCTGGGACATCCCACGAATCGACCCCACGCAGGCCCTGGCTACCGCGCCAACGTCCGCATCGCCCACTCCAAAGAGCCGGGCGAACAGCGCTGCTCCGGGACGGCGAATCCGCGCTTCCACCCATGGCATCGCGGTGTCCGTCCCGTCCTCGCGACAGTTCCCGACCCCGACGTTTATACAACTGTTACCGAGGGAGCAGGTTCCTGTCGGTGCCCCATCAATCTCGGAGGCGTTCACATCGTTCGCGATTGCCACGTTCACCGCAGCGTTGAAGGCTGCTGTCAGGTCATCGCCATCGTCCAGCAACTCTTGCACACCGCCCAGCGCCGAAAAATCCGCCGCCGACTGGGCCCCCCTTCGCTCGCTGACCCAGAAACCTAGGTCCACCGCGATGAAGCCGACGATAAACACTACCGTCATGACAAGAAGCGTCAGGATCAAAACCTGCCCGACTTCTGAGCCTTCGCGTCGCTTCGCGGTGTTCATCCTCGATTACCCCCAAAATGATCGAGATCCCCGCGCGGGGGCATAAACATAGCACTAAAGTGTCACTTTATCAACCGCCTGTACTCGTTCAGTAGATGCCGTACACCCGCCCTCCTTTCTAGGCGCACCGTTTGAGAAAGAGCTGGGGAGTGATTTGGCCGAGTGCCTGGTGAGGCCGGTAGGTATTGTGAACGTCCTCCCATCTACGCAGGAGCTTGCTGACCTGGGTGAGGGTAGTTGCTGAAGTAAGGCGGTAGTAGAACTCCTCTTTGTGGGTCCGGTTAGAGCGCTCGACGTGGCCGTTGAGTTTGGGAGAGCGGGGGGGCAAGACGAAGAGCCTGATGCCTAGCTTTTGACAGGCGTCTTCGAACTCGGCCATGAACTCGGAGCCGCCATCGACCTGGATCGCCTTAACGGGGAAGGGCATGCGCTCGACGATCGTATCGAGGAAGCCGGCCGCGGCGTGAGCCGTGGCGCGGCCATGAGCCTCCAGGACCTGCCAGCGGGAATAGACGTCGCAGGCCGTAAAGTGCTTGAAGCGGAACCCTGGATAGAGAGCGACGTGCGAGGTGTCTACCTGGACGATGGCGCCCGGTCTGTCAGCTGTATATTCCTTCGGCTTGCGAACGCCGTAGGGCCGCCGGAACGAACGTCTGACGACCCAGGGGTCGGTACGCGGCGACTCAATCAGCCTGCCGCGTTCCCTCAAATGCTTCAGGATGCGGCCGACCATCGAGGTTGAGCACTCCCAGCCTTGCTCGCGGAGCAGCACCACGAGCTTGTCCTTACCCCAGCCGGGTGTCAGCTGGCGCAGTCCGAGAACGGCGCTCTCCAGTTCCTTCGTCCAGGTCGGCTTGCGAACGTTCTGGGGACGGTGGCTGCCGTCTTCAAGGCCGCCCGGTCCTGATGCCTGAAAGCGCCGACGCCAGCGATAGAACGTGTCGCGGGAGATACCGAAGTGACGACAGGTCAGCGACGCATTCCCTCCGTGCTCATCGTGCCAGATCATCATCCACAGACGCTGCTTCGCCTCCTTCGAGAGTTCGACCGGATGTACGCTGCTGACTCTGTTCGGAATGTTGAGCCCGAATACCTTCATGCCTGCTATAACGCAGGTGTACGGGATCTATCTGAACGAGATCACCGCCGCGGCCTCCTCGCACGTCGTCCATTCTCATGCCGCTGCATCCGTTGGGAAGGCGCCTTGCCTCGCGCTCCACGCCGCCGTCGAAAGTTGCCTCCAACCGAATCCTCCCCTAGCATCCGACCCATGAAAATCACCGAAGTCCGCGTCCGCCTCTTCGAACTGCCCCTCGACAAGCCGTTCCACCCCACCTGGGAGCCGTTCCCCCATACCAAGTCCCGCATCCAGGTCGTCGAGATCCACAGCGACGAAGGGATCACCGGCATAGGGTCTGGCGGTGTGCCCACTGGCTGGGACGTCGCCGGACGCTTCCTCATCGGGCAGGACCCGCAGAACCTCGAGCAGCACGTCTATAACCTCCGCTCCCTCGCCTTCTTCACGGGCCGTGTCCGGCCTGTCGAGATTGCCCTCTGGGACCTCATCGGCAAGGCGGCTGGCCAACCCGTGTACAAGCTCCTCGGCGGAACCATCGACAAGCTCCGGGCCTACGCCTCGACCGGCGAGCTCCGGCCCACCGCCGCGCGGGTCGACGCCGCGCAGCGAACCGTCGCCGCCGGGTTCAGGGCGATGAAGCTGCGATTCCACTCGGAAGACTGGCGCGACGACGTGAAGAGCCTCGACGCCGTCCGCAAAGCTGTCGGGGACGACATCGACATCATGGTTGACGGCAACTGGGGCTGGCGCATCCCGCCGGACCAGCAGCGCCACCGCTGGGACCTGAAGACCGCCATCGCCGTCGCCAAGGCCATGGAAGAGTACGGTGTCTACTGGCTCGAAGAACCGCTCGACGCGTACGACTACAATGACCTCGCCGAGCTGCGGAGCAACCTCACCACCCTCCGACTCGCCGGCGGCGAACTGAACCGAGGCCCGGAAGAGATCCAGACCTACCTCGAAGAGGGCTGCTTTGACGTCTACCAGCCCGACTGCACCTTCATCGGCGGCATTGGTACAACCCTCAAGATCGCCGCCACGGTCCAGTCTCACGGCCTCGTCTTCACGCCACACACCTGGACCAACGGTCTCGGCATGATTGCCAACCTGCACTGCGCCGCTGCCGCCGGGAACGCCCCCTACGTCGAATTCCCCTACGACCCGCCCAACTGGCTCCCAGAACACCGGGACTTCATCTTCCCCGAACCCATCAACATCGACGCGGACGGTTACATCGCGATGCCGCCGGGGCCGGGCTTGGGCGTGGCCCTGGACGAAGACCGCCTGTCACAGTTCGAACGAAAGCGCACTGCGGTGGCCTCTTGACCGCCGCACCAGTGCGATTAAACTCTCGGGCCTCCGCCATCTCCGGAATCATCTTCG
>DATKDX010000017.1:0-13521 GCA_035512435.1 Dehalococcoidia bacterium
CGATCCCATCATCACCGGCCGCATCCGTATCGCCCGCATCATGCCGAGCAAAGAGGGCCTCGAAATCATCATGCGCTACGAGGCACACCTCCATCGCCAGCTCATGCAGACCCTCCACGAACTCGAAGCCATGCAGACCAAGCGCAACGGCGGCCACTCCCCCCTCTCCCGTCTCGACATCCTGGGCGCCCCCCTCGGCTGACCCCACGCTTGCACGTTCGGCCGCAGCCCCGTTTGCATGTTTGAAGCTTGCATGTTTGGGCGAAGCCTTTGTTTGCATGTTTGCAGCGAAGCGGCTGTTTGCATGTTTGGGCGAAGGCCCCGTCAGTTCGGGCCTTCGCCCTGATACAATGCCGCTGTTACCGATAGCGGCGCCCTCGCTGGAGGGCTTGTGAAAGGACTGTCTGATGGGCGACAAGAGTCCGAAGAACAAAGACAAGAAGTCGAAGACCGCGAAGAAGGTCAAGAGCGCGGCCAAGACGCCCCCGCCTCAGAAGTAGAACCCGGACTGGCGGCAGCAGCCATCCGACCCATTCATCCTGAGCCGCCCGGTGGAGTCTGCCGTCAGGCTGATGAAGTCGGACGTGTCGAAGCATGTCCTGAGCGTGGCGCAAGCCACAGCCGAAGGGGATGACCCACCCCAACGAGGCGCTAATCCGCGGCTGGTTTGCGGCCCAGGCGAAGGGCGACGAGGCGGCGCTGCGGGCGCTGATGGCCGGCGACATCGTCTGGCACGTGCCGGGACGCAGCCCCCTGTCGGCGGATTACCGCGGGCCGGACGAGGTGCTCGCGTTCCTGGCTCGGCCGCGGGAGCTGTCGGGCGGGACGGTGCGGCCGCAACTGCTGGCGCTGACGGCGACGGACGAGTACGCGGTCGCGCTGGTGCGGGTCTATGCGGAGCGGCCGGGCAAGAAGCTGGACGGCTCGCTGCAGGCGTGGACGTTCCGCATCGCCGACGGGCGCATCGCGGAGTTCTGGTTCCTGGTGGAGGACCGGAACGAGGTGGACGCCTTCTGGTCGGATTAGGTGCCAGGGAAGCCTCGCGGCTACGATGCGCCTCCGCTCGCCGTATGATCGAGGCATGAGGGACGACGCCAACCGCTGGCTGCGCGAGCGCACGACCTCCGGCGACGATTACGACGCGCGGTACGAGCGTCTTGCGGCGGCGGGGGAGGACGTGCACGGCGAGGCGACGTTCGTCACGCGCTTCGAGCCGGGGTCGGTGCTGGACGCCGGCTGTGGCACGGGGCGGGTGGGGCGCGAGCTGGCGCGGCGCGGCGTCGAGGTCGTCGGCGTCGACATCGATGAGGAGATGCTGGCGACGGCGCGGCGCAAGGCGCCGGACGTCGACTGGCGGCTGGCCGACCTGTCGGACGTCGAGCTCGGGCGCGCGTTTGACGCGATCGTCATGGCGGGGAACGTGATGATCTTCCTCCAGCCGGGCACGGAGGGCGCGGTTCTGGCGAACATGGCGCGTCACCTGGCGCCGGGCGGCGTGCTGATCGCCGGCTTCCAGCTGCAGACCGGGCGCCTGACGCTGGCCCGCTACGACGAGCTGGCGGAGGCGGCGGGGCTCGTGCTGGCGGAGCGCTGGGCGACGTGGGACTGCGCGCCGTGGCTGGAAGGCGGCGATTACGGGGTGTCAGTGCAC
The DNA here is from genome assembly GCA_035512435.1 of Dehalococcoidia bacterium. Lineage (GTDB taxonomy): Bacteria > Chloroflexota > Dehalococcoidia > SM23-28-2 > RBG-16-64-32 > CF-162. The sequence goes on from DATKDX010000017.1 coordinate 1,652, forward strand.
CGATCGGCGGGATAAACGCTGGATCGCGTTCAACGCTATCATGGAAGGCGAAGTGATTGAGGATTATCCGACCGACCGGCCTGCCGCAAGAGGAGACCAACCGATGCCTGACAGCCTCGACCGGCGCCCTCTTTGCGGCGGCGACAAGAAGCGCCGCGAGACTACCTTTGCAGTCGATCTCAAGTTCGGCATTGTCGTAGTACGCAACGTGCCGGCGCTCGTTTGTGTCGAGTGCGGAGAATCCTGGGTCGAGGATGACGTTGCGGCCACACTCGAGAATGTGGTGGCCGATGCGCGTCTCAAGGGAGAAGCCGTCGCGGTCAGCGAGTGGGAGCAGATCGCTGCCTAGCCAGGACGGCGGGCTGACGACCGAGATCGCTGGCGTCGACCAGGCGCGCATCGCAGCTGCCGTCCGCGAGATCATCGCTGCTATCGGCGAGGACGCCTCGCGGGAGGGGCTTGTCGAAACGCCGGAACGGATCGGCCGGCTGTATGCGGAGCTCTTCTCGGGGCTGCGGCAGGACCCTCTGGAGGTGCTGCGCAAGGGGTTCGAAGAGCAGCACAAGGAGATGGTGATCCTGAAGGACATCCCGTTCTACTCGCTGTGCGAGCACCATTTCCTGCCGTTTCACGGCGAAGCGCACGTCGGCTATGTGCCGGAGGGGCGTATCGTGGGCGTGAGCAAGCTGGCGCGTGTCGTCGACATCCTGGCCAGGCGGCCGCAGATGCAGGAGCGCCTGACGAGCCAGATCGCGGACGCGATCATGACGGGCCTCGCGCCGGACGGCGTGGCCGTGGTGATCGAAGCGGAGCACCTCTGCCTGACGATGCGCGGGGCGCAGAAGCCGGGGTCGCGGATGATCACGTCGGCGATCCGGGGCGGCTTCCGGCGGCGCGGCGTGACGCGCGGGGAGTTCCTTTCGCTGGTACACGGGCGCTGAGCCTATTCGCTCGTTCTCCGTTAAACTTGATGTGCTATGAGCAAACTGCCGGACATCGTCGAGGCCAGACGCACCGAGATCGAAGAATTGTGCCGCAGGTACGGAGTGGAGCGTCTATATATCTTCGGCTCTGCCGCGCGCGGCGAACTGACAGCTGAAAGCGACATCGACTTCCAGGCGGAAATGCTCGGACGGGAGCCGACGGGCGGCTATGCCGACCGCGTGTTTGGGCTCTGGGAGGATCTCGAAACGCTGTTCGGCCGGCGGATTGATCTGCTTACCGCCAAAGAATTTCGCAACCCGTATTTTCGGCGTCAGCTTGAAGCGACGCGTGTGCTGGTGTATGAACGACCGCGCGAAGAAGCTGCTGCTTGACGTCTTAGACTCCGGTACCGCAATCCGGGAGTGGTGTCACGACCGGTCGTTCACGGAGTACGAGGCGGATCGGATGCTGCGAAGTGCAGTTGAGCGCAGTTCGGAATTATCGGCGAGGCGCTGAGCCGCCTTTCACAGTCCGAGCCGGACGTTGCGTCCCGCCTGGGTCAGATCACCAACATCGTCGGCTTTCGCCATCGAATCGTTCACGGATACGACACTATAGATAACGAGTCGGTCTGGGGCACAGTCAACAACCCATCTCCCTGCGTTGCTCGCCCAGGTCAAAAAGCTCCTCGACGAATAACGCGCTTCGCGGATGCGCTATTATCGGAAGGCATGTGCAATATTGCGGTCGTCTCCGTGCATACGTCCCCCCTGGCCCGCCCCGGCACTCGCGATAGCGGCGGGTTGAACGTCTACGTGCGCTCGCTGTCGCAGGAGATGGCGCGGCGCGGGCACACGATGGACATCTTCACGCGGCGGACCGATCCGGACACGCCCGAAGTCACGGAGCTGGATGACAGAACGCGGGTGGTGCAGATCGAAGCAGGGCCGCTGGATGCAGACAAGACGCAGCAGCGGCGCCATCTCGAGACGTTCCGGCTCGGCGTGATGGCATTCCAGGAGGGCAACGACCTGGCGTACGACCTGGTGCACAGCCACTACTGGATGTCGGGCTGGGTTGGCCGGACGCTCGGAGAGTGCTGGCGGGCGCCGCACGTGACGATGTTCCATACCACTGCCGAAGCCAAGAATCGCCACCACCTGGGCGAACGCGAGCCGAAATACCGCATCGCCGGCGAGCGCGTGGTTGTGTCTGAGGCGGACCGAATCATCTGCGCAAGCGAGGGCGAAGCGCGTCTGCTGGGCGAGCTGTACGACGCGCGGCGCGACCAGGTCAGCGTCATTCCCTGCGGCGTCGACACGGAGCACTTCCAGCCGATGGACCGCGCGGAGGCCCGCAACCGCATCGGACTGAACACGGACGAACCCGCCGTACTCTTCGTCGGCCGCATCGAGCCGCTGAAGGGGATCGACGTGCTGATCCAGGCGGCGAGCCACATCGAGGGGCCGTTCCGCGTGCTGGTCGTCGGTGGCGACGAGAAGGACAGCCGCCGCAAGCGGGAGCTGGTCTCGCTGGCGCGGGAGCTTGGAGTCGAGGACCGCATCATCTGGCGCGACGCCGCCGCTCACGACGACCTTCCTTATTACTACAACGCCGCCGATGTCTGCGCTGTGCCCTCCTACTACGAGAGCTTCGGCCTCGTGGCTGTGGAGGCGATGGCCTGCGGCGTGCCTGTGGTGGCCTCGCGCGTGGGCGGGCTGAAGGAGACTGTGCTGGACGGGCGCACGGGGTACCTCGTGCCGTGGCGCTGCCCGGAGCCCTTCGCGGAGCGGCTGGACCTGCTGCTGACAAATGACCTGCTGCGCCTCAGCATGGGCCGCGAGGCTCGCGTCCGCGCGGAGCAATTCCGCTGGTCAGGCGTGGCGGAGCAGGTGGAGGCGGTGTACCACGAGCTCGTGTCGGCGAACCGCGGCGAAATCGTCGGAGCGCACGTGGCGTAGAGCTTGCCCACGCTATGCCCCCCGGAACAATAGGACACGGATCGATCTCGATGTTTGCACGTTCGCCTGATTGCTTGTTTGCCCCATGACTCACGTAGACCCCGGCCAGAAGCACCCGAAGACTGCCCTCGTCATCGTTGCGCACCCGGACGACGCGGAGTTCCTCTGCGGGGGGACCGTCGCCAGGTGGGCGAGCGAGGGCTGGGACGTCCATTACCTGCTGACGACCAGCGGCGATATGGGCACCAAGGATGAGTCGCTGACGCGCGAGAAGCTGGCCGCGATCCGCGAGAAGGAGCAACGGGGTGCCTGCGATGTGCTGGGGGTGAAGGAGCTGGTGTTCCTGCGCTACCCAGACGGCTTCGTCGAGGACACGGCGGAGATGCGCGGCAAGATCGTGCGCGAGATACGGCGGCTCAAGCCGTGGACGGTGATCACCTGGAACCCGTTCCGCACCACGTTCACGCACCGCGACCACCGGCTGACGGGGCAATCGGCTGTGGATGCGGTGTTCCCGCTGGCTCGCGACCCGCTGGCCTACCCGGAGCACCAGATCGACGGGCTGAAGCCGCACAGGGTGATGGAAATGCTGCTTGCCGGCGCTGAGAACCCCGACCACTGGATCGAGATTCCGGAGAGCGCCTTCAAAACGAAGATCGACGCGCTTAAGAAGCACAAGAGCCAGATCGGCAGCGGTCCGATTGCCGAGATGCGCAAGCGGCTGAAGGCGCGCATGAAGGATGCGGCCAAGGACCAGGAGTTCGAGCTGGCGGAGTCGTTCCGCAGGATGGCCTGGGGCTGATGGAATCGCTTTCCAGCATGACGCTGTACCTGGCTATCGCCGCCTGCGCGGTAGCGACCGCGTCGTACTGGGCGCACACGCTGGGCCTGCGCGTCGTCGTGCGCAAGCTGGCAACGCCGCTCGGCGAAGGGCCGAGCGTGGCGACGATAGAGCGCGGCGATGGCAACGGTTTCTCCTACGCGACGGGTGTTGCGGCAACGGGAGCGGCATGGGTTGCGCTGGCGCTACTGGCGATATCGTTGATCGCGCGGTGGCAGGCGGTGGACCACGCGCCGTGGTCGAACATGTACGAGTTCACGATCGCGTTTGCGACGGCGATATTGGGGTTCTACGCGGTATTCGAGTGGATCTATGTGCGGAGAAGTCAGGCTAAAAGCCTGACCCCCGGGCAACCAGTGAGGTCGCCGCGGACGCTGGGCAGCGTGGCGTTGCCGGTAGTCCTGACGGGGCTGGCGATCGCGGTGACGTTCTTCCCTTCCGACGTGCGGCCGCTGGTGCCAGCGCTGCAGAACACAGACCTGCTGGCGATCCATGTGGCGTCGATGATCCTGGCTTACGCGGCGCTGAGCGTGTCGTTCGTCTCGGCGACGGTGTACATCATCCAGGGCGGCGCGAAGAACCGCTTCGAGCGGCTGCCCAAGGCGCGCCTGCTGGACGAGATCGGCTACAAGAGCGTGATGGTGGGGTTCCCGCTGCTGGCGGCCGGGATTGCGCTCGGCGCGTACTGGGCGAACAGCGCCTGGGGCCGCTACTGGGGCTGGGACCCGAAGGAGACTGCGGCGCTGGTGACGCTGCTGATCTACGGGGTGTACCTGCACATGCGCGGGCTGCGGAAGTGGTCAGGGGTGAGGTCGGCAGTGGTGCTGGTAATCGGGTTCGGGGCGGTGCTATTCACGTACTTCGTAGTGAACCTGTGGGTTTCCGGCCTTCACTCCTACGCGGGTGTTTGAGGGCGCGTTCGACGCGTCCGTAGACACCAAGACGAGATGTCTCGACGCCGGAACCTGTGCAAATTCGCAGGGCAGGGCGATGACGTTTCACGGGCACGGTTCTGTTGACACACACTCTAATGGTGGTTAGCATTTGTGGTTGGCGCTCGTATTGTGCGGGCGTACGGCTGCTGAACAGTCGGAAGACTTGGCCGTGCATATTCCGGGGTGACCGGACATCTCTCATGCGGGCAAAGCTTTCGGCTTTTTGTTTGGCCGCAGCGGAAACAAGGAAGGAAACGCGTAGGTGCCAACGATTAATCAACTGGTGCGAAAGGGACGGAAGCCTCTGTCGAAGAAGACAAAGGCGCCGGCTCTGCGTTTCCATTACAACGCACTGAAGAACCGCATGATCCGCAGCGACGGCAGCCCGCAGAAGCGCGGCGTCTGCACGAACGTGCGAACGGTGACCCCGCGTAAGCCGAATTCAGCGCTGCGCAAGGTCGCTCGCGTGCGCCTGACAAACACGATGGAGGTCACGGCCTACATCCCCGGCGAGGGCCACACGTTGCAGGAGCACTCCGTGGTGCTGATCCGCGGTGGGCGCGTGAAGGACCTTTCCGGTGTGCGCTATCACATCGTGCGCGGTGCGCTGGACACGGGCGGAGTACAGGGCCGCCAGCAGCAGCGCAGCAAGTACGGCACTCGCAAGAGCGAAGGTAAATAGATGGCGCGGCGCGGCAAGGCCCAACGACGAGTGATCCCGCCGGACGCTAAGTACAGCAGCGTGCTGGTGCAGACGCTCATCAACAAGGTGATGTTCAACGGCAAGAAGAGCACCGCCGAGCGCATCGTCTACACGGCGATGGACGACCTTGCCGAGCGCACCAAGGAAGACCCGCGCGGGGTGGTGGAGCAGGCGATCCGCAACGCTATGCCGATTTTAGAGGTGCGCCCCCGCCGAGTTGGTGGCGCGACATACCAGATCCCGCTGGAAGTGCGGCCGGCCCGCCAGGTATCGCTGGCGATGCGCTGGCTGCTGGGCGCGGCCCGTGGGCGCAGCGGGCGCCCAATGTCGGAGAAGCTCTCGGCTGAGCTTCTGGACGCATACAGGGAGCAGGGCTCCGCAATTAAGAAGCGCGAAGACACGCATCGCATGGCCGAAGCCAACAAGGCGTTCGTCCACTACAGGTGGTAGGACGGCGAGGCACGGCTATGACAACTGACTGAACCACTTTCCCCCAGGGAAGAGAAGAAGAGAGATATGAGTGACTCTGTGCCCTCTGAAAGGGTACGAAACATAGGAATCATCGCGCACATCGATGCCGGCAAGACGACGGTCACCGAACGCGTCCTGTTTTACACGGGAATCACGTACAAGATCGGTGACGTAGACGCCGGTACTGCCGTCATGGACTGGATGGCGCAGGAGCGCGAGCGCGGCATTACGATTACCGCCGCCGCCACGACTACGACCTGGAAAGACCACCACATCAATATCGTGGACACACCGGGCCACGTGGACTTTACGGTAGAAGTCGAGAGAAGCCTCCGTGTACTTGACGGGGGCGTTGTTGTGATCGACGCAGTTGCCGGCGTCCAGAGCCAGTCGGAAACTGTCTGGCGCCAGGCCGACCGCTACCACATCCCGCGCATCATTTTCGTCAACAAGATCGACCGCGTGGGCGCCGATTTCTGGGCGGCTATCGAGAGTGTCCGCGAGCGCCTGGCAGCGCGCCCGATCGCCATCCAGATGCCGATCGGCCAGGAGGATGCGCACCTTGGCGCCGTCGACCTGGTGGAGATGGTGGCGTACACCTTTGAAGGCGATGGTGTAGACGTGACGACCGGCGACGTCCCGGCTGACATGCTGGACGAGGCGAAGATGCGCCGCGAAGAGTTGATCGAAGCGATCGCCGAAACCGACGACCAGATGCTGATCAGCTTCGTTGAGCAGCACGAAGTCACACCGGGCGAGCTAAAGAAGGCGATCCGCCGCGCTACCATCGCGGGACTCGTTAACCCGGTGCTCTGCGGGACGGCGCTAAAGAACAAGGGCATCCAGCCGCTGCTTGATGCGGTGCTGGACTACCTGCCTTCGCCGTTGGAAGTCCCCCCGGTCACGGGTATCGACGCCAAGACCGGCGAGCCAGTAGAGCGTCACTCGTCTGATGATGAGCCGTTTTCCGCGTTGGCCTTCAAAGTGGTCGCCGACCCGTACGTGGGACGGCTGGTCTACTTCCGGGTCTACTCCGGTGTGGCCAAGCAGGGCGCGATGGTGCAGAACAGCACGCGGGGCCAGAAGGAGCGCCTCGGCCGCATCCTTCGTATGCACGCCAACCGCCGGGAAGAGCTGACAGAGATCGGCTCCGGCCAGATCGCGGCCACGGTAGCGCTGAAGAATACTTTTACCGGCGACACCCTCTGCGACGCCGATCACCCCGTGGTGCTGGAGGCGATCAAGTTCCCTGAGCCTGTCATCGCGCAGTCAATCGAACCAAAGACGAAGGACGACCAGGAGCGGATGGGCGAAGTGCTCTCCCGCATGGTCGAGGAAGACCCGACGTTCCACGCCCGCTACGACGCCGAGACCGGCCAGACCATCATCTCCGGCATGGGCGAGCTGCACCTGGAGATCATCGTCGACCGCATGATGCGCGAGTTCAACGTGCAGGCTGACGTCGGCCGTCCCGAGGTTGCTTACAAGGAAACGATCACAACGCCCTCCAAGGCGGAAGGCAAGTTCGTACGGCAGACAGGCGGACGCGGGCAGTTCGGTTTGGTGCGGCTGAACGTTGAGCCAACGCCGCGAGGCGAAGGGTTCACTTTTGAGAACAAAATTGTGGGTGGCTCTATCCCGAAGGAGTTCATCAACCCCATTGAGCAGGGCATCAAGGAAGCGATGGAAACGGGCGTCAAGGCTGGATATCCGGTGGTGGATCTGAAGGTAGAGCTTGTCGATGGGCAGTATCACCCTGTAGACTCATCCGAGTTGGCCTTCAAAATGGCTGGCTCCCTGGGAATTCAGGACGCGATGAAGAAGGGTAATCCGATCCTTCTGGAGCCAATTATGAAGGTAGAGGTTGCGACGCCCGACGAGTTCTTTGGTGACGTCCTCAGCGATGTCAGTTCTCGCCGCGGCCAGGTCTCTGACGTGGACCATCGCGGCCATCTGCGTGTGATTTCGGCGCACGTGCCGCTGGCGGAGACGTTTGGTTACGCCACGACGCTGCGCTCGATAACGCAAGGCCGCGCCAGCTACACGATGGAGTTCGACCACTACGCGGAGGTCCCCAACAGCATCGCGGAACAGGTATCGGGCCGCACAACCGGGGCGGTACGGAGATAAGCAATGGCACGGCAGAAGATACGAATACGTCTTAAGGCGTTCGACCACCGAATATTGGACCAGTCTGCTGTGCTTATCGTGGAAGCGGCGGAGCGCACGGGCGCGGCGGTTGCCGGCCCGATCCCGCTGCCCACCCACATCGAGAAGTACACCGTGATCCGCTCGCCGCACATCGATAAAGATTCACGGGAGCAGTTCGAGATCCGGACGCACAAACGAATCATCGACATCCTGGAGCCGACTTCGAAGACCGTGGACGCTCTGATGCGGCTGCAGCTGCCATCGGGCGTGGACATCGAGATCAAGCTATGAGCGTTACCGGCATTCTCGGCCGCAAGGTCGGCATGACGCAGATCTTCGAGGAGGACGGTACCGCCGTCCCCGTAACCGTGATCGAGACGGCTGAGAACGTGGTCGTGCAGGTGAAGACGAAAGAGACCGACGGCTACGAAGCCGTACAGCTGGGCTTCGGTGAGCGCAAGCGCGTAAACCAGCCTCAGAAGGGTCACATGAAGGAACTGGGCAAGTTCCAGGTCATTCGTGAGTTCCCGGCAGACGACGTTTCCAGCCTGGAGATCGGCGCCAAGTTTGGCTGCGAGATTTTCGAGCCCGGGGAGACGGTCGACGTGTCCGGCACCACCAAGGGCCGCGGTTTCGCCGGCGTGGTCAAGCGCTGGAACTTCCGCGGTGGCCCCAAGACGCACGGCCAGTCGGACAGGCACCGTGCCGCGGGTTCCATCGGCGCGGGCACATCGCCCGGACGCGTGATTAAAGGGAAGAAGATGGCCGGCCACATGGGCACAGGCCAGGCGACCGTCAAGGGCCTGAAAGTCGTCCGCACCGACGCCAAGCGCGGCGTCATCTTCATCCGCGGCGCTGTCCCCGGCAACGAGGGCATCATCGTCCGCATTCGCAAGACGCAGAAGGTCCAGGCAAGCAAGTGAAACTAACAGTAGTCAACGCAGAGGGTAAGGAAGTCCGCAAGCTGGACGTCGATGACAGCGTCTTCGGCATCCAGCCGAACGTGTCTGTCCTTCACCAGGCTTACCTTATCCAGCGTAATAACCAGCGTGCGGGTACCGCGCACACCAAGACCCGCGGCGAGGTGCAGGGCAGCACGCGAAAGATCCGCCGCCAGAAGTACACCGGCCGCGCACGCGCCGGCTCCGAGCGCTCCCCGACACGCGTCGGCGGCGGCACGGCCTTCGGGCCACGCGTGCGGGACTACAGCCAGGACATGCCGAAGAAGATGCGCCGTTTGGCGATCCGTTCGGCACTCTCGGGCAAGGCGGCCGACGGCCAGCTCGTGGTCATCGACCAGCTCGCCTTCGAGGCGCCCAGGACGAAGGAAATCAGCCGCATCCTCGGCAACGTCGGCATCAACCGCTCGGCCCTGATCGTGACGGGTGAGCCTGACCGGCAGGTGCTGATCAGCGCCCGAAACCTGGTGAAGACCAAGGTGCTGCCCGCGCGCTACTTGAACGTGGGCGACATGATGAACCACCAGGGCCTCCTGATGACGGAAGAAGCCGTCAAGATAGCGGAGGCGCTCTGGAAGACTGAAATCAAGAAGAAGGCCGCCAGGAACGGCGCCAAGACCGAACCCCGACGTTCCCGTGGCGCGGCCAAAAAAGAGGCTGCGGCTGAAGCTCCCGCTGCGGAAGCTGAAGCCACTGAAGAGGCGCCGAAGCCGGCCCGCCGCACCCGCATCGTGAAGAAGGGTGAGGCTGCTGCGGCCAGCACGAAGGTGCCGGCTGAAGCCGCTGAAGAGCCGCCGAAGCCGGCCCGCCGCACCCGCATCGTCAAGAAGGGTGAAGCTGCCGCGGCCAGCACGAAAGCGCCGGCTGAGGCCGAGGCAACTGCCGAAGCACCGGCCGAAGAGAAGAAGCCGGCGCTCCGCACCCGCAAGCCCAAGGCTGAGGACGACGCCCCCAAGACGAAAGCCTCCACTAAAGACGAGAAGCCGAAGCGGGCCACGCGCAGCCGCGCAAAGGCCGCTGAAGGCGAGGCGAAAGTGAAGCCCAAGACGACGCGAAAGCGCACAACCAAGAAGACTGAAGAGGGTGAGGGCTAGGCGATGGCTAAGGTACTGAATCCCCTCTCCGTCCTCGTCCGACCGTTGATCACGGAGAAGGCGACGCGTCTGGGAGGCGAGAACAAATACGCCTTCGAGGTGCGGGCGGCGGCCAACAAGGCGCAGGTGCGGGAGGCCGTGGAAAAAGGCTTCGACGTGAAGGTAACCGGCGTCAACATCCTTGTCATGAAGGGTAAGCCGTACCGAGTACGGGGAAACCGCACGAAGCACAAGCCCAACTGGAAGAAGGCCGTGGTTACGCTTGATCCAAAGGACAAGCTGGAGCTGTTTGAGGGCGTATAGAGATGGCCATTAAGAACTACAAGCCAACATCACCCGGACGACGAGGCGCCACCGGCTACTCTTTCGAGGAAATCACGCGAAAGAAGCCGGAAAAGTCGCTGCTCGCAACGAAGAAGCGCAACGCCGGCCGCAACAATAAGGGGCGCATCACTGTGCGCCACCGCGGCGGCGGCCACAAGAAGCGCTACCGAATTATCGACTTCAAGCGAGACAAGCACGACATCGTGGCGAAGGTCGTCTCAGTTGAGTACGATCCCAACCGCACGGGCCGCATCGCGCTGCTGCACTACTCAGACGGCGAGAAGCGGTACATCCTCTGGCCGGTCGGCCTGAAGGTCGGCGACACGGTTATGTCCGGGCCAAGGGCGGAGATCAAGGTGGGGAACGCCCTGCCGCTCCGCAACATCCCCTCCGGCACGACGATCCACAACCTGGAACTACAGAAGGGCCGTGGCGGTCAGCTGGTGCGCGGCGCCGGCAGCGGCGCCAACCTGATGGCCCGCGACGAAGAAGACTACGCGCTGGTGCGCATGCCCTCCGGCGAGGTTCGCAAGGTGCTGGCCGACTGCATCGCCACCATCGGCCAGGTGGGCAATGTCGAGCACTCCCAGATCAAGCTGGGGCGCGCCGGCCGTTCGCGGCTGAAAGGCCGCCGGCCCAGCGTCCGTGGCACGGTGATGAACCCGGTGGACCACCCACACGGCGGTGGCGAAGGCCGGGCGCCCATCGGCATGCCCGGACCGAAATCGCCATGGGGCAAGCCCACGCTGGGCGCGCGGACGCGGCGGCGCAAAGACACCAATAAGTACATCGTCAGGCGGAGGTACGCGGGCTAATGTCACGATCTACCAAGAAGGGCCCCTTCACCGACGTTCACCTCCTGGAGAAGGTGCAGAAGCTTTCGGCATCCGGCCAGAAGAGCGTGATTCGCACGTGGTCGCGCCGCTCGACGATCCTGCCTGAGATGGTGGGCATGACGATCGCTGTCCACGACGGCCGGCGTCACGTGCCCGTCTTCGTGACAGAGAACATGGTCGGCCACAAGCTCGGCGAATTCGCCCCGACACGGACTTTCCGCGGACACACCAGCAAGTCAGGTGCGACGACCCAGGTGAGGAAGAAGTAGTCATGGTCGCCGTACGTTCATTCGCACGCAACGCGCCTGTCGCGCCCAAGAAGTTGCGCGTCCTCCTGGACGAGATCCGGGGCAAGCGCGTGGACGAGGCAATGGCGATTCTTCGCTTCATGCCCTCGCCGCATTCAGATATCGTTGCCAAGGCAGTGCGCTCAGCGGCTGCCAACGCGGAGAACAACTTTGACCTGAACCCGCGCCGGTTGCGCGTGACGCAAGCGTTTGCGGGCGATTCGGAAAAGCTGCGCCGGCTGCTGCCACGCGCGCGTGGCCGCGGCGACATCATGCGCAAGCGAAGCAGCAACCTAACGATCGTGGTGGAAGAGGAATAGCATGGGCCAGAAAATTCATCCGCACGGCTTCCGCCTCGGCTACATCTATGACTGGAAGAGCAAG
>DATKDX010000018.1:0-2907 GCA_035512435.1 Dehalococcoidia bacterium
AGCGACAGCCCCCAACTCGCCGTTCCCGCGCGGACTCGAACCGCTGCCGGAGTGAAGTCGGCCGTTAGCCCATGCTTTGAATTCTCTACGCGGAACCCGCCTGCTTGCGGAACGGCGTGATAGCTCGATTGGTCTCTGCCCAGTACGGCGGATATCTGGGCCTGTGCGGCCAGAGGCAGGTCGGACAGCTTCGCCGGCTCATCGGTCCCAGCCGTGACAGAAGCGGGCGCCGCCGCGGCGACGGCGAGCACGCCGACCAGCAGCGTGACCGCGGCCGTCGGCCGCCACCCTCGCGCGCCAACCTCTCTGCCCAGCCAACGTGTCCCGTCAGTGCCACCGTGCCCTCGAATCGTCCTTGTCATCGGTTTCTCCCCCATGTCCACTGCTGCCAGGCGTCCGTAGCGGTGCACGTCCGCGACCTGACAGGTTCAGGTGCGCGGGGCGACTGGTCAACGGAACTCTTCACGGACCGTTGCTGGCCCGGCAACGTCCCACTTGCCAATGTGTTACGAAGCGTTCTGAACCTGCTTCGCTGCGCTCCACGCAACCGGTGGTAACATTTCGCCCCTCCTTCAAGCTCAAGGATCCACATGCACGTCCCGGCACCTCCTGGCCCACTTCTACGTTTTGGGCTTTTCCAGCTTGATCCGAGCACCGGGGAACTTCATCGCAGTGGACGGCGTGTGCGCTTGCAGGAGCAGCCGTTGAGGGTTCTCACTCTTTTGCTGGAGCGTCCCGCTCAACTGATCACCCGAGAGGAACTACGGCAGAAGTTGTGGCCGGCCGACACCTTCGTCGACTTCGACGACGGTCTGAACGCGGCAGTCAAAAAGCTGCGTTTTGCCCTGGGCGACTCGTCGGACAATCCCACGTTCATCGAGACGATTCCGCGCCGGGGTTACCGCTTCATCACGCCTGTCATCGCCGATAGCGATGGCGTGGCGTCAGCAGAATTGGCGGAGCCTCACCTGATCGCTGCGCCGTCACGGCTGACGGGACAGCGAAGGGCACTGTGGCTGGGGCTGGGGCTGGCCGCAATCACGATTGTCTCGGTCGCGGCGGCGTGGCTGATCGAGTCCGAACGCTCGTTGCCGCCCGCAGCGGCCTCGGAAGTCTTTCCCATCCGCTCGATTCTCGTGCTGCCGCTGAAGAACCTCTCCAACGATCCTGAGCAGCAGTACTTCGCCGACGGCATGACCGAGGAGCTCATTACGCGACTGGCCTCGCTCGAAGGCGTTCGCGTCATCTCGCGCACCTCGGCAATGACGTTCAGGAACACGGACAAGCTGCTGCCGCAAATTGCGTCCGATCTGCAAGTGGACGCCGTCGTCGAAGGTTCGGTGCTGCACTCCGGCAATCGCGTGCGCATCACGGCACAACTCATACACGGCGCGACCGACCGTCACCTCTGGGCCGAAAGCTACGAGCGCGATGAACGCGATGTGGTGGAAATGCAGAATGAAGTCGCAAGGGACATCGCCCGGAACGTCGGTTTGAAGCTGCTTTCGGCCGGCGTGGCGACGGAGCGACGAATGCGCCCTATTGATCCCGAAGCGCACCGCGCGTATCTCCTCGGCCGGTACCGCTGGCACACGCGTCGGACGCAAGAATTACTCAACGCCATCGGTGACTTCCAGCGAGCGATCGCGATTGATCCCAACTACGCCCTCGCCTACTGCGGCCTGGCAGACGTCTACCTGGTTCTGCCCTTTCTGAGCCCGACCACTCAGGAGGAGGCCTATCCCAAAGCCAAAGAAGCGGCCGAGAAAGCAATCTTCCTGGATCCCGCGCTCGCCGAAGCGCACACCTCGAATGCGTATGTGAAGATGTATCTGGATTGGGACTTCGCGGGAGCTGAGCGTGGATTCCGCAAAGCCATCGAGCTGAATCCCAACTACGCGACCGCGCACCAGTGGTACGCCGAGTTGCTCTCCTTCCAGGGTCGTCACCTGGAAGCGCTCGCCGAGATCCGCATCGCCCTGGAACTGGATCCACTCGCCGCAATCATCCATCACCAGGCCGGGCAGACCCATCAGCAGGCCAGGCGATACGACGAAGCGATCCAGGAATACGAGAATGCCATTGCCCTCGATCCCTGGTTCGTCGGACCCTCGGGCCACTTCATGATGTGGGCATACAGCCGCCAAGGGATGCTGGAACCGGCGGCGGAGATGATGAAACGCGTTTTCCGTGGCCACAGCAGGGGGGAGAATCTGGCTTCCCAGCTCGCCAGTGCGGCCGCGAGTGGGGACACGCGCGCCTTTCGCCTGAAGCAACTGGAGTCTGCGACGCTTTACCCCCGACCTTCCTGCTATACGGCCTTGTTCCACGCGGCGCTACGAGATAACGTTCAGGCCCTCCAGTGGCTGAACAAGGCCTACGACCAACGTAACGAGTGCATCCTCTACATCAATGTCGATCCCGAATGGGATCACCTGCGGTCGGATCCGAGATTCGTCGCCATCCTGCGGAAGATCGGCCTTGACCATCGCCTTTCCACTGGTGAGCACGGCCTCGCCAAGCGGGATATGTAGACCGGCATAGGCACGTCGCTGTGAAAGCCCTGGTGTCAAGCAGGATCAATGGCGCTTACTGATCGTCAAAATTGCTCTCATAACCCAAAGGTCGCAGGTTCAAATCCTGCCCCCGCAACCAACTCGATCAAGAACTTACGGCCACCGGCGAGGTGCAACGCTCATCGCGCTCGGAGTGACCGCGACCTTCCCCCGTCATCCTCGCGGCGCGCGGACGCTATCCGGCCTCGCCATCGAGGTAGGCCTTGATCCTGGACCAATACTGATCGCGCCAGGCTTGTTCGGTCTCGGGGATGAGGTCCTTCGGAACGCCGCGATGCGTCAGCACGAGCTCCGTCCCGCCATCAGGCGTCGCTGTCAGCGTGACCGCGGC
>DATKDX010000019.1:0-2177 GCA_035512435.1 Dehalococcoidia bacterium
GGGGATTGCGCAGAATCGCCACGACCTGCCGGGCGACGCGATGACCTTGGTTGGCCTTGCGCTCGACGCTCGCCAGCGGCGTTCCGATGATGGCAAATTCCGCGGCGACAAAGACGCCGTTGATGACGATCAACAGCGCAATCACCAAAACGGGAATCAGGCTATCCATCCGCGGACTCCTTCGGCACGGAAGCGGGCCGAACGAGGAGAGAAACGATCGTGTTCGCGTTCACAAGTTCCACCTCGACCTCGGCCTCGCCGAACTTCAACCGTTCGCCGGCGGCGGGGATTTTCCCCAACACATGCATCACATGTCCGCCGAGCGTGTCAGCCGGGCTCTCCACGGCAACACCGATCCACTGCTCGGCTTCGTCAACGCGCATCAGACCAGGAAGCCGGACGCGCCCATCCGGCAGTTGTGTGGGCTTGGGCTGCCCAGCCCGAAACTCACTGGAAGATTCCCCAAGCAGCTCGCTGACGAGATCGCCAAGCGTGACCAGGCCCACGACGCTGTATTCATCGACGACAGCGGCCTGGTGAGTCCGGGCTTCCCGAAAGAACGCGAAAAGGCGGTCGGCGTGTACAGTCTCCGGGATCTTGGCTAACGGCCGCATGACGTCGCGGGGAGACGGCGCCCGACCATTCTGAACGACGAACGCCACGACATCTTTTGTGTGCAGCAGGCCGATAATGTTATCCGTCGCGTCGTCGCGCACCGGTATTCGCGTGAACGGCGAAGTCTCCAGGAGGCCGACAAGCTGGTCTGGCTCAGCAGTGACGTCAATGGAAACCACATGGCTTCTCGGCACCATCAACAGCCGGACGGGCCGCGACACAAGCCGTAGCGCCCGCTGCAATCTCTCGTGCTCTTCCGGTTCGAGCAATCCGCCCTTGCGGCTCTCGGCGATCAGCAGTTCGATCTCCTCGGGAGAATGAATGTGCGCATGGCCTGCCTTCGAATAGCCAAGCATGCGCAGAAGGGCCAGGCCGCTTCCGTTAAGAACCTTCAGGAACCAGGAGTACAGCACCAGCGACGCCTTCATCGGCGGCAGCGTGTACAGCGCGGCCTTGGTCGGATATTGCAGTGCAAGCGATTTCGGGATCAACTCTCCTACCACGACCTGAAAGGTCGTCATGAGAATGAGGACGCCGATCGTCGCCGCGGACTGCGCCGTCGAGAGCGTGAAACCGGCGCGGGCCTCGAGGAGTGCAATGACACCGGGCGTTATGAACGCCTGGCTGTAGGCGCCCAGGACGAGGCTGGACCATGTAATGCCGATCTGGCACGCCGCAATGTATCGGTCGAGTCTGGCCGGATCGTCCAGGACCGGCAGCAGGCGCAATGCGAGGCGGTGGCCGCTCTTGGCGAGTTGCCGCACCTTGGTGCGCCGAACGCTCACTGCCCCGAACTCAGCGGTAACATAGAACGCGTTGATGAAGATAAGAAGGACAACGACCAGCCAGGCGGTCAGCATAGGTCGCTCCTCAGCGAGTTCTCAGCGAACCGGGGCCGTCGAGCAGGGCGAGGAGCAAGCCAAATGCATGCAACCGCGCTGAACTCATCACTCGGGAACCGGGGCAGGAGTAATCTGGTCTCGCCTGGTGAGCCCGCGGATTAGATCCGTCGTGCGTGCCGCCTTTCTGGAGACAGAGGCCAGGGTCCATGGTGGAAAAAATCGATCGAGACAACGTTTGATTCTATCGCGAAACGCGAGTGCGCACCCAGTTTTCGACGGTGGAGGGTGAGAGTGAGAGCGAGTGTGACGGCGTGTTCACGTCAGCCTCGCCGCGCCGCCTCGATGGCGGCGATGTCGACCTTCTTCATCGTCATCATCGCCTCGAAGGGCACGCTTTGCCTCACCGCCACCCGCTCGGGGCGATTGATTCACAGCTTCCCGGCCCCGCACTTCCTTTGTCCCCCACTCCCCTGTAACATAGTTTCTTCGGTTAACATCCAGGGGCAGTTGACCCAAACCTGGTGCGCGGTGAGTTCCCGATCACCTATTCCGACCGGTACCGACGACGATATCTCATGCCATCTCGACGAATCGCCTTTTGGCGTCCCTGCTCGGGCTGCTCATCACCATCTCGCCCCTCGCCGGCCAGTCTGAAATAGAGTGCCAATCCGCCACGAAGCTTCACGCCGAACAGGAATTCATCCAAGAACTGTTTGCCAG
>DATKDX010000020.1:0-4804 GCA_035512435.1 Dehalococcoidia bacterium
TGGGGCTGGTGCGGGTCGCGTCGTTCGATCTGCAAGGCGCGGAGCGCGCGTTCACGCAGGCGCTCGAATTTCGTCCGCGCGATCATAGGGCGCAGCACTGGCGTGCGATGGTTCTGGCCTGCCTGGGCCACACGGCAGAAGCCATCGCTGGGATTGAGGAAGCGCTCGAACTCGATCCGCTTGGAGGCAGGGTGAATCAGGATGCGGGGCGGATCCTATTCTGCGCGCACCGGTTCGAGGAAGCGATCAGACGCCTGCGCCATACGCTGGAGATCGCACCGAACCTGTATTGGGCCCGAGTCTACTTGGTGCTGGCCTACGTCGGTAGCGAGAAGTACCAGGAAGCTTTGAAGGCTGCAGCAGTCGAACCGGCGCTCAGGGCGTTTGTCCGCGCACACATGGGCGATGCCGCTGAAGCCGAAAGGCTGCTCGAGAAAGAGGGGCAGCCAGGGTTGAGCTACGCCTGGACAGCCCTCCTGCACCTGAGTCTGGGACGCTACGAACACGCGATTCAATGCTTCAAACGTGCAGCGGGGCGGCTCGAAGTTGCGTTCCTCGACCTTTACCCGGGCGTGCAGACGCTTTTTCAGCGACTCGGTTCGGATCCGGAGTTCGTCGCCCTCTTGGCTGGACGAAGGCCAGAACGGTCCCCGTAATTCGACGGTCCTGGACTCCGGGGTAAACGCCTCTGGGGAAACATCCCGCTTCAACTCCAAAGTGGCCGCCGTGGTCCTCTGAGCGCACGATCAGGTGTGTGGGCGGAAGATGGCTGGCAGTGCCTGAATCAGGTTCTGGTCAGCGGGGCCACTTTGCATTCAATTCAACCCAGCGCAGTTGCTTATTCATTCTCAATGGCCTTGAGCGCCCAGGGAAGCGACCCTGTGGCGTCATCCTTCCCGACACCAATCCGGGCCATCCGATCCGACGACTTTCTCCCTTGACTGAGAAAATCAGCACAGATAGGCTTGACAGACTGAGAATCAACTACCAATGCAAGGGCGATCGGATCTCGACGACCATCACTTGAAAACTCGGGCAACCCGGTCAGAAAACCGGGGGCCTGCGGCGCCTTGGCCCGGACCTGCCAACAAGGGGCAAATGCGGAGCATGCTTGAATCGCATTTTCGAATTGGACGATGGGAGGTCCGTCCTAAGGAGGGCCGTCTGGTGGGCGTCGGCGGCGAGGTGCGCGTCGAGCCAAGGGCGATGGACGTCCTCGTCGCCCTGGCCGCCCGCAAAGGCGAGGTGCTCTCCAAAAACGAATTGATCGCCGCGGTCTGGGGCGATGCTTTTGTAACCGACGAAGTGCTTGCCAATGCGATTTGGGTGCTCCGGCGAGCGCTGGGTGACGACGCGAAGGCGCCTCGCTACATTGAGACGGCGCCCCGCCGCGGCTATCGATTGCTTGCATCCGTAGAAACGATTGAGCCTGCCGCGCCCTCGGCGGGAACCCGGCGTTGGGTGACAGCAATCGTTGCGGCTGGCTTCGTCCTTCTGGCCCTGATTTTATTGAACCTGAGGAGCCCCTCACCCGCCCTTCCCGGCATCCGGTCGATCGCTGTTCTTCCGTTGCAGAACGCCTCCGATGATCGGGTCTATGACGCCACGGCCGAGGCGCTGACCGATGCGCTCATTACGGCCCTGGCGCGGCTGGACACCGTCCATGTCGCCTCGCGCCTGACGGTCCTTCAGTACGATCGGCTGAACAAGTCCCCCGGAGAGATCGGCGGCGAATTGGGCGTTGACGCCATCCTGGACGGCGCCGTGCATCGGGCCGGCGATGAGATTCGCGTCTCCGCGCAGCTCGTCGAGACCGCTACGGACCGCGTGCTGTGGGCGGACGCTTACGTCTACTCTGCCTTCGATTTGTTGGACCTTCAATCGCGGGTGGCGGAGTTGGTGACAGGCGCAGTCGGCGCCCATTTGGAACAGGCGCAGGAGATCAGTCGGCAGCCGGAGACGCGCGTAACGCTGTACGACCGCGACCTGCTCGAGGGCGACCACCGAGTCTTCAAGACAGGAGGGGAAGTCTGGTCGTCGCCCGTGGTTGCCGGCGACGTCGTTTACATTGGGAGCGACGACGGATTCCTGTACGCCGTCGGTCTGGAGAGCTGGGAAGAACTCTGGCGCTTCCAGACGAACGGGCGCATCCGGGGCGCCGCGACGATAGCCGGCGGCGATGTCTACTTCTCCAGTGCCGACGGCTACCTCTATGCCCTTTCGGCGCCTGACGGCGCCGAAAGGTGGCGGGTCAGGCTCGACGCCCTGTCGGCGCCGCGGCTCGCCAGGGACATCCTCTACGTGGGGACCCGCGCAAACACTCTGGAAGCTGTCCGCCGGTCCAACGGGGAAAGGCTGTGGAGCTTCCGCACGAGCGACTACGTGTGGACCAAGCCCGCCGCCGGCGAAGGCATGATCTTTTTCGGCAGCGAGGACGGCCAGGTGCATGCGGTCGACGCCCTTTCGGGGGCGGAGAAGTGGCGAGTCGCGACCGGGAGTCGAGTCCTTGCGTCCCCGACTCTGGTCGCCGGCACACTCTATGTCGGCACCGAGGATGGTCACCTCTATGCGCTGGACTCCGGCACAGGTGGTGAGCTATGGAGAAGTCGTATCAGCAGCTCCGTGTCAGCGGCCCCTGCGGTCTGGGGAGCGTTGGTTTACGCGGGAAGCGCGAACGGCGAGATCTATGCCTTTCGTCGCATTGACGGCCGCCAACTGTGGCGCCTGACGACCGGAGACTCCGTCGCATCGACCCCGACCGTCGCAGACGGCAAGCTCTTCTTCGGAAGCAACGACGATCACTTCTATGCCCTCGATGCGGTCAGCGGCCGGGAGCTGTGGCGCCTGAATCTGGGCAGCCGGCTGATCTCGTCTCCGGCGGTTGTCCGAGGACGGGTGCTGGTGGGCAGTCTGGGCGGCGCGCTCCACGCCATCGAAATTGGCTCGCCTGCTCCCGAGTCCGCTCGTTACACCTGGCCAAGAAGCGCCGAGGAGGTCCGAATTCTGGCGGCGGACGGGCGGAAGCGGCCAGAGATTTTATGGCGCTTCGATGTCCATGGGGAGGTTCACCCGGCACCTGCAGTGGCTAATGGCATTGTCTACACCGGAGGCCGCGAACTCGTTTACGCACTGTCGGCCGGTGACGGCAGCGAGCTGTGGAGCTTTCGGACGGGGGGGCGCGTGGACGCCACGCCGGCCGTGGCCGGCGGACTGGTCTACGTGGCCAGCCGCGACAACAACATGTACGGACTCGACGCCGTTGGCGGCCGCGAGCGATGGCGTTTCGTCACCGGCGGCGACGTCATTTCGGTGCCGGTCGTGCATGGCGAAGCGGTGTACTTTGGCAGTCAGGATCGCGCCTTCTATTCCGTTGACGCGCATTCGGGCGCCAAGAGGTGGCAGTTCGACACCGGAGATGTGGTCAACTCCAGTCCTGTCGCCGCTGGCGATCGGGTTTATTTTGGGAGTTGCGACGGCGGCCTCTACGCTCTCGATGCGACCAGCGGCGAGCTCGTCTGGCGATTCGACGCCGGGCAGTGCCTCGTGGCCAGCCCGGCGCTGGCCGACGGCGTCCTTTTCATCGGCGGCGCCGAGGACGCATTCGGCCATCTCTTCGCAGTGGAGGCCGAATCGGGCCGTGAGCTGTGGCGCTTCCGCACCGAAGGCGACATCTGGCACCGCCCGGAGGTCAGAGGCGGTACGGTCTACTTCGGCAGCGCCGATTACCATCTCTATGCGCTCGACGCAAAAACCGGGCGCGAGCGCTGGCGCTTTCGCACGGGCGGCCGCGTGCTCGCTTCACCGGCGGTGGAGAACGACACCGTCTTCTTCGGCAGCCACGACCGCCACCTCTACGCCCTTGACGCCTCCACAGGCGACGAGCTCTGGCGGATCCGCACGCCACGGGCCGTGCATAATGCGGCCATCGCCAGGGGAGTGCTGTATTTCGGCGGCAGCGACCATCACCTCTACGCCGTTCAGCTCCCCTGAAGCCTCCTCAGATCATTTCCAGATCCATTTCTGATCTTTTCCTGATGACGGCCGAGCAATGGCAGCTGTACTGTAACTATTGCTGCTCTGCAACGAGAGACGAAGTTCACGTGAATCCTACTCGCGGAGAAGGCCTGCTGCCGTGGGTTGGGAGAGGCAACGAAACTGAGTTTGTGGAAGGGCCGGAAGCGCCGCACGACATTGAAGCCAGGAAGCGACTATTTTGCGAAGTGTGAGGTAGGCGCGAAAGCGCCGGCTGACAAGCCGATGAAGCCGGCGGTCGCCTGCGGCGCCGGCACGTACCCAATCGTCGTCTACACGTTCTTTCCAATTTGGGCGCGAGCGACCTTAGGCGGGGCGCTGCCGGACCAGCAGCCCGTGGGGACACACGTGTGGGTAGACCGCGATGGACGAGCAACCATGCCCGGACGGTACGTGACCATGTGGGGCAAGAGCGAGCAGGGAAGACTGGCGGTGCTTCCTCGAGATTTACTCTCCGCGGCCGGTCGAAGAGGCAGACACCGCTACCGTGCAATAAGGTGGAAGGGTCGCGGACCCATGAGAACAGGAGCCAAGAGACATGAGACTGATCTGGCTTGCTTCCCTGGTCGCCCTCGTCGTGGCGTGGGCGCCCGGCGGTGCCATTGACGACGATGCGGAGATCCGCGCCGAAATTGAGGGCTACCGCAGTGCCTGGAATGCTGGAGATGCTGACGGGCTGGCCTCCTACTACTTTGAGGACGGAGATCGAAGCAACAACAGAGGCGACGTCTTTCGCGGAAGAGCGGCGATTCGTGATCACTACCGCACCGTG
>DATKDX010000021.1:0-131768 GCA_035512435.1 Dehalococcoidia bacterium
TCCGACTCCGACTCCGACTCCAACTCCAACTCCGACTCCAACTCCGACTCCGACTCCGTCGCCGACGCCGACGCCGAGCCCGACTCCGACTCCGACTCCGACTCCAACTCCAACTCCGACTCCAACTCCGACTCCGACTCCGACGGCGACGGCAACAGCCACCGCAACTGCAACGGCGACGCCAACGCCGACGCAGGCGCCGGATACCGACGCGGATGGGGTTCCGGATGCCGAGGATAACTGCCCGACGGTGCCGAATCCCGACCAGAGTGACGTTGATGGCGATGGCATTGGTGACGTGTGCGATACGGAAGGGCCGTTTGGTGACCCCAGTTGTGAAGACACCCTGGACAACGATGGTGATGGGCTGACTGACGGCGCTGACCCTGACTGCGAGGCGCCGCCGACTGACACACCGTCGCCGACGCCGACGCCAACTCCGACGCCAACGCCGACGCTGGCGCCGACGGACACGCCGACGCCGACGGACACGCCGACGCCAACGCCGACGGACACCCCGACTCCGACGCCGACAGACACGCCGGCGCCGACGGGGACAGCCACCGCAACTGCAACGGCTACGGCGACAGCGACCGCAACTGCAACGCCAACGGATACTCCGACGCCGACGCCGACTGACACACCGTCGCCGACGGCATCGCCAACTGCGACGCCGACGGACACTCCGACTCCGACGCCGACGCCGACGGATACCCCGACACCGACGCCGACTGATACTCCGTCGCCGACGGCATCGCCAACGGCGACCCCATCGCCGGCGCCGCCGACCGCATCACCGTCACCCACGACGACAGTCTCAGCCACCTGCGACGGCCAGCCGGCGACCATCGTGGGGACCTCTGGCAGTGATGTCCTGATCGGAACGAACCAGAAGGACGTCATCGTAGCTGGTGGCGGCAACGACGTGATCATTGGGCTGGGCGGCGATGACGTGATCTGCGCCGGTAGCGGGGACGATCTCGTCATCGGAGGCAATGGCCACGACAGGATATTCGGCGAGGATGGGAGAGATCTCCTCCTCGGCGGCAGGGGCAACGACCACATCGACGGCGGCAATCAATTCGACGTTTGCATCGGCGGGCCCGGAGCCGATACCGCCATCAGCTGCGAGATCGTTCTTCCCTAGACCAATCCAGTAAGGAGATTGAACAGGGGGCCGGTTATCCGGCCCCCTGTCTGTTCGTCAGTGGGCTGGCAACGCCACCGGCCCGCGGCGTAATATCGGGCGCGTGACTCCCGAGGACACCGCCCTTCACCTGTACCAGATGGGGCGCGCGGACCTTGCCGCGCGTTTCAACGCAGAACATCAACTCGTGGCCAATCGCTTCTTGCCCGGGAGGCACCAGCCGCACCCCAGCATCTGGTACGCCGGTTGCCTGCTGCGGGAAGACGCGAGCCCGGGCGCTGAGCGCATCATCGCCGCGGCTCTGGACCTGCAGGAGCGCCGCCAGGCGGATCCCCACCGAGGCAACTTCTGGTGGCACAAGGAAGAGGGCGTTGTCATCGACATGAACGCCTGCCAGTTCGTGCTCGAGGCGCTGATCGCGTTGCCGCACGAGCGCCTAAGCCCTGCCATGCGGGAGCGCATCGCCGAGGCGGCGGCGCTGGCCTTCGCTGAGGCAGAGCGGCTGGACGTGCACTGGACGTACACGAACATCGCGCTGCTCGACATTCACAACCGTATTCTCGGTGGCGAGTTGTGGGGGCGCTCTGATGTCAGTAAGCAGGGTATTGCGCGCCTGCGCGACTGGGCTGATCGCACCCGTGAGGTCGGTGCGCCGCACGAGTTCAACTCTGCCACGTACGCCGCCGTCGACCTCAACTGCCTGGCGGACATCGCTAGCCACAGCAGCTCAGACGAGGCGCGGGCCCTCGCCCTGGAGATGGAGCAACTCGTCTGGCGGCACGTTGCGAAGTACTGGCACGTCCCCACGCGCCAGCTTGGGGGGCCGCACTCGCGCTCCTACCGCCGTGATGTCGTCGGCGCGCCCGGCTTCCTAAAGGTCGTCCTCTACCGGGTTCTCGGCGACGAAGCGCTGCTCGCGAAGACACCCTACTACGACGGCCCTGACACCGAGGGCGAAGTCATCGTTTCGGAGATCGACTACCACCCGCCCGACGATGCCCTCGAGATGCTGACCACACCCGCTACCCGAGATATCTGCGAGCGGGTCGCGATGGAGCCCGAGACCGAAGCCGTGGCGCGCGTTACGCCCGAGTTCTCGCTTGGGACGATGTCGCGGTCCTACGGTGTCGGCTCGCCGCCGGAGCCGTGGCCCGCATTCGATAGCTGCATCGCTTACTGGCACCGCGACGAGCCGCCGGGTTACGGCGTGCTGTACTGCCGCTACCGCGTGAACGCCGGGCCGGTGGGGCAGCCGTCTCGGGACGCGGTACCGAAGTGGCTGGACATCTGGGATGAAGGCCTCTTCCGCGCCGCACAGAACGGCGGCCGTGCGATCGTCGCTTACGGCATCCCGCCGCGCGGTCAGCGTCCCATCGACTCCTGGCGGCTCGACATAAGGCTCCTTGGCCGCGAGGCGCCGGCAGTCCGCATAGGCGCCGGCGCGTGGTTGGGCGACCGCACCGACCTGGCCGCGGGCGACCGCATGATCGTCGCCGATGGTGACGTGTACATCGGCATCGTCCCGCTTGTCCCCACCTACCTTGGCCACACACCGCCAATGACCCTCTGGCGAGACGGCGACGAGACAGTGCTGTCGATCGTCAACTACGAAGGACCGCCGAAGCAGTTCTGGGAGTATCGCTCGCTCACCGGGCCTTTCTGGAAGGGCAACGTCCGCAACGGCTTCGCGCTATGGATCGCGCCACGATCGGAGTTTGCGTCGGCAGATGAGTTTCGGACGGCGCTCACGAAGGCGCCGCTCCTGGATGAAACGGTCGACGGTCTTCGCACTATCACGTTCGGGGACCTTCGCCTCGAATACGACCTGCGTGCCATGTGGCCTTAGCCTTAGCGGCGCGCTTCGCTACAATCGAACCGTGAGCCCCCTCCCTCGCGCTATCCTCATCGACCTCGACGATACGCTGCTTGACGACAGCGGCAGCGTCGATCGCTGTTGGACCGAGGCCTGCAGCGAGCTGGCGTCGCCGGCAATTGACCACGCCGCGTTGCGTGCCGCCATCCGTGACCACGTAACCTGGTGGTGGAGCGAGGTTGATCGCCACCGGCGAGGGCGGCTGGACCTCCGCGCGGCCACCAGCGAGATCGTCATCGAAATCTTCCGCCGCCGAGGCTATGGCGACGATGCGACGGCACGGGCCATCGCCAACCGATACCGTGACCTGCGTGAGGAGCGCGCGACGCTCTTTCCCGGCGCCGTCGCGGCGCTGGAACACCTCCGCTCGCAAGGCGTGCGCCTCGGCATGATGACGAACGGCGCCGGCGTCGCCCAGCGCGCCAAGATCGAGCGCTTCGGCCTGGCACCGTACTTCGACCACATCGTTATCGAAGGCGAGCTCGGCACAGGCAAGCCCGACCGCCGCGTCTACGACACGCTTCTCAGCGCGCTCTCCTGCGAGCCGGCCGACACCTGGGCGATCGGCGACAACCTGGAGTTCGACGTGCTGGCACCGATGCAGCTTGGCATCCACGGCATCTGGATCGACGCCGAGGGAAAGGGCTGCGACGGCCACACGCCTGACCGCATCGTCGCTGCCTTCTGCGACATCGTTGAGTCGCGGGCCTAGCGGCTGACCGCGGCGCCAAATACTCTGGGCGGACATCATGGCCCAGCCCGCTCCCGGACGTCCGCCGCTTGCCGCGCTCTTCAGCGGCCCGATGTTTGCCTCGCTCAAGCATCCGCAGTTCCGGCTGCTTCTCGGCGAGTGCGGGCGCTTCAGCGCCTGAAGCAGGTCAGCTCGTGGTCGTTGACGAGGCCGCAGGCCTGCATATGCGCGTAGATGATCGTGCTGCCGACAAAGCGGAAGCCGCGCGTCTTCAGGTCCTTGCTCAGGGCGTCGGACTCGGGGGTGGTGGCCGGGACGTCGCGGATGGTGCTGATCTTATGCTCGATCGGCTTGCCGCCGACGAAGCGCCAGACGTACTCGTCGAAGGAGCCGAACTCCTCGCGCAGGCCGATGAAGGCGCGGGCGTTGGTCACGGTGCTCTCCACCTTCAGGCGGTTGCGCACGATGCCGGGGTCCTGGAGCAGCTTCTCGATGTGCTTTGGCGTGAAGCGGGCCACCTTCTCGAAGTCAAAGCCCTCGAAGGCGCGGCGGTAGCCCTCCCGCTTGTTGAGGATGGTCGACCAGCTGAGGCCGGCCTGCGCGCCCTCAAGGACGAGGAACTCGAAGTGAGTGCGGTCGTCATGGGCGGGGACGCCCCACTCCTCGTCGTGGTAGCGGATCATGAGGTCGTTGCCTCCGTTGGCCCAGGCGCAGCGCGTGGGTTCAGTCATCGCGCTAATACTACGGCCCCGCAAGGTGCCAGTCTGTGATCTCGATCCCCACAAGCAAGGGAAACTGCCGCGGCGTGCCGTCCGCCCTGCGTGGCGTCACCCAGCGTTTCGAGGGATACGGGATGCCGTCCGACGTTCCGTGCTTCAGCACAACGTTGGCGGCGTGCGCCCAGTCTCCGAAGACCTCGGCCGTGTAATCGTGCTGGCGGAGGAGTGCTGTCTGCGGATCGAATTGGAACTGCTGGACCGGCGAGTGAGTTGGTATCGACGCCGGAAACTTTGCCTCGAGCGTCGTGTTCGAGACTTCGCTCCACTCGATGTCGTCGCGGAGCAGCAGCGCCGGGAACGTCACGTAATTCCAGCAGGCGTATCCGGCGAAGTAGAGGAAGTCGAGGTCGTCCCAGCGGAAGCGCCTGCGCCCGCCGGGGAAGTACTTGCGTGGCTCGTCCCGCGACGCCAGGACGTTGCCATCCGCAGACTCGATACGCACCTGCGATGGTCATTCGATGACCACGCGCTTTGCCGCCGACGGCCACTCGATCATTTGCAGCCGTGGAATGGCGATCTCAGCGCGAATGCTCACCCTCCTCATGGCGCGGCGCAACTTCATGCGGAACGCCCATCCGTGCGCTGAAACGCGGCACTCCACCGCCGCCGCGGTGCGCCAGCGTTCCTCGCCGCCATAGGCGTCGACAACTCGCTGTGCGAGCGGCGTCAGCATCAGCTCGCCGGAGAAGCTGTCATCGGTTCGCGGCCGCGGGAGCGGCACCAGTCCTCGTACTCGGGCACCGATTCGCCGACGACGTAGAGGAAGTAGAAGGCGCCCATCTCGCCCAGGAAGCGAAAGTTCTTGCGCAGGTCCTTGACCGTCGCCTCGAAGTCGCCGTGGGAACGCAGGTATCTCTTGAAGCCCTTGTGCGCCTCGTCCAGCTCAACGATGCGGCGGGCGTTGTCGACGATCGCTTCGACCTTCTTGCGGTTGCGGATGATGCGCGTGTCCTGCGACAGCTCGCCGATCTCCTTCTCCGTCAGCGAGGCGACGGCGAGCGCGTCGAAGTCGCGGAAGGCCTCGCGGATGCCGGGCCACTTGCTCTCGACGACCTTCCAGCTGATGCCGGTCTGGAAGATGGCCTTGCTCATGACTTCCAGGTAGTCGCCCGCGCGGGTTGGCTTGATCTGGTTAGGAGCGTGGTGTTCCTGGGCCATGTCTTCCTCCCTCTCGGTGCGTTCAGCCGGCGAAGCCGGGCAGCGCTCGGTTGATCGCCGCCAGCACGCGGTCGCGCGTCTCCTCTTCGCCTTCGTACAGGTTCTCGGCGCCCCAGCGGCCGATGGCCTGCATCACAGGCAGCAGGGTCTCGCCCCGCTCCGTCAGCTCGTAGCGCGGCCGCGGCGGGAAGCCGTCTTCCAACGTGCGCGCGACGATGGCTTGCTCGATCAGGTACTTCAGGCGCTGGCTTAGGACCTTCGGTGGTAGCCCGGGTGAATTCGCCAGGAAGTCGCTGAAGCGCCGGGCTCCGAGCGCCAGGTCCCGGATGATGAGCAGCGTCCAGCGGTCGCCCACGAGGTCGAGCGTGCGGGCGACGGGGCAGGTCTGGTCGTATCGTTTCTGCATGTTGGGCAAAAGTATACACAGGGTAGTTGACATACACAAGGAAGTAACTATACTCAGGAAAGTTACACAGGGAGGAGAACGAAAAAGTGGTGACAACCGCCCCCGCCCGCATCCGCGTCGTCCAGGAGTCAGAGGCGACGGGTGAGACTGCCGAGCTATACCAGCGGCTGCGCGAGGCGTTCCGCGTGCCACTGGTGCCAGACGTCTTTAAGCTGGCCAGTCTGCGCCCGGACTTCCTGCGCGTGCTGACCGATGGCTACGAGTCGATGTTCTTGCGAGGCGTTCTGCCGCGCGAGGTGAAAGAAACGATTGCCACGGTCGTCTCGCAGACGAACGCCTGTCAGTACTGTACGCGCGCGCACTCGCTCTTCATGACGGCCTTCGGCGTGAGCCAAGAGAGCGCGCAGGCTATCGAGAGCGGTGACATCGACGGCGCCGCCGTGGACGAGCGATACCGCGGCCTCCTTCTCCTGGCCGCCAAGGTCACGCAGCACGCCTACAAGGTCACCGACGAAGACATTGCCGCCCTGAAGTCGGCCGGACTTAGCGACGAAGAGGTCCTCGAAGGCGTCTTTGTCGCCTGCATGTTCAACGGAATCAATCGCCTCGCCGACACTTTCGGCCTCTTTGAGCTGATGCAGTTGCGCGAGGCCCAGTAATAGAAGGAGGTTGCCCAATGGTGACAAGCACGACCCTGAAGGACCAACTGGAAGCGAAGATCCGCGCCATCGATGAGCTCACGGCCGGCGTCAGCGACGATGCCGCATCTCGGGTGCCGGTCGAGGGCGAGTGGTGTGTCAAAGAGGTGCTGAGTCACCTCGCCGGTTCGGAGACGCGGTCGTTTTACGACGGCATCCGGCTCTTCCTGGAGGAGGACACGCCGGAGTACCCGATCGTCCCCGGCGACAGCCACTTCGATGCATCGCGCGAGGGTACGAGCGTGCAGGAGTTGCGCGAGAATGTGCTTGGCCAGTACCGGCAGATCGCGGACCTGATCGGCGGCCTGAGCGAGGAACAGCTAGGACGCAAGGCGTACATGCCGGCATTCAAGGAGACACCGCTCGGCGACTCGCCGACGCTCGGTCTCTGGGTGGGTGGCATCGTCAACTACCACCTGCCCAGCCACATCGAGCAGTTGCAGACACTCTGTAAGTAGTGCCATTTACCGCGTAGAGGCGTCGCCCTGTGCTGTCACCATGGGCGGCGAAGAACCACAAACCCTACCAGTTCAAAGGAGGAATCAATGTCCGACCGTGTAGTTCACTTCGAGGCCACCGGCAAGGATGGCCAGCAGATCCGCGATTTCTACGGCAACGTCTTCGGCTGGGGCTTCAACGTCATGCCCGAGATGGACTACGGCCTCGTCGATAACGGCGGCAAGGGGATCAACGGCGGGATCGGCGGCGCCGGTCAGTCGCCCAGCTGGGCGCCGTTCTACGTCGCGGTCGCCGACCTGCAGGCCGCGCTGGATAAGGCCGAGAGCCTGGGCGGCAAGACTATGATGCCGCCGATGGAGATACCCGGCGTCGTCAGTTTGGCCATGTTCAGCGACCCCGACGGCAACGTCATCGGGCTGGTCAAGGACGACCCGAAGATGACGCCGCCGCCCTCGAACGCCCCGCCCGCCGAGAACCCTGTCACCTGGTTCGAGATCATGGGCCGGGACGGCCAGAAGACTCAGGACTTCTACGCCCAGCTCTTCGGCTGGAACTACAACGTCATGGACGGCTACGCGATGATCGACGGCGGCGAGGGCGCTATCGGCGGCGGTGTCGGCGCGGCGCAGGGGGACCCCTACGCCTGCTGGCTCGCTGAGGTCGCCGACCCGGAGGCCACGCTCAACAAGGCTGCGTCCGGCGGCGGCCAGATCGTCATGCCCGCAACAGACGTAGGCATGGTCGTCTACGGTCAGTTCAAGGACCCGGCGGGCAACCTCGTGGGCGTCTTCAAGAGCAACCAGCAGAACTAGCCGGCGAGCGCCCGCTTCACCGCCGCGACCAGCGCCCGGTCTTCCTCCGGCGCCACCGTCCGCGGGTCGAGGAGCAGCGCGTCCCGCTCAATGCGAGCAACGACTGGCGCGTCGCCTGTACGCAGGCGGCGCGCCAATTCTGTCAGCGCGCCTCCTTCGCCGGAGATGGCGACCGCCTTCGTCGGCAGCGACTCCTCCGGCAGGCTGCCGCCGCCGACCATCGACCGCGCGTTGATGACCCGCGCCGCCGCGCCCAGCGAGCGCTTCCAGCGCCGCGCCCGCGCCTCGATTTCCGCGAGTGGCGCGGCGATCATCCGCCAGACCGGGACCTGCGTCAGCGCTTCGCCGGGCAGGTAGTGCAACAGCGTCGCGTGCAGCGCAGCGATTGTGGCCTTGTCCATGCGCACCGCCCGCGCCAGCGGGTGTCTGCGCGCCTCGGCCACGATGTCGGCCCGCCCCGCGATGATACCGGCCTGCGGCCCGCCGAGCAGCTTGTCCCCGGAGAACATCACCACGTCCGCGCCCGCCGCTATCGACTCCGCCACCGTAGGCTCGGGCGCAAGCCAGAACTGCGTCGTGTCCAGCAGGCACCCCGAGCCCAGGTCGTCCAGCAAGAGGGCGCCGTGCTCATGCGCGACTCGGGCAAGGTCCTGCAACGCCGGCTCCTCCGTGAAACCGACGACCCGGAAGTTGCTGGCGTGCACGCGCATGATCGCCGCCGTGTTCGGCGTGATCGCCCGCTCGTAATCCCGCAGGTAGGTGCGGTTCGTCGTGCCGACCTCCAGCAGCCGGATGCCGGACTGCGCCATCACGTCGGGAATGCGGAACCCACCGCCGATCTCCACTGCCTGCCCGCGTGAGATGATGACCTCGCGCGGCGGCACTTCCGCCGCTCGCCGCGCAGCCAGCACCGAAAGCACCAGTAGCAGCGCCGCGGCGTTGTTGTTCACCGCGACTGCTGCCTCGGCTCCCGTTAGCTGCCGGAGGGCGGCTTCCAGGTGTCCGTAGCGTGACCCACGCTCGCCGCCTTCGAGATCGAACTCCAGGTTAGAGTACCCGCGCGAGACCGCGGCCATCGCCTCGATCGCCGCTTCCGAGAGCGGCGCCCGGCCCAGGTTCGTGTGGATGATCACGCCCGTAGCGTTGATCACCGGCCGCAGAGAAGGCGACATAACGAGACGCGCCAGCCCGGCGACCTGCTCCGCAATCTGTGCCTCGTCCGGGGCGTCTCGCCCGGCCGCGATCGCCGCGCGTGCGGTCTCGAGCGCCTGACGGACGAGAGGCGTCGCCGCGTCGCCCAGTTCACGCAGGTCGGCGCGAGCGAGCATGCGGTCTACCGAAGGCAGGCTACGATAGGGGTTGTCGGGCATCGCGCAGGTAATTGTAGCGGTTATCCACATCGTTTTACCTGCCGTTGACGCCGCTTAACACCTCGTTCACACGAGATGTGTAGTCTATGATTCGGGGTGCAACGAGGCGATAGATCCGAAAGCGCGGAGGTAGATGGCCGAAGAAGAACAACTGCAAAACGCAACTTCCAGCAGCGATAGCGAACCTCGCGCCGGTCGCGTCCCCGGCGTCTTCGATCAGGCGTTCCTCACCGGCATCGAAGACGTCACCGAGATTGTGATGATCCGCCACGCCCAGCCCGACATCAACTTCGAGGGCATCGTCGGCGACCAGCGCGACCCGCCGCTTACCGAGCACGGCCATTTCCAGGCGAAGCTGACCGGCGAGGCGCTGTCGATCACCCAGATCGACGCCATCTACAGCAGCACGCTGTCACGCGCCCGGCAGACGGCCGAGGCCGTCGCCGAGCATCACAAGGGCCTCGAACTGCAGATCATGCCCGACCTCCGTGAGGTCGAGGTCTTCCGCGACGTGCCCGACGACAAGACCGTCCAGGAATACGTCGGCATGGACCTGCTCCTCGCCGCCCGCGAGCGCATGCTCAACGAGCGCTCCTGGGACGTCTACCCGCACACCGAGTCCAGTTTCGAGTTCCGCAAGCGCACGATAAACGCGGTTGAGGCCTGCATCGCGACCAACGCTGGCAAGCGCATCGTCATCGTCTGCCACGGCGGCGTCATCAACGCCTATATCGGCCACATCATCAAGTCGCCGTACGATATGTTCTTTCGGCCAGCCCATGCGTCGGTGAACATCGCGGTAGCGGGCGAAGGCCGCCGCGTTCTTCGCCTGCTGAACGATACGCACCACCTGACCACCGCCGAAGGCGACTTCGCGACCTACTAGGGCCCTTTCGTTGACGGTAATCAGCCCCGACCGTACATTAGACTTCCCATATCCCTAGCGAGGCGGCGACAGCAATGACTCAGCAGACGCAGAAGCAGATCAACCTCCGCATTCCCGGTCCCACGCCGGTCCCCGACGATATCCTCGCCGCTGTCGCTCACCCCATGATCAACCACCGCGGCCGCGAGTTCGCTGGCATCGTCGAGCGCTGCGCGGCTGCCCTCAAGACGTTCTTCAAGACTGAGCAGGACGTCATGATGCTCAGTTGCAGCGGCACGGGCGGCCTCGAAGCCGCCGTCGTCAACGTCCTCTCACCCGGTGATAAGGTCGTCGCCGTCAGCATCGGTTCCTTTGGCGACCGCATAGCCTCCATCGCCGAGACTTACGGCGCCGACGTTAAGCCACTCTCCTACGAGTGGGGCGACGCCGCGTCCGCCGACGACGTCCGCAGCGCACTCAAGGAAACGCCGGACGCCAGGGCTGTGCTGGTCACTCACAATGAGACGTCCACCGGCGTCACCAACCCGCTGCAGGAGATCGCGGCCATCGTCCGCGAGCATGGGGAGACGCTGCTCATCGTCGACGCCGTCTCCAGTCTTGGCGCCATCCCGCTCGAGATGGATGCCTGGGGGCTCGACGTCGTCGTCACGGGCTCGCAGAAGGGCTGGATGGTGCCGCCCGGCCTCGCCTTCGCGGCACTAAGCGAGCGCGGCTGGAAGGCGTTCGAGACATCGAAGATGCCGCGTTTCTACTTCGACCTTGGCAAGCACCGCGACGCCCAGGCCAAGGGCCAGACGCCGTTCACGCCCGCCATGTCGATCTTCTTCGGGCTCGATCTCGCGCTCGAGAAGATGGCGGAAGAGGGCCTCGAGAGCATTCACACGCGTCACCGCAACATGGGCGACCTCACCCGCCGCGAGGTGAAGGCGCTCGGCCTCGAACTCCTCTGCAGCGACGAGCGCTTCGCCTCGGACACGGTGACCGCCGTCAAGTGCCCCGAAGGCATCGAGGTATCAGCGCTGCGCAACATGATGGAAGACGAGCACGACACGATCCTCGCCGGTGGACAGGCCAAGCTCAGCGGCAAGATTTTTCGCATCGGCCACCTCGGCCTCGTCCACGAGGATGACATCCGTTCGACGATGGACGCGCTGGCGCAGTCGCTGGAGAAGCTGGGCTTCACGCGCACAGCGCCTACTGTCTGAACTAATACAGACCATCTTGACTTATCCCGTCATTGCCGCGTAACCTGCCCGTATGGCTGGTATGACTGAACACGACGCACTCAACGAACTTAAGGCGGAGATTGTCCGACGCGGCTGGAAGTTCAAAGACCTCGCCGACCGCGTCGGCGTCACCAATCGCCACCTCAGCGAAGTTCTGAACGGCCGCGCGCGCCTGACCCAGCGGCTCGGCACCCAGATCAGCGAGACGACCGGCATACCCATGTCCGCAATACCCCTGGAGAGCACGATGAAGATCCTTGTCTGTGACCCCATCGCCGAAGACGGCATCGCCATCCTCAAGAACAGCGGCGTGGACGTCGACGTTAAGATAGGGATGTCCTCCGACGAACTGAAGAAGGTCGTGAACGGCTACGACGCGCTCGTCGTCCGCAGCGAAACCAAGATCACGCGCGAGATCCTCGAAGCGACGTCCCACCTGCAGGTCGTCGGCCGAGCCGGCGTCGGCGTCGATAACATCGACCTCGAAGCCGCCACTGAGCGCGGCGTCGTCGTCGTCAATGCCCCGACTGGTAACACCACCTCCGCCGCGGAGCACGCTATCGCCCTCATGTTCTCGCTGTCCCGGCACATCCCGGAGGCGCACGCTTCGCTCAAGTCCGGCAAGTGGGAACGCAAGAACTTCATGGGCCTTGAGGTCCGCGGCAAGACGCTGGGGGTCGTCGGCCTGGGCCAGGTCGGCTCGGAGGTTGCGCGTCGCGGCCGCGGCCTGGAGATGCGTGTCATCGCCTACGACCCCTTCGTCTCCGAAGACCGCGCCCGAGCCCTCGGCGTCGATCTCGCCACGATGGACGAGGTCCTCGCCGAGTCCGACTTCCTGACGGTACACACCACCCTCTCCGAGGGTACGAAGCACCTCATCGGCGAACCCGAACTGCGCAAGATGAAACCGACCGCTCGCGTCATCAACACTGCCCGCGGCGGCATCATCGACGAGGGCGCGCTCGTCAAGGTGCTGAAGGAGGGCGTCATCGCCGGCGCCGCCATCGACGTCTTCGAGCAGGAGCCGATCACCGAGCACCCTCTATTCGAGATTGACGGGGTCGTCGTCACCCCGCACCTCGGCGCATCCACAGCCGAAGCCCAGGAGCGTGTCGCCGTCGACGTTGCGGAGCAGATCGTCGACGTCCTCAACGGCGAGCCGGCGCGCTGGGCCGTCAACGCACCGATGATTGACCCCGAGACGTACATGTACCTCGCGCCGTATGTCCCGGTAGCGCAGAAAGCCGCGTCGCTAGCGGTACAGCTCATGGAGGGCCAGCTCAGCGAGGTCGAAGTTGACTACGCGGGTGACATCGCCCAGCACGACCTGACTCCGCTCAAGGCCGCCGTCATCGCCGGCCTGATCGATAAAGTCACCGAGGAGCACATCAACGTCGTCAACGCCGATCTCATCGCTGAGCGCCGCGGCCTGCGTGTGACCCAGGTCACCAGCCCCAGCCATGAGATCTACAACAACGTCATAACCGTCACACTCGGGCGGGGCGAAGACGAGGCGCGCGTCTCGGCCACCTTCGCCCACGACGGCGCCCACATCGTCGAGATCGACGGCTACTGGGTGGACGTGCCTTCAAGCGAGGGCTTCGTGTTGCTCTGCGAGAACATGGACCGGCCAGGCATGGTCGGCGCAGTCGGCACGCTGATGGGCGAACTGGGCGTCAATATCAGCTACATGAACGTGGGCCGCCACGAGAAGTCCGGCGTCGCGCTGATGGTCCTCGCCCTCGACGACCCCCTGGATGCCGCGCAACTGGAGAGCGTCAAGTCGGTGGACGGCATCATCAGCGCCCGCCTGGCGCAGCTTTAGTCTTCGAGCAGGTTGAAGACGACGCCCGTCGGCACCTTGGGGTAGAAGAACGTCGACTTCTGCGGCATCCGCTCTCCCAGGTCCGCCAGGGCCAGAACCCTTTCCACCGGCAGGGGGCGCATTACTAGCGCGTAGTTCGCGGCGCCTGTCCGCACGGCGGCCACGGCCTTCTCAGCGTCTTCTGTGAACTTCACGGCGTCGTAGTCCTTCATGCGTTCCTCGGTCAGGCCCAGGCAGTGCTGCAGCAGCACCTGGTTCACGATGGCGTAGTCCAGCGCGCGCCACTCAGGTGCGCGCTCCTGCGGCATCAGCGCGTCTATCGCGGCCGCATCGCGCGGCGTCAACAGGTACATCCCTTCGGCGGTCACGAGGCCGATCGCGAGGCCGTCACCCGCGGCGTCCAGCGCCGCTGTCAGGTCGGGCGCGTCGCCCGGCACCTGCGATAGGTCAAAGAGGCCTTCGATTCGGCCGTGCGCCTCTGCCAGTGGCGTCTCCACCTTTGTCATCCGGTGGAAGGGGAGAACTAGCATCCCCGGATCGTTGTAGTCGATCAGCGCCACCATCACGAAGTTCTCCGGCTCGTCGCCGCGCCATTCGGAGGCTGCCGCCTGCGTTTCGTCGCGGTAGGCCAGCGCAGTCTCGTAGCGGTGGTGCCCGTCCGCGATGTACAGCTTCTCGTCTTCGAAGGCGTGGGTCAGGCGCTCGATCGTTTCCGGCTCGTCCAACCGCAGCAGTTGGTGCCGCTGGCCGTCCGCCGTCTTGAAATCGGCGACAGGCGCCTGCTGCTGCTCGCCGGCCGAAACCAGCCCATGGATCTGGTCATCATCGTCGCGGTAGAAGAGGAACACTGGGCTGCTATTGATCCGCGCCGCCCGCATCAGCTGGATGCGGTCTTCTTTCGGCCCGCCGAACGTCTGCTCGTGCGGCAAGACGACTCCATCCGACCACGGGACCAGCCGCAGCCGCGCGAAGAGGAGCCGCCGCTCGTATGTCTTCCCGCCGTAAGGGAACGACTGCCGGTATAGATAGAACGCCGGAATCTTGTCGCGACGCAGAATGCGGTTGTTCATCCAGCGTGAAAGCGTGTTGGTAGCGCTCTTGTAGCGGCCGGCTCCCGACGACTCGGCCAGCTCGATGCGCACCGCGTTGTACTCCGACCGCGCGTATAGCTCGCGCTGCAACTCCTGTGAGATCGTGTCGAAGGGCGGGCAGACGATAGACGCAAGGTCGAGGCTCGGGTCGTAGCGCAGAGCGCGGAAGGGGTAAACGTCGGCCATCGAGCCGAGCATAGCACCCGTCTGGCGGCAGGGGCCACCACCTGCTAACTTGAAGGCGCCCGCCCCATGTACTGCGTCTTCTGCGAGATCATCGCCCACCGCGAACCTGCCGACACCCTCTACGAGGACGACGAAGTCATCGTCTTCCGCAACCGCCTGCGCTGGGTGCCCGTCATGCTACTCTGCGTGCCCAAGCGCCACCTCACGCAGGGCGAGCTATGGCGCGACCTCGGGCGCGTCGGCGAGATGGCGGTGCGCATGGGACAGGAGCACTGCCCCGGCGGCTTCCGCCTCATCTCGAACTTCGGCCACGACGCCATGCAGAGCCAGGAGCACGGCCATGTGCACGTTCTCGGCGGCACATTCCTCGGCGAGTACGCTTAGCCGGCAGGCGTCACGACATAGCGCAAAATGGCGCCGAGGCCCCCGCGCGAGACCAGCATCTCCCGCGCCTCGCCAAACACGAAGTCTACCCGCGACCCCGTCCGCTGCGCCGTCTCCACCGCAGCCTCGATGACATCGACCTGCTCCACGTTGGCGCTCGTGCATACCGGGCACTTCTCGAACGATGCCACCGCGAGGTAGTCGCAGTCCAGGCACGCTGAACCTTCCCCGGTAACGCCGTCGGCCACCACCAGCGTGTCGACGCGCCCCTCCACCAGCGCCTCGATCGTCTCGTCGAGGCCCAGTACGCCCTTGTCGTCTGTCTCAGCCAAGCCACGCACGCGGTCGACCAGCGCCGCTTCCGACGTACGCTCGTCCTCCTCGCGCAGTTCGCGGACCCGCTCCATGATCTCCTCGTCGCTCTCCTGTTTGAAATTGGCGGTCAGGTGCCCGATCACCCGCTGGCGGATCGGTTCCGGCAGCATCGCTTCGAATTCCTTCGTCGCCGTGTCGACACCTACCAGCGCTAGCCGGTCAAACGGCCGCTCGTAATACATCTTCTCCAGCGCCTCGGTCACTTCCTTCAGGTGCTTGGAGTGATGGAACTCCACGTGGCGCTCGTAGCGCGCCTGCGACCAGCCGCCCTGGTCGTGCCGGTTGGGCAGGTCACTGCGATGGCGCTCCGTCTGCTTTTCCCGGCCCTGCTCCGCCGCGTAGATCCGCGCGTCGCCCCCGTCCAGCATGACTACCGCCATCCGCGGATACTCGTCGACGACTCGGGCGAGGGCGGTAGTGTCCGGCGTCGGCCCCGCCGTGACGTAGCTCGGCACCATCACGTCCAGCCGCACAGCTTCCAGCAGCCCAATCGGCTCGGACGAATAGATGACCAGCCCGCGGCCTTCCGGCTTATTGTCCCGCAGCCAATCCAGTACGCGGTCCCGTTCGCGCTCCAGGACGGCGGCAGCTTCCTCGTCTCCTTCACGTAACGCGCGGGCGTAGGCGCCCTTGAACTTAGCCGTCGCCTGGTCGCGGTCGTAGGCCAGTTGCGGGTCCAGTTTCATCGTGGCGGTGAGTACGCCTTCAGTGGTGGTCGTCTCACGCAGGCGGTCGATAAGTTGTCGGTTGATCATCATGTCGCCACCATATTCCGGCGAGGATCAACGTGACACGGGCCAAACGGCCCGAAGTCTTACGAAATCGTCAAATCGAGGCCAAAAGTCAGGAAGCCGCCAGCTCGGGCGCCGGAACGTCCACGCCGATTCCTCGCAGCACTTCCTTCTGTGCCTCGATCAGGTCGCGTATGCCCGCTTCGGCTAGGTCGATCAGGTTCGTCATCTCGTCGCGGGTAAAGGGCCGGCTTTCGCCGGTGCCCTGCAACTCCACCATCTCGCCCGCTTCCGTCATCACGACGTTGAAGTCTACCGCCGCCTTGAAGTCCTCGCTGTAGTCGAGGTCCAGCAGCGGCATGTCGTCCACCAGCCCGCAACTGATTGCCGCCACGCCGCAGCGGACGGGAATCGATCTGTACGCCTCCGTGTCGACCAGCTTCTGGAAGGCCTGCACCAGCGCCACGTACGCTCCCGTTATCGAGGCCGTCCGCGTGCCGCCGTCCGCACGAATTACGTCGCAGTCGACGGTAAACGTTCGCTCTCCCAGCAGATCGAGCCGCGCCACTGAGCGCAGTGAGCGCCCGATCAACCGCTGTATCTCCGCCGTCCGCCCGGACGTCGCGCTCTTCTCGCGCGGCGTGCGCTGGTGAGTCGACCGCGGCAGCATCGAGTACTCCGCGGTGATCCAGCCCGAGCCGGTCCCCATCGCGAAGCGCGGCAGGCGGTCCTCGCACGTCACCGCGCAGAGCACCGTCGTCCCGCCCATGGTAATCAGCGCCGATCCTTCCGCATGCTGTAGGAACCCCGGCTCAATCTTCATCGGGCGCAGTTCGCCCGGCCGTCGCCCATCGTTTCTAATCATGGGTCGAGTATATCAGCGGGCTACGCGACGCCGGATGCGCGGGCTACTCGGCCGCAGGGATCAGCACCAGCGGCACTTGCGCGATGTTGATCGGCTCACCGTTCTCCGCGCTCAACATATAGACCTGCAGGCAGGCGTCGGTCTCCGCCTCCACCGTAAACTCGAGCAGCGCGTCGAAAGGCGCCAGCGTCTGGCCCTCGTTCGTCATCCCCGGCTTGTCGGCCAGCTCGTTCCCTTCGGCGTCCAGCAGCGTCAACTGGATCACCGCTTCGAACGCCGCCGCGCTCCCCGTCACCGCGAACGGGCTGCTCACCACGTTGCCGGGCTCCGGGCCCGTGACCAGGACCTCCTCGTCTGTCGCCTCGTCCGGGTTGTCGGGACAAAGGTTAGTTATCTCGCCGGGGCTGGCCGTCGCCACTGGCGTGGTGTCTTCTTCCGGCAGCAGCACCACGGGTATCTGCACGACATCCGTTATACCGCCCTCCGTTGGCCGTAGCAGGTACACCTCTATGCAGGCGATCGTCTCGGCACTCACCGCGAAGTCGATCTCTTCCTCGAATTCCGGCGCCAGGTGGCCGAAGTTCGTGGAGCCGCCCTGGTCGAAGATCGCGTTCCCTTCTTCGTCGTAAGCGCGGAACCACACCCGGCCTTCAAACTCCGGCGCTTCGCCGCTGACTGTGAACGGGCTCGACAGCTCGTCCCCCGCTTCCGGCGAGGTGACGGTAAGGTCCTCGTCGGTTGCCGGGTCCGGGTTCTCGGGACACACGTCGACGGCCGCAGAGGGCGCGGGCGTCTCAGTTTCCGCGGCCGATGGCGTCGGCGTCGGGGTCGCCTCGTCATCGTCATCATCGCCGCAGGCAACAAGCGCCAGCGACAGGGCAAGCGTCATGAGTAAGCTCAAAAGTATCTTCATTGTCTCTCCAGTGTGCGCGGCGTTTGCCGCTACGCTCAATACCTTTAACGACCGCGATCTTGCAGTGGTTTCGCGCTACCGCCCGGTCGTTACCCAGACGCGCTCGCCGTCCGTCTCGATGCGGACGTCCCCGTGCTCGTCCGTCCGCAGCACGTGGTCTCCGCTCAGCCGCCCCAGCACCTCCGCGGCCGGATGCCCGAAGCGGTTCTCGGCACCCACCGAGATGACGCCGATTGCCGGTGCAACGCGAGAGAGAAACGCTTCGCTCGTCGATGTGCGAGAACCGTGATGTGGCACCTTCAGCACAGTGGATCGCAGGTCCGTTCCCGACTGCACCAGCGCCGCCTCCCCCTCCGCCTCGATGTCGCCCGTCAGCAGAAACGACGTTTCACCCATCACGACCCGCGGTACCGTGGAGCCATCGTTCGGGTCCGCCCAGGGTGACAGCCTCTCGGACGGCGCGAGGATTTGCAGGCGCGCGCCGCTCCCCAGATTGACGTACATCCCCCTCTGTGCGACATAACGCGACACGTTGCTCGTCGCAACAGCGTCGTGCCACGCAAGAGCGAAGACGCCTTCAGTGTCGACGGTGCTATCCAGCACCGCGCCCACATCGTACCGGTCAAGCAGGTCGATCAGCCCGCCGCCGTGATCGGTCTGCGGGTGAGTGAGCACCACCAGGTCTATCCGCCGGTCGAAGAAGGGCAGGGTACGTCCCAGCGCCTCACCCAGCACATCACCGGATGGGCCACCGTCTACCAGCACCCGGTGGCCGTCCGGCCCCTCGATTAAAACCGCGTCGCCCTGCCCCACGTCCAAAAACGTGACCGACAGCCGTCCGTCGGCATTCTGCGTCAGGCCTGATACCCAGACAAACGCCGTCGCCGCTACGAGGACCGCGCCCGCCGCCACAGCGGCCGCCGCCCGCGGCTCCCGCCGCCAT
Source organism: Dehalococcoidia bacterium (assembly GCA_035512435.1). GTDB lineage: Bacteria > Chloroflexota > Dehalococcoidia > SM23-28-2 > RBG-16-64-32 > CF-162. The sequence goes on from DATKDX010000021.1 coordinate 18,819, forward strand.
CGCTTGCGTGCCGGCACGTCCCGGACTCGTCCGCCCATCAGCGACAACGTGAACAGGATGAGCGGTACGTAGCACACGACCGCAAACCACGTGCCCAACCCGCCGACGCCCAATCTCGCATAAGGCAGCGACGCCAGGGCATCGATCACTGCGATCATGTAAGTGGCCGGTAACCAGGCAGTCCACTGAAGCACCTCGCCGCCGGGTACAACACCGGCCAGCAGCGCCACCGCTGCCGTGAGCGCGACCGCCAGGAATGCGGGCACAGCAAGCAGGTTCGCCGGCAGCGCAACCAGCGAGATCTCACCGAAGTGGACGGCAGTTATAGGCAGCGTGAAGAGAATCGCCGCCAGCGAGATCGCAAACGTCTCGATGAGCGGCCGCGTGACCGGCGCCTCCGCCAACCCCGGCCAGCCCGCCACCCATGCCTCCAAACGCGTCTTCAGTTCGTTGCCGAACGTAACCAGCCCGATCGTCGCCGCGAAGCTCAACTGGAATCCGATGTCGTGGATCACCTGCGGGTCCAGGGCTGTCATGCCAGCCGCGGCAAGCCCCAGGCCGACCGGGGCCGCGTTCTGCCTGCCGGCGATCACCGACACCACGTAGATTGAAGCCATGATCGACGCCCGCACTACCGAAGCCTGCCCGCCGACCAGCAGCGCATACGCCACGATGATCGCGATCGACAGAAACGCCGCTGGCCGCCGGCCGATCGCCCAGGCAAACGCGGCGATCACTAAACCAGCCAGCAGCGTTACGTTTTGGCCGCTCACCGCCACAAGGTGGCTTGTGCCTGTCGTCCGCATCGCCTCTTCCAGGTCCGCCGGCAGATCGGCGCGTGTTCCCAGCAGAATCCCCGCCGCCAGCGAGGACTGCGGCTCCGGCAGCGCCGCGTCGAGCCGTTCCGTCAGCTCCGCGCGTATGTCGATCAGCCTAGCCGTGTGCCATCGCCCTTCGCTGGCGCCTATCCTTTCCGTATCGGGGTAGGCCATCAGCGAGACCACCCCCTGTCGCAGCAAGTAGCCGCGGTAGTCGAAGTCAATATCGGGCACAGTCGGTGGCGTCTCCAACTCGCCTTCGAGGTCGAGCACGTCGCCATACTCGTAGGCCGGGAACGGTGGCAGCCGCACCGGCACCTTCCCTCGCGAGCCTTCCCATGCGTCCTCGTTCAACACCTCTCGCACGTCAATACGGTACAAGCGGCCCGTCGGCCGCGCGTCCGGCTCATCGCTCACTACCCCACGCAGCCGCACGTCATCATCGGTATCGTTGTACGCCGCCACCGTGCCCTCGCTTGTCGGTTGAGTAGCGTAATAGCGCCAGCCGCCCGCGAATACCAGCACGATCCCGATGGCAATCAGCACCAGCGACGAGGTCTTCGGCCGCCAGGCCAGCGTCGCGGCGGTTAGCAGCAGGGCTGCTGCTACTAAGCCAGTCCTATCATCATGCGCGAGGGTCGCAGCTAACACGCCCAGCAGCCACGCCAGCGCCAGGTAAATCGCCGAAATTGCCAGCGCTTTCGGTCTCGCCATCAGTTTTCCAGTTTGCTGGTTCGTTAGTTTGTCCGTCAGTAGACGCTGATTAGCTCTGCGATGTCTTCGTATACCGAATTCGGGACAAGCTCCCGCGTCACAATATCTTCGGTCGCGCCGAACGGCCCGTCCACGGTGCGCGACTGGATGATCCGGTCCGCCCGCACCTCGCCGATGCCGGGCAACTCCTCAAGCTCCGACTGACTGGCGGCGTTGATGTTGACCAGCGGCGACGCCGCGACGCCAGCCACCGCCGTTCCGCCACCAAGGAAGGGCACCACGATGTGGTCCTCGTCCAGGGCGCGGCGCGACAGGTTAACCGCCATCAGGTCGGCCTCTTCTGTCGGGCCTCCCGCCGCCTCCAGCGCATCGATCCAGCGCAGCCCGCCCTCCAGCTGGTAGACGCCCGGATTGGCGACCGCGCCGGTGATGTACACCTTGACCTCGCCCGACTCCAGCTCGGCCGTCTCGATGACGAGCGGCTCCGGCGCGCTCATTTCGTCCTCGAAAAGCACGCCTACGCCCACCAGCAGCGGCGCGCAAATAAGCCCGACGATGGGCCAGCGCCAGCGCTCCAGGATCTCGGTCACTCGTGTACCCTCCCGGGGGTGCAAGAATGGGGCGGATTATGCCGCGAAGAGGGTCAGTTCGTCAAGCCCCTTGGGAAATCGTGGACAGTGTGAGGTCGCGCCAGTCGTCTGAAGTCGGGTAGAGTTCGAGCAGCGCGAGAGTGGCTTGGACGAGCGCGGCGGGGTTCTGGATTGTCGCGGAATAAGGCCGCTGTGGTGTCGATCCGCTCGTGCCCACTCGCTGGCCAGTCGGACGAAGTCCCTTAGGTCGTGCGTCAGAAAAATGCGGTTCTGTGCAGCAGCGAAGGCGAGCTGCGATCCGTCAGTGGCGCGCAACTGGCCGGCTTCATTCGTGGTCAATACGTCGAAGCCAGCAGCCCGCAAGCGGGTCGCGACTTCGGTTGCGACGTTCTCGTCTAAGTAGAAGCGCGGTTCGGACGCCACTCTTTGGCTAATGCCGCTTCCGTCTCGATTTCGTTGTCAATCTCGGCTCGGTGCGAGTCATAGTAGGCGAGCGCCGCATTCACCTGTTCCAGTGTGAGATGCGGGAGCTGGCGGACTATACTCGAAAGGTCCGGCCACATCTCCCTGTAGCGAACGATGTCCGAGACGCGGATGCGCGTCCCCGCAATCACGGGTGAGCCACCCATAACCCCTGGATTTCGCTCGACCTGAGCGTCACGTCCGTTTGTGCTCATCCTGCTTTAAGTATACAGTGCGATCAGCCCGGGCGAACCTAACTATAGCGCCTATTTATATCTAAAACACCCGTTTTTACAAAACAAAATCCCCCTCCCAAAACTGATTCCGTAGCAAGAAATTACTGCTTTACCAGCCCCACTACGTTGCCCTCCGGATCCGCCATCTGCGCCACCGTCGGCCCTCCCGGCACATCGAAGGGCTCCAGCACCCGCCGCCCGCCCAGCGCCTCCGCCTTCGCCAGCGTTTCCAGCGGGTCCAGCACCTGCACATAGATCAGCACCCGCGCCTCCGGGGCGCCCAGCATCGTTCCGCCCATCTCCTCCGGCCCGCCGATGCCCGGCGCTATCGTGTACACGCCGAACGATGTCGGCTCGCTGATGTCCCAGCCAAAGACTTCGTTATAGAACTTTCGTTGAGCCTCCGGGTCCTTCGCCCAGATCTGGAAGTTCACTACAGGACGCGTCATCAAAAGGGCCCTCCATATCGATAAATTTCGCCCGCATCATAGCCTACGGGCCCTCCGGCGCCCCTGCTATACTGAAAGCACTTCCGGGAGGCATTTCGTGCGCGGTCGCGACCTCATTTCTATAGCGGACCTTACGGCGTCTGAGTTGGATCACATCCTCCAGACTGCGCTTGCCTTAAAAGACGCGGGCCGCCGTCCTCTCCTCGAAGGTGTCACCCTCGCCCTTGTCTTCGAGAAACCTTCCCTGCGCACCCGCGTTTCCTTTGATGTAGCCATGAGACATCTCGGCGGCGCCTGCCTCTATCTCTCGCCCCCTGAAGTGGGCCTCGGCGACCGCGAGACCCCCTCCGACGTCGCTCGCGTCCTCGATCGCTACGTTGACGCCATCGCTGCCCGCACCTTCACCACTAAGACGATTCGCGAGCTGGCCGAGCACGCTACGATTCCTGTCATCAATGCCCTATCGGAAGACGAACACCCCTGTCAGGCACTCGCCGACCTGCTCACGATCCGCGAGAAGAAAGGTTCGCTGCGGGGCAAGACGCTAGGTTACGTCAGCGACGGCAATAACGTTGCTGCCTCGCTTGCCCTGGCCGGCGGTCTGGCCGGCATGCACGTCCGCATCGCTTCGCCAGCGGGTTACGAAGTCCCGCGCGAGGTCCTTGTCCAGGCCCAGGCCTTCGCCGTGGAGTCGGGCGGCTCCGTCGAGCAAATGACACAGCCCGCCGACGCTGTCGCTGAAGCTGATGTCGTCTATACAGACGTCTGGGCTAGCATGGGCCACGAAGCCGAAGTGGCCGCCCGCAAGGAAGCGTTCGTCGGCTACACGGTGGACGCCTCACTGATGTCGCTGGCCAAGCCCGACGCCATCTTTATGCACGACCTGCCGGCACACCGTGGCGAAGAAGTCACCGACGAAGTGATGGAGAGCCCGCAGTCGGTCGTCTTCGACCAGGCCGAGAACCGTTTGCACGCCCAGAAAGCGCTGCTGGCGCTCCTTCTTTCCGACGAGGCTGTCGCCTGATGGAACTGGTCGATACCGTCGAGACCGCCCTCAACCGCTTCAACGCTGCGAGCGTCGTCGACATCATGGTCATCACGCTGCTCATTTACCTCGGGTTGCTGTTGGTCAAAGGCACGACGGCGATGTCACTGCTGCGGGGCATGATCATCATCCTCATCGCCGCCGTCATCCTCACCGCCACCTTCAACCTGACGGTACTCAGTTGGCTCCTACGCAACTCCTTCCCGGCCGTTGTTATCGCCATCCCCATTATTTTCCAACAGGAGATACGGCGCTTCCTGGAGCGCCTGGGCCGCACCGGACGCTGGCCATGGCTCGCCGGCCGCGACTACTACGAAACTGTCGTTGACGGTATTGCGGATGCATCGATGTCGCTCGCCGAGAAGCACTGGGGAGGCATCGTCGCCATTGAGCGCGAGACTGGCCTCGAGGAGTACATCGACACCGGGCTGAAGGTCGACGCCATCTGCTCATCGAAGCTCCTGATGAGCATCTTCTATCCGAACGCCGCCCTTCATGACGGCGCCGTCATCGTGCGAGGCGACCGCGTCGTTGCCGCTAGCGCGACACTCCCGCTAAGCGAGCGTGTCGACAGCTTCCACGGTACACGACACCGCGCCGCGCTCGGTCTCACGGAACGCACCGACGCTGTCTGCGTAGTCATCTCAGAGGAGACGGGAAGCGTATCTGTAGCAGCAAATGCCCGCATCATCTCCAACCTGGACGGGCCACGTTTGCGCGGTATTCTGCGGAGCCTTCTCATACCTGCCACCGAGATGGACCGCCCCAGCGGTATCAGGCTGCCGAAGTTAAGCCGCTGATCAACTAACCAATGCAGGGAATCATCAGGGTCTTCCAGGACACAGTCGGCTTCCTTCTCTCGCTGATACGCCCTTCCGCCAAGTCCATCGCGGACAACCGCGGCCTTTTCGCGCTGTCCGTCGTCCTCGCCTTCGCCATCTGGATATTCGTAACTGACTCTGAGAATCCGACCCGGACGCGTCTCCTGCCGATCGACATCCCTGTGCAACCGGTAAATGTAGGAGACGACGTGGCAATAGCCGACGACATTCCGCCAGTTCGCGTCCGCATCACGGTGCCAGACGATGTCTTTGGCGACCTCGGCGCGGGAGACTTCGAGGCGACCGCGGACCTTACCGGATACGGCGTGGGCACGCATGAAGCCGTTCCCGTCGAAGTGGAGGCGTTAACCACGAGGGGTGGGCTCAGAATCGTGGACATCGTGCCGCCGGATGTCCCTGTTCAACTGGCACAGCTAACCAGCAAGTCCGTGCCCGTCGAGATCCTGGTCGCCGGGGCGCAGGCGTCGGGATATATCATGACGCTGCCGGAACTCGAAACAGAGAACGTCATCGTTTCAGGTCCTCAGGTGGAGGTGGACAAAGTGACCCAGGCACGAGCCACCATCGATGTCAGTTCACGAACAGAGTCCGTAGACCAGGCGGTGCGCCTCTCGCCCCGAGACAGCCGGGGCTTCCTGGTGCAGCGGGTGAACTTGAATCCCGAAGTAGTCAACGTGAGAATCGAGATCACGCAGGAGCGATTCACGAGATCGGTCGCCATCAGTGTTCGAACGACTGGATCGCCCGCGCCGGGATATAACCTCGCCGGCATCACTGTCGACCCGCCGACTCTTGTTGTGCGCGGCGATGAAGACTTCATCGAGGATGTCTTCTCGATCGATACTCAGCCAATAGATATCAGTGGCACGGCGGACGACATCGAACGCACAGTTTCACTGGACCTGCCGAGCGGCGTGACGGTGCCAGGTGGCGCCCCGGTCGTTACTGTCTCGATCGACATCCAGCCGAGCCAGGCGGAATTCTCGTTCACTGTGCCTGTCACTGTAACGAATCTGGGAGCCGGACTCAGCCTGGAGGGCGCGGTACCCAACATCCAGGTGATAATGACGGGCCCGCAGCCCGTCCTTTCCGCCATCGAAGTCAACGACATCCTCGCCACGCTGGACCTTGGAAACCTCGGGCCCGGCGCTCATACCGTGCAAGTCACGGTTTCTAACCTGCCCGGCGTTCAGGCGGCGCGTGCCCAGCCGTCGTCGGTCCCGGTCGTGATAAACCAGAACTAACATGGCCACCACCGAAACAGACGCCGCCACTGATGTCGCGGTCCGCAAGCCCGTTGTCGCCATCGTTGGCCGGCCCAACGTCGGCAAGTCGACGCTTTTCAACCGGCTTATTGGCGGCCGGCGCGCGATTGTCGAGGACATCCCCGGCACGACTCGTGACCGGCTCTATGGCGACACCGAGTGGAAGGACCACGCGTATTCCGTCATCGATACAGGCGGCCTTGAGCCAGACGCCACTGAGGGCTATTCGGTCCTCATTCGGGAGCAGGTGGCCGTTGCCGTGGCCGAGGCCGACGTCATCCTCTTCATCGTCGATACCATCACCGGGGTGACGCCCGTCGACGAGGAGATCGCCGAATTGCTCAGGCGCAACCAAAAGCCCGTTCTGGTTCTCGCCAATAAGGGCGACAACCCGGAGCGTCAGGAGCTTGCTGTCGAGTTCTACGAACTCGGGTTGGGCGAACCGACGCCGATCAGCGCGCATCACGATATCGGTATCCGCGAAGTCCAAGACGCGCTCATTGAGTTGTTGCCAGCCATCGCCGCCGACGCTGAAACGAGGATTCTGAATATCGCGGTTGTCGGTCGCCCCAACGTAGGGAAGTCGCTCCTGGTTAACGCCATTCTCGGCGAAGAGCGCGTCATCGTGAGCGAGATGGCGGGTACCACACGTGACGCCGTCGACACGCCGTTCGAGTACAAGGGCAGGCAGATGCTGCTGATCGACACAGCGGGTATCCGCCGGCCCGGCCGCATCGAGAGGGGCATCGAGAAGTACAGCGTGATGCGCGCGATGGAAGCCGTCGAGCGGAGTGACGTTGTCATTCTCGTCCTCGATGGCACCGAGAAGGTCGCTCACCAGGATCAGACGCTGGCCGGTGAAATTGCGAAGGCGTACAAAGGACTGGTCGTCGCGGTGAACAAATGGGACCTTTCCGAGGACACCGAAGAATGGCGCGACACTATAGCCCACCGCGTGCTAACGCGGCTGCGCTTTACCCCGTGGGCGCCAATGGCCTTCATATCTGCGAAGACGCGGCTGAACATCGACGGCCTGCTCGATCTCGTTGCTGAAGTGCACGACACACGGGCCACGCGGATTCCGACCGCGGAGGTTAACTCCGTGCTGCGGGAGGCCGTCGCTGAGCATCCGCCGGCCTCATCCGGTCGTAAAACCCTGCGTCTGAAGTACGCCACGCAGGCTGATATCAACCCGCCGACTTTCGTCGTCTTCTGCAACGACGCCAGCATGGTGCACTTCAGCTACCGTCGGTACCTAGAGAACGCCTTCCGCCGCGCCTGGGGTTTTGAAGGCACTGCTATCAAGATCGAGTACCGGAGCCGGGCTGAATGAACCTCCTGGAGCTGTCAGCGGTCGTCGTCGCATCCTATCTCGTCGGTGCGATTCCGGCCGGATACATCATTGTCCGCTTAAAGCGCGGCGAAGACATCCGGGAGCAGGGGAGCGGCGTCATCGGGGCTACCAACGTCTTGCGGGTGCTGGGCACCCGCTGGTTCGTGCTTGTTCTCATCCTCGACGCCGCCAAGGGATACGTACCGACGATGGTGGCCTGGTACATCTTTGGGACGCACGACATGCAGGTAGCTGCCGGCATCGCCGCCGTGCTCGGCCACGACTTCCCGGTATACATCGGCTTCCGCGGTGGCCGCGGAGTGGCGACGTCGTTCGGTGTTTATGCCGCGCTGGCGCTGCCGCTCGCGGTCGCCATGGTGGCCGTGGGCATCTTCATCGTTCTAGCGCTGCGCTATATGAGCGTCATGTCCATGGTGACTGTACCGGCCGGGGCGCTGGTGCTCCTCCTGCTTGCCGTAATCCACGTTCACGAGGACTTCACGTATACCAAGACAATCTTTGGCGCCTTCGCCACCTTTTTCGTTATTCTGACCCATATACCGAACATCAAGCGACTGATCCGCGGCACCGAACCCAAGATCGGCTCCGGCGGCGGCTCGCGCTCCGTTAAAGCCCATACGGGCACTACCTAGAAGGAGCCCCGTGACGCAAACATTAGTCAACCGCGAGGATATCGAATCAGCAGTCAAGGGCCATGACGCCGATTACGTCGAACTCCGCATCGACGACACTGCCTCCAACCGGCTGGTCTACCGCGGCAAAGAGCTGGAGGAGATCGGATCCGTCCGCAACTTCGGTGGATGTGCGCGGGCGCTGGTAAACGGCGGCTGGGGCTTCGTGAGTTTCAACGATCCGACGGACCTTCGCACGCGCGTCCAGGAGGCCGTCGAGCAGGCCCGGCACGTTGGCAGGGAGACGAGCGTGCTCGCACCTGTCGAGCCGGCAGTCGATATCGTCGAAGCCGAGGTAATGATGGATCCGCGCAAGGTTACTCTCGCCCGCAAGAAGCAGATCTTCGATGATTACAACGGAAAAATGCTTTCCATTGAGGGAGTAACCAGCACTAACATCGTCTACGGCGACAACCACAAGCGAGTGACGTTCGCCAGTTCCGAGGGCGCTTACATCGAGCAGGAACGCATAGACGTCATCTCGCGCCTGGCCGCGACCGCCAGCAACAACGGCGACATGCAGCAGGCCAGCATGAGCCTCGGTGCGCTGAACGATTTCTCCTACATCGAGACGCTGGATGAGGCGGCGTATCTCGTCGGTAACCGCGCTGTGGAGCTGCTGAACGCGCCCTACGTTGTGCCCGGCACCTACCCCGTAATCCTCGATCCCATACTGGCCGGCGTTTTCTGCCACGAGGGGTTCGGCCACCTATCGGAGTCCGACTTCGTCTATGAGAACGACCGCATGAAAGAGATCATGGTGCTGGGCCGCAAGTTCGGCGGCAAGCATCTGAACATCGTCGACGGCGCGGCTGTGCCCGGCCTACGCGGTAGCTTCAAATACGACGACGAAGGCACGCCGGCAAGGAAGACAGACCTCATACGCGAGGGTGTCCTCGTGGGGCGCCTGCATTCCCGCGAGACTGCAGGCAAGATGGGCGAGCCCCCCTCTGGAAATGCCCGCGCGATCGACTACCGGTTCCCGCCGATCGTGCGCATGACCAACACCTACATCGAGGAGAGTGACGCCACGTTCGAGGACTTGATCTCGGACGTGAAGGAAGGCGTCTACTGCCGCAACTGGTACGGCGGGACGACGAGCATGGAGATGTTCACGTTTAGCGCAGGCGAGGCCTTCATGATCCGAGACGGCAGGATCGCTGAGCTTCTGCGCCCAGTTAAGCTTACCGGCAACCTGTTCACCACGCTCGAAAACATCAACGGCATAGCCAAAGACCTCGACTTCAATCAGGGCGGCGGCTGCGGCAAGGGCGGCCAGATGCCGCTTCCCGTGTCCAACGGCAGCCCGCATATCCGCATCCAGGACTGTGTTGTGGGGGAGCGATAATGACGTCAGATCTCGAAAAGAAGTTTGACTCAGCAATGCAACATATCTACGTCGAGGCAAAATCCAAGCTCAACTACAACGCAACACGGTTCCTCCAATTGGTCTCCGAATTGGGTGGTGTGGAGGCCGCCCACCGCTTGTTATCCGGCCCGGCCCCGCAATATGGCCTACAAGTCTTGTGGGAGAAAGGCCGCCTCGACCTGTCCGTCGAGGCACATGTTTTGAAACCTGAATTTGCGATCTTGTTCTCCGATGCGGAGCGACATGAAGCTGAGTCACGATTAAAGGCATACGGATGGAACGTCTAAACGCAATCCTTGAAATTGCCCGCGCCAACGGCGCGCAGCAGGCCGAGGCTTTCCACGTCGACAACGAAGAGTCGCCCGTGAAGTTCGAGGCCAACCGGTTGAAGGAGCTGAATTCGCGGCGGACCAGCGGCGTCGCGCTGCGGGTAATCAAGGATGGGCGCGTCGGGTTCGCGTCGAGCACGCGGCCAGGCGATATTGAGGACCTCGTCAAGGCGGCGATCGAGACGTCGCCGTTCGGGCCGGAGGCGCACTTCGACTTCCCGCGACAGGCGGAGGCGCCTATCGTCGACACGTTTGACCCGGAGACCGAGACCTTCGCAATCGACAACATGATCGAGACTGGGCAGCAGGTCATTGATGCAGTGCGTGGATTCGAGCCGGAGCTGCTCTGCGACGCGCAACTGCGGCGCACCGTAGGTACGGTGACGCTTGCGAACTCCAAGGGCGGTAGCTTCACCTATCGCGGTTCGATGCTGATGATGTGGCTGCACGGCGTGCTCATTCACGGCACCGACATGCTCTTCGTTGGCGACGTTGACGCGTCGGCCTCGCCGCGGCTAGACACTCAGCGCATCAAGGAGACGATCACCTGGCAACTCGAGCACTGCCGCACTAATGCGAAGGTGAGAACCGCCGAATTGCCGGTGATCTTCACAAGCTCCGGCGTCGCTGATGCGCTTCTCATGCCGCTAACGATGGCTTTCTCCGGGCGGCTAGTACACCAGGGCCAGTCGCCGCTCGCAGGGAAGCTGAGCGAGGAGCTGTATGACACGCGCTTCTCACTTCGCGACGACGCCACCCTGCACATGCGCCCGGCCTCCCGCCCTTTCGACGATGAGGGTGTCGCCAGCAGACAGAACGTCATGATCGATAAGGGCGTAGTCTCGAACTTCCTCTACGACCTGCAGACGGCAGGTCTCGCGGCGGCCGCATCAACCGGCAGCGCCGAGCGATCACTTGCCAGCCAGCCCAGCATTTCGCCGTCGAACCTCATCATCGCTGCGGGGGAGACGTCGTTCGAGGATATGGTGTCGAGCGTTAAGGAAGGTTTGATCGTGGAGGACCTGATGGGCGCCGGTCAAGGCAACGTGCTGGGTGGCGATTTCTCCGGCAACGTACTCCTCGGGTATAAGATAGAAAGTGGCGAGATTGTCGGCCGCGTCAAGGACACGGTGGTCGCTGCCAACGTTCACGACGCCCTCAGGCGTCTCTCGGCTATTGGTGACGAGGCGCGCTGGGTGAATGGCACTGTTTACACTCCCCCGCTCCTTTTCGAGAGTATGGCTGTCTCCGCCAAATCTTCCTGACACCGCGGAGTGATATATGGATTTCGCTGAATACCTCGATGAGCTATCGGACCCCGCCAAGAGGGTGAAGGTAGCCGGCCTGCAGCGCCTGTCTTACCTGTCGCCAGAGCAGGCGAAGCAACTCGCCGTGCGCTGGCCCGATATTAACGTCCGACGGCGGCGACGCGTCATCAGCGAATTGCAGGACCTCGCCGAGGATAACGTGGAGATCGACTTCTCCGAGGCTTTCCGGATTGGCCTCTCCGACGACGACGCGCAGGTCCGGTTGGTCTCCGTACGCGGCCTCTGGGAAAACCAGGACGCGAAGCTCATCGACCGGCTGCTTGACCTGGCCGAACGAGACGATGACGCGCGCGTACGCGCCGAAGCCGCGCTAGCGCTTGGCCGCTTTGTACTACTTCACGAGCTGGGCCGCATCCGGGAGCGCCACTTCGAACGCGTAGCCTCCGGGCTGCGGCGCGTGATCGAGAAGCCGAACGAAGTGGAGGAGGTACGTGCCCGAGCCATTGAAGCGATGGGGGCGCACGACGCCGCGTGGGTCCGGCAGTCCATCACGGAGGCATACGAGAGCGGGCGCCACCGTCTGAAGGTAAGCTCGGTTCACGCGATGGGCCGTAGCGCCGAGCCCCGCTGGCTGCCCCTGCTGGCACGCGAACTGCAGAGCGATGAACCGGAGCTGCGTTACGAAGCCGCCACTGCCGTTGGCATGCTGGGTCAGGAATCTGCTATTCCGAACCTGGTCGCGCTGATCGTCGACGAGGATGAGCAGGTGGTGGCGGCCGCGATTGGCGCACTGGGCGCCATTGGCGGCACTATGGCGCGCCGCGCCCTCCGCGAGCTGCTGGGAAGCGAGTCCGCCGCTACCCGTGTGGCCGCCGCTGACGCGATTGCTCACATGGACTTCGAGGATGACCCGCTGGGTTTCAAGGTCCGCGATTAGCGTGGCGTCGGGGAAGCGCTCGCTGCGGCGCACCGAGTCGGCGGTTTCCGCTGGGGGAGTCGTCTACCGTGCCGATAATGGCACGATTGAAGTCGTCATCTGCGGACGGCTGGGCGATGGCGTATGGGGATTGCCCAAGGGGACGCCGGACCAAGGTGAGACTCTGGAGGAAACGGCCGTGCGTGAAGTCAGCGAGGAGACTGGCCTGCGGGTAGAGATTGTCGACAAGATCGGCGCGGTCGAATACTGGTTCGCGCGGGCCGGCGTCCGCTACCACAAGTGGGTGCATCACTATCTGTTTCAGGCGACCGGCGGTGACACAGAAAGCCACGACCTGGAGTATGATAGGGTCGAATGGCGCCCGATTAACGACGCCCTGAGAGCCCTGACTTTCAAAAACGAGGCGGAGATGGTGAAGCAAGCCCGATCTCTGATCGAAAAGAGGCTGAAGTGACGCTCGACGACGTCATCGCGCGTGGCCGCAAGACGGTGATCCGCCGCAAGCGCCTCTCCGACGCTGCCGACGAGTACCGCTGGCGTTCCGACGCCGAACTTGCCCAGTACGACGCGTCCCGCCCGGTGCAGGTGCCGTTCGAGAACTACATGCGGAACTGGAGCTTCGACTACCGCTTTACTGACATGGGCGGGCGCTCGTTCGCGGTCGAAGACGAGAACGGGCGCCACATCGGCAACGTGATGTACTACAACATCGACCAGGCCCGCTCCGAAGCCGAGATCGGCATCAGCATCGGCGAGCGCGACTACTGGTCGCGTGGCTACGGCGCCGACGCGATCACAGCGCTGACGCTGGCGTTGCTGGCGCGCGGCGACCTCATACGCCTATATCTGCACACGTTGGACTGGAACGTCCGCGCCCAGAAGGCATTCGAGAAGGCCGGTTTCCGCTCCTGCGGCACCTCGTGGCGCGACGCCCGCACGTTCGTGGTAATGGAGATCTGGCGTGAACAGGCGGTGCGCACTCGGGCGTCTGCGGCTACGGCTTAGCTCGCCGGCTGCCATGCGGGCCGTCCCGGAATATCTAGGTCCGGCGGCGGTGGTGCTGGGTTCGGGATGCCGGACATTAGCTGGTTGGGGACCAGCGCGGCAAGCTCCTGCAGCGTCCACTGGCCGTCCTTTTCGATTGACTGGATGTGGTGCTCTTCGTGCGCCAGGGAGACGCTGCCGCCCACCACGTGGAAGATCTTGCCGTTGACGTTCCAGGCGGCATCGGTGCAGAGCCAGACCGTCATCGGCGCGACGTGCTCGGCGGTCATCGGGACGACGGGTTCCGGCGGGCGCGTGGGCTCCTGGATGCCGGCGCGGGCGCGGATTTCGCGCGAGCCCTGAGGAATCTGGGCGATCATGCGTGTCATCGCACCGGGCGCGATGGCATTGCAGGTGACGCCGTAGCGGCCGAGGTCGCGCGCCACGACGCGCGTCAATCCGGCGATTCCGGCCTTAGCTGCGCCGTAGTTCGACTGGCCGCTGATGCCGCGCAAGCCGGAGATCGATGAGAAGTTGACGATGCGGCCCTCCCGCTGCTGCCGCATCAGTACCGACGCCGGCTTGATCGTGTTGAAGTGGCCCTTGAGGTGCACCTGGTAGACGGCGTCCCACTCCTCTTCTTCCATGTTGAAGATCATGCGGTCACGGAGGATGCCGGCGACGTTGATCAGCAGGTCGATGCGGCCGAAGGCGTCGACGCACTGGCGCACCATCGACTCGCCGCCTTCGTGGGTCGCCACCGAATCGTAGTTGGCGATGGCGTTGCTGCCCGCGGCTTTGATCTCGGCGACGACCTGGTCGGCAGGGCCGTCGTCATGCCCCGTGCCGTCGACGCTGACGCCCGGGTCGTTGACGACGACGTTCGCGCCTTCCTGCGCCAGCAGTGCCGCCACCGCTTTGCCGATGCCGCGCCCAGCGCCTGTTACGACTGCGTTCTTGCCATCTAGCTTGCCCATCGTCTACACCTTTGCCTCTGCTGTCGTCCGCCCCGGCACCTCGAGGTCCGGCGGCGGAGAAGATGGATTGGTGGTCCCCTCCAGCATGCTCGGCACTTGTGCCGTCAGTTCCTCCAGCGTCCACATACCCGGCTTGAAGATTGTGCGCCAGGGGGTGGGGTGCTGAAGGACGGCGACCGTGCCGCCGTAGACGTGGAAGATCTGGCCGTTGATGTTCCAGGCGCCGTCGGTCGCGAGGTAGCAGGTGAAGGGTGCTATCATCTCCGGGTCGCGGGCGGTGGAGGCGGCTGGCGGCGGCATGTCGGCCGGCGCCGCGTCGGCAGCCGGGCGGCCGGGGCGCTGCTGCGGGATGGTGGCCACGAGGCGCGTTGCAGCGCGCGGCGCGATGGCGTTACAGGTGACGCCGTAGCGGCCCAGCTCCCGAGCAACCACGCGTGTGAAGCCGGCAATGCCGGACTTTGCCGCGCCATAGTTGGCCTGGCCGGCGTTGCCCCAGAGGCCGGACTCCGAGGTGTAATTGATGATGCGGCCGTAGCGCTGCTGGCGCATGAGCACGGCGGCCGGCTTGGTGCAGTTGAAGTGGCCCTTGAGGTGGACGGCGATCACAGCGTCCCACTCCTCCTCCGTCATGTTGAAGACCATGCGGTCGCGGAGGATGCCGGCGTTGTTGACGAGGACGTCGATGCGACCGTAGGTGTCGACGGCAATCTTGATGATGTTTTCTCCGCCCTGGGAGGTGGCGACGGTGTCCACGTTGGCGACTGCATCGCCGCCGGCCGTCTTGATCTCGGCGACGACTTGCTCGGCCGGGCCGTCGTCGTGGCCGACCCCGTCGGGACCGACGCCGGGGTCGTTGACGACGACCTTCGCGCCTTCGGCGGCCATCATCATGGCGATGCCACGGCCGATGCCGCGACCGGCGCCGGTGATCACAGCGACTTTGCCTTCGAGTTCTCCCATGGCGATCTGCTTTCTAGTTCCTTGAGGGCAGCAGCACTTCGGCCGTCGCCGGCGTTGTCTTGTTGCCGTCGGGGTCTTCGGTCCATACGTCGAGGTCGACGGTGTTGGAGGCGTTCTCCTGCCGCTTGCCGGTGA
Organism: Dehalococcoidia bacterium; assembly: GCA_035512435.1. Taxonomy (GTDB): domain Bacteria; phylum Chloroflexota; class Dehalococcoidia; order SM23-28-2; family RBG-16-64-32; genus CF-162. Next base: position 34,224 of record DATKDX010000021.1, read on the forward strand.
TGACGCCACGGCAGACGATGTCCTTGTCGATCATGTCCATGCCACGGTAGCTGCAGTTGATACGGCGCACAGTGCCCTCGTCCCCGACCCATTCATCCAGAAGGCGGCCCAGCAGCGCGTGCTTGAGCGCGCCGTGCGTTATCCGCTCCTTGAGCCCGGTCGAGATGGCGAAATCCTTGTCGTAGTGGATCTGGTAGTAGTCGCCGGAGCCGGCCGCCCAGAGCACGAGGCGTTGGGCGTCGCAGTTCTGGACTACCTTCGGGATCTCCTGCCCTTCGTTTACGTCTTCGAAGTAGACCTGTGTCATGGCGCCTCCTAATACCGGATCGCGGTGCCGCGCTGGATCGCGACAGTCTCGCCATTCTCGTTGCGGAAAGTTGTTTCCGTCTCCACTATGAGCATCGGCCCGATCTTGCCTTCACGCTCGGTGAGGTTGGAGAGCTTGGTAGTAGCGGTCAGTCTGTCGCCGGCGCAGACCTCCTGGAGGTACTCGATGTCAGTACCACCGTTAAGGACGCGCTTGTAGGGGATGTCGAGGCGGAAGGCTTCCGGCACGCGGGTGGGTCCGCCCGGAACGACGACGGGGTGGCCGAGGAATCCGAACGGCGCCACGATGCCGCGGTGCCCCTTCGCCTTTGCTGCCACTTCGTCGAAGTAGATCGGGTCGCTGTAATTGACAGCGCGGGCGAACTGGCGGCAGCCCGTATTGTCGACTTCGTATGGTACCGGTTCCGATTCGACGCCGATGCGGGCGCGCATTTCGTCGGTGATGACGGATTCCTGCTGTTGCGTCATTGGGCACCTCCCGCTAGCCACGTAGCCTTGACGTGCGCGTGAGACGATAGCGCGAGTGCGGGAGGATGTCAACGCGCGGGCCGGTTCGATTAGTCGGTTCCGAGGAGGGTGGCGCTGGTCGGCTCCTCGATCTCCATGCGCTCGCTGCCGGCGACGGCTGCCAGGCCGAGCGTGTAGAGGAGCAGGAACGTGGACCGAGTGATGAAGGCGGCGCCGGCAAGGCCGAGCAAGCCGCCTGCGATTGCCGGCGAGCGGCCGAGGTTCGCCATCGGGCCGTCGTAGGCGATCCTGGTATCGGGGGAGCGGAGCGCCATGAAGCCGAGGGCGACGCCCGCACCGCCGGCCAGCAGACCTAGAGCGCGAGCGGCTTTGGGAAGCCTTGGCGTCTTCGTCCGCCGCTCAAAGGAGACGATGGCGGAAGGTAAGGTGATCAGCCAGAGCCGGGCCGACAGCCGACGGGGAAGGTTAACGTTTTCCTGAAGCCAATCCATGCGCCTGCGATTGTCCGCCGCGCGCCGGGGAAGGGTCAAGTCGGGGTGGCCGGTTGCCTACTGGCTGCGCGGCAGTAGATACTCTGCGGTGATGTCTTTCGCCGAGTTCCTGGCGGTGGTGGTTGCCGCCAATCTCATCAGCGCCACCATCTGCGGGCTTATTGCCAGCCGTTCCGGGCGGGACCCGTTCGTCTGGATGCTATTCGGCACAGTTCTTGGACCGATCGGCCTGATCGTTCTTCTCGGTGTGCTTAGCCGTAAGAACGGCGGCTAGTTCAGGATCAGTGTGCCTACCTGCGTAGGGTGAAAGTCGCACTTGAACGGATAGTTACCCGGCTCGTCAATTTTCACGACAACGCGCCCTTCATCACCGGGGTCGACGGACTCGGGCGTGGTCACCCAATCGTCACTACGCGGAGCGCCCGCTTCGTACTCACCGTTTAGCCCGGCCAGCCGCAGGTTGTGGGCGACTGAACCGATGTTCGGCGCGATGATCTCAACGACCTGTCCGGCTTCGGCGGTAATCGTGCTTGGCTCGAAGCGCGGGTTCACGTTCTGGCCACTGTCGTCCATGTTCACGGTCAGGGTGACGTCGATCGGTAAGCCAGCCACCCGTGGGTCCTCCCGGACAGTAGGTGATGGGTCGGACTCGCGGTTGTCGCCGCCTCCGCTGAAGAGAAGAACACCGCCGACGACGGCCAGGGCGATGACCGCCGCGAGGCCGCCACCCCAGATGTAAGGCGCGGTGGAGCGAGCCGCACCCTCTTTCTTGCGCTTACGCTGCGCCCACTCGCGCTTCTGTTCGGCGCGCCGGGCGGCGCGGGTCGCCTCGTCGTCCGCCAGCGCGGACGGTGCGACGTGCTGAAGGGCTTCCGCCTGGGGCTGTTCGGCGGGGCCATCTGCGGGGCGCCGCCGCGATTTCTTCCTGCTCATCTCTCGTCCATTCTATATGTGTGTGGATCGGAAGCCGCCCGAGCCGTTACTCGGGCGGTGGCTCAGGGTCTGTGATGTTGAAGACGCCGATCATGCCGGCGTCGGCGTGGGCGACGACGTGGCAGTGGAAGAGCCAGAGTCCCGGCTTGGTGAAGGTAAAGCTCAATGTGTCGGCCTGGCCAGGCACCAGCGGCAGCAGATTGGCGGCCCATTGCTCGCCGCGCAGGGTGCCCAGCGAGATGTGCTTGACGTTGTGGGCGTGGAAGCTGTGGATGGCGTCGCCGATGTTGATGACATGCACGCGCATCTCTTCGTCGGTCTTTGCTTCGATGAGCGGCACCGTCTTGTTGAACTGCGCCTGGACGGCCTCGATGCCATCTTCCATGAAGACCGTCTCGAGCTGGTGCTCGCCGCCCGGGAGTCCGAGCCCGTTCATGATGTACAGCGGCACGTCGTCGCCCTCGGTGTCGAAGCCGATTTCGCTCATGAAGATGACTTCGTCGCGTTTCGGAGCCTCGTCAGGGTCATCGACGATGATCGCGCCGTAGAGGCCCTGGTGCACGTGCTCCGTGATGTGGTGACCACCATCCGCAGAGTGGCAGTGGTAGTAGTAGATGCCCGGCTCGGTTGGCTCGAACTCGTAGGTGTAGACCTCGCCGGGTGGGATCATCGCCTTGGCTCCGACGCCGGTGATCGTGTTGAGCTGGCTACCGTCGTAGGCCAGGTCGTAGTTGGAAAAATGGGTGTGAAAGCTGTGAACTAGATCGAGTTGATTTTCGACGTTGACGACGAGCTTCTCACCCACTTCGACGTGGAGCGTCGGGCCCGGCACGCTGCCGGCGTCGGCATCGGCGTCCTTGAATGTCCATGCGTGCCAGACGTTGCCGCCGCCGTAGTCGATATCGGTGCCGACGATTTCCAGGTTGTATTCACGCACTGTCTGCGCGCTGGCGCTGTCGTCACCGCCCCTGATGACGAATACGGCGAAGATGGCGGCGATGCCAACGATCGCCGCCAGGATCAGAAAGGCCAGGATGGCAAGCCTGCGGCGGTCTGCCTCGTCAGTCTGGTTGGGGAATGCCATCTCGTTCTCCTTTCTGATCCGTGCTACGTACCGCTATTCCAGCGCCCGGGGCGGACTGGCGGCAGGGTGCTTTTGTCACGACTGCGGGGGGCCATATGGACTGTTCGCGGCGGCACTTGACCGGCGCCGCAGCGGCGGCGGATGCTATCCGATATGACAATCGACCTGGGGACGGCACGCGGCGTGGACGCGCAGGTTTATGGAGTGCCGGGCCAGCGTACGTTCCAGATGCGCATTACGGGCGCCAACGAGGCTACCGCCTCGCTCTGGCTTGAGAAGCAGCAGGTACAGGCCCTGAGCCTGGCCTTTAGCCAGGTGCTGGCTCAAACGGGCGGCGAGGACGCGCCTGCGACAGAGCAGTCTTTCTTTCCCGACCCGCCGGACACGGAGATTCACGTGGGACGCATGGCGGTGGGCTGGGACCCCGTGGACAGGACGGTCGTCATGCAGGTGCATGACCTGACGACTGATGAGGATGCAGACCCCGACGTGCTGGTGCGGATCACTACGACTGACGTTGCACAGTTGAGCACGCGGCTGAAGGAGATCATTGCCGGCGGTCGCCCGGCGTGCCCACTTTGCGGGGTGCCACTGGACGGGCCTGGACACGCCTGCATTCGGACGAACGGCCACAGCGAGCAGCCGATCCCCGACAAGAACGACGACCTGGACGACGACGACTTTTAAGGGAAGCAATGGCGCGGCGCCACGATAGCCTGATCCCACTCTCCCGAGAGCACCACACGGCACTTGTCCTGGCGCTCCGTATCGAGCGCGAGGTGCCGGACGGGGAAGAGTCCGCGTTGAAGGCGGTATACGACACGCTCATCGCCTTCTGGGCGCAGGGGCTGCTGCCACATTTCCGCGCCGAGAACGAATGTTTGCTGGCGCGGCTGGTGCGGCACATCGAGCCGGAGCATGAACTGGTGCTGCGGACGCACCGCGATCACCTGGGCATTGAGGCGCTGGTGGCTTCGATGCGGGACACGGAAGACCTGACGGAGCGGCGTCGTCTGCTGCGGGAGTTCGCCGGGAAGATGAGGACTCACATTCGCTGGGAAGATGATGTCCTTTTCGACAAGTCGGAGGCGATGCTGATGGAGGTGGAGCTGGGCCGGCTGGCGGAGGACATTAGCGACCGGGTGGGCGACGGTAACGCGTGGGAGCACAGGGTGTGGCCGGGCTGGGGCAGGGGCGAGCCAGAGGACCGCTGAACGGCGTCCGACTGGAATTGTGCGGAATCCATCAAAACGATCAATCCGCACTTGTGTCTGCGGGTTTGATCGTTTCGGCGTGGCGGATTCAGTGATTGATCGTTCCGCGCCTGAGAAAATTTTTAGGGCGGAATTCGGGACGTTTTCGTAGCTGCGCTCGACGAGGTGTCGTTTCATCGAACCGAAATCCAAGCCTTGGCGTCTCGATTCGATCAGTGACGTCAGGCCGGCAGGGTCTGAGCTTGTTATCGAACTACATGAATTCTACCCGCCGAGCCGCCGCGAACCGTGGCCTGAATGGCACCCCGGTTTGGCCAGACAGACGTCTCCCATCAGCCCCCGGCCGGGCCGATGACGCGGTCCAGATAGGGGTTCGCGAAGCGGCCGTCCGGGTCGAGGCGCTTGCGCGCGGCCTGGAAGTCATCCCACATGGGATAGCGAGACGCGAGTGTCTCCGCCGTTTGGAAGTGCAGCTTGCCCCAGTGCGGGCGGCCGGCGTAGTCGTCCATGATGTCTTCGACGGCTTCGAAGTACTGCTGATAGTGCGTGTGCTGGTAGACGTGGATGGCGATGTAGCAGCTGCGGCGGCCCGACGCCGTCGAGAGGGGGATGTCGTCGCCGGTGGTGAAGCGGACTTCCACGGGGAAGCTGAGGATGAGTCCGGAGCGGGCGACATAGTCCCGCACGCGGTTGAAGGCTTCCTTGGCCGCCTCGAAGGGGATTGCGTACTCCATCTCGTAGAACTTGATGTGCCTTGGCGAGCAGAAGACACGGTGGCTGACGTCGGTATACTTCGTCGCGCCGGCAGCCGGCAACGCCTTGGCCACGCGTGGGATCAGCGAGGGGCGCAGCCGCCCGACGCGGCACATGAGGCCGAAGGCGACGTTGGAGAAAAGTATGTCGTCGCGGAACTGCTGCCAGCGGCCGCGACCGGTTGCAGGGTCTTCGGTGCGGTTGTTGAACTTGGCGATAGCCCACTTGGTGCCGGGCACCCAGAAGAACTCGAAGTGGTCATTGCCTTCGATATGCTCGTCCAGGTTTTCGAGGACGTCGTCGACGTTCATGGGAGCTTCGACGGCCTTGAGGTTGAAGGCGGGCACCGTCTGCAGGGTTACCGTGGAGACGATTCCGAGGGCGCCGAGGCCCACGCGGGCGACCCGCAGCAGCTCCGGGTCGTTCTTTTCATCGCATTCGACGACCGAGCCGTCGCCGGCGATCAGGCGCATGCCAACGATGTCGGTCGCGATGCCGCCGAGGTCGCGCGCGGTGCCGTGCGTGGAAGTAGCCACGGCGCCGGCGATTGACTGGCGATCGATATCGCCGAGGTTGCGCATCGCGAGGCCGCGCTTGTCGAGGGCGGCGTTGAGGTGGTGCAGCTTGATACCGGCCTGGACGGTGGCGTGGCCGGTCTCCTGTTCAGTTGCCAAAATGCCCTGGTAGTTGTCGAGGGAGATCATGCGGCCGTCGGTGAGGGCGATGCCGGTGAAGGAGTGTCCGGTGCCGGGCACCTTGACCCGCCCGCCGGCCTCCGCTGCCTCGCGGACGATACGGGCGATTTCTTCTTCGGTGGATGGCTTCTCGATGGAGAGCGGGGAGCAGGTCTGGTTGCCGGCCCAGTTGGACCAGGTGGAGCGCGCCGGTTTGCGGGCGCTTGTGCCAGAACGTGTAGCAGTGGCCATACCGGCGGAATCGTAGCACGCGAGCGGCAGGTCTTGGTACTTGCTACCTGGTACTTGTTACTATTATGACGGAGGAAATGCCCGTGGCCCCAAAAACACTATTCGACAAGATATGGGACGCGCACGTCGTGTACGACGAACCGGGCCAGCCGGCCCTGCTCTACGTCGACCTTCATCTCGTCCACGAAGTGACTTCGGCGCAGGCATTCGAGGGCCTGCGGCTGGCCGGCCGAAAGGTGCGCCGTCCGGACCTGACGGTCGCCACGCCGGACCACAACGTGCCGACGCGCGACCGCTTGAACATTCGGGATGAGGTTTCGCGCAAGCAGATAGAGGCGCTGACGACGAACGCTAACGAATTCAACATTCAGCTTTACGGCGTGGAGTCGGACCGCCAGGGCATCGTGCACGTGATTGGCCCGGAGCTTGGTTACACGCGGCCCGGGATGGTGATCGTCTGCGGCGACAGCCACACGGCGACGCACGGCGCGCTGGGCGCGCTGGCGATGCCTATCGGGACGTCGCAGGTGGAGCACGTGCTGGCCACGCAGACGCTGGTGCAGAGCAAGCCGAAGTCGATGGAGATACGAGTCGACGGCGAGCTGCCCTTCGGCGTGACCGCAAAGGATGTGATCCTCGGCATTATCGGCAGGATCGGCGTCAGCGGGGGAACGGGGTACGCGATCGAGTACACCGGCGAAGTGATCCGCGAGCTCTCGATCGAGGGGCGCATGACGATCTGCAACATGTCGATCGAGGCGGGCGCGCGCATCGGCATGATCGCTCCGGACCAGAAGACGATTGATTACGTGGAAGGCCGGCCGTTCGCCCCGAAGGGGGGAGAATGGGAGGCGGCAGTGGAATGGTGGAGGACGCTGCCCCGCGAAGAAGGCGCGGAGTACGACAAGAGGGTGGAGATCGACGCCTCAGAGCTGGTGCCATACGTGACCTGGGGCACGAACCCGGAGCAGGTGGTACCGGTGACAGAGAGGGTGCCGGACCCGTCCAGTTTCCCGACACAATCGGACAAGCAGTCTGCGGAGCGGGCGCTGGAATACCAGGGTCTGCAGGCGGGAACGCCGATCCAGGAGATCAAGCTCGACCGCGTGTTCCTGGGCTCCTGCACGAACGCACGGATAGAGGACCTGCGGGCGGCAGCGGAGGTGGTGAAGGGGAAGAAGGTGGCCGAAACCGTCTACGCGATGGTGGTGCCGGGCTCGATGCAGGTGAAGATGCAGGCGGAAGAAGAGGGCCTGGACAAGGTATTCACGGAGGCGGGGTTCGACTGGCGCGAGGCCGGGTGCAGCATGTGCCTGGGGATGAACCCGGACATTCTCTCGCCGGGGGAGCGCTGCGCGTCGACTTCGAACCGGAACTTTGAGGGGCGGCAGGGGAAGGGTGGGCGGACGCACCTGGTGTCGCCGCAGATGGCGGCGGCAGCGGCGATCGCGGGGCATTTCGTGGATATACGGGAGTGGGAATAGAGTTTCGCCACGGGCGAACATGCAAACAGGTCTACAAACTGACAAACTCACGAACTGACAACTGACAAACTGACAAACTGACAAGCCGGGGGATCTAGAGATGGAACCAGTTGAAAAGGTGGCGGGGGTGGCGATGCCGATGGACCGGCAGAACGTGGATACGGACGCGATTGTGCCGGCGAGGTTTTTGCGGCGGATTGAGCGGACGGGGTGGGGCGAGGTGTTGTTCAACGACTGGCGTTCCAACGAGGACGGCACGCCGAACCCGTCGTTCGTGCTGAACGAACCCCGTTACGAGGACGCGAAGATCATCATCGCGGGAAAGAACTTCGGCAGCGGGTCTTCGCGGGAGCACGCGGTGTGGGCGATCCGGCAGTATGGCTTCCGTGCGGTGATTGCCAGCAGCATCGCCGACATCTTTCACAAGAACTGCTTCGAAAACGGCGTCATTCCGGTGCTGATCCCGGAGGAGGACGTACAGATGCTGATGCGCCGGGCCAAGGAAGGCCCCCCATTGGAGCTGACGGTGGACCTGAAGGCGTGCGTGGTGACGGACGGCGCGAATGTCCGCATACCGTTCCTGGTGCACTCGGAGCCGGAGACGCACGGCTTTCGGCGCGAGACGCTGATGAAGGGCTACGACGAGATCGCGCTAACGCTGCGGCGTGAAGACGACGTGACGGCCTTCGAGGAGACGCGGCCGGCATACATGGACCCGGCGGGGGTCAGCTAGACACTCAAGCGTCCATTAGCCAACAAGCCAATTGCCTTATACTGACCCTGGAGGTGAGGCTAATGCCCCGGGACGCAGTGGAAGGCCGGCTGTCGGCAACGATCGAAGACTACCTGCAAAGCATCTACAGCCTGGAGACCGAGGGGGAACGTGTGATCTCCGCACGGCTGGCGCGCTGGATGCGAGTGACGCCACCGACGGCCTGGGCCACGGTGCAGCGCATGCAACGTGACGGCATGGTCGAGATCGACGACAAGAAGACGATTCACCTGACGGAGAGCGGGCGCGCGCTGGCGGAGAGCGTGGCGCGGCGGCACCGGCTTTCGGAGCGCTTTCTGAACGACGTACTAGGCCTAGGCTGGGCGGAGGCGCACGAGGAGGCTCATCACTTCGAACATGGGATGACGCCGGTGATCGAGGCACGAATCATCCGCCTGCTGAACAACCCAACGACCTGTCCGCACGGCAGTCCTATCCCGGGGACGGGCGCGACGCTGGACCCGAGGTGGGTCTCGCTGGACACGATCGAGGAAGGGGGCCGGGCGACGATCCGCTTCATCTCGGAGGAGCTGGAGGAGGACCTGGAGCTGCTGCGCTACCTGGAGCAGCACGCGCTGAAGCCGGGGCAGGAGGTTAGCGTGGCGGAACGGGCGCCGTCTGCGGGGCTGATGGTGCTGCAGGCGGGCGAGGAGCGGGTGTCGCTGGGCCTGGAAGTGGCGGCGAGGATACGGGCCGAGGTTCCCGCGTGATTACCTGCGTTACTAGTTCTGTTAAAGTGAGCGCATAGCAACGATATTCCGGAATCAGTCGACATAACGGAGACTGCTAAGTGACAGTCACAGAAGACAGGCGAGAGGCCACGGCAGCGGTTGCGTTCCTTGAGGGAGCCCCTGTGCCCGCTATGGCGAGCACCGTAGACACGGCGACCGCTGAGTTCAAGGCCAACGCGACGCAGATGCGTCAGCGGGTGGAGGAGCTGCAGCGGATCATGAACCTGGTGCGGCAGGGCGGCGGCAAGGAGCAAATGGAGCGCCACCGCGAGCGGGGCAAGCTGCCGGTGCGCGAACGCCTTGACGGGCTTCTGGACCCGGGGACGCCGTTTCTGGAGGTGGCGCCGCTGGCTGCCTGGGAGATGTACGGCGGCGACGCGCCATCGGCCGGCATCCTGACGGGCGTGGGCCGCGTGGCGGGGCGCGAGGTGATGGTCATAGGCAACGACGCCACGGTCAAGGGTGGCACTTATTATCCGGTCACGGTCAAGAAGCATCTGCGCGCGCAGGAGATCGCCGAGCAGAACAGGTTGCCGTGCGTGTACCTGGTCGATTCCGGCGGGGCGTTCCTGCCGCAGCAGGCGGACGTCTTCCCGGACAAAGAGCATTTCGGGCGCATCTTCTACAACCAGGCGCGAATGTCGGCCAAGGGCATCCCGCAGATCGCGGCGGTGATGGGTTCCTGCACGGCCGGTGGCGCCTACGTGCCTGCGATGAGCGACGAGACCGTGATCGTCGAGGGGACGGGCACGATCTTCCTGGGCGGGCCGCCGCTGGTGAAGGCGGCGACGGGCGAGGAGGTGACGGCGGAGGAGCTGGGTGGGGCGGAGGTACACACGTCGATCTCCGGGGTGGCGGACCATTTCGCGGCTAACGACGCGGAGGCGCTAGCGATTGTGCGCAGCGCCGTCGCCAACCTGGGTTCCCCGGCGAAGCAACTGCCCTGGGAGCTGACGCCGCCGGAGCCGCCTGCGTACCCGATCGAGGAGCTATACGGGATCATCCCGCCGGACTCGCGCCGTTCGTTCGACGTGCGGGAGGTGATTGCGCGGACGGTGGACGGGAGCCGCTTCCACGAATTCAAGGCGAACTACGGGAGCACGCTGGTCTGCGGCTTTGCGCGGATCATGGGCTACCCGGTGGGGATCGTCGCCAACAACGGCATTCTGTTTTCGGAGAGTGCGCTCAAGGGGGCGCACTTCATCGAGCTGTGCGGCAAGCGCAAGATCCCGCTGGTCTTCATGCAGAACATCACCGGCTTCATGGTGGGCAAGAAGGTGGAGCACGAGGGCATCGCCAAGCACGGGGCGAAGATGGTGACGGCGGTGGCTTCGGTGGAGGTGCCGAAGTTCACGCTGATCATCGGCGGTTCGTTCGGAGCGGGGAACTACGCGATGTGCGGGCGGGCCTACGCGCCGCGCTTCCTCTGGATGTGGCCGAACGCGCAGATCAGCGTGATGGGCGGCCAGCAGGCGGCGAGCGTGCTGGTGACGTTGCGCCTGGAGAACATGCGCGCGGAAGGTCACGACATGACGCGCGAGGAGCAGGACGAATTCATGGCCCCGATCCTGGAGAAGTACACGCAGGAGGGCAGCGCGTATTACAGCACGGCGCGGCTCTGGGATGACGGCATCATCGACCCGCTGGACACGCGGACTTACCTGGCGCTGGGGCTGAGCGCGTCGCTGAACGCGCCGGTGCCGGAGACGACGTTTGGCGTGTTCCGGATGTGAGCATGGCCTACTCGTATGCCGGCTCCTGGTGGACGCGTAGGGTTAGGCTTAGCCACGATGAGCAAGTGGTTCGGAAGGTATTCGCAACGCGCATAGGATGGCTAGGCGCAAACCCTGTTTTCGGGCTCGTTACGATGACAACGTCACGCTTGATTTGGACGCCTTCTCCCTTACTCGGATTCTTGATCGTACCGACCGGTTGGACCAGATGGATGACGACACCACCTCTCCTCAATAGCGTATCGGCATATCGAAGATCGCGTTGGCAGGACTTCGTCGGGTCGTGGGCCATCAGAGTTGACACCAATGCTGGTACGATTCGACTTCAACTGAACCAGTCTTCCGCTGACGCGCCTCGAGGGTGGCTCGCACGTCTCAAGGGCTACTCTCGCTATCAAAGGGCGATTATCGACGACTGGGTGGAAGCCATCAGGACATGGGCGAACCTCTCCGAGTAGAGCGCGACGGGCCCGTTGCGCGCGTTGTGATGACGCGGGCGGAGGTGCACAACGCCTTCGATGAGGAGCTTATCCCGGCGCTGGCGGCTGCGTTTGCGGAGTTGGGGTCGGATGTGGGGGTGCGGGTCGTCATACTTGCGGGGGAGGGGCGGTCGTTCAGCGCGGGGGCGGACCTCGAGTGGATGCGGCGGCTGGGGGAGGCGAGCGAGGCCGAGAACCGCGAGGACGCGCGCATGCTGGCGGCGATGCTGCGGACGGTGACGGAGTGCCCGAAGCCGGTGGTGGCGCGGGTGCACGGCAACGCTTTCGGCGGCGGCGTGGGGCTGGTGGCCTGCGCGGACATCGCGGTGGTGGTGGAAGGGGCACGTTTTGGGTTTACTGAGGTGCGGCTGGGGCTGGCGCCGGCGACGATTGCGCCGTGGGTGCTGGGCAAGATCGACGCCGGGCATGTGCTGCCGCTGTTTCTGACCGGCGAGTGGTTCGACGCCGAGTTTGCGGCCAAGATCGGGCTGGTGCACGGGGTGGTCGAGGCGGACGAACTGGACGAGAGCGTGGAGCGCGTCGTACAGTCGCTGCTGGCAGGGGGGCCGGTTGCCCAGGCGGCGGTCAAGCGGCTGGCGCACCGGATCTCGGTCACGGAACCGGCGATCGACGAGTACACTGCAGAGGTGATCGCTTCTTTGCGCACAGGTGAAGAGGGACGAGAGGGCGTGCGCGCCTTCCTGGAGAAGAGAAAGCCTGCATGGTCGCCGGAAAACCAGAGCTAAGACAGATCAACCGCATACTGATCGCCAACCGCGCGGAGATCGCCGTGCGGATCGAGAACACCTGCCGCGCGCTGGGCATCGAGACCGTGGCCGTGTTCTCGGACGCGGACAGCCGCGGGCTGCACGTGCTGGAGGCGGACAAGGCAGTACACATCGGTCCGGCGCGGCTGGCGCAGAGCTATCTAAACATCCCGGCGATCATCCGCGCCGCCCAAGAAACGGAGTCCGACGCGCTGCACCCCGGCTACGGGATGCTATCCGAGAACCCAGCGCTGGCGGAAGCCTGCGAGGAGGCCGGGATTACCTTCATCGGGCCGAGCGCGGAGGCGATCCGCAAGATGGGAGACAAGGCGACGGCCCGCAAGCTGGCGGCTGACTTCGGCGCTCCGACGATTCCGGGATACCAGGGCAAGGACCGGGAGCCGGAGCTGCTGCTGAAGCGGGCGGAGAAGATTGGCTTTCCGGTGATGATCAAGGCGGCCGCAGGTGGTGGCGGGCGCGGCATGCGCGTCGTCAAGGAGCCTGACAAGTTTGTGAAGGCGGCGGAGAGCGCGCGGCGGGAGGCGGAACGCGCCTTCGGCAACGGGACGCTGATCCTGGAGAGAGCGATCACCGGCGGCCGCCATGTGGAGATACAGGTGCTGGGCGATGAGCACGGCAACCTGGTGCACCTTGGGGAGCGCGACTGCTCCGTGCAGAGGCGACATCAGAAGGTCGTCGAGGAGTCGCCTTCGCCGGCTGTAGACGCGGCGCTGAGGGAGCGGATGGGGGAGGCGGCGCTGGCGGTGGCACGCTCCGTGAACTACAAGAACGCCGGCACCGTTGAGTTCATGCTGGACGCAGACGGCAAGTTTTACTTTCTCGAGATGAATACGCGGTTGCAGGTGGAGCACGGAGTTACAGAGCTGCGTACGGGGGTGGACCTGGTTGCGCTGCAGATAGCTGTGGCGCGTGGTGAGGAGTTGCCTTTTAAGCAGGCCGACGTCACCTTCAGCGGGCACGCCATGGAGTGCCGGATCTACGCGGAGGACCCGCTGCGGAACTACAACCCGAGCCCCGGAAAAGTGACACGTTTCGACGTGCCGAGTGGCGATGGCATCCGCAATGATGTGGGGACGTACGCCGGCGACGAGATCACGACGCACTTCGACCCGATGATGGCCAAGGTGCTGACCTGGGGCCGCGACCGTTCGCAGGCGATCGAACGGATGACGCGCGCGCTGGCCAACTACCGCGTCGGGGGGGTGAAGACGAACCTGCCGCTGTTGCGGGCGATCATCGCCGACCCTGTCTTCCGCGGCGGTGAAGCGACGACTGATTTCCTAGACAAGACGCTAATGCCGGGGACGATGACGGCAGCGATTACGGAGGACGTGTTGCTGGCCGCGTTCGGTTTCTGCATGGTCTCCGGCCGCGCGAGCGACCCCTGGCTATCGACGGGCCCGCTGCGGGCCGGCGGGGCGGCGCGGCTCAACATTAAGCACGGGGACCGCGTATATCCGGTCACGGGCCAGCGGGTGGCAGGGACGTCCAACGAGTGGCGTGTGCAGGCAGGCCCCTTCAACGAGCACACGGTGCGCTTCGGTGTGGCGCCGGGCAGTCACCTGGTGCTGGAGCATGCGGGTGAAACGAAGCCGCTGCACGCACGCTGGGTGGACGGCGGTATGGAGGTGCATTTCAACGGCAGGCGGTACAGCCTGCAGCTGGCGGGACTGGAGCGGCTGCGCACGGAAGGTGGCGTGCGGCAGCACGGCCTGACTGCGCCGATGCCCGGCCTGGTGCTGCGAGTGCTGGTGCGGCGGGGGCAGCGCGTGCGCGCCCATGAGACGCTGGTGGTGCTGGAGGCGATGAAGATGGAGCATGCCATCGAGGCGCCGCACGACGGCACGGTGAAAGACGTGCATGTGAAAGAGGGCGGGCGCGTGCGTGAAGGTGCGGTGCTGGTGGAGCTGGAGCAGGACGCGGACTGAGGTGCGGTTCCCGGAACGGGTGACGATCACCGAAGTGGGCCCGCGCGACGGCCTGCAGAACGAGGCGGAGACGATCCCGCTGGAGCGAAAGATCGCACTGGTCGACAGGCTCTCTGAGACGGGCCTGACGCGTATAGAGGCGGCGTCGTTCGTCAGCCCTAAGGCGATTCCGCAGATGGAGAACGCATCGGAGGTGATGGCGGGTATTGATCGCCGGCCGGGCGTGACGTACATCGGGCTGGTGCCGAACGAAACGGGCGCGCGCAACGCCATCGAGGCGAAGGTGGACGAGATCGCGGTCGTCGTATCCGCCAGCGAGTCACACAACAAGGCGAACATCAACCGAACGGTTGCCGAGACGATGGAGATCATAGCCAACGTGGCGGAGCTGGCGGCAGAAGTGAGCGTTCCCTGGAGCGGATACGTATCGACGGCGTTCGGCTGCCCGTATGAAGGCGAAGTGAAAGCGGACCGGGTGCTGGCGCTTGCTAGCCGACTGCGGGGGCTGGGAGCGTGGGAGATTTCGCTCGGCGACACGATAGGCATTGCCAACCCGCGCCAGGCGTTTGCGATGGTCAAGCGGTTCTTCGCTGAAGTCCCGCAGACGCCGCTACGCCTGCACTTCCACGACACGCGCGGCATGGCGCTGGCCAACGTGGTGGCGGCGATGGAGGCGGGCGCGGAGCAGTTCGATGGTTCGATCGGCGGGCTGGGCGGCTGCCCTTACGCACCGGGCGCCTCGGGTAACGTAGCGACGGAGGACCTGGCGTACATGCTGGCGGCGATGGGGATCGAGACGGGAATCGACCTGGATTCGCTAATTGAGGTGGCGTCGCTGGCCGAGGAGATAGTGGGGCGTCGGTTGGAGGGGCGCGTTAAGCGGACAGTCGGCGGCGTCTGACGGAGTTACTTGCCGTTTTCGGGAAGATGGCGTCTGATCGCGAGCTCGAGGAGATCGGGGTCGAAAGGTTTCGCCAGGAATTCGTCGGCGCGGTGGTCCGCCGGCTCACCGTAGGCGCTCATCAGCACAACCGGGGTGGGCGCGAGCTCAGGGCGCTCCCGGAGGTCGTCGATTAAGGCGTGCCCGGTTTCGCCGGGAAGCCGTTCGTCGGCGATTATCACATCCGGGCGAATGTACTCCAGCAACCGGCGGGCGCTTGGTGCGTCGGGTGCTGTCAGGGTTTCGAAGCCGATGCCTCGCAAGAAGATGGCTACAGTGCGGCGAATCGACGGTTCGTCCTCGATTACGAGGGCGTATTGGTTAGGCACTTCTTCAAGGCTACCCGCATGCACATTCTATCTGTCGCTCGAATAGGGCACCGGCGGTTACAGATTCATCGCAAACGCGTATCATGACTGGAAGACTGCGGAAAAACTGCCTCCGTCGCCCCTAGAATGAAGTATCGCGACAGGGGGGGAGCAAGCCGCATGGGAGGACAGATGACACAAGAGCCATTGGTGCTCGCCGTAGATGACGAGGCCGGGATACTTCGCCTTTTGAAGCTGGAACTGTCCGAGCAGGGTTTCCGGGTGATTACCGCCGACAACGGCGACGAAGCCCTGAAGCTGGTGGAGGAGCAGCGGCCGGACGCCGTATTGCTGGACATCATGATGCCGGAGATGACAGGTTTCGAGGCGATGCGCCGCATCCGCGAGCAGATGAACGTTCCGATCATCATGGTTACTGCCAAAGACAGTGACGCAGACAAGGTGCGGGGCCTGGAGCAGGGCGCCGACGATTACATCGTCAAGCCGTTCAGTCCCGACGAACTGGGCGCCCGTATTCGTGCCGTGCTGCGCCGCACGGAAGGCGGGCAGGCGGCCGACCGCGTGGTCCGCGTGGGAGACGAACTGGAGATTGACCTGAACCGCCGGCTGGTAATGCGCGGCGGCGAGGTGATTCAGCTGACGCGGACGGAGTGGCTGCTGCTGCAGTACCTGGCAGCCAATGCCGGCAAGGTGATGCTGAACGCCGAATTACTGAGCAAGGTATGGGGGCCGGAGTACCACGATGACGTGCAGTACCTGCGGGTCTGGGTCTCCCGGCTGCGCCGCAAGTTGGAGCCAAACCCCAGTGAGCCGGTGGTGATCAAGACGATGCAGGGAATCGGCTACATGCTGGACGCCTACCCCCCGAACGTCGAAGCGGCGACGGCCTAAGCGTGAACTAGAAGCCGCGGGTCGCCTGGCTTACGCGAGAAAGCCATCCCGCAGGCAGTGCAGATGAAGGTTGGATCGCTGTAGACCTGGCTGGCCACGAGGTCACCGAGGCATACAGGACAAGAGCCAGAAATCGGCTGCACCTTGAGCGGGCGACTAACCACTTAGAGCTCCTCTTCTTCGATGTGGGCGTGACGCTCACGGGTTCTGACCTCGCGGACCGGGCCCGTGCGGGGTGCGGACGTGAGGATCGAGAGGAAGAGGATGATGAGGAAAGCTGCGACTGCATAAACCGCCATGGCGATGAGGGTCTCAGGCTCGAAGACGCCGGCGCCGACGATCTCTTCGTTTCGGATCGTTTCAAACGGCGCGACGAGCGGCGCGCTGACGTCGTAGATGAAGTTGACGAAGCCGTTTTCAGGGTTGGCGCCGCCTAGCGCGAAGCCGAGGCGGAAGGCCAGTACCGTCTCCACAAGGAGTGCGATGAAGGCAATCAGCATGTTGAAAGTGCGCACGAAGCCGCGCGCTACGCTGAAGCCGTCCGGGTAGCTGCTAACGACTTCCCGTTCTCCGGCGTGGGCCGAGTATTCGTCGTGAGTGTCCAGCGGCTCGTCCTCGTCGTCGATGACGGTTATTCGACGGTTGCCGTCGTCTTTGCGGATTGTTCTGCGAGTAACCATTGTTATCCCTCCTTCAGGGGTCCTCCGAAGTAACTCTAGCGCGCGGCCGATTGCGGCTTCGCGTTTGCGGCTGCCGGTCACGTTGCAGGGGCATTACTTTCCGGTATCGGGTGGCGATGTGCTAAATTCAGGGGCGCTACGAAGGAGAGGTCGCCCAGATGCCCCAATACGAAACGCTGCTCTATGAAAAGAAGGGCCACGTGGTCCTGCTTACGCTCAACCGTCCCGACAAGCTGAACGCCTGGAGCTGGCGCATGGAAACGGAATTCCTGCAGGCGCTGGAGGAGATGAACGGCGACCGCGAGGCGCGGTGCATGGTGGTCACGGGCGCGGGACGCGCGTTCTGCGCGGGCGGCGACATCCAGGGCTTCTCCGAGGGCCTGGGTGGCGCGCGAGACGGCGCCGGGCCGTCCTCCCTGGCGGCGCGGGACGGGAGTCCGGAGGTGCCGATAGCGCTTTCGCGGAGCAAGCCGGTGATCGCAGCGATCAACGGCCATGCGGTTGGCATCGGGCTGACGATGCCGCTGGCCTGTGACATCCGCATCGCCTCGGAGGCGGCGAAGCTGTCCGTGCGTTTCGTGAAAGTGGGGCTGACGCCGGAGTGCGGTAGCACCCGTTACCTGGCGGCGTCCGCTGGCCTGGGCAACGCGCTCTTCATGGCGCTGACGGGCCGCATCATCGAGGCGGACGAGGCGCTACGGCGCGGGCTGGTCGACCATGTCGTGCCTGCTGATCAGCTGGTGGACGTGGCGATGGGATTGGCGGAGGAGATCGCGTCGAATCCGCCCTCGGCGGTGTGGGCGGCGAAACGCATCATCCATGAGAACCTGGCGGAGCACGATCTGCGCCGCGTCGTTACCCAGGAGGGCTTCGCCATCCGGGAGGCGAGGCGGCTGCCGGACCACGCCGAAGCCGTGACCGCGTTCCTTGAAAAGCGCGAGCCGCGCTTTGCTTAGGTTAGGCGCATGAGCGGCCGCTGGGGGCTGACCTATCCGTTGCAGGGCATTTCGCTGGCCGACCACGGGCCGATCCTGCGCGAGGCCGAGGATCTGGGTTACACCGATGCCTGGTCGGCGGAGGTGGAATCGAACGATGCTTTTACGCCGCTGGCGGCGGCCGCCGTCTGGGCGCCGAAGACGCGGCTGGGCTGCGCGATCGCCAGCGTCTACAACCGGACGCCGACGCTGCTGGCTCAGACGGCGGCGGCGATCCAGGAGTTGGCGCCTGGCCGCCTGTGTCTCGGCATCGGTACCAGTTCGCCGGCGATTGTCGAGCGTTGGAACGGTGTGCCGCTCGCGCAGCCGATGACGCGGATGCGCGACACGATCGCCTTTCTGCAGGAAGCCTGGAGCGGCGAGAAGGTTGTGCGTAAGGTGGGCCCGTACGACGTAAAGGGCTTCCGGCTGGGGCGCGCGCCGAAGGACAACCCGCCGAAGATCTACGTGGCGGCACTCCGCGAACAGATGCTGCAGCTGGCGGGTGAACTCGGCGAAGGCGCCATCACGAACTACATCTCGCCTGACGACGCGCCGCGCGTGGCGGGGATCGCCCGCGACGCGGCGGAAGTAGCCGGCAAGAACCGCGATGAGTTCGACGTGGCCTGCCGCATCTTTGTGATCTGGACGGAGGACAAGCAGCAGGCGCAGATGATTGGCCGCTTCATCGTCTCCGGTTACCTGACAACGCCGTTCTACTACGCTTTCCACGAATGGCTTGGCCGTGGCGAAGTCCTTGCGCCGATGAAGAAAGCCTGGGACGCCGGCGACCGCCAGGCGGCGGTTGGACTGGTGCCGGAGAGGGTGGTCGAGGACATCTTCGTCTTCGGCAGCCCCGACGAATGCCGGGAAAAGATCGAAGCTTACCGGGACAAGGGTATCAGCACGCCCGTGATCAACATCATCCCGACGGCGAGAGAGCCGGAAGGGCAGGCCGAGCAATCGCTGGCAGCCTTTCGGGCACTGCGGCCGCGCTAACGGAGGAAAAGAATGCCCGACTTTACGATGACCCCCGAGATTCGCAAGCTGCGCGCTGATGTGCGCGAGTTCATGGACGAGCACGTCTATCCCAACGAGCACATCGTCGAGGACGCTTCGGCGGACGAGGCGCAGGCGCTGATCAAGGACCTGCAGAGCCGGACGAAGGCGATGGGCTACTGGGCGCCGCACCTGCCGAAGGAGGCGGGCGGCATGGGCATCGGTTTCATGCCGTACGTCTACATGAACGAGATCCTGGGCCGCAGCTACCTGGCGCCGCGGGCGTTCGGCTCGCAGGCGCCGGACAGCGGCAACGCGGAGATCCTCTGGCAGTTCGGTTCCGACGAGCAGAAAGAGAAGTGGCTGAAGCCGCTAGTCAACGGTGACATCCGCAGTTGCTTCTCGATGACCGAGCCGGAGGTGCCGGGTTCGGACCCGACGACGCTGCAGACGCAGGCGGTGCGTGACGGCGACGACTACGTGATCAACGGTCACAAGTGGTTCACGTCGGGGGCGATTGGCGCTACGTTCGCGATCGTCATGTGCGTGACGGACGCCGACGGCGACGGGCACCGCAAGATGAGCCAGATCATCGTGCCGCTGGACACTGAGGGCGTCGACATCGTGCGAGCGGTGCCGGTGATGGGCGAGACGATGGGCAACCACTGCGAGATTTACTACCGTGATGTGCGCGTCCCGGTGACCAATGTCCTTGGGCAGGAGGGCGACGGCTTCATGATCGCGCAGAAGCGGCTGGGGCCGGGGCGCATCCACCACTGCATGCGCTGGCTGGGGCAGATGTCGCGCGCTTTCGACCTCATGTGCCAGAGGGCGATGAGCCGCTCGACGTTCGGGACGACGCTGGCGCAGAAGCAGACAGTGCAGAACTGGATCGCCGACTCGGTGGCGGAGATACAGTCGGCGCGGCTTCTGACGCTGCACGCCGCGCACAAGATTGACCAGGGTGACGAAGCGCGGGTGGAGGTGTCGCTGATCAAGTTCTGGGGCGCGAAGATCCTGCATGACGTGATTGACCGCGCCATCCAGGTGCACGGTGCGCTTGGCGTGTCAGGAGACACGCCGCTCGAGGGGATGTACAGGCAGGCGCGTGCGGCGCGGATTTACGACGGCCCGGACGAAGTGCACCGCATGGTGGTGGCGAGGCGTGTGCTGCGGGAGTACAGCGGCGGCGCGGGGTGGGAGTTCGAGTAGGGGCTGCGCGCTCAAACAAGCAAGCTGGGCTTCGCCACAAACATGCAAACACACCGATGTCGGACTTCGTGCTGGCATGTTTGCTGGTTTGCACGCTGCCAGCGCCGCGCTTCCGAACTAATTCCTGCGTGACAGCCATCACACCCCGCGCCCGCCTCATCGGTCGTAACATGCAATTGCGGCCCGGGCGCCGGTTCACCGCCGAGAAAGGCAAGAAGCATGGCGTCATGGGAATACAAAGTCGCTTACGTGGACTTCCGGGGGAGAATTTCCTCGGAAGGGGTTGAGTTCATACGGCAGCCGGGTGAGCATCGCACCCAGTTTGTGCGCCGATTCCTTGATGGATTGGGCGCGAACGGCTGGGAGGTTGCGGCGCTGCACCCCCTGATCCGGATGGAGACGAGCTACTTCGTGCTGAAGCGTCCGGCTACGGCGGACGCTGGCGCTGAGGGTTAGCGGTTTCCTGCGGAACTACTGACGGGTTAGTTTGATCGAGTAGGCGGTCGACGGAGCCCGGGCCGCGCCCGCGGGCGGGCCAAGCAGGCAAGCGTGCAAACAAGCCAGCATGATGTGCGACGGCGTGTTTGATGTTGAGCGAAGCGCTGTTTGCTTGCTTGACTGCGGCGTTACTCGAACGTGGCGGTGGCGAATGTGACGTCGGCGAGGCGGCACCACACTACAGCGCTGCTGAATTGCGAGATATCCGTGCCTGCTGGAACGTCGTAGTTGAAGGCTCCGTCCGTCCCCCTGAGTCCGCCCAGATTCAGCGAGCCCTCGTCATAGCCTTCGCTGGATGGCGAAAGAACGACGAAGAGATCAGGCCCATTGCGGACGGAGAAGTCCTCGAAGCGGAGGGTGTAGGCGCCCGGCGCGGTTTCGATGAGGAGGGCTGTGCCTTCGCCGAAGTGGAAGTCGTCCGCGCCCTCAAATATGCCTTGCTGGACGACGCTGGGCTCGAAGGCCGGGGCATCAGTCTCGGGGCTATCGGTTGCATCCGGCGTGGCGGCGGCGGCGGCCGGCGCATCTGTTGCTTCGCTGGAAGGTGGGTTGGTGGCGGCGACGGCAACGTTCTCATCTTCGCAGTCTTCGGAGCCCGCGTCTGCGCCGGGTATCGGGCTGGCTTCGCAGATGAGGCTACGATCAAAGAGTGGCGAGATGAGGAGGTAGCTAACGGGGATGAAGACGATCAGGAAGATAGTGATGGCGGGGCCGGTAACGAGGCGCCGCTCCCAGGCCCAGGTGTGTGCATTGAGCCGGTAAGCGATAAAGAGAGCAGCGACGACGCCGATGATGAACGCGATCGTGAGCGGCCACCGGTAGGGGTAGAGTTCCTCGGAGAGGAACGTCTCCAGGTCCCCTGCCAGCGGAACGGACGTCAGGAGGATGTCCATATCGCGTACAGGTTAGCAGTTGCGGCGGGCGGAACGTATTACGGAGATTACGCGGCTGATTTCGGCTTGTGCCTTGTTAGACGGCGTCTGTATGATTGGTGACGAATTACACAAACCTCGGCGGGATCCTGAAAGAAGACCATCTGAGTGTTCGCGAACGCCTCCCACAGCTCCCGGCTCTCGGCAGTCGCGCCGGTCCCCGGCGACGCCACTGTTCTGGCCCGAGTCTCTGAGTTAATCGCCGACCTTAAGCCTGACGATGTCGACCTGCTGAAGGGCCTGCATCGGATTCAGCACGAATTTCAGTACATTCCGAAGGAGGCGATCCGTCTTCTAGCCGCGCAGCTCAACACGACGCCGGCGATTATCTACGGCACGATCGACTTCTACTCCGAATTGAGGCAATCACCGCCGGCTGAGAACGTTGTCGGCTGGTGCAGCGGGCCTGCCTGCCTGCTCAAGAACTCGCAGGGCATCCGTCGTGCGCTGGAAGCGGTGCTCGGCTGCCGGATGAACGAGGCGTCCGCTGACGGCAAGTATGAGTTGCAGCTGGTGCAGTGCGACGGCACCTGCGAGCTGGCGCCGCTGATCCGCTACGGGGGCGAGTACATCGGGCCGCTGACGGCCAGCGAGGCGGTACGCTTCGCGCGGCGGCTGAAGGGCGAGCCCGCGATGCCGGAAGGCGGCGCGGAGGGAGACGTGCCAGCGGCTGCGGCCGACCTGACGCCGCAGGAAACGACAGAAGACGCTTTGGAGTCGGGCCCGTTGGGTGAGCCGACCGCCGGCCCGCGGCCCATGGCCACGCCCGATGAAGACCCGACGCGGGAGCCCGGCGAGTGACGGCCACATACGAAGAATTGCGCGAGGCCGGAACGGCAGCTTGGGCGCCGTTCGATCAGCCATCGAGGACACTCGTTCGCGTTAACCTGGGGACGTGCTCGATGGTCGTCGGCGCGCCGGGGACGCTGGAGGCGCTGCGCGGTGAGGTGCAGGCGGGCAAGCTAGACGCCGATATCCTTGCCGTCGGCTGCTTTGGGCTGTGCTATGCCGAACCGCTGGTGCAGGTGACGACAGCCGAAGGCGGGTCGGTTTACTACGGCGGCCTGACGGCGGACAAGGTGCCGGTGCTGGTGCAGAGCATCTCCTCCGGTTCACTGATCAACGAAATGGCTATCGCCGTGGGTGGCACGGAGCCGCTTGGCGACGTACCAGCGATCGGCTCGCTTCCGTTCATGCGGGAGCAGATGAGGCGGCTGATGGCCAATTGCGGGGTTATTGACCCCGAAAACATCGAGCATTACATCGGGCGCGGCGGGTATGAAGGCTTGAGCCGCGCGCTGCGCATGGAGCCGGAGGCAGTGATCACGGCGATGCTGGACTCGGGCCTCTGGGGCCGCGGCGGCGCCGCCTTCCCGACTGGCCGCAAGTGGGACTTCTTGCGCGGATCGCCGCGTCACCCGAAGTACGTCATCGTTAACGCGGACGAAGGCGACCCCGGGGCGTTCGTCAACCGCAATATCATGGAGAGCGATCCACACCTCCTGGTTGAGGGGATCGTGATCGCCGGCTTCGCCACCAACGCGGACCGGGCCTTTGTTTACATACGTGACGAGTATCCCCTGCCGGTGGCCCGCATGGAGAAGGCGATCGAGGACGCTTACGCAAAGGGGCTTCTCGGCAAGAACATTCTCGGGTCGGGATTCGACTTCGACGCCGAAGTCGTGCGCGGGGCGGGAAGCTACGTCTGCGGCGACGAGACCGGGCTGCTGAGCTCGCTCGAGGACCGGCGCGGGATGCCGAAGATCAAACCGCCGTTCCCAGCTGAGGCGGGCGCCATGGGCCAGCCCAGCAACATCAACAACGTGGAATCCTACGCCAACGCGCCGCTGATCTTGCGCCACGGCAGCGCCTGGTGGGCGGCGCAGGGGACGGAGAACAACAAAGGAACGAAGATGTTCTCGCTGTCGGGGAAGATTCAGCGGGTCGGCATTTTGGAAGTACCGCTGGGCACGCCGACGAGCGAGGTCGTGATGGAGATGGGGGGCGGGCCGCCACCCGGCAAGGCGCTGAAGGCGGTGCAGTCGGGCGGGCCGCTGTCTGGCGTTATTCCCGCCAGCGAAGTCGAGATCCCGCTGGAGCCGGAGTTCTACCGGGAGCGCGGTTCCCTGATGGGCGCCGGCGGCCTGGTGATCCTGGATGAGGACGACTGTGTAGTCGATCTCTGCATTTACTTCCAGTGGTTCGCGGAGGACGAATCGTGCGGGCGCTGTACGACCTGTTTCGCGGGGACGCGACGGGCACTTGAGATCTTGCGGCGGATCGCCTCGGGTCGTGGGCGCGAGGCGGATCTTGAGCTGCTGAAGCTGCTGGGACGAATCGCTACCAACGCTAACTGCTTCCACGGACAGGGTGCGCCGACGGTAATCGCCTCCACCTTCCGCTACTTCGAGGAGGAGCTGCTGGAGCACGTGGTGCGCAAGCGCTGCCCGACGAAGCGGTGCGCAGGCCTGATCCGCTACGAGGTGCTGCATCAATCGGACCGCCTGCCCTATGCCGAGGCGATCTGCCCGACGCGGGCTGTGGTGCGGGGGGACGACGGGAATTACCGCATCGACCAGGAGAAGTGCATCAAGTGCAACGCCTGCAAGGAAGAGGCGCCGTACGCGATCGCTATCGTTGACGAGTTTGGTGCCTGAGGCCGCCTGTATCCTGAAGTAATTGTGAAGTCGGCTGTCCCGCGGCGAAAAAGTGCCGGTTTTGCCTTGACGTGGCCCGCCACTGGTCTATAATCCGGCCAAAGGGGGCATTTTTTAGAGAAGGCGCCGGTCCTTGGGAGGAGGACCGAGCCCGTGGTGGTCTTCCGGCTCGCCCTCGGAAAGGCATGGGTGAGAGAGTGGAAAGACTAGAACGCGCCGAAGCAGAACGCGCGGCGCCGGGGCCTGCGCACGCTCACGGTCTCAAGGATCACTCCCGCCTGCACGTCGTCTTCCAGAACCTCAACGATGTGCTGGAGAAGGCGCCGGTGGTGGTGATAATCTCCGACGCCAAGGGTGTCATCGAGTACGTTAACCCTCGCTTCGAAGAATCCACCGGATTTACGCAAGAGGAAGCCGTTGGTCTTCACTTATCGAAGATCGCCGGCGATCCCGAGCTGAACCCGGAGGCGTGGGCGGCGCGCGCCGCCGGACGCGGCTGGCAGGGTGAGATCAGGTATCCGCGCGCCGACGGCAGCATTTACTGGGCGAGGTCGTCGATCCAGCCGGTGTTTTCCAGTGATGGCACTATTGCTCGCTACTTCGCTATTCATGTCGAGATCTCCGACCAGAAACACCTGGAGCAGGAACTGGCTATACGGGAGGCGCACTGGGAAGCACTTGCCGGCGCCCCGAGTTTCATTGGACTGATTGACAACCGGGGCAGGATTAAGAGGATAAACCGGGTGACCCCGGACCTGCAGCGGTCAGATGTTGAGGGGACGAGCGCATTTGATTACCTGCCGGACGAGTACCACAGTGTCTGGAAGGAGGCCCTGGAGGCCGTCTTTGAAAGAGGCGAGCAACGCTCATTCGAGTATGCCGGGTTGATGGGCCCGGGCGGCCCCGTCACCTGGTTTCACTCTGCGATCGGACCTGTCAACGGGGCAGACGGAATCAAGGAGGCGATGGTCATCACGACCGATCTCAGTGAGCACAAGGCGGTGGAGGACGCCCTCCGCCAGAGCGAGGCCTACTGGCGGGCACTGGTAAAGAGCGCGCCCGCATTCATCGTGACCCTGAACGCAGAGGGACGGATCACGACGGTGAACCGGGAACTAGACGGCGGCAAGCCGGAGGACGCCGTAGGCCAGACGATTTACGACTTCGGCGAGGAAGTGGCTCACGGAAGGATACGGGAGGCGCTGGCGCGTGTCTTCGACGGCGCAGAGATGGTGCAGCTTGAGAATCGGGCTGCTTTGACGTCGGGCGAGGTGCGGTATTGGTCGTACGTGATCGGGCCGGTCTGCCTTGAGGAGCAGGTGGTGGGCGCGGTACTGGTATCGCATGACATAACGGAACGGAAAGAGGCCGAGGAGAAGCTAAGGGCGAGCGAAGCACGGTGGCGTGCGCTGCTAGAGGCCGTGCCTGACTACGTCCTGATGGTCGACCGTGAAGGCGTCATCCGGCATTTGAACCGCGCAGCCCCGGGGGGCTCGACACAAGAAATGGTCGGCCGCACCGTTTACGAATATATGGAAGAGGCGTACCACGACGAGTGGCGCCGCGCCCTGCAGGCGGTCTTCGAGGGGGAGAAGGTCACGCTGGAAGTCCGCTCCCGTAACATGGGCGAGCCGCGCTGGTTCTCGAGCTCGCTGGGGCCGGTCTGCGACGGGTCCAAGGTGAAGGCGGCAGTGGTGGTGGCCAGAGACGTGACTCTGCGGCGGACGGCCGAAGAGCGGGTAAGGGCGTTCGCCACGGCCGTCCCGGACCTGATCGTCGTCGTCGATTTCGAGGGTGTCATCCAGGAGGTGCTGGGACCCGAAGACGGCCCAGGCCCGCTGGCAGTGCCAGCGGCGGAGGTGCGCGGGAGGCTTATACGGGACCTGCTGCCAGAGGCGCAGTATGAGAAGGCGATTGCCTTTGTTCGCAATACGATCGAAGGTGGGCGGGCGCTGGAGGGCGAAGCGCCCTTCGGATTCCTGTGGGGCCCCACCTGGATCCTCGGCCGCTCGGCGCCCCTGACCTTGACCGATGGACGCACGGTGGCCGTGATCCACGTGAGCGACATCAGTGAGCGCCGGCGCCTGGAGGAAGAGCTGGCAGCGCTGCGCGAGGAAGTGGAGGCGCAGGCGGAAGCCAGGCAGGCCGATGCCGCCGAGTTAGGTCTGACCTTCCGTGAGGTTACGGTCCTCAGCCTCATCGCGCGCGGCTGCACCGACAAGGAGATTGCCGGGCTGCTGGGGGTTAGCCCGTTCACGGTGAACAAGCAGTCGGCCAGCGCCGTCCGCAAGGTCAAGGCGCGCTCCCGCAGCGAGGCGGTGGCGGTGGCTGTGAGAGCGGGCGTAATCTAGGCCGAAAATTGGCTATAAATCGGTATTGACGAACGTTCGTTCCATAGCCGAGCATGGTAATGGCAAGAGGTAAGCACCCTTGCCCGCCTGCGAAAACTACAGCCGTACCTCTCTTGGACGACCTGGAACTGACTGATCGGAGGGCAGTTCCAGGTCTTTCCTTATCGGATGCAAGCGTTATCAACACGCCGGACCGGTGGGTGACATAACGCGACCGGTACAGGGTGTGTGTCCAGACTATAATCCGGTAAACAGTCGCTGGAGCCGCCCTTGACCACGCCCCTCCGCCGTCAGTACCTCGACATTAAGCGTCGATATCCGCATGCCATCCTGTTCTTTCGCATGGGGGACTTTTACGAGACGTTCGACGACGACGCTGAAACGATCGCCCGTGAGCTTGAAATCACGCTGACGACGCGCCCCGTAAGCAAGGGCGAGCGGGTGCCGCTGGCCGGCATTCCACACCACGCCATCGACTCTTACCTCGGCAAGCTGATAGCGAAGGGCTACAAGGTAGCCGTCTGCGAGCAGATGGAAGAGCCGCAGAAGGGCAAGAAGGTTGTCGACCGGCGCGTCGTCCGCGTGGTGACGCCCGGCACGCTGGTCGAGGACAACCTGCTGCCCGGCGCCGCCAACAACTTCCTGGCGGCGGTCTGCGAAGCGGACGGGAGGTGGGGGCTTGCCTACGCCGACGTCTCGACCGGCGAGTTCGCCTGCCTCGAGGGGGACAGTGAGGAGGTGGCGGCGGAGCTGACGCGCCTGGCGCCGGCGGAGCTTCTGGCGCCGCAGGGCCTTACGGCGCCCCGCCCTGTCAACGCCGTGCTGACGCCCCTGCCGGGCGCGACGTTTGATGCGGCCGAGGCGGAGCGGGGGCTCCTTTCGCACTTTGCCGTCGCAGCCCTTGACGGGCTCGGGCTGGCGGGGAGAAGGCTGGCGGTGGCGGCGGCCGGCGCGCTTTTAGAGTACCTGCGCGAAAACCAGCCGGCCGTGCTGGGCCATATCCAGGGCATAGCGCCGGAACGCCCCGGCCGCTACATGCTGCTGGACGCCAACACGGTCCGCAACCTGGAGCTTTTCGAGCCGATCCGCAACGGGGAGGACCGCGCCGCGAAGGCCAGGACGCTTCTGGGAGTGCTCGACCTGACGAGGACGCCGATGGGCGGCCGTCTCTTGCGTCGCTGGCTGGGGCAGCCGCTGCTGGACGCTGCAAAGATCGCTGAGCGCCAGGACGCGGTGGCATACTTTGGCGAATCGGCGGTGCGGCGCGGCCGCACGATGGAGGTGCTGCGCGAGATCGGCGACCTGGAGCGGGCGTTTACGCGTGTTTCCACCGCAGCTGCGGGCTCGCCGGGTCCGGCGACACCCCGCGATCTGGCGGCATTGCGGCGCGGCCTCGGGCGGCTGCCGGAACTGCGCGAGACGGCCAGCGAGGGAAGCGGCGCGGTGGCAGGCAGGCTCGTTGACGGGCTTAGCCCCTGCGCGGAGACCGCGACGCTTCTGGCGAGCGCGATCGCGGACGACCCGGCGACGGGCGCCGTCATCCGACCGGGGTTCTCGGACGAGCTGGACGGGCTGCGCTCGGCTGCGAAGGACACGCGGCAGTACCTGGCGGAGCTGGAGGCTCGGGAGCGGGAGCGCACCGGCATCAAGACGCTGAAGGTCGGCTACAACCGCGTGTTCGGCTACTACATCGAAGTTTCCAACGCGCACAAGGAGGCGGTGCCGCCTGAGTGGCAGCGCAAGCAGACGCTGGTCGGCGGAGAACGCTACACGACGGAGGAGTTGCGCGAGCACGAGTACAAGGCCCTCCACGCGAAGGATCTGGAGGAGGAGACTGAGTCGAGGCTCCTGCGCCAGGTCTGCGCGCAGGTGGCGGCGGAAGGGCCGCGCATCCTGGAGGCGGCCGCTGCCGCTGCCGTCATTGACGTCTTCTGCGCGCTGGCGGAGGTGGCCTCCCGTTACGGCTACGTGCGGCCCGTGGTCGACGAGAGCGATCTTATCGAAGTGCGCGACGGGCGCCACCCCGTGGTCGAGCGCATCGTAGCGGAGGGGACGTTCGTGCCCAACGACATCGAGATGGCGTCTTCGGGGGCGCAGGTGGTTGTGCTGACGGGACCGAACATGGCCGGTAAGTCGACGTACCTGAGGCAGACGGGACTGATCGCGCTCCTGGCGCAGACGGGGTCGTTCGTCCCGGCTGCCTCGGCGCGGATCGGCATCGTCGACCGCATCGCCAGCCGCGTGGGGGCGCTCGACGATATCGCGACCGGGCAGTCGACGTTCATGGTGGAGATGCTGGAGACGGCGGCGATGCTGAACGGGGCGACACCGCGCTCGCTCCTGGTCTTCGACGAGATCGGGCGGGGGACGAGCACTTACGACGGCATGGCGATCGCGCGGGCGGTGGTGGAGTACATCCACAACCGGCCGGACGCGCAATCGCGCACGCTTTTCGCCACGCACTACCATGAGCTGACGGAGCTAGCGGACGTGCTGCCGCGGGTGCGCAACCTCTCAGTGGCGGTGGCGGAGGAGGGCGGCGGAGTTGTCTTCCTGCACCGCATCCTGCCCGGGGGCGCCGACCGCTCCTACGGCGTGCACGTGGCGCAGCTGGCCGGCCTGCCGAAGGCGGTAGTGGCGCGGGCCCAGGAGCTGCTCCTGGAGCTGGAGCAGGGAGAGCGGCCCGTGAGGACGCCCGCCGCGCCGCAGCTGGCGCTCTTCGGCGGGGCGGCGGAAGACGCGCTGCGCAAGGCGCTCTCGGAGCTAGAGCCGGACGCCATGACGCCTCTTGAGGCGCTGAGGAAGCTGTACGAGCTCAAGGAGCAAGGAGCAAGCAGCCAGTAGACAGCAGCCGGACGGTGACGGCTATTCCGGGAGGGGGCCGGGGAGTTGGGTTTCGTTGAAGTTGCCGTAAGTGGCGAGCCTGTATTCGCCGACAAGCAGCGTGTCGTTCTGCAAGATGTTGTCTTCCCGGTACATTTGTAGGGGTAGCGACGTTTCCGGGTCAATCCAGAACTTCACTAGCCCGCGTATGGCAAGGCCAGTGATTGGAGAAGACGCTCGTGGACACCCGTCAGTTGGATCGAGCGGAGGGATCTCGAACTCAGCTTCTATGATAGTCACGGTTCTACCATTAAGCTCCTGCTCTCCGGCGTCCTCCGCCTTTGTCACGAATGGAAATACCTCGAACTCTGCGGAGGCTAGTTCATTCGCTGTATTCTCGGCCGCGCATTCAGCGCCTGGATCATCGCGGCTCTGCTCCTCCCAATCGCTTTTCGAATCCGGCCTGATGTAGTCCACGCCCTCAACGTTGAGGGTCTCGTAGGGCTTGTTCTCGGTGTTGCAGGGACCAATAAGCTGCAGGCAGTCGGCGGCCAGCACTTCAAGGCAGGCCTTCTCCACGTGAGGGCAATGATCTCTCACGTTGAATAGGAATGTTCGTTTTCTGTAGGTGTATCCCTCCACGACGACACGCTGGTCGAAGTAACCGAAGGGTTCTTCACTTATGCCGACAGATTCGTTTGGTGGCAGAGGTTCCGTCGGCGAAGGGCTGTCATATTCAGGCGAAGTGAACTGTTGAGACACGTAAATTTCGGTGACGTCCACGCTGCGGACGCCAGTGATAGCCGTGGTTGTTGTTTCCAGGACTTTGGTGTCCATGACCTCATCGGAGCCACATGTGAGGCTCACAAGCGAGAGAGGGATGAGGCAGACTAGTGCGCGACGCATAAAAGGTCACTGAATTATAGCGGCCCGCCCGTCCACAAAGGTGTGCCACTTCCCCCTTCGGCGTAGGGTGGGGCGTCGTTACAATCGGCGCGAGGTAGTCTGCCTATGACCATCCGCGTGCTCCCGCCCGACGTCGCCGCCCGCATCGCCGCGGGGGAGGTGATCGAACGCCCGGCGTCGATCGTCAAGGAGCTGGTCGAGAACTCGCTCGATGCCGGGGCTTCGCGGGTTGTCGTCGAGATAACGGGCGGCGGGGTTACCTCGATCCGCGTCACGGACGACGGCTCGGGCATCGTGGCGGAGGAGATGGCGACGGCCTTTGAGCGCCATGCGACGAGCAAGCTGGCCGACGACGAGGACCTGGCGCGGGTGTTGACGCTGGGCTTCCGCGGCGAGGCGCTGCCCTCCATAGCCGCGGTGGCGGAGGTGGAGCTGGTGTCGCGGCCGCCGTCAGCCGAGGCGGCGGCGCGTCTGGCGATTGGGCCGGAGCGGCCGCCGGAGCTGGCCTCCGCTGGCGCGCCGGTGGGCACAACGATGACGGTGCGCAAGCTTTTCGCCAGGCAGCCGGCGCGGGGAAAGTTCCTGCGCGCGGCGTCGTCGGAGGGCGGGGCGATCGCGCAGGTGGTGAGCCACTACGCCCTCGCCTACCCGGAGGTGCGCTTTCAGCTGATCGCCGACGGACGGCAGTCGCGGCACACGCCGGGGTCGGGCGACCTGCGGGACGCCGTGGCGGCGGTTTACGGGCTGGAGACCGCCGGGCAAATGCTGGACGTCAAGTCGAAAGGCACGGAAATCGAGGTGCGAGGGCTGGCGGGGCCGCCGGAGCTGTCGCGCTCGAGCCGGTCTTATATCAGCCTCTTCGTGAACCGGCGCTGGATCCAGAGCCGGCGCCTGGCCTTTGCCGTGGAGGGCGCCTACCAGGGGATGCTGATGGTCGGGCGTCACCCAATTGCCGTGCTCGACCTGCGGGTGCCTCCGGGCGAGGTCGACGTCAACGTGCACCCGACGAAGGCAGAGGTGCGCTTCCGTGACGAGTCGGCCGCTTTCAGCGCCGTGCAGAAGGCTGTGCGGGCGGCGCTGGTCGCGTCGTCGCCGGTGGCGCTGGGGACGCACTCACCGCTGGCCTACGAGGCGCTGAGAAGGGCGGAAGGGCCGGAGTTGACGCTGCAGGCCCAACCGTGGACGCCGCCGCTCTGGGAGCGTGGCTTTCGCCGCGAAGAGGAGGCTGCGGGCGTGGCCGTAGCAGCACCGGTCGAGGCCCGCCCGACGCCGGCCGAGGCGCTACCCGTGCTGCGGGTCATCGGGCAGTTCGGCGGCGTCTACATCATCGCCGAGGGGCCGGAAGGGATGTACCTGATCGACCAGCACGCGGCGCACGAGCGCGTGCTCTACGAGCAGTTTAAGGCCGCCCGCGAGGCGCGGACCACGGCGGCCCAGGGGCTGCTGGAAGCGGTGCCGCTTGAGCTGTCGCCGGGGCAGCATGCGCTGGTGGCGGCGGAGAGCGAGGCGCTGGCCGCCCACGGCTTCGACCTTGAGCCGTTCGGCGAGGGCGCCTACGTCTGCCGTAGCGTGCCCGCGGCGCTGGCCGGGGGCGATTTGCGCGACCGCATCGGGCGCTTTCTCGACCTGATGCAGGAAGAAGGGGACGTTGACGGGCGCGACAGGGTGGCGATGTCTCTGGCCTGCCACGGGGCGGTGCGCGCTGGGAAGACGCTGTCACCGGAAGAGATGCGGGAGCTGGTCTTGCAGCTGGAAGCGACGGAGGCCCCGCACACCTGCCCGCACGGGCGGCCGACGATGGTGCATGTCAGCGCGGAGATGCTGGCTCGCGGCTTCGGGAGGCGCTAGGGCGCCGGACACCCTGCCGGCACGAACTCGGCGGCGCTGAGGCCAGCCCAGACACGGAGGGCGATGATGGCATCGCCGGCGTCGACGGCGCCGTCGCAGTTGAGGTCGCCCTTCGTCTCGTCTCCCTGGGGGGAACCGATTGGCTGGCAGCTGTCGCCGGCGGTGGCGGGTCCCGGGAGATTCGCGCGGTGGACGAGGAGCGCCATGACGTCGCTCCCATCCGTCTCACCGTCGCAGTTGACGTCGGCGCGCCCGCCATCCGGTGTCGCCGTGGGCGCCGCCGTCGGAGTAACGGATGGAGTCTGGGTTGGCGTTGGCGCAGACGTGGGCGAGGGGCCGGGCGTCGGCGACGGTGTTGGCGTTGCCGGCTCGCCGACTGTTATCAGGCCTCGCATCGGGTTGCCGTGGAGCTGGCAGCGGTAGTAGACCACCCCCTCTTCCGAGAACGTCTGGCTGACATATGGCCCGGGCGGGTCGTTCTGCAAGCCGCTGTCGAAGCCGCCGGGCGCCGGGCAAGAGGCCCAGTTGGCGGTGCACTGCGTGACCGAATGTGACACGCCGGGCTCGCCGTCCAGCCACTGCACCTGCTGCCCGGGGTTGATCTGGATCGAGTAAGGTTGCAGGCAGTTGGCGCCGGCCGTCCCGCAGAAATTGTTGTCGTTGACGTAGACCGTGTGATCGGCGCCGGCCTCGGCGACCGGCGCCCGGGATCCAGCCAAGAACGCGGCGGTTGCTCCCCCCATCAGGGCGAGCCCGGCCGCGACAAGCAGGAGCGGAGCGTGGGCGGTGAGCAGACGCTTCATAGTCTGGATTACGGCGCCGGCGGTTAGGCGGATTCCCTGCGCGGAGTTTTCCACACGGCGGCGTCTTATACTGGGGGAAGGAGAACACAAGATCCCACGACGCACGATTGTCCATGAAACAGCGACGCCCGTAGAGCGCGTCTTCCTCGTCGCCGCCGACGTCAAGCGCAACCCCGCCGCAGAAGCCGAGCGCGGCAACGGCCACGCACGGTGGCGGACGGACGCCTCGCTGGAGGAGCTGGCGCTCCTGGCGAAGACGGCAGGGGCCCAAGTGGTGGGGACGACGGCGCAGCGCATGGCCTCCTACAACCCCCGCACCTACATCGGCAAGGGCAAGCTGGCCGAGGTGGTCGCCGAGCGCTATGACCGCGACTACACGACGGTCATCTTCGACGACGAGCTGTCGCCTTCGCAGCAGCGCAACCTGGAGAAGGAACTCGACGTCAAAGTGCTGGACCGCACGGCGCTGATCCTCGACATCTTCGCGCAGCACGCACGGACGAAGGAAGGCCGCCTGCAGGTGGAGCTGGCGCAGCACGCGTACATTTTGCCGCGGCTGCGGGGCCAGTGGTCCCACCTGGAGCGGCTCGGCGCGGGCATCGGCACGCGCGGCCCCGGTGAGACTCAGATAGAGACAGACCGCCGCATCATCCGCAACAAGATTTCGCAGCTGAAGAAGCAGATCGAGGAGGTGCGCCGCCAGCGCGGCCTGCACCGCCAGCAGCGCGCCAAGCAGGGCGTGCCGGTCGTCTCGCTCGTCGGCTACACCAACGCCGGCAAGAGCACGCTGATGCGGGCGCTCTCCGGGGCCGACGTGCTGGTGCAGAACCAGCTCTTCGCCACCCTTGATCCGGTGACCCGGCGCATTCACCTGCCCAGCGGCGGCGCGGCCCTTCTCACAGACACCGTGGGCTTCATCCAGAAGCTGCCGACGCAGCTGGTGGCGGCATTCCGCGCCACGCTCGAGGAGCTGGAAGAGGCGACGCTGCTGCTGCACGTCGTCGACATAACGCACCCGGACGCCGAAGAGCAGGCGAAAACGGTGGACGATACGCTGCGCGAACTGGGCCTGGCTGAGCGGCCGACGCTGCTGACCCTGAACAAGGTGGACCGGCTGGGGGCGGAGAAGAACCTCGAACCTAGAACCCAGAACCGAGTTGGCGTGGATCCGGCGAACCTGGTGCTGCCGGAGTGGGCAGAGGGTGGGTTGCCGGTCTCCGCCGAGAAGAAGTGGGGGCTGGAGGAGCTGCGGGCGGAGATCGAGCAGGCGCTGGCGATCGTGGCAGAGCGGGAGCGGCTGGTGGGTTAGGCGCCGGACAGATGGCGATGTACGTGAAGGTTGACTACGACGAGGTCGGGGCCGATACAAGCAAGGACGTCGAGATCCTGCGAGAGCGCCTGAAGGGAGTCTTGGATTGGCTTGAAGAGCAGATGACTTTCGGACCAAGGCAATCGAGCCGTCGCATCTTGACACCAACCGCGCCGTCGTGGTCCGAGCGGTCGCTACCCACCGGCGGGCGATAAGCAAGGAGAATGGTTGGCAGCACCAAGGAGCGATGATTGGGCGGTTGCTGGGTTACGCGCCGGACGAGAGTCTCTCTGATGGCGCTGCGGAGGTCGCTACCGACGGTTTCTTCAACAGCGACAACGAGCCGCCGTGGGATTTGTGGATTGCGTGCGTCGTTGAACCGGGCGGGCGGGAATACTTGGTTAGCTGGATTCCTGGGGAATTGGTCGACACGGTGTCGACGGGGGTGGAAGTCAACCCTGAGGCGTGTATCTTCTGGCTCGGTGAACTTGAAGAGGCACTCGGCTTAAGGAGTTAGCTGGGCAGGGGCGGACTTTGGGCTCCGGCGCTACTGTGTGAGGACGCCGAGCAGCCCGCCGCCGTCGGCGTCGATGAAGGCGATCGTGTAAGTGTCGGGTACGAACAGGTCGGGGATGGTGGAATGGGTGGTATCGACCACGATTGCCCAGGCAAGCGATTCTGGTTCCGGCTGTGCGACAACGATAGGGTTATTTGACGCCGGGTAGGTGTTCACAGCAATGAGCGCTCCACGAATCGCGGCCGCTCCGGCTTGCTCATCAAGGTCGGCGGCCGCTTTAACAAGGGACACGCGCGGCGATTCATCAGGTCGCCCATCAAGTACTTCTATTCCCGCTTCGGCCATCTTTTCCTTGGATTGCGAAAGAAGCACGGAGCCCGCGGACACGACATCGGGCTCACGTGAGCCTGATTCACCCGCCGGCTGAAGGAGGAGAAGCGCCGAGAGCCACAGCGACCACAACCAGGGTCGTAACTGCCGTGGCAGCGATGAGTAGAATACTGCGTGATTGCCGGATCATCAGTGATCGATACATGATACAACCTGCTAGGAGGGAAGCCCGATGAAAGCAGCCGTCTACTATGAAACCGGCAAGCCCGACGTCTTCAAGTATGAAGACCGCGACGATCCCGGAATGTTCGCCACCGGCGTCCTGATCAAGGCCGAGGCGATCAGCATCGAGGGTGGGGACGTGCTAAACCGCGCGGGTGGCGACATGCCGTCGAAGCCGCACATTGTCGGCTACCAGTGCGCGGGGACGATCGTGCAGGTAGGGGACAGCGTGAGCGACCGTAAAGTGGGCGACCGTGTCGTGGCCTCGATGCCGTTTGGCTCGCACGCAGAGCTGGTTGCCGTCAGCTCGATGCAGACGTGGCCGTTACCGGAGGGGCTCGACGTGCGAGAGGGTGCCTGCATCCCCATCGCCTTCGGCACCGCGCACGACTGTCTCTTCGAGTTCGGGCGGCTCCAGGCTGGGGAGAAGGTGCTGATCCAGGGCGGCGCGGGCGGCGTCGGCCTGGCGGCGATCCAGCTGGCGAAGCGGGCGGGCGCGACTGTGCTGGCGACGGCCTCCAGCGACGAGAAGCTGGAGCGCCTCAAGGAGTACGGCCTCGACTACGGCGTCAATTACCGCGATGGCGACTGGGTCGCGGCGGCGAAGAGCGCGAGCGGGAGCGGCGTCAACCTGGTTGTCGACCCGGTGAGCACGACGCTGGCGGGAAGCGTCCAGGCGACTGCTTATAAGGGCCGCGTTGTCGTCGTCGGCAACGCGGGCAGAGCGGTTGAGCGCTCCGTCGATCCGGGCGTGCTCGGTGAGATGAACCGCTCGCTGACGGGTGTTTTTTTCGGCGGGTCGCTGATGCTGGAGCGCGCCCGCGCTTATCCGATGGTGCAGTCGCTAATCGACGATGTGGGTAAGGGCGAACTGAAGGTTGTGATCGACCGCGAGTTCCCGCTTTCGGACGCTGGCACCGCGCACGAATATATCGAGAGCCGGCAGGCGTTCGGGCGCGTCCTGCTGATCCCGTAGGCAGATTGTGGCGCGGCTGCAACATCGTTTCCTTGATCGAGGCCGGAAGGGGTTGCAGCATTTGGCAAACCCGTTAAGCTAGCGACGAAGTAACTTCAGAGATGCTAACGGTGGAAGCTGAACACCTTCAGCTGGTTAACAATGTGATCAGGGCGATCGCCACCCGGAACCGGGAGGCCCTTGAGGACTGCTTGACCCAGGATGTCGTCCTCCATGTCCCGGGTACCACGCTTGTTTCCGGAACGTTCAAGGGCAGGGAGGAAGTGCTGGAGGCGCTTGGGCACTTTGCGCAGATGGGCGGCCCCTCGCTGAGCATCCGCCTTCACGATGTCCTGGCCAACGAAAGGCACGGCATTGTGATGTATGACGTCAGCGCTGAACGGGAAGGCAAGGCGATCTCTTACCGGCACATCGACATCTATCACTTCCGGGACGGCCGAATTCGCGACGTAACCGGCTGCCCCTACGATTTGAACGCCTTCGAAGAGCTTTACGGCTAA
The DNA here is from genome assembly GCA_035512435.1 of Dehalococcoidia bacterium. GTDB lineage: Bacteria > Chloroflexota > Dehalococcoidia > SM23-28-2 > RBG-16-64-32 > CF-162. Next base: position 71,032 of record DATKDX010000021.1, read on the forward strand.
CCGGCGCGGGAGCGTTCGGCGAGGCGGCGGTCCACGAGTAGCAGCCCGGAACCGCTGGTGCCAGCCACTTCCGGCATGCTGATGATCTCGGCCGGTGCGTTCTCTTCCTCGACCTGCTCGTTGACGTACCAGTCGAGGAGGGCCTGCGTGGCGTAGTCTTTGGCGGCCGACGCTTTCTCGTAGAGGTCGTTGATGGCACTTGAGACCGCTTCCTCGTGAGCAAGCACCTGGCGGAAGACGTCGAGGAGGTCGCTGTAACCGGCGGCGGGCTCGTTGATGGCGCGGAAGGCGACCGTGCCGCCCCGTTCGCCGACATAGTCGATTAGCTTGGTGGCATGCGCCAGCTCTTCCTCCCACTGCAGTCGGAGCCAGGAGGCGGCGCCGCCCAGGTTCTGGCCGTCGGCCCAGGCGGACATGGCGAGATAGACGTAGGCGGACTCCAGTTCGCGGTTGATCTGGTCGTTGAGCAGCCCGGCTACGGAGTCAGTGATCTTAGGCATGATGAGTTCCTTTCCTGCGGTTCTTGAGTCTACATGATGACTCGGGAGTGAGCGACCGCACAAAGTTCCTGAAATTGACTGCAGCGGGAATATTGACAACCGTCTATATCAAAGCTAGTCTATGTCCATGACTACTACGACTGATATCGCGACCGAATCTCCGCAGGCCCTCTGTTGCCCCGTTGACGTCATCGTTCCCGACGACGATGGCGTTGCCGAAACGACGGCGGTTTTCAAGGCGCTTTCCGACCCGACGCGGCTGCGCATTCTGAAGACGATTTCCCACATGAGCACTCTTTGCGAGTGCAACATTGTGCCGGAGTTCGGGCTCTCCCAACCGACGATCTCCTATCATCTCAAGGTCCTGCGGGAGGCCGGCCTGATCACATCGGAACGGCGCGGCCAGTGGGTCTGGCACCGTGTCAACCAGGGCTCCGTTCTAGATACGGTGCGCCGCCTGACGGAGATAGGAAGCTAAGATGCGGCCGATTCCCAGTGAAGACATCCTCATCACCATCGGCTGCGAGATCGAGTCGCGCCCCGCCAGCGCTCCCGGCATCGATGAACTTGCGCCATTCATACTGTCCGTCGACCGGACAGAGGAGGGCATCGCTGTCCGCTTCGACGGCGACGCCCGGGAGACACTGGCCGCTTTCGTTGAGGCAGAGCGTCAGTGCTGCGGGAGCATCGATTGGTCGATCGCGGACGGGCCGGACGTGGTCCTGCATATCCGGGCCGGAGAGGCCGCACTCGCCGTCATCGGCGACCTGTTTTAAGTAATCATATATCGAACGCCATCGATAAGGAGGTCAAGAATGGCAAGCGACCAGGACATCAAGCAAGAGGTGCGCAAGCGTTACGGCGCCGCCGACCGCAAGGCTGCAGAAGGGGCACAGGCCAGTTGCTGCGGTGACGGTTCTGCGGTGAGCGAGGACGTCATAACGTCCAACCTCTACGCGACGGACGAGCTGCAGCACCTGCCACGGGAGGCGGTTGTTGCCTCGCTGGGCTGCGGCAACCCCGTCGCCGTGGCCGATCTGGCGGAAGGGGAGACGGTGCTGGACCTGGGCTCTGGCGGCGGCATCGACGTGCTCCTCTCGGCGCGCAGGGTGGGGCCCGAGGGCAAGGCCTACGGTCTCGACATGACGGACGAGATGCTGGAGCTGGCGCGGGAAAACGCGCGCAAGGCCGGCGTCGCCAACGTCGAGTTCCTGAAGGGAGAAATGGAAGAGATGCCTCTTCCTGACAACGAGATCGACGTGATCATCAGCAACTGTGTGGTCAACCTGTCGCCGGACAAGGACCGCGTGTTGCAGGAGGCGTTCCGCGTGCTCAAGCCGGGCGGGCGCATGGCCATCTCCGACATCGTCACTCACAACGACCTGCCAGCCAACGTCAAAGAAAGCATGGCCCTCTGGACGGCCTGCATCGCCGGCGCTCTAACTGAGGGCGAGTACGAGGCCAAGCTGGCGGCAGCCGGGTTCGAGGACGTGGCCATCGAGTCGTTCCGCGAGTACACGGCAGAGGACGCACAAGCGGGCGGCCTGGGCGAGAAGGCACGCGAACTAGGCGGCGGTGGTCTCGGCATCTTCAGCGCCGTTGTGCGCGCGACGAAGCCCGGTGGCACAGCGCCCCAGCGTGAGCGCATTCCGGTAGTCGCCTCGACGAAGCAGACGGGCGGCTGCTGCTAGGGCCAGAGGTAGTGGACATAAGAACAAGGGTTGTCGCGAGGCGGCCCTTGTTTGATGCTAGGCTGAGCGTATGCCGGTCGAGAAGGTGTTTTTGGTCTGGAACGCAGACAAGGGTTTGGTTGCAAACATCAGGTATACGCTTACCAAGCTGCGCGGTGAAGCCGAATGCGCACTCTGCGACCTGACGCATGGCTGGCTGATGGAAACACCGCGATGGAAGGCCTGCAAGCGAGAGATGGATGTGCCTATCGAGGGGCTATACCGGGATCGCCTGAGCCAGGAGCAGGCAGGTGCCGTCGACGGCGAATTGCCTTGCGTAATCGCTGAGGCGGGTGGGGCATTCGTGAAGCTACTGGGGAGTGACGACATCAAGCGTGCCCAAGGCGATATCGACCACTTCGCTGAGCATCTATGCGCCGCGATCGCGGCGGCGGAGGCGTCGTAGCAGCTGGTCTCGTGGCATAATCGTCGTCGCTATGGCTGACCGGATCGCGTATGCAACGAAGGAAGAACGTCCCGTCGCAGCCTCTGACGTGCGCCGTCTGTACGATGGCGCCGGCTGGTGGCCGGGCTGGGCACTCGACGGCATAGAGCGGGCAATTGCCGCGTCGATCGCGGTAGGAGCGTGGGACGGGGAGCGCCTCGCCGGCTTCGCGCGGGCGATCTCTGACGGTGAGCATCGAGCTTACATCGAGGACGTGGTCATCGATCCCGAGTATCGCGGGCGCAAGATCGGCGAGGGCCTTGTCGCTGCGCTGGTTGAGGAGTTGGCGGGCGTGCATATTGTCTCGCTCTTCTGTGAGCCGGAGCGCGTCGCCTTCTACGGCCGTAACGGCTTTCGCGCCAGCCAGACGCAAGTGATGATGCACAGGGAGCCCGGCGCGGAGACGCCCGGAGTGCTGGACCGGAGGGTATGACATGTGCCGCAGCATCAAGACACTACGCGATAAGGATAGCGCCGCCACCGAAGAGGAGATCCGTGCCGCGGCGTTGCAGTTCGTGCGCAAGGTGAGCGGGTACCGCACGCCGTCCAAGGCGAATGAAGGGGTTTTCGAGGCGGCGGTGGATGAGGTGGCGGAGGCGAGCAAGCGGCTGCTCGGATCGCTGCGACCTGGCGCCCGAGCCTAGGGCGTGACGCTAACCTGCGCCACGCTTTTCCGTGAACGTTACGCTATAGCGGTGGTCCAGCGGAATCGAGGCCAGCTTCTCGTTGGCCTCGCGCTCTGCTTCCGTGCGGATATCGTCCTCGATGAAGCCGGGGACGTTCTCGACGTCCAGTTCGTTGAAGACGACGCGGGGCTGTTGGGCCCGAGGAACTCGATGCTGCCGCGGTGACACCTCTACGGCGTGGCCTGGGAAGCTGCTCGCTACGACGTGTCCGCCATCTTGGCGCGCTCCTGTTCGATCAGCTCGCGGCGGAGGATCTTGCCGGAAGGCGTCTTGGGGATGGCGTCCACGAACTCGATCTCGCGCACCTTCTTGTAGGGGGCTACGCGTTCCTCGACGAAGGACATGAGTTCGTCGGCGGTCAACTCCTGGCCTTCGGCGACGAGGACGAATGCTTTGGGCACCTCGCCGGACTCGGCGTCGCGCTTGGGAATGACGGCTGAGTCGCGGACCTTGGGGTGCTCCATGAGGAGCGCTTCGAGTTCGGCCGGCGCGATCTGGTAGCCCTTGTACTTAATCATCTCCTTCTTACGGTCGAGGATGGTGACATAACCATCGTCATCAACGGAGACGATATCGCCGGTGTTAATCCATCCCGGCTCGGGCAGCGTTTCGGCGGTGGCGTCGGCGTTGTTCCAGTAGCCTTTCATCACCTGGGGCCCGAAGACACGCAGCTCTCCGACCCCGCCGGGGCCGAGCTCGGCGCCGTCTTCCAGTGAGACGACCTTCTCGATCGTGTCGGCGATAGGGGGGCCAACCGTCGCATCCTTGATGCGGGTGATGGGGTTGACGTTGGTGACCGGGCTGGTCTCCGTCATGCCGTAGCCCTGGAGGACGGTGGTGTCGAGAGCTTTTCCGGCGGCGCGGGCGACCTCCGGCGGCAGGGGAGCGGCACCTGACATAATCATCGTCAGCGTCGAAGTGTCGTACTTGTCGGTATCGGGGAAGTGGGCCAGCGCCAGGAGTGCCGGCGGCACCGCGAAGAGGTTCGTGACCTTGTGCTTTTGCACAAGGTCCAGGCAAAGCGCCGGGTCAAACCGAGGCATGATCACCTGGGGAATGCCGGCCGCGAAGCCGCAGGCCATCAGCACCACCATGCCGTAGATGTGGTAGAACGGGAGAAAGTCGAGGTAGACGCCGTAGCCGCTGCTGAGGCCGGTTGTGAGGGTCTGGCGCACGTTAGAGACCACGTTGTAGTGGGTGAGCATGACGCCCTTGGGCAGGCCGGTGGTGCCCGAGGAGTAGGGGAGTGCCACCAGGTCCTCGTGGACGTCGATCTTGAGGTCGGGCGGAGCGTCTTCGGCCTCGCCGGCCAGCGTCCAAACATTTTCGATCGGGAAGATGTGCTTGAGCCCGGGCAGGTGCTCCTTGACCCCCTCTACCATCGGCACGAGAGGGCCCATGGCGAAGACCACAGCCACCCCGCTGTCTTCCAATTGGTGCAGGACCTCGCGGTCCTTGTAGAGCGGGTTCAGCGTGGTCACCGTGCCGCCCGCGAAAAGCGTGCCGTAAAAGGCGACGAAATACTCCGGGCAGTTGGCGGCGAAGATCGCGACGCGGTCGCCCTGCTGGAGGCCGTTGTCGGCCAGGAAGCGGCCCAGCTTACGCGCGGCCGCCCAGGCGTGGCCGAAGGTGTATTCAGTACCTTCGTAGTTGATCAGCGCGGGCTTGTCGCGGTAGTGCTCGGCAGAGGGCGCCAGGAGATCGGTTAGCCGGATCTCCGGGTAGGGCGCAATGCTGAACCAGGGGCTGTAGAACTTAGTCACGGGCTTCTCCCTCTATTCCTTACGTGCGATGTAGTAGGCGTTCATGATGTCACCTTCCACAGACTTCTGGTCGACGGAGGTGAAGCCGGCGTCGGCCAGCATCTGCCGGGCAACCTGATCGCCCCACATGGTACCAAGGCCAGCGCCGCCCAGTGCCAGTGAGACGGTCATGCAGTGCATCGTGGAGATGCTGTACATCATCGGAGCCAGCGGGTGCTCCAGATTGTCTTCCAGGTTGCTGGACGCTGCGATGTCGACCATGAGGAGGACGCCGCCGGGGCGGAGCGCCATCGAGATCTTCTGCAGCACGGCCGCCGGCTGGGCCTGGTCGTGGATGGCGTCGAAGACTGTGATGAAATCGAACGAGGCAGGGGCGTCGAGCCTGGCCACGTCCTGCTGGATGAATTTCGCGTTGTGGAGGCCCATCTTCTGCGCTTCCGCGTTGCCGGCGGCGACGCCCTCGGCCGAGAAGTCGTAGCCGGTGAAGCGGCTGTTGGGGAAAGCCTTCGCCATCAGGTTGATGGCGTGACCCTTGCCACAGCCAATGTCCGCCACGTCGATCCCCTCTTTCAGCCGCTCAGTGATGCCGGGGATCAGGGGCAGGGTGACGTCCAGCAGCGTCGCGTCGAAGACCTGGGCGCTCTCTTCGCCCATAAGTTCCTGGAACTTACCGTAACGCTCGTAGGGCACGCCGCCACCGTTGCGGAACGCCTCCAGCAGATCATCTTCGATGTTGCCCAGCAGAGCCATGAACTGGGTCATCGTGGCCAGGTTGCCCGGGCCGGCCGCGCGCGTCAGGGAGGCGGCGTGCTCCGGCGGCAGGCGGTATGACTTCGTGGCCGGGTCGTACTCGACGATGCCACCGGTGGTCATGGCCGCCAGCCATTCCACTACGTAACGCTCATTGAGCCCTGCCGCCCTGGCGATCTCCTCGCTCGATGAAGGCGGTAGGCCGGCCATCGTGTCGAAGAGGTTGCTGCGGTGGCCGATGCTCGTCAGAAGGGCCAGCGTGGCGTTGTTGAGCATCCCCACCATTTGGCCTGCGAAGGCCTCCGCGCGTGTCTGGTCAATCACCTGCGTGGTCATTTGGGCATCTCCTCTCGCTGCGAAGTTCGGGGTTGAAGGGCGTCAGATCTCACGCGACTATCAGTCGCCGAGGAGCGTCGGGTAACCGATCGCGATGATGTCCTCGACGTATTCGGAGCGCCAGCCGGGGTTCGGGACCGCCAGGTGTCGGTCACGGAACCAGCCGTGAATCTTCAGATACTGCTCTTCGAGGTAGCGGCGCCAGTTGTTCTCCTCGTCGAAGAGTTCCGGATCGACCTCGTCGAGTCGCTTGTCCATCTCGTCCGGGTCGATGTCGAGGTCCTCGCGCCAGAAGTCGGCCAGGTAGTCGAGGGTTTCCTCGAGATTGCGGCGGCACTCGTCGAGGAGAGCGGTCATGAACCCGTCTTCGTCAACCTTTCGGCCGCGTAGTCGCACGGAGATCGCACAGGACTCGCAGAGCAGTACGAACTTGCGGGCGTCGCAGTTGTCGCGACGGGAGCAGCCCTCACAGAGCGGGGCCCACTCGGACGCTTCCGGTGTGCGGAGGTAGCCGACGTGGACGTCGTCGGTCATTGTCCCGCACCGCGGACAGGATAGCTTCTTGGCAAGGATGTCGTTGATGGCGCGATGCCAGTCGATCTGCATTTAGGCCTTTCCCCCGGATGCCTGCACCCCGGCTAGCGGGGCGAATGGCAAGGGAAATCATATCCGTTTTCAACTTGCTGTCAACATGGCTCCCGCACCATCGCCACATACACTGATGATTCTCCGTCGGTAAGGGACTCGCATTCAGCGTCTAGCGCCCGATAGAGCGCTCAGCCCAGCCAGATTGCCCCGGCATTTCCTCCACCCCAACTCGAATCGACATAACGTTTGCTACCGCCCGCTTCGCCAATTCGGTCTCGACGCGGCCCGCCAGCCACTCGGCCAGGAGCTCCGCCGTCGAGTTGATGATGGGCAGAGCCGCCACGTCGGCGTCGGGGATGACGTAGCGCCGGGATCCGAAGCGGACCTCGAACTCGCCGCAGGATTGCGTAATGGCTAGGGCGGGGTTCTGGAGCGGCAGGATGAACTTGTGGTCCAGCTCCTTGCAGAGGGCGCGGAGCATAGCCTTGGCCTCGGAGAAGTCCATCACCCAGGAGTCGGGTGTCAGATCGCCGGCCAGGTCCACCGTTAGGGCGTAGTTGTGACCGTGCAGCGGCTCGCACTCCGCGCCGAAGGTCGTGAAGTGAGCGCTGGCAAAGCGCAGAGTCTGACCCTCAAGGACAATGCGGTAACTCATAAGGCACCCACCATAGCCCCGAGACCGCTCCCAGGGCAATCTGCTCAAAGCGCGATAGTGGTTCGCACTATATATGTTATGTACGCTCTAGATAGGGTTGGAAGCGGTGTCGCACTTACCGAGCCTGTATAAGGCGCCGGCCGTTCCGTCTGGTTTGTTGGTTTGTGAGTTTGTTCGCGTCCGTCCGCACTGTTCGCCTGTTTGAGCCGGTGCTACACTCGAAGAAACGACCGGAGGACCGCTCCGGCGCCCTACTGCCACCGAAACAATGCCCGGCGCGAGATCCGTCCGGCTTATGTAGACTAACCCGCCACGAGAATATCTGGAGTAACCCGAACCATGTGGAACACCGTCAAGCTCAGCCTCGCCTCCATATTCGTCGCCCTCGTCGTCGCGTTTGCCAGCGTGACGGGCTACGCGATCCGCGGCGATAACGGCGGCACGGGCGGGAGCGTCAACAATGGCTCCGATTCCGCCGAATTCGGGCTGCTTGACGAAATAGCGGACATCCTGCGCGAAGACTTCGTCAATCCCGGCGCCGTGACGGACGAAACGCTCGAGATCGGCTCGATCAACGGGATTATCGAGTCGCTCGGCGACCCCCACACCGTCTACATCACGCCTGAGCAGTACCAGAACGGCTTCGATATCATCTCCGGCACTTTCGAAGGCATCGGCGCCACCGTTGACCAGGACCCGACGACCGGCCTCATCACGATCGTCACACCCTTCCGCGACTCGCCGGCCGAGCAGGCCGGCATCCTGCCGGGCGACGCAATCCTCGCCGTTGACGGCGAGACCACGGACGGCTGGACCGTACAGGAGGCCGTGAACCGCATCCGCGGGCCCCAGGGAAGCGAAATCAGGCTCACAATCCGTCACCCGGGCGAAACGGAAAGCCAGGAAGTAACGATCACGCGCGGCACCATCGTGGTGCCCACAGTCTTCGTCGAGGACGTAACCGACGCCGACGGCAATGTCGTTCCCGACCTGGCTTACGTCGAAATCCAGCAGTTCACTGACCAGACGGTTGGCGATCTGCGGGATGAACTGAACCGGATCAATGATGGGGGTTACCGTGGCATTATTCTCGACCTGCGGCGGAATCCCGGCGGCGGCCTGGACGCCACGGTCAGCGTCGCCGATATGTTCCTCGACGGCGGCACCGTCCTCACACAGGTCGACCGCGAAGGCAACGAGACCGTTTACGAGGCCAGTTCAGGCGGCGAAGGCGCCGACCTCGCGGTCGCCATCCTCGTCAGCGCCGGCTCAGCGTCCGGGTCCGAGGTCCTCGCCGGTGCTCTCCGCGACCACGGCCGGGCCACGCTGATCGGCGAGCAGACGTTTGGCAAGGGTTCTGTCAACCATCTGCGGGAGCTTTCCAACGGCGGCGCCCTCTACGTCACGATCGCCCGCTGGCTGACGCCTAACGGCGACCTGATCGAAGGTGTGGGACTGACGCCGGACCAGGTGATCGATACCTCCGGCGGCGATGACATCCTCGGCAACGCCCCGCTCTACGCCGCCATCGACGTGCTGGAAGCACAACTGGCGGCGTCAGCGGCTTCACAGTAGTTATGTCGACCTCTCCCCTGCCCCGACGGGCGTTGCCGGGAGGAGACCAGTGGCCGAGAAGACCGTAGCCGTCAACCGCAAAGCTTCCTTCGACTACGAGCTGCTGAAGCGGCTGGAGGCGGGGCTGTCGCTGACCGGCACCGAGATAAAGTCGATCCGCGACGGCAACGTCAGCATCCGCGAGGCTTACGTGCGCCCGAAAGACGGTTCGCTCTGGCTGATCGGCGCGCACATCGCGAAGTATGCGCCTGCGGCAGGCCAAAACCACGAGCCCACCAGGGACCGGCGCCTGCTGGTCCACCGCGCCGAGATACGCGACTTCGAGCGGGAGGCGACGACCTCCGGAGCGACGATCGTGCCGACGCGGCTCTACCTGAAGGGCGGCAAGGCTAAGCTGGAGATCGCCCTGGCGCGCGGCAAGAAGAAGTACGACAAGCGCCAGACAATCGCCAAGCGCGACGCAGAGCGCGACATGCAGCGGGCCGTGCGCCGGCGGGCGTGACTTTAGCGTCGCTCACCCGCTGCGCGGGTCAGCTTGTCGGGGAAGTTCGTTATCCATAGGTCCGCGTTTTCAGGATGACTAAAGCTCCCATCGTGCGCCACCGAGTTCTTCTGCAACGAGATTCAGGAAGGCCTTGTCATGGCGGGCCGACTGCGTCCCACCGGCTCGGGCACCCCAAAAGTCGGCGACCGCATCCTGAATCTCGGCGTCGGAGAACGGCATAGTTTTAGTTTATGTAAGAGCAGGCTCTAACGCGGGCTTCACAGCATCAGGGCGACTCTCACAAAGAAGAATCTTGTCGGGGCTCGTGGCTTTGGCTAGCCGCCGGACCATCAGAGACACATACTTGACTTCCACGTCGTAGCTGATCGAGGATCGCGTAGTCTCCATTGATGCGAGCGCCGTAGTTCCTGTCCCGCCGAACGGATCCAGAACCCTGTCGCCGACGAACGAGAACATTCGGATCAGCCTTTGAGCTAGTTCGAGAGGAAAGGGTGCTGGGTGATGCTTCAGGCTGGCACCTGGAATGTCGTCCCAAACAGGCTTGAACCATTTCACATAGTCGTCGGTGGCGATGTATGACTCCCGCTCCATCTCGGCCGTCGGAGATCGATAACCGGGCTTTCGCAAAAAGAGGATGTGTTCTGTATCGTTCTTAACAATTCCGTTCGGTAGATTCGGTTTGCCAAGGAAGCGCCCACTCTCAGAAGCCTCGAGCTTCATGTTTGCGACCTTCAACCAGATTATTCCCTGTAGGTTATCGAATCCTATCCTCCTACCCATGACTCGAATGTCCGCCGCAAGTGGCAACTGATAGTGTCGGCCAGCGTTCCGCCGGGCAATGTTCACGTCACCAACGACGCAACATATGCGACCTCCGGGCACGAGCAAGCGATAACACTCTAGCCAAACTTTCTCTAGCTCGAAGAGAAATTCGTCATAGTCCTCGACGTGCCCGAGTTGATCCGGGTTGTCCGGCTCGTAGCGCTTTAGGTTCGCATAGGGGGGCTGGTCACTACTAGGTGAACTGATCCATTCGGCAGTTCATCCATCGAACGAGCATCGCCCAAGATGACACGGTGTTCTGTCGGTCCGTTGCTCATCGTTTCACGTGGGTTCTTCGCGGGGGGAGGCGGCATGCAGTCATTGTTACTTGACCGTGTCCTGCTCGGCTACCGATGCATGTCACAATTCGTGGAAAAGATGTGCCCGCTCATTTGTGCTAAAATACGAGCGCAACACGGGGACGCTAGGATTCGACAGGGAAGGTTGATCCCGGATTGCAGGCCGAGTTCGCCAGATACTCGTTAATCTCCTGGCAAATTAAGCCTAACTGGCAACTCTAACCAGTACGCTCTCGCAGCTTAATTAGCTAGCGAGCGTTGAGCACAGGCCTCACCCCGATGGGCGGTGTTTCAGCGACGTAATGTCGGGGTGCTGTCCTCCTACGCCGATATAGAGGGCAAAAGATAATCGGCTTGGCCCGGTGGTTACGCCGCCGTCAGCGGTACTCCGGGCGAGATTCAAGAGACGGATAAGCCTGTAGACATCCGGGTGGGTTTTCTCCTGGACGAGGGGTTCGATTCCCCTCCGTCTCCACCAAAACTGAAAACGATCTCCAAACTTCGCCCTTCTTACTCGCTGCGTCGAGTGCGGTGTTCAGGCCTCACGAGGGCGAAGACCCCAGCGATAGCCCGCAAAGAGCAGTGCCGGCAGTGCGACCCCAAAGACGATCGCTACGGCCAGTCAGGCGAGTACTGGCATCTCCGATAAGCTTACTTTCCGCGACAAGAGATATTGCGGCGACGCTAACCACCAAGGCGACGAACAACCACGCAACGCTGACAGCGCTCAGTATGATGTAGCGCATCTTCATTTGTTCCTCCGGTGCGATACCTGAATCAAGCTAGTTGCGCGCACGGTACCATCTCAGAGGCGCATCGTCCATCTACTCGATTCTGGGCCCTCCCGGGAGCGGTGCTACCGTGAGATCCAAGCGACGGATGAGCCTGTAGACATCCGCGTGGGTCTTCTCCTAAACGAGGGGTTCGATTCCCCTCCGTCTCCACCAAAGTGCCAAAGATTCTCGATGGGCTACGAGCGCGAACGGTCCCAGAGCTGCCGAAGGGCCTGAGCCACGCGCGCGGGCTCGGCAGCATGCGACGTATTGAAGTGGTGGAGCCCCTTATACTCCTCCGCAGTGAACTTGGGGAAGAGTTCGGCGAGCCGGTCTCGCATTCTTTTCCAGGAGGGATTACTGAGGCTTCCGAAGCTGTAATACACCGGCCCGGAGAACTCGCTCAGGGCGCTGACATCGATGCGGTGCCGCTGGAGCGCCTCTGTAAAAGCGTCGATGCCCGCAGGGCGCTTCTTCATCCATTCCGGCGGCGGCCCGGGCGGTGGTGGCGGAGGCTCGACTCCCGGTGCGAGTTGCATTTGCACGAACCCGCGCATCTGCTCGGATCGCGGCATAGCCTCAAGCCGCGCGAGCTTCTCCCCCAGCTCCGCGCGCACTTCGTCGCTGAAATCGCTGGCCGGCTCATCGAGCGCCAGGCTGAGGATCCGCTCACCCTCGACAGCGGCGTATGCGATGGCGCAGGCGCCCCCGGCTGAGTGCCCATACAGGTGAAACCGCTCGAAGCCCGCCTCGTCCGCAGCTCGCGATACGCCCTCGACTTCAAGGTCGATGGAGTAGCCGGACGGCGGTGTCTCGCCCGCATAGACTTCGAGGTCCTTGACGATTGCGTTGGCGGCGTCGCCCAGGTGCTCCAAAAGCGGTGCGTACCTGAGAGCGGCCGGCATGATGATGCCCGGCAGCAGAATGATCGGTTCGCCGGTGGGGTTCCCGCCGGGAGCGGGCCGCTCGTCGTTCTGACCCATTGTCTTTCCTCCGAAGATGCGCGAGGAGCTTGATCGCCCTCGACATCCTATTGGCAACCCCGGACGATCGCAAGCGTCAGGCCGCATTCCTCCAGGACAGCGCGCCGCGCATCAATCCGGCGCAGTCGCCCGCTTCCGCAGTATCGCCAGCAGCCCCGCGTCTGTCTCCTCCACCTCGTACCCCAGCGGGAACGGAGGGCGGGGTTCTTCGCCGATTGCCGAGAGGACCTGCGGCAGCGCGTAGTAGGCGGGGCAGAGGTGGCGCAGGAGGCCCATCATCAATACGGGGTTCGCCGATGCGTGCTCCTGCACCAGCGCTAGTCGCCCATCGGGCTGCATCCCCGCCAACCCTTCGCCGCTCTCAGCCAGCGTTGCGGTCCGCAGCGACTCCAGCGCCGGCCCTACCATCGGGCCGAGCAGCGGGTCGCCGCGCAGTCCTTCGGCCACCGCCGGCGACAGGCCCAGGCCGCCTGCTCCCGGCACGTCACCGTTCGGCGGGATGACGATGTCCAGCAGGGCCACCATGAACCCCGCGTCGTCCAGCGCGGCGGACATCAGAAGAGCCCCTCGATGCGCGACTTGATGCTGTCGGCAACGTAGAGCGCGATCGCCTGGATGGTCGAGGTGGGGTTCACGCCGCCTGCCGTCACGAAGACGCTGCCGTCGACGATGAAGAGGTTCTTGACGTCGTGGGCCTGCCCCCATTCGTTAACGACGGAGGTCTGCGGGTCGCGGCCCATGCGCGCGGTGCCCATCAGGTGCCAGCCGGCGTCTCGCATCAGCGGCATGGCGTATATTTCCACGGCACCGGCGGCCGTCAGGGCCTCCTTAGCGCGCTCGATGGCGTGGGCCAGCATCTTGCGGCTGTTGTCGCTCAGCCAGTAAGTGACCCTGGGCGCCGTGATGCCGTGCGCGTCGGTCAGCACGGGGTCGAGCGTCACCGTGTTCGTCTCCTCCGGCAGGTCCTCCGTGATCGCCAGCAGCGACGCTGTGTGGTCGTAGACGCGGGCAAACGCTTCGTGGTGCGCCTCACCCCAGGGCACGAGACTCTGCACCATGCCCCAGAGGGCGGACTGTGCCGGCCCGAACCCCCGCACCGCCTCGAACGAGTACCCGCGCACGAAGCCGCGCGAGGTGTCCGTCTTGTAGAACTGGTGACTCCAGAGCGAGCAGCCGACCGGCCCGCGCCGGCCCTGCAGCGGCTCATCGAAGATGCCGGTGATCGCCGCATAGGGGTGGAACATGAGGTTCTTGCCGACGAGGCCCGTGCTATTGGCCAGCCCGTTCGGGTGCTGCGACGACTTCGAGTTGAGCAGAAGCCGGGGTGTGCCGATGCCGTTGCAGGCCACCACCACGATTTCGGCCTTCTGCTCCTGCAGTTGGCCTTCTGCGTCGTAGTAGAGGACGCCATCTGCCATGCCGTCCGGCCGCACCGTGATTTCGCGGACGCGGCAGTTTGCACGCAGCTCCACTCCGCGCCGCTGAGCAGCCGGCCAGTACGTTATGTCCGTGCTGGCCTTGGCCCCCTGCGAGCATCCGGTCAGGCAGGGACCAAGATTGATGCAGCCTGCGCGTCCTTCGTACTCCTGCGAGATGATTGCGCTGTCGGAGGGCCACCAGTGCCAGCCCAGCTTCTCGAAGCCGCGGGCCAACGCGTTCCCGGTCTTGCCCATTGACAGCGGCGGCAACGGCGGCTCGTGGTACGGATAGGCCGGGTCGCCCGCGAGCCCGGAGACACCCATCATGCGGTCGTTGAGCGCGAAGTACGGCTTCAGCGTCTCGTAATCGATCGGCCAGTCGTCGCCGACGCCATCGTCGCTCTTTGCCCGGAAGTCGCCGGGTGTTAAGCGCGGGAAGTGCGCAGCCCACATGATCGTGCTGCCCCCGACGGCATTGAACATCAGCGGGGCGATCTCGGAACTCTGCTCGTTGACCGGATAGTCCTGCGGCAGCCTGCGGACATTCGGGCTGGGTGAGAACGGGCCCATCGACCGCGCTTCCCAGTCCATGAAGTTGGTCGGGTAGTCGGTCTGCCGCATCCACGGCCCCTGGTCGAGGCAAACCACGCTCGTTCCCAGCTCGGCGATGCGCCAGGCGAAGGCCGCGCCTGAGGCGCCTGCCCCGATCACCAGCACACCGACCGGCTCGTTCGTCATGGCCCCATGCTACAAGGCGTCCCCGCCAGGGGCTATCTGTGGCCTACGGGATAACGGGAGTCGAGCGGAAGAGGAAGATGAAGCCCCACATGAGGCCGATGACGGCCACGATGAGCGGGCTGAAGAGCAGCCCTTGCCCGAGCAGCGCTACGAGCACGATCGCTACCCCGATCATCGCCAGGCCCGACGTTTGGCGCGGGATGAACGCCCGCCTGTCGATCAGGGCAGGCACCAGCGACGGGATGAAGATCGCGTTCCCGATCGTCAGCAGCACGTCCCACATAGCCCCGAGCGTACGGCCTGCCGGGACTACGGACAATCGTCAGGGGGCGTGTGCGGTGTGTCGCCCGCGGAAGGCGAAGATGAACACCCACATCGCGGCGACGCAGGCGGTGACGATGGGACTCAGCAGCAGCCCCTGCCCGATCAGGCCGGCGATTATGAACATTAGCCCGAAGACCGTCGGCCCGCTCGTCTTGCGCGGCACGTAGGAGCGGCTATCCAGCAGCGTCGGCAGCAGCGACGGCAGGAAGATCAGGTTGCCGAGGGTGATGAGGACGTCCCACATCGGCTAGCTGAAAGCCGCCACGTCGACGGGGTCGCCGTAGGCCATGTCTCCCCAGCTAGCACCGGCCTTCGTGTCCACCTTCAGCGGCACCTGCATCTCGATGCTTGCCGGCATGATCTCCAGGCAGAGCGTTCGCACCTCTTCCAGCTCGTCGCCGGGACTCTCGAAGATGAGTTCGTCGTGGACCTGTAGCGTCATCCACGTCTTCAGGCCGCGCTCGCGGAATGTCTCGTCAAGGCGGTTCATGGCGATCTTAATGATGTCGGCAGCCGTGCCCTGCACCGGCATGTTGATCGCCGCACGCTCCGCCGCCGAGCGCACGTTCCAGTTGCCGGCGTTGATCTCCGGGATGTAGCGCCGCCGCCCGAACAGCGTCTCGGCGTAGCCTAGGTTGCGCACCTTCGATATCGTCTCTGAGACGTACTCCTGAATGCCCGGGTACTTCTCGAAATAGGTGCGGATGAACTCCGCCGCGTCCTCCCGCGAGATGCGCTCGCGGATGGAGAGGCCGTACTCGCTGAGGCCGTAGAGTACGCCGAAGTTGAACACTTTGGCGCGCCGACGCATCTCCGCCGTCACTTCCGCGATTGGCACGCCGAAGACCTGTGAGGCTGTCGCCGCGTGGATGTCCTCGTCACGCTCGAAGGCGCCGACCAGCGCCGGATCGCGGGTGATGTGGGCCATGATGCGCAGCTCGATCTGCGAGTAGTCCGCTGAAAGCAGTTGCGGCTTCTGGCCGTTGTCGCGGGCGATGAAGGCCCGCCGCACCTGCGCCCCGATCTCCCCGCGCACCGGGATGTTCTGCATGTTCGGGTTGCTGGAGGAGAGGCGGCCGGTCGCGGCGCCCGTCTGGTTGAACTCCGTGTGGATGCGGTGCGTCCGGGGGTGTACGAGGAACGGCAGCGGGTCCAGGTACGTCGACTTGAGCTTGGATAGTTCGCGATAGTTGAAGATGAGGTCGATGACGGGGTGCACTTCTCGCATCGCCTCCAGCGAGTCCTTGTCCGTCGCGTAGCCGCCCGTCTTCAGGCGGCGCGTCTTCGGCAACCCGATCTCGTCGAAGAGGATGGAGGAAAGCTGCGCCGGCGAACCGATGTTGAACTCGTGCCCGACCGTCTTGTAGATCTCCTCTTCCAGCCGCTGCACCTCTTCGGCAAGCGTCTCGCTCATCTCGTGCAGCGTTCCCGTGTCGACAGCGACGCCCGCCAGTTCCATGCGCGCGAGGACGGAGACAAGCGGCATCTCGATCTCGTTGAAGAGGCGGTCCATGCCCTTCTCCGCGATCTCCGGCTCCAGCGCCTCCCGCAGCCTTGCGATGGCGTCGGCGCTGGTGCAGGCCATGTCGCCCACCGTTTCGACCTCCGCCTGGTCGATCGTCAGGCGGTCCGCCTTCTTGCCGCCCTTGCCCAGCAGCGCCTCGCGGTCCGGCAATTCGACGCCGAGGCGGCGGGCGTAGAGCCACGGTAACGAGAGGTTGCCTTCTTCCGGGCGGCCAGCCCCTCCGCCCTCCCCGACCAGGAAGGCGGCGATCATCGTGTCAAAGTCGACGCCGCGCATCTCGATGCCGCGGCTGGCCAGCACGACGTAGTCGAACTTGACGTTATGCCCAGTTATCCGCACGTCTTCCCTGCTGATGAGCGGCGCCAGTTTCTCGAGCACGACTGACAACGGCAGCTGTGGCTGGTCGCCCAGGCGCGGCGCGTGCCCGACCGGGATGTAGTACGCCTCGCCTGCGCCGAGGGCCAGCGAGATGCCGACGATGTCGGTGCGCATCGGCTCCCGCGTCGTCGTCTCCAGGTCGAGGACGAAGTGCTTCTGCTTCTTGATGTCCGCCACTACCCGGTCCAGCTCGTCCTCGTCCATGACGATCGAGAAGCTGGTCTCCCCTTCCAGCGCCGCAGCAGCAGCCGGCGTCACGCCGTCACCTTCTGGCAGGCGCGGAATCAGCGTACGGAACTCCAGTTCCCGGAAGAGGTCGCTCACCTTTGCCGGGTCGTAGTGTCCCTTGAAATCAGCCACTTCCATGTCCAGTGTTATGTCAGGTACGTCGCAGACGATCGTCGCCAGCAGCTTCGACTTGCGGATCTGGTCAGCGTGGTCCTCAACGAGCGCGCGCTGCTTGGCCGACGTGATCTGGTCGGTGTCCTCGAGCATCTCCTCTACGGAGCCGAACTGCTCGATCAGCTTGACCGCCGTCTTGTCGCCGATGCCCGGGATGCCGGGGATATTGTCGGAGGTGTCGCCCTTGAGCGCCTTCA
Organism: Dehalococcoidia bacterium; assembly: GCA_035512435.1. Lineage (GTDB taxonomy): Bacteria > Chloroflexota > Dehalococcoidia > SM23-28-2 > RBG-16-64-32 > CF-162. The sequence goes on from DATKDX010000021.1 coordinate 88,424, forward strand.
GGTCGGTCATCTGGTGGGGCAGCACGCCATAGCGCTCCAGCACGTCGTTGGCGTCCTTGAAGATGACGGAGTCGCGCTGGTATGGCCGGTACATCCACATGTGCACCCCGTCCCGCACGAGCTGGGCGATGTCGGAGTCCATCGACACCAGGTAGGTGTCGATTCCCTCTTCCGCTGCCTGCGACGAGAGCGTGCCCATCAGGTCGTCGGCCTCGTAGCCTTCCTTCTCGTAGAGCGGGATGCCGAACGTCTCGATGAGCTGCTTCGTGCGGTCCATCTGGCGGTTGAACTCGTCGCGCTCTTCGGGCGCCATGCGCACCCGCGTCGCCTTGTAGGTGTCGGCGATCTCATTGCGGAAAGTCACCGCACCCTTATCCAGCGTGACGATCACGTGCGTCGGCTTCAGCTCCCCGAACATATGGATGAACGTGTTCGCGAACCCGAAGGGCGCACCCGTTAGCTCACCCGTCGCCCGCACGCGCAGCGGCTCCGCCAACTGCTTCATCGCGTGAAACGAGCGGTGGATGATCGAATGCCCGTCGATGAGGACGAGCCGCGGGGCGTTCTTCTCGGGGGCCACGTTGGGATTATACGGTGGGCGCTACAGCTGGCGAAGCGCTACCGGCACTGCTCCGTTGTTTGCAGGTTTGCTTGCTTGCATGTTTGGCGAAGCTAGTTTGTTAGTTTGTCGGTTAGTCAGTTTGTCGCAACTGACGCATGAACGTCAGCCGGTCGTAGTAGGTCGTCTCCTGCGCGATGCGGCCTTCGTCGTCGAACTGGAAGTGCGCGATGACGCGGAACTCGATCCGCTTGCCGGTCGCCGGGATGCCCCGGAACCCGCCGTCGTGCACGCCGCTCAGCGTTAGCTCGATCACCGCCGAGTCCTCCCCGAACGTCCAGCGCGTGATCCGCCGCTCGAGCCCCGGGAAGCCGTCCCAAAGGTGCCTGTAGTTCTCGCTCACGATCTCATCGCCGGTGTACCGCACCCCCGCCGCCACGTCCTCGAACACCGGCCCGTTGCGGCCGTAGGTCGCCATCACCCGCGCGTCGTCGCGGGCGTTCTCGGCGTCGACGTGCTCCTGGAGCACGGCGCGCATCTGCTCTTGGCTTACCGGCATATGGGGATTATACATACGTGTCAGTAGGCAACGTGCTACTCGATTTTCGCAAGAATGCTCCGCGTCGAAAGGGCCTGGCTCCCCTCGGCCGAATCGGCCAGCGCATGCACGGTACCCGCGTTCGTGCTATTAGCGTCGGCATCAGCCAAGGATGAAAGTCTCCAGAATACGGCAACTTGGTACTTGCTACCTAGTGCTGATAGCATTGCCCGTACGATGGCTGACGAACTCACCTACGACTCGATCGAGGTCGGCAGGAAGTACGGCCCCTGGGAGTACCAACTGGCCGAGCGCTTTCCCCGTTACCTGGAAGCGGCCGAGAACGCACATGCCTGGCATAGCGGCCGCTCACCATGGGGCCCGCCAGTCGCGCCGCCGACGCTGCTTGGGCTCGCCGCGATGCGCATGATGGACGAGGTCGGTCCAGTGCCGCCGGGGACGCTGCACGCCCGGCAGGAGATTGAGACTGCAGCCGCCCTACGCCTCGACCGCCGCCCCCACGCCTACGGCGAGTTCATCGACAAATACGAGAAGCGCGGCCGCAAGTACTTCAAGTTCCAGACCCGCTGGCGAGACGAGACCGGCATCATCCTCGGCCATTCCACCGTCACCATGGTCTATCCCCCAGAAAGCGATGAGGAGCGAGCGCCCAGCGGCGAGCGCCCGGAGCGCAAGGGGGAGCTTTCGGGAATTACGCGGACCGTCACCCAGGAGAAGATGACTGCTTACGCGGAGGACTCGGCCAACGTCGCCCGCGGCGAGTCCATCCACATCGACCCGAACGTCGCCAAAGCTGCCGGGTTCGAACGCACCGTCGCCAACGGACTGATCGCCGCCGACTACATCGGAGAACTGATGACGGACGCGTTCGGCAAGGACTGGTTCGAGGACGCCGGCCTTTCTGTAGCCTTCCTTAAGCCCATCCTCCAGGGTGATACCGTGACCACGAACGCCCGTTTGTCGGAAACCGTCTCAGAAGGCGCAGTCGAACGCCGCGTCTACGAGGTCTGGGCCGAGAACCAGGACGGCGATGCCGTCGCGGCCGGCCACGCTTACTCCCTCGTCATTCCGGGCGCGCCCGCCGCGATTTCGCCCTAGCTTACGACGCGCCCGGGCCCGCGGTGCTAGAATTCTTCTGCTCATGGCCGGCGAACTGACGACCCACAAGATAACTCGGCGCCAACGGCGCGCGGACATGCTCCATCGCTTCGAAGAGGCGACCGAGTGGCCGCTGCTTCTGCTCGCGCTCATCCTGATCCCCTTATTGACCATTCAGTTCGCGTTCAACCCATCTGACAGCGCGGACACTGCCATCGAAACGGCGCTGTGGATCATCTGGGCAATCTTCGCCGTCGAACTTGGCATTCGCACGTACCTGGTGGAGCGAAAGATCCCTTACCTCGTCCGCCATTGGTACGACGTCCTCATCGTCATCGTCCCCTTCCTGCGGCCTCTACGCATCGCACGCTCGGCGCGGGCCGCTCGCCTCCTGCGGCTAAGCCGCGCCGCACCGTTCATTGTCAAGGCGTTCGCCAGCACACATGACCTTATCCGCCACCGCGGGCTTGAGTGGGTGATCGCCGCCGGCATCATAATCGTCTTTGCCGGTTCAGCCGTGGTCCTCGCTTTCGAACAGTCCAGCGAAGGGCCGATTAACGACTACGGCACCGCCCTCTGGTGGGCGATGACCACCGTCACCACCGTTGGTTACGGCGACGCGACGCCGGTGACGCCTGAAGGCCGCGGCGTCGCCATCTTGCTAATGCTGGTGGGCATCGCCTTCTTCAGCTGGATCACGGCCAACATCGCTGCCTTCCTCGTCGAGTTCGGTGGCGGCGAGACCCACGGTGTCACCACGCACGACCTGATGGCCAAGCTTGAGGAGATGGAGACGGAGATCAAGGCGCTGCGAGCAGAGCAAAACGGAGAGGCGCCGATTGTTGAGGCTTCCGACTGACTTAGTCGTGTATAATGGAACATGCCGATATTTCCAAACAAATTCCGTATCTAAAACCCCCAAAGGAGGGTCCCGCACCATGGCTGATTACGCCAATCCCAACGCCCTTGTGAGCACAGACTGGGTCGCCGAGCACCTAAACGACCCCAAGGTCCGCCTTATCGAGGTCGACGTCGATACCGCCGCCTACGACACAGGCCATGCCCCCGGCGCCGTAGGCTGGAACTGGAAATCACAGCTCGAAACCGAGGTCCAGCGCGACGTCGCCGACACCGCCGGCATCAACAAGCTCCTTGCCGATGCCGGCGTCAACGACGACACGACGGTCATTCTCTACGGCGACAACAACAACTGGTTCGCCGCCTATGCGCTCTGGCTGCTCAAGTACTACGGCCTCGACAACGTCAAGCTGATGAACGGCGGCCGCGCCAAGTGGATCGCCGAAGGCCGCCCGGTCACCACAGAGGCCGCCAGCCACTCCGCCGGAAGCGCCCGCGCCAAAGCGCCACGCCCCGAAATCCGCGCGATGCGAGATGAAGTGCTGCAAGCCCTCAAGCAGGACGGCGTTGCCCTCGTCGACGTGCGGTCTCCGGCGGAGTACTCCGGCGAGCTGCTGGCGCCCGAGAACCTGCCGCAGGAAGGCTCGCAGCGCGGCGGGCACATCCCCGGCGCTAAGAACATCGTCTGGTCGCGCGCCATGAACGAGGACAACACGTTCAAGTCGGCCGACGAGCTGAAGGCCCTCTACGAGCCGGAAGGCGTGACGCCCGACAAGGACGTCATCGCTTACTGCCGCATCGGCGAGCGCTCAGCCCACACCTGGTTCGTCCTCACGCAACTCCTCGGCTACGACAACGTGCGCAACTACGACGGCTCCTGGACTGAGTGGGGCTCCCTCGTCGGTGTGCCGATAGAGAAGTAGCTTCGCGTTTAGCGAACGAGAGGCGTCTGCTAACCGGCGGACGCCTCTTTCTGCTATCTAGACCGCGACTTCGGGCGTGTACTCGCCGAAGACTTTGCGCATGGTGTCGCAGATCTCGCCGACGGAGGCGTAGGTCTTGACGGCCTCAACGATCGGATTCATGAGGTTGTCGCCGTTCTTACACGCTTCGCCCAGCGCTGACAAGGACGCCTTTACCGCCGCGTCGTCGCGCTCGTTTCGGACTTTATTCAGCCGTTCGATCTGCGCCCTTTCGGAGGCCGGGTTTGGACGGAAGATCGGCTGACGCTCCTCACCCTCGTTCACGAACTTGTTGACGCCGACGATGACTTTCCTGCCGTCGTCGATCGCGCGCTGGTAAGCGTACGACGCTTCTTGTATCTCGCGCGGCACGTATCCCGTCTCGATTGCCGCGATGGCGCCGCCCATGTCCTCGATGCGGTCGATGTACTCCCAGGCCTTCTCTTCGAGTTCGTTGCTCAGTTTCTCGATGTAGTATGAGCCGCCGAGAGGATCGATGGAATCACCGACGCCGCTTTCGTAGCCGATGACCTGCTGCGTGCGCACCGCGATGCGCTGCGCCTCTTCGGTCGGCAGGGCAAGCGCCTCATCGTAGCAGGAGAGGGCCAGCGACTGGACGCCGCCGAGCACGGTGGCCATCGCCTGAAGCGTCGTGCGGATGATGTTGACCTCGGGCTGTTGGGCCGTCAGCGTCGCGCCGCCGGTCTGCACGTGCGTGCGCAGCATCCATGATTTCGGGTCCGTGGCGCCGAAGCGCTCGCGCATGATTTTCGCCCACATGCGGCGGAGAACCCGGTACTTGGCGACTTCTTCCAGAAAGTTGTTCTGGGTGTTGAAGATCCAGGAGATGCGCGGGCCGATATCGTCGGCGCTGACGCCGCGGTCGATCGCCGCTTGAACGTACGCCATCGCGTTCGCGAAAGTGAAAGCGATCTCCTGCGCCGCCGTGCAGCCGGCGTCGCGCATGTGATAACCGCTAATGCTGATCGCGTTGAAGCGAGGCAGCTCCTTAGCACAGTAGGACATGAGGTCGGCGGCGAGCCGGAGCGAGGGCCGCGGCGGGTAGATGTAGGTGCCGCGCGCCACGTACTCCTTGAGCACGTCGTTCTGCGCGGTCCCGGCAATCCTGTCCTGCGCGACGCCCTGCTTCTCCCCGACGACTGCATACATGGCGACGAGCACGGCCGCAGGCGCGTTGATCGTCATCGAAGTGCTGACCTGATCCAGCGGGATGCCGTCGAACATGGTTTCCATATCGGCGAGCGTATCGATTGCCACGCCGACCTTGCCGACTTCGCCGTTAGCGAGGCCGTTGTCTGAGTCGTAGCCGAGCTGCGTGGGCAGGTCGAAGGCCACCGAGAGGCCCGGCTGACCCTCCTTCAACAGGAACTTGAAGCGCTCGTTAGTCTCTTCCGGTGTGCCATAGCCCGCGTACTGTCGGATCGACCAGAGGCGGCCGCGGTACATTGTCGGCTGCACGCCGCGAGTGAAGGGGTATTCGCCCGGGTAGCCCAGGTCACGGTTGTAGTCCAGGCCCTCGATGTCAGCGGGCGAGTATAAGGGTTCGGACAGCGTGGAGCTCGTCCGGAAGTCGGTGTCCTTGCGCTCGCCGTTCTTCTCGGCCGTTTTCGCGTACTTCTCAGCCAGCCAGCGCTGGTGCTCGTCGCTGATGCGGCTGTTCTTCCCGTTTTTGTTCATGTCAGAACTAGTGTCCCACTACTGCAGAAGGCTGTCGAGCGCCTCCTGCATGGCATCGGTGATGTCTACGGTTTGAGTGTCGCTGGTCTGCTGGACCGCACTCCATTCGATGGCAACGCCCTCCTCGCTGAACTCGAAGTGCGCGGCGTAGGGACCACCCGGCCGCTTCTCGACCTCCGCGTGGTCGGTATCGGCAAAGGGGGTGAACGGCGCCATCTCGATCTCGTAAGCGATTGTGCCGGAGCCTTCGCCTTCGATGCCGACACTTCCGGCGCCGCCGACGTCGAAACCGGCGCTGACGCCTGGGTCTGCGCGAATGGTGAACTCAATCGGAGGAGGCTCTTCGCCAGCAACCATGGCCAGCGTCAGGCCGTCGTCGTCGTTGTAAACCCCGACCAGCGGAAAGACGCGTGTCGGGTCTTCGTCTGTAATTTCGCCACCGACTTCCGGGTCGAAGCCTGCGCTTATGCCTCCGAAGCCTGGGAAATTGAGGCTGGGAAGGCCCTCTACTGTTAACTTCGCGTCGTAGGTGAGCGTGACCTCGCCTGCTGCTTCCCCATTGGCGTCGAGCGAGAACCAGAACTCGAAGTCCGCGTCGCGGGTAAGCCTTCGTGCATCGTCATCGATCGGGGTCGAGCGGAGCGTCCCCTCGCCCTCCCAGTATCCAGCGGGAGAACCGAAGTCCTCCACGTCGACAGCGACATCATCAGGCAGGTCGATGTCGGAGTCGTCGTCGCCGCCGCAGGCTGTGGCCATGGCAAAAAAGCCGCATAGCAGGAGCGTAAGGAACGATGAAAGCCGTACGGATCTGGACATAGCGATGCCTCCCGGCCCCGACGAGCTACTCGCGGCGCTTTGCCCAGTCGGCAAGCCGCTTGGCGCGCCAGTAGATGGGAGTGTCAATCATTTTGCCGTCAACCGCAATAGCTGCGAGGCCTTTGGCCAGGCCGTCGCGCTCAAACGCTTCGACGATGACGCGCGCTTCGGCGATCTCATCGTCGCCTGGCCGGAAGATATCGTTGGCGATCTGTACCTGCAGTGGGTGGATGCAAAGCTTGCCGACGTAGCCCATCGATTTAGCCAGCGTCATCTCGCGCCGAAGGTGATTGTCGTCGGTATAGTCAGGATCCGGCGTATCTATGGCCGCGACTCCAGCTGCCTTGCAGGCGACCGCGACCATGCTGCGTGCCCAGAAGATCTCTTCGCCGATAGCCGAGCGCCGGATGCCCATGTCGGTCGCGTAGTCTTCCGCCCCGAAGATCGCGCCACTGATGCGCGGAGAGGCGCGGCAGATGTCATAGGCCTCCATCACGCCCCTCGCCGTCTCGATGAGCGGCATCAGGGCGACTGAGCCCGGCTCGACGCCGTGCTTCGGCTCAAGTTCAGATAGGAGTTCGTCGGCGCGGGTCAGCATTTCAGGCGATTCTGCCTTTGAGATGACCACGCCTTCCAGGCCGGGGCGGACGACTTCTGCCAGGTCATCCTCGATCAGGCCGGTCCAGAAGCCGTTGACGCGGATGTAGAGCGCGTAGCCGGTGCGCCGCATGGTCTCGATGGCCTGGCGGGCGAGGGGGCGAGCGTTGGCTTTCTCCGACGGCGGCACGGAGTCCTCGAGGTCCATGCAGAGGACGTCAGCGCCGACATCAGGCGCTTTGTCGATAAAGCGCTGGACGATGACGGGCACCGTCATGATGCTGCGCATGACGCGGTCCGGGCTGCGCAGGGAGATATGTTCGGGTGTCTGATCGCTCACGCTACGTTTATATCACGGTTGACCAGCCATAGACGGCGTTCATATAATCCGCGTCGGCCCGCCCAATCTCTTCATATCTGACGGGCGGCCCCTGAAGGGACCTCACGACATGCGAAATCCCCGGGCCTTTTTCGAGCCGCTGGCTGCAGGCGCACCGCCGCCGCCGGCGTCTGTTCCCGCGCGGCCGTATCGCATGATCCACTTCTTCCCGCCGCAACTGGAGAAGGTGCGCGCCAAGATCCCCGAAATCATCCCCCAAGTCGACGTGCTGCTGGCCAACCTGGAGGACGCCATCCCGTCGACCGACAAAGATGCTGCGCGGAAGGGCCTCATCGAAGTGGCCAAGAACAACGACTTCGGCTCCACGTCGTTCTGGACGCGAATCAATAGCCTCGACAGCCCGTGGGTGCTGGACGACCTCTTTACGATCATCCCGGAAGCTGGCGACAAGCTGGACGTGATCATGGTGCCGAAAGTCGAGGGCCCGTGGGACATTCACTACGTCGACCGGCTGCTTGCGCAACTGGAAGCGAAGCACGGGCTGAAGAAGTCGTTGATGGTGCACGCCATCCTGGAGACCGCACTGGGTGTTTCCAACGTGGAAGAGATCTGCGCCGCGAGCCCGCGGATGCAGGGTATTAGCCTGGGCCCGGCGGATCTGGCGGCGTCGCGCCGCATGAAGACGACGCGCGTCGGCGGCGGGCACCCTTCGTACCAGGTGATCGCGGACCCGGACGCCCACAACCCTGAAGCGGCGCGCGTTTCGGCGCAGCAGGACCCCTGGCACTACACGCTGGCACGGATGGTGGACGCCTGCAACTCGGCGGGCATTCTGCCGTTCTACGGGCCGTTCGGGGCGATTGAGGACCCGGTGGCCTGCCAGTTCCAGTTCCGCGCGGCGTTTCTGATGGGCTGCGTGGGCACGTGGACACTTCACCCCAGCCAGATTGAGATCGCCCGCCGTGAGTTCAGCCCGACGGCGGAGGAGGTCAACACGGCGAAGCGCATCATCGAAGCAATGGGTGACGGCACAGGCACGGTGATGCTGGACGGGCGGATGCAGGACGACGCCACCTTCAAACAGGCGCAAGTGATGGTGCAGACCGCCAAGATGATTGCCGAGCGGGACCCGGAGTACGCGAAGCTGTACGGCTTCTGATCCTGCTTCTTGCGCGTTCCAGCCTGATTTCGTATCGTTCGGAAACGGCGCTCACGCCAACCAGATTCATTCAACCATGCGATTCTACGAGTTCGAAGCCAAGCGCCTCCTTCGCAAGCAAGGCGTTCGCCTGCCCGAGGGCGGGACCGCCGAGCAGCCGCAGGACGCCCGCAAGATCGCATCCGATATCGGCGGGCCGGTGGTGCTGAAGTCGCAGGTACTCTCCGGCGGGCGCATGAAGGCTGGCGGCGTGAAGTTCGCGGACACGCCGGACGAGGCTGAGCAGGCGGCAATCGAGATCTTGCAGCTTCCGATAAAGGACCAGATGCCGGTCAATGTGCTGGTTGAAGCTAAAGCGTCCGTCGCACAGGAGTATTACCTCGGAGTCACGTTTGATGGTGTGCGCAAACTGCCCGTCATGATCATCAGCGACATGGGTGGCATCGATATCGAAGAGGTAACGGAGACGCACCCAGACCACATCGCCAAGGTGCACTTCTCAACGCTTCGCCCCTTCTCCGAGTACCAGGCGAAGGAGGCTGTCGCCTCGCTCGGCATTACGGGCAGTGACCTGACGGCGCTGTCCGGCACGCTGACGCGTCTCGTCCGCACGTTCCTCGAGTACAACCTGACGCTGGCCGAAATCAACCCTCTCGGTAAGCTTGAGGATGGCTCGTTCGTCGTGCTCGACTGCCACCTCGACATGGAGGAAGAGGCGCGGCAGCGTCACCAGTCGACGGTACTGGACGAGCTAGGTATCGGCGCCGACGAGACGCGCCAGGGCCGTCCACCGACGGAGTTCGAGATGCGCGGCGCCCACGTCGACAACGTGGACCACCGCGGCGTTGCCGGCCGCATCGTGGAGTTCGATGGCAACCTGGGCCTCGTCATTGGCGCGGGGGGCGGCTCGCTTACGATCTTCGATGCAGTGCAGAAGCACGGCGGCCGCCCCGCCAACTACTGCGAGATCGGCGGCAACCCCAGCGTCAAGAAGGCGGCCGAGCTGACCAAGGTCATCCTCAGCAAGCCTGGGATCGAGAAGATCGCCGTGATGATGAGCATCGTCTCTAACACGCGCGTTGACATCGTCGCCCGCGGCGTCATCAAAGGCGTCGTCGAGTCCGGCTTCGACCCGGCGGAGAAGATCGCCCTGTTCCGCATCCCCGGCGCCTGGGAGGGTGAGGGATTCAAGTTGCTGGAGAAGTACGGCGTCTACTACTGCGACCGCACGGTCTCGCTCTCTGAGGCGGCCGGGCGGGCAGTTGAGAGGCTGAACGCCTGATGGCCGCCTACGTCATCGCGCAGATGACAGTACACGACATCAACATGTACTACGACTATGCGTCGAAGATTTTTGCGACTATAAGCGGCTTTGGCGGCAAGGTTGTCGCCGCCAACGACGCGGAAGTGCGTGAAGGCTCGTTGCCGCACGTGCGGACCGTGATCGGCGAATTCCCTGACATCGAGTCGCTCCGCGCCTGGTATGAGTCCGACGCCTACCAGGCGATCATCGACCTCCGCAAGAACGCCACCGACGGAACCCTCCTCTTCGTCGAGGGGATGGTGATGCCGCCGAGGGACAAGACCGCATGAGCATCCTGATCGACGAGAACACGACGTTCATCATCCAGGGCATTACGGGCCGCGAGGCGGTCAACATGACCCGTGAGTGCCTGGACTACGGATCGAAGCTGATCGGCGGCGTGACTCCGGGCCGCGGCGGCCGCGACGTCTACGGCGTACCGGTCTTCGACACCGTGAAGGAGGCCATGTCGGAGGAGCGTGTCGACGGCTCCGTGATCACAGTCCCCGCCCCCTTCGTCCGCGACGCTGCCTTCGAGGCGATCGAGAACGGGATCAAGCTGTTGGTCATCGTGACGGAGCGGACGCCCCGCTACGAGGTCGCGCAGGTGCTCGAGCTGGCGCGAGAGCGTGGCACCCGCGTCATCGGCCCGAACTGCCTCGGTATCATTTCGCCGGGCAAGTCGAAGATGGGCGGGATCGGCGGGCCGGCTGCGAACACGCAGCAGGCGTACAAGCCGGGGCGTATCGGCGTTATGTCGCGTTCAGGCGGCATGACGACAGAGATATCGAACTCATTGACTGCCGCCGGCTTCGGCGAGAGCACAGCTGTCAGCATCGGCGGTGACCCGCTGATCGGCTCGACCTACGCGGAACTGATGCCGCTGTTTGAGGCCGATCCCGAAACCGACGCCATCGTTATCTACACGGAGCCCGGCGGCCCCATGGATGCGCAGTTGGCGCTCTGGGTAAAGGAGAACAACTCCCGCCTGCCGATCATCGCCTTCATGGCCGGCAAGTTCATGGATAAGATGCCTGGCATGCGCTTCGGCCACGCCGGCACCATCGTCGAGGGCAAGTCCGACACGGCCGCCGAGAAGCTGGAGCGTTTGCGCGAAGCCGGCATCTCGGTGGCGGAGGAAATTTCGCAGATCCCGGACCTGGTCCGCGAAAGGCTTGGCGAGTGATGGCCGAGCAGCACGGTATGTTTATCCGCGTCGACGTCAATCCTGCCACGGCGCAGGACAAGGACGTCGCGAAGAAGCTGGTGGAAGTCTGCCCGGTGAACATCTTCGCTACCGACGACGCAGGCAATGCCACCGTTATCGAAGCAAACCTCGACGAGTGCGTCCTCTGCGAACTCTGCGTGCAGGCGGCACCGCCCGGCGGAGTCGTGGTGCACAAACTCTACAGCGGCGAAACACTGCAGCGCTAGTCGGTCAGATCGCCGCGCGTAATGGCGTACAGCTCTCCGTCGATATAGTTGGGCTGGCCGCGACCGCCGTTGAACCAGCCACCGCGCATCGTCCCCTCGTGGAGGTAGCCGTTCTTCTCCGCCACACGGCGGGAGGCGACGTTGTCCGTCGCTATGACGAGGCGGATGCGGTTTACCGGCCGTACGTCGAAGAGGTGGTCCGTGAGGAGGCGCAGTGCCTCCGTCGTGGCACCCTTTCGGCGCGCGCTCGTATCGAAGACGATGTATCCGATCTCTAGCTCACTCATGTAATCGACGGTGTTGAAGTAGAACATCTGGCCGATGATCTTGGCCGAATTGTTGTCGACAATCAGGATCGAGCCGAACTTCTCGCCCCAGAAGCCGTGCTCCTCGTAATCCTTGTGTAGCTGCCGCAGTGACTCGACGCCGCGCGGGAACCACTGCCCGCGCGCCTCGACGTCGAGTTGCAAGCGGTAGATGGTTTCTAGATCGCCCTCTTCGATTGGGCGCAGGGTGACGACGTTACCTTTGAGCATGGCGGTCTCTCCTTGGTTAAGGGCGCTTTGGGATGAGGGCGGTGTAGTCGAGATCCAACACTACGTTTGGATTGTAGGACTCGCGGCCTTCGGCGTCCGTGACCCGCAGCACAACGTCTTCCTCCCGCGGGTCTCTGTTCTTGACGCCGACGAGGCGCAGGCGGAGAGCGCCCGCGTCGTCGCGGCCGAGGTCGATGCGCTCCATCACTTCGGTCCAGGCGAAGAGGGTGTCGCCGGCGACAGTGGGGTTGGCGTGGGCGCCGGCGTTGAAGGCCAGCACGCGGATTGCGTTCTCCAGGCCGTCGTAGGAGATGGCGTGGCAGGTGGAGATGATATGGCCGCCGTAGATGATGCGCGTGCCCAGGCGGGACTTCTTCTGCAGGACCTCGTTGAAGTGGACGCGGGCGTTGTTCTGGTAAAGGCGCGTCGCCATCTGGTGCTCGGCGTCTTCCAGCGTGAACCCCTGCGGGTGCATGATCTTCTCGCCCTGCTCATAATCTTCCCAGAAAGCGTTCGAGGCCGTGACCACGGGATCGAACTTCGAGAGGTCCAGTTCCGGCGGCACGTAGAGGTCCTCCGTGCGCACTTGCTTCGGCAGCTCCGGGGCGTCCTCCGCGCCAATGGTGACGTTGGGATCTCGCTTGTTGACCATCGCCCAGCGGTAGAATTGGAGCACGGTCTCGCCGCGCTGGTTGAAGCCCTTGGTGTGCACCCAGACGATGCCGACTTCCGACCGCGACGTCTCGCGTCTGCCGATGACCTCCGTCTCTGCGTGGAGGGTGTCGCCGGTGTAGACAGGGCGCAGGAAGCGGACGTCGGCGTAGCCCAGGTTGGCCGGGGAGTTCAGCGAGACGTCCGGCACCGCCCGCCCGAAGACCATGTGGAAGACGAGCAGGTCATGCACCGGCTCCCGTTCGAAGCCGAGGGACTGCGCGAAGTCGCGGGCGCAGTGCAGGGGGCGCCGGTCGCCGTAGAGAGCGATATACATCGCCATGTCGCCGTCCCAGATCGTGCGCGGGACGGCATGCTTGATGACGCGGCCGACTTCGAAGTCTTCGAAGAAGTTGCCGCCGGTAGTCTTGGCCGTCGTCATACGGGTTCCGTTCCCGTTCTAGTTGACTGGATCGAGGAGGATGACGGCCTCGCCCTTGACGACGGACTCGCCGTCCTGGTTGTGGCACTCCGTCTCGATGGTGAAAGTGCGCTTCTCGTCCTCGACGCCTTTGACGGTGGCGACGGCGGTGATCGTGTCGCCGATCTTGACCGGGCGGATGAAGCGCAGCGTCTGACTGAGGTAGACGGCGCAGGCGTCCGGGGCCAGTTTGGTGCCCAGCACGGCCGAGATGAACCCGGCGCTGAGCATGCCGTGGGCGATGCACTCGCCGAAGCGGGTCTTTTTCGCGTATTCGGGGTCGCTGTGCAGCGGGTTGGTGTCGCCGGTCACCTCGGCGAACTTCTGTACATCGTCGGCGGTGACGGTCTTCGTGAACTCAGAGCGCTGGCCGATCTTGACGCCCATCACTTCGGTCATGGCTTCCTCCTAAACTAGGTGCGTCCGCATGGGACTTTAGCGGGCGATGAGACATGAGACAAGGGACAGGAGACAAGCAGTTGTCGACGCGCGGGGCTGTGTGACCTGGAACACATAGCAGCCCTGGCCGATATGCGCTACGATTTGCCGCGTGAACGCCCCTGCGCCCCACCTCTACAACACAGCGACGCATGGCATCGAGCCGGTCACTGAGCAGGACATCGGACTCTATGTTTGCGGCGTCACTCCGTACGACACATCTCACCTCGGTCACGCCTTTACGTATGCGGTGTTTGACGTGCTGACACGGTACCTGCGCTTTCTCGGCCGCAAGGTAACCTACGTGCAGAACGTGACGGACATCGACGATGATGTCCTTCTCCGGGCCCAGAAGACTGATCGCGACTGGAAGGAGCTTGGCGAAGCCGAGTACGCCCGTTTTCGCGAGTGCATGAACGTCCTCGGCAACCTCGATCCGGATGTGGCACCGAAAGCGACGGACCACGTCCCCGAGATGATCGACATCGTGGAGGGGCTGGTCGCTAAGGGCTTCGCCTACGAGAGTGGGGGTAGCGTTTACTTCGAGGTTGCTAAGGACCCGAACTTTGGGCGGCTCTTCAGCCACTCCTACGCATCGATGCTGGAGATTGCCAACGAGCGCGGCAACTTCCCGGCTGACCCGCTCAAGCGCGACCCGCTGGACTTCGTACTCTGGCAGGCGCAGAAGCCGGGTGAGCCTGCCTGGAACTCGACGTGGGGGCCGGGCCGCCCGGGCTGGCACATCGAATGTTCTGCAATGGCGACCAAGTACCTGGGCAAGACCGTCACGATTCACGGGGGCGGCAGCGACCTCGTCTTCCCGCACCATGATGCGGAGATCGCGCAGAGCGAGAACTTCACGGGTGAGCCATTTGTGAAGCACTGGATGCACGCGGCGATGGTCTACTGCGGCGAACACAAGATGAGCAAGTCGCTCGGCAACATGGTTTTCGTCGCCGACTTGATCGACGGTGATTCGCCCGACGCGCTGCGCTTGCACCTGCTCACGCACCACTATCGCGAATCCTGGGATCACCCGCTGAACGTCGGCGTACCGACGCGCGACATGGCCGGCCGCCTGGCCGACGCCTTCGCCGACCAGGGCGATGCCAGCGAGGATGAGATCGAGCGCTATGGCGAGCCGCTCCTTGCAGCGCTGGCCAACGACCTCGATACACCGGGGGCTATCGCCGAACTTGAGCGCCTTTCCGGTAGTGAAGAGCCGGGCGCCCGCCGCGCCGCGAAGGCGCTGGGCACACGTGTGCTCGGGCTGACGTTCCGCCGTTAGTTCGGAAGCAGAAACGTCCCGTCGCTCGCGCGTCCGATAGGACGCGCGGTCACGATGGCGTCGCGGTTGAGCGGACCGTAGATGTGCGGGAAGACGCCAGCTGGGTCCTCGTACTTGACGGGCGATGTGAGGCGGTTCTTGTCGATCTTCAGGACGAGCCAATCGCCCGGCGCGTCCTTGTAGTGCAGTGTCAGGACAATGGAGATGGCCTCCCTGCCGTCTGTGCAGTGGATGAACCCGTCTCGTTCGTAGTCCTGGGGCACGTAATCCTTGCCGGGATCGAGCGCCTCCCAGTAGTCCTTCGGCACACCGTGGTACGTGAGGGTCACTCGTCCGGCTTGACCACGCGCTGCGCCGCCGCGCGGAAGCGTTTCAGGTGCTCCTCCGACTGCCGCAGCTCCACGTTGTGCTTGAACTCTGCCTTTGCCGCGTCCTTGGTCGAAGTCGCGATGTCGATGACCTCTTTCGAGGCAGCGACCGCCGATGGCGAGTTGGCCGCGATCTGCTCAGCCATCTCGAGGACAGTGCGTTCGAGATCGGTGAGGGGGACGACGTGGTTGGCGAGGCCGATGCGCTGGGCCTCGTCGGCGTCTATGGTGCGGGCGGTGAAGATAAGCTCTTTGGCGACCGCCCCGCCGACGATGCGCGGTAGGACCGAAGCGCCAACGGCCAGTCCATAGCTTGCGCCGACGAAGCGAAAGCGCGCGTTCTCGGAGCAGATGCGGATGTCGCAGTTGATGGCGAAGACTGCGCCGCCGCCGTAGGCATAGCCGTTGACGGCCGCTATCACCGGCTTGCTCGCGCGGAGCAGCCGCACGGCCGCCTGCGCGGCCCAGTCCCGCCGCCACTCGCCGGAGGGCGACTTCTCCCCCTCCGGGACCTGGCCCAGCGCCGCCTCCGCCATGTCCGCGCCCGCGCAGAAAGCCTTATCACCCGCGCCAGTCAGCACGATGACGCGGACATCCGGGTTGGCGTCTAGCGCTTCCAGGCAGCGAACCAACTCCTCTGCCATGACGCGGGAGATGGCGTTGTGCTTCTCGACACGGTTGAGGCGGACGACGGCTGTGGGGCCGTGGTATTCGAGGATAAGCTGTGTGAAGTCGGTCACTGGGTGGCCTCGGCGGCGGCCCACTGCACGAAGCGGATGACCTCTGGCACCATGTCAGTTGAGCGAGTCTTGTCGTCGCGGTGCTTGTGGGCCCACTGGACCAACGACCGCCATTCCTCCGGCAGATTCGCGCGCCCCCAGGCGAAGGCCTGTGGCTTTGATGGCAGATCGCCGTGTTCGACCGTTATTAGCGCGCGGCAAACAGTGACGACCTCGAAGGACTGAGCGCCAAGCTTCTCGATCCAGGGCGCCGGGTTCACGCTGCCCTTCCACTCGTTCGCCCAATCGTCGACGCGGATCGCAAGTTCGGCGCGCGCCGCCTCTCGGGTCTCGTCTTGCGTGACCGGATCGATCAGGGTTCTGGGATCAGGCCCGCTAATGATGACGCCATGCTCGCGGACCACCGCGCGTTCGATCACCCAGTTCTGGCGGTGCGCCTTCCAGCCGAACTCCTCATCGAGACCGGCCTTAACGTGGCGTCGCCCCGGTTTGAAGCGCTTCAGCGTCTGGCGATCGATGTAGTAGACCTCGTATGGCTGTCCAAAATCGTTCTCGTCGACTGGTATTCGCGTATGTAGCGCCCCTAGCGAGGTTAGCTGCGCGTCGAAAACGGTTTCAGCGGTAACGAAGAGCAGGTCGACATCGCTCGTAGCGGGATCGAAGTCGCCCGTGGCCAGCGAACCGCAGAGATAGGCGCCGACGAAGTTGTCGACGAGAGTGCCTCGGATATCGGCCAGGAGCGCATCAAGAAGCTGCGCGACTGATGGTGGAAGCGTGGCCACAGCGGTCATTCTCGGACGCTAATCCTCAAGCGTGCTCGTGTCGCCCTCGTCGAGGCCCAGTTCGCGGGCTTTGAGGAGGCGGCGCATGATCTTGCCGGAGCGGGTCTTGGGCAGGCCGGGGAGGAACTCGATCTCGCGGGGGGCGACGCCAGCGCCCAGCTTCTCGCGGGCGAAGTGGATGAGCTCACGGCGCAGCTTTTCGTTGGGTTCGTACCCGTCCTTGAGGGCGACGAACGCCTTGACCACTTCCATCGCCACGGGATCGGGCTTGCCGATGACGCCGGCCTCGGCGACGGCGGGGTGCTCGATGAGCGCGCTCTCTACTTCGAAGGGGCCGACGAGGTGGCCAGCCGTGTTGATGACGTCGTCCGCACGGCCGACGAACCAGAAGTAGCCGTCGGCGTCCATGCGTGCGCGGTCGCCGGTGATGTACCAGCCGTTCTTGAAGCGCGAGTCGTAGAGTTCTTCGCGGTGCCAGTAGGTGCGGAACATAGAAGGCCAGCCGGGCTTCACTGCCAGGTCGCCCTCTTCGCCGGGCGCGACCTCGTTGCCCTCGTCATTGATGATGGCGGGGTGGATGCCGGGGAAGGGGCGGCCCATGCTGCCGGGGCGGATCTCCATCGAGGGGTAGTTGGCGATCATGATGGCGCCGGTTTCCGTCTGCCACCAGTTGTCGTGAAAGGGCATGCCGATCGCCTTCTCGCCCCAGACGACAGCCTCCGGGTTCAGCGGCTCGCCAACGGACATCGCGTAGCGGAGCGAAGAGAGGTCGTGCTTCTGGGCGGCGATGTCGCCGGCTTTCATCAGCATGCGGATGGCCGTCGGCGCGGTGTACCAGACGGTGACCTTGTACTTCTCGATCAAGCTGTACCAGATGTTGGCGCCGAAACCACCCTCCCAGATCAGGCTGGTGACGCCGTTGGACCACGGCGCGAACATACCGTAGCTCGTGCCCGTGACCCAGCCCGGGTCGGCGGTGCACCAATAAATGTCGTCCTCGTGCAGGTCGAGCACGTACTTGCCGGTGGCGTACTGGCCGATGATCGCGTTGTGCACGTGAGCCGCGCCTTTCGGCTTGCCCGTGGTGCCTGACGTGTAGTGCATGACGCTGTAGTCCTCGGGGTCTGTATTCAGGGTCTCGAAGTCGTCGGATTGCGCGGTGACGACGTCGTCCCAGAGCACCTCGCCCTCGGCCAGGGAGTCGGGCCTGGCGCGGCGCGTGATCAGGACGACGTGCTGGAGGTCGGGCAGCTCAGCACGGATTTCCTTGGTCTTGGCCCAGAGTTCCGGGCTGGTGATCAGCACCTTTGCCGCACTGTCCTGGAGACGATCCTTCACGGCGTCGGGCCCGAAGGCTGAGAAGAGCGGCCCGATGACGGCGCCCAGCTTGAGCGTACCGAAGACGGTGAAGTAGCACTCCGGGATGCGCTCCAAGAAGACGAAGACGCGGTCGCGCTTCTCCACGCCGAGAGACCTGAGGCCGTTGGCGGCGCGGTTGGCCTCCTTCGTGAACTGCTCGAAGGTGTAGGTCTCAGTCTCGCCTTCTTTGCCTTCCCAGAGCATGGCGACCTTATGACGGCGATCCGTCTTGAGGTGCCGGTCCAGGCACTCGTACGCCTTGTTGAGGCCTCCGCCCGGGTGACCATCGAGCTCGGTGCGTATCTGCTCCCACGTGAGCGTTTCGCGGGCCGCCTTCCAGTCGCCCAGGTTGGGCTTGACTGGGAAGCTGTCGAGGGGGGGCTTGGGAATTGGCGCGTACTCCATTGGGCATCTCCTGAGACGAATCTCTGATAGCGGCGTTATGATACGGCATCCATCCCGTCAGCAGGGCGGCAGGCCATCCGGCCCCTGGGATTAGGGCCGTTCGCTGTTTGCGGGCCGCTAACCGGCGAATCTATCATCTAATGGGGTAGCGTAGCCCCGTTAGATAACGATGGATTTTCTGGAAGTCGGTGGCGTCAGCCTGATCCTCGCCTTCGTGGCGGGGCTGCTTTCAGTAGCGTCGCCCTGCGTGCTGCCCCTGGTGCCCGCTTATCTGGGGTACCTGACGGGATCGGCGCTTGAAGCCGCGCCGGGTACTCAGACTGTTGCTGTCAGCACCGGAGGTGGTGGGGGCGGGGTGGCGGTTGCCGGTGTGCCGCCGGCCGTGCGGACGCCCTCGCCGTTCATGCATGCGCTGGCTTTCGTGGCGGGATTCTCGTTCATCTTCATCCTTTTCGGAGTTTCGCTCGGCATTATCGGGTACTTCTTCCGCGACAACCAGGACCTGATCCTGAAGATCGCCGGCGTTTCAATCATAGTCATGGGCCTGCACCTCGCCGGCGTCATCACGATCCCCTTCCTAGAGCAGGAACGCCGCCTCGACGTCGGCCGCGGCTCGCAGGTGGGCTATGCGAGGTCGTTTGTCGTTGGCTCGGCGTTCAGCGCCAGCTGGTCGCCCTGCATCGGGCCGACGCTCGGAGCGATCTTTGCGCTGGCGGTTTCCAGCGGCACCGTGCTCGAGGCCGGGATCCTGTTCGGCGTTTACTCGCTTGGGCTATCGGTCCCGTTCCTCGCCATGGGGCTGGCATACGACAGCGTGAAGCCGCTCTACGCTCGTGCTAAGAAGTACGTTGGCGTGGTGAACTACCTCAGCGGAGCCCTGCTCATTATCATCGGCATCATGATCTTCACAGACTCGCTGATTAACCTGAACGAGCAGTTCAACTTCTGGCCCTTCACCGAGCTTGCCGAGCTCGAAACCGATCTCGAAAACTGATGCCACGCAAGACCGACCGCAGTGTCCAGCAGCGCCTGATTGCGCTCGTGGGTATCGTCGCCATCGTCGGAGTTGCGGTGCTCCTGCTCTACGCTGGTGGCCTCCTCGGCAACCAGAGCGGCGGCGAGGGCATCGAGGACGTGGTTTTGCTCGATCCGCCGCCGGCCGAGAGCCGTGGCGACCTCGATATCGGCTCAGCACGCGGCAACCTCGCCCAGGACTTCGAGATATCGGACTTCGACGGAGAACGCCACCGCCTGAGCGACCTGCGGGGCAAGGTGGTGTTCGTCAACTTCTGGGCCACGTGGTGTCTACCCTGTCAATTCGAGCTGCCTGACATCGCGGCCCTTCAGTCTCAGCATCCTGATGACCTCGTGGTCCTTCTCGTGAACCGCCGTCAGTCTGTGAGCCAAGCGGATGACTACCTGGACGAAGTCGCGTCCGACACCGGATGGATCAAAGCGGTCGACCCGACGGACCGCCTCTACGATGACTACCGTGCGCTTGCCATGCCGTCCAGCTACATCGTCGACCCCGACGGTGTAATCGCGGCGGTGGGCACCGGCCCTATCAGCCTCGCGGACATGGAAACCGCCTACCAGCGCGCTTTGGCCCGCGATCCCGATCTCTCGACCTCGACTGACGGCGAACAGATAGAGGCTAGGAAAACGGCTTCGCTACCGCTCCAAAGTCGAACATTACCGCGTCCTGATCCCCCACAACCCATCCGTCATGACCAGCCGGGATCGTCGCCACATCACCGGCTTTGAGGTCATCTCGCTGCCGTTAGAGAAGACGACCTTAAGCTGCCCCTCCGCAAGGAAGACGAAGTGCGGCACTTCGCAGAACTCGCCGCCTTGTACAACGGGCTTCTCGTGGTCAGACCACTTCCAGCCTGGCTCGAAGGTTGCTCTGCCCACGCCGGCTCCAGCGATCTCCACGATATCGATCTTGCCGTGCTCCATATTCAACACCTGGTCGGGCGAATTCAGAGACTTCTTCTGTGGCTGGGTCATGAGCGCGTCCTCCTGGGATTTCATTCAATTCGGCGCGTCGAGTATAGCAGGAAATCGAGACCGATGAGGGAAGTCGTATCGCAGTCTCATATCGGCTCATGCCGTATACTGGCGGCGAAGGGCTAAGCTCTTTAGCCAGCACGCCCAAGGAGGCACGAAATGAGAGATGTAGCCGTAATCGGCGCTGGGATGACCCACTTTGGGAAGTTCCTGGACCGCAGCATGAAGGACCTCGCCCGCGAGGCGGTCGAAGGCGCCCTGCAGTCAGCCGGATTGGACAAGTCGAAGCTGAACGTGGCCGTCGTCGGCAATGCGACGGCCGGCCTGATTACCGGTCAGGAGATGATCCGCGGCCAGGTTGCCCTGCGCGACATGGGAATCGGCGGCATCCCGATCATCAACACGGAAAACGCCTGTGCCAGCTCTTCGACGGCCTTTCACGTAGCATGGACTTATGTCGCCTCTGGTATGTACGACGTGGCGCTCGCCGTGGGCATGGAGAAGCTCTACCACGAAGACAAGACGCGCTCGTTCAAGGCGATCGGCGCGGCTGTTGATGTCGAGTGGGTGGCGCAGATGCAGGCCGCGGCCGCTGCGAAGAAAGAAGCCGAAGCGGCAAACGGACAGGACAATCCGGACGTGGCCGAGGGCGCCGGCGAGAAGCGCTCCATGTTCATGGACTTCTACGCCGCCTTCGCGCGGCATCACATGGAGAAGTACGGCACGACCAAAGAGCAATTCGCTCGCGTGGCGGTCAAGAACCACTTCCACGGCTCGCTCAACCCGCACGCCCAGTACCGCGAGGTCTACACGCTCGAAGACGTCCTGACGTCACCGCCTGTAGCCGAGCCGCTGACGCGGCTGATGTGCTCGCCGATCGGCGATGGCGCGGCGGCGACTGTGCTCGTTTCGCCGGAGATCGCACGGCAGATGGGCTCGAAGCCGGTCTGGGTCAAGGCCTCGGTGCTGAATTCAGGCTTCGACCGGCAACCAGGCGAGGACGACGTGACGACGGTCACGGCCAAGAAGGCTTACGAGATGGCGAGCGTCGGGCCGGAAGACCTCAACGTCCTCGAGGTTCACGACGCGTCTGCTCCCGCAGAACTGGTGCTCTACGAAGAGCTGGGACTTTGCGCGCCTGGCGAGGGCGGTGCACTGATCGACTCCAAGGCCACGTATTTCGATGGGCCCAAGGCAGTAAACCCCAGCGGTGGCCTGATTTCGAAGGGGCACCCGATCGGCGCGACCGGCGTGGCACAGATCTACGAGATATTCACGCAGCTCCGCGGCGAGGCCGGCGACCGCCAGGTCAAGGACCCGAAGGTGGGCCTGACAGAGAACGGCGGCGGCATGGTCAAGGGCGACCCAGCCGCCGTCGCCGTGCACATCCTGGCCGTCTAGCGAAGAAACAGAACAGCGAGCCGGGGCGACCGTCAGGTCGCCCCGCTCTTTATGGAGGGAAGCATGGAACGCGCGCAACTCGTCTCGAATCTCGTCGTGGGGCTTTTCGGCGCATTTACCCTCGCCCTCGGCCTCTGGGCGATCATCGACACTTCGTCGTTTTACGAGAACATCGCCGAATTCCCGCCCTACAACCGCCACTTCCTCCACGATGTCGGTGCGTTCCAGATCGGGCTTGGCGCGGCGCTTCTCCTCGCCCTGGTCTGGCGCGGGGATGCCGTGCTGTCAGTGCTTGGCGGCGCGGCCGCAGGCGGCGTGGCCCACTGGATCGCCCATGTGGCGGACGAAGGCCTGGGCGGGCGCTCCAGCGACCCCTACACCCTGGGCGTTATCGCGCTGATGCTTGTCGCGGTGTTTGCCTGGCGACTGATGGCAGGCCGGCCGGAGAAGAGCCCCACGTGACGTCCGGGTATGTTGACACGTCACAAGGCCCTATCTATTACGAGGTGACGGGCGAAGGCCCCGCCGTCGTCCTCGGCCACGCCGGCATTGCCGACCTTCGGATGTGGGACGATCAGGTCGGGCCGTATTCCAAGCGCTACACGGTCGTCCGATATGACGTCCGGGGCTTCGGCAAGTCGCCCTTCGCCGACCAGCCATGGGCGCCACATGATGATATCGCTGCCCTGCTCGACCACCTCGGCATCGAGAAGGCGTCTCTCGTCAGTGTCTCGATGTCCGGCGCAATCGCAGTCGACTTTGCCGTCGCGCACGCGCAGCGGCTAAACGCGCTCGTAGTCGTTGGTTCTGCGTTGGACGGTTTCGACTTCTGGGCCGCCGACCCTGGGATGAAGGCGGAAGACGAGAAAGAGGGCCAGTTTCTGGAAGCAGGCGACATCGATGGCGCGGTCGATCTGATGGTCCGCATGTGGATCGACGGCCCCAACCGCGAGCCGGCGGATGTCAACGCCTCAGTCCGGGAGCGCGTGGCACAGATGCAGCGCGCTATCTACGAAAGTGGCAATAACCCCACGGAGCATGCCACCGAACTGGAGCCACTGGCTATCACCCACCTCGAGGACATCAGCGCGCCCACACTTGTCATCGTGGGGGATGAAGACTTCCTTGCGATGCAGACGATCGCTGACGTCCTGGCATCCAGGATCCCGGGCGCCGAGAAAGTCGTCATCAGGGATACCGCCCACGTCCCAGCATGGAGCGGCCTGACGAGTTCAACCGGATCGTGCTCGACTTCCTCGCGAAGCACACCTGATTATTGCGCGTCGCCGGACTCAAGGAACCGGGTGATGTCGCGGGCCGCTCTCAGGCCGGACGTGAGCGCCGCCTCAGTATAGGGTCCAACCAGGTAATCGCCGGCGAAAAACAGCCGCCGGGTCCGGTCGCCGCGGCGCAGAAAGTCGCGGATCGAGCGGTGGTAACCGGGCCAGAAGCGCTGGATCACATACCCCTCGATCGTGTCGAGCCCTTTGAGCGGGAGCTTCCGCCTCGAAGCCGCGCTGCCTCAGGCGATACGCCGCGCAGAGCCCGCCTATCCCCGCCCGACGACGATAACTTGCGGCATGGCCTGAGTATCGTCCTGGGTCACGTGGCCAGCACCCTCTATGAGGAGGCCACCATTATTAAAGCCCCCAGGAGAACGGCGATAATCCCAAGCAGACCTCCGATGACCACGTAACTCCCATTCAGGAGAGTATGTGCCAGGTTAAGATTGCCCTGTTCTATCGCACGGATGCGCGCGTGAACATCGTCATCGCGAATCTTCCTCATTGGCGACTTAACCGGCTCTTGGCTGCCTGCATGCTACTGAGCCACATATTCCCACTTCTTAGTCTGCGAATTCTTGCTTGCCCATCTCTGCTTGACTAGCGCGCCGTGGACCTCCCTCGACGGCGCCGCGCTTGTGAAGCGAAACCCCCTTCTGGCCATCTCGTCAGCTAAATCTTCAGTTGTCGCCTTTCCGAGGAGCCGCAAGGCTCTTTCGGCAGCCTGCTTTAGCGTCAGACCGATGTACTCAACAGGTCTAATCTCGTTTATGATTCCGGGATCTAGGTACATTGCTGGGTCGCCGTCTTCCCACGCCTCCATGACAAGACGCTCCCTAACGAAGGTCATCGACTTCTCCGCGAACTCAAAGTCCGCTTGCGCCTTGTGGGCCGCCAGCGTCTTGTCATGCCAGTTCGCTTTTGCCGCCCGAAACTCTTCAAGCGTCTTGTAGAAATCGCCCATTTCTAATCCTCCGCTACTTATGTACGCATTACTGTACACAGTACTGTATACTTAGGCGGCAGGTCAAGATTCCGCATGGCGGTGGAACGTTCGGAGTTCGTTCGGCATAATCAAACCGCATGGACCTCGACCTCGCCCGCGAACTCGCACAGGAAGCCGATACCAAGATCGTCCTCTTCGTCATGGACGGCCTGGGCGGCCTTCCCCACCCCGAGACCGGCCGCACCGAGCTGGAGTCGGCGTGGACACCTCACCTCGACAACATCGCGAAGCACAGCAGCTGCGGCCTAACCATGCCAGTCGGTTACGGAATCACTCCCGGCAGCGGACCCGGCCACCTCGCGCTATTCGGCTATGACCCGATGGTGTACAACATCGGCCGCGGGGTGCTTGAGGCGGCCGGGATCGACTTCGACCTGCAACCGTCTGATGTCGCCGCCCGTGGCAACTTCTGCACGATCGACGGCGAAGGCAAGATCACCGACCGCCGCGCCGGACGCATCAGCACTGAGCGCTGTGTTGAATTAGTCGAGGGCCTGAGGCAGATCGCCCTGCCCGGCGTAACTGTCTTCGTCGAGCCCGTGCGGGAGCACCGCTTCGTCCTCGTCTTGCGTGGCGAGGGACTCTCGGATGGCGTCACCGACACCGATCCGCAGACAACGGGAGCTAAGGCTCTACCAGCCCGCGCGACTCCGGAAGCCGCCCAAGCGACAGCAGACCTCGTCAACAAGTGGTGCGCGGAGGCCGAGAAGTATCTGGCGGACAAGCATCCCGCGAATCAGCTGCTGCTGCGCGGGTTCGCCAAGCGGCCGTCCTGGCCGCAGATGGCCGAGGTCTGGAAGTTCCGCCCGGCCGCCGCGGCGCACTACCCGATGTATCGCGGGCTCGCGAAACTCGTCGGCATGGAGTGCCTCGATGTTGGCCCGACGCTGGAGGACACGTTCGCCACGCTACGAGAGAGCTGGGACCGATTCGACTATTTCTTCGTCCATTACAAGCACACCGATGCCGCCGGGGAAGACGGCGACTACGACCGCAAGGTTGAAAAGATCACCGAAGTAGATGCGGTAATCGGGCAGCTGGCGGATATGGCGCCGGATGTACTTATGGTTACCGGCGACCACTCTACGCCGGCTACAATGGCCGCGCACTCCTGGCATCCAGTCCCGTTCATGCTGCAAGCGAAATACGGGCGTGGCGACGACTGCGATTCTTTCAATGAGTTGCACCTTGCCAAGGGCTCGCTGGGCACGTTTCCCGCCAAAGAGGCGATGGCCCTGGCCATGGCGCACGCTCTGCGGCTCAAGAAGTACGGGGCGTGAGTGAGCACATGGATTTCTTGGACGATGCCACTTCAATCGACGAGTTGCTAGCAAGATTACTGAGCGATCATGTAGACATTGAAGAAAGGGCGGAGGCAGCATGGGCACTTGCCGAACAGGGGCGAACTGACGACCGCATCGTCCCCGCTCTCATTGGCGCACTGGAGTACCGTGGGCCGAAATCGCTATCGCTTTCCGATGCTGCTCATACCGCCAGCTTGTTCTTCTCCAATGACGAGGTAACACTCGTTGGAAGATTGAGGAGTCGTTGGCGCTGGCGCGGGACGCTGCGCCGCATTGCTCAGGACTTTCCGAAACGAATGGCGGGCGTATTTTCAGTTGACCCATTCACGCGTACACCCGAATCTGTCGCACTTGCCCAATACTACAGTGATTGCGTGAAATCAATATCCGACAGGGCCGCTGCCCTCGCCCTTGCCGATGAAATTGATGCTTCGATTAGTGATGACTGGGCCAATCTTGAATCATTTAGACTTCGGGCTGCCGCCGCAGCAGCACTGGGCAAGATTCGTGATGCGAGAGCAGTAAACGCCTTGATAGCGCTACTCGATGATGAAGATGATGTTGTTAGGCACTCGGCAGCCGAGGCCTTGGGTGAGATTGGTGACAAGCGCGCTATCGGACCGTTGAAACGCGCAGTGCACCTTCAACGATTCGATTTCTATAGCCCACCATCCTTCGGGAAGTTCGCCCACCTCTTCCCCAAGAAGTCCAGGAGTGAATGGTAGTGAGGGCACCCATCATCGCCGGCAACTGGAAGTGCAACATGCGGCTGGACAGCGCCTTCCAACTCGCGACCGACATCGCTGAACGCACCAACGACATCGAGTCCGTCGAGAAGATCGTCTGCCCGCCGTTCATCTACCTTGTTACCGTCGAAACCGCGATAACCATGACGTCGATCCGGCTGGGGGCTCAGAACCTGCACTGGGAGGATGGTGTTGCCGCCACGGGTGAAGTCGGCCCCGCGCAGATCGAAGAGCTTTGCGATTATGTCATCGTTGGCCACTCGGAGCGCCGCCACGTATTCGGCGAGAGCGACGAGACGGTGAACCGAAAGCTTAAGGCCGCGCTGGATGCTGGTCTCATCCCAATCTTCTGCGTCGGCGAGACACTCGATGAGCGTGAGGCTGGCCAGACCGACGACGTTCTCCTGCGCCAGTTGCGGGCCGGCCTCGACGCTATCCAGGTGCAGGACACGTTCGTTGTCGCCTACGAGCCTGTCTGGGCCATAGGCACCGGCCGCGCGGCTACCGCTGACGACGCTGACGCCGCGATCTCGCTTATCCGTGGTGAACTCAATAGCCTCACCAGCGAAGCCACGGCCGACGCCGTACGCATTCTTTACGGGGGTAGCGTCACCCCAGACAACATAACCGACTTCATGGCCTGCGAGACGATCGACGGCGGCCTGGTCGGCGGCGCGAGCCTGAAGGCCGATGTGTTCTCGGGCATCATCCGCAAGACGGCTGAAGTCCGCGCCTGACGACCGCTCGGCGTATCCTTCCCCTATGACACAGAAGGTGCTCGCCATCGTCGGAGCGACGGCATCCGGCAAGACTGGCCTGGCCGTCGAGCTGGCAAAGTCTATTGGTGGACTTGAAGCGATTAACGCGGACTCTCGCCAGGTCTACCGTTACATGGATATCGGAACCGCCAAGCCGACTTCGGGGGAGCGCGAAGCGCTGCCACACTGGCTAGTCGACGTTGTGTACCCGGACCAACAGTTCAATCTCGGCCGCTGGCTCGAACTCGCAAAGGAGGGACTGGAGACGATCTGGGGGCGAGGTCTTATCCCCGTCATCGTCGGAGGCACGGGACAGTACGTCTGGGCGCTGCTGGAAGGCTGGCGCGTGCCGCAGGTTCCTTCACAGGAAGAGCTTCGTCGCGAGATGGAGTCGCGTCCACCCGATGACCTTCTATCCGAGCTCCTGCACATCGATCCTGCCTCCGAAGAGTACATACAACCCAGCAACGTCCGGCGCGTAATCCGCGCACTAGAGGTCTACCACGCTACCGGCAAGCCGTTCACGTATTGGCGCACGAAGGATGCCCCCGATTTCGATGCCATGGTCGTTGGCCTTCACCTGACTCGCGACGCGCTCTACAAGCGTATCGACCAGCGCGTCGACATGATGATGCGCGCTGGCTTCCTGGGTGAGGTGCGCGGCCTGGTCGAGCGCGGATACGGCTGCGATCTGCCCGCAATGTCAGCAATGGGCTATCGCGAGCTGTGCGAACATCTGCACGGTGAACTGACATTAGAGGAAGCCGTTGAACGGACGAAAACCGGGACGCATCGCCTGGCGCGACACCAGAATGCCTGGTTCAAGGCGTCGGACAGGCGTATCCATTGGCTGGAGAGCGACAGGGCCGTGGACGGCGGCATCGAGCTGGTGAGGGAGTGGCTCGCATGACGCCGCGTTAACGCACCTCTGACCCTGGAGGGGCTGATAGAATCGGATACCTGATGAAGTTCACCAAGATGCACGGAGCAGGCAACGATTTTCTCATCGTCGAATCCTCAGGTGAGGAACGCGACTGGCCTGGTATCGCGCAGGCGATGTGCCACCGGAATCTGGGCGTCGGCGCCGACGGTCTTATGCTGCTCCTGCCGTCCGACGAGGCTGACTTTCGCATGCGGCTTTTCAACGCGGATGGTTCCGAGGCCGAGGTCTCCGGCAACGGCGTCCGCTGCCTCATCAAGTATGCGGTCGAGCGCGGCATCGCAGCCGCGACCAACGGCCGAGTCACCATCGAAGCGATTCACGACACGCTTGAGGCGCAGGTCTTCATGGAGGGCGGCAAGGTCGCTCGGTCCCGTCTATCGATGGGTCCACCGCACTTCGCCCCGGATGAGATACCGGTGCGCACTGATGCCGGGCCACCTGTCCTCGATTTCCCGATCAACGTGAACGGCTCAACCATCCCTGTTAGTTGCGTCTCCATGGGCAACCCGCACGCCGTTGTTTTCCTCGCTGAAGACCCGTCGAACTACCCGCTAGAGCACGTCGGGCCGCTCGTCGAGAACCACGTCGCCTTCCCCGCACGCGTCAACTTCGGAGCGGCCTACGTAGCCAGCCGCGAGCGGATGGACGTCCGTGTCTGGGAGCGAGGCGCGGGTGAGACGCTGGCCTGCGGCAGCGGTTGCTGCGCGGCCATGGTCCTTGCCCATGTCAAAGGCCTCGTGGACAACAAAGTGGACGTGACGCAACCGGGAGGCCTCCTCACCATCGAATGGAACGGACGCGATGACGTCTACCTCACAGGTCCGGCAGAGTTCGTCTTCGACGGCGACTGGCCGGACTAGGAACGAAGGACGCCATGGACGCTGCCGAGCGCGACTCGCTGATCCAGAAGTATGCCGATGGCCCCGAGCGCTTCCGCGCCGCAGTCAACGCTGCACCCGAGGAGATGCAGAAGTGGAGACCTGGCGAAGAGGACTTCTCCGTGCACGAGGTCGTTGTTCATTGTGCCGACTCTGAGACCAACTCCCACGGCCGCATCCGTTACCTCGTCGCTGAGGACAACGCGACGATCTTCGGATACGACCCTGGCCACTGGGCACGCAAGTTTTCCTATCACGACCTGCCGCTGGAGGTGGCCCTGGCGACCGTCGAGGCGGTGCGCGCCAACACAGCGCCCATTCTTCGGCGTTTCAGCGACGAAGACTGGGCTGCGGCTGGTACGCACACTGAATCCGGGCCGTACTCCGCGGAAGTGTGGCTGCGCATCTACGCCGAGCACCTGCAGGAACATGCCGCGCAGGTGCAGGCCGTCGTTGCCGCATGGGAAGCAGCCGGGCGGCCGTCCGCCTAGCTGCGGATCAGCCGACGGCCGATCTGGGAAACGGAGGTTACGCCGGAGAGCGCCATAGCCAGGTCAAACTCAAGGCGCAGCATCTCGAGGACACGCGCGACGCCGGCCTCGCCGTCGATCGCCAGTCCCCAGATGTAAGGCCGCCCGATCATCACAGCTTTCGCTCCCAACGCCAGCGCCTTTAGGACGTCAGTGCCCCGCCGGATCCCACCATCTACCAGCACGTCCACGTTCTCGCCAACGGCGTCGACGATCTCGGCCAGCACTTCGGCAGTCGCCGGAACGCCGTCAAGCTGGCGCCCCCCGTGGTTGGAAACAACGATCCCGGCGACACCTTCATCGACTGCTATCCTGGCATCCTCGACCGAGAGGATGCCCTTCACGATCAGCGGCATGGACGTTAGAGAGCGCAGCCAGCCGACGATATCCCAGGTGAGACCGGGGTCCAGCAGCGACGCAGTGTACGCCGCCAGCGCAGATCCTTGCCTGTCCTGCGGCACTGATGCCAACTCCAGGTGGTCCAGGAAGTTGACGGGCATCACATCGACCGGGAAAGACAGGCCGTGCCGGAAATCGCGCTCACGCCGGCCCAGGCGCGGCACGTCAGCCGTGAGCACTAGCGCCTCGTATCCCGCGGCCTCGGCGCGCCCTACCAAAGCTTCAGTGACGGCACGGTCACTGTAACAGTAGAGCTGGAACCACTTAGGACCATCCGCTGCCTGTGCCACGTCCTCGAGTCGCGTGCTCGACATCGTGCTGACCGTCATGATGGTGCCCACGGAGGCAGCAGCCCGTGCGACGGCCGCTTCTCCTTCCTCGTGGGCCAGCCTGTGCAGCGCGACAGGCGCAATGATCACGGGCGATGGCACACTGCGACCGAGCACAGTGGTCGAGGTGTCAACACTGGTCACGTCGACAAGAACGCGGGGGATGATCCGTAGCACTTCCCATGCTGTGCGGTTCCGCGCGAGAGTTACTTCGTCTTCCGCCCCGCCGGCGATGAAGTCATAAACGCTGGGCGCCAGCTTCTCGGCCGCGATTGGCTCAAGGTGGTGGAGATTGAAGGCCTGCATCACCTTCAGGCTACCCGACCAGGTGCCTTCTCACTAGCTCACTTAGCCGGAAGTGACCTCGCGTAAGCCGCGCCGGACTCCACCCAGGCTGCGAGATCGTCGTCAGACGCGATACCCTGTCTGCCGACGAGCACCATACCCCTCATCGGGCGGCCCGTGAAGTCGCACGGCCGCGCATGTGGCCTTGCCAGCGCGTCATCATAGGCTTCGGGGCCTACGCGCACCATTAGCTCGTCGCCGACCGGGCCACAGGCCATGTTTCCGCCGATCATGAACGCAACGCCGCCGAACATCTTCTTCTCGTTCACGTTGAACTCGGCGCCCATGACTGCTCGAATGCGCTCGGCGAGGTTTTCGTCATACGCCATAAGCCTAGGTTAGCAGTGGCTCGCCCTGTACGCCTCTGTGTTATGTCACCATGGCGTACCATCAAGTGTGGTAACGACCTGTCGGCAAGGGGCGTCGTAAATAACACATGCCCATTTTCAGCAGCAATTCTCCGACCGATCGCGGAAGCATCCACTTCGCGCGTCGTCGTGTCCGCCGCCGGGAGGCGTTCGGTCTCTTCCTTTGGGTTGCCGCCGTGCTTGTCGCGTTGGCCACCGCATACCTGCCACTTCCCGCCCACCTCGGTGTGCTCGCCATCGGTCTGCTCGCCAGCGGCATCATCTTCCTTAAGCTGGGCCGCGCCAACCTCGCCGACACTGAAGAAGCGTTCGACACTAGCTATGCCCGCATCCTGCGGGCGCAGGAAGACCTCCTCATCCGCGTATCCATCCAGAGCGAATCCCGCGACGGCCTCTCCAGCGAGCACCTCCACCGGGTCCGAGAGAACGCCACGCTGATCGCGTATGAAATGGGCTTCGACATTGAAGACGCGCGCGCGATCGGCAAGGCCGCCGTCGTCCATGATATCGGGAAGGCGGGCATCGCCGACTCCATCCTCGGCAAGTCTGGCAAGCTCACCCGCGAAGACTACGAGGAGATCAAGAAGCATACTTTCATCGGCGAGAAGATGCTGGGACAGTCTCCGCTCTTTGAGCTGGAGCGCCAGGTCGCCCGCCACCACCACGAATGGTGGGACGGCACGGGTTACCCGGACGGCATCACCGACACCAACATACCGCTGGCAGCCCGCATAACAGCCGTCGTCGACGTCTTCGACTCCCTTGTTACCACGCGGCCCTACAAGGAAGCGTGGAGTCTGGACGAGTCGCTGACCTACCTGCAGCAGAAGGCTGGGCTGCAGTTCGACCCTGACGTCGTGCAGACTTTCGTCCGTCTCGTCCACCAGGGCAAAGTCCGTGGCTGGGAAACAGCTGGACTAGAGCGCGGGAAGGCTTTCCCGGCTTCCAGCGAAAATGTTCGGCCGGTCGCCACGCCCACTTTGCATGGCGGATCCGAGGTTGTCATCGGCGGCCGCCGTATGCGCGTCGTCGCGACCAGCGACGACTATGAAGACCCCCTCGAGTCAGTACGCGGTACTGACCGCACCGGCGTTCGCTGACAGCTGGCACTGGCTCGGCTAACATGGAGATAGCATGAAGTCCCGAGACTATGACGACGATACTTTCTGGGACCAGGTCAATTCTAGGGCTCCCACCTTTCTCGGCTTCTGGACGCACACCTGCGCCCCCTGCAAAGTGATGGCTCCAATCTTTGAGCGGCTGAGTAAGCGCTACCGAAACCGCATTGAGTTCGTGGGGGTGAACACATACGACCGGCCGGACATGGCGAAGAAGTTCGGCGTCAAGTCAACTCCTACCTTCTTGCTTGTCCAGAACGGCAAGCCGCTTCGCCGCTTCCAGGGCACGTTCCCCGAAAAGATTCTCTTCGAGCACCTCGCACCATACGCTCCCGAGGCTATTCCGGAGACAGAGTCTGAACGGCCGAGTCTCCTCGCGCGCTTTGCCGGCGCGATCCGCCGCCAGAGCTAGGCGCCCTTCTCTGTGGCAAAATGGTCGGCGACCGCCCAACACTAGTATCAAGGAGAACAGTCATGCCCGTGCTACCAGACCTGCTCGAACGTAATAAGCAGTACGCTTCCGAGTTCACCAAGGGTGACCTGCCGATGCCCCCGGCCAAGAAGGTTGCCATCCTGACTTGCATGGACGCACGCCTGCATCCTGAGAAGTTCCTCGGGCTCGATGTCGGCGACGCTCACGTCATCCGCAACGCCGGTGGCCGCGCCAGCGACGATGCAATCCGCTCGTTGATCATCTCCTCAAAGCTTTTGGGCACGGAGGAGTTCATCGTCATCCACCACACGGACTGCGGCATGCTCACTTTCACGAGTGAGCAACTTCGTGACATGCTCAAGAGTGATCTGGACGCCGACGCGAGTGACATCGATTTCCTCGCGTTCGATGACCTGGCGAAGAGCGTCAACGATGACGTTGAGCGAATTAAGTCATCGCCGTACTTCCCGCCGCACATCACCTGCGACGGATTTGTCTACGATGTGACGACCGGCAAGGTTACCGACGTTGTCGACTAAATAAACCCGGCCGCCTGCACATCTCTGCGCAGTTCGGTGCGGAAATCCGGATGCGCGATGCTGATCATCTCGCCGACGCGTTCGCCCAGCGTCTTGTCGCGCAGGTGCGCGATGCCGTACTCCGTCACGAAGTAGTCGGCGTAGTGCCTCGGAACGGTCACCACCGTGCCCGGTGGCAGCGTCGCGACAATGCGCGATCTGGGGTCGCCGTCCACGAGCGTCGTTGAGGGCAGCACGATGATGGAGCGCCCGTTCCTGGCGTGCATCGCCCCCGCCGGGAAGGCGAAGCCGCCGCCCGTGCCGCTGTAGATGCGGTGGCCCAGCGACTCGCCCGTCACCTGGCCGGTAAGGTCGGCGAGCAGCGCGTTGTTGACCGCCACCATGTTGTCGTGCGCGGCGATCGTCGCGATGTCGTTCGTCCACGCCATCTCGTAGAGCTCGTAAGTCTCCGGGCGCGCTGCTACCAGTTGGCGCTCCTCCTCCGTCAATTGCCCGAAGGACGAGCCCACCACCAGCCCCGGCTTTACGTTCTTGCGCCTGCCGGTGATAACGCCCGCCTCCACGAGCTGCGGTATGCCACCGAAGATAAGTTCCGTGTGCACGCCCAAGTCCACCTTGTCACCCAGGAAGAGACTAAGGGCCGCCGGAACCTTGCCCGTCCCGAGCTGGAACGTGTCGCCGTCATGGATCAGTTCCGCCGCCACGAGAGCGCAGATCACCTGAGCTATCTCGGCTTCCTCTTCGTTGCGCTCCGGGGGCCTGAGCAACCGCCACTCCGGCGCGGTCTCCACGAAATAATCGATCTCATCGACGTGGATGCGGTTGTCGCCGCCGGTCCGCACCTGCCGTGGATTGATCTCGGCGAGCACCATCTTCGCCTCGCTCGCTGCCCGCCGCGCGCCCCAGAGTGACATGCCAAAACTGCACCAGCCGCCGGCATCGGGCGGCGTCACTTGTGTCATGAAGACGTCGATCGAGAAGCGCGTCCAGCGGCTGAGGTCTTCGCGGTAGGGTGGTGCAATACGGTACTCCATCTTGCCTTCGTGGAAGAGATGGCGGTCCTGGTCGAGCAGGAAGAAGGTCTCTATCGTCAGGCCCGTCTCCTCGCCCTCCGGCCACCACTTGACGAAGGCGGACAGCGACGCGTCTACGGTCACATCCCTCAGCCCTGGACCGCGCCGAGCGAGAGCCCGGCATAGCTGAAGTGGCGTAAGGTGCATCATGCCAATCACTACCCGGTCCCCGTCTTTGACGGCGCGGACAGCCTCGTCTGGAGTCGTCAGCTTATTGCCAAGGGGATGCGTCCAGTTGGGAGCGGTTTCGGTCACGAGGCGGCTTGGGTGGTCTGGGCGTTGGGCGCGAAGAAGCGCTGCTTGAAGTTGAACGCGTATTCCGTCGGACCGTGTTCACGGATGTGCGCCAGCCGCTCTTCAGCCTCCTCTATCGTCGGCTCGTGTCCGGCCGGGACCCACCACATAACAAGGAAATATTGCATCGGGTGCTCCTCGAAAAATTCGAAGCGGCGGCGGAAAATTTTGACGTGGTCTGAGTGGTAGGTGTATTCGAAGAGCGAGTCGACATCCTCCCAGACGCTGAAGTTGATGATTATCATCGGGTCGTCCTGTACTCGTATCGAGGTGGAGTTGCCATCGTCGGTCTGATGTCGCCACACCGAAGCCGGGCGAAACGTCGGCCAGCGCGTTTAGCCGGTCGACAGCGTCCATGAACGGCTTCAACTGCTCGCTTTCCAGTGGCGCGAGGAGGCGCGCGACGTTGTACTGCGCGAGGTGATCTTTCATGGTTCAGCAATCGTACCATTCTGCCGTACGTTCGGCGGCTTGACGGACAGTTCTACACTGGTAGGTGAGATTCGCCTGGGAGCGAGGAGACGCACTTATGTCGAACGGACGAATGGGCATTCTTGTCGGCGGCGGGCCGGCGCCCGGCATCAATAGCGCACTGAGCGCCGCCACCATCGGCGCTATCAACCGCGGCGTTGAGGTGGTAGGCATCCTCGACGGCTTTGATCATCTGATCAAAGGACGCACCGATATGACTCGCCCTTTGCGGATCGAGGACGTATCACGCATCCACGATAAGGGAGGCTCCATCATCCGTACGTCCCGCGCCAACCCCACCAAGACACCGGAGACGCTGCGCCAGACCGTCGACACGCTACGGCAACTGGGCATCGACCGCCTGGTTACCATCGGCGGCGAGGATACCGGTTCGGCCGCGGGAGCCGTGGCGCACGAGAGCGGC
The DNA here is from genome assembly GCA_035512435.1 of Dehalococcoidia bacterium. Taxonomy (GTDB): domain Bacteria; phylum Chloroflexota; class Dehalococcoidia; order SM23-28-2; family RBG-16-64-32; genus CF-162. The sequence goes on from DATKDX010000021.1 coordinate 123,507, forward strand.
GGCGATATCCGCGTCGCCCATGTGCCAAAGACGATTGACAACGACATCCCGCTGCCTGCCAACGCGCCGACGTTCGGTTTTGAGACGGCGCGGCATTTCGGCACGCAGTTCGCCCTCAACCTGATGGAAGAAGCGAAGACGACGAATCGCTGGTGCATGATGGTTGTCATGGGCCGCAAGGCCGGCCACCTGGCGCTGGCCATAGGCAAGTCGACCGGGGCTACCGTCACGGTAATCCCGGAGGAGTTCGGGCCGGGAGACATCACGGTCCCGGACGTCTGCAAGGTGATCGAGGGCGCAATCCTCAAGCGCCGCGCCTATAGCCGCAACTACGGCCTCGCCGTCGTCGCCGAGGGCGTCGCCTCCCGCATGGACCCCGACCACCTGTCGTCGATGCCAGGCGTGGAGGTCGGCTACGATGCGCACGGTCACATCCGCCTTGAAAAGATCCCGCTCGCTGCCATCCTCGAGGGGCAGCTTACCCGTCAGTTCGCTGAGCGGGGCGAGAACCTGCCGTTCGTCTCGATTACACTGGGCTACGAGCTGCGCTGCGCCGCGCCGATCCCCTTCGATGTCGACTACACCCGGACGCTGGGCTCCGGCGCGGTCAAGTTCCTCTTCGAGGAGACTCAGCGGCCCAGCGGCATCGTTTGCCTGGAGGGCGGCCAGTTGCGCGTCGTCCCCTTCGAGGACCTGCAGGAGGCCGACAGCGGCCGCATCGGCACCCGCCTGGTGGACGTCACTTCGGACCACTACGCCGTGGCGAGGCAGTATATGATCCGCCTCAATCGCGAGGATCTGAACGACCCGGGGCTAGTGGCGCGCATGGCGGAGTCGGGGAATATGGACGAGAACACCTTCCGCGAGCGCTTTGGGCCGCTGCTGGAAGCCGAAGCAGTTAGGATGAGCGCATGAGCTTGAACGAAACCGCATCTGCCATGGTCGCGCCAGGCAAGGGCGTGCTGGCCGTCGACGAATCGACCGGGACCTGCACGAAGCGCTTACAGGCCGCCGGCATCGAATCGACCGACGAGAGCCGCCGTGACTACCGGGAATGGATGTTCCGCACGCCCGGCCTTGGTGACTACGTCAGCGGCGCCATTCTATATCACGAGACGATCGTGGCGCGGGCAGCGGACGGTTCGCCGATGGTAGAGGTGATGCAGAATGCAGGCATATTCCCGGGCATCAAGGTGGACACAGGTACGAGCCCGCTGGCCAGGGCGGACGGGGAGAAGATCACCGAGGGGTTGGACGGACTGCGCACGCGCATGGAGGAATACCGCGAAAGGGGTGCCAAGTTCACCAAGTGGCGCGCGGTGCTTTCCGTCGATGCGGCGAAGCCCACGTCATACTGCATCGAGACAAACGCGCACGCGCTGGGCCGATATGCGGCGCTGGCGCAGGAAGCGGGGCTGGTGCCGATCGTGGAGCCGGAGGTGCTGATGGACGGCGACCACGACATCGACCGCTGCCAAGCGGTGACCGAGGCCATGCTGACGAAGGTATTTGAGCAGCTTCCTCGTCAGCGGGTGCAACTGGACGGCATCGTTTTGAAGCCGAACATGGTGATTCCGGCGAGCGGGGCGGCTGACCAGTCGTCTGCGGGGGAGATCGCGGAGCGGACGCTGGAGACACTGCGAAAGTGCGTGCCGGCGGAGGTGCCGGGCATCGCCTTTCTTTCCGGAGGGCAGGGGGACGAGGAGGCCTGCCGGAACCTGAACGAGATCAACCGGCGGCGCGGCGACGCCCCGTGGCAGCTGACATACTCCTTTGGGCGGGCGCTGCAGTACCCGGGGCTCTCGAGGGCTGGGGAGGGGAGGCGGCCAATGTGGCGGCGGCTCAGGCGGCGCTGCTGCACCGCTGCCGCATGGCCAGCCTGGCGAACGCGGGTGAGTGGACGCCGGAGGCGGAGGGGGCGGCAGTCACGCTTTGAGCCGGGGCATTTTGTTTTGTAAAAACGGGTGTTTTAAATATAAACAGGTGCTATAGTTAACCCGGAACGCCTTCTCTGATTTACCGCGCGGATGCCATGCCGTTCCAGTAACGAAAGCGCGGTCGTGGAGCGCTCGCCGTGGCCGCAGTAAGCAATCGTTGGCTTTCCGGTCGGGACTTTTGGCAACGCAGCGGCCCACGACGCAAACACGCTGAGCAGCTCCGCGTGACAGCCGCGCCTTAGGCACATCGGGACCCGCTAGTCCAGCGCCGTCTCTGCTATATGCCAGTGGTTAGGGTGGGTGCCCTTTTGGTCGCAGTCTTCCAGGATGGCGAGCATGGCGGTCAGCTGGACCCTGTCCAGTGCGTTGCGGTCGCCAGCGCTGCGGCGCATTACTTCTCCGAGAAGCTCTTCGGTGGTCCAGGTATCAAGGTTGGCGGTAATCGTTTCGATCATTAACTCCAAGTCTGTGTGTGTGTGTTGCGAGTGGGTGTTACTTCGACGACGCCAGCCGCGAAGGATAGTAGTACGGCTGCCACTTGTAGCCGTTGCGAAAGTCCCGTCGCTCTCCGCACTGTTTGCAGATGGCCTCGCTGCTGTGGCCTTCCTGGCTCTTGATTAGCCAGTGATGCGCATGGGTGTCGCCGCTGGGATCAGTGTCGGTGTTGAGGGCTTCGGGGATCTGGCTGCTCATTCCCGCACGCCGATGGACGTTGCACAGGAATTCTCGAGTCGCTGTTGCATAATCGTGACCTCTCTCGATCTCAGATCGAATCGGTCTGGGTCACACGTGCCAAGGTCGCGAGGCTAAAGCCTGCGGGGCCCAAACGTTGTCTAATCACCAACGTACCACGAATGAACGCCCAGAAGTACCTCGGCCAGCACGATCACGAACATCGCCACGTTTTTCGGATAGCTTGAGCGGCGCGGAGACTAGCGATAGGCTGTCACTATTCGCAAATGGGTGACCGCATGCCGGTGACACCGTGACCCTGAGCATCCAGGATGGCCATCGAACTCGCGGACACAGGTCTTCTCAGAAATAGTCGCTTTCGGCGTCTCCTTGGCTCCCGCCTGCTGGGACAGACGGCGGGAAACGCGATGATCTATACACTCCTGATTCTTGTCGTCGTGGAGACAGACTCTAGCTTCCGCACGGCCATTCTCCTGCTGGCGCTCACTCTTCCCGGAATCATCCTGGCGATTCCCGCCGGCATCAGCGCCGACGTCTTGCCGAAGCGCACGACGTTGATGGCCGGATACCTGGCACGGGCGGCCATCGCGGCAGCGCTTGCGTACTACCAGAGCGATCTCGTTTACGTCTATCTGCTCGCCGCAGCCTCCTCTACCGTCGGGCAGTTCTTCTCGCCCGCCGAGTCAGCCGCTGTCCCTGCCGTGGTGCAGCGGGACCAGTTGACGGCCGCAAACTCCTGGATGGTGCTCACGCTGGTAATGGGTCAGGTCGCAGGAATGGTTGCGCTGGCGCCCATCCTGCTGAAGCTGCTGGACCATGCCGCGGTGTTCGCAGCCTGTTCTGCACTTTTCCTCTCCGCCGCCCTCGTCGTTGCTTTAACGGCCGAAGGCTTCACTGGTCCCATCGCGCGCAAGCCAGCGCCGGTGAGTTTTGCCAGGACGGCACGTGAAGGTTTTCGCATCCTCAGCGGCAACAGGGAAGCGTATCTCGCTACGGTCTACCTGACGACCGCCGTGGCGGTATCAAGGGTCCTGGTGGTGATCCTGCCCAAGTACGTAAGGGACGTCCTCGGCATTCAAGCTGAAGACATTGTCTTCGTGGCGGCGCCGGCTGCCATTGGGGCCGGACTCGGGCTCTTGCTCGCGCCGATGGCGGCGCGGCTGGCTGGTGCCTGGCGCAGCATGGCATTCGGTTTCGGGTTGTTCCTGCTGAGCGTGATTGCGCTCTGCGTGGTCGTGTACGTACGGAACTTCTTGAACGATAACGTTGACTTTGATTTGGGCATCGGTTTCGTGGAAAGGGAGGTCGGAGTGTCTTCCGTCATCACGATCACGATGCTCCTGGCGATCCCGCTCGGATTCTCGTTCACTCTTCTCAGCATCGCCTCGCGAGTCGTTATTAATGAACAAGCACCACCGGGATCGCAGGGTCGCGTTTTCGCAGTGCAGGGAGCGCTTGCCGACCTCTTCTCGCTACCGCCGCTCATGGCCGCTGGTATCGCCGCCGACGCCGTGGGTGAACGCCCGACCTTGATGACCGCAGCGATCGGGACGGTGATTGTAACGGCGCTCCTGACTTTCTGGCGGCGCTGGGGACCGACAGACGCAGAGCCTGCGGTACGCCCGGCCGAGAGATAGTAGAGGGGCGGGTATCTCAGCCGAGCCGAATCACTGAATCCTGCCAGGGAAGGGTTGGAGGGGGGTTTAACTCCAACCCAACCCAGGGAGGGTTTAGTGGATTCACCACTAGACCACACTAGTGTGAGCTCCCGTTCTGCGGCGAAACCTTCAGGAAGCGCACGCTAGTGTTCGTGTGAGAGATTCGCACGAACACCAGTACGTGTCATGAAGTTTCTTCATGAGTCAGGCAGGACATTTCGACGCGGGCCTGACACCGGGCAGCCGGCGCGATTTGGACAGCGCGGCGGCGGAACGTATCGTGCCAGACGAACGGGTGGGGCCGGGAGGGAGGGGTTCGCTCCGGCCCCACCCGGAGAGAGAGGGATGATAGTCGAACTAATTGGTGCTGGTTTTCTCCCTGGGGTAGCCGCCCCAGAGCGATGTGACAGAACACTTGTGGATGGCGCCTTCTGTCTCTGCCGACTTCTCGGCCAGCTCCAGGCAGTCCATGCAAACGAAGTGCTCGACGGCTTGCCCGTCACTGCGAACTTCTGTCAACAAGTGCAAGAGATTGTATTCATTTGTGAGGGCGGTGCTGGTTAAAGCGGATTTCATAGTTGGCTCTCAATTCACCTTACCAATGTGTCACCGCGATGGAAAAACGTCATGAACTTCCCTCATAACGCGCCAATGTTTACGCATGATTAACCACGGCTATCGCCATCCACGACTGCGATTCTCCTATATGGACGCAATTTCCTATCCCGAACGTTAGCCGAAGGTCTCTTTTTCCTGACAGAAGTCCGGCTCGTTGGCGCGCATCTGCTTGATCACAGGCTCCATGACGGGCCGCAGAATCAGCCCCTCGATAGTTGGGTGCAGTAGCGGCGCATCTAGATCGACCCGGTAATAATGACGCAGGCCCTTCTTGCGCAGGCGCAGCATACCGGAGCGCTTCAGGGTATGGATGATGCTCCAGATCTGGCGTTCCGTGCGCCCGACGGCACGGGCAATCTCCTTGACGGTGCTGCCAGGGCAAAGGGCGATGTAGAACAGGACGTGGCCCTGCGCCGACAGCAGGGACCAGTCGACAGTCCCCGGTGCAATGGTAGCGGACTCGCGTATCGTCCCGTCGGGCCGGTGGGTCACGGCCTCCCCGCCTCCGCTGTGCGAGAGTATTTCCTTAGCCCGTGTCTGCGCCAGTTCCTGTGTCGAATGCCGGGAACTGGCGTGGGCAGAGTGAGGTTTTCGCACGGCCCATCCGCCCTCAGGGTGATGCACGACGTGCCGCTGGTTTGCCTTGGTCACTTTGTTCTCCTTAGAGCTATGCCTCACCAGATGCTGCTGGCCTATGACGGAACTGGCAGAGGCATAGCTCGCTGAGGCTACCAGATCCGGTCCGGATACCCGATCGGTTGTGCGAGATGGCCACTCTACGCGGCGACTGTTATGACGCCGAGAACCACCAGCACTATGAACACGATGATCAGGACCAACCAGATGTTGTTACCCATTTTTTGGTTCACCTTACTTTCTTCGTACAACTGCCTTGGCGGAAATACGGGATCGCTATCGAACAACCTGATTACGGTGTTCCGTGCGGCGTGTAACAGTGCTTCCCCCGTCTCCCGAGGGACCGGACGTAATCGCAAAGAGACCGGCGATCAGAAGCAGCGCAGCGACCAGGTACACGACCATCGCGATGGGCGACGCGAATTCGAGGTTGCCGCTGTCGGCAATGATCCCCTGGAACGGTGCGGCGAGCGGCTTGCTGACGTCGTATATGAAGTTGACAAAGCCGTTGCTGGAATTGGCGTCTGCGAGCAGGAAGCCCAGCCGAAAGCCCAGTAACGCTTCCACCGCTGCGAGGGCCACCAGGATCAGAGCACCCAGGCTACGAACCCAGCCGCGGGCCAGCTCCCAACCGCTACCCGTTGAATGCACCACCTGCTCTTCTACTTGTTCGCTATCATGCCTGGCGACTGGCCGGTCTGTGACGGCTGTTGGCCGTTCGCTCCCTTCTCCGATTTCCTCGTCTTGTTTCTGGATACTCATGACTTTCTCCTTTCGTGACAATCACTCGTCCCTTACGTCTTATTTGTGCGCCTTCCCACCTACAAAAAGGATGTGCCATTAGGCCTGTTTCCCGCCAATGCCTTGGCCACTTTGCTCTCCTTAGAGCGATGCCTCACCAGACGCTGCCGGCCTAAGACAGAACTGGCAGAGGCATAGCTCGCTGAGGCTCCAGATCCGGACCGGATACCCGATCAGTTGTGCGAGCTGGCCACTCTACGCGGCCACTGAAATAACGCCGAGAACCACCAGCACGATGAACACGATGATGAGGACCAACCAGATGTTTTGTCCGAATACCATTGAACTTAACTCCTTTCTCAGAGGATTAGGAGGCCATGTCGCCGCCTGTTCTCCTCTCCAAAAGCAGCTTTGCACGTCCCGCAGGCGAAGTCATGAGTATCCGTCATCGTCGCAGCGCAATCGCCCGGTCGGGCCGTGGCCGTCCTTCAGACCACGGCCGACTTCAGCCCCACGCGCTCCACGACGACATTGCGCAGAAGAGCCCGCACGCGGCCCTTTAGCGTCCGCTCCTCTTCCTTCTGAAACAGGTAAGTCAGCCCCATCGACTGGAGCACCACTTCGCCGATGAACCCGGTGAGGTGAAGTTGCGTGAGCAAGGCGCGGAGGAACCCGACACTGATGCCCCTCACCTGGACCCCACGCTCGGCACCGACGTCCAGCAGGAACCGACCGGTCTTGTGCACGTCGTTCGTGAGCTGGTGGAAGATTCTCACCAGATCCTTCATGACCTGCGCCCGGTCCATGCCCATCATCTGCGCGTAGTCTCCGCCCATGGGTGCGTACTGGGGTGCCACCTGGACCTCTGGCATCTCGAAGTGCGCGGTAATGTAAGCGGCGTTCGCCAGCAGTTCCGAGTTGTGCTCGATCTGTATCGCCGTCATCTTTCGATACCACTCCGTGTGGAGCTTTTCCCGCTTCTTCACGAGAAAGATTCCGTGAGCGGCCAGTGGTGCGTACGGCTTGATCGTGAACGCCACTGAGCCGTGATAGGCGTCTGTTATCAGCTCCTGGTTTGTGCCGAACATCGTGATCGACGCCGGATCGCTCGCCCCCTTGCGGTCGAATTCCCGCTCCTGCGCTTGCCGCATCTCTCGTTGCAGCTCGGCTCCGTCACACCCCATCCCGACCAGCGTGCGAAAGTAGGGTGTCCGGTGCGTTTGCTCGTCCGGGTCCCAGACGCGCTCATTGAAGGCCGCCAGCCAGCCGGCGCCGTGTATTTTCGCGACTTCCTGGAATTGCACCGAATACGTGTCGGTGGCGGATTCGGTCAGCAGCGCCAGGCGTAACGCGTTCACGAAATCCTCGTAGGGGATGGTGTCGGCGAGGCCCGGGACCAGGCGGGCGAGGTCGATCTGCTCTTCGATCTGCTCGAAGACGCGGGGATCAATCATCTGACCGGGGTTGCGAATGATGCCCGCGGCGTAGGCGTCCAGTTTGTCAACGCCGGACTGCGGCATCCGATAATCTGCGGGACTGACCAATGCCTTCCTCCTGATGGTTGCGAGCCACGACAGCCCTTGGGCTGGAAAGCCTGGCCGTCTCAAATCGTCGCGATGATTTCTGCCTTGGCAGAAGCCTGACAGGCAGACGCTGATTGGTCATGAAGTTTCGTCATCGACACCGCGAATGCGAGAAAGCCGAGGAAGGTGACGCCCCTGGCCGGGCAGTTCTGTTAGCCGGTCTATGCAGGGGCAGTTGCTGTGAACTGGTAGCCCTTGCCGGGCACGGTCTTGATGTACCGGGGTTTGCGCCAGTTGTTCTGTAGCTTTGCGCGCAGGTTACGGATATGACGGTCAACGACGTTACTCTCGGCGGCGTAATCAGTGCCCCACAGGTAGTCGAGTATCTCATCGCGAGTGAGAAGGCGGCCTGCGTTAGCGGCGAGCAGGTAAAGCAGGTTCTGCTCCAGCGACGTC
>DATKDX010000022.1:0-17807 GCA_035512435.1 Dehalococcoidia bacterium
GACTGCCCAAACACCGGCTTCATTTGCAACACGTCCGTCGTGTTGACATTGTTGCTCCCAAACAGATCTCCAGGCCAGTTCTCAGAGGGAGCCCCACTCGTAGAGAAACCGCACTGGGTGTCCGGGTCTGTGCCAATGGAGACTTCAACAGCATCGGTGAACCCATCGCAGTCGCCGTCACCGGCAGGCACAAGCCACGTTGTCGCCGTGTTCGGGCACTCATCGCACGCGTCGCCCCACTGATCGCCGTCGGCTTTCTCTTGGCCAGGGTTGAATATAGAGACACAGTTGTCGATGTCGTCTGGGACACCATCACCATCCTGATCCCCGGCTGATACGCTAGCAACTGGGTTCGTCGTTCCTGAAAACGAAACGGAATACTCAGCACGAATCCGTCCTTCGCCTCCATTACCGCCACCATGACCCGATCCCGACCCAGCGCCACCGCTTCCGTTCAATGCAGTCACCAGGCCAGTTCCCAAGTTAACAGTTGACCCGCGTATCAACACTGAGCCACCAGCGCCGCCACCTCCCCCGCCGTTACTGGGTGTGGGAGCCTGAGCGGTGTTACCATCAATTCCATCGTTCGCGATCATAGCGTCAACTCCAAGTACGACATTACTCGCGAAAAGGGCTATCACTCCACCTCCCGACCCGCCACTGCCGCCGAACTTACTCGAAGTTACCGGTTCCCACTGCGAACCGGAGCTGCCGCCGCCTCCACCCCCGCCAAAAGTCATTGACGTAAGCTCGGCATTCCCCGACGCGTTTCCGCCCTGACTGTCTGTAGGGCCCAGCCCGTTGTCCCCAGGCGCGCCGTTACCACCACCACCCCCTCCGCTTCCGTCATACTGAGTGGCCGACGTTTGCGAACCTCCACCGTTACCGTTGGGCGATGTACTTTCGCTGCCCGTCGGACCTGCGGTTCCTTCACCTCGCCATCCCACAAAGTGAACGAAGGTCGCTCCTTCCCCACCTTGATACCCTCGGCCACTCGCATTCAGCGCGCCCTGAATAGACGCAGTGCCGGTGGCCGCCGCGGCAAATATGCCCCCGGTCGCTCCATTCCACGCCTTTGCGGTTACGGTTACGCCAGAGTCAATAGTCATATCGGTGTACTGTCGGACTACCAAGACTTGTGCCTTATCGGGATGACCCGAATCCGGGTCAGTAAAGTAGTCATTCTTGAGTGGGTACGCAGTCGTAACTTGACCTAAGATATACGATGCTACTTCGTTCAGTTCCCAGGCACCTGCCCCCGATCCCCGGCTCTGATGAATAAGAATCTTCTGACCAGTGGCGAAAAGTGTGTTCGTCGCGTTGAGAATGCTCGTCCCAAAGATGCCCGAAGCTGGAGAGTCAATGGGTGCATCGATCGTGCTCGCCACATAAGTTCGAGGGCCATCAGACCCGTCACCGAAATCGTCAGTTGCGTGAACCGTCGACGATCGGTGGTCCGATACCGAGAGAGAAAGGAGCACAACAAGTGCGCTTGCAAGGGCGAGGCGTATGACTCCAGAACGAGGTTTCACTGTTGATCCCCCCTCAGTCAACAAGATGGGCAGATGTTGGAATCATACTCCACGCGCTGGAGTCGTCAACTTCTCTCGGTTCTGACCAACACCGGTGTGCTCCGGCACAATGGCTGCGGTGATCTTCACTAACGCTTCTCTGTACCGTCTACGCTGAACTGAGCGAGTGGGGCTGACCCTACTAACGCATGGCCCCGTGCCCGGTAAGTGACCTGTCGCCTGCTCGCTTGGTTTCCGGGGGCTTGACCTGATAGGAGCCAGTCGACCGACCCGAGAGAGGCTAGTCAGCCCTTGAGCGTGACTCTTCTATTCGTCGTCAAGATATAATCCCGCTGAGCTCCAAGGAGGCCTTTCCATGCTTGCACACTCAACCCGGCTGACCCTGCTTTTCTCCGTCACCACCTTCATAGCTGTGGCCTTGGTGGCCGCCTTCACGATTCAAACCCGACAGGCGTCAGGGTTCGCCCACTTAGTGTTCATCACTCACCTCGACTGCGACTCGAACCCGGAAGTCATTCGAATCACGAGCTCCGAGGGATCGACGATCTCACTAACTGGCTTCCTTTTGCAAAGCGACCCAAGTCAGGAGTACACGCTCAGCGATTACCAGTCGAGCATCGCCCCAGGCGAGACCATCGAGTTCCAGAGCGGAAGTAACGCGGCTGATGGACCGGGTATCTACAAACTTACCGGCGCGTCCATCCTTCGGAATGGCGACTCGACCGACTACGCGAGGCTGATCAGGCCGGGGACTTCCGACCACCAGGTCAACTGCGGTTCCGCTTCGGCAACTCCTACGCCATCACCAAGCCCTGCGCCAACCCAACCGTCAACTCAGACTCCTCAACCGACTGCAACCGAAACCTCTACCGCGACTCCTGAGCCTACCCCATTTGCCCCTCAGAAGAAATGGGGCGACTGGAACTGCTCGGGACAGGCTGATCCCGTGGACTCACTCCTCACGCTCCGCTATGACGCGGGATTGGGAACCAACACCGGCGACGAATGCCCCTCACTCGGTGACATTATTCAGGTAGCAGTTGCTGGCTCCGTCGGGCGGACTTGGGGAGACGTGGACTGCTCCGGCGCCGTGGATCCAATCGATGCGCTCAAGCTCCTCAGGTTCGACGCCGGCCTATCGGTCACGCTGGGATCCGACTGCCCCACGATCGGTTCCGACATATGAATACCCCTCGAAGGCACCGCAACACCGTCGCCGAGTCTGACATTACCGCCTCAGGGCCAGCTGATAATCGATCACATCGAAGTGGGGCAGGGTGACGCGGCTCTACTCCGCGCTCCCAACGGTCAAACTGCCATGATTGATACCGGACGCTGGACCAGCTGCAGCAAGACCGTCAACTTCGTCACCGGCGAAGGCGTGACCCATATCGACTATGCCTTCGCTACTCACTACGACGCGGATCACATCGGCTGTCTCGACGATCTCGTGGGCGCAGGCGTGACTGTTGGCACCTGCTACGACAGAGGCGGCTCCAAGGACACGCAGACGTTCGACGATTACGCAGCCGCCTGTGGTGCCAGCCGTCAGACGGCCAGCAAGGGCCAGCTCATTACGATGGGCGAAGTCACGATCAAAGTCGTCGACCTCAACGGCGCTGGCGTCAACACGAGCGACGAGAACGCCCTCGGCATGGTCCTACTGGTCGAGTCTGGCCCCTTCAGCCATGTCTTCCCAGGCGATTTGGAGGGCACATCCCCTGACGTCGAGAGTGTGGTCGGTCCTGAAGTCGGTGACGTCAACTTCTGCAAGGTCACTCACCACGGCTCCAAGTTCTCCAACACCAACGCCTGGCTCGACGCGACAACACCAGAATTCTGCATACTCTCCGTTGGAAACAACCCGTATGGCCATCCCACCGCAGAGGCTCTAGGACGCCTTCACGCTCACGGCGTCGAAGTCTACTGGACCAATCTCGGCAGCGGCGCGGCTCCAGGCGTGAACGACCACATCTGCGGAGACATTAGCATTAGTATCACGCTACCAGACTTAGTCTCGCTGACCTGCTGAACCCAACAGATGCCCCCCCCGGTCCGGCGTGAAAGCCCGCAGCCCCTAGTTGTCACGATCTCCTCAAACCCCGCGTTCTCGGCGTTGTTTTTTCTACCTGCCGGTCAGCATCCGTTATGCTCAAGCGGTCGTGTCGGGATCGCCGATTGTCTTCACGGGCGAATACGTGGTGGCCCCAGTCACTTCGATCATGGGTGCCGAGGATGTTCTCGACCAACTGATCGCCGACATTCCTCCGCCAGAACCGGAGTGGCCCCGGCACTGACGTGGTGTCACTAAGGAACGTTAGCGTTCTGTTGACAGCATCTGCTTCCCAAGCACCCATGCGTCAACACTAGTGCGCCGTATCTGTGGCCAAGCACTAGAGCGGGGTGTTATCGTCTGTCGAAAACGGAGGTTTTGCCTGATGAACTGTCCGCACTGCCAGCAGTCCACCACGGTGTCAGAACCACGTCCCGCCCCTGTGCGGGTTTTACTTGAGCTCGATTAGTACGGCTCGTAGTTCGGTACCGCTGGTGTTTTCAGTCGCGTGGTCTCCCCCTTCGACGAAGATGGCTTCTCCGGCCTTGACGCTGACTTCCATGGTCTCGCCGCCGCCGGTCGTGAACTTGATGCTGCAGTCGCTGAGGACGACGGCGACGTGGTCGGGGTGTGTGTGCATGACGGTGGTGTCGCCAGGGGCGAGCTTTCCGGCGAGTACACGGACCTTGTCGTTCTCGAGGATCGTCTGGTAGACGTGGGAGGCGACTTCGGTGGGGTCACCGGCCATGGGGATGGTCCTTTCTTTGCGCCTGGCAGTAGGAGATAGGATGTCCGGAGCAGTATAGCGCATGCCCTCGTCGCCCCTGCCACCAGCCGTTGTTTCGGACAAAGTAAATGCGTTGTCGTTCTCTAGCCATCGCCGGAAGTGTAGCAGAGCGCCAGGTGATGCTAGGGGGAACCATTCGATCCGCACTGTCTGCCATGTCAGCGCCCCGGCGCTCTGCGGGGAGCCTACCACTTCCTGACGCCCGAATCACCGCCAAAATTCCCGACGCCGTGCCCCGCGAACCACGTCTCTCCCGTCGCCCTCAGCTTCCACCCTTCAGTCCGCGACAGGAACCCGTTACAACGCGAGCAGACGGGCAAGACGTGCCGCCGCCAGGTGTCGCCGTCAAACGACGTTAAGGCGAAGCGCTGAGCGGGTGAACGCCCACAGGAAGGTACACTCGCCAGCATATCGCCCCGCCCTCCGTTTACGGCCTCTAGGTGTCACTGGTGATAGCCAGACTTCTGAACACGGGCCACAAAGACCTACCTCCTAGCGGCCCGAGCGAACATGCCAATAACACCAGTTAGTGAGGTGCGTCAGACGAAAGTTTGAGGAAGGCGCGGCCAGCGGCCACCCATTCCCTGTTCAGAAACCAATCAGACACCTGAGTTCAAAGGATCACGAGAGACTTCGTCAAGCCATCCGGCTGTCGTCGCCGTCTTTCCGCACTGCAAAGACACGCTGCGGTTCAGCGACACCCTTCAGCGTGTGCTCGCCGCGGTCCTCAAACGAGACGCCGGCCGACGTTCGAGCCAGATCGGCGACGGTGCGCGACACCAGCACTTCGCCCGGAGCCGATAAGCCGCTAATACGAGATGCGATGTTCACCGCGCCGCCATAAACGTTGTCGTCTTCGCGAATGACATCCCCGGCATGTATGCCGAGGTGAAGCGGCAGACCGGCGTCTTCGCCGGCACGCCCGCAGGCGAGCGCCGCAGCTATCGCCTGGCTCGCCGACGCGAACGTGGCCAGTACACCGTCGCCCAGAGTCTTGGCGTCGATGCAGGTGCCGCCCCCGTCGCGGATGATCTTGCGGAGCGCGGAGTCCAGATCGCGCGCCTTGTCACGGAAGGCCTTATCGCCGAGGCGCTCGGTGAGCGCTGTGGAGTCGACGATGTCGGCGAAGAGGATGACTGCAGTGCCGGAGGGGAGGCTAGGCGCTTCCGCGTCGCCTTCTCCCACAAACTCGGCGACGAGATTCGGCACCGGCGCGTACGTCATGTCGTCGATGAGCGTCAGCCGTGCATTCGGAATGGCCGCAGCCAGGCGCTGGCCTGCTGCGATGGGGAACCACCTGTTGTTTTTGTTTTGGATGACGAGTGTAGGCGCGGTAACCCGCGGCAGGAGTGCAGCGACGTCGCGGGTTGTCCACGCTTTCCAGACGGCCCGCATCGCCTCCGGCTCACAGCACGCGCGCATGAACTCGGCGTACTGCCGCCCGAATTCCGGAATCGCGTGCCAGTAGAGCACCTGAGCAAACGTCTCCGTGAAGAGCACCCAGTCCGCATCTAGCAGCGCCACCCCCGTCTTGTAAACGGTTGACTCCGCAAAGTCCGAGAAGCTAGCGTAACCGTCGATCAGGATCAGATGAGATACGCGCTCCGGGTGAGTAACTGCGTAGGTCACGGCTATGGGAGCTGCGGTGGCCCAGGAAACCAACACGAACGATTCGAAGTCGCATCGCGCGACCACCGCTTCAAGATCGCGGATCATCGCGTCCATCGAGAAGTCGACCGCGCTTCGGTCGGACAGACCAGTTCCGCGCGAATCGTAGAGAACGAGGTGATACTTGGCCGCAATGGGCTGCGTGATCACGCCAAACGCCTGCCAGATCAGTTCAGCATGACTGAAACCAGGACTGGGCATCCCGATAAGCGGGAGGCCCTCACCGGCCTCGCCGTACGCGATGTTCACCCCATCGCTCGTCTTCGCGTACTGGATTCGCGGTTCCATCAGGCAGTTGCCTCGCGAACCGCAAAGACCCTTACCGGATCCTCGATCCCCTTCAGCTTCTGCTCGCCGCGGTCCTCAAACGCCACCCCCGCCGACGTCCGCGCCAGTCCGCGCACGATGTCTGAAATCAGTACTTCGCCTGGTGCGGCCAATGCCGACACGCGCGCGGCGATGTTGACGGCACCGCCGAACACGTTGCCGTCCTCTTCGATGACGTCGCCGGCGTGGAGGCCGAGGTGGAGCGGCAGGCCGCCCTCCTCGCCTGCGGCGGCGCATTTGAGGGCGGCTCCAATGGCCTGGCGGGCGCTCGTGAACACCGCGAGGACTCCGTCGCCGAGCGTCTTGGCGTCGATACAGGTGCCACCGCCGTCGCGGATGATCTTGCGGAGGGTGATGTCCAGATCGCGGGCCTTCGCTCGGAAGGCGGCGTCGCCGAGGCGCTCGGTGAGCGCTGTGGAGTCGGCGATGTCGGCGAAGAGGATGACTGCGGTGCCGGAGGGTGGCATGGGCTCAGGGGCAATGGCGCTGTCGCCGAGAAACTCGTTGATCGCCCGCTCCATAGCGCCAGCATCCTGATTCGCTGGGATCACCGACCTGCCCTCTATGATGGCGAGGCGGGCGTCTGGTATGCCAGAAGCGAGGCTTCTGCCCATACGTGCGTCCACCAGCCTAAAGTCGCGGGCAAACAGTACGAGAGTACTTGCCCTCACGTCCCCAAGGAGGGACGTCACGTCCCACTGTGAGGCTTCCGCAACAAGCCGAATAAGCGTCTCCTGCGTCGTGCTCTGCTGCAATAGGCTCGCCAGTCGGTTGCCCACGTCACCCCCAGACCAACCTGTGAACGCATGGCCCACGGCGCGGGCGTACGTGTCCCAATCTTGATCTCTTAGCGAGACCAGAGTCTCAGCTTCCGGCGATCCGTAATAATCCGACGGACAGGCCCACGAACACCAGAGCACTAAGTGCGAAACCCGCTCCGGATGTCGCGCCGCGTAGGCTACGGCCGCCGGGCCGTTGTGCATACTGCCCAACACGGCGAACCTTTCCATCGCCAAGTGATCGACTACCGATTCTATGTCTCGAACGAGAGCATCCAAAGGCCATGCGTGGACTTCACGGTCGGACAGCCCCGAGCCTCTGATGTCGAATCGGACCAGAGTCCGCGCTTTCGCCAGACGCTCGTACCAGTCATGCAACTCTGGGAAGTGCCACTCAAACTCGATGTGGCCAGCTCCCGGAAGACTCAGATGCACGAGAGGCACTCCGGCACCGTCGCCGAGCGTCCAATAAGCTATGTTCACCCCATCGCTGGTCTTCGCGTACTGGATGCGCGGTTCCATCACTCCGCCTCCCGCACAGCCCACACCCGTACTGGCTCGCCCACGCCCTTCAGCGACTGCTCCCCTCGGTCTTCGAACCGCACCCCGGCCGACGTGCGCGCCAGAGAGCGCACCGTCTCCGACACCAGCACCTCGCCCGGCGCGGAGACGCCGCTGATGCGCGCGGCGATGTTCACCGCGCCTCCATAGACGTTGTTCTCCTCGCGGATCACATCACCCGCGTGCAAGCCCAGGTGCAGCGGCAGTCCGTCGCCTTCGCCGGCGCGGCCGCAGGCCAGTGCCGCCTCGATCGCCTTCGCCGCGCTGGTGAACGTGGCGAGGACGCCGTCGCCGAGCGTCTTGGCGTCGATACAGGTGCCACCGCCGTCGCGGATGATCTTGCGGAGGGTGATGTCCAGATCGCGGGCCTTCGCTCGGAAGGCGGCGTCGCCGAGGCGCTCGGTGAGCGCTGTAGAGTCGACGATGTCGGCGAAGAGGATAACGGCGGTGCCGGAGGGGAGCGCCGGCTCCCGTGGCTGGCCCTCGCCTACGAACGCGTCGATCAGGTTCGGAACGGAAGCGTAGGTCATATCGTTTATAAGGGTCAAGCGTGCATTCGGCACGGCAGCGGCGAGGCGCTGACCAGCATCTACAGGAAAAAAGCGGTTGTTTTTGTTGTGAACGATCAGCGTGGGAACGGCTACGCTGGGTAGAAGCGCGGTGACGTCGCGGCTCTCCCACGACTTCCAGGCTGCTCGCATCGCCTCTGGCTCACAGCATGCGCGCATGAACTCGGCGTACTGCCGCCGAACCTCCGGGTCCGCCCATGTCCACAGCACCTGGGCGAACGTCTCCGTGAAGATCACCCAGTCGGCATCTAGCAGCGGCACGCCCGCCTTGTAAACGGGTGACTGCGCAAAGTCCGAGAACGTCGCGAAACCGTCGATGAGAATGAGGTGAGAGACGCGCTCCGGATGAGCAACTGCGTAGGTCACAGCTATAGGGACGGCGGATGCCCACGATTGCAGCACAAATGATTCGAACCCACTGCGCTCGACGACCGCCTCGAGGTCTCGAATCATCGCCTCCATCGAGAAGTCGACTGCGCTGCGGTCCGACAGACCTGATCCGCGTGAGTCGTATGTGACGGCCCGGAACTTTTCGAGCACGGGCTGCCAAATCGCCTCGAACATCTCCCAGCCCAGCTCGGCGTGAGTGAAACCCGGCGGTTGCATAACCATCAGGGATCGCCCCTCACCCACCGTCGAGTAGGCGATGTTGACGCCGTCGCTCGTCTTCGCGTACTGGATGCGTCGCTCCATCACCCGGCCTCCCGCACGGCCCACACGCGCACCGGCTCACTGACGCCCTTCAACTCCCGCTCCCCAGCATCCTCGAAATCCACCCCAGCTGACGTCCGCGCCAGTCCGCGCACGATGTCTGACACCAGCACCTCGCCTGCCGCCGACTCCCCCGCGATCCGTGCCGCGATGTTCACCGCACCGCCGAAGACGTTGCCGTCTTCTTCGATGACGTCTCCGGCGTGGAGGCCGAGGTGGAGGGGGAGGCTAGCGCCGTCGCCAGCGGCGCCGCATTTGATTGCGGCTTCAATGGCCAGGCGGGCGCTGGCAAAGACGGCGAGGACGCCGTCGCCGAGAAGCTTGCCTTCGACTGGGGTGCCGGCGTTGTCGCGGATGATGGCGCGGAGGGCGGTGTCGAGGTCGCGGGCTTTGTCGCGGAAAGCAGTGTCGCCGAGGCGTTCGGTGAGGGCGGTGGAGTCGACGACATCGGCGAACAGGATGACCGCCGTGCCGGAAAGTACGATCTGACTGATTCGACGCGGCGGCGGCAGATCGAGGAATTCTGCGATCCGGGCCGGGAGCGAGTCGTACTTCATGTCTTCGAGCAAGCCGAAGAGAGAGTCGGGGATGGCCGCGGCCACCCGCTGGCCGGCAGTGACGGGCATCCACGGGTTTGTCTTGCTATGGAGGACAAGGGTCGAGGCGGTGACCAGGGGGAGCATGTCCGTGACGTCCCACGTGTAGTTGACTGCATCATAGGCGGCTAGCAGCGTCTCAGCGGTGGCACAGGCCCGCATGTATTCTGCAGCACGTGAGCCCTGTGATTCCTCTCTGAACCCCCAGAGGACCCTGGCCAGCATCTCTGTGTAGAGTACCCAGTCCTTGTCCCGGATGCCGAGCTCCACCTGTCCGACGGCGGTATCGAGGTAGTCTGCGCCGTTAGGGTACGCTTCGACTAGGACAGCGGAGGAAACGCGTTCTGGGTTCGCAGCGGCGTAGGCGACTGCGACGGGCGCACCGTCCCAAATGCCGCAGAGGTCCACGCGCTCGTCGCCTAGTTTGCCGACGACGGCTGAGAGGTCGCGCACCATGGCATCGAGCGAGAAGTCGATGCCCTGGCGGTCCGAAAGTCCGCAGCCACGTGCGTCGTACCAGACGATACGGCAGTTTTCTGCGAGCGGCTTCAGCGGCAGGAAGTAGTTAAAGTTCTCCCACTCTTGCTGAACATGGCTCCACGGAATGGTGGGTACGCGAACGACAGTCCGGCCCTGACCTGAGACACAGAAGGCGATGTTGACGCCGTCGCTGGTCTTCGCGAATTGAATGCGCGGTTCCATGCGGGCTAGTGTAGCGCCTTAGCGGACGGCGAACAGGCGCAGCGGGTCGTCGAGCCCTTGAGCGATTTCTCGCTGCGATCTTCGAATGTCACGCCTCCGCTGCGGGTGAGACGCTCGTGTCCGCCACCGTGCGAGACCGCATCTGGCACGGGAGACGGGAGCTTGAACCCGCGACCCTCTGCTTGGGAAGATTATCTGCCGCGATTTGTGTTTGCCCGAACCTGAAAACAGTGTTTTCGGGCCGTCTTAGCCATCTTCTTCCGGAGGCCACAGCCCTTTGCCTACGGGCCTGTCGTGCTCGGCAGGCAACGGCTCTCGCCCGTCAGTCTAACACTCATAGATGACCGCAGGGAGTCGAATGTAGAACGAAACGTTGAACCTTCTGTTCCGAAGTCAGCAGTTCGGTAGAATTGAGCGACCGAGACACTTTTCAGATATAGATCTTGCTCGGTGGGGCGGTTTCAGGCCGGACAAAGCCCCGTTTGAGCTTCTGACTCAGGCGGTGCTGAGCATCTGACACTCAGTGTCATTTAGCGTTGCCAGCCCGTCAAGCCTTCTGACTGTTAGCTGCGCCAGCTGGCGTTAGTGTCGCTGCGCCTTGCTGGTACCGCGCGGGGATCATGCGGAACTCGGCGAAGTGCGCACAGTTTGGAGCCAATGCCGATGCCAAAACCAGAGTTCCCTGACGCCCGGCACCCAATATCTGCTAGCGGCGGTCTCCTACGTCATTTGGTTTCCGCTCAGTCGAGGCGAGCCCTGAAGGGGGATTCGCGCTGAGCTTTACGACGTCAGGGAAAGGGTATACGGTGTGGCCAATATGCCAAAGAAAACCCCGGAGGAGGTGTGGCGCGGCATCCTGAGCGGCCAAAACCCTATCTTCCGGCGGCAGCAGCGCCTATTCAAGATTATCCCGTCGAGCCGTCGCTGCAAGAACTGTAGCGCGCCCTTCACCGGCATCGGCTCGCTGCCGATGCGCCTGATAGGGAAATGGCCCTACAACAAGAATCCCCGTTTCTGCAACACCTGATTCTGGTACTGCCGGAAGCACCCGGGTGGTGCTGAGATCGAGTTGACTCTGCTATTTGTGGACGTGCGCGGATCTACGACCCTGGCGGAGAACATCAGCGCAACCGAATTCAGCGTCCGTATGAACCGCTTTTATGGGGCGGCCACCGACGTGCTGATTAAGACGGACGCGCTCATCGACAAGTTGATCGGCGATGAAGTGATGGCTGTCTATCTCCCGATGTTCGCGGGACGAGAGCCAGCGCGCCTGGCAGTGCGGGCAGCACAGGAGCTGTTGCAAGCCACCGGGCATGGCGATCCGGATGGCCCCTGGATGCCGGTCGGTGTCGGCGTTCACACTGGCATGGCCTTCTTTGGCACGGTCAGCGGCGCGGAAGGCACCGTCACGGACTTCACGGCTCTGGGTGACAGCGTCAATATCGCCGCTCGTCTCGCCTCGAACGCCGGGCCGGGCGAGGCGCTCATCAGTGAAGCCACCTGCGCCGCGGCCGGAATTGACCTCGACGATTGCGAGCAACGCGCTTTGGAGCTCAAAGGCAAGAGCGATCTCGTGAACGTACAGGTCATGCGGGCCAATACCGCCTCAACATCTGCCTTGGCCTGAGGCAGCCCGTCGGCTAAATTTCGAGCACGGTCTGGAGCGTCACGCTGTGGGGTGGCAATACTCATCCCTATCTGGAGACTGTATTGTAGATCGATGGCCGGCTCTCGGGTAGCGTCTGCTGCCAGGAGAGTTTTGGCCAAATGAAGATCTACATCTCGCTGCTCTTCGCCACCATCCGCAGCGCTCTGCGAGCCCTCCGCCTATTCTGTGGCGGCGCCATGGTGATCTGGGGCACCAGGTCATGAAGCTTCGTCTCCCCGAGAGAACGAACGCCCCCGCAAGACCGCGGCCGGCATTCTACGCGCTCTCGCCCGGTGGCTGGCGCGACTATGCGACACTGCTCCACCCTCCGTACACGCTGTGGCACCTGAGTTACGTGATCTGGGGAGCAGCGCTCGCCGGCGTGACTGAGCCGGCAGCCTCATCGACGACGCTCTGCCTCAAAAGCGGATGTCTCAGGAAAGCAGGCCCGGCGGTGTCAATAAGAAACCTTAGTGTCGCCGGACTCGATCAGAACGGGCCGAGGGCAATTTCGCTCTCGCGTTCCGAAACAGCCAAGAGGCCGGTCATTTCGCCGGCAGGCATTGGCTTACTAAAGAGATAGCCCTGCATCTCGATACAGTTGCGTTCGAGAAGGAACGCTCTCTGTTGGTCTGTCTCCACGCCTTCCGCGACGATTCGCAGGTTCAGGCTCGAAGCAAGGGCGATCACGGCCTCGACGATGGCGGCGTCATCAGAGTCATTGGTGATGTCCTGAACAAAGCTGCGGTCGATCTTAAGTTCGTCCACGGGGAATCGCTTCAAGTAGTTTAGCGACGAATATCCGGTTCCAAAGTCGTCGATCGACACAGCCACGCCCATCCGGCGGAGCTCGGTTAAGGTCGTGACCGCCAAGTCCAAGTCACGCATCAGAATACCCTCCGTAATCTCCAAGGTGAGGCTGTCGGGCTCTAGTCCGGTCTCATGTAGCACACGACGTATGATCGCCACCATGTTGGGCTGCTGAAACTGGCGGGCGGAGAAGTTTACACTGACGCGAAGCTGGTGACCTGAGTCTTGCCATGTCTTGCACTGAGCGCAGGCGGTGCGAAGCACGGACTCGCCAAGCGGGACGATCAATCCGGTCTCCTCCGCCAACCTGATGAAACCCTCTGGCGCCACCAGGCCACGCGTGGGATGTTGCCACCGAACAAGAGCCTCGACTCCTACAATCTTGCCCCTGCTTGCATCGACTATTGGCTGGTAGTGAACTTCGAACTCCGAATGCTCCAGCGCTAGCCGGAGATCGTTACCAAGAGCGAGCCTCTCGCGCACATCGACGTTCATTGCTGCCGTATACAGCTGGTAATTGTTCCGACCCTGGTCCTTAGCACGATACATCGCACTGTCCGCATTTCTAAGAAGTGAGTCGGCATCCTCGCCGTCTGCAGGGTAAATGGCGATACCAATGCTCGTCGTGGCCTGAAACTGTTCGCCAGCGACGACTCGCGGCTGATTCAGGGTGTCAAGGATTCGCTTGCCTACGTTGACGGCGACCTCCACGCTTTCGATGTCAGGGAGGAGCAACGTGAACTCGTCGCCGCCGACACGGGCCACTGTATCGCCATCGCGTAGCAAGCGTTCGATCTGCCTGGCCACGGCCACGATCAGCTCGTCGCCTCCGGCATGGCCCACTGTGTCATTCACCATCTTGAATTGGTCTAGGTCGAGGAAGAGCACCGCCAGTTTCTGATCCGTCCGCCGGGCTTGAGCGACAGCCATCGTCAGACGGTCACTGAACAGGGCCCGGTTCGGCAGACCAGTCAGAGCGTCGTGGTATGCCATGTGGTTGATGATCTGTTCAGAACGCGCGCGCTCTATAGCCACGCCAGCCACGTGTTTCGCGCGTTCGATAAGCTCCCGGTCCCGGCTGTCGGGCTCGCGCGGCTGCGTGTAGTAAGCGGCAAACGTGCCGAGCACTTCGCCGTCTCGGGAAAGGATAGGGGTCGACCAGCAGGCGATGATGCCGTGCTCGAGCGCAAGGTCGCGATAGTCATCCCAGCGCGAATCTTCTCGGACGTCCGCAACAATCACTGTCTGCCGAGTAAAGGCAGCGGTCCCACACGATCCAGCATTCGGCCCTATCGAGAGATTGTCAACGGCTCGCACGTATGACTCCGGCAAGCTGGGCGCTGCACCGTGCCGCAGGTGCTTACCAGACGGGTCAACCAATAGCACTGAGCAGCGCATCCCGTCGGACTGTTCTTCAGCGCTGGAGCAGAGCGCCTCAAGTACCTCCGGAAGGGAGGCGCTGGCCGCGATCATTTCCATGATCTGGCGCTCAGATGCGAGGACCTGCTGCGCCCGTCGTGCTTCCGTAATGTCTCTAAAGCTCCAGACTCGACCGACGACGACCCCATCCACACGCTGTGGACGCGAATGGCGCTCGAAGACACGCCCGTCCCTAAACGAAAGAAAGTCGTGACTGTCGATACCTGGAGTCTCGTACAACTCGTTAACCCGTGCGAGGAAGGCATCGGGGTCCTGAAGTTGTGCCAGCACATGTTGAAGTGCCAGTGAATCATCTCGGCTCGCCAATACCGCTTCAGGAATTCGCCACATTTCGGCGAATCTGGTATTGAAGCTGACGATGCTACCCTCATGGTCTACTACTAGGATACCGTCTGCGGTTGACTCAAGTGTTGCCGTTAGCAGCGAAAAGGTGGAGCGCAACTCGTCCTCCCGGTGCTTACGATCGGTGATGTCCCGGAGGGTCCAAACGGAACCGCGCTTGTTACCCCGATTGACTATGTTGGTCTGCACGAGGTCGGCTGGCACAACGGTACCATCTGCTCGCTCAACCCGCCCTTCGGTGGAAACATTCCCGAGCGAAGTCGCGTTCTCGAATCCCTGGTCTGGTACCTGAATGATCTCAGTCACTGGCCGGCCGAGGAGAGACTCTGAGCCGTAGCCAGTGATCGTCTCCGCGGCCGGGTTTGCAAAGAGAATGCGGCCTTCCGTATCTACTCCGATGATCCCCTCACCAGCAGCGTTCAAGATCGTGTGCGCATGATCGCGCGCCGCCTCGTTGAGCCGCCAACTCACGACGTAAACAACACATGCGGAGGCGACAAACCCTGCATGGATGGCGGCCCATTTCCAGGGGTTGGACAGGGCGTCCGGATGATTGAACACCGACTCGGGATCTATGACCCCACCCAATCCGTGGTGGATCAGAACATAGACTATGGACAAGAGGAATGGGACCCACTCTTGGTAGAGGGCGATCACCGAAAGCATGATGAAAAAGTGAAAGTGCATCTCGATCAGCCCTTGAGACATGTGAGTCAGAACTGCCGAGCACGTAATGAGACCAAAGCTTGCAATCGTCGAACGCACTACCCGGCTCCGCTTGCCAGAGGCAGCAACGGCACAAGCCACAATGATCGACGCCTCTAGCGCGCTATGCGCGGGTGTGTAGCCCTGGTATAGCCCGAACACGACGATTGCGGCCGCATGAGCCAGGAGTAGCAGGCGAATCGCGGCGTGGCGCGTTCGCCAGATGTCGTCTGGGAGAGGAGCCCCTCGCGGGAGGACATCAACGAACGCCTGCATGAGGCGCGGCGTCAGGCGCCTTTCGGTGCGCGGTAGTCTGGTCGCAGAGGTCGTAGTCATAGGTTCGACATCAAACGCTCGACATGAAGGAGCGTCCGGCTAATTAGTCAGACGATGGCCAAGTGCTGGTCGTTACCGCGCCTTGACGTATGGCCTCCTCCGAGCGGACCTGTCCTTGTGGCGCGCCTGGGGCAGGCAAACGAGCCGAACCCGCAACCCTCAGCAGCGAATGCGACGGCTAGCCCGGCCCATGCGCCAGCCAGTTAGTTGGAGTCTAAGAGCCTGCAGGAGCTCGCCTGTCTCGACAATCAATAAGCGCTTCTCTGTGGCGTCGTACGCCGAGCGAGGCGGAGGAGAGTTGACCCGATTAAGCGACGTCGCAATGTCCCGTAACCAACGCGTTCGCTCCTTCGTTTAGCTCCAGGAGTTTGACTATCACTAAGTGTTCTCTGTACGGTCGTACGCTGAGCGAGGCGGGGAGAGTTGACCCGATTAAGTGACGGCGCAATGCCCTGTAACCAACGCGTCGCTCCTTCCTAGCTCCAGAAGCTTGACCTGATAGGAGCCGGTCTCACGACCTTAGAGAACCCCGTCAGCTTCTGAGCGAACGTCATCACGTCTAGCGCAGGAGGGACAGATTGGTCTCGATCGGAGTCGACGCTCACAAACGTGTTCACGTCGCGTACGCAGTCGATGAAGCTGGCCGTGAGCTTGGCCAGTGGCGCGGATCTAACAGCGCTGCTGGTTGGCTAGAGCTCACTCAATGGGCGGCAGAGATAACAGGCGATCGACAGTGGGGCATCGAAGGCGCCTGGAGTTACGGTAGAAACCTCGCACAGTTTCTCGTGAGTCGCGGCGAGAAGGTGTTCGATATAAACCCTCGTTGGACTGCCTTCGGTCGCCGGCGTGGTCGTCGTCCATCCAAGAGCGACTCACTCGACGCTCGTGCAGTCGCGCTCTTCGTTCGCCAGGAAGCACCCGTCCTGCCTGGAGTGACCGCTGACGATGAGACCGCGGTGTTGGACCTTCTCACGACCGAGCGAGGGCCAAGTGCTCTCCGATGCGACACGCATCAGGAATCAGATCCACAGCCTCCTCATGCAGACCGAGCCGGAATACTCTCTCCGGCTGCCCACGCTGAAGTCGAAGGCCGGGCTGGCCGCGCTGCTCGCCTACTCCTCTCCCGATTCTCACCCGCTTCAGATCGAGCGGGCAGCCACGATAAGGCGCCTCGCCGCTCGACTGCGGCTCGCCTCGGAGCAAGCCGCAGAACTGGCGTCGAGGATCAAGGAGCTTGCGGCTCCTCGCTTCGCCCCTCTCACCCGACAGTGTGGCATCGACCTGCTCACGGCCGGCGCCCTGGCCGCCATTCTTGGTCCGGGCAGGCGATTCGAGTCGGACGCTCAGCTGGCCGCCTACGCTGGCGCCGCTCCCCTCGAGGCCTCGTCAGCGGGCCTAGTGCGCCATCGTCTGAACCGCGGAGGCAACCGTCGTCTCAACGCGATCCTCTACAGGATCGTTCTCACCCAGGCCCAGCACTCAGACGAGGCTAAGGCTTACCTGGACCGTCGAGTCTCCGAGGGGAAGACTAAGCGAGAGGCTATACGCGCCTTGAAGCGGTTTGTGATCCGGGCGATCTGGCGGAACTGGCAGGACTGTCTTTCACTCAGGACCGGGAGCCTCGCGGCCGTCGCTTGACACATAGGAGCGTTGGTTATTGACTCCTCCTCCGGAGCCTACGCCAGCAAGTGGTCAAGCGCTTCCGCCGCCTGGCGCTGCTGGCCGGTGAGCATGTGCGCGTAGACGTCCATCGTGAAGGACGCCGATGAGTGACCCAGCCGCCGCGATACAGAAAATACGTCAACGCCCAATCGCAGCCACTGAGTAGCGGCCGTGTGCCGGAGTGAGTGCCAGTTGACGGTGTCGAGAGAGGCGATTCCCGATCGCTCTAGAACCCTGCGGTATCCCCGATAGAACGGCCTCGAGAGCCACGGCGTCCCGATGCTGGATGGGAAGACCATGTCATAGTCCTGCCAGGCAGGGCCCAGCATTAGACGGAAGGACGTCTGTGCTGTCCGGTGGGCGCGCAGCCTCTCTGCGATCACCGCGGAGAGCTCAATCGTCCGCCGGCTTCTTTCGGTCTTGGGAGGGCCGAAGATCACCTGTCCAGCCACGTAGGTCATGGTCCGCTGTACCAAGAGCAGTCTCTGGTCAAGGTCGACGTCCTCCCATTCGAGGCCCAGGAGCTCACCTTGCCGCAGGCCGGTGGCCAGCGTGAGACGGATGGGAACGTCGTAG
>DATKDX010000023.1:0-5967 GCA_035512435.1 Dehalococcoidia bacterium
CCTGCCTAGGCTTCAGATATTGGACGATGGGGATTTTGGGGTAATGGCGCAAATCTATTTTGCTTGTGGCGAGTTTCGAGCTGTCGGGAGACCAATGGAGCCACCTGTTCCAGATGTCGTGGCCCCACTCGTAGTCTTCGAGACCACCGTCGGTGAGCTGCATTGCTTCCTTCTCGGAGGTCGAACGGAGCCAGACGTTGTGATCTTGGATGCCGGCGTACCAGCGGCGGTTTGGGGAGAGGACTTCCGTAATCCTCCCCCAAGAAGAACGATAGACCTGCGGTCTAAACTGGTCTTTTTCTGACTCCCCTCGCCACCGAGAGAGCGCGTAAGTTGCTAGGTCGAGCTGAAACCCTTGGCCATCGACGTTGAACGTAACTGACTTTTCGCCGCCTAGAAAGGTGAATTCCGAGAAGGGAAGACCCTGGTAGGGGGAGCTCGTGCCCTAGCAGTGGAGTCAATACCTGGCGGAGCCGTCTCGTGTCAAACATCGGACTCTGTGCGGGAATCTCCAACTGACCCTCACTGGTCGTGTAAGTGACATGCGGATACTTCTGAAGCTTTTCTTTGATGCGCGGAATCACCATGCGTGTTCGAGCGGCCTAACGTCAGGCATCAGCCGCAGCGCTTCATGGCCGCAGCGAGCGCTGTCGGCTGCATGCCCGTGTTAGGCGGCGGCTTATCTCTGTTACCAGTCTGGATGCGTATCCTTAACCGAATTGTTGGTCAGGCGACGCAAGCCAGACCCGTCACGATTCATCACGTAGATCTCGAAGTTACTCAGCGGAGCATCGCTCTTGAAGTCGCGAGTCGAGTTGAACGCCAGTCTCTGTCCATCACGCGACCACCGCGCCGCGTTATCCATCCGTGGGTGATTCGTCAGCCGCACGACCTGCGACCCGTCGGGGCGCATCACATAGATCTCCGAATTGCCGTCGCGATCCGAATCAAAGGAGAGGTATTGACCGTCTGGAGACCAGGCCACGTGCGCGTCGTAGATGTTGTTGTCAGTGAGCTGCGTCAGTGTCGACGTCTCCAGATTCAGGATGTAGATCTCATAATCCTGGCGGTCACGCGCGATAGCGGCGAAGGCAATCCGCTTCCCGTCCGGCGACCATGCGGGCGTCCCCTCAACTTGTGACGAAAACGTCTGGTCGGTCATGAGCCGTTCGAGATTCGAACCGTCGGCGCCCATGACATAGATCTTCCCGTTCGACGTGAAGGCGATGCGCCTGCCATTTGGGGACCACTCCGGACTGTGACTTTCCCTGAGTCCGTTCCTCAGTCCGTACGTCAGACGCTGCAGACGGGAGCCGTCGCGATTCATGACATAAATATCGGCGTCGGTATTCTCTGGCGATGGGGCGTGTCGGGTTGAACTAAACGCAATCAAACGGCCGTCCGGCGACCAGCGGGGTGTCTGGTTGCGCGTGTCTTCGCTGGGGCTCTCAGTCAGGCGCCGAAGCCCCGACCCGTCGGACCTGATCAGCCAGATCTCCTGTCCTTTGGCTGGGCCCAGACCCGGCGATGCTGGCGTCGGACCCATCCTTGAATCGAATAGGATCTCTCTCTGCTCGCTTCGCTGCGCGGACACCGGGAGGATTGTCCAGGTGGCCACCGCCAAACCAACCGACCGAAGCAGCAGACGGTGTGTACGCTCTCGCACTGGCCGCGCCATCCACCGATTTTTCTCCTCTTCAGACAATACTGTAGCGAGAGTGATCTTATAGCTGTCGAGCCGGAGAATGAAATCTTTGTTCTCTACGCTGAACTTGATCGTCTTTTCACCGTCGTCCACGAAAGTGAATTCGGCGAAGGGCAACCCCTGACGGGGCGGCTGGTGGCCGAGCAGGCGACTCAGCGCTTCGCGCAGGCGGGCCGTCTCGAATAGCGGCGTCTTGGTATTGGCTTTGGAATCGACCTTCCAGATGACGGTGTTCGTCGGCGCGCCTTCGGCATACCAGAAGCTGGAGCCATCGGCCATCCAGTGCGGCGTGATCGAGCCACCCTTGACGTAGGAAGCAAACTCAAGGTAGCGGCGGTACATCGCCTCACGCTCTGATTGCTTCGTCTCTTGGGCACTAACGAGCGGGGCGATGAAAAAGACAATCGCAACCGTAGTCACGACAAACAAACAGGCGGTGGCCAGAAGCTTTTTCATAATTGTTGCCTCAATTTTCGCACTCAAGAAGCAGTAATGAAATATTCTACTTCATGGCGGCCACGGAAATTTACGGTTTCAGGTGCTCCTGGAGGTAATGCGCGATCCTGTCTCTCATGTATGTCCAACTGTTTCCCGTCGGCACATGTGGCTGGTCGGGCAGCACAATTAGATCGTAGCGCTTCCGCGCCTTGATGAGGGCATCGACCATCCTCATCGTGTGCGAGATAGGGACGTCGGTGTCGCGCGTTCCGTGGATGAGCAACAGTCGGCCCTTGAGCGCGCTCGCCAGACGCAGATTGGATGCGTATTCATAGGCCGCACGATTGGTTTCCGGTGGTCCGAGCAGCCCCTCGTTGCGCCAATGCGCGGCCATGTCGCTGATCGAATTGATCGAGACGCCGACTCGATAGACGTCTGGAGCCAACAGCATCGCGCGCGTCGTCATGAATCCGGGGTACGATCCACCCAGCACGCCAACGCGGGTCAGATCCATAAAGGGACGTGTCGCAGCCAGCTGCTTAAGCACCGCCACCTGATCGGCGACCTCTAACTGACCCAGATGGCCGCGATCGGCGTCCTGGAACACTTTGCCGCGCCCCCCTGTGCCGCGGCCCGACGCGGTAACGACAATGTAGCCCAACTGGGCCAGTGATCCCCCGCTATAGCCCTCGTCTTGAAAGAATCTGCGCGCCACTCCGAAAAACTGGAGCACCGGGTACTTCGTGTTTGGATCGAAGTCGTATGGCTTGTAGATCACGCCGTGGAGCGGCGTGTTCCCATCGGCTGCCTTGACCACGAACTCTTCCGGCGCCCTCCACTTCATCTCGTTCATCACGGCGGAGACATCCGCCCTGGAAACGGTCTGCAGCAGCCCGCCGTCGGCGCGCCTTATCTCGACGACCGGCGGCCGATCCACCGACGAATGTGTGTCAAGGAACACCTGCTTCGAGGGCGCCATCTGAATGTCGTGCTGACCGGGTGCGTCCGTCAGCTGCTGGAACCGCTGACCTTCGAGTGTGACCCGGCACAAGTGCGTGTCGTACGGACGCTTTGGATCGCTCTGAGCCGTGAAGTAGATCCAGCCGGCCTGTTCGTCCACGTCGATCACGCGCACCACCGGAAACGCACCGCGCGTCAGGCGCCTGATCAGCGTTCCGTCGAGATCGTAGAGATAGAGATGATTCCACCCATCTCGTGCTGACATCCAGATGAACCTGCGGCCATCGCGTAACAGCGTGACCATTTGTTCCGGCTGCCGGAAAAGGTAGGGCCATGGGTCCGACTCGGTCAGCACTCGCCGCGTGGAGCCCGTTGTCGGATCGGTCGCCATAAGATCCAAACTGACGTCGTAGCGCGCCACATTCAGAAACAGCAGTTCACTCCCGTCGAGCCGCCACACGAGTGGCGTCGGACCGGGTTCCTCGGCGGCGTGGATACGCATCTGCCGCTTGGAAGTCACGTCCAGAATGCAGAGTTCGCTGAGCCCGCGACGCTCTCCGGCTTTCGGGTAGTAGACCAGGGTCGCTCGCTCGGGCTGCTCGAGATAGTGGAGGAGGGAGACCATCGGCGTTCCGCGAAGGTCCATCTTTCTCAACGCCAGCTTGCGGCTATCCGGCGACCATTTCGCCCGGATCGCGGGCAGGCCCAGCGTCCACCCGTAGCCCTCCACGCCGTCGGCGGTTACCTGCACGTTCTCTCCGGTATCCGCCGACCGGACCCAGACGTCGCCAAGCAGTCCGACATCCCCGTATCCGCGCAACCCAGAAGATGAACTGCCTGCGCCCTGAACACGCGCGAACCAGCGGCCGTCCGGAGAGATCGTTCCCGCGTCGGCCGCCTGCGGGGCGCCGGGAGATTGAGTGATCGCATAGTTACCGAGCGCCATGACGAATTCCTTGTTCTCGACACGAAACTTCACCGCGGTCTCACCATCGAGAAAAACGAAATCGCTGAATGGCAGTCCTTTGGACGGTGGCTCGTGTCCGAGCGCTACGCCGAGCGCCCGTCGAAGGCGAACAACGTCGAACAGCGGCGCCTTCGTGTTGCGAGTGGGATCAACCCTCCAAATGACGGTATTGGCCGGCACTCCCTCCGCGTACCAGAAGCTCGAGCCGTCGGCCATCCAGTGTGGTTCGATGGAGCCGCCTTTGACGTAGGAGGCAAACTCAAGGTAGCGGTAGTACATCGCCTCCCGCTCGGCCTGCTTTGTATCCTGTGCACCAGTGAAGGGAGCGATCAGCACCAGGCCGATGATCAGAAAAATAGCTGTCGTTCGTTTTCGCCTAAGCATCTCTTCCCTCCTTCCTCAGGGTTTCAGGTGCTCCTGGAGGTAGCGCCGCACCGCTTCAGCCCAGTACCGCTCAGCCTCGCCGGCGGGAAAGTGGGATACCCCAGGAAGCACGAGCAGGTCGAACGGCTTGTTCGCGCGGATGAGTGCATCCGCCATCTTCATGGTCTGCGAAAAAGGCGCGTTGATGTCGGCCGTGCCATGGATTATCAGCAGCTTGCCTTCCAGATTGCCTGCCAGTCGAACATTGGAAGCATACTCGTAGGCGTCCGGATCCTCGGACGGCAGGCCCAGATAGGGCTCGACTCGGCTGCTGTGTCCATAGACTTCGACTGCAGACGCACTAGCGACGCCTACCCGATATAGATCAGGGGCGAGGAGCATGGCCCGAGTGGTGAAATAGCCGCCATAGGAGTGGCCGATGACGCCTACACGTGTCATGTCCATGTAGGGGCGCCGCTTTGCGATCTGCTTCAGGGCGGCAACATGGTCGGGGATTTCGTGGCGGCCAAGGTTCCCATACACCACGTCCTGGAATTCCTTGCCCCGTTCCGGAGTGCCGCGCGCGTCCAGCATCACGACGATGAAGCCGAGCTGTGTCAGTGCGAAGGAGCTGCCGTCGAACGTGCGGGGCACGTGAGTGGTTTGCGGCCCCGCGTAGATGAACTCGAGCACGGGGTACTTGCGCTTGGGATCGAAGTCGAACGGCTTATGGATCACGCCGTACAGGTCCGTGCTGCCGTCGGCAGCCTTGGCGGTGAACTCTTCCGGCGGCGCCCAGCGCAACGTTTTCAAGCCTGCTATGTCGGCACGGGTCAGGGTCTGAAGCAGAGTGCCGTCAACGCGCCTCAGGTCGACTGCCGGCGGCCGGTCGAGGCTGGAGTGGCTGTCGAGAAAAAACTCCCGGGAGGGCGAGAACACGGGAGCGTGTCTGCCTGGTTCGCTGGTCAATTGCTCGAATGCCTCGTGTTCGAGACCGGCTCGGTAGAGGTGGGTGTCATAGGGGCGCTGGCGGTCGCCGTGCGCCGTGAAGTAAACCCATCCCGCCTTCTCCTCCACGGTGACAAGGCGTTTGACGGGCCATGATCCGCTGGTCAGACGCCGTAGCAGCTTGCCGTCGAAGTCGTACAGGTAGAGGTGGCTCCAGCCGCCGCGCTCCGACATCCAGATGAAACGCCGGCCGTCCTCGAGCATGGTGAACAAGCCGCTTTGTTTGCGCCAGCCGCGATAGTTGAAAAAGTTCCCCCACAGGAACGTCTTCTGGGTGTCGGTCAAGACGACGCGGGTGGCGCCGGTCGCCGGGTCGGCCGTCAGCAGGTCCAGCCGCTTGAAGTCGCGGCTCATGCGCAGCACCATCAGCTCGGAGCCGTCGCGGCGCCATCCGGCAACGTAGGTGTACTGGTCCCCTGGGCCGGTGTCGATGCGCACGCGCTGCCCGGAGTTGATGTCAAACACGTGCAGTTCGGTACGGCGCAGCGGGCCACCGCTGGTTGGCCGGTGCGGCTGCGCCCATTCG
>DATKDX010000024.1:0-7236 GCA_035512435.1 Dehalococcoidia bacterium
CAGCATGGGCGTGGACGTCACAGGATAAAATACATGCCAAAGCACGGAAAAAACTACCGCAACGCCGTCGAGAAGATCGAAACCGCGCGCGAGTACGAACCCAAAGAGGCGATCAGCCTCATCAAGGAGATCGCTTACGCCAAGTTCGATGAGACTATCGAACTGCACATCCGAACCGGCCTCGACACGCGCCACGCCGATCAGCAGCTACGCGGCACAATCGTCCTTCCGCACGGCCTCGGTAAAGGCCAGCGTGTCGTCGTCTTCGCCGAAGGTGAGGCCGCGCGGGTCGCCGCCAACGCCGGAGCCGACGAAGTCGGTGGTGATGACCTCGTGGCTAAGGTCGAAGGCGGCTACGTAGACTTCGAGATCGCCCTCGCCACCAAAGAGATGATGGGCAAGGTCGGCAAGCTCGGCCGCGTCCTCGGCCCTCGCGGCCTCATGCCAAATCCCCGCACCAACACCGTCGTCGACGCGCAGGACCTGCCGAAGGCTATCAAGGATTCCAAGCAGGGCCGCGTTGAATTTCGGACCGACCGCACCAACCTCGTCCACTGTCCCATTGGCAAGACCAGCTTCAGCGAAGAAGCCCTCGGCGATAACCTCGCCGCCCTGATCGCCGCGATCCTGCGCGAGAAGCCCTCCGGCTCCAAAGGCCAATACCTGAAGACGATGACGCTGACCTCCACCATGGGCCCCGGAGTCCCACTGGACGTCGCCGCCACTTCCGGCATGGGCGCCGCCGTCGCCGCCTAGCCTTGCGCCAGACAGCGCCGAGCCCATACAATGCTTCGCGTGCCAACTGAATAAGAACAATCGCCGCAGACAGCCGGCCCCGTAAGGGTTAATTCGCGAGCAAGCGAGCCTGCCGAGGAGAGGACAGCACCCCTAACGGGGCCGGGCGTTAGCCCGACACGTCCCCCTTGTCGCTGCGGCAAGGGATTTTCTTTGTCCATAACCCCGGAAGCCGGGAAAGAAACGGAGGGCCTATGCCCACAGAACAGAAGATCGCAGAGGTGGCCGAGCTCAAAGACAAGCTCGAACGCTCAACGATCGTCATCAGCACGATGTACCGCGGCCTCACGGTCAAGGAGATCGCCGCGTTTCGCCGCAAGCTGCGAGACGGTGGTCTCGAAGTCCGTGTCATCAAAAACACGCTTCTCAAGATCGCCGCTAACCAGGCTGGCAAGCCGGAAGTCTTCGAAATCGTCGACGGGCCGACAGCCCTCGCCTTCGGATATGACGACGTCATCGAAGCCGCGAAGGCCGTCACGGAGTACGCAGGCACTGCGCCGGCCGCCTTCAAGCTGGCCGGCGGCTACCTTGATGGCACCATTCTCAACGAGGCGGCCCTCAAGGACCTGACCAAGATCCCGCCGCGACCCGTCCTGCTCGCGCAGTTCATGGGAACGATGAACGGACCGCTGTCCAACTTCGTCGCGCTCATGGACGGCCCACTGCAGGAACTAACGCTGCTTATCCAGTCCCTACTCCGCGAGTTCCCCGGCCTCATCGAGGCGCGGGCGCGGCAACTGGAAAGCGGATCGGCATAAACAACCATAACTGAGCAAACACAAGGAGGAGCCCGACCAATGGCAGCAAGTAAAGTCGACCAGGTGCTCGACGTAATCAAGGAAATGACCATCCTCGAGCTGCGCGACCTCAACGAGCGCATCCAGGACGAGTTCGGAATAACCGCCGCGGCCCCCATGGCCATGGCCGTCGCCCCTGCCGCGGCCGCCGGCGACGGCGCCGCCGCTCCCGCCGCCGAGGACGAGAAGAGCGAATTCAACGTCGTCCTTAAGGACGCCGGCGCCAACAAGATCAACGTCATCAAGGCCGTCCGCGAAATTACAGCCCTCGGCCTCAAGGAGGCCAAGGACCTGGTCGAGGCCGCGCCGACCAACGTCAAGGAGGCCATCGGCAAGGCCGATGCCGAGGCCGCCCAGAAGAAGCTCCAGGAGGCCGGCGCTACCGTCGACCTCGAGTAACAGGTAAAATGGCCGGGCCGGGGCACTTCCCGAAACCCGACACCCCGGCCCGGCGTTCCTACCTGTGATGCAATGCTACGCGTGTGACCGCTCCGCCATCGCCCAGTGCCAGCGTTGTGGCCGATACCACTGCGCCGAGCATGGCGGCGCGCTCTGCAGTTCCTGCACCGACCCCGTAGCATCCGCGCCCACTTCTGCCACTTTCCGCATCGCGCTTGCTGGCCTGCTCGGCGCAAGCGTCCTCGCACTCTGGCTGCTCCTGCGGCCGCCTTCTGTTCCTGGCGAAGGCTCCGGCATCATCCAGCAGCCCGACAGCACGCCTAACTTCACGCCGGCCTTGACGCCAGACACCGGCGAAGAAACGCTCGCTCCCACCGACGTCGCGACCTCACCTACGGACGCGCCATCTGTCACCTCTACCCCTGAGCCGACGGAAGCGCCTACCGAGGCGTCAACGGACGCGCCCGCCGAACCGGCACAAATCGAGTACATCGTGCAGATTGGCGATTCCTGGAACTCAATCGCCGATGCCTACGGCGTCGACGCAGCCACACTGGCCTCATTCAACGGCTACAGCATCGAAGATGTGCTTCCGGCCGACGCGACCCTCATCATCCCGCAGTAGAATCGCACCATGTGCGATACCCTTTGCGTCCTCCGCCCCGCGGGCGCCCTCTTCGCCAAGAACTCCGACCGCCCCTCCTCCGAAGTCCAGCTGATCGAATCGTACCCAGCACGCCCCGCGGGCGGCGTCCTGCGCGCCACTCATATCGAGCTTCCCGACGAAGGCGCACACGCCGTCCTCGGCTCTCGGCCCGAATGGATGTGGGGCTTCGAGCACGGCGTCAACGAGCACCGCGTTGCTATCGGGAACGAGAAAGTCTGGACTACGCTCAACCCCGCAGACCTGCCGATAGCCCTCACCGGCATGGATCTCGTTCGCCTCGGCCTGGAGCGCGCCCGCACCGCTGACGAGGCGCTGGGGGTGATGACGTCGCTCCTCGCCGAATACGGCCAAGGCGGAGTCTGCGACCAGACGACCGGCGAGTCCTACTTCTCGTCCTTCATCATCGCCGACCCGCACGCCGGCTGGGTTGTGGAGACCAGCGGCCGCAGCTGGGTCGCCGCTCCGGTCCACGGGGGCGCCGCAATCTCTAACCGCCTCACCATCCGCAGCGAGTGGACACGCTCGTCGCCGGACATTGCACCCGGCAGCGATTGGGACACCTTCCGCCACCCAAACGCCCCCACCGGCCACGCCGACGTCCGCCTCGCCGCCAGCCGCGCCTGCATCTCCGCGGCTCCATCCGAAGCGCAGACGCCCGCCACCATGGCCACCCACCTGCGGGACCATGGCGCCGGCCCCTGGGGCGCGCCTGGTTCGCAACTCGACCCGCCCTCGCCTCTTCCTGCCGAGTTCGGGCCAGACGGCACGGGTATTAGCGTCTGCATGCACATCCGCGGCTTCCAGAACACGACCTCCAGCATCATCGCCGAACTCCCCGCCGATCCTGCCTCTCCAGTACGAGCATGGGTCGCCTCCGGTAGTCCCTGCGTCAGCGTCTTCATCCCCGCCTTCCCGCCAACGGCCGTCGCATCCGTCCTGGCCGATTCCGAGACGTGGCGTGCCTTCGCCACTCTTCGCGACCGCGTCGAGGCGGACAACGGTTCGCTAGCCGGCATTCGTGCAAACCTGGGGTCCATCGAGGCGGACCTCTGGCGCGAGGCTGACCGAATTGCCCAGGCGCCCGCGCAGCACGATGCCTTCGTCCACGACGCCGGCGATCGTGTGGTCTCGTCCGTCTCGATGTTAGCGGCCGGCGCCCCGATGTCCTGATCCTGTGCCACTTGTGGCTTCCGGTCGCCGCGCTCCGCGGCGTAACCTCCGGGCATGACCATCACCGAAGATTACCGCCCGCTCATCCGTGACATGCCTGCTGACGAACGACCCCGCGAACGCCTTCGCATGCGCGGACCGGAAACCCTAACCAACGCCGAGCTCATCGCCATCCTTCTCCGTACGGGCGTCAGCGGCGAGAACGCGGTCGCGGTTGGGCAGCGCCTGCTTTCCGAGTTCGGCGGCCTCAGCGGCCTCGATAAGGTCGGTTTCGGCCCTCTCTCTAAATCGCGCGCCATGGGCGAAGCCAAGGCCTGCCAGATCCTCGCCGCTATCGAACTGGGGCAGCGCGTCGCGGGCGCGCGGCCCGAGGAACGGCGCATCATCCGCTCGGCTCAGGACGTCTTCGCGCTTCTCTTCGCCGACATGGCGCTACTGGAGCAGGAAGAACTCCGTGTCGTCCTCCTCAACGCCCGCAACGAAGTGCTGACACACAAGGCGGTCTACAAGGGCAACATCTCCATGGTTGTCGTCCGCCTCGCCGAAGTCTTCGCGCCCGCCGTCCGCGAAGGCTGCGAAAGTATCATCGTCGTCCACAACCACCCCTCCGGCGACCCTTCCCCCAGCGCCGAAGACGCTTCGCTCACTAAACAGCTAGTCGAAGCCGGAAAGCTCCTCGGCATCGAGCTGCTGGACCACATCATCCTCGCCCGTAACGGCCACGCCAGCCTGCGCGATCTGAAGCTGGGGTTTAGCTGACCGTCCTCTTGCGGCATGACGCTATAATGGCGCCGCCATGCCCGCATATCGCCTCCTCGCCCTTGACCTGGACGGTACACTGCTCAACTCCGCCATGCGGGTTTCCGAGACCAACACTGCCGCCGTGCAGCGCGCCGTCGAAGCTGGCGTCTCCGTTGTGCTGGCCACTTCCCGCTGGTTTGGGCTGGCGAAGCGCACTGCGGACCGGCTCGGCCTGGGCACGCCCCTGATCTCTTCCAACGGCGCCGAAGTGCGCTGGCCCGACGGCTCCGAGATCATGAGCCTCACGATGGACGAGGAAGCCGCCCTCGAAGTCGTGACATACGGCGACGATCACGGGTGGGAGATGTTCACCACGATGGCCCACGCCACTTACATGCAGATGCGCCCCGGCGTTATCCCCGAGAAGCTGCCGGGAGGACTGCGCGTCGCCGAGCGCCACTCCGACCACCTCGGGGAGGGCGTGCCGATCACCGTGCAGGTGTGGCAGGAGGCAGCCGTTGAGGAAGTGCGGGAGGTCTTCGCTGACAAGTATGACGGCCGCGTCCGCTTCTCCTTCAACACGCCGATTGGGCAGCCGCACTACGTTGTCATGAGCAACCCCGCCGCCGAGAAGGCAAAGGCCCTTGCCGCAGTCTGCGAAGAGCTGGGAGTGCCGCCGGAGGAGACGATCGCCATGGGCGACTCCGAGTCGGATATCGAAATGCTGCGCTTTGCCGGGCTGGGAATCGCTATGCGCAACTCCCCGGACGAGGTGCGCCGCCACGCACTCCACATCGCCCCCTCAAACGACGAGGATGGCGTTGCCTGGGCGGTGCTGCGGTTCCTTGTCTGACCGGGGGATTTTGTTTTGTAGAACCGGGTGTTTTAGATATAATTAGGTGCTATAGATAGGCATGCGGGCGACGTCGACAGATCACCTAGATAAGGGGCCAAATGGGCCTACCCGCGGAGTGGCTTCAGCCCTGACAATTGGTCTGAAGCGAGGCGTTGGGTGATCTATCACGACATGGACGGCTGGTGGCTGATTATGATGGTCGTCTGGGGCGTTGCGGCCATCGTCGTGGCGACTTTGGTGGTACGGGCGCTCTGGGGCATCGATGAGCGCTCCCAGCGGCCGATTGACATTGCGCGGCGGCGGTATGCGCGTGGGGAGATTACGCGTGAGGAGTTTGAGCGGATCCGGCAGGACCTTTTCAGGCAATAGGCAATAAGGCGCGAGCCGAGCGCCGGTCCCCTCACGGTCTCCACCTTTGGGTGTCCCGGATGGTGTCTGTCCCACCCGCCCGCCCGGGAGGTTGTTGGGGGACACCCCCGAGCCCCCGGTCAGGGCTGCGCCCCTGACGACCCCGGCTTGCGTGACGCGGTGTGGGTCGCGCGGACGTGAGGAACGGGGAGTGGATGGCGGCTCCCTGCTGGTCTCGATTGTTCTGTGTCCCGGATGGTGTCTGTCCCACCCGCCCGCCCGGGAGGTTGTTGGGGGACACCCCCTAAGCCCCCGGTCAGGGGCTGCGCCCCTAACGACCCCGCCTTTGATTGCGCGGCGGCGGTATGCGCGTGGGGAGATTACTCGTGAGGAGTTTGAGCGGATCCGGCAGGACCTGATGCGCGGGACTCGATAGCGGTTAGGCGCCTACGCAACCTCAAGCGCCGGTGGAGGGCCTTTGGCGATCGTTCAGCAGGTGATTTCCCAGGACCCGTCCGCCTCTTCCTGGGTGAGGAAGTTAATGAACGTTCCTGATCCCGCGACGACGTCCCCGTTGACTTCAAACGAAATCCCAGACGATTCGTCAGCGACCCAGTAGGGCTGCTCGATCCCTTGCTCTCGCCTGACCTTTGCTTCCATCAGCGAATCGTCGTGATCGATGCTGATTTCGATGGATTCATCACTCGCTGCGACGCCCGAAATGTAGATCTGGCCTGCGACGTCGAAAAAGTTGCCGCACTGTATCGTCGGCACGAACTCCCACGTCTCGTCGCCGACGGTGATCGTACCGGCAACGCCGCCGTCTATGCCGCCGTTATCTGGTTCATCGCCATCAGTCGGCGCGTCGCCGTTGTCTGCGGCGTCGGTCTCGGTAGCCTGCTCTGCCGGATCACCGTTTCCGGCGTCGTCATCGTCATCGCCGCAGGCTGCCAGCAGGAGCAGCACGCCTGAAATTATCGCCATCAACATGATTAGCCAATGCGGCCGCGTGTTTGTCTCCCAATGCATGCTTACCTCCTCAGGCCGGTCGGGACTGTCCCCGAGTATAGACAAGAAACGGCGGGGCGCAAAATCGTCGGCTGTTGGGCTGCGCTCTAACAGCTCCGAGGGCGGCTCCCTGCCGGTCCCCACTTTTCTGTGTCCCGGATGGTGTCTGTCCCACCCGCCCGCCCGAGAGGTTGTTGGGGGACACCCCCAAGCCCCCGGTCAGGGGCTACGCCCCTAACGACCCCGCTTTTGCGCGCTGACGCGGCGTGGGTCGCGCGGAAGTGACGAATGGGGAGTTGGATGGCGACTCCCTGCCGGTCTCCAATTTTCTGTGTCCCGGATGGTGACTGTACCCCCCCCCCCCCCCCGGGGGTTTTTTGGGGGACCCCCCCACCCCCCCGGGCGGGGGGGGCCCCCCCCGAGCCCCCCCGGGGGGGGCGCCGCCGCCCGGGGGG
>DATKDX010000025.1:0-58626 GCA_035512435.1 Dehalococcoidia bacterium
CTGAAAACCGCGGTGTCGGCAGTTCGACTCTGCCCCCCGGCACCAAACCAGCTAATTCGAGGCCGGTCCACACTTGGGCCGGCCTCTTGGCTTGCCGCTAATCCGAGCCGGCGAGATCGCGCTCCGCTTCACTTTGCTGCGGAGCCGACGCGCCCCAGCTTATTCGCCCGCGCCAGGCAACCAGTGCGACCGCGCTGGCACAGGCCGTAGTCACGGCTATCGCAACAAAAAATGGAACAGACGGCCCGAATTCGGGCCGGTACAGAGCACTTGGAGACAGAAGCTTAACTGTTGGGTAGATCCCCGTATTGGTGAGCAACTGAATAATGATGCCGCTAATCGTCAGCCCCGGAAGGTCTCGCAACTTACGACCCAGCATACGGATTGAGACAAAGAATACGTCGTACTCTGGCCAGGCGACTCCGATTCTGGCCACCGCGACCGTAACAGCCATGAAAGCGATCCCGATAAGGATCGCCAGAGCAAGGATGCTGAGCGTCGCAGTAGAGATGCCTTCCGCTGCCGCCGCGTAGGTGAGCATGGCGAAGCCTCCGCCCGCCTTAGCGAGTGCAGCCCAGTGGGGGATTAGAGCGGTCGAGGCCGCCAGGCGAATCGATGTGCGGTCGCTCGTGTTGGCCTCGGCTACGGGCAGCCGCCATACGTTTGGAGCGAACACGAATCCGAGGCCTAGTCCCGCCTCCAGAAGTCCAAACAGTCCGACAAACTGCGCACTGGACCAGGGCTCGGTACCACCAACCAGGCTGAGCGCAAGAAATGCGCCCCCGAGATTTACCAAGGAGAACACAAAGGTGATGGCGAGGGCACGGATCGAACGCCAGTTGAGCGTCCGAAAAGCGTTACGTTTCAGGGATTCCGTTCCTGCCGCCACAGTCGCAGCGTATGTACGCTGCCTCAGATGTGCAGTTGTTCGCAGAGAGCTGTGCGTGACAATCGCGTTGCAATAATCAGTCTTCTCCGGATTCGCAATGCGCCAGCTTGTGGATCTGCAGACAACAGGTTTCGGCCTCACCCTGACCGTGTTGCTAGACGCGACGATCATCCGGTCGGTCTTAGTGCCGGCCAGCATGGCACTGTTCGGAAACGCCAACTGGTACCTGCCGAGATGGTTAGAACGGTTGCCAGACATCCGCATCGAAGACGGGGCGTCGGGTGCCGGCAGTGCGCCGGCCACGTCAGCAGTGGAGGGCCCAGCCGCTGGCCAGTGATCAGATACGCATGGCCTGAAAAAGAAAAAGGGGAAGAGCGCTAGCAAAAATCGGTAGGCTCAGACGCCAACCCCATGAGATCGTCGTCCATTGCCTCCTTAACGGCGTGTCTGCCTGTCTGAAAGAGACTCGCGGCTGAACTCACGCCCTGAACGCTCCGGAGTCCGGTCGTC
Source organism: Dehalococcoidia bacterium (assembly GCA_035512435.1). Taxonomy (GTDB): domain Bacteria; phylum Chloroflexota; class Dehalococcoidia; order SM23-28-2; family RBG-16-64-32; genus CF-162. The sequence goes on from DATKDX010000025.1 coordinate 1,400, forward strand.
CTGATTCACTTTCGTGGGTGACATCAGTTCATCGACGAACTTTCGCGCCTCCTCCACGACGATACCCTGGAGGGATGCGATGACTCCTCCGAAATCTCCACCGACGCGCGCGCTGGGGTCTGCGGAGTAAGCTCGGTGGCCGCCCTCGGGACGCATGGATTCTTTGCTACTGAACATGTCGGATGCCATCCCCAGAGCCACGCCGACTCCGACCGCGCCAGCTACCGCCAGAAGCGGATGGTCATCGAGTGCAGCCTTTAACGGCGAGTCCCGGTATACTCCCTGCACGCGCTCCGACACTTCCTGAAGGTCACCCGAGCCACGTGAGGTGAGTTCGTCTAATTTCTGGGAGATGGACTCGCGTTTGTCGCGGATGTCCTGCTCGATCTCAGCAGGTTTCTTGCCCATTCTGCATCCTCTTTCAAAGATTGAATTGTCCGCTTTGGCGTCACGCTGAACGCTCGGATGTGCAACATTGCGATAACCGCCACGATGCCTAGGATTGCGGCAATGACACCGGTAGTTATCAGCGCCGCGGCCCATAGTTGGAACACTTCCGCCAGCCCAAACATCAGGCTGAGGGCGAGGAAAATAAGGAAGACGAAACCGATTACAGCCGTGACGCCGCCAAATATAGCTCCTCTTGTGGCGTGCCGAATTTGCTCCTGGAGCTCGGCCCCGAGTAACTCGACTTCCTTCACCGCCAGTTCCTGGAGCTCGCTTCTAATTTCGACGACTTCGGACCAGAAAAACGAGCCTTCTTCGCGAGCCCGTTCCAGCAGACTAGCGTCTTGATGTCCGTTCTGTCCCTGGTACATAGCGCGCCTAGCGGAGCATCCTGCCCACGATGAAGCCCACGGCGACAGCGCCCAGGACTGCCTGGGTTGGGTGCTCGCGGACAAAACGCTCGGCATCAGCCATCATCGCCTGGGTATCTTTCTCCCGCAGATATCCAGCGGTCTTTTCCATCCCATCCGCTACACTCGTTCCGACCTTGCCCTGCATTCCGCCCATAGACTCAGCTCTGTCACGCAGGCTTTCTGCCGCGTTATCCAGTTGATCAGCGCCGGTCTCACGGGCGGGGTCAGCGGTCTCCTCGGCGCGCTCCTTCACCATAGTGGCCTTCTCGGCAACCTGCTCGCGCGCCTTTTCCCCAATGCCGCCACCCTCGACGTCGCCGTACTCTGCTGCATCGGCGGCGGCTCTGCCCGCCTCGGCGACGGACTCAGCGGCGCGGGAGCCACTCCCTGACTCGTTCGATTCGTACGGATCTCGCATGCTTGTCCTCCTGAACTGAATATGACTCGCTAAGATTAGCCATGCCGACCGGGCCGCCACATAAACCGATCTAGTCCAACCGCTACAAATCCATATCGCACCGTGGTTGCCCTCGTTATATAGTCGTCTGGATACAATCCCGGCGTTCAGACGATATGTCGTCTAGAAGGAGCGAGTTCATGGCCGGTCCGCTTTCGGGTGTAAGAGTGGTGGAGATGGGACTTTGGGTGGCGGCACCTTCCTGCGCCATGATTCTGGGCGACTGGGGCGCCGACGTCATCAAGATTGAGCCGCCGAATGGCGACCCGTTCCGTGGGCTCTTCGCCTCAGTCATGGGCTCGCCCGCCGCTCTTAACCCGCCATTCGAATTGGACAACCGCGGCAAACGAAGCGTTGTACTGGACCTTCAAAACGAGGAGGCGCGCAAGATCGCCTATCAAATCATCGGCGAGGCAGATGTCTTTGTGACCAATAACCGCCCCCGCGTTCTTCAGGAATACGGCCTTGATTTCGACACTCTCCATGCCAGATTTCCACGCCTCATCTACGGCCAAGTTACCGGATATGGCCCGCAGGGCGAAGCCCGCGACACTGCAGCCTACGACATAGGTGCGTTCTGGGCGCAGGCGGGTGTCGCCGCCTCGCTCACGGCGCCTGGACAGCCAATCCCCCAGCAGCGGGGTGGCATGGGTGATCACATGACCGGCCAGGCGTGCGCCGGCGCAATATCAGCCGCCCTCTACCATCGCGAACAGACGGGCGAGGGCCAGCACGTCAGCGTACCCCTAGTCCGGGTTGGAGTCTTCATGATTGGCTGGGACATGATGCTGGCGTTGCGACTGGGCATGCCGATTCCCACGTACGACCGCCGGCATGCCGTCAATCCGATCATCACCTGCTACCAGGCTGGCGACGGCAGGTGGTTCTGGCTTCTACTCCTGCAGGCCGACCGCCACTGGCCGGATCTCATCCGCGCCATCGGCCGAGAGGACTTACTAGAGGATCCACGCTTCAAGGAGATCGACGTTCGGCGCGCTCACGGCCCCGAACTGGTGGACGAACTGGATGCGGTATTCGCCACTAAGCGCCTCGCTGAGTGGGCCGATATCTTCCGCGCGAATGACGTATGGTTCGCGCCGGTAAACCAGATACACGAAGCGCTTCAAGACCCCGTAGTTCGCGCCGCTGGCGCACTGATAGATGTGCCATCTCCCGACGGCCCCCTTGAAATGATAGCCACTCCCGCCGACTTCTCCTCAACGAAAGTCGAGGCGAAGGGTCCGGCACCCGAACTCGGCCAGAACACTGAGGAGGTGCTTCTGGAGCTGGGCTATGGCTGGGACCAGATCATCCCGCTCAAAGAGCGAGGCGTCATACCGTAATCGCTCTATTCATAGCGAAGCGCTTCAGCGGTCGGCACGCTGGCTGCCTGACGTGATGGGATAATAGTCATCGCGAGTGAGGCGATCACCGTGAGCGTGTTGATTACGGCCACTTCCAGCCACGGGATATAGAAGTTGTCGCCATCGCCTGGAAAGTCGTCACTCGTTACCAGGAAGTACGCCAGCCAGAGGCCAAGGAAGGTTCCAGACGTTACTCCCAGCACAGTGACGAACGACGACTCCATGAGAAAGCTCAGCGAGACCATGCTCTTCTTGTACCCGATGGCGCGTAGCATACCGATCTGCTGGCGCCGCTCAACAACCGTGCGGAAAGCGATCACGCCGATCGCAGCAATTCCGACCACCAGGCCAAGACCCATGAACGCCTGCATCAAATAGAGGAAGCTGCGTGACAATGCATTATTCTCCGCTGCGAGTTCCTCCAGCGACTCGGCCTGTGTTCCCGTTCTGACCAGCGCGGCCTCAATGTCGTTGGCGACTTCACGCGACGCGTCCGGATTTTCCAAGGCCACAAAGTGGACCGATAACTCCGGCTCGCCAAACACGTCACGGTATGCATCGGATCCCATATAGATACCCTGGAAGTTAGAGCTTGCCCCAAAGGCGATGACACCAATCACGCGGAGTTCACGAATCGCGCCGTTGTGGGGATTTCGCACGGCAATAGTCGGCGAGTCGAAGGTGTCAGACTCGACATCGATTCCGTCCACCGAAAACTCATTGGGCCCAAAGCCGGACTGGATGATGAAACCATCGATGATCGCGACGTCTGGCTCCGTCAGGAGCGCATTCCAGACGGCGCCGGCATCCTCGTAGCCGTTAGCGACTTTGTCGATGGGCACGCTGCCGTTCTCAACGAATCCAGGGGTGAGGCCGCGGATAGTGTACTCATCGAACTCGTTGGGAACCTCGCCGTCGTCGCCAACCTGGATAGCCTCGGTCGTACGGTAGCTTAGTTCAACCGCGCCCTCAGTCCGGATCTCGTCAGCCGCCGGGCTGCCTGCCGCCTCGAGCGCCGCCCGGACGCTAGCCATGCGATTATTGGGGTTCTCGATCACCTGCACGTCCCACCCGCCTCTTGATTCGTCCTGCAAGAAGAGCTTGTCGTAGTTCAGGTTCATCGCCGACATCGTCGTCAAGGCGAAGACGACGAGCGAGATCATTGCAAGGGTCATCCCGGTGCGGAATCGGTTCGCCAGCGGGTACGCCACGGCTGTGCGGAGCGCGGGCAGGATTGGGCCGAACGCGCCTCCCACCTGACTGATGACAGCAAGAAGAATGTCCGAGTTATAGATGATGAGGAATGTCGAGGCCGTGACCATCGAGATACCGCTCAGGAAGAACATCTCTATGTCGCCGTCCAGCGTGCCGAAGAGCCAGTCCAGGCGGTTTCCGGCGGCGAAGCCCCAGAACAGGAGCAAGATGATGGAGGCGACGGTATAGACGGGACGGGCGGGAAGCCCGAAATGCGTCATGAATACGGCAACGCCCATCGTTATCACGGAGAAGCCGAGACCTACGGGGAATGCAGCGTCACCCGCGAGACCTGCGTAGAAGATCAGCACGCTCAAAATCATGAAAATGATCCAGGTGGTCATTCCCTTCCAGCCCATGCGTTTGTTGGAATACTCCGGCGTGTCCCTGATGGCCGCCACGATGTTGAGCGTGGACACCCGCCACGATGAGAAAGCCACGGTTACGAACGTCAGCACGATTCCCAGGCTGTAGGAGATGACCATCGTGCGCAGGCTGACGTGGGGCGTGAATGTGAAGCCGAACGTGGCGAAGATAGATGACGCTGCTGTCACCAGCGCGAACGCTACCCCTATGCCAATAGCAACGCCTGCGGCCGCAGACATGAGGTTGTATCCCGTGCCCTCTGCGATGAACATCTCGACGAGGTGACGGCGCTTCATCCCAACCGCGCGCGCCATACCCATCTCCGACTTACGTTCGGCGGCCAGCATGACGAAGATCATGACAACCAGCAGGATTCCGGCGGCGATCGAGAAGAGCCCGAGGATCAGGAAGAACGTGGTCATGAAATTACCGAACTCTTCCGCGCTCTCCACGGACTCCAGCTTTGTGTCCGTCGTCTCCAACGCTATTCCCTCATCGGCGATGAGTGCGTCGAGATCAGCCTCGGCGCTGTCGATGCGATCGAGTGTGTTGCGCACGTTTCCCTCTACAGAGACAGCGATTAGAGTGATCTCGTCATTGCCAAATAACGCCTGAAGGTTGTCCAGGCTCGTAACCATGCCCTCCGGTGACGAGACGTCCAGCGCACCCGTAGCGGCGCGGTCCTCAACCACGGCGGCCACAGTGTATTCGTGTGGTTGTCCTTCAACGAAGACAGTTAGCACGCTACCCGCCCCTGCCTCCATCTCAGCGGCGGCACTTTCGTTAAGGTAGACCTCGTCCGGAGCGAGGTCCGAGATCGAAAGCTCATCGCCGCTGCCCACATCGAGGATGTCCGGGAAAGCATCTACGCGCGAGACGTCGATGCCAGTGAAAAGCAAGTCAGGTTCACTGAGTTGAGTCTGCGGATTCAGCACGGGGACGGGCTCCCAGAGCACGCCCATGAACCCATCGACGCCGTCCACTTGAGCTGCATCGGCGGTTTCCAGGAAGCGTCTGTACTCGGACCCCGAAATGTTGGCGCCGGTGTCTTCTCCTTCGCCGGGCGCCACACCGTTCGTGCTGCTCTCCAAGATGATGTCGGCATGGCCGAACAGGTCGTACGTCGCTTTGGTGATGCTGTAGTCGACGGTATCACCTGTCGTAAAGGCGGCGGTAATAATCACCGTGCTCAACATCAATCCGATGACGATCAGGACACTCTGGGCAACGCGGCGGGGGATGTTGCGCAAGCCCATCAGGAACGCCAGGCGGTTACGGATGAAGATCACAAGTGTAATCGCCAGTGTTGCAACCATCAGACCGAGCAGGGCAAACATGATCGTGGTCATCGACAGACCGAACATCGAGTCCATTCGTTTACTCCGAGGCTATTTAGGTGATGGGTGCGGCGGCGCCAGTGACAGGTTCGTCGCGAATGATCTGACCGTCCTGCATGTGAATCACGCGCTCGGTGCGGTCGGCGTTGCCCCGATCGTGCGTGACGAGGACGAAAGTCTGACCGTGCGCTCTGTTGAGCCGTTGAAGCAAATCCATGATCTCCCCGGCCGTTGTGCTGTCCAGGTCGCCGGTGGGTTCGTCAGCCCACACGATAGCCGGATTGTTTACGAGCGCTCTCGCGATCGTCACGCGTTGCCGCTGGCCGCCTGAGAGCTCTGCTGGCTTATGCGTCGACCACTCCGCAAGGTGCACGACTTCGAGTGCCTCCATCGCCTTCGCGCGTGCATCCTTCGCCCGCACGCCTGAAACCAGGAGAGGGAGTTCGACATTCTCGACTGCTGAGAGAACCGGCAGCAGATTGTAGAACTGGAAAATGAATCCCATCCGCTTCGCCCGGTGTTCCGTCCTGGCGTTGTCAGACATTGTGGAAAGGTCGACGCCTTCAACTGTGACCCGGCCGTGATCGATGACATCGAGCCCGGAAAGGCAGTTGAGGAGTGTCGTCTTCCCGCAACCAGACGGGCCCATGATGGCCACCATTTCGCCCGGCTCGATGCGAAGGTTTACTCCTCGAAGTGCGTTCACCTGGACCTTGCCCGTGTCATACGTCTTGACGACGTCTACTGCTTCGATGATGGTGCCGGCGCCGATTCTTCCCTCTGCCATGCGTTCTCCCTGCCGGACTGCAATACTCACAACACACTCCTTCCACCCATCCATGATGCTTGCCCCGGCCCCGCCACCTATGTGATGGGGCGCACAACACCACTCTTTCAGGCTAATGTCTCAGCCGGCCTCCGCAATAGGGTATTTCGGAAGGTTTAGCGAATCGTTAACACCCATTTGGTGACCGAATACGGCACCGAAGTCGGCGGCCAGTTCATTTGCCACTGCCTCTAGCGACGGCGTCTCCCCCGTCAGCGACTTAATCGACGCGACACCGCGGCCGCTGATGCCGCACGGCACGATACGCTCAAACCAGGAAAGATCCGGCGTCACGTTGAGGGCCAGGCCGTGCGTAGTCACCCAGCCGCCGGCCGGCCCGGCGGGCTTCCCCGCCCGCACTCCGATCGCCGCAATCTTCTCGCGGCCTACCCAGACGCCCGTGTAGTCGCAGTTCGTCTCGCCCTCAATGCCGTAGCGGCGGATGGTACGGATGATAGTCTCCTCCAGGGACCGCACGTAGGTCACGACGGACATCCCTGCCGCCCGCAGATCGACGATCGGATAGACGATGAGTTGCCCAGGGCCGTGCCACGTTATGTCGCCTCCCCTGTCGGATTCGATCAGCGGCGCGCCGAGCATTTGCTGGGGCAGGCGCAGGTTCGTGCCCGGACCGCGCCGACCGGTCGTGAAGACCGGTGGGTGCTCCAGCAACAACAAAGTGTCCGGGATCTCGCCGAGGGCACGGCGCCTTGCGAGCTCGCGCTGGTGATCCCACGCCTCCAGGTAATCCACCCGGCCGAGCCAGGTGTACTCGCATCGTTCGGGGACCTCAGGCCCCTCCGGAGCCTCAGGATGAAGGGACATGCATTCAGTCTAACCCGGTCTCCGGTCCGAACGCCTCCAGCCGCGACTTCACGTCGCCGAGGAAGGCCCCCGCCTGGTTGCCGTCCAAGATCCGGTGGTCGAAGGAAAGGCAGAGGTTGACCACGGAGCGCACGGCGATCGCGTCATCGCCGACGACGCGGGGCTCCTTGCGGATGGCCTCCAAGCTGATGATCGCCGCCTGTCCGAGGTTGACTATCGGCATCGACACGATGGAACCAAAGGCGCCGGTGTTATCCAGCGTGAAGGTGCCGCCCTGCACATCGTCCAGTTGCAGCTTGTTGTCGCGTGCCTTCGCGCCCAGGTCCGCCATCGCCAGCGCCAGGCCGGTTACGCTGAGCCGGTCGGCCGCGTGCACGACGGGGACGAGCAGCCCGCGCTCAGTGGCGACCGCGATGCCCAGGTTCACCTCACGCTTGAGAATGATCTTGTCCTCGGCCCAGGAGGCGTTCAGGTACGGGTGGTCGAGCAGCGCCTGCGAAACGGCGTGCGCGGCGAACGGCAGGTAGGTCAGATCGACTCCGTTGCGTACGCGGAATGCTTCTTTGCGCGAGGCACGCAGCCTGACCAGTTCCGTGACGTCAGCTTCAACCACAAGCCAGGCGTGCGGCGCGGTGAACGCAGACTGCGACATGCGTTGGGCGATAGTGCGCCGGATGCCGCTGACGGCGACCGTCTCGTCCTCCCCGGTTGCTTGTGGCGTTGGCGCACTGGCTCGGTCGGCCGGGAAGCGGGACCCCGGAGACGGCGTGGCCATCGCGGTCAGCGTTCCGCCAGAATCAGCGAAATTGCGCACGTCCGTCTCGATGATGCGGCCGCGCGGGCCCGTGCCCGATATCTGCCCAAGGTCCACGCCAAGTTCTGCCGCGACCTTGCGCACGCGAGGCGTGGCGCGGTTGGGGCCGCGCTCCGGCGTCTCGTGGCCGTTGCCGCGCCCATCGCGGGGCAGGTCGATGTCTGAAGGCGTCGCGGCAACCGTCGCAGGCTCCACCTTGTCTGAGGGCTTCTGGGTCTCCGCAGCCGTGGGCGGGGTGATCTCGGCCGGCGTCTCACCCGCTACCTCATCGATGCGGCACAGTTCAGCGCCGATGGGTACCGTCTCCCCTTCTTGTACGAGGATCTCGGCGACAGTGCCACTCACCGGCGACGGAAGCTCAACGTTCACTTTGTCGGTATTGATCTCGACGATCGGTTCGTACTTGCGTATCTCGTCGCCGGGGGCCTTCAGCCACTTCTCGATAGTGCCCTCGGTCACCGTTTCGCCGACTTCAGGGAGGCGCAGCGTATACGTCATCGCTCAGTACCCGGCCAGCTTGCGGATTCCCTCTGCGATCTTCGCCGGGTTCGGCAGCACGTACTCCTCGAGGATGCCGCTGTAAGGCGCGATCGGCACGTCCGGCGACGCGATTCGCGTCACCGGCCCGTCCAGGTAGTCGAACGCCTCTTCGGCGATCGTCGCCGCGACTTCAGCGCCGAAACCGCCCGTAATGTTGTCCTCGTAGACGATCAGCGCCTTACCCGTCTTGCGCACGGACTCCAGCACGCGCTCCTTGTCCCATGGCGAGACCGTGCGCAGGTCAATGACTTCGACCGAGACTCCGTCTTCCGACTGCAGGGTCTCGGCGGCCTCGAGTGAGTGCCGCGTCATCAGGCCGTAGGTCACCAAGGTGATATCCGAACCCTCGCGCTTGACCGCCGCCTTGCCGATGGGGATCGTGTACTCGTCCTCTGGCACTTCCTCGCGGAAGAGGCGGTACGCCTTCTTGTGCTCTAGGAAGAGCACGGGGTTCGGGTCCCGGATCGCTGACTTGAGGAGGCCCTTGGCGTCGTAGGGGCTGCCGACACAGATCACCTTCAGCCCCGGCACGTGCGCGTAAAACGCCTCGATCGACTGCGAGTGGTAGGGCCCACCGTGAATGCCGGCGCCGTACGGAGTGCGGATCGTTATCGGGCAACTCCACGTCCCGTTGGAGCGATAGTGCAGACGCGCCGCCTCGCTCACAATCTGGTCGAACGCCGGGTGGATGAAGTCGGCGAACTGGATCTCGGCGATCGGCAGCAGCCCGTTCAGCGACGCGCCGATCGAAATGCCGACAATCGCAGCCTCTGCCAGCGGCATGTCGATGACACGCTTTTCTCCGAACTCGTCGAAGAGGCCCTCGGTCGCCTTAAACACGCCGCCCTCGGCCACGTCCTCGCCGAGGATGAACGTGCGCTCGTCGCGCCGCAGTTCGTCGCGCAGGCCGTCGTTTACGACTTCGATTAGCGTCTTCTCAGCCATCAGTCGCCACCTTCCACGAAGACGTGACGCAGCGCTGTCTCGGGCGCCGGCGTCGGTGCGTTCTCCGCAAACTCGGTCGCAGCGTCGATCTCCTGCATCACTTTGGCGCGCACTTCGTCGATCGCCTTCTTGTCCGCGACGCCGTGCTCCTCAAGCCAGGCCTGGAAGCGGATCAGCGGGTCCTTGCGGCGCCACTCGTCCACTTCTTCCTTCGAACGATAGCGGCTGTCGTCGTCGTCGCTGGTGTGGGGGACCAGGCGGTAGGTCTTGGCCTCGATGAACGTCGGTCCGTCGCCGCTACGGGCGCGCTCCACGGCCTGCCGCGCCGCCTCGTAGACGGCCAGCACATCGTTGCCGTCGACGGTCACGCCGGGGAAGCCGTAGGCGGCCGCCCTCGCCGATACGTTCTCAATCGCCATCTGCTTCCGCACGTGCACGGAGATTGCGTACTGGTTGTTCTCGCAGACGAAGATCACCGGCAGCTTGTGGATGCCCGCGAAGTTCATCGCCTCATGCACGTCGCCGACGCTGGCGCCGCCGTCACCAAAGTACGTGACCGCGACTTCGCCCAGCCCGCGCAGCTTGCTCGCCAGCGCGATGCCCACGGCGTGCGGTACCTGCGTCGAAACCGGCGCCGATCCCGACACCACGTGCAGCTCCACACTCGAAAAGTGGGACGGCATGTTGCGTCCGCCACTTTCGATGGCGTCCGAGCGGGACAGGTGCCCCATCAGCAGATCGCGCGGCGACATGCCAATCGTTAGCGCTACGCCGATGTCGCGGTAGTACGGCACCACCCAGTCCTTGCCCGGCGTCAGAGCGAATGCCGTCCCGACCTGCGCGGCCTCGTGTCCCTCGCCTGTAACGGCGAATGGGCCTTTGCCCATGCGGTTGAGCATGCGCTCCCGCTCGCCTACTGCGCGGGCCATGAACATCGTCTCGTAGAGCTTCAGCAGCTGTTCCGTGTTCAAGCCCATCGCGCCGGATATTTCTTTGACGGAGACCATTTCACATCACCTCGTCTCTCTACCAGTAAATACTGATCCCCGCGGATAGCTGGGCGGCATCGCCCAGCGCCTCACTTATAGATGGATGTGGATGAATATTCGTTCCAAGCTCCCAGGCCGTAGCCTCCAGGAAGCGGCCAAGCGCCACTTCGGACGCCAGGTCAGCCACGTGCGCGCCCACAAAGCACGCGCCGAGCAACCGCCCGCTCCCCTCGTCATAGACGATCTTGGCGAAGCCGTCCGTCTCGCCCTGGATGATCGCCATCGCGTTGTTCTTCATGGAGAAGCGCTTCGCCTTCGCCCCGGCGTAACCGGCTTCCCTGGCCTGCTCCACCGTCATGCCGACAGACGCCACTTGCGGCTGGCTGTAGGTGATGCGCGGCACGCGGTTGTAGTCCAGTGGCTCCGGGTCGCTCCCCGCGATCGCTTCGGCCGCGATGTGCCCCTCCGCGCCTGCGACGTGCGCCAGCAAGAAGTTGCCGATGGCGTCGCCGACCGCATAGATGCTGGTCTCGGCCGTCCGGTAGCGCTCGCCGGTCTGCACCCAGCCACTGTCGATCACGACATTGGTGTTCTCCAGTCCTAGCCCCTCTGTCACAGCCTCGCGCCCAACCGCGACCAGCAATGCCTCCGCCGTAACCAGCTTCTCCTCGCCGCCGTGCTCCACCGTCACCTCCACCACGCCGTCATAGCTGCGGGTGCGGTCGGCGAGTAGCTTAGCTGCGGTCATCACGTTGACGCCGCGTGTCTCGAACGCTTTGCCGAGCACGCGGCCGGCGTCTTCGTCTTCTAGCGGGACGACGTTCGGCATCATCTCGACAAGCGTGACCTCGGTGCCGATATCTGCAAAGAATGACGCGAACTCGCAGCCAATCGCCCCCGCGCCAATGACGGCGATCGACTTCGGTCGAGTCTCGCGCTGAAGCAGGTGATCGCTGGTGATGATGCGCTCGCCGTCAGGATCAAGTCCGGGTAACGACTTCGGCTGCGAGCCCGTGGCGATGACAATGTGCTTCACCTTAAAGCGGCGCTCTCCTACCGCAACCTCTGCCGGCGAAACGATTTTGGCCTCGCCCTCGATCACCTCGATTTTGTGCTTGGCGATGGTCGACTGCAGGCCTCTGTATTGGGTGTCGACGACGATCTCCTGACGGGCGCGCATAGCGGCGTAGTCGAGAGCCGGTTCGGAGGTCTGAACGCCGAACGTGCCGGCGTGACGCGTCTGCTGCAGAATTTCGGCGCTGTGCAGCCAAGCCTTGGTGGGGATGCACCCGCGGTGAAGGCAGGTGCCTCCAACTTTGTCGCGTTCGATAATCGCGGCTGTCAGGCCGAGTTGCCTGGCCCGGATCGCTGCTGTATAGCCACCGGTTCCGCCGCCGATGGCTACGAGGTCAATCTCTTCCAAGTAGCCGCCCTTCTGACTGCGGAAGCCTTATGCTCCATTCCATTGCGGAAATGTGCATCGTCTATCAGCGATTATCCCGCCCGTGTGCGAAAGGAGTCAACGTACATTCGGCCCGTTTACGCCTGCGACACCTTGCGCCTTCGTATAGCCTGGGCGGATTAGATACAGTGCGACGTATAATCGGCGCGATGGAGTTCAGACTATCCCGAGAACAGGAAGCGCTACGCCGGGAGGTGCACGACTGGCTGAAAGCGGAGCTTGGAACGGACCATGACTCGCTTCCGGAGCCGATGCCGCCCGGCTACATGCCCGACCGCGAATTTGAGCTCAAGATGGGGAAGGCGGGCTGGCTGGCCATTAGTTGGCCAAAGGAATACGGCGGCGGCGGACGCCCTATCGCCGATCAGTTTCTTGTCGAGAAGGAGATCGCGCTCCACGGCGGCAACGCCAGCGACGCGCTCACCCGCGACATCATCGCGCCGATGATAATCGCCGCCGCCAACGACGACCAGAAGCGCCGCTTTTTGCCAAAGATGGCGCGCGGCGCGCTTACAGCCTGCCTCGGCTACTCCGAACCGGAGTCGGGGTCGGATTTCGCGTCGCTGCAGACGCGCGCGGTGCGCGACGGTGACGACTATGTTATCAACGGCCGCAAGATCTGGACGAGCGGCGCCGAGTCGAGCGAGTACTGCTGGCTAGCCGCCCGTACGGACAGCGAAGGCACGAAGCACGGCGGGATCAGCGTCTTCATGGTGCCGATGGGCAGCCCAGGCGTGGAGGTGCGCCCGATCGTCAACCTCCTGGACAAGCACTGGTTCAACGAAGTGGTGTTCGACGACGTCCGCGTTTCGGCCGCCGACCGCATTGGGGCCGAGGGCGAGGGGTGGCGGGTTCTGACGTCGGCGCTGGGCCTGGAGCGGATTACTGTCTACCGCGCGTATGTACATTGGCGGACGTTGCTGGGGGCAGTGCGCTGGGCGAAGGATCATCAGGTGGTGCCATGGAGCGATTCGACGGTTCGCCAGCGGCTCGCGCAATTGCGGATCGAGTATGAGATAGCGGAGTTGCTTCTGGAACGCTCAATACAGATGCACACTGAGGGCCGCGACTACCGGGGAGAGGCCGCGATGGTGAAGCTTTTCAACACCGAGTTCGCGCAGAGGCTGTATGAGACGAGCCTCAACCTGCTGGGGATGTATGGGCCTCTGATGGAAGGCGACCGGTACGCGCCGTATGACGCAGCGACGGCCCATAACTTCCTCTCGGCAGTGCAGGACACGATCGGCGCCGGCACATCCGAGGTGCAGCGCGATTTGATTGCGATCCGGGCGTTGGGCCTGCCGCGGGGTTAGATTTCCAGCTCGCGCTTCAACGTGTCGAGCGAAGACTCCATGTTGTTGAGGACGACGCGCGACATGACGAGAAGGGCGCCGATTTTGCCGATGACGCCGAAGGGCGGAGTGTAGTTGTAGGTCCACTCCAGGCGGGTGCCGCCGTCAGCCTCGGTCAGGGCAATTCGCTCCGTGCCGGATAGGTAGCCATGAAAGGTGCGGGCCCAGGCCTCGCCCGGCTTGTATTCGGTCCACTCGCTGAGGAGGGTGTTCTTGCGAGGGGTAACGGTGATGACAGTCTTGTCCTTTGTGCCGGCGGACCTACCATCCCCCTCGAGAACGATGACTTCCTTAATGTGGACTGTCCACTCGGGCATCTTGAGCGGGTCAGCGGCAGCGAAGACGTGCTCCCGGGGTGCGTCGATATCGATGGTGGCTTTCAGGTTGGGCATGGGTACCTCCAGTGCTAAGGCGAGGCTAATGCGGAGCGTGATGAGCGTCAAGGCGAGGAGGGCTGAGAACCCAGAACCTGGAACCCAGAACCGGGTGGTTCGTTGGCGACTTGGTTGATCCGGGGTGAGACTTGATCGTTCCAGGCGTTTTTTCGCTCACGGGCTGCTGCAGATAGGCGGCGCACCGGAAATCTTGTTGGTATTCAAGATGATTGTTCAGGTCCAAACAGGCAAGCGGGCAAACTTGCAAACATGGTCATCGCGGTAGAGGTTCTCACAGCATACGTGAGCGCGCTGGAACTTTTCAGCGCGAAGTGGCACACGCGGGCCTCGCCATGGTGGCGGGACTCGCCTTCGCCGCGGCGAGGTGGCTGCGGGGTCGGGGATGACGTGGGGCGGGGTCGCTGCCGCGACTAATGCGGAAGTCGGTTGCGCTCCTCGCCTTCGCTGCGGCGAGGTCCCCTTAGACAGCGGCTGGCGCCGCGCTCAGGGCATGCTTCGCTACGCCTGCGGCTGCGCTCAGGAAATGGTGTGATCGCTTGCAGGGGGTGGCGGGCGCGGTATAATAGGGGCCGAGCGAGCGGAAGTGGCTCAGTGGTAGAGCATCGCCTTGCCAAGGCGAGGGTCGCGGGTTCGAATCCCGTCTTCCGCTCCATTTTTTTGCCTGCGTCCAGACAGCAAACGGCTCTTTGGTCACCCTTCGGTAGGGTGGCTCGCGAAGAAGCTTGCGAGGCGCTCGGCTGCGCCGCCCGGGTTTGTCTGGAGGATGCAATGGTTAGCGTCGGGCAGGACGACGTTCTCAGCCTGAGGGAACCATGTCCGCACGGTTTCGTAGGTCTCCGTGAAGTATGGCCGCGTGGATTCGCCTCGGATGTTCAAGACTGGCCGGGTGAACTGGGCAGCCTGATCAGCGGTGAACGACCAGTTGTCCAGGGATCCCTGCTCCGAGACGAACATAGTGTCGCCAGCCGCCACCCACCGTTCGAAGTGACCCGGCGGGAGCGTCTTATCGAACTGGGCGCGGAAGTTCGCACCGCCGACTTCCGAGGCAAAGGTCTCGATGGCACCCTCCTTGTCGCCCGAAGCATACTTGTTCCCAACCTCACCGAACATTGCGCCAAAGTCGGCAGAATTGAAAAGCACGGAAGGCAGGGCCGGTTCCAGAAGGGCGAGCGTGTGTACAAGTTCCGGGGCGTCCTGCGTGAGTTGCAGGGCAATGACGCCACCGTAGGATTGGCCGACGACGTGTGCACGCTTAAGGCCCAGGTGTCGCAAGATGGCAGCGGCGTCCACCGACTGTTGTTCAATGGTGATGGGCGTCTCGGGACAGGAGCTGTTCCCCCAGCCGCGCCGGTGATAGTCGATAACGCGATAGTTGTTGAGGAGGGGTGGCTCGCTGACCACCGCGGCGCACTCGTCGCCCATCCCCCCATGGATGAAGAGAACGGTATCTCCGGCTCCGTTGTCTCTAACGTCCAACTCGGCGCCGTTAACAGCGATAAGTGCCATGGCATCCTCCTACTCGCTATCCGGTTCTGTGGTCACTCGCGGCAAGCTACTGACGAAGGATAATACCACTCTAGGATGGCGGGAGGTTAGAGGCGTGCGTGGAGGAGCGCAGTGTCTCCGCAGCTCGTTCAGCCACGAGCGAGATCAGTCCTTCGGCAGGCCCAGGATGCGCTCGGCGATGATGTTTTTCTGGATGTTGGGGGTGCCGCCGCCGATGACGACGTTGGGCCAGTCGAGAGCGCCGGAGGGGAGGCGGTTGCTCTCCATGCCGGGGCCTTCGTCGCCGCCGCGGTACTGGCTCGCCGAGCCTTTGATCTCGAGGGCGAGGTCGCCGAGTTCGATGGCGAGGAAGGCGCGATGTAGCTTGTTGACGGAGGTCTCGCTGGAGAGTGGCTCGCCCTTGAGCTGGCGAGTGAGAGAGCGCTGGCCGTTGAGGCGCATGCCCTCGATGATGGCGTTGGCTTTGGCCAAGCGATAACGGATGTCGGGCCGCTCGGTCATTGGGCGTCCGCCGCGGACGGTGTTCTTGGCCAGGTCGACTAGCTCCTGGAGCTGATCGGTGAGGCCGGCGACCTCTGAGATGCCGGAGCGCTCGTGCGCCAGCGCGGAGATCGTGACGCCCCAGCCCTTGCCCTCGTCGCCGAGGCGGTTCTCGACGGGGACGCGGACGTTGTCGAAGAAGACTTCGGCGAAGTGCGAGCTGCCGGCCATGTTACGGATCGGGCGGACGGTGACGCCGGGGGAGTCCATCTTCACTAATAAGCAGGTGATGCCCTCGTGCTTGTCCTCGACGCTGAAGCCGGTGCGGACGAGGAGGATGATCCACTCCGACCAGGCTGCGAGCGAGGTCCAGATCTTCTGGCCGTTGACGACGTAATCGTCGCCGTCGCGGACGCCCTTGCACTGGAGTGAGGCGAGGTCGCTGCCGAACTGCGGCTCGCTGTAGCCGGTGCACCACTGATATTTGCTATCGAGGATGTCGGGGAGGAACTTCTTCTTCTGCTCCTCGGTGCCGTACTGGATGATGGCGGGGCCGACCCACTGCAGGCCCATCATGCAGAGACCGAGCGGGGGCGCGCCAGCCTTCGACATTTCTTCTTTGAGGATGACCTGCTCCATGATGCCGCCGCCGCCACCGCCGTACTCCTGTGGCCAGCTGAAGCCGACCCAGCGCTTTTCACGAACCTTCTTGAGCCAGCTGGCGAGGAAGCCGGGATCCTTGCGGGCCTCGGGCGAGAGGTTCTCCTTGATGAAGGCGCGAACTTCGTCGCGGAACGCCTCTTCTTCGCGCGTGAGTGTGAAGTCCATCAGTAGCCTCCGATGCGAGCCAGTCGCTCGTAGTGGAAGTGGGCATCGCCGAACGCGGGGAGCGCCCACTTCGATCGCTTGAGATAGAGCTGGATGTCGTACTCCCAGGTGAAGCCGATCGCGCCGTGGAGCCCGACGCCATCGATGCCGATGCGCGTGAACGCTTCGCTAGCGTAGGCCTTGGCGCGAGCGGCGGCCGCCGGCAGTTCGTCGGGCTTTTCGGCGACGCACCAGGCCGCGTAGTAGACGAGCGAGCGGCTGGTCTCGATGTCGACGTACATTTCGGCGAGCGGGTGCTTGACGCCCTGGTACTTGCCGATCGGCTGGTCGAACTGGATGCGGTTCTTGGCGTAGTCCGTGGTGATCTCATGGGCGCGGGCCATTGCGCCCACCATCTCGGCGGTGACGGCGACGGCCGCCAAGTCGAGTAACCGGTTGAGCGCGGCGTCGCCGGAGCCGTTGGCGAGAACGTCGGCCTGCGGGACGAGGACGTTGTCCAGCGTCAGGTCGCCGAGGCGCTTGGTCATGTCCATCGCCTGGCGGCCCTGCGCGGAGACGCCTTCTTCCTCGCGGGGGATGACGGCGAGTCGGATCTCCCCGCCGGCGCGGAAGGCGACCACGAAGACTGTGGCGATGCCGGCGTCGTGGACGAAGTGCTTGGCGCCGGAGAGGCGGTAGCCGTTGTCGGCAGGGGCGCCTTCGAGCCGGACGGCGTCCGGCGACGGCGTGTCGTCGTCCTCGAGGACGGCGAGGGTGCCGATGGCGGAGCCGTCGGCCAGCGACGGGAGGTATCGCGCCTTCTGGTCGTCGTTGCCGAACTCGGAGATGGCGGCGGCGGCGAGGGAGGTGGAGAGGAGGGGGCCGGGAAGGAGGCCGCGGCCGGTCTCCTCGAGGAGGACGGCAAGGTCGACGAAGCCGAGGCCGGCGCCACCGTACTGCTCATCGATGATGAGGCCGAGCCAGCCGAGGCCGGCCATCTCCCCCCACAGCTTCTCGTCGAAGGCGTCGGGCGACTCCATGACGTCGCGGACGGTGGCGATGGGTGCGCGCTCGTCGATGAAGCGGCGGGCGACGTTGGTGAGGATCTGTTGTTCGTCGGTGAGTCCGAAGTTCATGTTGGGCGGTCCGTATCTAGAGGGCGTTGGTTAAGCGCTCGATCAGTTAAGGGGCGAGCGGGAGTTAGTGTAGCAGAACGGACAAACTGACAAACTAACGAACTGACAAACCTTCAACCGGCCCACGAGGTCCTAGCCGCGGGAGGCGATGTCCTTGAGCGCGGCGATGATGTCCGAGGGTTCCATGCGGCGGGTGTAGTCGCCGTTGGCGTAACGGGCGCGGACTGCGCCACTCTGGTCGATGACGTAGGTCGCAGGCACGGGCAACCGCCAGCCTGTCTGCTCATTGACCGTGGGAAATCCCATCGTCGCGTAGGCAGGCTGCAGGTACTCCGGAATGTCGAACGCGAGGCGATAGGCTTCCATGACCGAGCCGTCGAGGTCATAGAGGAGAGGGATCGTGGCGGCGTTCTTCTCCATCATGTCGATCGACTTTTCTTCCGTCAGCGGGCCGAGGAAGTAGATCTCGGCGCCCAGCGCCTCGATTTCGGGGAGGGCTTGCTGCAGACCCTGCAGCTCAAGACGGCAGTACGGTCACCAGTGGCCGCGGTAGAAGCACAGGACGGCAGGGCCTCGCGCCAGGGCTTCCGAGAGGCGGACCCGGCGGTCGCTGCCCGCCACCGGCAGGTCGAAGTCCGGCGCCTGCTCGCCGACGTCGACGGCTTTGCTGACGACGGACTCCTCGAGCTCGGCGGCGAGCTGGTCAACAAGGTCCATGAAGGCGGGCAGGCGCTCGCGGACTATGTCACGGAGTTCGGCGAGCTTGGCTTCGAGTGGCCCGGGTTGGTCGGTCATCGGTTTGGGTGGAGTTTAGCAGAAGCGGCAAACCAACAAACTGGCAAACCGTGAGCTACGATGTCTGCATGCGCAGGAGTACTCGTTCCGCGCCGATGCCGACCCGGACGGCCGCTACGTGATCTCGTTTCCGGATCTACCCGGCTGCATGACGCAGGTGGAGCGCGTTGAAGAGGTGGGGCAGGCGGCTGATGAGATACGGCGGCTGTGGATCACGACGGAGTATGAAGCGGGGGATGTGATACCGGCTCCCCTCGGCCATGACAGGTAGATGAACTACCGAGAACAGTCTAAGGTATTCTGTATCCTAAAGCAGGTAGTTGCCGAAGATAGAGGGGTGTGCCTTGCCGCTGTTCGGGCGCAAAGTCTCCAATGCCGAGTGGCTACAGCTAGTCCGTGAACTGACTCCGGATATCTCCAGACTCTCCGACTTTTTCGGTGGAGCCGGCAGCGCGGTGCATGAAGACCTGATCGAAGGTTGGAAGAATGCTCCACAGCTTGCCAATCTTGGGAAGGTTGAAGACGAGCTGTCAGCGATGAAAAGAATCTACCAATCATTCGGCAAGCCCGACACCAGAGACGAGATTGCCCGGGATATCCAGAGCCGTCTGGATACTTTCTTTACGGTCGCTAGCTTGGCCATCAGATGGGGTAAACACCACTACAAGGACGCGTCCGGTGGCCCCGGGAGTCGGGCCATTTTTGAAACGGGATTCGCGCAGAGGGCGGCAATTACACGCGTCAGCTCAAATGGACGGAGATTCGCTGAGAATGCACTCAGCGCGAGTGAGGTAGGAACCTCGCTGATTGCGGCGTCGAACATGACAAGTGACACAACTCCGATGTTGTCGTATTGGCTCATCGAGGCAGCCCAACCAGGAACCTACGCTGCGATGGGGTCGCAGGGTATAACCCTAGCGCAAAGGGCGGTGTTGGGATCGTGGTGCTTCTCACAGGGGGCGATCCTCGGCATGATCGCAAACATGAATCCCGAGCCCTTCATCCAAGTTGTTTGGAACACAGAAAGGATGGATTCGTTCTGGGAACTTGCCAACGAGCAATCCCAGTTATTCGACGCAGTTGGAGAGCCATCCGTTGGTTTGGGATACCATTTCATGCGTACGATGTATCCACAACTCTATGGTGAGCAGGGAGTCCTATCCTCCCTTCAGTTGTCCAGAGATTTGAAGGCACTCGAGCAGCTAGCCGGGTCGAAGACACCCGTCCTTGACACAACCGCACAATGGGCGTTGGATACGGCATCAGGCCTTGGCCTCGGCCTGTTGAGACCAGATGATGTCCGACAGGCTCTTGAAGCGCAGGCCAACCCTGACCGCGCCAAATGGACTGCTGCGCACTTGGCCGGACTCGATATTCCACGAGAACCAGACATTCTTTCCGTCGAGGAGCAAGTTCAATCCACTGCTGGGGTGTGCGTCGCGTTTCTTGAACGGTACTACCCCGAGGCGGCAACTGCCCTAGCTATCCTCCTCGAGGACCTTTAACGGTTCTTCCTGCTGAAGCACTTTCCAAACCTCTTCGCTCAGTTCAGTGAACGTATACAGCGTCCGAAAGGGCGGGTCTGTAAAACTAGTTCGAAAGGCCCCGGGAGGCAGAGGCTCAAGCGGCTTGGGCGCAACTGGGATTCGTTCGGCCTTAATCAGATGCATCATCAACAGATCTTTGATGCCATCGTTGTTGAAACCAGAGTAGAGGGGGTAGGTCCCCTGAATGAACTCCTTGCCCCAACGCCTGAAAGTCGCAAGATGGCCTGAGTTCGACAGCTCTCGAATCGCAATTGAAACCGTGTCTTTCTCGGAGTTCAGTTCTACTTGAAGCGATGTGATGCTTGCTTGCAGTGCATGATTTTCCGTTAGCAATGACCTGTGAAGGTTCACCGGTGCCCAGGCGAGGCACCAAACTCCGACGACAAGGATGACGAGGGCAAGAGCGGCAAACGCTCCTGCGATAGCCGCCGTGGGCTGACCGACTGGCCCTCCCACCAGAAGGGCAATGATTGCTCCCGTCACAATCACAAGCCCATCCCACGGTGCTTGCTCTCGTATGATCCTTATAGCCTCGGACCCGGCCTCGTTGAGCGCAGCTTTCACATAGGAGCGCCAGGCGATCATCTTTACCCTTTCCTGATTGCCTACCAGTACCCCAGCTCGCCGTTGATCATCGCGCGGGCGATGACGAGGCGCTGCACCTGCGAGGTGCCTTCGACGATCATTAGCTGGCGGGCGTCGCGGTAGTGGCGTTCGAGGGGGTGGTCCTTCATGTAGCCCTGGGCGCCGAGGATCTGGATGGCGTCTGAGGCGACGCGGTTGGCGGTCTCGGTGGCGTAGGTCTTGGCGATGGAGAGGTAGGGGGCCCACTCGCGGTCGTACTTGCCCTGGTCGACGAGGGTGGCGGCGTGGTAGACGAGGTGGCGGGAGCCCTCGATGGCGATGGCGGCGTCGGCGAGCATGAACTGGATGGCCTGGTGGTTGACCAGGGGCTGGCCGAAGGTCTTGCGCTCGCGTGCGAAGTCGAGAGCGTAGGCGATGGCGCCCTCGGCGAGGCCGAGGCCACGCGCGCCGACGACGGGGCGGCAGGTGTTGAGGGTAAGCATGGCGGTCTTGAAGCCGCGGTTCTCCTCGCCGATGCGCAGGCCGGCGGGGACGCGGCAGTCCTGCAGCACGATGTTGGCGGTGGGGACGCCGATGACGCCCATCTTGTCGTCGCAGCGGGGGACCGAGAAGCCAGGCGAGTCGGTTGGCACGATGAAGGCGCTGATGGCCGACGAGCCATTGTCGGCGGTCTTGGCGCCCAGACGGGCGCCCGTACGGGCGAAATACGACACGAAATTGGCGACGTTGCCGCCGCTGATGTACACCTTCTCGCCGTTGATCACGTAGTCGTCGCCGTCGCGGACGGCGCGGGACTCGAGGGCGGCGGCGTCGGAGCCGGTGTTGGGCTCGGTCAGGCAGAAGGCGCCCTTGATGGCGCCGGTCGCCGACTTCGAGAGCCACTCCTGCTTCTGCTCTTCTGACCCGCCGAGGTTGATCGGCTGCGTGGAGAGGGCCGACAGGAGCAGGATCAGCGAGCAGGCGTTGTCGTGCTTGGCGGTTTCCTCGACGGCGAGGGCGAGCGCGAGAAAGCCAGCGCCGGAGCCGCCGTACTTCTCGGGGATGGTTAGGCCGAGGAGGCCAGCTTCGGCGAAGACCTGGAAGATGTCCTCCGGGTAGACGCCTTCGCGGTCGAGTTCGGCGGCGCGGGGGGCGACCTTCTCGCGGGCGATGCGGCGGGCGGTGTCGCGGATTAGCTTATGAGCGTCGGAGAGTTCGTAGTCCATGGGGGCCTCTTTCTGGGCGGGACGCGTGGTCTTCGTGCGAATAGGGACATTTTGGCACAGGCGGGGCGGAGGGGAGCAAGTGCAGCGGAGCATCGGGGACGAGGCGTGTGCCACAATCGTGGGCATGTCGCAGGTTCTTGGCGTTGACTCCGGTGGGACGTTTACGGACTTCGTGCTGTGGGAAGACGGGGCGATCCGTGCCTTCAAGCGGCCGAGCACGCCGGAGGACCCGTCGGCGGCGATAGTGGCGGGGATCAGGGAGGCGGGGTTTGCGCCGGAGGAGATCGTGCACGGGTCGACGGTGGCGACGAACAGCGTGCTGACGCGGCGCGGGTCGCGGACGGCGTTTGTGACGACGAAGGGGTTCCGCGACATCCTGAGCATCGGGCGGCAGGCGCGCGCGGCGGAGGACCTCTACAACCTCTGCCCGAAGCCAATTCAGACGCTGGTGCCCCGCGAGTTGTGTTTCGAGGTGGACGAGCGCGTGAGCGCCGAAGGCGAAGTGCTGCAGCCGCTCGACCAGGAGGAGGCGCGGCAAGTGATGGCGGAAGTCGCCGCGACGGGAGTGGAGTGCGTGGCGATCTGCCTCCTGTTCTCGTTCCTCCACCCGGAGCACGAGCGCGTCCTCCGTCGTGCCGCTGAGGAAGTCGGCCTCTACCCCAGCGTCTCGCACGAGATCCTGCCCGAGGCGCGCGAGTACGAGCGGGCCAGCACGACCGTCATCAACGCCCACGTCGGCCCGACGATGTCCCGCTACCTGGAGAAGCTGGACCAGAGCGTCGGCGAGGCGCGCCTGCGGATGATGATGTCGGACGGCACGACGATGCCCGCCCCCGCGGCCGCCGAGCGAGCGGTCCGCACGATCCTGTCTGGGCCGGCGGCGGGCGTGGCGGCTGCGTTCCGGCTGGCCCAGGCGCATGGCATAGACCGCGTGTTGACGTTCGACATGGGCGGGACTTCGACGGACGTGGCGTACTGCTACGGCGAGGTCGCGCTTCGGCGGGACGTGCTGGTGGGCGGCCTGCCGATCGCCACGCCAGCGGTCGACGTGCACTCTGTGGGCGCGGGCGGCGGCTCCATCGCTTTCATCGACGAGGCCGGCTCGCTGCGAGTCGGACCGGCCAGCGCGGGGGCGGACCCCGGCCCCGCGGTCTATGGTCGGGGCGGCCCGGCGACAGTGACGGACGCGCAGGTGGTGTTGGGGCGCATCGCGCCGGAGCGCTTCCTCGGCGGCCGCATGACGCTCGACACCGTCGCAGCGCAAGCGGCGATCGGGGAGCTGGCACAGCGCTTGGGCAGCGATGCCGAACACACAGCCGCCGCCATCATCGACGTCGCCAATGCCGAGATGGAGCGGGCGCTGCGCCGCGTCACCGTCGAGCGTGGCCACGACCCGCGGGAGGCGACGCTCGTTGCCTTCGGCGGCGCGGGCCCGCTGCACGCCTGCGAGCTGGCGGAGGCTTACCACATCCGTCGCGTGCTGGTGCCGGTCTACCCGGGGCTTCTCTCCGCGCTGGGGCTAGTGCTGGCGGACGAGTCCGCAGACGCCGTACTCCCCGTCTACCGGCGCATCGACCGCGCTGGTTATGTCGACCTGCAGACACAGCTCGCTTCGTCCGTTTCTGAGACCGAAACGGCGCTCTGCAATCGTGTTGGCGATTCGGCCGGTACACAGCTATTTGTCTCGCTCAAGTACCCCGGCCAAAGCCACGAGTTGCTCCTCGCCGCCTCGCGCCTCGACCTCGGCGATCTGGCATCTCGCTTCGACGCGGAGCACCAGAGACGCTACGGCCACAGCGACCCGCACTCGCCCGTCGAGGTCGGCACGATCCGTGTTCGCGTCTCGGTACCGGCTGACCGCCCGCTACGCACTTCGCCGCCCGCTGCCGGCAATGTTGAAGGTCAGTCGGCACGCATCTGGGCCGGCGGCGGCTGGAACGAAGGACGCCTCCACTCCCGCGACGACCTCGGTGCGGACGTCACCATCGACGGCCCCGCGATCATCTATCAGATGGACTCGACGACGTTGATCCCGGCCGGCTGGCGGGGCCGCGTGCTGGAGGACGCTACCCTGATGCTGGAGCGCCATGAGTAGCCCCGACCTGTCCATCTTCTCCGCGCTTTTCCGCTCGGTGGCAGAAGAGATGGGGACGAGCTACTACCTTTCGTCGTTCTCGCCGAACATCAAGGAGCGGCAGGACTACTCCTGCGGACTTTTCGACGAGCAGGGGCATATGGCGGCCATGGCCCCGCACATCCCGCTGCACCTCGGTTCCATGCCGGCCGCCGTGGCGAGCGTTCTCCCCCTCGCGCCGTTCGAGCCGGGCGACGTGGTTATTCTCAACGACCCGTACCTGAGCGGAACGCACCTCCCTGACGTTACGATGGTCGCCCCCGTCTTCGTCGGCGGCAGCTATGAACCCGCGTTCTTCACGGCTTCGCGCGGCCACCAGGCGGACATTGGTGGATCGTCGCCCGGGTCCATGGGCGCCGCCCAGGAGCTATTCCAGGAGGGGCTGATCGTCCCGCCGGTGCGGTTCTTCCGGGCGGGTGAACTGGTGGAAGACGTGCGCGACCTGATCCTGGCAAACGTTCGCACGCCCGAAGAACGCTGGGGCGATTTGCGTGCCCAGGCGGCGGCGCACGCCATTGGCCAGCAGCGCCTGCTCGAGCTGACGGAGCGCTTCGGCCTGGCGACGTGCCAAGAGCGGATGGCAGAGCTGATGGACTACACGGAGCGCATGACCCGCCTCGCGATCCAGCGCATCCCGGACGGCGAATACGACTTCGAGGACCTTTTGGACGACGATGGGTTCGGGACAGAGCGTATCCGTGTCGCTGTGCGGATATCGGTGCGCGCCGATGAGATGGAGGTCGACTTCGCGGACTCGGCGCCGCTGGTCAGAGGCTCTCTGAACGCGACCACGGCAGTCAGCGCTTCGGCGGTGCACTACGTGGTGCGTTGTCTGCTGCCGCGCGACGTCCCGGCCAACGAAGGCTCGACACGGCCCATTCGTATCGTCCTACCGGAAGGCTCGATTGTTCACGCCGAACGGCCGCACGCGGTCGCTGGCAGCATCGAGACCGCGCAGCGCATCGTCGACGTCCTCACTGGCGCGCTCGCTAAGGCGCTGCCGGAGGAGATGCCAGCCGCCTGCTACGGCAGCATGAACAACATCCTTTTCGGAGGTTGGGATGCGCTTCGTGATGTGCCGTTCAACTACTACGAGACCGTCGGCGGCGGCCACGGCGGAAGCCCCAACGGCCCAGGCGCGCCCGCGATGCAGGCGCACATGACGAACACACTGAACACTCCGGTGGAGGTGCTCGAGATGGCATACCCGCTACGCGTCCTCGAGTACGCCATCCGCGAAGGCAGCGGAGGCGCGGGCAAGCATCCAGGCGGGGAGGGGACGATACGCACGATCCAGGCCCTGACCGACTGCACGGTCTCGCTGCTCGGTGAGCGACGGACGACGCAGCCGTGGGGAACGCAGGGTGGCGCGGCCGGTGCGCCAGCTCGTAACACACTGGTCCAAAACGGCGAGGAGCAAACGGTGCCGTCGAAAGATACGCGGCCTATCCAGGCGGGCGACGTCGTACGCATGGAGACGGCCGGCGGGGGCGGCTGGGGTGAGGTGGGCAGTTAGCCCATATCGAGGAAGGCCTCGAGAGCTCCCTCGTAAAGCGTTTCGTCGGTAACGCGGACGATAACGACGACGTTGGCATTGTACCACGCCCGCGAGCCGACGGGAACGACGCCTTCCAGGCGCGGCGCCACGGGAACGC
This sequence comes from Dehalococcoidia bacterium, assembly GCA_035512435.1. GTDB lineage: Bacteria > Chloroflexota > Dehalococcoidia > SM23-28-2 > RBG-16-64-32 > CF-162. The sequence goes on from DATKDX010000025.1 coordinate 27,036, forward strand.
TGAGCGACCAGTCGTTCTCGAGCGCGGCACCACCGTCGTACATGAGGATGCTCATCTGCATCTGCAGGCCGTCGCGGGCGATCGTCAGGTCGACGGCAGGTTCGCTGAAGCCGGTGACTTCCTGGCTGAAGTCGCCGACGGTTACGGCGAAGTCGGCTGTTTCCCAGGCTGTCTGAACGCTGGAGAAGCCAAAGGGATCACCGCGTAGCGCATCTTCCACCGTCCCAGGCGTTTGAGCGTCGGCAGTGGCGGCCGGGTCGTTGGTCGCAGCACCACCCGCCGCCGGGGTGGCGGTCACTCCCACGGACGGATTATCGTCGCCGCCCACGGCGTCGAACGCGAGGTAGATGCCAACGCCCGCGGCAACGAAGATGCCTAGCGCGAAGAGGACGACGGATGCGGCTCGCAACATGGCACCGCTGACAGAGGGACGCGGCGGCCCGACGTAAGCGGGAACAAGGCGCTCATGCGCAGGCTCTGGCGCGTACTGCGGTTCCGGAGTCGGGATGTATTCGGGTTCAGGCTCCGGTCCGCGCGGCTGCGGGGTCGCGACCTCTCGCGGCGCATCCGGGTCGATGAATGAGGGTATAGGTGCTGGTTCGGAAGAAGCCACGGGGGCGGCCTCATCGACGCCAGACTCTTCCAGCACCTCAGCGACGGCGTCTGGTTCACCGACATCGTCATGCTCCGGGTCTGCTTCCGGGTCTTCGCTTCCAGCAGTTTCAGCCGCGTCATCGGCCGGTTCGTCCTCGATCGTAGGCGGAGGAACCGGCTCAATGACGGGCGGCTCCTCTGCGGCTGGCTCGGCGTGGGGCAGCGCCGTTAGATGCGCCTGAGGCTGGGGCACGGGTGGTGGCGGGGGTGTGGCGGCGGGCTGATAAGTCGCGCGGAGTTCGGCAGCTTTGCGCCGGTCGGCGGCTGCATGGGGGAACATGCCCATCATCTCGAACGCTTCGGCGCGGGTTTCGAAGGTGTCCGGAAAACGCGGGTCCTGGCGGACAGCTTCGTTGAGGATATCGATCGCTTCCTGCAAGCGGTTTCGCGCAAGCAGGCGACGAGCCATCGCGATGCGTTCGGCGGCGGAGGGTCCGTACATGCTCACGGTTTCGTCAAAAGAGGTAGCGTGCCTTCAGTGGACAAGGTATCTGTAAACGACGCGGCCCGCAAACCCGTGAGACCGCTCAGCGTGCTACGCGGATGACGCGTCCGCAGTTGCCACAGGTCCAGCGCTCGTATTCCATCTTAGGCCAGCCGGCGGATTCGCCCTGGAAGATTAGGACGTCGGGGACGGCAAAAATCGTCTCGAGCAGCCAGCGAGAACGCGATTTTGAACGGATCTCGGCCTGCCACTCAGTGGCGGCGCAGCGACGGCAAGGTGGGCGCTTCTGGGGCGGGACTACCGATCCGTCCTCAGAAAGCGAGGAGTCCGGCACGCGGCCCTAGCGGACGAGCTCGATGAGCTGGTGGAGCATACGGGCGGTGGCGCCCCAGATGCGGTGGCCGTTATAGGAAAAGGCCGGGACTAGCACTTCCCGGCCGTGGTGTTCGCGGACTTCCAGCTCCATGTTGCCGTCTTCCATCAGGAAGCTAAGCGGAACTTCGACGACTCGCGTTACTTCGTCGTCGCAGATCTCGTAACTGCACTCCTTGCCGTTCTCGATGACACCGACGAACGGGGTGACGCGGAAGTTGCTCACGGTGACCATGTCGTCGAGCTGTCCGATGATGCGGACGGTCTCGCTGCGGACGCCAATTTCCTCGAAGGTTTCGCGGAGGGCTGTGGCTTCGGGGGTCGGATCGGTCTCGTCGGAGCCGCCGCCGGGGAAGCACATCTGACCCTTGTGATCTTTGACCGTGGCGGCCCGCGCCGTGAAGACCACGTGGGTCTCGTCCTCGACCTCGCGCAGGAGGAGGAGGACGGCGGCGGGCGTCGTCGACGGGTTGTCGATGGCGCGCGGGTTGTAGTCCGCGAGCGCGGCCTCGATCCTTTCGAGAAGTTCGTCGGTCTTCATAGGCATCAACATTTTAACGGAGTGGGGGAAAGGCGTCACGCGATTTCGCGCGAACTCTGTGCGGGAGACGGAGTCGAGACGTTGGGCCCGGCCCCGGCCTCCCGCGATTACCCCGTCGATATGGGAAGACGCAGGATAGCGATTTTTGTTGCGCCGGGGTGGGGATTGTAATCGGAGTGAGGGCGAGGCAGTTCCGCCGAGAGTGGGGCTGGTGGGCCCGGCAGGATTCGAACCTGCAACCAACCGGTTATGAGCCGGGCGCTCTGCCCTTGAGCTACGGGCCCCTCCCGTCGATTGTACCGCGTCGGCGCAACGTCTCAACCGAACGTCGCCCCATGTAACAGCCGCTAAGGATGTGACGTCAACATAATTAGTCGAGAAGGCCGGTGATGGCCCCGGCCCGCAGAAGGGGCGTACATTTAGTGACCAAACCAAGTGATTTCACACCGGAACGAGTGCTGGAGATGCAGCAGCCGTTGCCACCGGAATCCGCCAATCCGGAGCGGCGCGCCTGGATCTATCGGGCGATCGGAGGGACGCTAATGATCGGCGTCTGGCTGCTGGTCGTTGTGCGGCATAGCATCGGCGATGCCGATTTCGCAATCGGCACAGCCGCGCTTCTCGGCATCGCCACGTACTCGTTCATCTTCTCTGCACGCTCGCGAAAGCTGGCTGTGCAAGCTGAGAAGCGGCTACGTCTTGGTCTCCTCGTCCACAACATGGAGCTGGCGAACATGGCAATGCAGGACGACCTGACGCAACTGTTCAACCGGCGCTACTTCTTCGAGCGGCTGGAACGCGAACTGGAGACGGCCAACGCCTTCAAGCGCCCGCTTTCCGTGATCTTGCTGGACCTAGACGAGATGAAGGCCGTGAACGACAACTATGGGCACCGCGTGGGAGATAAGCTTCTGCGCAACTTCGGCAAGTTCCTGCTGGAGCACACACGTGGCAGCGACGTTCCGGCGCGCGTCGGCGGCGACGAGTTTGCGATCATCCTCCCGGACACGCCAATCGTCGAGGCGAAGAAGCTGCAGGAGCGCCTGGCCGACAAGCTGGCGAAGCTCGATATCATCGACAGTGATGACGCGACGTTCCGCGTTCATGCTTCGCTGGGTTATGCGGGCTTCCCGGAAACCGCTTCGTCAGTGGATGAGCTTATACAGCAGGCAGACGCGGCGATGTACGCCGCCAAGCACGATCACAAGGGAATCGGCCGCTCCTCAATCCGTGAGGGCGAGCCGACGCCCGTGCCGCCGGTCTTCCGCAGACTCGAATCCGAAGCGTCTTAGACGAGCGCGTGCTTCTTCGCCAGCGCCTCGATGGCCTCTATGTCGGCGTAAACGCGCTCACGCATCGCGGGCCGGTGCTCGTCCGGAACAGGGGCTGACGGCGCCTCCACTATGACGCCGAACAGCACGCCACGGATCTGCCACTCCGCCACGCTGCCGATGTCGTATCCGCGGCGCCATTCTTCCCGGTCGACCGTGCGGCTGAGATTCCGTTCCAGCGCGTCGAGGTAGTGGCCGATGCTGGCATCCAGGTCGTCGGGCTGCTGGTACGCCGTGAATCGCACTACGTCCGATGCAGAGATGCCGCGACCCAGGGTCTCCCAGTCGAGAACGACCGTGCGCGTTCCACCAAGCCCCTCTTCGATGCTGAGATTGCGGTTATCAAAGTCATAGTGGCAGAGCGTCTTCGGCATCGGCGCGACGGCGTCCAGAAGCGGCTGGGGGTTCCGGTAGAGACGCATCACCGTTTCGGCGGTGGATGGTGGGAGGGAGTCGATGAGGTTGCAGGTGCCCTCGGCGAGCCAGGGCCAACGCTCCGTAATGTAGACGCTGGACTCGGCCGGATCCTCCATGCCGTCGAGGATGTCGACGACGCAACGATAGAAGTAGTTGACGGGGCGGTCGAGGCTCATGAGCCAGGGCTGGTCGATGACGGAGTGCTTCTCCCAGAACTTAGCGTGGAACTCCGCCAGGTGGGACAGGATCAGGCGGCAGGTCTCGTCAGAGACCTTGGTGTGCATGCCGAGGGCTTCGACCTGCGGGCGCATGTCGCGGAGGAAAGCCCAGTACTGCTTGTGCTCGTCGTCGTCGATGACGTGGAGGTAGGGGATGACGAAGTTGTCCGGGATCTGGGCGAGGAGGCCGGTCTGGAAGGCCTTCAACTCGCGGTGCTCGGTATCGCCGGTGAGCATCATGACGGCGTCCATCTCCGGCATTACGCGAAGGATGACGCAGGACTTGCCCGGGCCGGATGCCGAGTCGTACGAGAACGAGAAGTCGTGGAAGGACTTTTCGCCGAAGCGCGGGAAGTCGAACGGCTCGGCCGCCACGTCGAAGCTGGTGACCTCGACGGAGTCGTCGTTGAGCGCTTTGCGGGCGATGAACGAGAGGTATTGGTTGTCGATTTCGGAGATTGACCGGGGCTCTTTCACCTGCGCACCTCGTATCTGGACTGCGTCGGATGGTAACACGCGTGGTTATAGTAGCTGGCAGCCGTAAGGAATACGTAATCTCTGACGCTTATCGTAGAATTAGTGAGGCGCTACTCTGTGCAAAGTTCTGCCAGTTATGTCACCTGACCGCATTTTAGTCGTCGAAGATGAGCCGATGGTCGCGGAGGTCGTCGAGCGCTACCTGCGCCGCGATGGTTACTCCGTCGGTGTCGCGCACGATGGCGTCACGGCTCTCTCCGTTTTCGACGAGTTTCAGCCGGACTTGGTTGTGCTGGACATCATGCTGCCCGGCATCGACGGCATGGAAATCTGCCGCCGCGTCCGCGCCCGCTCCGAGACGCCGATCATAATGCTGACTGCTCGCGGCGAAGAAATGGATAAGCTCCTCGGCCTCGAACTGGGCGCCGACGACTACGTCACGAAGCCCTTCTCGCCACGCGAGCTGACCGCTCGCGTCAAGACCGTGCTCCGCCGTACGAGGCAAAGCAACAACGTGAATAGCGACTCCTTCCGTTTCGGCGATCTCAGCGTCAACCGCAACACTCGCGAGGTCAAAGGTGCCCGCGGCCCAATCGCGCTTACCGCGCGCGAGTTCGATCTACTCATTTACCTGGCCTCACACCCCGGGCAGGTCTTCTCACGCGACCAGTTGTTGGACGCGGTCTGGGACTTCGAGTTCCCCGGCGACGACACGACTGTCACTGTGCATATGCGGCGCCTGCGCGCGAAGGTTGAGCCCGACCCATCCCGGCCGCGCCACCTCAAGACGGTCTGGGGCGTCGGCTACAAGTTCGAGCCTTAAAATGGAATCAGCACGCGCGCCCCTGTTCCGCGCCGCCCAGCCCTGGCTGGCCGTCGTCCTCGCGCTTTCGCTGGCGATCGGTACCGGTGTTCTGCTGGCGGAAGTCCTGATGGCGCCGCCCCAGGGCGAACTGTGGGACTTGACCGTCTACTTCACGTTCGCCGGGGCAGCAACGCTTGGCGTCGGCTGGCTCGCGCTCCAGGCAGCAGACCGATTGCTCGGCCTTTCGATCCAAACCAAGACATTCCTCGGTGGGCTCATCGTCAGTGGCATCGCGCTGCTCAACGTTCTCATCGTCGCTCAGATGATGTTCATCTCCACCGACCACGACCTGAAGCTGCTGGTCGCCGTCGTCGCCTTCAGCGGCGCCGTGTCGGCGATCTTCAGCCTCTGGGTCGCGCGATCCGTCTCTGGCCGCATCTCCCGCATCGCTGATGCCGTGCGGACGCTGGCCGCGGGCGACCTCGAGGTTCATGCTGCAGTTGGGGGCGGCGACGAAGCCGCGCGTCTGGCAGCAGACGTCAATATGCTGGCGGCCCGCCTGCGCGAGGCTGAGGAGCAGCGCGAGACGCTGGACCGTGAGCGCCGTGAGCTGACGGTCTCCATCTCGCACGATCTGCGGACGCCACTGGCAAGCTTGCGGGCGATGGTAGAGGCGCTCGACGATGGAGTGGTCGAGGGCGACGAGGGGCGACGCTACTATGCGACGATGCGCCGCGAAATTGAGCGGATAAACCGCATGCTGGACGACCTGCTGGAGCTGGCTCGGCTGGACGCCGGCGCGCTGCAGCTCAACCGAGAGGACGTCTCGGTCGAGGAGATTGCGGCCAATGTGGTTGACGCCCTCCAGCCGCAAGCCCGGCTGCGCGAAGTCACCGTCGCGTTACGGACGAACGGCGGCACCGTCGCCTCGCTGGACGGCAGCCGGATTGAGCGGGCGATCGCCAACCTAGTACGCAACGCGATCGGCCACACAGCGTCCGGTGGGCGCGTCGAGGTCAGCGTCGAGCATACGAACGGCTGGATCGACATCCGCGTCGCTGACACCGGCGAAGGCATCGACGCCGAGGACCTTCCCCGCATCTGGGAGCGCTTCTACCGCGCCGAAAAGTCGCGGCGCCGTGCCTCAGAAACGGACGACGGAGCAGGGCTCGGCCTAGCGATAGTGCGCGGAATCGTTGAAGCGCACGGAGGCACGGTGGCGGCGCAGTCTGCGCCTGGCGAGGGCGCGACCTTTACCTTGCGCTTGCCGTCCTAGATTGCTCCGAATGGAAACTCCCTCATTTTCCAAACAAACTTCTCCCCACGAAAACACCGGACCGATCGGGCCCGGCGTTTTCGAAAAGGAGACGACGAAGCCCTCAGAATACTGTCACAGGGCAATTCACCAGCAGGCCCGGCTTCGTGATCTCGTAGCCGGCTGCCAGCACGTCCGAGGCCGAAGTCAGCGTGTTCGCCTCGTAGTCCCCAGGCACCGTCACCAGGTTGACGTCCCAGAATGCGCTGTACCCCTCGTCGCCCGGCACTGAGTCAATGACATTCATCTGCCCTTCGACAAAGAGAGGATTGCCTTCGGCGTCCATACCAGTAATGAAGGCCCAGATCGGCAGCGCGGTCGGCGGGTTGGCGCCGAAGTCGGGGTAGAAGACCTCTTTGCCCTTATACCATCCCTGCACCAGTTCTTCGCCGCCCTCCAGCGTCGAGCCGACCGGGACGACAGGGCAATTGACGAACATCTCGACCGTCTCGGGTGCCAATCCCGCCGCGTCGATGTCGTCTTTGGAGCGGATTGAGTCGGGCTCATACGTCTCATCGACAGTGACGAGGTTGACCTGCCAAAGGTCGCTGTAGCCAACGTCGCCGGGCTTGACGTCGATCACGTTGTGCTGCCCCTCGACGAAGACCGGGTTGCCGTCGGCGTCCGTGCCTGTGATGAAGACGTAGATCGGCGCTGTCAGCACGCTGGCCCCGCTGGCAAGCGGTGTGTTCATCCCGAAGTCGTAGTACTCCACCTCGTTACCCCGATACCACCCGGCGATTAGCGGGAACTCCTTCGGCTCTTCGGCCGCCGGAGCAGTCGTCGCGGCTGGAGCGCTAGTGCCGGGTGCGTCCGTCGTCGTCCCGCCGCCGTCGTCATCGTCGTCATCGTCACCGCAGCCGACTACGAATGCCGCCGCCAGTCCCGTCCCGCCGATTAGCGCCCTGCGTAGCAGCGTGCGTCGGCTCATCGGCTTCTTCTGTTCGAGCATAGTGGTCTCCTTCCGATTGCTGGAATGCGAGACCGACTCTAGGCGCCAAACCTTACGCGTCTCTTACGAGGATGTCCAAACGCTTACGGAGCTATCAACCGCTCCGGCCACCCCCTTCCAGGGGTCAGGCTTCAAGCCTGGACTTCCGCGCTTACGAAGCCAGAAACCGCTCAACGTGGGACATGAACACGTCCAGTTGATCGTGGTGCACCCAGTGGCCCGCCTTCTCGATAACCACCGTCTCGTGGCCCTTGATGACATCAGCGCGGCCGGTCTTGTCGGGGTCGACGGCCCAGCTCTCGGCGCCCTTAATGAGCAACGTCGGACAGGCGATCTGGGACCAGATGATCATCGCGTCCTCGATGTTGAAGACATAGGGCGAGCGGATGCGAACGTAGTTGTCGAATTTCCAGCTGTAGGTGCCGTCCTCGTTGCGGTTGGCGCCGTGCTCGGTCAGGTGGTGGGCCATTTCCGGCTTGAGATGGGGATTTGCTTCCATCATCCGATTGGTTGCTTCCTCCAGCGACGGGTAGCGGCGCGGTTGCCGACGCTCGACATCGTTCATGTGCTCGATCCACTCGCGCATGCGCCGGTGAGCGAGAACGTGCGGCATCTCGGGCGGCCCCCAGCCCTCGATCGAGATCAACTTGTCCACGCGTTCTGGAATCGTGCCAGCGTATTGGAGAGCGATCGCGCCACCGAGCGAGTGGCCGATAACGGTCAGCGGTCCCTCAATGCGGTCAGCAAGGTTGGCGACGTCCAGCGTGAATTCGGGGATGCTGTACATGCCGCCGATCGCCCAGCCGCTGTCGCCGTGGCCGCGCAGATCGGGGGCGTAGATTGTGTAGCGGTCTGCGAGACGCTCCGCAACGAAGTCCCAGTTGCGAGAGTGGTCCTGTCCGCCGTGAATCAGCATCATCGGCGGCTTCGAGCCGTCGCCCCAGATGTTGTAGTGCAGCGTCACCCTTTGCGACTCGTAGGTTTCGGACATTGGTTCCGTCACTCGTGGTCTCCTCTGACTTCGTAGAGCGGGGCGTATACGCCGGGCGTGCTGTTTGGGATGACCGTGGCGCCGACGAGCTTCTCGTAGTACTTCTTCGGGCCGGGGTCGCCGATTATCGCATAGGCGTAACCAAGTTCGCGCATGGATTCCAGGCAGCGAATTAGGAGCACCGCGCCGAGACCATTTCCGCGCAGGTCCTCTCGGACCCCCGTGGGCCCGAAGAAACCTTTGCGCGTGCACTCATAGACACCAAAGCCGGCGATTTCTCTATCAGCAATCGCGACGTAGGCAGTGATCGGCGTGTGAAGAAAGGCTCGCTCGGCCTCAATCGACCAGAGCTCGCCGAAGTTCTCCGTTGCGAACTTGCGGAAGCGGATGCGGTCCCACGGCTCGGCTCGGCGCACACGCAGGCCGGCGGCGGCTACGCGGGCTTCGTATGGGTCTGCGTCCGGCAGATCGTACAGTCGCGCGAGCATGTCCGGCATAACGACGGCTATCATAGCAAGACAATGCGGGAGGGACAGCCGTGGCTTATCTGAGAGTGCGGGTGACGCCGGGAGCGCGAGAGGCGGGCCTCAGCGGCTGGCACCAGGGCACCCTGCGCCTCAAGGTGCGCGAGCCAGCGGAAAAAGGCCGCGCGAACGATGCGGTGGTACGGTTGCTGGCGGATAAGCTTGGTGTAGCGCCGACGAGTGTCTCGCTCAAGCGGGGCGCCGCATCGCGCGAGAAGCTGTTCGAGGTAGAAGGGTTGTCGGAGGAAGAAATCCTTCGCCGTATTGGCGCCCCGATGCTGTAGCGCACCTGCCTTCGGCGCGATCACACCACGGCGACTCGTCAAGCGTTTCTCAGGGCGCAGCGGGCGCGCCCCTGCAACCAATTCTCTCCACCTGCTTCTTGAGTGCCGCCGGGCTGCGCTCCATCATTGGCGAGAACGACTCCAACCACTCTTGCACCTTCGCCATGCGTTCCGCCTTCTCCAACGAGGCTTCTTGCATTCTTAGTGCAAGAAGTATAGGATGCCGCTATGACTACCGTTGAAGCCCGAACCGACGGCCGTGCAGAGCGCTCACGCCGCACGCGCCTGACGGTGGCCAACGCCATGTTAAATCTCATCAACTCCGGCGAACTACGGCCCACAGCACAGCAGATCTCGGAGTCGGCGCTTGTGTCGCTGCGCACCGTCTTCCACCACTTCGAGGACATGGAGACGCTGTTCGCCGCCGCGGCCGACATTCAGATCGAACGACTGGCGTCGCTGGCGGCTCAGATCGACGATGGACTGCCGTTCGCCGCGCGGCTGGGGCAGTTCGTCGAGGCAAGGGCGCGGCTCCTGGAGAGTATCTCGCCTGTCCGCCGCTCGGCCATTCTGCACGAGCCTTTTTCGCCGATCATCGCGCGGCGCCTTAACTGGAACCGCCGCTTCAACCGCGACGAGACCGAGCACGTCTTTGCCGCGGAACTGCGCAGCATCCCCGATGAAACACGTCGCATGGTGGCCCCGGCGCTGCACGCGGCGACCGAATGGCCATGCTGGGAGGCGCTTCGTACGCATGAGGGTTTGTCTTTCCAGCATGGCAGCGACGTTATGTCGCACACAATCCGCGCCCTATTGCGAAAGGAGAAGACATGATGGACGCGCTGCGTACGCCTGATGAGAGGTTCACACGCCTCCCCGGCTACGATTTCGAGCCGCAGTATCTGGAGGTGCCTTCCGGCGACGGCGGCTCCCTCCGCATGCACTACATCGACGAAGGCTCCGGCCCCATCGCCCTGCTGTTGCACGGCGAGCCTTCGTGGAGCTACCTCTATCGAAAGATGATCCCACCGATCGCCGCTGTCGGCTTCCGCGCCATCGCCCCGGACCTCATCGGCTTTGGCCGCTCCGACAAGCCGGCGGAGAAGAGCGACTACTCCTTTCAGCGGCACACCGACTGGCTCTGGGCCTTCATCGAGCAAAAGGACCTGCATGAGATTCACATGTTCGGGCAGGACTGGGGGTCGCTGATCGGACTTCGCATTGTCGGCGAACACCCTGAGCGTTTCGCCAGCGTTGCAATAGGCAACGGGGGCCTGCCCACCGGCGACCAGCCGCCGAGCGAGGCGTTCCTGCGCTGGCAACAGTTTTCGCAGACGTCGCCCGCGTTCGACATCGGCCGCATCATCCAGGGCGGCACCGCGACGAACTTGCCGGATGAGGTCGTCGCAGCGTATAACGCGCCCTTCCCGGACGACACCTATAAGGCAGGCGCCCGGAGCTTCCCATCGCTCGTGCCCACGAGCCCGGACGACCCGGCTGCGCCGGCAAACCGCAAGGCCTGGGAGACACTTCAGAAGTTCGACCAACCCTTCCTGACGACTTTCAGCAATAGCGACCCAATTACCCGAGGGGGCGAGCGGCCGCTGCAGGCGATGATTCCGGGCACCAAAGGACAACCACACACCACAATCGTTGGCGCCGGCCACTTTCTGCAGGAAGACAAGAGCGAAGACCTGGCGAAGGTACTCGTCGATTGGTGGAAGGGCCTAGCTGCGTGACCGACTGGCAGGTGCTGCTGCTCGGCGGGACGACGGCATCTGGTAAGAGCACGACCGGACGGATCGTTGCGGACAGGCTCGGCGTAGGTTACGTCTCAGGAGACTCGGTCTGGCGTGCAATCCTGGCCGTAACGACTGCAGAGACGCATCCGCTGCTTCACGAATGGCCGCGGGCTAACGAAGACCCCGGCGAGGCGGAGGGCCTGGCGCAGCTGCACATCGCCGAGGCGAAGTTTTTGACTCCGGCGCTAGATGCGTTTCTCGAGAAGGAGCTCATGGAAGGCGCGCGGTTCGTTTTCCACTGCGCCTGGATCACGCCGGGGATGGCGGCAGGACGCTGTGCGTCGGCGGCGGCAGTTAGGGCCGTCTTTATCGATGACCAGTCCGAAGAGTCAATCACGGCGGCGATCCTGAGGCGCAGCCGCCGAACTGAGCCGACTCACCGGCAGATCGTGATGGCGAAGACGTCAGCGCTCTACGGTGAGTGGCTTGCTGTTGAGGCCGAACGCTTCGGCGTGCCATTGGTGGCGGCTTTGCCCAGAGAATCCCTAGCAGACCGAGTAATCGAAGCCGCGACAAGCGGATGGAAGGTGACGACATGAGCGCAATCAAACCGAACGCTACCGCGTTTGCACAGCTGGCCGCAGAGGCCGACGCGAAGTCCGGGCCGGTGGTGATGCTGAATCTGCTTAAGTTCAAGGAGCAGGCGGACGGTGACGAAGTCAGCGGGCGGGAGTCTTACAACCGCTATGGCCGGGACGTGAAGCCGATGGTGGAGAAGCTGGGCGGCCGCATCCTCTGGCATGGGAAGGCCGATCAGCTCCTGATAGGCGATGAGGAATGGGATTCAATCGCCCTGGTCGAGTACCCCTCCCGGAAGGCCTTTATCGAGATGGCGACGAGCCAGCAGATGAACGACATTCATCACAACCGCGAAGCAGGCCTCGAACGTACGGTTCTCATCGCCTGCACAGAACTTGGAGGAGATGAGGTGTGAGCAGGAACGGAAACGGCAATAAGCGACGCAACATCCTGCTGATCACGACGGACCAGATGCGCTACGACGCGCTGCAGTGCAACGGCGGGCAGATCGCGAGGACGCCCGTGGCGAACCGGCTCTCGGAGGAGGGGATCAATTACCGCCGGGCGCACAACCAGAACGTGGTGTGCATGCCGGCTCGCTCCTCCATGATCACGGGGCAGTACGTGCGCACGCACGGCGTCTTCGCGAACGGAGTGCCACTGCCGGAGGGTGCACCGAGCATCGCCGGTCACCTGCACGACAACGGCTATCGGACGGCGCTGATCGGTAAGGCGCACTTCCAGCCAGCGCTGGACCTTTCCGGCAAGTGGCGCGAGAACCGAATGGCGCGAGACATGGAAAATGGTCCGTACCGCGGATTCGATTACATGGAGCTGGCGATGCACGGTCCGCAGCCGATGTGGCACTACGGCAAGTGGCTGCAGGAGAACCACCCGGCGTATGTCAGCGGCTTCTATCAGCTGTTTACATCTAAGGGGATAAACGAAGAGGGTGGCGGCGACACGGGCGCGCCCGAGGTCAAGTTCAACCCGCTGCCCCGCGAGTATTACCACACAGACTGGGTCGGCGAGCGGACGACGCGTTGGCTGGACTCGCTGGACGGCGAGGACAGCTGGTTCCTGTGGATGAGCTTTCCGGATCCGCACCACCCGTGGGACCCGCCGGAAAGCGAGATTCACCGCGTCAATTGGCGCGACCTGGATCTGCCAGCCGGGCACCCCGGCAGCGTCGAGAAGTGCGTCGAGATCCTCTCGCAAAAGCCACGCCACTGGCTGGACTACTACGAGGGCCGATTCCGCAATGTGGAGGGCGGGCCTGTGCGCTTCGTGCCGAAGATGATGACCCACGACCAGGTGCGCGAAGTGAATGCTATGACCCACATTCAGAACGAGTTGATCGACGAAACGTGCGGCCGCGTCCTCGATCGCATCGAGCAACTTGGCTGGGGTGAGAACACGGACGTCTTCTTTACGACGGACCACGGCGAGTTGCAGGGGGACTACGGGCTGATGTTCAAGGGCCCCTATCACTGCGACTCGCTGATGAGGATTCCGTTCATCTGGCGGCCGGGCAAGGAGGCGGGCGTGGCACCGGCCGAGGTACTGGATCCCGTGGGGCAGGTGGACCTGGCGGCGACGTTCTGTGACATCGCTGGCGTTGCGACACCCGATTGGGTGCAGGGCAAGAGGCTCCCAACGGAGCCCGGCAGTGCGCCGCACGAGCGCATGATTACGGAGTGGGACAGCCAGTTCCCGACCTACGGCATGCATTTGCGCACGATTTACCGAGACGGGTTCACGTGTACCGTCTACGAGAAGAGCACACGCGAGCCCAACGGCCTGACCGCGGATATGATCCCGCTGCCGAAGTTCCGGATGCCGGAAACGGATATCTTTTACGACGGCACGGAAGGCGAGCTGTATAAGAACGAAGACGATCCGCACCAGTGGTACAACCTCTGGCACGACCCGAAGTACGAATCAATGAAGCGTGACCTGATCGACGATCTGTACCGGAATCTGCCTACTCAGCGCGATCCGCTACTTCTGGTGGAATCGCCGGCCTAAGGAGGGGAAATACGTGGCCGCACTAGAACTAACGCTGCTGGGGACGGGAGGACCGCTGCACCAGCCGCTTCGCTACGGCAACTCGCAGCTGATATCGGCGGGCGGGACGAACCTGATGGTGGACGCCGGCTGGGGAGCGACGATCCGGCTGAGCCAGAGCAGCGTCCCACTGACGGGCGTCGACCACGTGCTCGTAACGCACCTGCATAGCGACCATACGACCGACTTCGCCGATCTGCTGGTGATGCGCTGGGTAACAGGAGCAACGACGCCGCTGAAGGTTTACGGACCGGAGGGAACGACACGGATGATCGCCGGATACCGGCAGGCACTGGAGGCCGACACGAAGTACCGTTTCGCGCACCACGGGGAGAAGCTGGCGCCGATGAGCACAGAGTGCGACGTGACGGAGATCGAAGCGGGCGTGGAGCCGCTCGTCATCGCGGAGATCGGCGGGATCACGGTGAAAGCGTTCGAGGTAGACCACCGGCCGGTGATGCCGGCGTTCGGGTTCCGCTTCGAGCACGATGGGAAGTCGATCGTCATCTCAGGCGATACGATCGATTGCCCGGGGCTGCGCAACGGGGCGCAGGGGGCAGGCATCATGGTGGCTGACTCGATGAACAAGCGGATGATGACGGCGCTGCAAGAGAGGCTGAAGGCGATCGGCAACCTGAACGGAGCGCTCAATTTGCAGGACGCCCAGGAGTACCACACGGACGTGCTGGACGCGGCGAAAATCGCGGAGGACTGCGGGGTGAAGCACCTGGTGCTGTCGCACATTCTGCCGCCGGTGCCTGACGATCAAGCACCCATTTTTACGCAGGGCATGGACGCGATCTATCACGGCAAGGTGAGCATGGGGAGCGACTTGGCGCGGTACGTGGCGGAGTAGGATTCCAAATTTACTCCCGTCGCTGAAGTAAACTACAGCGCAGGAGGGGTGAATGAACCAGCAACCACAGTCCACGACCGTATTTCTTACGGGAACGAATCGCTCCACCAAATTGCATGAGCGGCATCTCTTAACAACCAATGCCGATGGCTCCGTATTGCATTTAAGCGCGAAGGGCTCAAACAACGGCATTGAGGAAGAGTCTCTGACGGCTGCTGAACTGCCAGCACTTGTTGGAAGGCTGTTGATGTCCGGCCTGAGGGTCAAACCGCTCGTACCTGCCAAGGCCCCGCTAGAGAGTTTCATGGACCAGGTGGAGCTCTTCTTTCGGGTTCGCACGTCGTTACTCTTCTTCCTAGGTCTCTCCTCGTTCACGGCCGCATACTGGCTCATCGTCGGTGTATCTGAGTGGTACGAGTGGGGCACATTCATTGCCGCGCTGATCCTGGGCTCACTCCTTAGCAAGGCGACCAAACTCTCGTTCCTAGGGGCATCCATCGAGACTGAGCAATGGACGAACATGATCCTTTATTAGCAACAGACACAACAAGCGCGACAAGAAGGATGGCAAGAGGGGTTTAGCGCGGGCGAAGCTAGTCCCAATGTTCAGCAAAGAATCGCGGAAGCCTGGCAGCAGGGCTTCGCCGCTGGTAAGGCGGACGACGCTCAATAGCCAGCGCGCTGACGGCCGCACCTGGGATCGTGGCGACGCTCGGCGGGCTTCCCCGGTGCTATAACAAGAACCTGCAGGAAAGGTGACAATCGACCACCTCCGGCTGGCGCAAGGTGGTGTATTATCTGCAGGATCTGACTGCCAGGAGGTGCAATGTGACGGCGAAGAACAAGGAAGATGGGCCATATGAGAAGGAGCAAGGCACTCCGTATAAGCCTGCAGATAAGAAGGAAGGCTCGTCCACCGATAGGGACCTACGCGAGGCGCTGCGAAAAGAACTCGGCCTGCCTCAGGCCGGTTCCGAGTTGAGGCCAGCAGAGGAACCACCAGCAGACAAGCCATCACCCGACGACGGCGAATAACCCAGCCTGAATGAGCACGACAGACCTACCCGTCACCATACTGCTATTGTTGCCAGGTTTTGTGACGCTCCAGATTTACACGTGGGTGAGTCACAAAAGGAGCCTGTCTGACCTAGAGACCATCATGTGGCTGCTATTCTCTCGTTCGGGGTCCTTACGCCCCTGTCCCTCGCGTGGCACTGGGCAGAGTCTCAGAATCCAACTCCAGGCGCGATCTTGCAGAACCCAGCGTCCGTGCCTCTACGGGTTATCACGTCCACATACGTTGCAGCTGTCGCGCTGGGATGGATCGCTGGAAAATTAGACCGTGCCTTGGTGTTCGAAAAGGCATTGATGCCATTCGGAGTTGACCTAAGAAGACGACAAGACGTTTGGTACCTTGCGTTCCGCGACTCATACTTCGTCATCGTGTATTTGGACTCTGGTCAGCGGATATATGGGTGGCCTGCCATGTCAACCACCAATCGGGATGGAAACGCTGCCGAGATCTTTCTCGAGAACCCGTCCATCTGGAGCATGTCTGAGAAGGTTTGGCGTGCGCGGCCCGGATTGACCGGCGTTTGGCTGGACTGTAGCAAAATAAGTCGCATCGAAATTCACGGCGAGGCCAGGTGCCGGAGCGAAGGCGGCAAGCAAAGAGAGTACGCGGCCTGCGGTGGACCTCTGAGGGGGAAATGGCACAGCCGTCGCGGCGCACGAAGAGCAGTGCACCCGACCGTGCTTGCGGGGTCAGGAAAGCTCGATGTTGTCGATGAGACGGGTGGGGCCGACGCGCACGGCGACGAGGACGAGAGCGGGGCGAGTGATGGGTCCTGATAACTCCTCCAGCGTCTCGTCGTCGGCGACGCTGACGTAATCGATTTCGATGCCGATTTCGGAGGCGATCAGGCGGCGGACTTGGTCGCGGAGGGAGCTCGCATCGCGCTCGCCTTCGCCGAAGGCTCGCCGGGCTCCGTGCAGGGCGTGGGAAATGACGAGTGCGTGGGCGCGTTCCGCCGGCGATAGGTAGACGTTGCGCGAGGACATTGCCAGGCCGTCGGGCTCGCGAACGATGGGGAGGCCGATGATGTCGATGGGCAAGCCCAGGCCGGCAACCATGCGACGGATGACGCGAAGCTGCTGGGCGTCCTTCTGTCCGAAGTAGGCGCGGCCGGGGCGGATGATGCGGAAGAGGCGGGCGACGACGGTGGTGACGCCGCGGAAATGGCCAGGGCGGTGTTCGCCCTCCAGGCGCTGAGAGACCGGCCCTGAAACTTCTACCCAGTCGTCGAATCCGGGCGGGTACATCGCCTCGACGCTCGGAGCGAAGACGATGTCGACGCCGTCCTCGCGGAGGAGAGCCAGGTCACGCTCCTCGTCGCGGGGGTAGCGCGCGAGGTCTTCGCCGGGCCCGAACTGGGAGGGGTTGACGAAGATGCTGACGACAACGAGGTCATTGTCATCTCGCGCGCGCCGCACGAGGGAAAGGTGGCCTTCGTGCAGGTAGCCCATGGTGGGGACAAGGCCGACTGAGCCGCCAGCGGCCTCGCGGCAGTGCTCCATCTCAGCGACGGTGCGGATCACTTCCACAGTTGTGACCTTGTCTCATGTCTCATGGTCGCCTGTCTCAAAGAGAGCGCGGCCCCGCCCGTCGGGTGGCGGGGCCGCACAGCCCAAAGGGAGTGGGGATGTCTTGTTAGCGCGTCTGGGCCGCTTCCCGGGCAGGTTGCGGCTTCGGCTTGCTGATGAACGATTCCTTCTCAGTAGGGAAAGCGCCGGAGCGCACGTCGCCAGCGTAGCTCCGGAGGGCGGAGACGATCGTCTCGCCGAGGTCGGCATAGCGTTTGGCGTGCTTCGGCTGGAAGTCTGTGTAGAGGCCGAGGAGGTCGTGCCAGACCTGGACCTGGCCGTCACACTCCCAGCTGGCGCCGATACCGATAGTAGGAATGTCAAGCTTAGAGGTAATGATTTTCGCCACGTGCAGCGGCACCGTCTCCAGGACGACTGCGTAGGCACCGGCTTCCTGGAGCTTCATGGCATCGTCGAGCAGCTTGACAGCGGCAGCGGGCGTCTTGCCCTGGACCTTGTAGCCGCCGATCTGGTTGACGGACTGCGGTGTCAGGCCGAGATGCCCCATGACAGGAATACCGGACTGCGTGAGGAGACGGACGGTCTCGGCGGCCTGGGCGCCACCTTCGAGCTTGACAGACTGCGCACCGCCCTCCTTGAGCATACGCGCAGCGTTGTGGAGGGCTTCCACAGGGCCAGCCTGGTAGCTCATGAAGGGCATGTCGGCGACGACGTGGGTGCGGCGGGTCCCGCGGAGGACCGGTTTGATGTGATGCAGCATGTCTTCCATGGTCACCGGCACGGTGGTGTCATAGCCGAGGACGACGTTGCCCAGCGTGTCGCCGACGAGGATCAGGGGGATGCCAGCGGCTTCGACGAGCTGAGCGGAAGTGTAGTCGTAGGCGGTGATCATGACGATCTTCTCGCCGCGCTCCTTCATCGCCCGCAGGTCGGTGATGGTGGTTCGCTTTTCCATTGTGTACCTCCCGGTCGCCGCCCAAGGGTCGGCGCCTAGATCTTGCCGATTACCAAGTCAGGCCGAGCTGTGCCCTCATCGCTTGCTCGAACTGCTCATCTGTCATTGCCTTGCGGGCGGTCATCACCATGTTGGCGTCCTGCCCAACGGGATAGCGGAACTTGTCTCCGACTTCGATGGCCTCGATGATGGCGTGCGCTACGTCATCCGGGCTGGCCGCGCCGCCGGAGGAGGTAGATAGTCGCTCGGCGGCGGCGTTCCACTGCTCGACCATCTCGGTATATGGGGATTCCTGGCCGGCGGCGGCGCCGACGAGCCGGCGGTTGCTGCCGAACGGGGTCTCCACACCACCGGGCTCGACGAGGTGGACGCGGACGCCGAAGTGGCCGATTTCGTACTTGAGCGACTCGCTAAGGGCCTCGAGAGCCCACTTGGAGGCGGCGTAGAGTCCGTTGAGCGGTGCGCCGACGCGACCGGCGACAGAGGAGACGTTGACGATGACGCCGACCCCGCGGTTTCGCATCTTGGGCGCGAGCGCGGTGATCAGCCGGAACGGTCCGTTGACGTTTGTCTCGAACTGATCGTTGAGGTCGGCGACCGTCATCTCTTCAAGCGGGCCCCAGACCTCGAATCCGGCATTGTTGACGAGGATATCGATGTCGCCTGCCTTCGCGAGGGCGGCGGACACGGAAGCATCGTCGCGGACGTCAAGCTCTACGATGGTGACGTTTTCTGTGTCGGCGAGGTCGCCAGCTTTGGCGGCTGAACGGACGGTCGCGAAGACGTTGTAGCCTTTCGCTGCCAGCTTCTTCGCCGTGGCGTGGCCAATTCCCCCTACGGAACAGCCGGTAATGAGAACTGATTGGGACATGTGGCCTCCTTAAACGGCAAGCGCCTCGTGGACCCCATTGGACGTCCGAGAGATGCGGTTATCACCGTCGACGTAGACGAGCTTTGGCTCGTAGGAGCTGAGCTCGTCCTGCGTCAACTGCTGGTAGCTGAGGATGATAACGATATCGCCGGGATTTACAAGTCTGGCGGCCGCGCCGTTGAGGATGACATCGCCGGAGCCGCGGGCGCTTTCGATGGCATAGGTGATGAGACGTGCGCCGTTATTGCAGTCGACGACATGTACCTGCTCGTGGGGCAGGATGTCGGCGGCTTCCATGAGCACGGGATCGATGGTAACGGAGCCTTCGTAGTTCACGTCGGCGCCTGTGCAGGTCACCCTGTGAATCTTGCTCTTCAGCATCATTCGCATTCTTGTCCCTCCGTCCAGGCCCACCAAAAAACCCTTTCGGGCGTCCCGAAAGGGCACGTGGGTGCGCGGCGCTCGCGCTGTATGTGCCGTCTCGGTTCGCCGCGGCGAATCCAAGCGGGTCCTGGCGTATGCGCCCCATCCGGGGCATTTTCGGTTTACCTTCCGCGTGGGCGGATAGGCACCTTTAGTGTACGTGGCGTGCGGGGGATGTCAACAAAGTGCGCTAGTTCACGATCAGCTACACTCAGCGCGTGAAGATTTCGCTGTCACGGAGCTTCGGGCAAACTGTGTACACTCTGTACGTCCTGATTGCACGTGAGGCCCTGCGACATGCGGTGGAGTCGCTTCCCGACGAGACGGTCGACCTGCCGGTTTACGTTTCGAACGCGTTTTGGCGGAAACTCCCGCGTCTGGAAGTTGGTAACCGAGCGCGATCCGATCTTTGATCCGGGCCAAAGCGTCACCTATCAGCACGTTGAAGGCATCCTGAGAGGCACTGTCGAACGCTATACGGTAAGCGTTGGCCCTAGAGGCGGCGGAGTAGTGACCTTCGAGGCGCACATAGAAGCACCTAACGCCGTCGTTCGGTCCCTCGCCGCCAGGGTTTAGTCAAGGCGAACGCCAAGGACTTCCTTGACGACATATCCCGTTCTGTCGACGGGGGCACGTGGACGGAATCGGGCGGCATTCTGGTACCCTAGTCAGGATTCGGAACCGAAGCGCCCCAACTCGCGGTTGAGGTCCAGCGGCTGGACGACTGCGCGGCGGTCGTACTCACCCCACTGGTCGCGGGGGACCATCCACATGATCTCGAACTCGATGCCGTCGGGGTCGTGGCCGTAGAGGGATTTCGTGGCGCCGTGGTCGCTCATGCCGGTGAGGGCGTCGAATTCGGCGAGAACAGCGGCGGCGCGGGCGAGGTCTTCTATCGCCGGCACTTCCCAGGCAAGGTGGTAGAGGCCAACGGCGCGGCCGGTGGGTTGCTCGGCGTTGGGGCCGACCTGCATGAGGCCGAGATCGTGGTGGTTCTCGCTATTGGGGGCGCGCAGGAAGGCCATCATGCCGCCTTCGCGGGCGATTTCTTCGAAGCCGAAGGCGCGGCGGTAGAAGTCGACGGAGGCGTCGAGGTCACCGACGTAGAGGACGGCGTGGTTGAGGCGGGCGACAGGGATACTCATGAAATCTCTCCTTACTTACTTATCGTAAGTATAGCATAGAGATTGGCGCGGGCATACCAAGAGGGCTCCGCAAGGGGAGCCCTCTATGGAAAGGAGGCCAAGCGTTAGCTTGCGACTTAGAAGCGGCCGGGAGGTGAGTTGAAGCCGGCAAAGGAGTCGTCCTCGCGGCGCCAGTCGCGGAGGGTGGAGGTGACGTAAGCGGGGGCGACTGCCGGGCGCGCCGGTTCGGCCTGGTGCTTGTCGTCGTGCTTGACGATGCGGGTCTGTACGTCGTGTGTGCGGTTCTTCTTGGTGAAAAGGAAGGCCATCTCGTTACCCCTTATGTGTTTAAGATTTGCGATGTGGCTGTGTGTTTCGATATTCGCTCAGGCGGGTGAACGTGCGGGTTAACCCGATGCCAACCGTGGTGAATGGACGGTAAATCGTTTAGATCGAGTTAAGCGGGCCTCCTGTGCTAGACTAGCGCTCGCTCAATCCGAAATTAAGAAATTGCCTTTGAAGGAGGCCCGTCCCACCATGCGAGAAGCAGTCCTCGTCGATATGATCCGCACGCCCTTCGGCCGCGCTGGACAGCGCGGCGTCTTCCGCGACATCTCCCACGTGGAGTTGGTGACGCCGCTGATGAAGAATATCCTCGATCGCAACAAGACGGCCGGAGATGAGGTAGACGAGGTGCTGTGGGGTTCGGTGGGCATCGCGGGGATGCTGACGCGCTCCCGGCACTACGTGCTGGAAGCGGGGTTGCCGTACACGATCTCGGCAACGGACATGAACAAGCAGTGTGGCTCGTCGCTGCAAGCAAGCACGCAGGGCGCTTTCGCAGTGATGGCGGGGATGTCGGACGTGGTCCTGGCGGGCGGCGTGGAGACGATGGACCGCGTGTTGCCGATCCCGCCGGGGGACGAGCGCAACCTGCAGCAGATACAGACGGCGGAGGTGATGGCGAAGGAGTTCGTGCCGCCGTGGCCAGACCAGGAGAAGGCGCCGAAGTGGGCGAAGCGCTGGTTCCAGGTGACAGAGCCGTGGATCATGGACATGGGGCAGACGGCGGAGAAGCTGGCGAAGGAGCGCGGCATCACCCGCGAGGACGCCGACCGCTTCGCTTACGACAGCCACCGCAAGGCCATCCGTGCACAGAAGGAAGGGTTGCTTTCGGACGAGATTGACCCGATCACTATCGAGTACACGGACGGGTCGAGTGTGACGGTGGACAAGGACCAAAATCCGCGCGAAGACACATCGCTGGAGAAGCTGGCGACGCTCAAGCCGGCCTACACGGCTGAGGGCCAGGTGACGGCGGGCAACGCCAGCCCGCGCACCGACGGCGCGACAATCTGCCTGATCATGGAGAAGGAGATGGCCAAGGAGAAGGGCGTGAGGCCGCTGGCGACGATCCGTCACGCGGCATCGGTGGGCGTGGATCCGACGATCATGGGCATCGGGCCGGTACCGGCGACGCAGAAGCTGCTGAAGCGCACGGGTATGGGTCTCGGCGATTTCGACCTGATCGAGATCAACGAGGCGTTCGCCAGCCAGGTCCTCGCCTGTGGCTCAGAACTCGGCTGGGACTGGGACAAGGTGAACGTCAACGGCGGCGCGGTGGCTATCGGGCACCCGCTGGGGGCCAGCGGTACGCGGCTGCTGGGCACAATCGCCTACGAGATGCGGCGCCGCGACGCGGAATGGGGCCTGGTGACGCTGTGCATGGGCGCGGGGATGGGCATGTCGGTCGCGCTGCAGCGCGAGCACTACGACTGGTAGCGGCCAATCGGGGCGGGCTTAATAGATGGTCATTGTCCTTCCCTCTACCGGGATTCGCGAGGCGGAAGAGGTCGCCTCCCGGATCAACCAATGTGAAATTAAGACGTCTGACGGCCAATTCATCATCACCACAAGCCTGGGCGTCTCGTGTTACCCGCTGACGGCCAGCACCGCTGAGGAGTTGATCTACCAGGCGAAGTCAGCCGGCAAGAACCAGGTCCGGCGATGGGAACACCAACGCGACGGCACGCCAGAGTCGAGCGGCTAGACGACGACCGGTGGTCGCGTCTAGCGACTATCTATACCTCGGTCACGCAACGAGGCGACAGTGGCGCCTTCGCCGCCTTCCTGGACCGTGGCGAACTGGAATGAGACCACGTTCGGGTGGTACTTCAGATGATCCCGCACCTCGCGGCGGAGGATGCCGGTTCCCTTGCCATGGATGACGAGGAGACGCTCGTGACCGGCTTCCAGCGCCTCGGAGATGGCCTGATTGAGGCGGTCGATGGCTTCGTTGGCGAAGAGGCCATGGAGGTCGACGCTGGGATAGCTGCGCATCAGTCCTCGTAGACCTCGGACGCTGGATGGAACTGGAACCAGGCGAACCAGTAGACGATGCGGCTTTCGATCCTATTTAATACACGGCTTGACTCCTCGATGGAGACGAGAGCCTCTTCTGTCAGGCGCCACTCTACCCCTTCGTCATCGGTGAGGATAATGCCATCATTGGTCGTTCCAGGGTTAACGAACGTGACACCATCCCTTTCGTACGCACGGCCTCCATCGCTGAGAACGACGATCTCGACGCCACCGACGACGTCATTTACCAGCCCGGCACCTTCGAGCAGATCGAGCGGATACGCCTTTGCGCGGCCGGCGAGGTTGATTCCGGCAACAAGGCTTTTCTCGGGAAGCAGGTCGCTGCGCTTGTGCAGAGGGAAGATCGAGCCGTCGTTGGCGCGGTATTCGTAATATTGCGACTCAGGGTCGTTCTCGGAGCGGTAGGCGCCCGCAGGGTAGACACCGGTGTCGATATCGAGGACGGTGGTATCGGGGTGAAGCGACCGCCAGTCTGCCCAGGTGGTCAGCGTGAGCGGGACTGTTTGCAGGCGAAAATCCGGCTCCTGGAGCGGACCGATTACTGGCGTCCCTGCGAATTGTATCCAGAGCGTGTCAGTCAGCCTGTCGTACATAAGCTTGTTGGCACGGTAGAGGAGGCCTGAGGTGCCGAAAGTCGTCTGTTCCCCATTAATTTCGGCGACATAGGCTATCCCGCTGCCGCAGAGAGTGCAGTAAGCGAGAGCGATGGGCGTGCCCCCAACGACGTCGTTGGCCATCTCGTGGGCGTTGAGGATGCGCAGGGGATAGGCACGGCTCTCCCCGGCGACGGTGATGCCAAAGACCCGGTCGTTCGGGTTTAGATAAGCTGCACCGCTAGCTGGGATGGTGGGCGGATCCTGGAGATCGGGGATGCCGTCGCGGACGACACCGCCCCAGACCACCTCCTCCAGGCGAATTCCGGGCTCGACAGCATCGATCAGGAAAGACCCGATGCGGCTATCGACGTAGGTGGTGAACAGGTTGCCCTTCCAGATGGCGTATCCGTCCGGCAAGGAGACATCCTCATTTGCGGAGAGCCACTCTACCCACCAGATCCAATTTCGATTCTCGTCACTCAGGGGAACGCCGGAAAGCGAGGAGAGGGATTCCAGGATGGCGGCCTCGGTTGAGTCATCGAGAAGCCAGGGGAATCCCAGCATGTCGATGAGGACGGGAATGTATCGCTCGTCGCCGGACTCGCCCATTTTCATCGCAGCGGCCGGGTTTGGCGGCATGTCGACGGTGGCGGTGATGTCGCGAAAGGTTGTGAACAGGGCTGTTGTCATGAGCGCCTGTGGATCCTCGGGAAGTCCTCGGGGTGATGGTGACATCGTGGTCGCTGCGCCGTCGCCGCCGCAGGCCGCGAGCAGGAGCAGCGTCGCGGATACGAGCGAAAGGAGGAACGGACGATTTATCACGACCACAGTATCTCCTGCCTGCGATACGGCCGTAACCGGCGCGGAGATGCGCTAGCGACGCTTGCCGATGTAGTGGGGGCTGACGCCGAAGAAGACTTCCGCGGACTCCATGAGCGTCTCAGAAAGCGTGGGGTGCGAGTGTATCGTGAGGCGCAGGTCGTCGAGACGGGCGCCCATTTCAACGGCGAGTACACCTTCACCGATGAGTTCGCCAGCGCCGCGGCCTGCAATGCCGACGCCGAGGATGCGGTCGGTGCCGGGTTCGACGATGAGCTTGGTTACGCCCTGACGCTGCGCCATGGTAGTGGCGCGGCCGGAGGCGGCCCACGGAAATTTCGTCACTGCGACTTCGATGCCACGTGCGCTGGCCTCGCTTTCAGTGAGGCCGCACCAGGCGATCTCGGGGTCGGTGAATACGACTGCAGGGATGGCCGCGGGGTCCCACGAAGCCGGATCGCCGGCCATGGACTCGATGGCAACTCGGGCTTCGTGGGTGGCCTTGTGCGCCAGCATGGGCTCGCCTACGACATCACCTACCGCGAAGATCGTGGGCTCCGCCGTGCGGCGCTGGTGATCGACTTCGATGAAGCCGCGTTGGTCAACCTTGACGGCAGTCGCATCAAGCCCCAGATTAACGGCGTTGGGCCGGCGACCGGTTGCGATGAGAACAGCGTCATACTCACGTGCCTCGTCAAGGTCGGCGCTAGTGAGCCTGGCCTCGATGCCTTGCTTCCTCTCCTGGAGGCTTTCGACGCGGGTGAGGAGCAGGATCTCCTGCAGGCGTTCCTTAATAGCATTCGCCAGGATGCGAGTGAGGTCGGGGTCGCTGCCGGGAAGGAGGGAGCCCGTCATCTCGACGACTGTGACGCTTGAGCCAAGGGCAGCATAGACAGTAGCCATCTCGAGGCCGATGTAGCCGCCACCGACTATCAGCAGCCGTTGCGGGACTTCGGGTAATTGCAGCGCTCGCGTGGAATCCCAGACGCGGTCCGCATCGAGGCGCAATGGCTCGGGAATCGCGGGCAACGAGCCGGTGGCGATGACGGCATAGTCGCACTCTAAATCGGTGACCTCGCCGTCGAGAGCGACGCGGAGGGTGGTGGGGCTGACGAAGTGAGCGCGACCCTGTAAGTAACGCACCTTGCGGGCCTTCGCAATCTGGGCAAGGCCACCAGTCATGCGGGCGACGACCTCCTTCTGCTTCCACTGTCGGAGCTGGTCGAGGTCAATCTCCGGCTCCCCGAAGCGGAGGCCCATCAGCTCGGCTGTAGAGGCGTCGTGCACAAGTTCGGCGACGTGCAGAAGAGCCTTCGAGGGGATGCATCCATCGTAGAGACAGACGCCTCCCGGCTGGGGGCGCTCGTCGATAAGGGTTACGTCGAAGCCGCGTTCGGCGGCGAGGAATGCGGCGGGATAGCCGCCGGGTCCAGCACCGATGACGGCAACGCGCTGTTTCTCTTCGGCCACGCTAGCCTTCCAGAGCCATGAGCATGGGGTTGCGTATGGCTTCGACGATCCATGACATGAAGCGAGCGCCATCGGCTCCATCGAGGACCCGGTGGTCGTGACCGAAGGAGAGCGGCATGATGAGCCGCGGCGTAAAGTCTTTTGCTTTCTCGTCCCAGACAGCCGTACGTTGGGCACGGCCGAGGCCGAGGACCGCGACTTCGGGCCAGTTGATGATGGGGCTGAAGTAGCCGGTGCCGAGGCTGCCGAGGTTGGTGACGGTGAAGGTGCTGCCGCGCATCTCTTCCAGCGTCAGGTCATTGTTACGAGCGCGCTCGGCGATTCCGTTCAATTCGACGGAGAGCTCGATGATGTTCTTCTCGTCGACGTTCTCGATCTTGGGGACGACGAGGCCACGGTCGGTATCGACGGCGACGCCGATATGGACGTAGTCCTTGAGGATGAGTTCCTGCGTGTCGTGATCATAGGATGCGTTGACGCGAGGGTGGGCGCGGAGGGCCGCGGCGACGACCTTCACCATCATGACGGAGATAGTGAGATTACCGCCGGCTTCGTTCGCGCGCTCCTTAAACTGCTGGCGCATATCCTCCATCGCGGTGATATCGGCATGGTACTGGAGATGAACGTGGGGGATCTCGGACCACGACTGCGCCATGTTGCGGGCAACCGTTCGCCGGAGACGGCTGACCGGCTCGCGGTTAATCGGGCCCCACTGACTGAAGTCGGGCAGTTGGCGGAACTCCGAACCCGGCCGTTGACGATCGGTGGAGGGCTGGACGGATGTTGGCGCGGGCTTGCGCTCGCGTGAGGCGCGCTTCACGTCCTCATCAGTGATGCGGCCTCCCGGGCCGCTGCCGGAAACTGTGGCTATATCGACGCCGATTTCGCGGGCCAGCTTGCGGATGGAGGGGGAGGCGAATGCAGGCGCCTCGCCCGAGGGTGGCGGCGGGGGAGGAGGTGGGACCGTATCGGTCTCCGCGCGCTCCGGCGAGGTTGTAGGGGTGGCGTCGGGGACTGGTGCTCCGGACGATGGAACAGCCGCAGGTGGTTCGGCTGCGGGAGCTGGCTCTGGCGAAGCCTGTTCCTTCGCAGTTTCCGGAGGCGCTTCGGCGGGTTGTTCGGGCTCAGAGGGCGCTTCAGCGGCAGCGGCGCCAGCCTCGATCGTGGCAATGACCTGACCGACTTTGATGGTCTGGCCCTGGGCGACGTGGATCTTGGTCACAGTGCCGGCGGCTTCGGCCGGGACTTCGAGGGTCGCTTTTTCGGTTTCGATTTCGAGAACGGGTTGTCCGGCCTCGACAACGTCTCCCTCGGAGACGAGAACCTTGAGGACGTCCGCCTCTTCAATGTCTTCGCCGAGTTCTGGCAGCCGGAAGTCAGACATGCTCCAACTATACAGTCGCCGGGTTTGGCCGGTCTGGGTCGATCTCCAGTGACTTCGCCGCCTCAGTAACGACGCTGGCGGGAATGGCCTCGTCTCGGGCCAGGGCAGAAATCGCAGCAAAGGCGATGTGCCGTGAGTCCACTTCAAAGTGGTCGCGGAGGGCGGCGCGGGTCTCGGAACGGCCGAAGCCGTCGGTGCCCAACGCAACGAGCCGAGCGTCGATCCACTTGGCGATGCCATCGGGAAGCGCCTTCATGTAGTCGCTTGCCGCGACGACGAGATTCGGCTGATCGCCGAGTAGCTCCACGATGTAAGGCTTACGCTCCGGCTGGCCGGGGTGGAGGACGTTCCAGCGATCGACCTCAATGGCATCGCGGCGCAACTCTGTCCATGAAGTGACGGACCAGACGTCGGAATGGATATCGAATTTCTCTGCCAGCAGGTCCTGGGCTTTCAGCGCTTCGTTGAGGATGGCGCCGGAGCCGAGCAGATTGACGCGCGGCGTACCCTCATCGCCCCGGGAGCGGAGGCGGTACATGCCTCGGATGATGGCATCGCGGATGGCGTCACCCACCGGAATCGGTGGGTGGATGTAGTTCTCGTTGGCGACGGTGAGGTAATACATACGCTCCTCGCCGTCGACGAACATCTCGCGGATTCCCTCCTCGAGGATGACGGCGATCTCGTAGGCGTAGGCGGGGTCGTAGGAGCGCATTGTGGGGACGACGGAGGAGAGGACGTGGCTGTGCCCGTCCTGGTGCTGGAGGCCCTCGCCGTTAAGCGTGGTGCGGCCGGCAGTGCCGCCAACGAGGAAACCGCGCGTACGAGCATCGGCGGCAGCCCAAACGAGATCACCGACCCGCTGCATTCCGAACATCGAATAGAAGATGAAGAGCGGAATCGTCGTCACTCCCGAAGTCATTGCTGAGGTTCCGGCGGCGATGAAGGAGGACATCGAGCCTGCTTCGGTTATGCCCTCTTCCAGTACCTGGCCATCCTTCGCTTCGCGGTAGTAAAGCAGGTTCTCAGCGTCGACGGGCTCATAGGTCTGGCCCATCGAAGAGTAGATGCCAAAGGAACGGAAGAATGTATCCATGCCGAAGGTCCGCGCTTCATCGGGGACGATGGGGACGATCTGCTTGCCGATAGTCTTGTCGCGCATGAGG
This sequence comes from Dehalococcoidia bacterium, assembly GCA_035512435.1. Classification (GTDB taxonomy): domain Bacteria; phylum Chloroflexota; class Dehalococcoidia; order SM23-28-2; family RBG-16-64-32; genus CF-162. The sequence continues at coordinate 55,400 of DATKDX010000025.1, forward strand.
GCGGCAAGCATACGGACGAGTACCATCGTCGTCGATGCCTCGCGTTCACCGGATCCGGCCAGGAATTCGGCGAAGGCTTCCGAAGACGGCGGATCGACAGTGGCGTTGCGGACGCGGCGCTGGGGGAGGAAGCCGCCAAGGAGCTTGCGGCGCTCCTTCATGTAGCGAATTTCGGCGCTATCCGCGTCGGGCCGGTAAAGTGGTGCGCCGGCAACTTCCTTATCCGAAAGTGGGATGTGGAAGCGGTCACGGAAGGAAAGCAGTTCCTGCGTGTTGAGGTGCTTCTGCTGGTGGGTGATGTTGCGGCCTTCGCCCGCTTCGCCGAGGCCATAGCCCTTTATGGTGCGCGCGAGGATGACCGTCGGTGTGCCCTTGTTTTCGGCCGCGGCGCGGTAGGCGGCGTAGACCTTCATACTGTCGTGGCCGCCGAGACGCATGTGCCAGAGCTGTTCGTCGGTCATGTGAGCGACCATGCGCTCCAGCCGCGGATCGACGCCCCAGAAGTTCTTGCGGATGTATGCCCCGCCGGCGACCGTGTACTTCTGATACTCGCCGTCGACGACTTCACCCATGCGGTCTGCGAGAATACCCTCTTCGTCCTGGGCCAGGAACGCGTCCCAATCGCTGCCCCAGAGGACCTTGATGACGTTCCAGCCGACGCCGCGGAAGACGGCCTCCAGCTCCTGTATGATCTGTCCGTTGCCACGCACGGGGCCGTCCAGGCGCTGCAGGTTACAGTTGACCACGAAAATCAGGTTATCCAGTCGCTCGCGCGCGGCGAGGGAGATCGCGCCCAGCGATTCCGGCTCGTCCGTCTCGCCGTCACCGAGAAAGCACCAGACGCGCTGGTCACTGGGTTTCGTGAGGCCGCGGGCCTTTAGGTACTTGAGGAAGCGCGCCTGGTAGATCGCCATGATCGGGGAGAGGCCCATTGACACGGTGGGGAACTGCCAGAAGTCCGGCATGAGCCAGGGGTGTGGGTAGGAGCTGAGACCGCCGCCCTCGGCGAACTCACGCCGAAAGTTGTGCAACTGCTTCGGCGTGAGGCGGCCCTCCATGTAGGCGCGGGCGTAGATACCGGGTGAGGCGTGGCCCTGGAAGTAAATGAGGTCGCCGCCACTGGGGTCGTCCGGGCCGCGGAAGAAGTGGTTGAAGCCGACTTCGTAGAGAGTGGCAGCAGAGGCATAGGTGGAGATGTGGCCGCCGATGCCGGGGGTCTTGTCGTTGGCCTCGCTGACCATGGCGAGAGCGTTCCAGCGAATGATGCTCTTGACGCGCCTCTCCTGCTCGATGTCGCCGGGGTAGCGGGGCTGCATCTCGGCGGGGATGGTGTTGACATACGGCGTCCGTGAGGTGACTGGCAACGTCACACCAAGGCGCTGCGCGGAGATCTGGAGCGTTTGCAGCAGACGTGAGGCCCTCTCTGGGCCGGCGCTGCGGGTGACATCACGGAGGGCGTCGACCCACTCCTTGGTTTCGATCCAGTCGGGAGTTTCGCCGTTAGTGTTTGCTACGGGGGGGGGTTCGATATCTGTCATCACTTTGACCCGATCCAGTGCTATATCACTCAGTCTAAGACCAGGACAACGCGGGCGCACGAGGTGACAGTTGGCGATACGGTGTGGATATCGAATCTGGAGCGGGAGACTGGGATCGAACCCGCGACCCTCTGCTTGGGAAGATTATCTGCCGCGACTTGTATTTGTCTGAACCTGAAAACGTCGTGTTCAGGCCATCTTAGCCATCTGCTTCCGGAGGCCACAGCCCTTTGCCCACGAGCCTGTCGTGTTGCGTAGGCAACAGCCCGCGCACCGGAATTGTATCACTGAGGTTGAGGTCTGCCCGCCCTTGCACCGGTCCGTGCCAGCCATCTCTATGGCGAGTCCCCAATCTCGTCTCGGACGCGCTGGATCTCGGCGTGTGCGTACGCGACGGCCTGGCTGCGATCCAGTGAAGCACCCTCGCGTGTCAGCGCGTCGAAGGCCGCAGTGCCGAGCACCTCGCGCAGGTGTTCGGCTGCGACCGGGAGTCCCGGGAAAGCCGCCATCGCGAAGGTATCGTGGCTGATGGCCCCGTACAACGTGGCAGCGGCCCTTGGCCGGTCGACGCGGTCGAGGAATACGGCAAGCGTAGCCAAGGTGCCGGCCAACGGACCGACCTCACCCGACTGTTGGAACGAGTCGATAGAGTCATCGAAGAGCTGGAGTCCCGTTTGCCGGTCGCCATGGGAGGCCTCCAGGCCAGCCAGGTCCCGTGCGATGAAGGCCTCGAACAGGCGTACCCCGTGGTCGTGGGCGACTGACCACGCTCGACGCTTCGCCGCGAGAGCCCGCACAGGATCCGACTCCGCGAACGCTTTACCGTAGGCATCGAGCGCGAACGCGATAGAGGACGGCACGCCGGTTGCTTCGGCCGAGGCGACGACGCCATCGGCCATGACCATTGCTTCTTCGAAACGACTCATCGCCGCCAGAGCCCACGCGATCCCGGTGCGAAGGGTGCCCATCGGATCTGCCTCAGAGTTGGAGCCGGCCGCGCACGCCTCTAGCGCCCTGTCCATTTGCCCAGCAAAGATGTGCGCTCCGCTTAGGAACGCGTAGTCGACTCCATACGGCACCGCGTCATGGCCTGCCTGGCCCAGCAGAGCTAAACCGATCTCGCCATACCTGACGCCGTCCTCCGGCCTGCCCAGCCGGTGGCAGATAGAGGCGGCCGCGTAGAGCCCGCGTGTATGGCGAAGGTCGTCGCAGCGGCTGTCGAGAAGAATCTCCTCGGCCCACGCGACGGGCTCAAATCGTTGCGCGAAGAATCCTATGACGGCCGCGCTGACGACGAGCGTCGCAGCTGTGTCCAGTTTGTCGCGCTCCATCGCCCAGCGGAAGGCGGCGCGAAGGTTCGCCAGCTCGGCATCGAGCCACGCGTGGGCCACCCGTTGTTTCGGGCTCGCCCAAACTTCGAGGATCGCGTGGGCCGCGTCAGCGAAATAGTTGGTGTGACGATCGCGGATCTCGTCTCCGACCCCCGAAGCAGCCAGCTGATCCTCGGCGAATTGACGGATCGTCTCCAGCAATGTGTAGCGGGTGGTCCCGCTGGACTGGTCGACCGCAACCAGAGACTTGCGCACAAGTGAGTCGAGCAGTTCCAGCACAGCGTGCTCGTCGAGTACGTCGCCCCCGCCAACTTGCACTGCTGCCGTCAGGTCGAAGCCGCCCGCGAAGACCGAGCAG
>DATKDX010000026.1:0-5437 GCA_035512435.1 Dehalococcoidia bacterium
TCCGACCCATGCCGCCACTAGACTCAAGCGCGCCTTCATCGCGTGCAAAGCCGAAGGCTACAGGCTCGGAGAAGTGTTCGAGCCGTTTGCCGCCCAGGCGCGTCGCGAGGGCTGGCCATACATGGCCCTCCCGACGGGCCAGGATTGCCATGTCGAAGCGGCCGACGAGTGCGTTTCCTTCCTGTCGGGATTGGCAGGCGACTGACCGGACTAACTCCCGGCGCGCCCAATGTCGCGGAAGAACGTTGTGGCTCTAGCTAATTGGACAGAGCGTCTGACTTCCCATGAGAAGGCTCAACGTTTCGCTTCTACATTCGAGTCCCTGTGGTCACCTATGGGTGATAGAATGACGGGCGAGAGCCGTTGCCTACCGAGCACGACGGGCCCGTAGGCAAAGGGCTGTGGCCTCCGGAAGAAGATGACTAAGATGGCCTGAAGACGGCGTTTCAGGTTCGGCCAGACACAAATCGCGGCAGATAATCTTCCCAAGCAGAGGGTCGCGGGTTCGATCCCCGTCTCCCGCTCCAGAGCGAGTATTCGAGAGAGTAAATGAGGCCGCATCCCCTCGTCGCCCGATTCCGCTTTGCAGGCGGGATATGGGAAGATCAGGTGAGTGCTTTCACGTCTTGATTAGGAGGTGCTGAGATGATGGACGAACAGGTTTCTGGCGCCGAGCTAGAAGCAATTACTCGAAGGCATGCGAATCTCTGGAGCACGCATGACGCTGAGGCCGTAAGTGAGTTGTATGACGAGGACTGCGATGAGGACGTGGCACAGAGAGTAGTCATGAAGGGGCGGGACGGAGTGAAGACCTGGGCGAAAGGGATGTTCGCGGCCATCCCCGACATTCATGTGGAGCTAACCCTGATCGCCGCGAGTGGAGGGGTCACCGCGCGCGAATATGTGATCGCCGGAACTCACGCTGCAAGTGGAAAGCAGATCTCGATCCGAGGCGTCTCTATGCTTGAGTTTCATGGAACAAAGATTATCCGTAACTCGGACTATTACGACGCCGGCTCGTTCGCGGCGCAGACTACTAGCTAGGAGATCGAGCGCTGCGTGCCACCCACCCGCGGCGATGCTTTCTGCGAGGACGACGCCATCGCGGTCGGCTGGCCGTGGCGGCTGCGCAGGAGCGACAGCACCCTCAGCGTCAGCCAGCAGACGGCGATGCCGAGCATCAGCGTCAGCAGGGCGTTGGAGAGGCTGCCAAGGGTGAGCTCGACCATCAGCGACGCGCCGAGGCTGAGGACCATCACCTGGGTCGACTGTTGAACACCGTGTTCGGGAAAAGGTCGGCCCACCAGCGGGACCAGTCCTGCGTCTGCGGCAGCACCCAGAGAAGCGCCGCGACCGGGCGAGATCACGATGAGCATGCCGATGAGGGTCAGCCGCATCAGCATCTGGAAGACGAGGAGGATGGCGACGATCCCGTAGGCGAGCGCCGTGAAAATGAGGGCGATCCCCTCCTGCTCAGGCGTCGCCTTGGGCAGATAAGATCGGACGGTCACGACGACATTCCGGTTCGACCGACGTCCGTCGTGGCAGCGAAAAGCAGGTGCTCTAGGGTCTGGCTAAGGTGAGCATCAGCCTGATGTCGTGAGGGTGGATGAAACTAGATACGAAAGAGCCCGTCGGCGCTGAAAAGCGGTCCCCTGCCTTCCAAGCAGAGGGTCGCGGGTTCGATCCCCGTCTCCCGCTCCAGATACGAAATCGGGTCTTCTAACGGAAAACGAGCATCTGCCTGCGCGTCAGGCGATCGCCTCGACGAGATACGTACGCGACCGATTTCCCACCGAAAGCGACCGTCTGCTTAACAGGCAGATGATTGTTCTAGCCAGACTTCGATCTCTTTCGGTCGAGTCGTCGTCTTGAGCCTACCCGGCTTCGGAAACTGCGGATGCGCACCAGTGGACGGAAGATCAAACCCGCTGCTTAGAAGATATTTCCCTTTATGCAAGGTGCTAGATCGCAGGTTCACTCCTGAATTGGCGGTTGTTGCTTATGCAAGCTGCTGACAATTAGCGCACAAGCGGAATGGGAATTCGCATATTGGAGGTGGAGAAGACTAAGCGATTTATGCTGGCGTCATCCGTGGATCTGCCCACTGATGTCGGGAACGTCGTGGCGCACTTGCTCGGCGGCGCCCCCAGGGAACGCAGACTCACAGGTCCAGATTTTATGACCACCGGATCGATATTGACGAATCGTGTGCGCGGCAGTTCCCGGGAATTTGTGAGTGTGCGGTCGACTCTTCGGTCAGGTCTCAGAGATTACCGCTCCTCGGATCGGATTTGGACAGGCAAGTCGCTGCCGGTACTAGCCAGTCGATAGGTTCTCGATCACCATATGCCCAACATCGACGAGGGCAGCTCGCAGCTCCTCGCCGCTGGCATACAGATTCTGAGAGACGAACGGTGCCAGCTCGATCACGTAGCTGTCATGCAGGATGAACAGGTTGCCTGTCAGTTCCTGCCAGTACGCCTGGTCGCCAACCCCCGGAACTGGCACCACTCCTGGTCGGTCTATCCTGAAGTCAAAGTAAACTTCAGCGACGTCGGCGGCAGGCCCACTCGCCACTGACAGCCCCAAGCCCTCGCCACCGTCACGCTGCCAGTTGCAGGAGAAGATTGGGGCATCGTCCCCCTCGAAGGCCACCGTGCCCGAGGCGCCGAGAAACGACTCCACCTGCGCGTCTGTTAGGAGTTCGCATGCGTCGACCGGCTCGCCGCCCTCTCCCAGGGACGGGGCACCGGGCTCGCCATCACCGCCCCCTTCATCGGAATCTCCAGGGTCGGGTTCTCCCCCGTTCTCGTCCTCTCCCTCGCTATCGTCGGGTGACCCGTTGGGTTCGACGTCCCCTTCATCAGCGCCGTCATCCTCTGGGCTAGTCGCCGCCGTCGCGGTAGCGCCTGACGTGACGCTTTGTGTCGGCCCTTCGTCCCGGCCGACCAGGTCAGCACCGCCGTCATCGTCTCCACAGGCCGCAGCCAGTGAAACGACAAAGAGAAGCATGAGCAGGCTAACTAGTCTTGGCATCGGTTGGATTATGGAGGTTTCTTCAGTTAAGGCAAAATCGTAGCGCGAATGGGCGGGTGTAGTTTTGGCTCAGTCTAGCGTGTACAGAGCGTATGTCAACCTGAAAGATGAATGCGGTCGCCTACGGCCAGGTAACGCCGCGGAGCCGGCCAGCACGCCGGCCACGGCGATGTTCGTGCCGCAGAGCGATGAGACCGCGAGCCCTGCTTCGCCCTTCTGCGGGAGGCACGCGGCGAGGCCCTCCGCTAACCGGCTGACAGAAGCCTAAGGCAGCAGTGTCGCGCCCAGCTGGTGATCCACACCACATCCCCGCCTTCACCGACGATGAAGTTCGTGATGTATCCGGAGGCCCCCTGGAAGATGCCGGTGCCGGAGTCCACCTTCCAGGCGATCGCCCCCGCCGACCGGCCGTCGGACGCGGGGGCCCATGCTGCCGGGCGTCAGCTCGCTGAAACGAATGGCGTTGCCGCCGCCGAAGTCGATCGTTCCTCGCTCTCCGAACGTGCCGTCGCCGGAGATGACGGCAACCGACTCGAACTGGACGGCAGGGCCGAGTCCGGCGGGCGGCTTGCTGCCCGCCAGCGGGGTCAGGGCGCCGGTCGGACCTCGCCAAGAATCGGAGTCGAGAGATCGGGCTGAACGGCCCGTCATCCCAAGCATGCACGCCTGGAAGGAACATTGTTGGGTTGTCAACGAGCAACGGCGTTGCCGGTGCGGAAGATCTCGGCGTAGGCGACGCCGAGGAGAGACCCGTGATACTTGGGAACTCTCCTTGAGTTGACTGATGTTCGTTGTTTCTGGAACGGGACATCGTCCCTCTATTCAAGTCGCGATAGTTATCACGCCCAAGAGTACGAGAACGATGAATATCGCTATGATGACCAGCCAGATGTTGTTACGCAGGTAGAGGCCGGCGAGTATGCCATACGGCACGTAGGGTCGTGGAATGTGACGCGCCAGTGCGCTACGAGGCCGATGGCGGCCTACCGCCTTCCGGGCGCAAAGAATCCGACCACGAAGCCCAGCAATGCTGCGATGATCAGCGCAAAGGCCAGCTGAATGTTCTGTGAGCCGAAGACGAAGTCCACGTTAACCTTATCGAAATTGCGGATGATAAAGATCACAAGGAGTAGGAGCGCGAGAACGCTGCCAGCTAGCTTTACACGCGAACCCAGATCCTTCGCCTCGTTGGTCGCCATTTCCCACCCCTTCCGTTTTGTTGGTAACTAGGAATCTTCGTCGGTGCACTTTTCAATGGAGCCGTAGCCGGCAGCCGGAACTTGCCGGGAAGATCATACATCAGGAGCGAGCCTAGATGGATCATGGCTTCCGGGCATGCTTTGCCATCAAGCGCTGCCAGCTCGTCCGGTGCCAGTAGCTCCTCGCGCTCGAGGCCGAGGAGGCGGGCCGCCTCGGCCGCAGCAGGCACTCGGATGTAGACCTGAGAAGCCGGCCGCTGAGCCGCTTTGGGCTGACCTACCTCCGGAGCCGGGTGCGTAAGATCAGACCGTGATAAGATCGGCCCGCCACGACGACGGCGAACGAACCAAGTGATCGGTTGTGGCGACGATAAGCAGATGCTCAAGGGTCTGGCTAACGTGAGCATCAGCCTGATGTCGTGAAGGTGGACCGAACTAGATACGAAAGGGTCTGCCCGCGCCGAAAAACGGTCTTCTGCTTCCCAAGCAGAGGGTCGCGGGTTCGATCCCCGTCTCCCGCTCCAGATACGATTTCTTGACGCGAAGGCCGCCGAAGGGCGGTCGTCTTCGTGGAGTCTTAGGGCCATCTCCTATCTCTAGCGTCCTGCTAAGTTCGCGATCTCAGATCAGCGTCAGTACACCCGGCTTCGGAGCTGGATCATCCCAACCCCAGCGGCTGAGCCGCCGTGGTCGATGCAGGAGCCGACGGTAACGCCGGCGTCGACGACGACAAACTCGGCGGCGGCACCCCTTCGCCAGATCGCGAGGCGTCGATGGCGTAGGTTGAGCGTCACCCCCAACTATAACGACGAACATATCGAGGAGGATACGGGAACAATGGCAACCGGAGTACGGATCAAGCGACCAGAAGAAGCATCCGAGGCTTACCGCGACGCACTAGCAGGGCGTGACAAGCTCACCAAGCGGCAGGAGAGCTTGACGAGGCAGTGCGAGGCCGACAAGAAGGCCCAACGCCAACTGGACGGCAAAGTGGACCAAGATGGGTTCAGCTTGGATTTCTTGCCCTAACCGTAGGGTCAATTATGGCACTGTTTTCGCCGCAACTGGTGAGGAGATCCGGCGCAGAACACCCGCAGGGAGATGGGGACGTCCGGACGACCTCGTCGCAATCGCGGTACTGCTTGCCTCTCCAGCATCGGATTTCATCAGCGGCGCGTGTATTCCGGTGGACGGCGGAT
>DATKDX010000027.1:0-60883 GCA_035512435.1 Dehalococcoidia bacterium
TCGCTGGTAGTCGTGGACCATCATCGAAGGGCTCATAGAGGACCTCGGTCCAGCCATGCACGGCCTGGGCGCGGTGGCGGCGCTGGCCGTCAGGGTTCGGCTTCCTGCCTCTTACCGGCATCGCGGAAATCTCACGGGGAAATTAGGAATCTCGGGCGTCGTTAATTCATACATGATGGCTGCGGGATTGGCACGGTGCTGCCAATCCGCCGGTTCAAGAGATTTCGACCGGCTCCCGGGTCGCGGCTGGCTCATATCACTCGATTCCTTTGAGACTGGCGCCCAGGCTCCCGTTCCTTGCGCCAGGTGCAATACGGGCAGAAGGAGAAGTCATTCGTTTCGCGCTTGATCTCCTCGTGGAAGGAGCTTCGGATGAGGGCGGCTTCACTGCGGACTCCTTCTAGCTCCTGAGGGTTCGCTTCTTTGATCTGCTCAAGGTCATCGAGAAGCCTTTCGATGACGGCGACGACGGGCCAGTGGTTTCGAACAAAGGCCTCGGCACCCATCGTGTAAATCTCCCGCAGACGATTAACCACCGTGCTGAGTCTGCTACTAGAATCGACTTGTTTGGTTACGGTGTGGTGGGGGGTGTCTAAAGAGGCATCTGAGCGAATACTTTGAACGATTGACGCATCCGGCACTGAGGAGGTTTCGTCCTCCGCGTTCAATTGGGCGTGGTTCTGCGCTTCCAAATAGGCTCTCCGCACCGACCCGCCGGCTAGCTTCAGTTGCTCCGGTGACAGGCTCTGTACGAATGAACGAAACGAGGAATCGGTGCTGCGCTGTCCTGTCTTCACTGCGTTCTTATTGCCCTTCGGCGCGCCCCTGCGCCGTCCTAATCGATCGCTGTCGGCCATGTCGGCGGTCCTTCAGGGAGAGTCGTCTCGGTGCATTCAGCTTCCTCAAGGCGCGCGACAAAACTCTCGAGTGCCGTCAAGGATACGCGCCGCGCACGGCCGAGCTTTATGCTGGGGAGGTCGCCGCGCTGAATGATGCCGTAGAGAAATGACCTGCCGACACCGAGTCGCTCAGCAGCCTCAGGGACGGTCAATAAAATCTTATCGCTCAACTGCTTTACTCCTTAACGATTTCATCCACGTAATACAAACCTTGACACACGACGGACGCTAGTGGAATATTGAGTTATGCGTAAAGCATCCGCTAAATACTCCGATCCACAAGCTGAAGCGAGAGATTGGCCCCTGCTCGGAACGTGGTGGCGCCCAAATGATGGCTTTCGCTGGGTCAAAGACGAAGGTGACCCTTACGTGCTGAGCCGCGTGGATGGAGAGAATGTGGCGGAAAGGGATCTTTCCGACCCAGGGCCTTGGCTAGCGCCGGGCTTCGGAGGCAGGAGATACGGCCTGCTTCGACGGCGCAACGCGATCTATCGGGAGTTCGTTGCGCTTGGCAAGAATGCCACTCAAAAGCGCATCCTGGAGTTCGCAAATAGGTGGGGCTCAATTGGAGTTGATGAACGAGGCCTGGTGACTGATGGGGAAATAGTCGAGGCGCGCGTCGTCTCGTTCCGCACGTGGCGCAAGAAAGCTGTTCGAGTCGCCATGCTCTCGGGTCTTTGGAACCTAGTTCGCTCGAATGAAGTGGAAATGCTGGCCGACTATGTGCTGTGGACAGATGACGCCGTAGTCGTTCGACTCCCGCACGTTTCCGGTCGCCTGCGTCCTGATCTACTCACGCTCTACGAGACAGATCAAAGCAGGCTGAAGCGCGAGCTGTCGGGACCCGGCGACGATTTTGAGGAAACCGTGCTCGCAGAGCGGAGGCGGGATTCGGATCTCCTCAGGGCGTGGAAGCCGGGCGATCCGATTGAACCTGTGCGTTACTTCGTCAGCCGCGAAGTCAACCGAACCCTCGAAGGTCACGTAAACCGCGTAGTCCTTTACCCGGACGGAGGGGTTCATTACGTCCCTGACTCACTGTTGACCGTCGTATACATCGCCTTCCAGGACCTCATCGCAGGGGCAGTGAAGGCCGACCGGGAGTGCGCCCGCTGCGGGGCACTCTTCACCGTCACCCGCAAAGACAAGATTTACTGCGGCGGGAACTGTGCCAAGCGCGCATCCGACGCGAAGCGCCGCCTCACAAAAAGCCAAGAAAATGGGTAAGCGGGGTAACGGTGAGGGTTCGGTTTACAAGCGCCGAGATGGTCGCTGGGTCGCAAGTATCAGTGTGGGCCGCGGCAGGCGGAAGCACTTCCTGGGCCGGACACGCCAGGACGTCTCAGAAAAATTGGCGGTAGCACTCAAATCGCGGCAAGACGGCCTTCCAATCATCGTCCAGCGCCAGTCCTTCGGCCAGTTCGCCGCGACCTGGCTGACAGCCGTCCGCCCTGCGCTCAAACCACGCACCTGGCTGCGGTATGAACAGCTTCTACGCATCCACGCCCTGCCGGCATTCGGCAGAGTTCAGATCACCAAGCTAACCTATCAAGATCTGCAGCAGCGGTACGCCGAAATGCAGGCTAATGGGAGTTCGGCGGCTACGGTCCGCCAATTCCACGCGGTGATGCACGTTGTACTCCGGCAAGCGATGAAGTGGGACCTGGTGGTACGCAATGTTTGCGATTTGGTGACACCGCCACGAATCGCCAGAACTGAGAGGCAGGTTCTATCCCCTGAGCAAGCACGGCAGATCCTCCATGAAGCCAGCGGCGATTCGCTCGAGGCGCTCTACGTCCTCGCCCTGACAAGCGGAATGCGCCAAGGAGAGATTCTGGCGCTCCACTGGAAGGACGTCGATCTAGACCACGGCACTGCCAATGTCCGGCTAACTTTGCACAGGCAGAAGAGCGGATTTGTGTTTGCCGAGCCGAAGTCGGACCGGTCCCGACGCCAAGTCGCCCTCACAGCCGCGGCACGCAAAGCGCTGAAGGAACACCATATCAGGCAGGCGGAGGCGAGACTCCAAGCCGGGATCGCTTGGCAGGATCTCGATCTGGTGTTCACGACGAAGAGCGGAGCGCCCTTGTGCGGGACGCACCTTCTCCGGGATAGCTTTTACCCGCTGCTTGACCGGGCTGGATTGCCGCGGATGCGCTTTCACGACCTCCGCCACTCAGCGGCCACTCTATTGCTCGGAAAAGGCATTCACCCCAAGATCGTGTCGGAGATGCTGGGCCATTCAACTATCGCAATTACCCTGGACCTTTACAGTCACGTCACTCCCACGATGCAGCGCGAAGCCGCACAAGCGCTCGATTCGCTGCTGGCTGGTGCGTAGACGTCCACTCGCGTTGCTGTCTAAGCTGCTGACACAGCAGCGCGCACTGATAAGGCCGCACCTGGCGAACGATCGAATTTAGATACGAAATTGTGGTGCCGGGGGTGGGATTCGAACCCACAAACCCTCACGGGTAGCGAATTTTAAGTTCGCCGTGTATACCGTTCCACCACCCCGGCTCTCACTTGATTGTAGCGGTTCGCCAGTCTCAGACGACGATGTTGACAAGCTTGCCGGGCACATAGATCACCTGCCGCGGCGTCCTGCCCTCCAGGTGCTTGGCCACTGGCTCGCTGGCCAGGGCCAGCTCTTTCGCGGCGTCTTCGGCGATGCCGGCAGGGGCGGTGATGCGGTCGCGCACCTTGCCGTTCACCTGCACGACCAGGGTGATCTCGTCCTCGCGCGTTAAGTCCTCATCCCATGCCGGCCAGGACTGCATGTGCACGCTGTATTCTCCGCCGGTGCGCGACCACAGCTCCTCCGCGATATGCGGTGCCATTGGCGCCATCAGCAGCGTCATATTTCGCGTCGCCTCAGTCCACGCTTCACGGTCCACCGGCCCGGCTTCCCGCGCCTTCGATAGGCCGTTCACCATCTCCATCAGGGCGGAGATCGCGGTGTTCCAGCGGTAGCCCTCGACATCGCCGGTAACGCGCTTGATCGTCTGGTGCGTCAGGCGCCGCAGTTCCTTCGTCGCCGCCGCATCCTCACTGCCGAATGTCGGCTCGTTCGTGACCGCGCTCCAGGCGCGGTTCAGCCACCGCTCGATGCCGCTGATCCCGTCCACCCGGAAGGGCCCGCCGTCTTCCCACGGCCCGATAAACATCAGATAGCAGCGGAATGCGTCCGCCCCGTACTTGGCGACCTGTGAGTCCGGCGCCACCACGTTCCCGCGCGACTTGGACATCCGCTGGCCGTCCGGCCCCAGGATCTGGCCCTGGTTGAACAGCCGCTTTATCGGCTCGTCAGCGGTCACAACCCCGAGGTCCCGCATCACCTTCCAGAAGAAGCGGGTGTAGAGCAGGTGCATGACGGCGTGCTCCGCGCCGCCCGTGTACTGATCCACGGGCAGCCAGCGTTCCGCCAGCTTCGGGTCCACGGGGCCTTTGTCATAGTCGGGGCTCAGGTAGCGCACGAAATACCAGTTGGAGTCCATGAACGTGTCCATGGTGTCGGTCTCCCGGCGCGATGGTTCACCGCACTTCGGGCACTTCACGTTGACGAAGCCTTCGTGCCTCGCCAGCGGCGACTCACCCGTTGGTGCGAACTCCGCGTCCTCCGGAAGCAGCACGGGTAGCTCGTCTTCGGAGACCGCTACCGGCCCATCCTTCGGGCAGTGGATGATCGGGATGGGCGTGCCCCAGTAGCGCTGGCGGCTGATCAGCCAGTCACGAATGCGGTACGTCACCTTGCGTTCGCCCCAGCCCTGCTCTTCAGCGTGAGCGATGATCGCTGACTTGGCCTCTTCGCTTGGCGTACCGTCGAAGCGGCCGGAGTTGACCATGACACCCGGCGCCGCGTACGCCTCCTCCAGCGGAGAGCCGTCCCAGCCTGGCGGCGCGACGACGACCGGTATGTCCATCCCCCACTTCTTCGCGAAGACGTAGTCGCGCTCGTCATGCGCGGGCACGCCCATGACCGCGCCTGTGCCGTACCAGACCAGCGCGTAGTCCGCGATCCAGATCGGCACTTGCTCGCCGTTGAAGCGGTTCGTGCAGTAGGCGCCCGTGAACACCCCCGTCTTTTCACGGTCTGTGCTCGTGCGCTCGATCTCGGTTTGCTTGCGGGCGTTCTCGACGTACGCTTCGACTTCCGCTCGATGGTCCGGCGTGGTGATCTGCGGCACCAGCGGGTGCTCCGGGGCCAGGACCATGGAGGTCACGCCGAAGATGGTGTCGGGCCGCGTTGTGAAGACGCGGATCTCCTTCGCGTCGACGTTCTCGATGTCCAGCGCGAAGCTGGCCTCGAGCCCCTCAGAGCGCCCGATCCAGTTCGTCTGCATGATGCGGATCGGCTCCGGCCAATCGACCTGGCTGAAGTCCAGCAGCTCGTCGGCGTAGTTCCGGATGCGGAAGAACCACTGGTCTAGGTCGCGCTGGACGACCGTTGTCCCGCAGCGCTCGCAGGCGCCGTTGACCACCTGCTCGTTGGCAAGTACCGTCTGGCAGCTCGGGCACCAGTTCGCCGGCGCCATCTTGCGGTACGCCAGATCCCGCTCGAACATCTTGACGAAGAACCACTGGTTCCAGCGGTAAAACTCCGGGTCCGCCGTGACCACTTCCTTCGAGAAATCGAACATCGCGCCCATGCGGCGCAGTTGGCCGCGCATCCGCTCCACGTTTTCGTAGGTCCACTTGCGCGGGTGGATGCCGCGCTTGATCGCCGCGTTCTCCGCCGGCAGCCCGAAGGCATCGAAGCCGATCGGGTAAAAGACGTTCTTGCCGCGCATCCTCTGGTAGCGCGCGGCCGCATCCGACGGGGACATCGGATACCAGTGGCCCACATGCAGGTCGCCTGAGGTATAAGGCAGCATTGTCAGGAAGTAGAACTTCTCGCCGTCCGCTTCCAGGTCAGTCTCGTAGAGCCGGTCGGCGGCCCAGCGTTCCTGCCACTTCTTCTCGATCTCTCCCGGGTTGTAGCGTTCTAATTTCGCCTCTGTCGTCTGTTCCACGTCAGTCCTCGTCTCTCATCGGATCGCCTTCATCGAAATAGGGCTCATCGGCACCGAGATTCTCGCGCAGTTTCTGCTCCCGCGGCTTGATCGCCCGTTCGAAGCGGCGCGTGATCGGCCTCGATTCCAGCACGATGAACACGGTAATCGCCGTGGCCACCGCCACGATGTAGAGCTCGAGGCCGACAGCCATGCCGACTGCCGCGGCCGCCCAGATCGTGGCCGCAGTGGTAATACCCCGCACGGTCTGCTGCTCGCGGAAGATGACGCCGGCGCCGATGAAACCGATGCCGGTGACGATCTGCGCGGCCACGCGACCCTGGTCTCCGTCAAAACCCTGCGATATCTCCGTGAAGAGCGCCGAGCCCACGGCAACCAGCGCCAGCGTGCGAATGCCGGCGGGATAGCCGCGGAGTTCACGCTCGAGGCCGATGAAGGCGCCAAGGCCCACCGCCAGCAGCAGCCGCGCCACCATCTCCAGTTCATCCGTGGTCGAGAATTCGATTTCCATGGCTATATAACAAAGACCCTCCGTCACAGGGACGAAGGGCCGAATCTCCGCGGTACCACCCTGGTTCCCCCCGTCGAACGGGGGACACTTGTGGAGCGCTGTAACGGGCGCTAGACCCGCCGCCCGCTACTGGGATTCACGGACGGGGCTCAGGAGCGAGTTCGGGCCTTCTTGGCCGGCTTGCACCGCCGCCGGCTCTCTGTTTTTGCGGCCCTACTACTCTCCGTCGTCGCCGATTGCAGGATGAAGTGGTGGAGCTGAGGGGGCTCGAACCCCTGACCTCCTCAATGCCATTGAGGCGCTCTCCCAAACTGAGCTACAGCCCCACGTTCGTCAGCCAAACCATGGTAGCAGGAAGGCGCGGAAGCGGGCAACGACGCTGCTTACTGCAGCTCGAAGCCGCGGTAGCCGGCCGCCGCCACGTCTTCGCAGATTTCCCGGTAGCGCGGCGCCCCTCCCGCGAATACCATGGGGCGGCGAATCTGCTTACCCGGCAAATTCTTGTTGACGCCCGTCATCCACGACTCGTGGCGCATGAAGAGGAAGCGTGTGGCAACCTCATTGACGATCGCCGTCCACCTGTCCTCCGCCGCCGTCGACGCCTCCACTCGCTCGTAGCCGTTCTCACTCATGTACTGGATCATATTCGAAATCCACTCGCCGTGCTGTTCGATGCAGCGCGGCATGTTGCAGAAGGAGATCGCGCTGTGCGGCCCGCCTCCCAGCATGAGCAAGTTGGGGAAGCCGGCGACCGCAATGCCGAGGTAAGTCCGCGGGCCGTCAGCCCACTTGTCCTTCAGGCTCAAGCCGCCGACACCGCGGAAGTCGATGCGCTCCAGCGCGCCGGTGATGGCGTCGAACCCGGTCGCGTAGACGATGACGTCGAATTCGCGGTGCGCGTCGCTCGTCTGGATGCCAGTCTCCGTGATGCGCTCGATCGGTGTCTCGCGCAAGTCTACCAGCGACACGTTCTCCTGGTTGAAAACCTCATAGTAGCCGCTCTCCAGCGGCAGTCTCTTAGTCCCGAAACCGTGGTCTTTCGGGATCAGCCTGTCGGCGACCGCCGGGTCCTGCACACGCTCCCGTATCTTACGCGTGATGAAAGCCGTGATCGTCTTATTGGCCTCTTCATCGATCAGGAGGTCGCGGAAATTGCCCATCCAGATGGCGAAGCCTGGCTGCGCGTACAGGCGCTCGAAGACGGCCTCGCGCTCTTCTTCGCTAACCTCGAGCGCATTGCGCATGTCCGGCTCGTGGATGAACTCGCCGAAGGTGCTGTGGCACCTGTCGAAGATGTTCTTGTACGTCGACTTGATTTGCGCCTGTTCTTCTTCCGTGATCTGACTGTTTCGCAGCGGTGAGGCCCAGTTCGGCGTACGCTGGAAGACCGTGAGCTGACCCGCCGTCCTCGCGATTTCCGTAATCGCCTGGATGCCGGTGGCACCGGTGCCGATGACCGCCACGCGTTTCCCCTCGAAGCGCACCTCCTCGTGAGGCCAGCGCGCGGTGTGATACGCCTCTCCCCTAAAGTCGTCCATCCCCGCGATGTCAGGCCATACCGGCGCCGAAAGCGGCCCCGTCGCCGCAATCAGGAAACGCCCGCGCGCCTTTTGCCCCTCTTCGCTCGTAATCTCCCATTCGCGCGCCGCCTCATCCCAGATTGCCGACGCCACCCTGTAGCCAAACGTCATGTCGGCACGCAAATCCAGCTTGTCCGCAACGAAATTGCAGTAGCGGAGCGTCTCCGGCTGGGGCGCAAAATGCTCGCTCCAACTCCACTCCCGCAGGATCTCCTCGTCAAACGAGAATCCATACGTCCAGCTCTCCGAGTCAAAGCGAGCTCCCGGATAGCGGTTCCAGTACCACGTGCCGCCCACGTCCGTCCCCGCCTCAAACGCCCGCGCCCGCATCCCCAGCCTACGCAGCGCATGCAGTGCGTACATCCCCGATAAACCGGCCCCAATGATGAGCGCGTCGTACTTGTCTACCGTCCCATCGCTGGCCGCCGTGACACTCTTATGCGAAACAACGTCCGTCATCGCACCGCCAAAACTGTCACGCCTAACCCGCCTTGTCAAGGAAGCTCTTACACTGGATCGTGTCGCCAACCTTCACCGATTCCCGCATCCGGTCCCATGCAGTCATGGGGACGGACGCCTCCTATTCCACCAGGTAGATAAGTGGCGGTTGCGGTGGAGACGAGCTGCTTGAATCGGCGCTAATTGACCAGTCACTGCCAGACAGGACCATGCTGTCTGCGATTATCGAACCGGTGACCGAAAGGTTACTCGAGCCCTGGAACTTAACCTTGCCGTGGGGTGCGTGGATGATTCCAGTCCAGTCACCTCCACTCCCGGAGATGTCTATCGCCGAGTCGTGAGAAGCTGACGAGTAAAACAAGACACCGTTCCAGTAGCCTGTAAGGTTGAAATCCGATCCCGATACCTTCAGCTCGTCGCCCGCAACAAGTGTCACCCTCCCGGAGATGCCCTGCCCACTCAGCTGAAGGTCGCTACTTGAACAGATCACTTGGTCATCGCGTAGCACACCGCCATCTGGGTCGTCATTCACCCAGAGATAATCGTAGTCTTGCAAGTCGATGTCGTCGTCGAATTCATGGGTGCACGGGAAGTCGTCATATTCATAGAATACCGGAGGCGGGTCCACACGGGTTTGGTCCGGAGCGGGATCGAATGTATTGTCAGATCCACTGTGGTCAAAGTCGCAGTTGTACGTGAAGCCGCCGCCCTCGAAGTCGTTGTTTGAGCCGTTCAGCTTCAGGTCCCCGTTGCTGTGGACCGCACCCACGACAACATTATTAGAGCCCGGAATCTCAAGTACGGCCGGATCCCCGCAATCATCTGAAATCGCGAACAGCGCCGGGAGGCCTGTACTCGGAGGCGCGCCCTGGACCCGCGCGACCGCGCGTGCACCAATATCAATACCGAGGACGCCAAAGATGGGCGCAAACATTGCAGGCGCATCCTCACTAATCGTGACCTCTACCAGGTCGGGATCACCGTTGTACGTGGGCGTGACCGTGACGGTTACGTCCCCATCCGCGTCGTCGAAACCGTTTCTCTCAGAGTATTCCAGGCCCTTGGTGATCGTCGCCGCCTCAGAGTCGTCCAGCATCGTGGCAGCGGCCAGCGCCGCGAAGTCTGCGGCGGCTTGAGCGTGGCGGCGCTGTGACAGGAACAGCCCGATGTCCACAGCTATTACGCCGATCACAAACACGACTGTGAGGCAGAGGATCATCATGATCAGGATCTGCCCGTCTTCATCAGCCCTCGGACGGGTCCGCGGCTTGCACAAGGTCTGCGTCAGCATGCCGTTGCTCCTGCCACTTCCTCGAGCAACTCAACTTCGCCCGTCAGGCCCAGGTCCAGGCTCGGCCATCCCCCGCCCAGCGCGCCGACCAACTCTCCGCCGACGGCCAGGTCATGATTCTCGCTAAACGTGACGCGGACAAGCATCTCCCGCGTTCCCCGGATATGTCCCGCTATCTCCATTGTCAAGATAGCAGACAGCTACGTCATCTGCATCCAGTAGCCCATCTGACTGAGTCACGGCGATGTCAGTCAATGCAGCAGCCGATGCGCCCGAGGCGCCGGCCCGGCCCGCTTCCCGTATGGCTTGGGCCAGCGTAGCACGCTTATCCACAGCCGTTCCGAAATCGATCATGACCAGAAGCAAGATCAACACGAACGGCAAAAGGAAAGCGAACTCCAGCAGCGCTTGGCCTCGTTCGTCCCGTGTAATGTGGCTCACACCCAAAGCCATGTGACTGCGCCGCCCAGACTCGGGCACTGAATCCCTCCCCCGCCGGTCGAATAGACCGCCACCGGCCTACAGATTATCCCAGAAAACACAAAGAAAGGCGAGCATCGCTACGTTGTCTGACCAGACCACAGGGCTGTTGACACTCCTTACCTTTCCCGAGCATTATTCCCTCCGAAGCACACCAGAAGGAGCCCCACCATGATGCCCCTTGAGGGAATCCGCGTCCTCGATATGTCCGGCCTTGCGCCAGGCCCCTACTGCACCATGCTCCTCGCCGACCTCGGCGCGGACGTTATCGTCATCGAGGCGACGCCGGGGGCGGGGCGCCGCATGGACATGGGCGCTAACGCCCGCACCCGCGCCTACGACCCCCTCCGCCGCAACAAGCGCTCCATCGGGCTCAACCTCAAGGAGCCGGCCGCGCAAGACGCCTTCATGCGCCTCGTCGATGGGGCCGACGTAGTCATCGAGGGCTACCGCCCCGGCGTCGTCAAGCGCCTCGGCGTCGACTACGACGCCTGCGCGGCACGCAATCCGCGCATCATCTACTGCTCGCTCAGCGGCTACGGCCAGACGGGCCCCTACTCCAACCTCGTCGGCCACGACATCAACTACATTTCGCTCGGCGGCGCGCTCGGCGCCATCGGCTGGCCCGGTACACCGCCCGCCATCCCTCTCAACATCATCGCCGACTTCGCCGGCGGCGGCCTCTACTCCGCCTTCGCTATCTGTGCGGCCATCATCGCCCGGGAGAAGACCGGCCGAGGCCAGTACATCGATATGGCGATGAGCGACGGCGTCACCAGCCTCATGGCGATGATGACCGGTCAGTACTTCAGCGCCGGCATGGTGCCGGAGCCCGGCATTTCGTTCCTCAACGGCGGCATCCCCGCCTACCACGTCTACGAGTGCGGTGACGGCAAGTGGATCAGCATCGGCTCGCTGGAGCCCTGGTTCTGGCAGAAGACCTGCGAAGTCCTCGGCTGCCCCGAATACGCCGCCCACCAGAACGACCGCGCCAAGTTCCCCGAGATGTTCGACTGGTTCCGCGCGAAGTTCAAGGAGAAGGCCCGCGACGAGTGGTTCGAGGATCTGCGCGGGCACGACATCTGTGTCGGGCCAGTCCTCGCCCTCAACGAAGTCTTCGAAAACCCCCACGTCCTCGCTCGCGAGATGGTCGTCGAGGTCGACCACCCGGAGTTCGGCAAGGTCAAGCACGTCGGCATCGGCCCCAAGTTCTCCGACACGCCCGGCGCCATCCGCTCCACCGGCCACGAACGTGGCGGGGACACGGACGACGTGCTACGGGACGCCGGGCTGGGCGAGGGTGAGATCGCGGGGCTACGAGAGGCGGGTGCGGCCGGATAACCCGCATTGACCGCGATGGCGCCGCGCCAGTAACCTAATACAGAATTCCCCAGGAGAAACACACCATGGTTACATCTGAAAAGACCGCGCTGCAGGTTGCCAAGCGCAACGTCCTCGGCAAGAACGTCGCCAAGCTGCGCCGGAACGGCGTCACGCCCGGCAACATCTTCGGCAAGGGCCAGGAGTCGATCGCTATCCAGGTCTCCAGCGACGACTTCCGCCACTTCATCCACGATCACGGCCGCAACGAGATCGTCTACGTGGACGTCGAAGGCGAAAACCGCCCCACGTTCATCCGCAACATCCAGCGCAACCCCATCACGGACCAGATCCTCCACGTCGACTTCCTGCAGGTCGACCTCACGCAGAAGGTCCGCCTCGAAGTCGCCATCCACCTCGAGGGCATCCCGCCGGCGCTCGACCTCGGCGGCATCCTCACGCACGCGCTCAACAGCGTCGACGTTGAAGCCCTGCCGACGAACGTCCCCTCCGCCCTGACTCTCGATGTGAGCGTGCTCACTGAGATGGGTCAGTCGATCCACGTCTCTGCCCTCGAGGCGCCCGAAGGCGTCGACATCCTCACCGACCCGGAGACCGTGATTGCCCGCATCGACATCCCGGCCGCCGAAAAGTCTGAGGCCGAACTCGCCGAAGAGGGCGAGGCCGCCGAAGGCGAAGAGGGCGAGGCCGCCGAAGGCGACGAAGCCGCAGAAGAAGCCGAGGGTGGCGAAAAAGCCTCAGAGGAATCCGCCGAAGAGTAGCCTTAGTCCCGCATCGGACCGTAGGGGCGCAGCGCGCTGCGCCCCTACATTGGTTTAAGGGCACCCAATCCGCTAGCCGTTAAGCGCGGCTGGCAATCCATTGACCACGTGTATCCGTTAATTCGTTCCGCCGCAGGCCGTCCGCCCCGCCTACCCCAACCTCCGCCCCACTAGCCCCGGCATCCCCCGCAGGAACTCATCGCTACCCATTGCCCGCCGCCCCGAGCGCTGGGCGCTGATTACCGCCAGGAGCCCGTCGCCCGTCTCTACTCCGAACGCCGCTCCGCCGGCCTCCGCGGGTGCCTTTTCGGGCAGTCCCACTACCGTCCCCGGAGCGTCACCCGAACTACCAGCCACCGGCCGCGCCTCCCAGATCAACAACTTCTCGCCGTCCAAACTCGTCTGCGCCCCGGGCCACGGGTTGTACGCCCGCACTCGCCGCCCGATCTCGTCCGCGGGCGACGTCCAGTCGATGATCCCGTCGCTCTTCTTGATCTGCCGGCACACCGTCGCCCGCGATTCGTCTTGCGGCTCAGCCTCAGTCTCTCCGGCCAGCCATGCCGGGAGCACGTCCACCAGCAGCGCTGCCCCGTCCTCCGCCAGAGCCTGCGTCAGTGTCCCGGTTGTATCACCTGGCGATATGTCACGTCTCTTCTGCGCAATCACCGGTCCGGAATCCAGTCCCTCATCCATCCGCATGATGGTCACGCCCGTGTCCTCGTCGCCCGCCAGGATCGCCGCTGCCACCGGCGACGCACCCCGCCAGCGCGGCAGGAGCGAGGGGTGCACATTAAGGATGCCTTTCGGCGGGATGGCCAGCACGTCGGGCCGGATGAGCTGCCCGTACGCGACTCCCACCATCACTTCGGGCGCAAACGCACGCATTCCGGCGATAACACCAGGATCACGGAGTGATTCCGGTTGTTCCACTTGCAAGCCTAGTTTCTGTGCCGCGATCTTGACCGCAGGCGCCGTTTCTCGTCTTCCACGCCCCGCCGGCCGGTCGGGCTGTGTGTATACTGCCGATACCTCGTATCCAGCACTTACCAGCGCGCGAAGTGAAGGCACCGCAAATTCTGGCGTCCCGATGAAGACTATGGGCACATCGCGGGCGATTCTAGCATCCCTCATACGGAACGGCGAGGGCATGCCGTGCGTTATACATCACGACAATGCTGTACAAAACTGATCGATACGTACTGATTCTACCGGCGCTGTTGGCCTTAATCGCCATCGCCGTCCTCGCTGCCTGTGGCAGCGGGGATGATGATGAGGGATCCGGTGCCACTGTGATCGTCGTCTCTCGCACCCCGACATCTCCCACCCCGGCGCCACGCCGTACCCCAACGCCGAGTCCTCCGCCAACCCCCACCCCCCTCCAGGTCTGCGCACCCAATCCAGATCCTGCCCCCGCATCCGCCCTCCAGGTCCAGGAGCCTTTGCCCGAGGCGCAATACGGCCTTCCCGTCCACGTGCGCGGGTGGGGTTCGAACATCGGCCTGGAGGACCGCGGCGTTTTCGTCGCCGTCGTCGACGAACGTCAATCCATCCTCCAGATCAACGTCGTGCCCCCGCAACCCCGCGAGTTTCGCGTCGCCCCTGGCGGCCTTGAAGTAACCGACTTCACCCGGCCCTTTGCCATCGATATCGTCATCCCCGATCCCGAAAGCCCCTCCCCCTACTGCATCTGGGTCTACCAGGCCGTCAACGATGCCGGACGCGCACAGGGGGTCGTCCAGGTGCCCATCATCATCGTCCCCCGTTAATCTTGCCCCGGCATCAGCGCTATTGGCCGAACACCGGTTGTCCCTGCGTCCCCCACTCATGCACGTTCGCGAACCGCGAAGACGTCCAGAAAAGCACACCCGGGCTCACGTCAGATATCCGCGACGATACGAAGTAACTGTATATCGGGTAATACAGCGTCACGCTCGGCACGTCCTCCGCAAACAGCGCCTGGAACTGGCGATAATATTCACGGCGCTCCTCCAAATCTGTCGTCTGCCGCGCCTCTTCCATCAGCAGGTCCGCTGTCTCATTGCTATAAGCGGCGAGGTTCCGCCCCTCGCCCGTCGCCTGCGAGCTGTGCCACGCCGGGTACGGGTCCGGGTCCGCCCCGGGGTCCCACCCGAAAACCGCCGCCTGGTACTCCTTCGGGATCAAGAACTCCGTCACCAGGCTCCCGGATGACTCACGCACCACTGTTGCCTCGATGCCCACCTCCGCCAGTTGCTCGGCGATAGCGTCCGCTATCGCACCGCGAAGAGGGTCCTGGTCGGTCATCAGCGAAAAGCGCAGCTCCACGTTATTCCGGCTGCGCACCACCCCGTCCTCTTCCAGCACCCAGCCTGCCGCATCCAGCAGGTTGCGCGCAAACCGAATGTCGAAGGCGGCCGCCTGGACGTCCGCATCGTACGCCCACGTCCCGGGCGGCACCGGCGAGTCCGCACGCACCGCGCGCCCGCCCAGCAGGCTCGCGATGATCCCATCGGCGTCCACCGCGTGCGCGATCGCCTCCCGCACAAATGGGTCGATGAGTGGCGCCTCGGAGTTATTCAGGTAGAGAGTTGTATACGCGGGCCGGCTTGCCGGGTGCGGCGTGACCTCGCCCGTCGCCTGCAGTGCCTGATAGTCCTGCGGGTTGATCGTCAGGTCAACCAGCAGCCCCTCCGCTTCGCCCCGCACCACGTCCGCCGCCGCGCTGGATACATCAGGGTAGAACCGCAGCTCTAGCCGCTCGATCTCCGGCGCGCCGAGGTAGTAATGGGGGTTCGCCAGCAGCACAGCGCGCGTCTCGTTCAGCGACTCCATCTCGTATGGCCCCGTTCCCACCGGCGCCCGGTTGAACGCGTCGTTGACCATCTCCTCGGGCGCCACCTCCGAAAGGATGTGGCTGGGCAGAATCCCGATCGTCGCATAGGAAAGGAACGGAGCATAAGGCCCCGGAAGCACGCACTCCACCGTCATCTCGCTCTCTGCGGAGCAGCTTACCGACTGCCAGAGCGCCGCCTGGTCCGGGTCGGCCTGCGTCGCCGGGTTACCCAGCAGCCCGTATGTAAAAGTCACGTCCTCCGCCGTGAACGGCTCTCCGTTGTGCCAGGTGACGCCGGACCGCAGCGCGAACGTATACGTCGTTCCGTCTGCGCTGATCTCCCACGACTCTGCGAGCGAAGGCTCGGGCGTGCCGTCATCGCTTAGACGTACCAACCCCGAGAACACCAGCTCGGCCAAATCCCGGTCAGCGTCACTCTGGTAAACGAAGAGCGGATTCACCCGGAAGCTAGCGCCGACAATCGCCTCCGTGTAGGTCGGCGTCTCCGGTTCGTCCTCGCCATTGAACGGATCGATGAATGCTAGTGCGGCAACGGCCGCAAAGATGAGGACCCCGGCTGCTCCGGCGATCCAGGGCCAGCGGTGGCCGTGACGGGCAGGCGGCATGGCCGAACGCTGTTGTCCCATTACTCAGGAAACGCCGCAACGCCCGCTATCGGACGTATACGGCCAGCGCCGCAATGCCCAGCCAGAGCACGCTCAAAAAAATAGTCAGCTGAAATAGCTGCTTCTCAAGCCCTCGACGCGTACGCACAAAAGAACCGCTCTGCATGCCGCCAACTCCCTCTCCCTTTACCTGGAGCAGGATGACAGCAACCAGAGCGATCGATACCAGGATGGAGGCAAGTGCCAACCAGTCTTCAAGTTCCATGTCTTCTAGTCCATTGCTGTGACCAGGCTCTCCTCCACCTCCGCCGGGCTCACCGTCGGTACCTGGTCTCGATCGTAGAATATTCGCATTATCGCCTGCGCCAGCTTCGCGGAGTCGTGGTGGTAGCGGTTCTCCTCGCTGATGACGTCGGCAGATACCAATCGTAGCCGATCGTTCAACTCTCCGTCCAGACGCACCGGTTCGGCGAGCGGCGCCTTTGGGCCGGCGCCGTTAAGATTATCGTTCGCCAGCACCGTGCTGATAACACCCGGCCCGAGGTACTCTTCCAGCGTCTTCACGTGCGCCGCCACGTCGAATCCATCCGTTTCGCCGTATTGCGTCGCAACGTTGCAGGCGTAAAGCTTCGGCGCCGGTGAAGCGATGATGCTGCGGCGGATTCCCTCCACCAGCAAGTTCGGCAGCACGCTGGTGTACAGGCTCCCCGGCCCGAGCACGATCAGGTCCGCTTCCAGGATGGCCCGCACCGCCTCCGGGTGCGCCGGAGCGTTCTCCGGCAGCAGGTAGATGTCCTTGATGCGGCCGATCTGCCCGTTGCCGTTCCTCACTGAGGGCCCAATCTGCGATTCGCCATGAATCAGCCGCTCGTCGTCCGTCTTCGCACAGAGCGTCACGTTGGCCAGCGTCGAAGGGATGATCTGCCCCCTCACCGCCAGTACCCGGCTTGTCTGCCGGATCGCGTCCTCGAAATTTCCGACCACGCCCGACATCGCCACGATAAACAGGTTGCCGAACGAATGCCCTGCCAGCCCCGATCCGTCGGAGAAGCGGTACTGGAACAGCTTCGTCACCAGCGGCTCGGCGTCCGCCAGCGCCGCAATGCAGTTGCGTACGTCCCCCGGCGGTAGCACGCCCAGCTCCCGGCGTAGCACGCCCGAAGATCCGCCGTCGTCCGCCACCGTTACAATCGCCGTCAGATTACCGGTGTACTCCTTGAGCCCGCGCAGTGCTGTCGCCAGCCCCGTACCGCCGCCGATAGCCACGATCTTGGGGCCGCGGCGCAGAAAGCGCTGGTTGTAAATCGTATTCACCAGGCTGTCCGTACGCGTCCGGTTTGGCGCCAGCACGGAAATCAGCGAGTCGTTCAGCTTCCAGATCGAGAAGACGATAAGGCCCCCTGCCGTCAGCATGAACGCCGCTCCACGCACGTACCTGGGGATGAACTGACCCGTCACGTAATACATGAAGCCCGGCAGCGTGAAACCCGTGAGGTACGCCTCCCGCACGATGTAGCTGAGACCAAAAGTCATCATCGCCACACCCAGGATCACAAGCAGCAACCACCGCTTGATGTGCATCCCCGGGTAGAACCACTTTAGGAAGTCAAAGGCGAATAGCCGGCGCACTGCCGACACGATATGCGTCATAGTCCAGTTCTAGTAACGCCCCCACGGGCGAGAAAACTACGGCTTTGCATCTAATTTTTCCTTTAAAAGTTGTGTTGCCATGTCCGGGCTCGCCCTGCCTCGCGTTTCCCGCATCACTTGGCCTACCAGGAACTTTATCGCTTCCTCTTTACCGCCGCGATAGTCAGCCACCGCCTTCTCGTTCTCCGCGATCACTTTGTCGATGCTCGCGTCCACTTCACCCGAGGACGTAAGCTGCGTCAAGCCTTGCTCCTCCACCAGCGCCTTAGGCGTCTTGCCCGTCGCGTACGCCTGCTCGAAAACGTCCTTCGCCGTCTTCCCCGAAATCGTCCCCGCCTCCTGCAGCGCGATAAGCTCGGCCAGCGCCTGCGGCGTCACCTTTGTCTCGCCAATCTCGCGGTTGTCCGCGTTCAGCAGCCGCGCCAGGTCGCCGGTGACCCAGTTCGCTACCGATTTCGCCCGCTCGGGGCCGCTGATCTCCACTGCCTCCTCGTAAAAGTCGGCGCGAGCTCGCGTTTCCGTCAGCACTCCGGCGTCGTATACAGAAAGCCCATACTCTGTCACAAAGCGCTCCTTGCGCGCGTCCGGCAGTTCCGGCATCCGCTGTCGGATCTCATCCACCCACTCCCGGCTGATCACCAGCGGGGGCAGGTCTGGGTCCGGGAAGTAGCGGTAGTCCTCCGCGAACTCCTTAGTTCGCTGCGGCACCGCCTGCCCCGTGTCCTCGCGCCAGCCGCGCGTCTCCTGCAGCACACGCCCGCCCGTCTCCAGCACCTCCGCCTGCCGCCGCTCCTCGAACTTGATCGCGTCGTACGCGTGCTTGAACGAGTTGATATTCTTTAGCTCAACTTTCTGGCCGAACTCCGCCCCCGGCTCGCGGATGCTGACGTTCGGCTCGCACCGCATGTTGCCTTCTTCCATGTTGGCCCGGCTGGCGCCGATATAACGAAGCACCTGGCGCAGCTTCTGCAGGTACGCCCTCGCCTCCTCCGCCGAACGAATGTCCGGCTCCGAAACGATCTCCATCAAGGGCATGCCAGCCCGGTTAACATCAATGAGGCTGTATGGCTCAGCGGTCGCCGTGTCGGTGGCGTGCTGCAGACGCGCCGTGTCCTCTTCCAGGTGCACGCGCGTTATCCCAACCCGCTTCGCCAACCCCTCCACCTCGATATCCAGCCAGCCGTTCACGCAGATCGGCATATCGTATTCAGATATCTGATAGCCCTTCATAAGGTCCGGGTAGTGGTAGTTCTTGCGGTCGAACTTCGCCTCGGTTGCGATCTCGCAATTGAGCGCCAGGCCCGTCATGATCGTCAGTTCCACCGCTGCCTTGTTGATGACAGGGAGCATCCCGGGCGCCCCCAGGCACACCGGACAGACGTGTGTGTTCGGCGCAGACTCCAGCGTCGGCGTAGAGCAGGCGCAGAACATCTTGCTCCGAGTGAGCAATTGCGCATGCACCTCTATGCCGATGACAGTTTCATATCGCGTGGCGGTCTGCGTCATCTGGTTAGCGCAAGTCTACCAATAACCGGTATACTCTCGCGTTTCTGTTTGTTGCGAGAATGTTGAACGCTTATTACAGCTCTGCCCGGAACAACGCGAGCATTCTCTCCCATGCGTCCTTTGCAGCGCCATCGCGGTAGACCTCCGGCCGCGTGTCATTGAAGAATGCGTGCTCGGTTCCCGGGTATACCTGTATTTCATACGGCTTCCCCAGGCTGTCCATCTTCTCCGTGAACGCGTTTCGCACATCCTCGCTGATCCAGGCGTCGTGCTCCGCATAAACGGCGAATACGGGGCCCTTCAAGTCCGCCAGCTTGTCGATCGGATTCGGATTCGCGCCGTAGAATGGGACCACCGCCTTGATCAGCGGCGTATCGGTCGCCAGCGTTAGCGCCAAGCCGCCACCCATGCAGAACCCGGTCGCGCCGATGCCACGCCCGTTGATGTAAGGCTGCTGCGAAAGATACTCCGCCGCCTTCACCAGCTCCTGGCTGGCGCGGCCCATGTCCAGCGCCATCATCTCCTTCTGTGCCTCATCCGGCTCCTCCGTGACCTTGCCGTGGTAGAGGTCCGGCGCGAAGGCAGCGAACCCCTCGGCAGCAAAGCGCTGGGCGATGTCCTTGATGTTGTCGTTCAGCCCCCACCATTCCTGGATCACGATCACCCCCGGGAACGGGCCGTCACCGCTGGGCCGCGCAAGAAAGCCGCCGGCCTGCGATCCATTCGTCGCGTAGTCGAGCATTTCGGTGGTGATGTCAGCCACGTCTCGCCTCCTGAATCTGTTGTGGAAATCGCCCGCCATGATACCAAACGTACTGATGAAAGCTTTCAGTGAAAACAACTTTGCCGCCTGGCCGTCCGAACGAATACAATTTAGGGTAACGGTTCGTATCAGCAGCCGAGAGAGGGCGGCGGAGTAGAGGCTGACGTTAGTCCACGTATGTTGAGAGTCCGGCTAAGGCTGATTCCGGTTGTCGTCGGTGCGGCAGTTCTTGCCGCGCTCGCCCTTTCTTACCCAGCCGCCGGGCCCCAGCAGGGCGTTTTCATCCCGCACCCGGACACCGAAACCTCTCCCGATACCCTCACAATCCAGTTTGCGGAGAACATTCCCCGTGACCGTTGGAATGACATCCTCGCCGCCCACGGTGCCACCCTCGACCACAAGATGCAACTCGAAGGCTTCGCCGTAATCTCCGTCCCCGAGGATGAACGCGCCGGCATTGGAGGAGCCCTCGCAGCCTCCGGCGTCATCCACCACGTCGAAGAAATCACCTACCGTTATCCAGCGAGTGTTCGAGACGACGCACCGCCAGACTCCCGCCTCCCTGCCGCAGTCGTGCCCAACGACCCGATGTGGGATGTCCAGTGGAACATGCGGCTCATCACCGCCGACGACGCCTGGGAAACGTCCGTGGGCAGCGGCGTTAAGGTAGCCGTCGTCGATACGGGCGTCGCCTACGAGAACTTCGGGCAGTTCACGCTCGCCCCCGACCTCGCCGGCACACCCTTCGTCGATCCGTACGACTTCTTCGATGACGACACCCACGCCAACGATGACCACGGCCACGGCACACACGTCACCGGCACCATTGCCCAGCGCACCGGTAACGTCTACGGTGTCGCCGGCGTTGCTCACGAAGCAACCATCATGCCCGTCAAGGTCTGCGGATACGACGGCCCCGGCTACCAATGCCCCACCAGCGCCATCGCCGACGGCATAACCTGGGCCGCCAACCACGGCGCGCGCGTGATCAACATGTCCCTCAGCGCCCCCGGCAGCGTAACCCAGGCCGAGCGCACTGCCATCGAGTTCGCCCGCAATGCCGGTGTGGTCATCGTTGCAGCGGCCGGCAACGGTGGCGCCGACGGCATCGGCGACCCCGCTCTCGAATATCCCGCCGCTGTGGCAGCCGTCATCTCCGTCGCCGCCTCCGGGTACTTTGGCGAGAAGATGTCCTATTCCAGCTATGGCGCAGGCGAAGGGGGCCAGAACCTCGACGTTATCGCACCCGGCGGCTACTCACCGGACATCAACGAGCAGACTGCTGTCACCCAGGAAACCTATAGCTTCTACTGCAACGGAGGCCCCAAAGACTTCGGCGTCATGGCCTTCTGCCCGGATTCCGGGACCTCCATGGCCGCCGCGCACGTCTCCGGACTCGCTGCCTTGATCCGGTCCGCCTACCCCAACCTGAACCGCACCCAGATCCGCAACCTCATCCAGTGCAGCGCTGTCTATGTCGGCCAGTCCGGCCTTGACCCTGATTTCCAGACCGGCCATGGCCTCGTCCAGTCCCACGCCGCGCTCCGCGATACTGACGGCGACAAGCTCCCCGACTGCATCGACACATCTCCCTTCACCCCCACCGTCACGGGCTCCCCGAGCCCGACGCCGACCAAGTTCCCCACGCCCTTCCCTCCACCCAACGAATGCCTCGCCACGCCAACACCAACACCAACGCCATCGCCATCGCCATCGCCATCGCCGTCACCAACACGCGAACCTACGCCCACGCCCACCGCCACCCCGGTCGAAGCCGCCGGCGTTTCACTCAGCGACACTCCCACGCCAACGGAGACGACTTCCCCAACGGACACCCCTACCGATTCGCCGACCGATACAGACCCGCCGGCCACCGAGACCGACACGCCAACGCCCTCCGGATCCGAGTCACCCACCGACACCGGATCACCTTCCGAAAGCGATACCGCCACCCCGACGCCCACAGCCACGGCCACGCCGGATCCCGCCTCTCTCACACCCACACCATCCGCGACCCCATACGTCATGTGCGGCGACGTCAACTGCGACCAAACCGTCAACGGCATGGACGCTTTGGAAATCATGCGTTTCATGGCCTTCGTCCCCGGCACCGCCTCCTGCATCGGAAAGGGCTTCGTCAACTGCGATGGCGCCGTCGACCAGCTCGACGCCCTCGTCATCCTGCGCCACGTCGCCGAAGTGCCCCTCGGCATTCCGCAGGGATGCCACGGCATCGGTTAGCGGTCGCAGGTCAGCAGCGCCACCGGCAAGTCCCGCAGCACATCCGCCACCCGCAACCTCGGCTGCGAGCCGTCTACCTCCGCCCCCGTCAGCACGTCACGCCACTCATCCGGCGCGTAGTCTGGCAACAGAATCGCCGTGTCACCCCATGCCTCGCCCAGCGGCCACTCCCCGCCGCTCACCCCCCACGTCAGCCTCGGCGCAACCGTGATCAGCCACTGCGCCCCCTCCACCCGCGCGAACGCCACAACCCGCCCGGCGTCCTCACCTTCCGTCACCAGTGGCAGGTACCCGCCCAGCGCGAACGCCGCCGCATACCGCGCCCGCGCCTCAAGCCCCCGCCTTGTCACGTAAGCCTTAATACGCCCGTCCTGCCAGTTCCTCAAAAGCTCCGCCGCATCCACCCGCTCGCTGAGCCCGTTCAGCATCCGCATCCGCGCGTCGAAGTCCACCGGCCGCCGGTTGTCCGGGTCTACCAGCGAGTTTTCCCACAATTCACATCCCTGGTAGGTGTCCGGCACCCCAGGCGCGGTCAGCTTGATCACCAGCTGCGATAGCGAATTCACCGCCGCCGACACGCCTGTCTCCTCCACCAGCGCCTCCATCTCCCGGCAGAACGCCTCGTCATCGAGCGACTCGTCCAGGTGGCCGTGCGCATCGCCCTCGTAGCCCTCGTCCACCTGCCCCCACGACGTGCGCCTCTTCGCCTCCCGCAGCGACTTCTCCAGCACGCCGTGCATCCGCTCCCGAAACGTTTGGTCCGGCCCGTCTAGCGGCCAGGCCGCATACAGCAACTGGTAGAGCGCGTAGGCATCGTTCGCCTCAATCCCCGTCCCGGCGCGCTCCGCGCGTCCGCGCCAACCCCGCACGCAGGCCGCCCAGCGCTCCGTTATCTCGCTCAGCACGTTCAGACGCGCCCGCGCGTCTTCGCTCCTTTTCGTATCGTGCGTCGTCGCCGCGTTCATAGTCAGTAGCCGCCGGTTCGCCAGCGATGCGTGCAGCCGCTCTACCGTCGTGAGCGGAGAGCCCGGCTCACCGCCGACCTCGTTGGCGCTCAGCAACCGGTTGTACCGGTAGAACGCCGTGTCCTCAACTCCCTTTGCCATGATCGGCCCCGTGAATTGCTGCCAGCGCATCACGAAACGCAGCCACCCCGCCGGCACGTCCTCACGGTCCAGCAGCAGGACCCTGCGCAGAAAGCCCGCGACCGCCCCGTCCTCCACTCCCTCGAAAGCCCGCTCAACCACCGCCACGTCCCGTTCGCTAACCGCAGCCCCGTTCGTGTACGTCCGGTACACCGGCATGCCTGCCGTGACCTGCTCAATCGCCCCACGTGCCTCCTCCAGCGTCAACATCACCCCCTCCGCAGCCGCCAGCAATACCAGCTCTCCGGCCAGAGACTCCATCTCCCCCGCAAATGAGTCCCGCATCACCTGCAGCTTCGCCTCCCTAGCCACCTTCTCGAACGGCGCCTCCTGACCCGTCACCTCGCGGTACAGTGCATCCAGCCGCTCCAGCCCGTCGGGATCGATGTACAGCCCGTTCACGAGGTTAAGGAAGTCATAACCCGTCGTCCCTGCCACCGGCCATTCTGCCGGCAACTCCTCGTCCGGCGCGAGGATCTTCTCTATCAGCACATAGAACGACTCGCCCCCGCCGCCCGCCTCCGAGGAGCGTGCCTGAAGCCGCCACAGGTAGTCAGCCGGGTCACGCAGGCCGTCGATGTGGTCCACCCGCAGTGCCGATATCCGCTGGTTCCGCATCATCGCCAGCACCCGCTCGTGCGCTCGCGCGAACACCTCCGGATCTTCTTCACGCAGGCTAACCAGCTCCGTGATGTCGAAGAACCGGCGGTAGTTCAGTCTCTGCGCCCCGCTCTCCCAGTGCTCAAGCCGGTAGTGCTGCCGTTCCAGCACCTCCGCCGTGACCTCGCCCCCCTCGAACGACCCCGCCGCCAGCGGCAGTTCCGTCGCGAAGTAGCACAGCCGCGCCGCCTCGCCCTCTCCCTCGATGCGGAACGACCCGGCTGCCAGCGCATCTTCCGTTGATTCCCCCAGCACGGGCAGCAGCACCTTCCCGCCCTTCGCGTCCCAATCGATGTCGAAGTACCGCGCGTACTCCGATTCTTGGCCGCGCGCCAGCACGTCCCGCCACCATGGGTTCTCGATCGATGCCGCCATGTGGTTCGGCACGATATCGAGCATCACGGAGAGGCCCGCCTCGCGTAGCTCGTCCGCCAGCGCAGCCCACTCCTCCTCCGACCCGATCTCCCGGTCCACCGTCGCCGGGTCCGCCACGTCATACCCGTGGGTGCTCCCCTGCCGCGACGTCAGCACCGGCGACGCATACAGGTGGGTAATTCCCAGGTCGCGCAGGTAAGGCACCAGCCGCCGCGCGTCGCGCAGCGTGAAGTCGCTGTTGAACTGGATGCGATACGTCGCTCCCGGTGCTGCCATCAAGCGACCGAAGTATAAAGCGCAAACGACCGCGCCGGCAGCCGCACCGTATCTCCTCCCGCCGCCTCATCTGCCGCCGTGGCCCCCGCCCCCTCCCACTCACCGTCAGCCGAGTCCAACACCTTGCGCCAGCGCCCGGCCGCCATGTCGGCAACCGCCTCCCCTTCGGCAAAGTTGAATATTGCCAGCGCCTGGCCTCCATCCACCCAGCGTCTCAACGTCAGCAATTCTCCCAGCGCCTCGGCCTCCAGGCAGCTCAGCTTCAAGTTCGCCAGCGCCGGCGTCTCGCGCCGCAGCCGCAACAACTCCCGATACAGGTTCACAAGCGCCCTGTGCGGCCCCCGCTCCCGCAGACTGTGGTTGAGCCTGCTCCGCTCAAAAGTCTCGGGTGCCGCCGGATCTGGAGGCTCCTCATTCCAGGCAAACGAAGCAAACTCCGCCCGTCGCCCGCTGCGCACCGCGTCCCGGAGATCCGTCTCCTCATGATCCACGAAATACTGAAACGGCGCAGTCTCGCCGTACTCCTCCCCCATGAACAGCAACGGGATGAACGGCGAAAGCAGCGTCACGCCCGCCGCCAGCTTCTGCGACTCGAACGAAATTAGCGCGCTCAGACGCTCGCCCAGCATCCGGTTCCCCACCTGGTCGTGGTTCTGCGCGCAGACGATGAACTTCTCGCCATCCAGTCCGTCTGGCGAGCTTCCATGGCGGCGCTGCCTGTAGCCGGAGTACTCGCCCGCCAGCACGTAGCCGCGGCGCATCGCCGTCGCCATCTGCTCCAGCCGCCCAAAGTCCGAGTAGTAACCATCGCGCTCACCCGTAAGGGCGGAGTGCAGCGCGTGGTGAAAGTCATCGTTCCACTGCGCGTCCAGGCCGTATCCGCCCTGCCGTCGCGGGCGCACAAACCTGGGGTCGTTCAGGTCGGTCTCCGGCATCAAGTGGATCGCCCGGCCCAGCCGCTCCCCTGCGCCGTGCACGGCCTCGCCCAGCTCTTCCAGAAACGTGTACGCGAAGTAATCGATGATGGCGTGCACCGCGTCCAGCCGCAGCGCATCCACGTGGCAGTCGATCGTCCAGTACAGCGCATTCTCGATGAAGAACCGCCGCACGTTGTCGCTGCCTGGGCCGTCGTAGTTCACGGCGTCGCCCCAGGGAGTGTGGTACCGGTCCGTGAAGTAGGGCCCGAAATCTCGCAGGTAGTTGCCCTCTGGCCCCAGGTGGTTGTACACGACGTCCAGGACGACGGCCAGCCCCCGCCGGTGACACTCGTCCACCAGCCGCCGCAAGCCGTCCGGCCCGCCGTATGTGTTTTGCGCCGCGTACAGGCCCACCCCGTCGTAGCCCCAGTTGCGCGCGCCCGGAAACTGGGCGACCGGCATCAGCTCGATCGCCGTCACGCCCAGCTCGTCAAGGTAGTCCAGGTAAGAAATGACCCCATCGAACGTCCCTTCCTGCGAGAACGTTCCCACATGCAGCTCGTAGATCACGTACTCGCTTAGGTCTATACCGCGCCAGTCGTGGTCGGACCAGTCGAAGTGTGGATCAACCACAGCCGAGGGACCGTGAATCCCCTCCGGCTGCCATCGCGAAGCCGGGTCCGGCCTCTCCTCACCGTCAAGGTGATACGTGTACCGCGTTCCAGGCGACGCACTCGTCGTGTCGCCCCGGTGATACCCGTCGCCCCCGGGCTCCAGCCAGATCTCGCGCACCCCCGCCTCGGTCTCCATGCAGACCTTCACCATCTCTTGCAAGGGCGCCCAAACCTTGAACGAGGTTCGGCCGTCTTCATACCGTGCCCCCAGCGTGCGGCTTCCTCTTATCAATGTTTCGCGCAACTTCTCCTCCCGTCTCCTCAGCCTACAGGCTCGGTCGTCTCGGAGGCGCGGCCCATCGTCGCCGGCTCATTACGAAGATGTAGCAGTGCCCCCCGCATCCACAATCAGGTGCCGTTTCCGCCTTGTGGGACAATAGGCGAGAAGCTAGCGTAAGGCCATACCCCCAAAGGAGGCCGACGATGAACAACGGCGCCGCTACTGAGACCGCCGCCATGACAACACCACGCATCATCCGCGAACCGCAGGTCTACCTCGTCGGCAGACAGGACGTCGACCGCACCGAAATCGACCGCTTCCTCGGCGACCATGGCATGAACTGGGAGACCGATACCGAAATCGGCGGCGAGCAACTCATCGAAGCCGGCGGCCGCCTCTGCTACGTCTCCTACGGCAAGGGCCGCAAGACCAACGACGAATACATCGCCAACATCATCGGCCAGAAGCATGGCTCCGTACTCGAGCACGCCGTCTGGAACTTCATCATCACAGGCGTTTCCCGCTCCTTCACTCACGAACTCATCCGCCACCGCGCCGGCTGGGGCTATTCCCAGCTCTCACAGCGTTATGTCGATGAATCCGAATCAGCCTACGTCGAGCCACCCATTATCGCCGAAGACTCCGAACTCCACGCCACATGGCAGAGCGCCATCGAAACCGCGCATCAGGCATACCTCGACCTCGTCGAAGGCCTCGCCGCCAAACTTGAAAATGCCGGCACCGGCCTCAGCAAGACTCACCGCCGCAAAATGGCCCGCGAAGCAGCCCGCAGCGTCCTCCCTAACGCCACCGAGACCATGATCTTCTGCACCGCCAACGCCCGCGCCCTCCGCCACTTCATCGAGCTCCGTGGCGGCGAAGGCGCGGAGGCCGAGATCCGCCGCGTCGCCGTCCAGTTCCTGCGAATCATGCAGCGCGAAGCCCCCAACGTCTTCAACGACTACCAGATCATCAACCTCCCCGACGGCTCCGAAGGCACCCATACCCCCAACGAAAAAGTCTGACGCTTTCCGGTTTAGCGGCGTTCCCTGAAGAACGAAGGGCCTCGGCGCAGCGAAGGCGAGCATTACAACCAACCCCCCGACTCCCCCGTGGTCGCGCAAGGCCCTCGCGTGGCCTCCCCCGCACGCCCGAATCAGACTCTCCGCAACGTCCCCCAACCACCGCCCACGCCAGCGCTGCGCCACACCACACCCCACTTCGCAACCACACCCCGCCCCGTCGCTCTGAACCTGTCGAAGAGCTTCGTTCGCACCCCGCCAACGCTCATCCACAGCACCTAATGAATGGAAACACCCCCGTTTTTCCAAACAAAGTTCCTGACGACACGCCAACGCAGTCAGGTTTACCAAACGCCGATACCAACGTTTAACCACAGCCTGTTGATTCCCCGCCCCAACTGGGCGTATATTTGCGCCGCCAGGCCGGATTCCGACCGTGACAGTCCTCACTGTCAGCGATTGACGCGCCCGTTATCCTGTACACGTTTCGCCTTAGACCAAAGGAGGTCCCAATGCAGACCCAGGCCACCCTCGATGAAAGCAAGCTCGAAGCCTTCGTCATGAAGACTGTCGGCGACATGACCGGCGCCGCCCTCGCTGCCACCGTCATGCTCGGCGAAAAGCTCGGCCTCTACCGCGCCCTCGCCGGCGCCGGCCCACTCACCCCCTTTCAGCTCGCCGACCGCACCAACACCAACCCTCGCCTCATCCAGGAGTGGCTCAACGCCCAGGCCGCCGGCGGCTACCTCGCCTGTGATCCCGAAGCCGGTACATACGAGCTCCCCGCCGAGCACGCCATGGTCCTCGCCAACGAGGACAGCCCCGTCTTCCTGGCCGGCGGCTTCGACGTCCTCGGCGCCATGTGGGCCGGCGACGACCAGGTCGCCGAGGGTTTCCGCACAGGCAAGGGCCTCGGCTGGAAGGACCAGCATCAGCGCCTCTTCGGCGGCACTGAACGATTCTTCCGCCCCGGCTACCGCACTCACCTGACAACTGCCTGGCTCCCCGCCCTCGAAGGCGTCGTAGAGAAACTAGAGGCAGGCGCCAAGGTCGCCGACGTCGGATGCGGACACGGCGCTTCCACGATTGTCATGGCCGAAACCTATCCCAAGTCCACCTTCTACGGATTCGACTACCATGACGGCTCCATCAAGACCGCCAAGAAGCGCGCCGATGCCGCGGGCGTCGCCGAACGGATCCGCTTCGAGACCAAGGACGCTCGCTCCTACCCCGGCGTCGACTTCGACC
Source organism: Dehalococcoidia bacterium (assembly GCA_035512435.1). GTDB lineage: Bacteria > Chloroflexota > Dehalococcoidia > SM23-28-2 > RBG-16-64-32 > CF-162. The sequence continues at coordinate 28,470 of DATKDX010000027.1, forward strand.
TCATCTGCTTCTTCGACTGCCTGCACGATATGGGTGACCCCGTCGGCGCCGCACGCCACGCCCTTACTGCGCTCAAGGAAGACGGCACCGTCCTGCTCGTCGAGCCCATGGCCGCTGACAGCCTCGCTGAGAACCTGAAGAGCCCCATCGCGCCGATGTTCTACTCGGCGTCCACCTTCCTCTGCACCGCCAACGCCGTGAACCAGGGCGGCTCTCCGGTCCTCGGCGCCCAGGCCGGCGAAGCGCAGCTGCGCCAGGTCTTCGAAGAAGCCGGCTTCAGCCGCTTCCGCCGCGCCACCGAGACGCCGTTCAACCTCGTGCTGGAGGCGAGGCCGTAGAGCGCCGATGACCACGCCGCTATACCACGAGGGCAACCGCGAGTTGCAAGAGCAGTTCGATAGCCTCCGCATTGCCGACCGGCTAGAACAGGTCACGCTGCACGACCGCATCCTGCCGCATGACCGCGAGATGATAGAGCGTGCCGAGATGTTCTTCCTGGCCACCGCCGACGCCGACGGCTGGCCGGACGTCTCCTACAAGGGGGGCCGGCCCGGCTTCGTCCGCGTCGTTGACGACACCACGCTCGCATTCCCTCACTATGACGGGAACGGCATGTTCAAGAGCCTGGGCAACATTCGCGTGAACCCGAAGATCGGCATGCTTTTCATCGATTTTGAGCATCCCAACCGCATGCGTATCCAGGGAACGGCCTCTGTCTCGGCCGACGATCCTCTCCTCGGCGACTTCGTGGGCGCGCAGCTGATCATCCGCGTCAAAGCGGAGCGCATCTTCCCCAACTGCCCGCGGTATATCCACCGCATGCAGATCGTGGAGCGCTCCGTTTACGCCCCGGCACCCGACCATGAGCCGCCGCAACCCGATTGGAAGCGTATGGACGTATTCTGCGACGCGCTGCCCAAGGAGGGTCCGGCAGCTTACCACGACGACTGATGCCCGCGAAGCCCTTCATCGCAGCCGCCGCGCAGCTCGCTCCCGTCTTCCTCGACCGCAAGAAGACGGTAGAGAAGGCGTGCACGGCGATCGCGGAGGCGGCCAAACATGGAGCGAGGCTGATCGTATTCCCGGAAGCGTTCATTCCGACCTACCCGGACTGGGTCTGGGTGGTACCGGCCAACATGTCCGGCCTGCACAGTGCCCTCTACGCAGAGCTTGTCGACCAGTCGGTCGCCATTCCCGGCCCGGAGATCGAAAAGCTGTGCAAGGCCGCGAAGGCCGGCAAGTGCAACATTGTCGTCGGCGTCAACGAGCGCAACGCCTCCGCCAGCGGCACCAGCATCTACAACACGCTTGTCTACATCAGCGATCAGGGTGAGCTGCTCGGCATCCACCGCAAGCTCGTGCCCACCGCCGCCGAGCGACTTGTCTGGACCCCCGGCGATGGCAGCACGCTTGGCGTCTTCGATACGTCTGTGGGTAAGCTGGGCGGGCTCATCTGCTGGGAGAACTACATGCCGTTGGCCCGCTACGCCATGTACGCACAGGGCGCCCAGATCTTCGTCGCCGCCACGTGGGACAGCGCCGATAGTTGGATCGCCAGCATGCGCCACATCGCCAAAGAGGGCCGCCTGTACGTCATCGGCTGCTGCATCGCCATGCGACGTAACCAGATCCCGGAATCCTATGAGTTCAAATCGCTCTACCCGCCCAGCGGCGACTGGGTTAACGTCGGCAATAGCCTTATCGCCGGGCCCGACGGCGAGATCATCGCCGGGCCAGTCGTCCAGAAAGAGGAGATCATCTACGCGGAGATTGACCCGGCGCGGCAGCTAGGGTCGCGGTACTGGCTGGACTCCGCGGGACATTATGCGCGGCCGGACGTGTTCCATTTCGCGGTCAACCGGCGCGCCAACCTGATGATGACCGAGGCAATCGATCCACCCATCCCGGTTCCCGCTTCTGCAAGGAAGCGGCGCAAGAAGGAGTGACATGGCAGAGCACGTAACGTTCTTCCGCATGAAAGTGCAGCCCGGCAAGCTGGACGAACTGGTCCGGATGATGAGCGAGGAGCCGGAAAACGCCGCCTCGCGCGGCTTCCAGAGCGCGATAGTCGGCCAAAGCAAGGACGATCCGAACACTGTCTGGACCGCCATCGCGTGGGACACCAGCGAACGCTACTACGCCAACGCCGAAAGCCCGGAGCAGAACGCGGAGTACGAGCAGATGCGCGCCCTCCTGGAATCGGAACCGGAGTGGTTCGACTGTAACGTGCTTGAGGAGCAGCGGGTCTAGGCGACCCGCCTGCTCCTGACGACTCGCGTCGTCACCAACCCGAGTGCCGCCGCTTCCATCGCCATCACCGACAACTACAGCGCCGACCATGCTGGGGTGGAGGACACAGAAGTAGGGGTAGACGCCTTCGGCCTCAGGTGTGCGTAACGCTGTCACCCTGGCGTAGCTCCTCGTAATCGCCGATGCTATTGCGAACGCCCGTACCGTGTGCGCCACATCATGATCGTTCACCCAGGTCACCTCTCCGCCCACGGCGACTCGCGCGACTGTTGGCTCGAAGCAGTTAGCTGTCAGCCGGATCTCCTTTGCAGCGGAATCGGTGATCCCTTGGCGTGACAACCTCCACCCGCAGACGCGAACGTCGCGCTCGCCGCGGTAAGCTCCACGACAACCGAAGGCGCCGTCAGCGCTAATGCCGAAATACTGATTCTCATGTCACGCTCCTTTCGCTGTGAGTACTACAACTAACGGCACCGATTGGTTCCCGCCCCCGTTGACGAATCCGGCTCGCGGGCCGAAGCTAGCCACAGCGCATCCAGAGTCGGGAGGCACCATGATTCACCTGCGAGAAAAAGGGTCAGGCAACGAAATCGGCGCGATCACAGAAGAGCAGCTGCGCTTCCTGGTCGACCAGCTCGAGGAGGAGTACGAAGAAGACCGCGATTACTACATCCAGCGTGAAGTGCTCGACATGCTGGAAGCGGCCGGCGGCGATGCTGACCTGATCGCTATGCTCGCCCGCGCCATGGGCGATCGTGAGGGGATCGAAATCGAGTACACGCGGGATTAACCCCGCGCCGCCTCCTCCGCCAGCACCACCGTATTCGATAACAGCATAGCGATCGTCATCGGGCCCACTCCGCCGGGCACGAGAGTGATAGCGCCAGCCACCTGCCTCACTGCCTCGTAGTCGACGTCGCCCACCAGCCGCCGACCCGACTTTCGCGTGGCATCCTCGATCCAGTTGTTCCCCACATCGATCACCACAGCCCCGGGCTTCACCATGTCAGCCCGGATGCCGCCCACCACACCCATCGCCGCTATTAGGATGTCGGCTCGCGTGGTGTGCACCGCCAGGTACGGCGTCCCGGTGTGACACAACGTCACTGTCGCGTTGGCCCGCTCGTTCTTCTGCATCAGAATCGCCGCCAGCGGCTTCCCAACGATATTCGACCGGCCACAGATAACGACATGCTTTCCTGAGGGTGCGTTCCCCGTCCGGTTCAGCAATTCCACTACCCCGGCGGGAGTTGCGGGCCACGGTCCGGCCTCGCCCCGCAGCAGCTTGCCGAGGCTGCTCACTGTCTGGCAGTCGGCGTCCTTGGCCGGATCGATAGCAGCCGTCACCGCATCTTCGCGCATCTGCTTCGGCAGAGGCAGCTGCACCAGCACTGCGTGGAAGCGCGGGTCCGCGTTCAGCTCCCGCACCTGCGCGACCAGCCGCCCTTCACTCGTATCTTCCGGCAGGTGGAACATCTCGGAATACATCCCCGCTTCCTCCGCCGTCGTCCCCTTGCTGCGCACGTAGGAAAGGGATGATGGGTTGTCGCCGGCCAGCACGAGCGCCAGCCCCGGCGTCACGCCCGTCTCTTCCCGCAGCCGCCTGGCACGGTCAGCAACCCCGCTGCGCACCTGCTCCGCGATCGCCTTCCCGTCGATTATTTCCGCTGGCACGGGGCCATCTTAGCGGCTCAGCCGCACTGGAGCCACGGCCGCCGCTGCGATGCATTCGTTACCGCGTAACTGGTCGGGAACGCGCAATTGCAATCACCCCAGCCGCACACTTGGGCATAACATGAACCTCGCACGCGTCTACCAAGATCCGCTGCTCTCTGCCTCCGCGGCCAGCCTGCAGTACGTCACACCCGAAGGCCCCGGATTCCGCCGCAGCCGCAAAGGTCGCAGGTTTCGATACGAGACTACCGAAGGCACGACGGTGACCGACCGTAAGACTCTCGAGCGCATCAAGCGTCTCGTCATCCCACCTGCCTGGGCCGACGTCTGGATCAGCGCGTTCGAGAACGCTCACCTCTGGGCCGTCGGCAGGGACGCGCGCGGCCGGCGGCAGTACCACTATCACGCGAAGTGGCGTGTTGTGCGCGATCTCGCCAAGTATCATCACCTCGCGGAATTCGGCCGCGCCCTGCCCCGCATCCGGCGGCGGCTGCGCAAAGACCTGGCTCGCCGCGGTCTACCGCGTGAAAAAGTGCTGGCCGCAGCGGTCCGCCTTCTCGAAGAAACCTTCGTCCGTATCGGCAACGAGGAGTACGCCCGCGACAACGGCTCCTTCGGGCTCACCACGCTCCGTGACCGCCACGTTCGCGCCAATGGGCGCGCCCTGCACTTGGAGTTCGTCGGCAAGGGCGGCAAGAAGCACTGTGTGGGCATCGAAGACCCACAGCTCGCCCGCATCGTGAAGCGCTGCCGCGAGATCCCTGGCTATCAACTGTTCCAGTACATCGATGAGGACGACAACCGCCAGAGCATTGGCTCGAGTGACGTCAACGCCTACCTCCGCGAGATCGCGGGACGCGAATTCACCGCCAAGGACTTTCGCACCTGGGCAGGCACTCTCCTCGCCGCCGTCAACCTTTGCGATCGCGAGGCGTTTAAGAGCGAGAGCGAGGCTAAGCGTAACGTCGTCGACGCAATCGATGCCGTGGCCGCGCAACTAAACAACACGCGCTCCGTCTGCCGTAAGAACTACGTTCACCCCGAAATCCTTGATGCCTACGTCGAGGGCGAACTCACTCCGGACGTACCACGCGGCAACGGAACTCGCCCACCTCGCGGGCTGCGCACCGCCGAGGGCGCCCTTCTCGCCTTCCTGGAGAAGCGTCTGCGCAAGAACGCGAAGGACGCGCAGGCTGCCGCCCTGGCAGCCTGACCTCGGCTGATATACTCGCGCCATGACCCACCTCGGCACGATCTCCACGCTCTGGCGCTTCCCGGTAAAGGCCATGATGGGCGAGCAACTTAACGCTGCCCGTGTCACGACGGCAGGCCTTGCCGGCGACCGCGCCTACGCGCTCATCGACGACGACGGCCGCATCTGCACCCCCAAGATCATCCGCAAGTGGGGGCCCATTTTCCAGTCACGCGCCCGCTACCTGGAAGAGCCCGAATCCAGCGACGACCCACCGCCCGCCGAGATTACTCTGCCCGACGGCGAGCGCATTTTCACAAACGACCCGGGAGCAGAAGAGCGCCTCTCCGATCTCGTCGGTTTCCCGGCACGCCTCATCACCGAGGCTCCGATGCCGTTGAAGCTCGAGTCGCCCCCGCTTGGTGCCGTGCCGGAGAGCGAAGACGGCCCCACCGTGGACTTCCCCGTCCCGAACCGCTTCTTCGATCTCGGCTCGCTCCACCTGCTGACCACCGGCACGCTGGAGAAGTTGCGCGAGCTCAGCCCCGGCACCACTTTCGACGCGCGCCGCTTCCGCCCCAACTTCATCGTCTCCACCGACGGCCAGACCGGCTTCGTCGAGAACGATTGGCCCGGCAAGATGATCGCCATCGGCGACGATGTCCTGATCAAGGTCATGATGCCCACGATTCGCTGCGTAGTCACAACCCGCGCCCAGGACGACCTGCCAAACGACCCCGCCGTGCTCAAAACAGCCGCCGCCCACAACAACGCCAATGTCGGAGTTTACGCGATGGTAGAGCGCGGCGGCATCGTCCGCCGCGGCGACGAACTTAGCGTCCTTGACTAGCCAACACGGCTACCGAGGCCTTGTCGCCGAAGCCTACGACCTGCACCCACCACCCTACGACGACCACGCCTTCTATCGCGAACGCATCGAAGCCGCCGACGGCCCCGCACTCGAGATCGGCTCCGGCACCGGCCGCCTACTCATCCCCTACTTGCAGGCAAGCCTCCACGTCGAAGGCGTCGAGCCCTCAGACGAAATGCTCGCCATCTGCCACGAGAAAGCAGCGGCCGCCGATGTTGTGGCCACCGTCCACCAACAATACGCGCAGGAGTTGAATCTCCCGGGCCGCTACGCCACCATCTACATACCCGTGTCCTCCTTTCAGCTAATCGACAGTCTGGAAGACGCACGGACCGCCCTCGTTCGCTTTCACCAGCACCTCGCCCCCGGCGGCCAACTGCTGATCTCCCTCTTCATTCCGCAGGAAGAACTGGACTCCAACAACGAGTGGCGCCTGGGCCGTCGTCTCCCCCGCGAAGATGGCAGCATTATCCTTATCAGCCACGCCACTCGTGTCCACCACGATCGCCAGGTCTTTCGCACCACGTCGAAGTACGAACTGTTCGACCGGGAGGGGCTGCTGCAGCGTACGGAACTCCACTCTAGCTCCCTCCGCTGGTACGAACGCGCGCAGTTTCACACGATGCTGGAAGTCGCCGGTTATCGGGAGATCGCCAGCACGGGCGAGGTGGCAGGCGGCACTGGCCCGGACCGCCTGATGATGTTCCGCGCGGTGCGCTAGCCCTGACAGGCCTTGCCGAAATACGGCTTCAGCGCGAGCACATCGCTGATGCTACAACTAAGTTTCACGCGCCTCACGCCTAAGTCCATAACCGGGCCTTTGTAACGTTTTGCCGCATTACGATAGAATCACGCTTACGTACTCCTGACAGAAGCGAGGAAACGCCCACTCATGAAGGACTACCCTGCGGACAAGATCCGTAACATTGCGCTGGTCGGCCATTCCGGCACCGGCAAGACATCATTGGCAGAAGCCGCCCTGTTTGCCTCTGGCGCCATCACGCGCCTCGGCAACGTCAGCGACCACAACACCGTCAGCGACTGGGACCCCGACGAGCACGCCCGCCAATTCAGCCTCAACCTCTCCATCGTCCCTCTCGAGTGGAACGACCGCAAGATCAACATCATTGATACTCCCGGCTATATGGACTTCATGGGCGAAGTGAAGTGCGGCCTCCAGGCCGTTGAGACCGCCCTCCTCACCGTCGATGCAGTCTCCAGCATCCAGGTCGGCCACGAGTTCGCCTGGCGCTTCGCCGACGAATTGGACCTGCCAAGAGCGATCCTCATCAACCGCATGGACCGCGAAAACGCCGACTTCGACCGCTGCGTCAGCGAGATGCAGAGCTTCTGGGGAATCAAGTGCATCCCGGTGACCCTGCCCATCGGTGCGCAGTCCGACTTCAAAGGAGTCGTCGACCTCCTCACAATGAAGGCCTACACCGGAGACAAGAGCGAAGAAGGCCCCATCCCCGACGAACTTCAGGGGCAGGCCGACCAGGCCCGCGAGAAGCTCATTGAAGCCGCCGCCGAAACCAACGACGCCCTCATCAACAAGTACCTCGAAGGCGAAGACCTGACGCCCGAAGAGCTCGGCGATGGCATCCGCGCCGGCATCCTTGCCGGCAGCCTCGTCCCCGTCTTTGCCGCTTCCGGCACCGGCGTCATCGGCGTCCGTCGCCTCCTCGACGCCGTCACCGGCTACTTCCCGGCACCAACTGACCGCCCCCGCAAGGCAGGCGACAAAGAAGTCAAGGCCGATCCCTCCGGCCCCCTCTCCGCGCTCGTCTTCAAATCAGCCGCCGATCCCTACGTCGGCCGTCTGACCTACTTCCGCGTCTTCAGCGGCGCCATCAAGTCGGACTCGCACGTTCAGAACCTGACGCGAGACGTCGATGAGCGCATCGGCACGCTGTATCACATCGTCGGCAAGGAACAGCAGCAAGTGTCGCAGGTCGGCGCCGGCGATATCGGCGCCGTCGCCAAGCTCGCCGATACACACACCGGCGACACCCTGGGCGATAAGGCCGCCGGCATCAAGCTCGATCCGATCTCCTTCCCAGCGCCGGCTTTCAGCGCGGCCGTTACCCCCAAGACCAAGGCCGACCTCGACAAGATGGGTACTGCCCTCTCCCGCATCGTCGAAGAAGACCCCAGCCTCCGGCTCGAGCGCAATCCAGATACGGGCGAAATGATCCTCTCCGGACTCGGCGACTCCCACGTCGAGGTCAACCTGGAGCGTATCAAGCGCAAGTTTGGCGTCGAACTTGAGATGCACATGCCGCGCGTACCCTACCGCGAAACCGTGCGCGGAAAGGGCCAGGCCGAATACACGCACAAGAAGCAGACCGGCGGCCATGGACAATTCGCTCGCGTCGCCCTCGAAATCGAGCCGCTGGAGCGCGGCGCAGGCATCCATTTCGAAGACCGCATCGTCGGCGGCGTCGTTCCCAAGCAGTACATCGGCTCAGTGGAGAAGGGCGTCATCGAAGGCAGCCAGGAGGGCCCGCTCGCCCACTTCCCGATGGTGGACGCCAAGATCGTTCTCTTCGACGGCAAGGAACACCCGGTCGACTCGTCCGACATCGCCTTCAAGATCGCCGCGTCCATGGCGCTCAAAGAAGCCACCCAGAACGGCCAGCCAACGCTGCTCGAGCCGATAGTGACCATGCACATCACCGTCCCCGAGACCAACACCGGTGACGTCATCAGCGATCTTAACGGCAAGCGCGCTCGCGTCCTTGGCATGACACCGAGCGGCGCTATGACCACTATCGAGGCGCAGGCCCCGCAATCCGAGGTCCAGCACTACTCCGCCGACATGCGCTCAATCACCCAGGGCCGCGGCTTCTTTACCATGGAGTTCTCCCATTACGAAGAGGTGCCCTCGCACCTTGCGCAGAAGGTGATCGACGAGGCGGCCAGGGAGCGCGAGGCGGCCAAGAGCTAGATGTCAGACGGCATTGACAGTGTGGTTGAGGCGCACGCCAGGGCGATCCTCACAATGGACATTGCCAAAATCATGGACGACTTGATGCCCGAGCCCATGATGAAGCTTCAGCAGCAGGCGGGCGGTGGCACCGCCCTTCAGATCAACGACTATGAGCTGCTGGGCCACACACGCGAAGGCGGTGACTACTGGTACGACGTTAAGTACCTCGGCCCGGGGTCATTCACCGTTCACGCCCGCTGGTCACAGATAGGCGGCGCCTGGAAAATAATCGACGCCGATATCATCTCCCGGGAATAACATCGCTACGATCCGTCTATCGGATTCCCCAGCTTCTCCAGCGTCCCGTCGCCATTGATCCGCCAGAACTGCATCGTCTGGATCGCCCGGTGGTCCGTCTCGCTCAGCGATACAGTGATGCCCGGCAACAGCAGCGTCGGCTCGAAGTCCTCCAGGGATTCCGCTGCCGCCAAAACGTTGTCACGCGTCAGGTCGGGGCACGCCCGGGTTAGCGTCTCGATAACCGTCTCGGCCAGCGTTTGCCCGTAGATGCTGAGGCTGCTGGGATCGGGCCCTTCGTACGTCTCCATGATGCGCACGTGCTCCACCACTGCCGGATCGTTTTCGTCCTCCACCGCGCTCAGCAGGTACGAAGTCAGCACTACGCCGTCCGCCAGCCGAAAGCCCTCGATGATCTGTTCGGCAGTGGCCCCCCCACCCAGGTCGCTGGCGAGGTTGCTCGGCTGGTTGATGTAGCTGAGCACGAAGTCCGGATCGTCCCCTTCCGCCGCCCGCGCTACCTCGATCGCCTGCGCCGTGATCTCCGGCGGCGCCGCGATTACCATTACCTCCGCCCCAAACGCCGTCAGCGCGCCCACTTCGTCACTCACGTCCGCGTCGTCCGCGGGGTAAGATTGCACCAGCATCCGCTCCTCGTTGAACGACTCTGTCAGCCCGGAGCGATAGTCCTGCCCGAACTCGTCATCGCTGTAGAGAAGGCCTATCTGGGCGTCCGGCATCTCGTCGTTGATGTACCGAGCGATCGCCCGCGCGTCCGAGGCGAAGTCCGGAATGAAGCTTGTTGTCCATGGAAACGTCGTGACGTCGCCCCACCGGCTCCATCCGGTCGAAAGGAACAGGTCAGGCACGCCGTCAGAACGGTCACCGTCTGCATCCAGGTCGTTGAGATACGCCGCCACCGGTAGGTGGGCCTGCGTGTTCAGCCCGCCGATCATTGCCAGCACCGGCGAGCGGGTCGTCATGATTCGTGTCAACTCCAGTGCCAGTTCAGGCGAATACTCGTCATCCTGCACGTCCAGGGTCAAGTCCCGGCCGCACACCCCGCCCTCTTCGCCGTTAACGTAGGAAAAGTAGGCCTGCACCGCCAGACTGATCGCCGCGTACGGGGTCATCCCCACACCCGCCATATCGTTCGTCATCCCCAGCCGGATCTCCCTGTCCGTCACGCCGGGTCCGGCATCACCCGTGGGGGCAGTGGGCCGAGCCGTCGGCGAGGTCGGTGTGCCCGAAGGGTTGCCGCCATCGTCATCGTCTCCGCACGCAGCGAACAGGAACATGAAGACTCCAACTACGGCGAGGAGCCATCGCCAATTACCAGTAAGCAAGGGGGGATCCGCCAGTAATGGTATGGGACGCTGATAGTGTGCTCAAGCCACGGAGAAGCGAGCGCTGCGCTGCTGAGTCCCCTGGGAGTACCTGGCAGGACCTTAGCGGGCGCCGCGCAGGCGCGGGTCCAACACATCTCTGAGCGCGTCACCCAGCATGTTGAATCCGTACACCGAAATGAAGATCGCTATACCAGGAAACCACATCAGCCACTGCGCGGTCGGGCCATAGGTGCGGCCTTCGTTGCCCAGCATTTGCCCCCAGGTGGGGAATGGCGCCTGGATCCCAAAGCCCAGGAAGCTGATCGTCGCCTCGGCCAGCACCGCGACGCCGAGGTTAACCGTAGCGAGGATAATCACAACCGGCATGATGTTCGGCAGGATGTAGTGCCACATGATGCGGATATCGCCTGCGCCGACGGCCCGCGCCGCGTCGATGTACGTGTTCTCCATGATCGACAGAACGGCCCCGCGCACGATGCGGACGCCGTAGCCCGCAAGGATGATGCCGAGCGAGAAGGTGACGACGGTGCTGCGGAAGAACGTGTACCATATCCAATCACCCTTGGTGGGGTCTAAGCCAACGTCCGGCCCGCGCCCGATCCCCAGGAAGCCCTCGCCGCCGGAGCCAAGCACGGAGACGAAGGTGATGAGCAGGAAGATCGGCGGCAGCGCTACCCAGATATCGACGAGCCGCTGCAGGATGATGTCCGTCCTGCCGCCGAAATAACCGCTCACTCCGCCGATGAGCACGGACAAGAAGGCAGCCACGGTAACGGAGCCGATGCCGACAAGTACGGTGACCTGGCTGCCGATTACGATGCGGCTGAAGACATCGCGGCCCTGGAAGTCAGTGCCGAACCAGTAGGTGCCGTTCGGGCTCTGCAGGCTATCGACGAGGTGCTGCTGTGTGTACCCGAACTGCGCGATCCACGGCGAGAACACGGCGACGATCAGCGTAAACGCGAGGACTATCGCGCCGAATGCGCCCAGCGGCTTCTTACGCACGAACCACCACGCGGCCCGCAGGCCCGACCGGCGCCGCGAGGTGGCAACCTCCTCCAGCGGGGGAAGGACGACTGCCTCTGTGTTGTAGGCCATCGCTAGTTGTACCTGATCCTTGGATCGAGCAAGGAGTAGCTGAGGTCGACGAGGAAGTTGACGACGACGATCATCGTGGCGACCACGAGGAGGACGCCCTGGACCGCCAGGTACTCTCGCGTCTGGATGTCCGTCACGATCATGCGGCCGATGCCCGGCAAGCCAAAGATGACCTCGAGCACGATGGAGCCGCTGATCAGGATGTTGACCTGCACGCCGATCAGGCTGATGACCGGGATAAAGGCGTTGCGCACGGCGTGCCGCGTAACAACCACGCGCTCTTTGAGTCCCTTGGACCAGGCGGTGCGCACGTAGTCCTGGCGCAAGACTTCCAGCATCTGGCTGCGCGTCAGCCTCATGACAGAGCCGGCCAGCGCAAAGGCGAGGATGACGGCCGGCGCCCACATGCTCTGCAGGTTGCTGGATGGGTCCTCCCAGAAGTCCTTGTACTGGATCGGCGGCAGGAGGGTAGGCCAGTTCTCCCCGACGAGGACGAAGAACATGACCCCCAGCCAGAACGACGGCGCCGCCAGCATGAAGATGGCCAGGCTGCGCGCTACGTAGTCCACCAGGCTGTCCTGGCGCACCGCCGAAATGATGCCGATCGGCAAGGAGATGAAGAGCGAGATGACAAGCGCCATCGCGCTCAGCTGCAGCGTCACGGGCAGCCGGTTCTCCAGCTCAACGCCGACGGAACGGCCTCCGCGGAAGTACTCCCCGAAATCGCCCTGGGCCACGTCCGTCAGCCAGTTGAACCAGCGGACAAAGACGTTCTTGTCCAGGCCAAGCTCTTGCTCGACCTTGTCCTGCGTGATGTCGGTCCCGAAGCCGCCGGACTCCGCAACGATGATGTCAGCGACGTTGCCGGGCAGCAACTCCATGGTCAGGCTGACAAGCAGGCTTACTCCCAGCACCGTGATTGGCACCAGGAGCGCCCGCCGCAGTATATAGTTCCTCATTCAGACGGCCCCTCTCAACGGGGAGTCCCTCTTAAGGCGATTCGATTACGACTTGTCGATCCAGATGTTCGGCGCGACTTCCGCACCGTACGCGTAACCACGAACGAGGTTGATGTTCTTAACCCACGGGTTGAAGATGTAGGCAGTGGAACTGCCGGTCCACGGCACGAAGTACATGGACTCTGCCATCATCCGCTGGATCTCGTGGATCTTCTCCGTCCTCTCGTCGTTATCCAATGTGCTCGCCTGGTCGCTCCACGCCGCCAGCAGGGCGGCATCCCCGGCCGGGGACGGGTCGCCTGCAACAGGGAGATCTGCTGCCGGAATCGCATGCGGGTCCCTCTGTGGGCCGTAATTGTGGCGCGCGCTGGACGGGTGGAAGATCGTGAAGAAGATGTTGTGCGGGTCCATCGGGCTGCCCATGAGCGGCGCGAGGCCGAACTGGTTCGGCTCTAGCGCCCCGAAGAACGTGGTGCTGATGTAACCGCCGTACTCCTGGTAGTCGTAGTTCGTGATGCGGAAGCCGCCCTCCTCGGCGCTGCCGCCAAGTGTCTCCATCAGCGCGCCAAAGCCAGGCCCGTACACGTTCGAAGTGACTGCAACCAGATCGATGCCGTTCGGGTAGCCAGCCTCCCCCAGGAGGTCGCGGGCCGCCTGCACGTCTTGTTTGAAGTATTTCGCCGTCTCGCCGAAAGTGGCCTCATCGTTGATCGGGTCAATGTAGAAGCCTCGGTACTGAGAGACGTGCGTGAGGCCCGCGCCACCTCCAACCGCGCCCGGCTGGTCGATAACGGCGAGGGTGCCCTGGCGGTCAACGGCCATTGAGAACGCCTGGCGTACACGCACATCGTTGAACGGCGGGTTGGCAAAGTTGAAGAATGCGCCACCCCACACATGCTCCGGCCCGGTGAAGAACTGCGCATCGGGAAGCTCGTCGCGGGCGCGGTCCCAGAGGGATGCCGTCCAGAGTGCGGAGTCGTAGTTGCCCTCTTTCAGGTTCTGCAGGATTACTTCGGGGTCGCCGGATAGCGACGCTTCGATCCGGTCAATGTATGGCTTCGGAGCGTCGTAGTAATCCGGGTTCTTCACCCAGATGATTGACTCATCGGCGGCCATGCTTTCGAAAATCCAAGGGCCAGCGCCAATGGGTTTCGTGCTGGCGGCAGTCGGGTCGTCAAGCACTTCAGGTGGCACGATCCAGGGCCCGCCGTCGTTGTTGGCAAAGAGAACCTGGAATGCCGGCGCGAATGGCTGCCGCAGCGTGATGCTGATCTGCCGCTCCCCGGTAGCCTCCACTGACTCAACCTGGGACAGCCAGTTCCCACGGTTGGGTGACTCCGCCGCGAATACTTCTAACGAGTGCAGCACGTCATCGACCGTGACGTCACGGCCACTCACGGGTGCAACGTCGTGGAACTTCATGCCTTCCCGAAGTGTGAAGACAAAGGTCTGCCCATCGGTGACCTCGGGCAAGCCGTCAGCTGCGTCACCCTCGATCGTCGAAAAGTCGATGGGAACGCTCGGCACGCCATCGATCATTTCCGGCGTTGGCGGGACAGCCTTCAGCAGGCGGTTGTAGTGATAGGCTGCAGGGATCTGCGCCAGGAAGGTCGTCTGTCGCTGAGCGTCCAGGCTTGGTGGTGTTCCTGTGGAGGTACCAACAAGTGGGGCGCGAACGGTGCCGCCCATGACGGGGCCGGTGCTGGCCGTGGCCGTGGCGCTTGGCGCTCCTCCCGTGTCGGTGGGGCTTCCGCCATTCGTGTCGTCGTCGTCGTCGTCATCGCCACACCCGACGACGCCGGCGACCACAAGTCCACTGGCACCGACCGCCGTTCCTTTCAAGAGGCCGCGGCGTGACATCCGTCGTCGCCAGAACCGGTTCCAGTACTCGCTGCTCGCCATAGTGTCTCCTCCTATCGCGGTTGCCCTGGTTGCTTCGCGCCGGTTGTGTCAGGTTATAGGGGATACGTCAGGTGCTGTCAAGCTGGATTCAGGAATTTTCATTCCATATCCAAAGTCTTCATGAAGTTTGCTTGACCTCACCTTCGATCCCCAGTCACCTCCTCAGCGCGCCGCTTACCCTCTTGACGCGCTATTGCCCGCAGTCATAACACAGCCTCAGAAGGTGTCAACGCTACGTCAACGCGATTTAGTGGATAACTTTACCGGCGGCGCCGCGCCAGGCCGCCAAGCAACCGCGACAGTAGCCTCGATACGGACCCGGGCCGTGACTCCCCTTCTGACCACAGACGCTCCGCGTGTACATCACCCCATCCTTCATCTCCGGCCCGCCAGCGGCTCCTCACGAGGAACGACTCATCGCGCAGGAGGTATCGAACATCGATGACGAAGTCTCCGCCCGCCTCCCCCACGAAGTCGACCGCGAAGCGGTTAACTCGAGGCGGAATCCCCTGGTCTGGGCCGCGCAGCGAATCGACTGCCTCGGACATCAGGTACTTCGCGTAACCCTGGATGCTCAAATTTACCCGCCCTGCGCCTGGTCTTCAATGCACTGACGTAAGGTCAGGAGGAAGCTCAGGCATCAGCGTTCAGAATGCGCACGAAACGGTGCTTGCCAACCCGGATGACCATGCCCTCGCGCAGGCGCACCTTTGCCTCCGTCACAACCTCGCCGTCGACCTCCACGGCGCGGCCTTTGATCAGCCGGTTGGCGTCGGAGCCGCTTTCCGCCAGGCCTAGGTGCACGAGCAGCGCGCGTAACGCGGCCTCGCCGTCCGGGGCGACTTGCGAAAAGGAAATGCGGGCCTCCGGGACGTCGTCCGGCAGTTCGCCCTTGCTGAACGCCGTCTCGAAGTAGGCGGCCGCCTCATCTGCCGCAGAGACGTCGTGGAACTGGCTGACGATTTCATGTGCCAGGCGCTTCTTGGGCTCCATCGGGTTAACGGTGCGATCGGCGACGGAGACGCGGATCGCCTCCACTTCCTCATCGGGCACGTCCGTCAGCCAATCGAAGTACTCCGCGATCCGGTGATCCGGCAACGACATCACCTTGCCGTACATCTCGTTCGGCGGGTCCTCCACCGCAATGTAGTTGCCAAGGCTCTTGCTCATTTTGATTTCGCCGTCGGTCCCCACTAGCAGCGGCACCGTGTACACGCACTGCGGCTTCTGACCCGATTCCTGCTGCAATTCCCGTCCCACCAGCAGGTTGAACTTCTGGTCCGTGCCCCCAAACTCCACGTCTGCCTCCACCGCCACCGAGTCGTAACCCTGTAGCAGCGGGTACAGCAGCTCGTGCACGCCGATAGGCTGCTGCCGGTTAAAGCGCTCCGCAAAGTCTGCGCGCTCCAGCATCTGCGCCACCGTGAACTTCCCTGCCAGCCGCACCACGTCCGCCAGGTCGAACTCTCCGAACCATTCCGTCTGGTGCCGGACCTCGGTCTTCTCCCGGTCCACGATGCGGAAGAACTGTCTAAGGTACGTTTCGGCGTTCTCGTTCACCTGCTCACGCGTCAACATCGGCCGCGTCTTCGATTGACCAGACGGATCGCCGATCTGTGCCGTCCAGTCGCCCACGATAATCACCACCGTGTGCCCAAATTCCTGCATCTGCCGCAGCTTCCGGAGGCCCACCGCGTGGCCAATCGTCAGGTCCGGTGCGCTCGGGTCGAAGCCCATCTTTAAACGCAGCGGCTTACCGCTCTTCAGCAGCGTTACGAACTCGTCGTACGGGATGATTTCCGCGACCGCGCGCCGGGTCAGCCAGTCAAGTTCCTGATCGTTTGGTATCCGCGGGCTAGCCATCGGTCGGTTCACCGGGCGCGCTAAAGTACGCGCGCGCCTCCTCGATGTCGTGGTGCATCTGTTCGATGAGCGAACTCGCGCTATCGAACTTCTCCTCACCTCGCAGCCGCTTGAGGAGATCGATTCGCATTTCTTCGCCATATATGTCGCCGTCGAAGTCCAGGATGAACGTTTCGATCGTCGGTCGCGGCTCCACCTCAAACGTCGGCCGCACCCCTATCGACGTGCAGGACTCATACGAACCTTCCCGTACGTACGCTCGCGTCACGTATATCCCGTAAGCCGGCAGGGCTCGGTCCATTCCAATCGCTATATTCGCCGTCGGGAAGCCAAGCTCCCGCCCGCGCTTGTCGCCTTCGACCACCGGGCCCCGCAGCGAAAACGGCCGCCCCAGGAGCCGTGCCACCCGCTCCACGTCCCCGCCGTCCAGCGCCTGACGTACCGCTGTCGAACCTACCTTATCGCCGCCTTCGTTCAGCAACGACGCCGTCTCAACACGGAAGCCTAGCTGCTCACCAATGTGCCCGCTTAGCTCCACTGTTCCGGCCCGGTTCCTTCCAAACGCGAAGTCTGGCCCCAAAACCAGCAGCTTCATATCAAGCTCGTCCACCAGGAGCGAAAGAAACTCCAGCGGCTCAAGTTGCGCCAGTTCTGAAGTGAACGCCAGCACCCCCACGGCGTCGATTCCAAGCGACTGCAGAAGCTCAACGCGCTCCTCCAGCGAGGTCAGATACTTAACCACGAACCCCGGCTGCAAGACGGCCCGTGGGTGTGGGTTGAAGGTCACCGCAACGGACGCCAGGCCCTCCCGCCGCGCGCTCTCTATAAGCACATTTGCCAGGTGCTGATGGCCGCGGTGCACACCGTCGAACACGCCAATCGTCACGGCCGTAGGACGCCCGGGCGCGATTCGTCGCAGCTCATTCCGCGCAAGGGTCACCGTCACGCCAGGACTGCCTCCACCATCGCCAGCAGGTTCGCCTCCGGCGATGTCGGATCGATTGAGCAGTTCGGCGTCAACAGGAACCGTTGTCCTCGCGTCTCCATCAGCGCCTCTTCCGCCTCCACGCCAATGTCCGCTGGCTCGCCCCGTCGAATCGTGCGTTTGTGGTCCACGCCGCCCATCACCGCCTTGTCGCTCTGGTTCAGCACGTCCGCCAGCGTCGGATTGCCCTCGCCGTGAGTATCCCAGTTGAACGCCGCTACCGGGTAGTCCACGGAGCGCATCAAGTGATTGTTGTCTCGGCAGACATGAAGCACATTGAATGGCGCGTCTCTCACCGCTTCCAGGATTCGAGTATCGTAAGGCTTGCAGAAGCGGTCATAGTCCTGCCCTGATATGAACTGCGCCGAACCCCATTCCACTCCAGCGTAGAAGACACCGCTCGCCCCGGCGTCGATGCAAGCCCTCGCGTACTCGATCAGCGTCTCACCGATGGCATCCAGCGCCGTCTCCAACCTGGCGGGCGAATCTTTGATCATTGCTTGCACGGGCTCCGTCGGCCCCGTAATCCGCGACATCACGGCGAGCGGGCTGAACACCGTTTGGATGAACGGCGCCTCGCCTCCAAGCCCCTCCGCGATCAGGTGCAGCGCTTCAAGCTGCTCCTCGAAAGGCCCGGACGTCCCGTCCACGCGCTTGATCCTGCCCAGATCGGACGCGTCCTTGACGGCTATCGACTCCGGGGTCGGCATCTTGTCATCGTATCGTTTGTACGTCGTGCCCCACGCCTCAGCGTAGTAGCTAAAGCGCGGGTTCACCTTGATGAAGTCCCAGTCGAACTTGCCGTACGCTTCTAGCGTCGTCTCGGCAAGGTCCGCCGGCGACCACTCCCGGGGGTAGTCATGCCACCATGCGGAGACCGGCACGCGGTCGACGTCTTCGCCCCGCAGCGCCGCCATGACCCGTTCTGTCTTCGTCATCTCCGCCATAGCGTCAGTAAGTGTACGGGAAAGCACGTATCAAGCACCAAGCAGCGAAAGCTCCTTGTTACTGGCTACTTGGTACTCCCGTAGGGTATACTTAGCGCAGGATAAGTATTGGAATTGACGCCCGCCTGCCGCATAGAGCAGGTAGCCACTCCCCAACCACGAAAGGAATCCTTTTGACGACCTTCAATGACTTTGCCCTGCGCAAGTCCAGCCTTAATGCCCTGGAGCGTATGGACATCACCACCCCGACGCCCGTTCAGGAAGCGTCTATCCCGGTCATGCTCGAAAAGCGAGACATCATCGCCCAGGCCCAGACCGGCTCCGGCAAGACCCTCGCCTTCGCGCTGCCCATCATGGAACACTGCGATCCCAGCCGGCGCGAGACGCAGGCCCTCATCCTTACCCCCACGCGCGAGCTCGCGCGTCAGGTAGGCTCTGTGTTCAGCGATCTCAGCAAGGGCACCGACCTCCGCGTCACCCTCGTTTACGGCGGCGTCGGCTACGGCCCCCAGGAAAACGCCCTCCGCAAGGGCTCCCACGTCGTAGTCGGCACGCCCGGCCGCGTACTGGACCACCTGCGCAAAGGCGTCCTCAAACTCGATCAGCTGCGCCTCTTCATTCTCGACGAGGCTGACGAGATGCTCGACCGCGGCTTCGCGCCCGACGTCGAGCGCATCATCAAGATGACGCCGAGCGATCGCCTGACCGCCATGTTCTCGGCAACGACTCCGCCGTGGGTGCAGACGGTCGCCCAGAAGTACATGAACGACCCGGAGATCGTCGCCTCAGCCGCCGAAGAAGCGGATCCCGACATCGAGCAGGTGGTCATGGACGTCTTCCGGGACGACAAGTTCCAGGTCCTCATCCGCCTCCTCAAGGAGCCGCTGGAAGGCACGACCGTCGTCTTCGGCCGCACCAAGCACGGCGTCCGTGCTCTCGGCAAGAAGCTGGACGCCCAGGGCTTCGAAGTCTCCGTGCTCGAAGGCAACCTCGGCCAGAACCAGCGCGACCGCGCCCTCGACCGCTTCCGCTCCGGCAAGTCGCAGGTCCTCGTCGCCACTAACGTCGCCGCGCGCGGGCTCGACGTCCTGCACATCGCACGGGTCATCAACTTCGACGTTCCCGACACCGCCGAGCTCCTGACCCACCGCATCGGCCGCACCGGCCGCATGGGCCGCTCCGGCCAGGCCATCACCCTCGTCACCGCCACCGACCTCTCCAAGTGGCACGAGATCGAGCGCAAGCTCGGCGTCAAGCTGCCGCGGATCCCAGCACCCGGGGTACGCCAGCCGTCCACGCACCAGCCCCTGCACAAGCAGGCCGCTGCACAAGGCACAAACGGCAGCGCTAACGGGAACGGCCGCAACACCGGCTAGGGCAGCGCCCCGAAGAAGCGCTTCGGCCGCCGCGGCGGCCGCCGCCTCGCCCGCGCCTAAAGCGCGTCGCGAAGCAGAAACACGAAGGCCGGGCAGAACGCCCGGCCTCTTTGTTGTCCTGCGGTTCGCTTTACGTCTTCGCCGGCTCGCGCTCTGGCTCCTCGGCTTCGAGCGCCGTGTCGTACAGCTCAATGTCCCCGAACGCCTCCTGCTGTTCGGCCCACAGGCCGCCGCCCTTGATCAGCTCTAGCACCGCCAAGAACAGTACCACGATCTCCGTTCGCGTCTTGCAGGCCTGTAGCAGCGGCTTGAAGCGGTGCCGACCACCCTTGCGCGTGATCGCCGTCGAGATCTCCTCGATCTTCTCGTTCACCGTCACCGGCTCGATGTGTATGACCTGCTCCTCCGCCTCCTCGACCGGCCGGCTGGCCAGCGCCTCTTTGACAGCGCTAAGCAGGTTGTCTAGCGTCACCCCCTCTAGCCCCGGCGGCAGCGGTACGTTCTTTGGAGGCACGGCCCGCGCGAAAGTCCGCCTGCCCTCTTCCTCAAGCTGACGGAACAACTCCACCGCGTCGCGGAATCTCTTGTGCTCCTCCAGCGCCAGCGTCAGGTCTGCCGCCGTCTGCTCGATCTTCTCGTCCAGGTCGCCGGGCGGCGGTTCCGCGCCCGGCAGGAGCGCGCTCGACTTCAAGTACATCAGCTTTGATCCAACGGTGATAAAGTCCGCCAGCGTGTCGGGATCGATCTCGCCGTTGCCTTCGAGCTCCGCCCAGTACTGGTCCGTAACCTCGGCCAGGGAAACGGTCGTAATGCTAAGTTCGCGCCGGTCGATCAGGTCGAGCAGCAGTTCGATCGGCCCCTCGAACCCGTGCACCTGTATCTGCACCATTTCACCCATAATAGACAGGGCGAACAGCCTGTGCCAAGAGGATTCGTCTATCGGCTTAGGCTTTTTAACGTTTTTCTTCATCGACTCTTATCCACACCGCTCATTATAGAGCGCCACAACAGTCTCTATGTTGGATCGCACACTCGAAAAGGAAACGGGGCGCGATTGCTCGCGCCCCGTTCCCTGGCGGTGTGCCTGGTTTAGCTGGCCTTCTGCGCCGGTGCGTCCTCTGCCGCCGGGGCCAGGTCACGCCCGAGGGCCTGCGCTAGCGCGCGCGCCTTCTCGATGAGCTTGGCGAAGTTCTCCGGCGTCAGGGACTGCGCCCCGTCGGAGAGCGCGTGATCCGGCTCCGGGTGCACCTCGATGAGCAGCCCGTCTGCCCCAGCGGCAATCGCCGAAAGCCCGACAGGTTCTACAAGGTACCACTTGCCGGTGGCGTGGCTGGGATCGCCAATAACCGGCAGGTGGGAGAGCCGCTTGATCAGCGGGATGGCGTTGACGTCGAAGGTGTTGCGGGTCGCTGTCTCAAACGTGCGGATCCCGCGCTCGCAGAGGATGACGTCGCGGTTGCCGTGGGAGAGGATGTACTCCGCCGCCAGGAGCCACTCCTCGATCGTGGCGGAAAGGCCACGCTTCAGCAGCACCGGGCGCGCTGTCTTGCCGACTTCGTCCAGCAGGTTGAAGTTCTGCATGTTGCGCGCGCCGATCTGAAGGATGTCGGAGTAGCGCGCCACTAACTCCACGTCCCGCACGTCCATTACTTCCGTGATCACCGGCATCCCGGTCTCCTCGCGAGCGGCCACCAACATATGCAGGCCCTTCTCGCCATGGCCCCTGAAGGCGTACGGGCTGGAGCGAGGCTTGTAGGCGCCGCCACGGAAAATGTGTCCGCCGGCGGCCTTCACTTCGCGGGCGCAGCGCAGCACGTTCTCCTCTGTATCGACGGAGCAGGGCCCGCCCATCATCACGACATTGCCGTCCCCGATGGTCACGTTGCCCACCCTGACGACGGTGTTGAACGGGTTTACCTCGCGCGAGGCCAGCTTGAACGGCTTGCTGATGCGGACTACGTTGTCGACGCCGTCCAGCGTGCCCAGTTCGTCCTGCAGTTCCGGGTACACATGGCCGAGGACGGCAACGACGGCGCGCTCTTCACCGAGAATCCTGTGGTCCTTGAACCCCAATTCCCGGATCGCCTTCTGCACTGCCTGCACTTGCTCTTCGCTCGCGCCTGATTTCATTACGACGATCATCTTCGGACTCCTACTCTGGATTTCCCAGGTCTGGCCGCAGCACCGTTGCGCCGCGGAGGTATATATGCTTGATCTCTCTGGCCGGCTTCTCGGTATTCACATGAAGAAGGATGCGGAGGCACATCTTCATCGCCTTCGGGACGTTCATCTCGTGACCACAGAGGAGCGCCACGTGTTCCCAGCCGGGTTTCAGTTCGCGGGCGGCGAGTGCGGGAAACTCTGCGTTGAGGTCCGGGGTGGTGGTGAAGTACGCCGAAGCCACGTTCTCGGCTGCTATGTCGTTGGCATCTACCATCGCGAGGAGAAGCTCCCGCGTGGCCTCGAGGATGGCCTCGACTGTGTTGGCCTCGACGGTGGTGGCGCCTCTAACACCCCTTACCAGCATGTCGTTCGTTTCCCGGCCCGCGTGGGACCGGAACCTGCCGACTGCCTAACGGGCGCCAAAGAATCCGGCCCGGGAATCAGCCAGATAGCGACGGCCGACGGAACCTGTCATGTGACAGATCCGAGCGGCCCTATGCTGCTGCTCCCCGTCGGCCGGTGACCACCTCTGCATAACTCTTAAGCCTCTCCGCTAAGTTGGACGGCTCGCTTTTGGCGATTTCGTCCACTATGGCGCTTCCGATAACGGCAGCGTCCGCAATGCGGGCTACTGCCCGGAAATGCTCAGGCTGAGATATACCAAATCCCACAGCTATTGGCAAGTTAGTAGCGTTTCGCACACGTCCGACGAACTCCGCTAAATATGGTGGCAGCTCGTCCCGCGCGCTCGTCACTCCCGTTACGCTCACGCAGTAAACGAACCCGCTAGCCCGCTTCGCTACCTCGTCTATGCGCTCCTCCGTGCTGGTTGGCGCAACCAGGTAGATCAGGCGCAACCCGGCCGCCTGGCAGGCCGCCAGGAATTCATCCGATTCCTCTGGTGGCAGGTCGACGACGATGAGGCCGTCGATTCCCGCCTCGGCGGCGTCCTTCGTGAAACGCTCAATGCCGTAGGACATGATCGGGTTGTAGTAGCCCATCGGGATCAGCGGCGCTTGGAGGCCGCGCTCCCGCAGGTTGCGGGCAACCTCCAGGCAGGTCTCGATCGTCACCCCCTGCTGAAGCGCGGCGAAGTTCGACTTCTGGATGGTAGGACCGTCGGCGAGGGGATCGGAGAAGGGGATGCCCAGCTCGATGAGGTCCGCACCGCCCCCGACGAGCGCGGGCACGAGTTCCAGCGTCGCTTCGACGCTTGGGTAGCCGACCGTCAGGAACGCCACGAACCCCGCGCGTCCCTCCTCTTTCAGCCGCGCGAACGTCGCCTCAATGCGGCCAGGCGTCAATTCGAGAGTACCCCGGCCACATAGCTGATGCTGTTGAAGATGAAGTGCGCGATGATCCCCGGATAAATCGAACCGTGGCGCGAGAACGCCCAGGCGAAGATGCCCCCGATGAGAATGATCACGGGCGCGACCAGCAAAGTGTCTGGACCGCCGATGTGAAAGAGTCCGAAGATGAGCGCGCTGACGACAACGCCAACTGCAACGCCCCACTGCCTGGCAAGGCCCTGGTAGACGAAGGCGCGGAAGTAGATTTCCTCGATGATCGGTGCCACGATGACGGAGAGCAGACCCAGAAGGATGACCGGGATAACGTAGTCGAAAGCGTTCTCCGGGACGTTGCCCTCTGTATCAGCGCCAACCAGCGCGAGGAACCCTATGTACGTCCAGATCGACACTAGCGCGGCAGAGGTCACCGCGAAAGGGAACCACCAGCGCATCGTCTTCGGCCAGTGAAAGCCGAAGGCGCGCCACGAAAGCTTGTGTTTGCGCAGCCCGAAGTGCCACGCGAGTCCCAGCAGCGCAATCTCCAGGATAATCGTGAAGACATAAGCCGTGATGAAGTCGCCCTCGGTGAAGTCGTCGGTGTCCACGTCGTCGACGAAGCCGGCGATGATGTTGGCGCCCACCAGCAGCATCGGCAGGAAGAGCGCCTTGGCGATGTCCCCTAGGGTCCAAGCGACACGCTGTCGATTGGGCTTAGGTAGACCCAGCGCTTCCAGTATCGAATCTGGAGCAGCGATGTCGGACAGACTCTTGTGTACATTGCCGACCGAATCAATCCAGAGATAAGCTGTTTGGTCTTGCTTCCGCACTAGTAGATAAATGGCAAGGGGGAGAATGCCAAACAGCAGCCAGAAGACTGCCCAGCCCCACGCATATTTGCCCCGCTTCGTCAGGTATGCTGCGTCCTCGGCTGCCATGCGTAGCTCGAAGCCATCCTTAATTAACGCCTCAGTTCGTGATCGAAGTTCGTCTCGTGGATTGCCCGAGCCTCCAGGCGCCCCAGTCAGCTCTCGTTCGCGCACGCGGGCGTCGTATTCGCGGCGCTGTTCCATGTTGCCGAGGATCGCATATGCGGCATCTATCTCGCGGCGGCGCGGCTCGTCGGAGTCGCTCTCGGCCAGAGCGCGCTGATAGGCGTTGTATATGTCGTCCGAGAAGGCGGTACGGTCGATGCCGAGTATGCGGTAGGGATCGAAGTCAGTGGCCACTGCGCTCAATCCTAGCAGCGGCGGTTGGTGGGGAGAAGTTTGTTTGGAAAAGAGGGGGGTGGTGGATGGGTTTTAGATACGGATTTTGTTTGGAAAAAAGAGCGGGGTTCCATAACTTAGGTGCTATAGATAGCCTCCGCACGTTATCGCGAGTCAAGCGTCGCGAGAAGCGCCTTTGCGTCGCGCATGCTCTTGCAGTCGCCCAGCGGCTGCAGGAAGGTGATCATCTTGTCCAGGTGCTTGCGAGCCTCGTCCCATTCCTTGCGCTTGACCAGGAGCTTGGCGAATGCCCACTCGACGTTGGAGCGAAATCCCTCAAGGCCCGGCGGCAAGTTTTCACTCAGGTCGGCCAGCATGTCCCGTGCGATCTGTGAGGCGCGCATACCTCGCCCCAGGACGAAGCCTGGATTGCGGAGGGCAACTTTAAGCGACCCTTTGGCTTCGCCTGTCGCTATCTGAGCGTAGATCATCGCAGTACTCAGCCTGGCGTATATCTCGGAATACTGAGAGCCAAGCTCCCGCCCGTCGCGTTCTACTGCCTGCAACTCGTCGAAGCCTTTGGCAAGCGCCCCTTCCGCTATGTCTACGATGGCAATGTTCCGGCGATGCCATAGGACGCCTAGATCCATGCCCAACTCCGCGGCCAGCTTCATATCCGGGCCGATGATTGCGCGCGCTTCCTCGAGGCGTCCGGCGACGGAAAAAGCAAATGCCAGGTTCGTGCCGATCAATATGCGGTTTTGAGTGTCCGGGATGACTTCGTATGCCTTCTTGTACTCGTTGATGATCCGGTCTTCGTCGCCGGATGCAATTCCGATTACGCCGAGGGCAAAGTGAGCAAATCCGAGTGCTCGCCGGCTCTCGGATGCTTGAGCGAAGTCCATCAGGTCCCTGGCACGGGCCCGCGCCTTGATCAAGTCACCCGCCAGAAGGTAATCCATCGCCGCAGCCCCTCCGGCCTTGAAGTTCACGTAGGTGACATCCCGTTCGTCTGTCAGTTGACCAACAAGACCGAGGGCCCTATCGGCGGCGGCAGCTCCGTCCCCGCAGCGGCCGATCAGAAGCAACGTGTAGGCTTTCTGCGCGTTCGCGTAGGCGACGACTTTGGCTGAGCCAACCTCCTCCCCAATAGCGATCGCACGATCGGCATACTCGAGCGCAGGTCCAAGCTTGTTCTTGGAGTAACTCACCAGGCAATGCCACATCAACCACATACCACGTAGCTCCGGGTCCGCGACGGTGTCCAGCAGCCCAGCGTGCTCCTGCATTAAGCGGTCCGAAGCGTTCATGCCTCCGTTGTAGTAGTGCAGCAGGGACCACTCCACGATCAGCTCCAACAGATCGCGGTCGCGCTCGCTGGACTCGGGCAGAGCGAGCAGAACGTCGTAACCCGCCTGATAGTAAGCAGCCGCCTCGGCGAGGGCGTAGCGCTCAATCGCCTTCTTCCCAGCGATCACGAGGTACGGCACGGCGCACTCCGGCACATCGCTGTGCTGGTAGTGGTAAGCGATCGACTCAGCGTACTCACGCGTTCGGTCGCCCAGCAGCTTCTCCATCGCCTGGCCGACGCGGCCATGCAACTCCTGGCGCTTGCTGCGGAGAAGACCCTGGTACGACACCTCCTGCGTCAGGGCGTGCTTGAAGAGGTATTCGAGGTCGGGGTCGACATCCCCCCGCTTGCGAATCAGGTCGGCCGACTCCAGCACAGTGAGATCGTCCTTCAGGGTCGCCTCACCGCTGACCTGGCTCAAGACTGTGAACATGAACTCGCGGCCAATGACGGATGCCTCTTGCAGGATCCGCCGTCGCTCAGCATCCAACCGGTCGATGCGGGCGGCGATAACACCGCGGATCGTCGTCGGCACGGTGGCGGCGTCGAAGTTGCCGGTGAGGGCCCAGCCATCGCCGTTTCGGGTGAGGTAGTGGTTCTCGAGCAGGCTGTTGACGATCTCCTCGATGAAGAACGGGTTGCCACTCGTCCGCTCCTCCAGGAACTGCACGAGCTCTTCCGGCACGTCCGTCGAGTCGAGCAACGACTCCACCAGCTCCCGCGTATCACGGTCCGACAGGTCTGAGAGCTTGATCTCCCGGATGCCGCCCTCGTGGAAGGAGAACTCGGGCCGGTAGTTGTAAAGCGACAGCGTCGATTCCAGCTCCTCAGCCGCCAGCTGACGCAGGATATCGATTGTCGATGGGTCGGCCCAGTGCAGGTCTTGCAGGCAGACGATCAGCGGACCTTGCTGCGCCATCGTCCGCACAAGAGTCAGCAGCGATAGGTGCAGGCGCTGGCGGTACGCCTCACGGTCGATCGAGGAGCCCTGCGATCCTTCGATGTCGTAGAGCTGGAGCAGCGGCGCCAGGATCTCCGCGGAGTTCCCGGTGAGCGCGCCGATTCCCGTCTCCAGCTTCTGGCGAACCGTCTCGGCGGAGTCCGTCTCGTCGATGCCGAGGCTGTTGCTGATGAGGTCGGTGATGTCGTAGTAGGGGATGTTCTGCGCGAAGGGATAAGGCGCGGCCCTCCAGCCAGGTCGCCTCGGTGGCAACGCGGCTGTGGAACTCTTCCACCAGGCGCGTCTTGCCGGCGCCGGCCTCCGCGCTGATGGCGACAAAGGCGGGTGTGCCGCCCTTCGCACGCTCGTACTCGTCGCGGAGCAGGCTTAGCTCGCTGTCACGGCCAACGAACCGGCTTGAGCGGCGGGCGGGGGTGACGCTGCGGGCGACGGCGACAACGCGGGCGACGGCAACCGGCTCGCCCTTGCCTTTGAGGTCGTGCAGGCCGAGGTCCTCCAGCTCGAACTCTTTCTCAATCGCGCGGCGTGTCTCCGGGCCGACGAGCACCTGGCCGGTCTCGGCCAGGGACTGGAGGCGTGAAGCGACGTTGCTCGTGTCGCCGAGGGGGCCGGTCTGCTTGCCGTCGAGAACCGTCTCGCTGGTGAGCACGACGCCCGTGTTGACGCCGGTGTGCATGCCGATGGGCGAGCCGATGCGCGGTTCGACGTCGCGGTTGAGGGCTTCGACGGCCTCGTGGAGTTCGAGGGCGGCGCGGACGGCGCGTGCAGGATCGTCCTCGTGGGCTACGGGGTCGCCGAAGACGGCCAGGACGGCGTCGCCCAGGAGCTTGCTGATGCGGCCGTCGTAGCGGGCGACGATCTCGCCTGCGCGCTCCCAGACCTTGTTGACGATGTCGCGCACGTCCTCGGGATCGAGGCGTTCGTTGAGGGCGGTAAAGCCTTCGAGGTCGGAGAAGAAGACGGTGACCTGGCGGCGCTCCTGGCCGGAGGCGGCGGGCGCCGCGTCACCGCTGAGTGGCGTGGCGCACTGGCTGCAGAAACGGGCGTCTTCGGATGCGGCGGTGCCACATTGGGGGCATGTTATGGGGGACGTCGTCATTCTTCTCTCTGGTTGGCTCCGGCGGACTTTCGCCGCTTTATCCCGGCAATCATAGCACCGCCTGGCGCGGTCACGTGGCGCCTGGCCTGAGCGCGCCTGAACCCCTCCTCACCTTTCCCCATACGCACAGGCCCGTAACGCCCCCACGTCATAGGTCGTCTGCACCAGTGTGAGGTATCAGGTATCGAAGGCCGAGCCGCTGGGCTGGCGGCCGGGGCTGGACGGACTGCGTGGCGTGGCTGTGCTGGCGGTCATGCTCTTCCACTTCGGCACCCGGCCCGAACCGGCTGACTAGGCCCGTGATTCGTTGGCCGCCGGGTGAGTCGCTGGTATACTGAAAGTGACCCCGGGTGGGGTCGTTTTCATGGTGGGCGTAGTGTAGTGGTTAACACGTCAGGTTGTGGCCCTGAAGATCGCGGGTTCAATTCCCGTCGCTCACCCCAAGCGAGTAACAAGTAGCCAGTAGCAAGTAACAATTCGTGCTTGATGCTGGCTGCTTTCCTATCTGAGCTCGCTGAGAGCGATGGTCCCGAGGCCCAGCAGGAACAGAAAACCCAGCATATCGGTGAAGGCCGTCAGGAAGACGCCGGAGCCCAGTGCCGGGTCCAGCTTCAGCTGGCGCAGCGTCACCGGGATCAGCGTGCCCAGCAGGCCGGCGATGATCATGTTCGCCATCATGGCCCCGCCGACAACAGCCCCCCAGGCCCATTCGCCCTGCCACAATAATGCGACAGCCCCGACCAACACTCCGAAGAACACCCCCCGAATGACACCAAGGGCGAGCTCCTTGCGCAGGACGCGCCAGCCATCGCCCGGCTCCAGCTCACCCAGCGCGATACCGCGGACCACGATAGTGACTGTCTGAATGCCCGCGTTCCCTCCCTGGCCAGCGATCACCGGCATGAAAACCGCCAGTGCCGCCGCATCCGCAATCGTTCCCTCAAAGAGGGCGACGATCGCGCCGGCGAAGAAGGCCGTCACCAGGTTAACGATGAGCCACGGGATCCGCCGCCTCGCCGAGACGCCCACCGACGCATAGAGGCTGTCCTGGCCGGGGAGACCGGCCATTATATACATGTCCTCCGTCGCCTCTTCCTGTATCACATCGATGATGTCGTCGCCGGTGATAACGCCGCGCAGCACACCATCCGCGTCAACAACCGGCAGCGAGCGGACACGGTAGTGCTGCATCAAGTTCGCGACCTCTTCCTGGTCGGTGTCCTCCGTGACGGAGATTACGTCCGTCTCCATGATGTCCTGCAGGTGCGTCTCCGGGTCGGCAATGATCAATTGGCGCAAGTTGACGACGCCTTGCAGGTGGTTCCGCGCGTCCAGCACGTAGAGGTAGTACGCCTCGCTGGCCAGCGGCCTCGTCGCCCTCAGGAACGCCACGGCTTCGGACGCCGTCATGTCCGGGTGCAGGGTGATGTAGCCGCGCGTCATCAGGCCGCCGGCGCTTTCGTCTTCGTGACGCAGCAGCGGCGTAACTTCCGGTGCCGTGTTCATTTGCGAAAGCGTGCGCGCCGCCTCCGCCGGAGGAAGCATCCGCAGGATGTCCGCGGCAACGTCGTTGTCAGTCTGGTCAAGCACTCGCGCCAGCGTGGCCCGCGGCATGTCGTCGACGAGTTCGCGTAGTAGTTCCTCGTCCAGGTGTTCCAGCAGCGCCGCTACGCCCTCCGCTGATAGCAGCGCCAGCATCTTCTGGCGGTCCTCGCTGCCCAGGGCCTCGTAGAGGTCCGACTGGTCAGCCGGATGCACGTCCAGCAGCTCAATCGCCGCTCGCAGGTCGTGTTCGTCGCCCTGCAGCAACAGCTGAAGGCGCTCGAGATCTGTGGCGGCTTGCTCTTCGGTGGTCATGGCGGAGTTCGGCTCTGGCGCAGAAAACGTCTGGGTGACCGCGAATGGGTTGCCCCAGCGGTCAGCCTCAACTTAACCGCACAAATTCAGGCGGTCAATGAACAGGACCAGGGATGAATCAGCGGCGCTCTGGTGTCTAGCGGAGCTTGAAGAACGCGTCGAAAGCGGCGCTAGACGAGCCACCGCGATCCAGCACCACAACCACGACGTTGCGGTTCCACCAGATCGACTCGGCCTCCGGCAGCGAGTGGCCGGACTTCAGCCGTGGGGCCTGCCCGGAATTCGTCTGCCAGTCGTTGCCGACCGCGCCAGAAGACTCATACACGACGAGGACAAGATCCGTCGCATTTCCGTCTCCAACCTGCAGGCCGACGGCCTGCCCGGAGAGCGCCGCAAAGCCAGCGTGCTGCACAGGGCGCTGCGTCACATTGAGGCCCGCTTCCTTGAACTGATCGATGACGGCCTGCCCGGCATACGGCGAGCCAGTGACGCCGCTGACGTCGATCATTGGTATCGGCGTCGGTGTGGGTTCCGGGGTCGGCTTCGGTGTAGACGTGGACGTCGTCTCATCGTCCGCATCAACCTCCGCGGTCGGCTGGAAGGAGTTGCCGACATACAGGTCCCCGATTGCGCCCGTGAATCCGCCGAGGATCGAGACGGGGGTCAACGAAACTCCATCAGTCGACCGCGGTGCCGAAAAGAGCAGGGCACCGATGAGAATCATCGCGGCCGGAATTATGAAGAACGCGACCGGCAACCAGGAGGAGCGCTGGGCACGCTTCTCGAAGTGGGCCTCTAGCCGCTTCCGTATGATCTCGTGCCGTGAAGGAAGTGATGTCATGGTGTTGGGTGACTGATGTCCGCGCCCTGCACGCGGTTATGTCACATCCGATGCTAGGTGGCGCCCCCTGACGACGGTGTAAAGGGAGCGATGTACGGTATAACATCGCTCTAACGAAGACCCATCAGTGCGCTAAACTGAAAGAGGCGCGCCCCTGTAGCTCAACGGATAGAGCATCTGACTTCGGATCAGAAGGTTGTGGGTTCGAGTCCTACCGGGGGCGCCAGTTCCGGCTTCCCCGCCAGCGCATTGAACCCCGCCACCGACCAACCGACCTGTCCGGGGGGAAGACGCCCCGCCAACGCTTGGTAAAGCTGTCGCGCGGGCCCCTGATCCTGCCAGTCGCCCAGGCCATGCTCGCGAAATATGGCCGGCAGTGGCCGTCGCGCTGTCCGCTTCCCGCCCGCCCCGTCGCCCGCGAACGTATCGACCACCACACGGTCGGCCGATTCCACAAGCAGGTCCGCGAAGCGATCCACGTCCGCTGGTAGCATCGGGCTCACCGCCGCCTGGACCCGGATGCCACGCTCCCGCGCGAGGCTCATCGTTCGCAGGCGCCGCGCGATGCTCGGGCAAGTTGGCGTGAGCTTGCGGCGCACATCGTCGTCATCCGTCTCCACCGTCATCGAAAGCCAGGCGAATGGCATCTGTTCGATCACATCGAAGTCCCGCTCAACCAGCGGCGAACGCGTTTGGATGACGACGAGCCCAGGCGGCGCCTCCGCCAGCACCCCCAGGACGGAGCGCGTGACCCGCAGCTGGGCCTCTGCCGGCTGATACGGGTCCGTCGCCGAACTCATGAAAATGCGCACCGCCGACCGATCTGGCGCCGCAGCCAACTCCCGCCGCAGCAGGTCCGCCGCGTTGCCCTTGGCGCTCACCCACGTGCCCCACGGACGCCCCGCGAACAGCCCGATCGACGACTCCGCGACGTAGCAGTAAACACCGCACCCGCCCTCGCCGAACGCACAGCACATGTACGGGTTCAGCGTGTGCGTATAGGCAGAGAGATAGCCGCTGGCTGGTGTCAGGATGCGGCCGCTCTCCACGATCTTTGGCTCGACGGGCGTCATGCATCCATGGTGCGCCGGCCGCTTCGAACCTCGCAAGAGGCCGCGGACACTTGACGCCGCGCGAGAGCGAAACGGACACTGTCCACGAGATGCGTGAGCTTTACGAACGCCTCGGCCTTGCCAACACTATCGTCGCCCTCGTCGCGGTGGGCCTCTTCGTCCTGATCATCGGCGCCGGATTCGACTTTGAGGTGAACGAGATGTTGGAAGTCTTCGCCACCTTCGCGGCCGTCGCCCTCGCCCTCGGAGCCATGGCCGCCGCGGCACACATCGTCGGCCTGCTGCTGGACGCGATCGAACGCCGGGCGGAGTAGCCTACGCTGGCCTGTAGGCCGTGACCGAGTACATCAGCGGCAGAGCAGGCGTCCCTTCGCGGACGGTCCAGCGGCGACCCAGCAGTTCCGTCGTCTCACCGGGTCTTGCAAAATGCCGGTCTGCCTGAGATCAGGATTCACGACTTGAGGCACACTTGCGCGCCGTTGATGCTAAGAGGCGGCAAGAACCCAAAAATCGTCTCCGACCGCCTTCGCCATTCCTCGATCCAGATCACGCTCGACACCTACTCGCACGTCGCGCCTGACATGCAGCAGGAGCCGCTGATGACCTGGCGGAGATGATCAGATGACCATCGGTCGCGTCGAGGTACCTAGAATTTGGTCGGGAACTGGTCGGGAGTTTTGCCTTTCGGGGGTCTTTGGCCAGCTGGCGCCAAGACTGAAAATGGCCGATTCTAGATATAAATGGCGGAGGGGGTGGGATTCGAACCCACGGTACGCCTTGCGACGCACAACGGTTTTCAAGACCGTCCCGTTCAACCACTCCGGCACCCCTCCATCATGATTATCGCGCGTCACGAGGCGTTGGGCCATTGACGCAGTGT
>DATKDX010000028.1:0-143971 GCA_035512435.1 Dehalococcoidia bacterium
CGTTCCCATCGGCGTTCTCCCCCCGATTCGATGTAAGTCCGACGCGATTCTAACACGATTGCCGGCGTCTAACCTCGCGCGCCACCGCCGCGGTCTTCGTCGCGGAAGAGCGACGCGGGCGGAATTGGGGTCAGCAAGGGATGATTCTGGCGCCCCCGGAAGGATTCGAACCTTCAACCCGCTGCTTAGAAGGAGTCCGGTCGTTTCAGGTAGAAATCGGGGCGATTCGTATCTGAGCGACGACGGTTAAGGATAGCAGGCAGATGCTCAGCAAAGCCATGGGCTTGAGCGGCTGCCTAAAAGCCGAAGGATTGCATCGGTCGGCGTCAGTATTACAGCAGCGCCGGTGGTCCACTGCTTGACGATGGATCCTGGCTTCACGATGCGAGCCAGAGCCCTCTGCTTCCCAAGCACCTGGCTCTAAGCGCTGTGCCTCTCCGCGTAGCAATGGGAGCATAGCGCGACCAGTTATCGGTTGTTCGTTTTCAGAACCCACTGGCCCATCTGCTTCCCGAGCATTCCGACGTGAACACTAGGGCGCCGCATCTGTAGTCGTGAGCACTAGAGCAGGGTATTATCGGCTACAGGACCGACTACAGTCTGCGCAAAACAAGGGCACGAGGACATCGACATGGCTCATGAGTTTCCGACGACGGCGGACGCCATCACGAACGAATGGCTTTCATCGGTGCTGGGTGCCGAGGTCACTGGCTTCACCGCGACATTCCTCGAAGGAGGAGTCCTCGCCGATGCGTTCAAGCTTCACTCCATCATGTACGCGGGTAACCCTGTCGATGCGCCGTCGGCGGTAGTCATTAAGGTGCCGAACGCCGTTAAGGAGCGGCGGGAGATGGCGATAGCCAACAACGCTTACCTGAAGGAAGTCTCCTTCTTTCGTGACCTGGCGCAGCACGTGCCGGTCCGCTCGCCAAAGCTCTACGGTTGCTTCACGGACGGCACCCATGCCTGCGCCAGCTTCATCATCGTCATGGAGGACCTTAGCACTCACTCGAAGGTTTTCGACCAGGTGGACGATACGCCTGACGTCGCATTCGCCCGCAAGATAGCTCTTGAGGCGGCAGCGATGCACGCCAAGTTCTGGGAATCGGACACTACCATGCTGCCCTGGATCGGTCGCGCTGACGGGCGATACGTATTCGCTTTCGACGGCGCCTCGAGGATGGCGAACGTCGCGTGGCCGGAGTTCCTAAGGCTCTGGCATCAGATGTACGGACAGGACTTCTTCCACGGCGAGCCGGACGGCGAGTTCGAAGAGCTCGTGGTGTTACTAACAGGCCCGAAGTGCGGCGGAATTACTGATCGCATCTACGACGTGCTCTCGTCGCGCCCGAAGACGCTTCTACACGGCGACATGCGAGCCGACAACATCTTTCGCACGCACCCGGAGCGCGTGAAGAGCGCAGAGGAGTCTACGCTCACGTTCATCGACTGGCAGGCCGTCCATGCGGGGCCTCCTGGGCCGGAGTTCGCGCAGGCGTTCTTCAATTCACTGGAGCCGGAAGTCCGCCGCCATGACCGCGACATCCTGCGCGAATACCACGTGCGCTTGGTGACGCTGAACCCCGACGCTGCGTCATACACGTACGACAAACTCATCGAAGACTACGCTTTGAGCATGTGCTTCTGGATGACGGCAATCGTCACGATCGGCGCCGGGACGCTTCCTATCTTCGACAGGCCGGAAGGTGCGCGCATGAAGCTACTCTGGGAGAAGGGCGCAGTCCGCGCTAAGGCGGCGATGCGGGAGCTGGACTGTCTTTCCCGGGTCAGACACCTGGCAGAGGGCCTCCCGGACGATCCTCCCTTAACATGACGGCGCGCGCGCCCGTCGTCCGAATCACCAGCGCTGGCACGGCGGCGGCAGTGCACGCCGGTCCAAGGTTGTCGTAGTAATTAGGGTCGTAGGGCGTGACCCAGGGCTGGCTCAGTGTCAGCTACAAAACTAGAGGCAAGGTAAAGAAGGAGTCAGCGGCCGTTCAGGGGATTGATCCTAATCGCCGCCCCCCAGCGCTGCCCAGCCCGGGTCCGACGGGTCGACAGGAATCGTTTCGCCGCCGTTGTTGTCGCGGGCCATGATGAACTCCGCCACCTCGTCACCTAGGGTTTCTTCGTCATGAATGACGTTGGCGCCAACAAAGGCGAAGTCGCCGGCGCTCATCTCCAAACGCGTCTCCAGCTTCTCGCCGTATCGCAGCGCGGCTCGCCCACTGATCAGAAGCGCCGCAGTATCAACGGTGTGCGTGTGGGCCGGGATGCGCAGGCCGCCTGGGACCTTCGCTGACCCGAACACCAGCCCTTTGGACCCGCTGACCGCCGGCGAAACGGCTACTTCGAAACCGGTGGCGTCCTCCCGTACTAGCTCCTTGGGCTTGGTCACTTTTACGCCGGGAAAGTCTTGCGGCATACGGCCTCCTTTGTCGGGCCAAGTCTGCTGCTCGGCCAGAACGTCAGCTTATCTCATTTTTCCGAAGTGCTCCTCTCGGGCGCCTGATCCACGTAGGCCATTGGGTATGAAAGGCAACCGCTTGGCGTGTATGCCGAATGATTGCTCGGCGAGGGCGATAGGAACAGGAGGTATCGCGTCCCCGGCCGTCCAGAGAGCGTGTAGTCGCACATCGGTCCAAGGTTGTCGTAGTAATTAGGGTCGTAGGGCGTGACCCAGGGCTGATCGAGTGTGATTACGTCGGGCGACTCGCCCCAATAGACGATCTCAGGCAGGAACTTCATCTGAGACGTTTCGTCCATGGGAGCGATCGCGCCCTCCACGACGAGCGGATTCCATTCCGTGAGGGGCTCGCGAATCTCGTCTGGGTCGTTCAGGAGAGCACAGGTACACGCGGAGGCCGGCGTCACCGACGCATACAACATCGCGCTCACCAGAAGCAGCAATAGCGGCACGCTAACCAGTCGTATCATCACTCACCCTTTCGCCAATCATAGCGGCTTCCCCGACGCATTGGTTAACGGGCGCACAGCGGACCAGTAGGGGCGAGTACCCCAGACCTCCGCCTACCTACCGCCACTCCAAAGCATCCGCCACGCGCACAACGCCGGCCCGCGCCAGTGGCTCGCCCGCACCACACACCGCCCACGCCGCCACACCACCCCACCCACCCGCCGTAGCCGAGGGGCTTCAGCCCCTCCTCAAATCACAACCCTGCGCCACACCACCCCCCCGCTCGCCCTGAGGTTCTCGGCGGGACGGCCGCCCGTATGGGCGAATGGGCGAGCGGCGCCACCAAGCTTCGCTAGTGCCCGCCGCCCCGGCGTTTGCCAAAGAACGCCGGCACCAAGAGCACCGCCAGCGGTATGGCAAAGGCGAGCGGCAGGACGATGAGCCAAGGGGTGTCTTCGGTCGCTTCGTCG
The DNA here is from genome assembly GCA_035512435.1 of Dehalococcoidia bacterium. Lineage (GTDB taxonomy): Bacteria > Chloroflexota > Dehalococcoidia > SM23-28-2 > RBG-16-64-32 > CF-162. Next base: position 3,388 of record DATKDX010000028.1, read on the forward strand.
TGCTCTTCCTGCCGGATGGCTTCAGCGGCGGTCATCGGCGTTTCTACACTGATCGTCGCGGCGGCAACGGTGCCGTTGTCATTCGTGGGCATCGTGGACATGGGGCCGAAGAAGGCAGCGAAGACCAGGGGGAACGCGATGAGCCGTTTCATAACGCGGACAGTATAGCTAAATGCGAGAACTCCCCTGGCGGGAGGACGGTTACCCTATCTATAGCACCTAATCATACCAGAAACAGCCGTTTTTGCAAAACAAAATGCCCGCCTAGCCCGCCGCCTCAACAGCCGCCTTCGCCGCCTCACCAAGGTCGTTCGCCCGAATCAGCGAGAGGCCAGACTCTGCCAGGAGGCGCTCGCCCTCCTCCACGTTCGTCCCGACCAGGCGCGCCACCACCGGCACGTCGATCTGCATCTGCTTGTGCGCGTCGATGATGCCCTGCGCGATCACGTCCACCCTCGCCATGCCGCCGAAGATGTTGATCAGGATCGCCCTCACGTCCGGGTCGTCCGTGATGATGCGAAACGAGGCGATGACCCGCTCGGGGTCGTTCACCGTGCCAATGTCGAGAAAGTTGGCGGGGTCGCCGCCGGCCAGCTTGATCGCGTCCATCGTCGCCATCGCCAGCCCGGCGCCGTTGACCACGCAACCGATGTTCCCGTCGAGCTTGATGTACGTGCCGATGCCGGACTCCTGCGCCCGCACTTCCAGCGGGTCTTCCTCGTCGAGGTCCCGCATCTCGGCGATGTCCTTGTGGCGGAACATCGCGTTGTCGTCGAAGTTAAACTTGGCATCTGCCGCCAGTACGCGACCGTCCTTGGTCACGACCAGCGGGTTGATCTCTGCCAGCGAGCAGTCGTTCTCCTCGAACGCGCGGTAGAGCCCGGCGATAAGCGCCGCAGCCTGCTTCATCAGCTCGCCAACGAGACCAATCTCCATCGCCATGCCGCGACCCTGGAACGGCTGAAAGCCGATCGTCGGGTCCACCGCCGTCCGTTTGATCGCGTCCGGGTTCTTCGCCGCGACTTCCTCTATCTCCACGCCGCCTTCCGCGGACCCCATGACGATAGGCAGCGCGATCGAGTTGTCGATTAACGCCGCCAGGTATATCTCGCGGTCGATCTCGATCTGCTCTTCGACGAGCACGTGCTTCACTTTCTTGCCTTCGGGGCCGGTCTGGTGCGTCACCAGCTGCATGCCAATGATCTGCTCGGCGGCCGCGCGAGCCTCGGCCGGGTCCTTGGCGAGCTTGATGCCGCCTCCCTTGCCGCGGCCGCCGGCGTGGATCTGCGCCTTGACGACGACCGGCTTCCCAAGCTCCCTGGCGATCGCCTCTGCCTCGTCCGGCGTCGTGGCGACGCGGCCTCCCGGCACAGCGACCCCGTACCTGGATAAGACTTCCTTGGCCTGGTATTCGTGGACCTTCATGGCTACTCCGAGATGTCGTACCAGAAGCTGTTCGGGGGCCCGATGCCAAAGCAGTTGATGAGGACAGGTTCGTCAGCAAGGAGCCAAAGTGTGCAGGTTATGTCCTGGCCCACGGGCGGCGGGTCGGGCGCGTAGATGCCCCTGTCGCCGCAGTCGATCTGGGCGGTGTTCGGGGAGTACTGGCAGTCGTGATTGAGGATGTTTTGTCCTTCGTACTCCGCCACAATGCTGGAAAGAGCTTCCGGCGCAGGCGTGCCTTCGGTTGCCGGTGGCGGCGCCGTCGGCACTGCGCCGGGAGCGGTGGGGGCCGGACCGTCATCGTCATCATCATCACCGTCGCCGTTGCCGGGAGGTGGCGTCTTGTCGTCGCCGTCATCGCCGGCGGCGTCGGTGACGCTCGCGGTGGGCGGCGAAGTACGGCCGTCGCCGAACGTGGCGGTCGGGGTTGGGGTAGAGGGGCTGGGTGAGCCGACAGTATCGTCGTCGTCGTCACCACAGGCGATGACGGCGGTCGCGAGCGCGGCGCTTACGAGCACGAGAGCGATAGGTCTTAGCATCGCCTAGTAGTTTATGTGCGTGCCCAGACAGGGACAAGGAAGGATCGACGAAGTGGTGCCCTTGTCAGGCGGACGGTTTCATTCGTCCGGGCGCGGCCTGCCGGCCCCCCTCGCCGGAGATACGGCTGTCTACGGCGTTAGTCTCCTGCAGGACGTCGAGAGCGCGGCTGAAGTCCTCCTGGTCGTTAACGTGAACACCGACGATGACGCGCCTGCCGTGCTGCTCCTGGAATGACTGCTCCCAGGCGGGGCCGCCCCGGATGGACGAGATGAGGGACCAGAGCGCGAGGATGGTGCTGATGAAAAGCGCACCGAAGAAGCCGGACACGAGAACGTTGCTGATGGTTACGTCACGTTCGAGCATGCTACCGATGATGAAAGCGCCTACCGGCATGCCGGCGATGAAGCCGATGACTGCGCCGATTGCGCCGCCGACGGCAATGTTGCGGAACCAATGGGAGATGATTCGGGTGTCGACATGTCGAGTGTCTTCCTGGGTGACGGCGTCTTCGGGGCCCCTGAGGGAGATGGCCGCGCCTTCGAAGCCGGCGCGACCAAGAGCGACGAGTGCGTCCTGTGCCTCGCCCTGCTCATCGTAGGCGGCGTAAGCGTTAAAGCGGCCGTGGCGGACGCCGGGGGTGGCGTCTGGCGGCACGGATTCGAGGTTGGTGCGCGCGTCGGTACTCATGGAGACCACTCCTATCTGGGGGCATCATCGCGCGGTTTGGGTTGCGTGGGGGTAAAAGGGCATGCGGCTCGAATGTCGGGGGGATAACAGGCCGTTATTGAACAGGTACCGGTTAGTGACGGCCGCCCATGCGGGGTGAAGGACGGCTTCAGGCGGCGGAAATGGCGCCGATTTGGGACTTGATGAACTTGCCGACGGTGTTGATGGCCTCGACGCCTTCGGGGAGCATGGGAGCGAAGAACTGGAAGACATGGATCATTTCGTCCCAGACCTCGAGGGTGACGTCGACACCAGACTCGGTGGCGAGTTGGGCGAAGCGGACGGCGTCGTCGAGGAGGATCTCGGCGTCGCCGACTTGGATGAGGAGCGGCGGCAGGCCGCTGGGATCGCCGTAGAGGGGGGAGATGTATGGATTTTTCGGGTCCTGGCCCGGGCAGTAGGCTTCGCGGACCTTATTGATGCCATCGGGGGTCCCGCCCAACATAGGATCGGCTTCGCGGCGCGTGGTGTGAGACTCGCCGGTAGCGAGGATGTCGGTCGCGGGGGAAAGGCAGACGGCGGCGGCAGGGAGGGGGTAGCCTTCGTCGCGGAGGCGGAGGAGAGTGGCCAGTGTCAGGTTGCCGCCGGCGGAGTCGCCGGCGATGACGAGGCGGCCGGGGTCGACAGCCTGGTCTTCGATAAGCCAGCGATAAGCGGTGATGCAGTCGTCAAGGCCGGCGGGATAGGGGTGCTCGGGCGCGAGGCGGTAGTCAATGGAGAAGACTCGGGCGTCGGCGGCCGCGCCGATGAGGGCAGTGAGGCGGGCGTGTGTGTTAACGGAGCCGATGGTCCAGCCTCCGCCGTGTATATAGAAGATGGTGGTCTCGCCAGAGACACCGGGGGAGGTGATCCACTCGCCGGAGACGCCGTTGGTATCGTCTTTCTGGCGGGAGACGTTGGCATCGATGGGGTAAATGGCGGCGATCTGCTCGAAGGCGGCGCGGATTTCCTGGTAAGAGGCGTCACCGCGGATGCGGCGGGCTTTGAGCATCTGGATGATGTTCTGGAGTTGGGGGCTGGCCATAGCGTACCGCCTTCGTGTTGAAGATTGTGCCGCGATTGTGGAGGACGAGCGGGACGTTGTCAAACGTCATGCCGGGAGCGCGTCGTCGTTGAGGAATGCGCGGATGAGGGTTGCAAACTGCACGGGCGCGAGGCGGGGAAGAGAGTGGCCGGTATCGGGGAAGACGTGGAGGCGCCCGTCCGGGAGGGAGGCGACCATGCGGGAGGCGATCGCCTCGTCGAGGACGGGGCTGCGCTCGCCGCGTGCGACGAGGGCAGGGCACTTGATGCGCGTTAGCGACTCCCAGAGGAAATTGATCTCGGGAATCGCGGCTTTGGTGGTGATGTCAGCCAGGCGGCGATCGTAACGGTTGGAGTACATGCCGTCGTCGCCCTGGATGAGCGAGTTCTGGATAAGACGCTCGACCGAGGGCTCGTCCAGGGAAGGCCACTGCCCGGCGTAGAACTTGCGGGCGTCCTGGAGGGAGAAGGAACTGGGCGGGCGGTCTGCCTTTGCGGTCATGTCGTCCTTGAGGCCAACGGCGCCGACGCGGGCCATCTGCGGACCCATGTCGCAGAGGGCGAGGTGCTTGAGGCGGAGTGAGTTCTCGCGGGCGTAGGCCATGGAGACCCGTGAGCCGAGCGAAAGGCCGACGAGATCGAAGCGCTCGAGCCCAACCTTGTCGACGAAGGAGTCGAGATCGGAGGCGAGTGCCCAGACGAGATAGCCGCCGGGGGCTTGCTCGCTCTCGCCGTGTCCGCGCTGGTCAGGGGCGTAGACGTGGAACTCGTCGAGGAGGCGATTGGCGCAATCCTGCCAGTAGTAGGCGTAGTCGCGCAGGCCGTGCATGAGGACGAGCGGCCGGGTGCCGGCGCCCTTCCACTCGAAGTAGTGGATGCGGAGACCGTTGACCTTGAGTTCGCCTTCGGAGGGTTGGATGAGGCTCATTTGACGGGCTCGATGTCGTGGCCAGCCGGGCCTTCTTCGTGTTCGTGAACGTAGCCTGGGTCCTCGTGGTAGAACTGGAAGAGGACGCCGCCGGATTCTTTGGGGTGGATGAAAGTCTCGACCCAGCCATGCGACTCCTGGACGCCGCCCATGGGCTCAATGCCGAAGTTCTTGATGGCGTCAGCGGCCTCGCGTGCATCTTCGACTTCGAAGGTGACGTGGTGGAGGCCGGGGCCGCGCTCATCGAGGAAGCGATGGAGGTAGGAGGTTTCGTCGTAGGGCTCGAGCAGCTCGAAGTGACCAGTGCCGCCGGGGACACGGAGGCCCATGCCGCGGAAGCCGACCTCCGGGTTTTCGAAGCGGCCTTCGACGGTCATGCCCATGAGGTCGGTGAGGAGGGGCAGAGCGTCATCCAGCTTGCGCACGACCCAGCAGACGTGGTCGAGGCGCTTGATTCCCATCTTTTTGGTGTCCATGGAGGCATCCTTCTGTGCGTTGGGCGTGCGGGATTAGTGGCAACTTGTGTGAATAGGGCAATCATACGTGGCGCCGTACTTGTCGTCACCTGAGGGTGGGCTTAGGATGCTGGCATGAAGCAGGCGAGCGGATTCGAGCGTAAAGAAGCGGTGCTGATCATCAACCCGGCGGCCCATAACGTGCCTTCGCTGAAGCGCATCTGGGAGGCGGAGGACTGGCTGCGTGAGCACGGGTGGCGGTTTCGCTGGGAGCAGACGACAGGCCCAGGCCAGGCGACGCAGTTCGCGGCGCATGCAGCGCGCGAAGGGATGCCGGTGGTGATCGCCTGTGGCGGCGACGGCACGCTGAACGAGGTTGCGAACGGGCTGGCGGGAACACAAACGGCGATGGGAACGCTGCCTTTCGGGACGAGTAACATCTGGGCGCGGGAAATGGAGATCAGCCGCAAGCCGATAGAGGCGACGATGCAGATGGCGACGGGCGAGGTGCGGACGATAGACCTTGGCAAGGCCGGCGACCGCTACTTCCTGCTCTTTGCGGGATTTGGCATCGATGCGAAGGTTACGGCGGGGGTCTCGCTGGCAGTGAAGCAGTACATTGGCGCGGCTGCGTACGGACTTTCGGCGGCGCGAGAGGTGGTGCGCTGGCGACCGCGGCCGACGACCGTGCGGCTGGACGACGAAGTGCACCACGTGAACGTGCTGATGGCCTTCGCGGGGAACACGCGACTTTACGCGGGCCTGACGAAGATCACGCCGAAGGCGTTCGCGGACGACGGGCTGCTGGACGTCTGCATCTATGAGGGGAAAGGCCGCCTGGAGATGGCTACACACGCGCTGCGGACGGTGACGCAGAGGCATCCCAGGGCGTCGAACGTGATCTATCGGCGGGTGAAGCGGCTGGAGTTCGAGTGGGGTGAGAAGTCTCTGCCGGCCCAGGTAGACGGGGACGCTTTGAAGGAGCGGCCGACCGTGGTGGAGGTGGCTCCCGCGGCCCTGAAGGTGGTGGTGCCAGCCGGGCTCAAGACACCTCTGTTCTGTGGCCGGGAGCAGGAGGCGGAGCGCCTAACGGCTGAACTGACCCTGCCTCAACCGCGAACAGGCTAGCGTCCGCGAGAAAGGATCGTGGAAAGCGGTCCCAGTCCGTGCCGGTGACGAGCATCTGGTCGACATCGCCGAGGGCGGCGAGGACGGAATCACGGCGCTCGGCGTCCATCTCGGAGAGGATGTCGTCGAGGAGGAGGACGGGTGGGTCCGCGCGGACGTCGCGGAGGTAGCGGGCCTCGGCGAGGCGAAGGGCGAGGGCGACGGTGCGGCTCTGGGCGCGGGAGGCAAAGCCAGCCGCCGCGAAGTCGTCGAGAGAGAAGAGCAGGTCGTCGCGGTGCGGGCCGGTGAGCGACATCCCGGCGGCGATATCGCGGGGGAGGGAGGTTGCGAGGGCGGTTGCGTAGGCTTCGGCGATTTCCTTCTCGGCTGCGGAGGTGAGGCTGATGCGGAGGGGATCGAGGCGGGGGCGGTATTCGATGGTGAGGCGCTCTCCGGGGGCGAGGCGGGCGTGTGCCTCGGCGGCCATGGCGCCGATGGATGAGAGGGCGCGGGCGCGACGGTGGAAGAGGAGGGCACCGTGCTTTGTCAATTCGCCGTCCCAATAGGGAAGCTCGTCGCGGATGGCGACACCTTCGCGGATGCGCTTGAGGAGGTGGTTGCGCTGGGTGAGGACGCGTTCGAATTTAGAGCGCGCGGAGGAGTAGGCCGGCTCTACCTGGGCAAGCGTAACGTCGATGTAGCGGCGGCGACCGGAGGGCGTCCCGGAAATCAGGTCGAGGTCGTCGGCGGTGAAGAGGACGGCGGTGAGGCGGCCGACAGCGTCGGAGTGGCGCCTGGAAACGCCATTGATCTTGGCCGTCTTGGTGCCGATGGGGCCGTTCGGACCGGGGCGGCCGGTGACCGTAACCTCGACCTTGAGCGGGCCTTCGGCGGTCTCAGCTAGGCCGACGACGCGGGCGACGGGGAGGACATCGTTCAAGGACTCGCGGCGGATGACCTGCGCGTCGGTTTCAGCGCGGACGGCCCGCATGGTGGCAAGCATATAGACGGCTTCGAGGAGGTTGCTCTTGCCCTGGGCGTTAGCGCCGATGAAGATGCCGGTGCGGTGGGGAAAGGTGATTTCGAGGCGGTCTATATTGCGGTACCCGGAGACCTGAAGGTGCGTAAGGCGCATAGGGGGAGTATACGAGGGCGTCTGAGAAAAACCGACGAACCTGGGGCGACGAGAACCCAGAACCTAAAGCCTTGAACCGGGGTGGTGGTCAGCGGGCATGAGGTAGCTGCGCACGGGATGAGTTTAGCGCGTGCGGACTGCGTGGAGGGGCGATTTGATGTCAACGGTGCGGCGAGGGCGGGAGCTTTGGCCGGGGATGGCGAGGCAGAAGCGGCTGCCGCCGCTGTCGGCGGGCTCGACCCAAATGCGGCCGCTGTGGAGTTCCACGATAGACTTGGCGATGGCGAGGCCGAGCCCGAGGCCGTTGCGGTCGCCGCGGTAGAAGGGCTCGAAGATGCGCTCGCTGTCCTCCTTGGCGACGCCGGGTCCGCAATCGGATACGGAGATGAGTGTTTCGCCGTTGGAGATGGGGCGGGATTCTACAGTAATGTGGCCGCCGGGCGGGCTGTACCGCTGGGCATTGGAAAGCAGGTTGATCAGCACTTGCTCGAAGCGGAGACGGTCGACGAGGACGATGGCTTCGGGATCCATGAGGTCGACGTCGAGGGACTGGTGCTTGGCGACGAGGAGCGGCTGGACAACCGAGACGGAGCCGTTGATGAGGTCCTTAAGAGGTGATGAGTCGATTTCGAGCCGCGGCTGAAATTCGTCGTCACGGGAGACGTTGACAAGATCGGAGACGAGGTGGCTGAGGCGCGAAGCCCCCTTGACTATGTTGCGGACAAGCTTGCCGCGCGTGCTATTGGGATCGCGGGTCTCTTCTTCTTCGAGAAGCATCTCGGCGCCCATCATGATGCTGGTGAGGGGGGTGCGGAGTTCGTGCGAGACGGTCGTTAGAAAATCGCTCTTCATGCGGTTGAGTTCCTGGAAGTGCTGGGCATGTGCGCGTTCGCCTTCGTAGAGGCGGCAGTTATCGAGGGCCAAGCCCATGACGACGCCGAGCGAGGCAAGAAGGGGCTCGTCGTTGACACGGGCCGCGCGGCCAGCGGCGATGGCGAGGACGCCTTCGACGTGGTCACGGCTGACAAGCGGCACGTAAATTACGCGGCTGTGATTGAAGGGAGCGAGCCAGGGATCGGCCTCCGATTCAACGCGAATCATGTCGCGTTCCTGGATGCGGGCGAGTCCGTTGCTGGAGAGAGATTGGGGCCTGGCGGCTTCGGTCCAGCCTTCGGGCATGCCGTAGGCGGCAACGGGCCGCAGCATCTCGTCGTCCTCGTCGAGCCAGCCGATTACGGCGGCAGGGAGATCCAGCCATTCGCCGACGAGCTTGACGCTGGCGTGGCAGGCGGCATCGAAGCCGTGGATCTTGGCAAGCTGGTAGCCGAGCTGCTGTGGGTAGTAGTAGCGCTTGTGCATGCGCGCTTCCCAGCGGGTGGCGATTTCGATGGCGACAAAGGCGACGGCGGCGGCCGGGAGGACGACGACGGCGAGGTCGATGGTGGAGAGGCCGAGGGCGAGCCAGTAGAAGGCAAGGAGCAGGAAGACAGTCCAGAGGATGCCTGCCTGCGCCCAGCGCTTAGCAACGGCGATCTGGCGAATGGGGTCCTGGGTAACGGGCTGTGCGGCCATATCTATCCGCAATACAAGATGGCCGCGCGAAGTGGGGAGTTACAGGGCGGAAGGGTGTGATTCTGACAAAGAAAAGGACGCTCTTGAGTCGTAAGCTCGCGGGGGTGCGGCGATGAGACCCGAAGAGCGCCTTAACGCAGCAGTGGTTGCGGCCCCACTACTACGACAAGAATTATCTTGAAATATTACTGTAGTTGTCAAGGTAAATTGATGGCGTAAATTAGCCATTTCACGCATGTGGGGGTTGTGGATTACTGCGCTAAAAATGTGGGGAAACCTGACTTAAGCTCGGTGGTGCGCTTGTCAAGCGGCGACGAACTTGTAACCAACGCCGCGCTCCGAGACGATCTCACCGATGGCCTGCGGATCGCCCTCCAGCTTCTGGCGGAGGCGGCGGATGTAGACCTTGAGGTAGTCGATTTCATCGGTGTACTCGCGGCCCCAGACCTTGGCGAGGAGCGTCTGGTGAGGAAGGACTCGGCCAGCGTTGCGGCTGAGGTGGTAGAGGAGCGAGTACTCGGTGGGGGTGAGGCGGACCGCGTCACCGTTGACGGTGACCATGCGGCTTGCGTAGTCGATGCGTAGTCCGCCGGATTCGAACGATTCGCCGACGGCGGGGAGTTGGCTCTGATAGCGGCGCAGTACGGCGCGGACGCGGGCCAGGAGTTCCAGGTGGCTGAATGGCTTGGTAATGTAGTCGTCGGCGCCCATTTCGAGGCCTCGGACCTTGTCTACCTCGGAGTCACGGGCGCTGAGCATGACAATGGGAACGTCTGAGAACTGGCGGACTTCCTGACAGACATGGAAGCCGTCCAAACCGGGGAGGACGATATCGAGGAGGATGAAGTCCGGCTTTTCGCGCTCGACGAGGTCGAGAGCGGCTTCGCCGTTATCGCAAGAGACGACGTCGGCCTCCGGCCAGCGCAGGTTGAAGCAGAGGTTCACAACCTCCACAACGTCTGGGTCGTCGTCAACAACGAGAATTTTCATATCGTATCTGCCATACCTACTTTGACTGGCTTCAAAAAGTAAGATGGCTCAGTAGCCATTGCGTTACAGCCCGGTTGATGAAAGGTGAATCCCATACTGAGCAGAACCGGAATTGACTGAAGACGAGATATTAGTCCGGCTGGCAGTGATGCTGGCCGTGGGGGTGGGCGCACAGTGGCTGGCGTGGCGCGTAGGTCTGCCTTCGATTCTGCTGCTGTTGCTGGCGGGGTTTGTCCTGGGGCCGGTAACGGAGTTTATCCACCCTGACGAACTGATCGGGGAGATCCTGACGCCGGCTGTCTCGCTGGCGGTGGCATTGATCCTCTTCGAAGGGGGTCTGAGCCTGCGCCTGAGGGACATACAGGGTGTGAGCGCCGTGGTGAACCGCCTGGTGACACTGGGGGCTGGGATAACGGGTCTGTTATCGGCGCTGGCGGCGCACCTCGTGCTGGGAATCGACGAGGGGGTGGCGATCCTAGCTGGCGCGATCCTGACAGTGACGGGCCCGACGGTAATCATTCCGATGCTGGAACAAATACGGCCAGTGGGGCGGGTGAACGCAATCCTGCGCTGGGAGGGGATCGTGATCGACCCGATCGGAGCGACGCTTGCGGTGTTGGTCTTCGAGGTGGTGGTTGTGGGCGATCTGGGTGAGGCGACGGACGACGTGGTAGAAAGCATTCTCCTGACGGTGGGGAGCGGCGTGCTTCTAGGCGGCGGGGCGGGCCTGTTGCTTTCGGTGCTGATCGGGCGATATTTGATCCCGGACTCGCTGCAGAACCCGGTGACGCTGGCCTGTGTGGTGGGGGTGGCGGCGGCATCCAATGTGATCCAGGACGAGGCGGGGCTGCTGGCGGCGGTGGTGATGGGCGTTGTGATGACGAACCAGCGGCTGGTGAATGTCCGGCACATCATCTACTTCAAGGAGAACATCCGGGTGTTGCTGCTGGCGCTGCTCTTCGTAGTGCTGGCGGCGCGGCTGGAGTTCGACGACATCGAAGCGCTGGGCTTCGAGGGGCTTATCTTCATCGCGCTGGTGATCCTGGTGATACGGCCCATCGCCGTGTTCGCATCAGCGGCGGGATCGGCGCTTACCTGGCAGGAGCGGGCGTTCCTGGCGGCGATGGCGCCGCGAGGTGTGGTGGCGGCTTCGGTGGCTTCGATCTTCGCTCTGAGGCTGGGCGAAGAGGGGATCGCGGACGGGGGACAGCTCGTGCCGCTGGTATTCGGCGTGGTGGTGGCGACGGTGGCGGTTTACGGGCTGCTCTCGCCGCTGGCGGCGCGGCGGTTAGGGCTGGCTAAGCCGAACCCGCAGGGTGTCTTGATAGTTGGGGCACACGACTGGGCGCAGGAGATCGCACAGGTGCTGCAGGGGCAGGGAGTACAGGTGCTGCTGGCGGACAGCAACCGCCCAAACGCTACGGCGGCGCGCCTTTCGGGTCTGACTGCCGTAAACATCAACGTGCTGGCGGAGGACACGATGCACGAGCTGGACCTATCGGAGATGGGGCGGCTGCTGGCGCTGACCCCGAACGATGAGGTCAACGCGCTGGCGACGCAGCGCTTCGGGGAAGTCTTTGGACGGGCGGAGGTGTATCAGCTGGCGCCGAAGGGGGATGAGGCGCGAACGGAAGCGGTGGCGGCTGAGCAGCGAGGGCGCCTCCTTTTCCAAGGGGGACTGACATACCAGAAGCTGAGCGAGGCGTTCGAGGCCGGAGCAACGGTGAAGGCTACGTCGCTATCCGACAAGTTCACGCTGGAGGACCTGGGGCGGGATGGAAAGACGATCCCGCTGTTCCTGGTCTCGCCGGGCGGCGTGCTGACGGTATTCGCGCCGGACAAGCTGCCGACGGCGCGACCCGGCATGACGGTAATCAGCCTGACGCTACCCTCCTAGGACACGCGGACGGAAAGCAGGGCGCCTAGGTTGCGGAAGCGCTCCGTCCAATGCCGGGCCTCGGCGGCGCCGGCGCCGGCGCGTGCGCTCTGTTCCGGGTAAGTGGACTGGAGGACACGCCAATACATGTTCTGGATGGAAGAGAGGTCGACCGAGAACGGGAGGCGTTTGAGCACGGCTATGCGGCGCTCGAAGCGGACGAGGAGGTCGAAGTCCTGGGGCGCTTCGGCGAAGCTGCGGGCGACAGCTTCTACGGCGTGCTGAGCGGTGTAAGCGAGGCCGGCAGTATCGAGCTCTACGTTCCAGTCGCGGGCGTCCCTGATGATGTCGTCGAGGTCCGTTGCGACAGCGCCGCCGTCCTGCAGAGCGTCGCGGAGTCGGGAGTTGAGGACGAGCTGGGCGGCGGACTTGAACGAGGCGGGCATGGGGAATCCGACGTCCATAAGAAAGCGCATGAGGGGCGCGTGATGCTCGAAGATCTGGCGGTAAGGGGCCTCCATTTCGGACATGGTGGAGGTGAGAACGGCTGAGAGGACTTTTCGCTGCTCGTCGCGGAAGAGAGAGCGCAGAGAGTAGCGCAGGTCGCCGAAGTGGTTATCGAGGAGGCGGAGGACTTCGGGCAGATCGGCGCGGTTGAAGGCTTCGCCCGTTTCCTGGTTGAGGATGGCGTAGGCGTCGTCGCCGCGAAAGGGACGGACGCCGGCGCTGAAGTTGTGGTCGCCGAAGTGGAGGACGCCGAAACTGTAGTCACCCGACTCGCGGGTGATGACGGAGCGGACATCGGCGCGGCCAACGGCAAGCTGCGCGGCGCCCTCGGAGTCGTGGACGCGGTCCTGGACGGCGATTTCGTAGCAGTAGATGCGGTTCTGTTCTTCGTAGGCCTCGAAGAGGGAGCTGACGGCGTAGTGGGCGGCGACTTTTGGCAGGTCGACGATGGAGGGGCGGACGTAGCGATCATAGACGTCGCGGGCGGTGCCCTGCTCCGGGATGTTGCTAACGGCGGCGGCGAGAAGTTTAAGGAACTGCTCTTCGATGTGGTCGCCGAAGAGCTCTTGCGCCAGCTGGATGACGCGTCCGGCGTAATGGATGACCTGACGGGGCTCGATGCCGGAGATGTCATCGAAGAACCAGCCGCAGCTGGTGTACATGAGCATGGCGTGGCGCTGGAGCTCCAGCAGTTTGAGGGCGCGTATCGTTTCCTCTTCGCCGAGCTGACGCCCGGAGACCTGCTGGAAAAAGGCGGCGAGGTTATCGTCGTCGCGGTTGAGGATGACGTCGATGTATTGGTTGCGCGCTGCCCAGCTATCGCTGAAGAGGGGGCGCCCCTCTTCTTCGTAGAGGGGCACCACGGTGTCGCGGAGCCAATCGAGGGCGTCACGGAGCGGGCGGCGCCAGGCCTGGTTCCAGCCGGGGTTACCGCCCGTGCTGCAGCTGCAATCACCACGCCAGCGCTCGACGCCGTGGGCGCAGCTCCAGGAGGTGCTTTCCCAGACTTCGCACTCCCATTCCGGCGGGTGCATCTCGAGGAACTGGCCGTAGTTGGTGAGCGTTGCGATGCCGTTCGATTCGATATGCTCCAGAGCGTAAGCGAGGGCCATGTCGCCGAAGTCATGATGGTGGCCGTAGCTTTCGCCGTCGGTGGCGATGTTGACGAGCTGCGGCCAATCGCGGGAATCGGAGAAGCCGCTGGCCAGGCGGCGTGCGAATTTTTTGCCGTCGTCGAGGAGGCCTTCGAAGGCAACGGCACGGGATATGGGCCCGTCGTAGAAGAAGATGTTCATCGTGCGGCCGGAGGGCAGGCGCGTGAAGTAGGCGCGGGTAGGATCGATCTGGCTGCCGGAGACGTCGCGCCAGGCGGTGCGCCGGCCGCCGCGAGCGCGCTTGGCCTGGCCCGGCTCAAGGATGACGAACTTGATGCCGTGCTTTGCCATTATGTCGAGTGATTCGATGTCAACGGCGGTTTCGGGGAGCCACATGCCTTCGGGTGGGCGTCCGAAGCGGTGCTGGAAATCGCGCACGCCCCAGATGACTTGCGTTTCCTTGTCGCGGCTGTTGGAGAGGGGCATGATCAAGTGGCCATAGCACTGGGCGACGGCTGACCCGTGGCCGCCGAAGCGCGCTGCGCTCTGACGGTCGGCGGCGAGGATCTCGCGATAGACTTCGGGTTCGGCGGCTTCGAGCCAAGAGAGGAGAGTGGGGCCGATGTTGAAGCTGATGCGGCTGTAGTTATTGCTGATCTTTACGATCCGGCCCTCGCCATCGAGGATGCGGGAGAAGGCATTGGGGCCGTAACACTCCGCGGCTATGCGCTCGTTCCAGTCGTGATAGGGGTAGGCGGAGTCCTGGGCTTCGATGGCTTCGAGCCAGGGGTTCTCCCGCGGGGGCTGGTAGAAGTGCCCGTGGATGCAGACGAATCGGTCCAAGTCTCCCTCTGCTCTCCTGCCGTCAGTCTTCGGATTCTGGCTCGTGGCGCAGGAATACGGCGCCGAGCGGGGGGAGGGTTAGGTTGAGGGAGTGCGACCGGCCGTGCATAGGAACGGGCTTGCTTTCGACCGCGCCCATGTTGCCCTGCCCGCTGCCGCCATAGACCTCGGCGTCGCTGTTCAGGATCTCGCGCCAGGTGCCCTTCAGTGGCACGCCGACGCGGTAATTAAAGCGGGGGACGGGCGTGAAATTGCAGGCGACGATGATTGGTGTGCCGTCGCGGTCCTTGCGGATCCAGGCGAGGCAGCTATTTTCGTAGTCGTTTGCATCGATCCACTCGAAGCCGTCGCCTGTGAAGTCGATTTCATGGAGAGGGCGGTTGGTGCGGTAGGTGGCGTTGAGGTCGGCGGTAAGGCGCTGGATGCCGCGGTGAAAGCCGTGTTCGAGACCGTCCCACTGGAGGCTGGACTCGTGGTTCCACTCCTTCCACTGGCCGAACTCCTGGCCCATGAAGAGGAGCTTCTTGCCGGGCTGTCCGTACATGTAAGCAAAAAGGAGGCGGACGTTGGCGGCCTTCTGCCAGTCGTCGCCGGGCATCCTGGAGATGAGAGAGCCCTTTCCGTGGACGACCTCATCGTGGGAGAGGGCGAGGACGAAGTTTTCCGTAAAGGCGTAGACCATGCGAAACGTGAGCTCGTTGTGGTGGAACTTGCGGTGGATCGGATCATGCTGAATGTATTGAAGGGTGTCGTGCATCCAGCCCATGTCCCACTTCATGCCGAAGCCCAGGCCGCCGAGGTAGGTGGGGCGGGAGACGCCCGGCCAGGCGGTGGACTCCTCGGCGATGGTGTGGATGCCGGGGTTGAGGCCGTACGCTTCCGTGTTGAAGCGGCGCAGGAACTCGACGGCGTCGAGGTTCTCGCGGCCGCCGTACTTGTTGGGGATCCACTCGCCGGCCTTGCGAGAGTAGTCGAGGTAGAGCATTGAGGCGACGGCATCGACGCGGAGCGCGTCGACGTGGAACTTTTCGAGCCAGTAGTTGCCGCTGCTCATAAGAAATGACCGGACTTCGTTGCGGCCGTAGTTAAAGATGTAGCTTCCCCAGTCGGGGTGGTAGCCTTGACGCGGATCGGCGTGCTCGAAGAGGTGGGTGCCGTCGAAATAGGCGAGGCCATGCTCGTCGGAGGGGAAGTGAGAAGGGACCCAGTCTAGGATAACGCCGATGCCGGCCCTGTGGAGGTAGTCGACGAGGTAAGCGAACTGCTGCGGGGTGCCGTAGCGGCTGGTGGGGGCAAAGAAGCCGGTGCCCTGGTATCCCCATGAGCCATAGAAGGGGTGCTCCATGACGGGGAGAAATTCGACATGCGTGAAGCCCATCTCATTGAGATAGTCTGCGAGCTGAGGGGCAAGCTCCTGGTAGGACAACCAGCGGTTGTTGTCCTCTGGCACGCGGCGCCAGGAGCCGATGTGCATTTCGTAGACGGAGATGGGGCGGTCGAGGTGGTTGGCCTGGGACCGGACCTGCATCCAGTCGGCGTCGTTCCATTCGTACTCGCGGTCCCAGATGATGGAGGCGGTCTGCGGCGGGTTTTCGGCGTGGATAGCGAAGGGGTCGGCCTTTTCGACCTTATAGGGGCCGGCAGCGGACTCGATCCAGTACTTGTACTTCGTGCCCTTGCCGATGCCTGGGACAAAGCCTTCCCAGATGCCAGAGTCGCCCTTGCTGCGGAGGGGGTGGGAGCCGCGGTCCCAGCTGTTGAAGTCGCCGATGACGGTGACGACCTTCGCGTTGGGCGCCCAGACGGCGAAGTGGGCACCGGCCATATCGCCCGCGGTGACGAGGTGGGAGCCTAGCTTCTCATAGAGATGGAGGTGGCTACCCTCGTTAAAGAGGTAGAGATCGTCATCGGTGAGCAGCGAGAAGTCGTACACGGCGTCGGGGCTGGTCTCGGTTTTCCTGGCTGACATCACTTCCTCCTCCTTTTGCGGGCCGCGTCGAGGGCGACAAGCGGCTCGAGCACCTCTTCCAATTGTCGCATCTCGTTGAGCGAGAGGCGGGCGCGATTTCGCCAGTTGACGCGCTCGGTGGTGGTTCCGGGCGTATTTTGCGGTTTCGGTGCGCCCCAGAGATCCTCGATGTTGGCGAGCACAAGGCGGGTCGGGCTGCTGCCCATGGCGACGAGCAGCGCGCGGAGGATGTTGACGTGGTCGTCTTCACAACGGCCGAGGAGGCCCTGCCTGCGCAGGAAGGTCAGAGTTGCTTTGCGCATGTGAGCACGTTTCTCGCGTTCGTTCTCAGCGTCTGTGGGGGTGGTGAGGCCCATATCGAGCCGGTCGTCGATATCGTGACCCTGCCAAAACGCCGCGAAGGTGGGGGTATCGTGGGTGTTGATGGTGGCAACAGTAAGGGGGCGGGGCCGCGGGAGAACGACGGCGCGATTCGCGTTGAGATGGAACTGGGCCACGTAGGTGCTGTAAATACCGTGGCGCCTCATGGCCGGGGGAAGGTAGCGCGGTACGGTGCCTAGATCTTCGCCGACGACGAGAGTCTTGTTGCGGTGGGATTCCAGGGAGAGGATCGCGTAGAACTCCTCCGGGTGGTAGCGGACGTAAACGCCGTGTCGGGCATCGTATCCGGCGGGGATGCAATAGAGGTGGTGGAAGCCGATGACGTGGTCGACGCGGAGGACGCCGGAGGCCTTCATGAGGTGCCTGACGACGCTGATCCAGTACCGGTAGCCGTGCTTGCGGATGGCCTCCGGGTGAGCGGGCGGGAAGCCCCAGTTCTGGCCGTGGGAGAAGAGAGCGTCGGGCGGGGCGCCGCCGGAAAGCCGGACGGCGAACGACTCGCGCTCCCGCCATACATCGTAGCTGGCGGGGCTGGCGCCGAGAGGCATATCGAGATAGAGAGCGACGCCGCGCCTGCGCGCGGTGCCGGAGACGGAGCGCATCTGCTCCCAGGTCAGCATCTGCACGTACAGGTGATAGCGCATGACGTCGGGATCGTAGTCATCGGGAGAGAGGTGGCCGCCGCGGAGCGGTTCAGGCCACTTTGCCCAGGGCTTGCGCTGCGCTTCCATGGCGGCGCGGAAGCGAGCGTAGTCCTCGGCTAGAGAATTGGCGGAGGTGAAGGCGCGGATATCACCCTTACGGGAGCAGGAAACGGCGAGTTCTTCGAGTACCTCGCGACGGAGGGCCATGCCGGTCTTGTAGTGCACGGTTTCGTCGTTGCGGAGGGAGGTGAGGCGGCGGCGAAACGCGGGCCGTCCCATCGTCTCGCGGGCGGCCTCACTCTGCGCCAGTTCGGGGACAGCTTCGATATCGACGAAGAACTCATTCCAGAAGAGGCGGCTGGCTGGCGAGTAAGGGCTGGGCTCGAAAGGGCGGTCGAGAAAGGCGGCGAAGAGAGGCAGAGTGGCGACGGCATCACCGCCGAGTTCGGCGGTCCAGTCGATGAGGCGCTGGAGGTCCGAGTAATTGCCGGCACCCCAGCTGCGGCTGGTGTGGAGGGCGTAGAGCGGAAGGAAGACGCCCCACTGGTTCTTTTTGCCGCCGCTGTAGGCACGGGTGGGCGCACTGATAACGAGCGCCGAGGCGCTGGTGCGGGCGCCGCGCAGCCGCAGGCCGTGGTAGCCCGTGGGCAGGCGGCGGGGTACGGAGAACTGGCGCGTGATGAAGCGTCGCCCATCGAAGTCGTTTTCGGCGGTGCGGGGCAGGGAACCAACATCGAGGTGTTGGATGTGGTGGTCACCGCCTTCGAGGGTGATGGTGAGGTCGAGCCTGCCGGACACGTGAGACGGTAGTCGCAGGTCTGCGTTGCGAAGGCGTCCGTCCCAGGCGACGATGACTGGTTCGACGACGCGGCGGGCGAGCTCCAGGCGGCGGGCGCGGAGCACATCGGTGATTTCGCTGGGTGATTCGACGGGAACATCGAGGCCGCGGAGGACGGCTATGACTCCTTCGGGGTTGGCGTACTGGGTCGCTCCGCGGACGTCATGGTAGGACGTCTCGACGCCGTAAAGCCTGGCCAACTGGCGGAGGCCGGTCGGGAATCTGGTCGCCTGCCCGGTGGCGTTCAATCGCCTGCCTCGATCAGGCGAGTGATACCGGCGAGGGGGACGCGAAGCCAGTCCGGACGGTTGTTGAGTTCGTAGCCGACCTCATAGACGGCCTTCTCGAGGATGAATGCCTCGAGAAGAACGCCGAGTTGCTCGAGGTCCTCCGGCAAGAAGCCTGCAGGTGAGGCGGTCGCCAAGTAGCTGCGGAGGAAGGCCGCGCTGACCCAGCCATACCAGTAGATGGCGCGCGGCTCCAGCTCGGCGTACTGCTCGGAGCGGACTGCGCCGGTCTGGATCTGGTGGAGGAGGGATGAGTATGCGGCGTAGTGGAAGGAGCGAATCATGCCGGCGACATCACGAAGGGGGGAGCGCTTGAGGCGGCGCTCGCTGAGGGGGCGGGCAGGCTCGCCTTCGAAGTCGATGATGACGAAGTCTTTGCCGGTAAAGAGAACCTGTCCCAGGTGATAGTCGCCGTGAGTGCGGATGCGCATGGAGTTGATGCGCTTATCGGTAACACGGTGCATCCGCTCCAGCACGCGGTCTTCCATGGAGAGGACGTGCTGGGCCATGCCGTAGACGTCGTCGGGCAGGCTGGTCAGTCCCCGCTTAAGAGCCGGGAAGACGGCGGTGACCTGGCTGCGAATTGACTGATAGACGGAGCGCTGGTAGAAGGGCGTGAAGGATTCCGGGGCGAAATCCAGCTCTTCAGAAGAGGCGAGGGCTACGTGCAGCGCCGCGGTGCGCTGGCCGAGGAGTTCGGCGGCGGGAAGGTAGGCGCCGATGAGGTCGGCGCCGGTTTCTTCCGGCGCGTCATCAATGGCATCGATGAGAGAAGGCGGTGACTTCAGGTCGAAATCGCCGCCGTCAAAGGTAACGGAAAGCAGCCGCTGCCAGTAGGCATCGAGGGAGTCGAGGGTATAGCTCCAGGCATCGCCTTCGTTGGGAACGAACGCGTGGAGGGCGGCCACAGTCATCGGCTCGTCCTTGCCGAGGCGGTATTCGAGGAAGGCGGCGACCGGCGGCGTGATGCTGTCCATCGATTTCTCGGTGAGGAAGCGCCCAATTTCGAGGTCCGGATTGATACCGGAATCGGGCCGACGAAAGAGCTTGAGGACGAAGGTGTCACCGTAACCGATGCTGGTGTTGCTCTGCTCCGCCCTGAGGACGGAGGGGTCAAGGTTAGGCTGCCCCCGAACGAGGCGGCGGTAGGGCGGGAGGGTGGTGCCGACGAGCTCGCCTCTGCGGCCCTTGAACTTCTTGCGGCCGCCAATCATCTCGAGCAGGAAGGAGAGAAACCTGGGATCGGCAGTGGCTTCGAAGGCGACGGCGGAGGTATCGGCGTCCGCGAGACTGACGCGGGCGAGGATGGAGTCCGGCCAGTCAGAGAGGACGCGTTCGGCGCGCTTGCCGCGGGCGAAGGCGATGGGCAGGACGTAGGTTTCCGGCTCGCCGTCGACGTAGGCGACGCGAACAAAAGCAAGACTGGCGTCGTAGCCACCAGGCGAACCGTTGAGTTCGATGGCGTCGACGATCTCCACGCCGGTGATCTGCCGGGCCTTGCCACCGAACCAGCGGCGCCCGTTGAGGTAGGCGGGCAGTGCACGCTCGAAGCGGGTGGCGACGGGGCGCTTTAGCAGCTCGTGCACGTCCTTGCGGACGGCGAAGGTGCGGCCTTCGGCCTGCGGGCCGACGCCGTCGACGCTGGGACGCTCGTGGTCGTAGTCGCGCAGCTCGAACCAGTGGAAGGCATGGGGGCCGAGCGTGATGAAGTAGGGTAGCTCACCGATGCGGGGGAACTCGGTGTAGCCGAAGAGCTCGACGGGGCGAGCGCCGGCGTAGGCGGACATATCGAGCTCGGCGTACTGGGTGAAGCGCGAGAGGTTGGCAACGACGAGGATCGTCTCGTTTTCGTACTTACGGATGAACGCGAGGACCTTGCGATTTTCCGGGAGGAGGAACTCGATGCTGCCGCGCCCGAAGGCACGATAGTTCTTGCGGAGGGCGATGACACGCTTCATCCACCAGAAAAGTGAGTGCGGGTTGTTCTGCTGAGCTTCGACGTTGACGGCCTCATAGTGGTATTCGGGATCGAGGATGACGGGCAGGAAGAGCTTCTGGGGGTTGGCGCGGGAAAAGCCTGCGTTGCGGTCGCCGGACCACTGCATTGGGGTGCGGACACCGTTGCGGTCGCCGAGGTAGATGTTGTCACCCATGCCGATCTCATCGCCGTAGTAGATGATGGGAGCGCCGGGGAGCGAGAAGAGGAGACCGTTCATGAGCTCGATGCGGCGGCGGTTGTTTCCGAGGAGCGGGCCGAGGCGGCGGCGTATGCCGAGATTGATGCGGGCTTCCTTGTCCTGGGCGTAGACGCGATACATGTAGTCGCGGTCTTCATCGGTGACCATTTCGAGGGTCAGTTCGTCGTGGTTGCGCAGGAAAACCGCCCACTGTGCGTTTTCGGGGATGGCGGGCGCCTGGTCCAGGATATCGATGATAGGGAAGCGGTCCTCCTGGTGGACGGCCATGAAAAGGCGCGGCATTAGTGGGAAGTGGAAGTTCATGTGGCATTCGTCGCCGTCGCCGAAGTACGCGGCGGCGTCTTCCGGCCACTGGTTCGCTTCCGCCAGGAGCATGCGGTTCTTGTAGTTGGCGTCGACGTGTGCGCGCACCTTCTTCAGGTATTCGTGCGTCTGAGGCAGGTTCTCGCAGCTGGTGCCTTCTTCTTCGTAGAGGTAGGGGACGGCGTCGAGACGAAAGCCATCGACGCCCATGCCGAGCCAGAAGTCTAGCACCTGCTGGAGCGCGCGATGGACCTCTGGATTCTCGAAGTTGAGATCGGGCTGGTGGGAGTAGAAGCGATGCCAGTAGTAGGCATCGGCGACCGGATCCTTGGCCCAGTTGGAGGTCTCGAAGTCCTTGAAGATGATGCGGGCGGTGCTGTACTTGTCGGGCGAGTCGCTCCAGACGTAAAACTTGCGGGCGCGGCTGTTGGGCCGGGCGCGGCGGGCGCGCTGGAACCAGGGGTGCTGATCCGAGGTGTGGTTGAGAACGAGCTCGGTGACGACGCGGAGGCCGCGGCGGTGTGCCTCCCGCAGGAGGACCTGGAAGTCGCGGAGGCTGCCGTAGGAGGGGTTCACGTCCATGTAGTCGGCGATGTCGTAGCCATCATCGCGGAGAGGCGAGGGGTAAAAGGGCAGCAACCAGATGGCGGTGACGCCGAGGTCCTGGAGGTAGTCCAGCTTGTCGGTGAGGCCACGGAAGTCGCCGATGCCGTCGGCATCGCTATCGGCGAAGGAGCGGACGTGGAGCTGGTAGATGATGGCGTCCTTGTACCAGAGGGCGTCGTCTTCGGCGTGGAGGTCGGGTCGCCGGCGGCTGCGAGGGCGGGTGCGGGTGGCCACTACTTGAACTCCCAACCGGCTGCCTTGCGGCGGCGCAGACGGAAGACGTGAGCGGACATGACGCCGGGATCCAGCTGCACGAAGTTGTTAGGCCCTTGCCAGATGTAGCGGGCGTCGCTGAGGAGGTCGTGGACCTGGTACTGCTCGTCGTCAGCGATGCCCCAGTCGGCCAGGGGCAAGTTGAGCCAGCCTGACTGCATCCACTGCGTATCCAAATTGACGACGACGATGACGACGTTGGAGGCGTCCTGCGTCTGCCTGGCGTAGGCGATGAGCTGGCCGTTATCGATGGGCAGGAAGCGGAGGCCGCGATTGGACTGGAGAGCGGTGTTGTCGTGGCGGGCGCGGTTGACCAGCGTGATGAGGTCGCGGAGGGAATCGGGACGGTTGAAATCCCAGTGGCGGAGCTGGTACTTCTCGGAGTGGAGGTACTCTTCGCTGCCGGGTTCGCGGGGGGTGGCTTCCATCAGTTCGAAGGCGGGGCCGTACATTCCGTAGTTGGCAGAGAGGGTGGCGGCGAGGACAAGCCTGGCGACAAAGGCCGAGCGGCCGCCGTGCTGGAGGTACTCGTGGAGGATATCGGGCGTGTTGGGCCAGGCGTTGGGACGGTAGAAATCGGCTACCGGAGTTTGCGTGAGTTCTGTGAAGTAGTCGATAAGTCCCTGCTTGTCGTTGCGCCAGGTGAAGTAGGTGTACGACTGGGTGAAGCCGAGCTTGGCCAGATGGTGCATGATGCGCGGACGGGTGAAGGCTTCCGCGAGGAAGATGACGCCGGGATCGCGCTTATCGACCTCGCCAATGAGCCACTCCCAGAAGCGGAAGGGCTTCGTGTGTGGGTTATCGACGCGGAAGATGCGCACACCCTGCTCCACCCAGTAGAGAAAGATGCTGAGAAGCTCCTGCCAGAGGGCCTGCCAGTCCTCCGTCTCGAAGTTGAAGGGATAGATGTCCTCGTACTTCTTAGGGGGATTCTCGGCGTACTGGACGGTGCCATCCGGGCGCCAAATGAACCATTCCGGGTGTTCTTTGACGTAGGGGTGATCTGGTGAGCACTGGAAAGCGATATCGAGCGCAACTTCGATGCCCTTCTGGCGGGCTTTGTTGACCAGGCGCTTGAAGTCGGCGAGAGTACCGAGTTCGGGGTTGATGTCCTTGTGACCACCTTCTTTGCTACCGATGGCCCAGGGGCTGCCAGGGTCGCCGGGCTTCGCCTTGACGGTGTTGTTGGCGCCCTTGCGCTTTGTGCGTCCGATGGGGTGTATGGGCGGTAAATAGAGGACGTCGAAGCCCATCTCGGCGACGTACTTGAGACGGCGCTCGACATCGCGGAAGGTACCGTGCTCGCCTTCGATGGCGGCAGTTGAGCGCGGAAAAAGCTCGTACCAGGTGCTGAATGCGGCCCTAAAGCCGTCGGCGCGCGCTCGCAGGTCCCTCATATAGCGCCTGCGCTGTCCGGCAACTCCGCGCATGCGGACATGGAGAGTAGGATCGAGGGCAGCTTCGATGCGGCCCTTAACGCCAGTCTTACCGCCGATGCGGGCGGCCGCGTTGCGAAGGAATTCGGCGTCCTTCGCGGGGGCACCCTCCGCAGCCTCACGGACGATGCTGGCGCCGATCTGGAGATCGACGGCGATGTCATGACCGGCGTCTATGCGCTTGAGGAAATCGGTACGCCAGGTGAGGAAGCGATCGATCCAGCCCTCGATGGTGTAGGTGTAGGCCGTCTGCTGGCGAACGACGAAGGCGGAGCGCCAGCGGTCGTTGTAGAGGGCGATCATGGGGACGCGCTTCCACGCGCGGTCATCTGCGGCTTTGTAGAGAAGATCGGCGGAGATCATGTCGTGCCCGTCGCAGTAGACATCGGCCTCGACCACGAAGGTGTCGCCGACTACGGTCTTGGCCGGGAAACGGCCCTGGTCGACTTCCGGACGCACGTTTTCGATGACCACACGTGAGGGGCGTTCCGGGGAAGGACCGTTGGACTGCGCGGCGCCTGGCCCGGGATCGGCGGCGATGCCTGCAGAAGGGTCTACTGCGCCACTGGCGGCGGATCTGGTGCGTGGCTTGCGTTCAGGCATTAGTTAGCTGCTGCGTGGCTCCATGATACACGGGGCGAAAGCTCAAGCCTCTTCTTCTGGGGCAAAGCCCCGGCGAACTGTGTTTTCGGTGACGGCACGAGGTTCCATGAACTGGCGGACGTAGTCCGGGCCGCCGGCTTTTTCGCCGATGCCGGAGAGGGCGGAGCCTCCGAAGGGGTGGCGCCCAGGGATGGCGCCGGTGATCTTGCGGTTGATGTAAAGGTTGCCGACGGCGAATCGGCGGCGGGCAAACGCAATGTGGCGCGGGTTACGGGAGTAGACGCCGCCGGTCAGCGCGTAGGGGGAGTTCATGGCGATCCCGAGTGCCTCATCGAAGGTGGCTGCGTGGAAAACGGCGAGGACCGGGCCGAAGATCTCCTCCTGGGCAAGCGGCGAGTCGACAGGCACGCCTGTGAAGACGGTGGGACGGACGAAGTAGCCAGGGGAGTCCGGTGTAGATGCTTGCGCGGAGAGCGTAGCGTAGTCGCGGGCGGAATCAATGTAGGACTGGATAGTGTCGCGGGCGGATGCGCTTATGACGGGCGAGACGTAGGTCGCAGGGTCGTGCGGGGGGCCGACGACGAGGCTTCCAACGGCGGCGTTGAGGCGGGTGAGCGCTTCATCGTAAGCGGAGCCGACGATGATCAGACGGCTGCAGGCGCTGCACTTCTGGCCGGCGTAGGCGAATGCCGAAGCAACGGCGCCGGCGACGGCCTGGTCGAGGTCAGCATCATCGTCGATGATGATGGCGTTCTTGCCACCCATCTCCGCTATGACTCGCTTGACGTTGCGGGCGTCATCGCCGGCCGTGAGCAGTTCGCGGGAGGACTTCGCAGCCGATTCGATGATGCCGAGGCCAACTTCGCTTGAGCCGGTGAAGGCGACGGTGTCGATGCCGGGATGCTCGATGAGGGCCTGGCCGACGACGCTACCGCGTCCAGGGAGGTACTGGATAGCGGCGGGCGGAACTCCAGCGTCGCGCAGGGCGCGGACGAGGTGGTAGGCGATAATAGGCGATTCACCGGCAGGCTTGAGGATGGCCGGGTTGCCACCAGCCAGCGCGCCCGCGGTCATGCCGCCGATGAGGGCCATGGGGAAGTTCCAGGGGGCGATAACGGCGACGACACCGCGACCGCGGTGGAAGTAATCGCTGTGCTCGCCGGCGACGCCGCCCATGGTTCGTGGCGTTTCCAGCTCGATCGCCTGGTCAGCGTAGTAGCGGAGGAAATCGATGGTCTCGCGGACGTCGTCGTCCGCTTCGGCCCAGGGTTTGCCGGACTCGAACACCATGAGGGCGGCGAGATCGTAGCGGCGCTCCTCGAGAAGACCGGCGGCGTGGCGGAGGATATCGGCGCGTTCGGTCGCCGGGGTGTCACGCCAGCCGGGAAAGGCGTCGCGGCCTGCCGCCACTGCCTCGCCAACGTCAGCGAGCGTCGCCTGAGCAACGGTGCCGATGACCGTCTCGGGTTCGGCGGGATATGTAATCGCGGCGAATTCGCGGTCGGAAAGTTCGCGGTCGCCGCTAAGCAAGAGGTGGGAGTCGCCGAAGTTTTTGCGGGCGTCGGCGATGGCCTGCGACATGCGCTGGCGTACGTCGGGTACGAAGAAGGGGGCGGGCGGCGCGTTGACGAAGGCGCCCTCGCGAGGCGGAGGCGGTTCGAGTTCGTCGGGAAGCCCGAGGGCAGGGCCTCGGCCATCACCGGAGGAGGCGGCGTTGAACCACGCCTGGTTCGACGTGTTCTCCAGCAGTCGGCGGACGAGATAGGCCATGCCGGGGATGACCTGGCCTACCGGCACGTAGATGCGCGTTCGGTAACCCATTTCGCCGACGGCCGTGCGTAGGCCTTCAGCCATGCCGAAGAGCGTCTGGATCTCGATGGCGGCGGGGTCGTGGCCCGCGACTTCCCACTTAGCGATTGCCTGGGCCACGGAGTACGGGTTGTGGGAGCCGAACGCGGGCCGAAGGTGTGGATAGGCCGCTACCAGCGCGTCGGTGCAGCGGTCGTAGCAGGCGTCGGTATCGGCCTTGCGGCTCCACACCGGGACGGGCCAGTTGTTCTGATCGGCGACGATGTGCTCCTCGTCCCAGTAGGCGCCTTTGACGAGGCGGACGCTGAACGGCGCCCCTCGCCGTTCGGCGAGCGAGCGCAGGCGGGTGAGGTCCTCCTCGGCGTCGCGGGTGTATGCCTGGACGACGATGCCGGCGGCTTCGAAGTCCGCTAATTCGGGCTCGGTGAGGAGGTCGGCGAGAGTGCGATGGGCAAGGTCCTTGTAGCGGTATTGCTCGATGTCCAGGTTCATGAAGGCGCCGCGCTCCTTCGCCAGGCGGAAGAGCGGGCGGAGGCGCGAGCGAGCAGTCTCGCTGACGTAATCGGGTGCACCGGGCTCGAGGTGAGCGCAGAGGGCGCTTAGCTTGACGGAGATGTTGACGGGCGGGACGCTGGCCCAAACCTCGCCGTGGGGACTCAGTTCTGGACGGGCGGAGAGAGCTTCGATCAGCTCGCTGTAACGGGCGAGATAGGTATCGGCCTCGGCGTCGGAGAGGGTCTCTTCGCCGAGGAGGTCGACAGTGTAAGCGACGCCCTGGCGGGCGAGTTCACGGAGTGCGTTGGCGGCCTGGTCGGGCGTTTCCCCGGCGATGAAGCGGGCTGCCATGGCGAAGACGCCCTCGCGGACGACGCGGGAGAGGACGGGGCGAAAGACGGGCTGCGAAGCGAGTCCGGAAGCAGCGCCGATGATGCCGGGGCCGGCGCCGCGGAAGTATTGTCGCACGTGGTCGGCGACGGAGCGGGCGTTGCGCAGAGTGGGCAGGACGTCGACGAAGCGTAGGAGCTTGGTGCGGAAATCGGGGTCGTTGGTGGCCCAGTCGAGGAGACGGGCCTGCCACCAGGCGGGCGAAAGGGTGAGCGGAGGATGGGAATCGACGGCCCGGGCAAGGCGCTGCTCGAGCGAGCGGATCTCAGCATCGAGTGTGGTTGCGGCCATCGGTTCAATTGTACGACCGTGGAATGGGCGGGAATGTTGCGGAATTCGAACAAGCAAGAGCGTGAAGGCGGTGACGGAGGCGGAGAGCCGAGGACCTGGGGCCTAGAACCAAGATCCAAAGCCGGCTTGTGAGCGTGGGGACTGATCGGGAAAAGCGGTCGTTACGAAGCGGCTTCCGAGCGCCAGGGGAGCAGGGAAGGAGACAAGCCCGGCAAAGAGGGGCGCCCTACATCCTGGAGCTCGGGAGCAGCTTCATCAGCCGGCAAATCGATAGCCCTTACCGCGGACGGTGAGTATAAACGCGGGATGATTTACATCGTCTTCGATTTTCTCGCGAAGGCGCCCGACGTGGACGTCGACGGTGCGGGTCTGGCCAAATCCGTCGTAGCCCCAGACTTCCTGGAGGAGAGTGCCCCGATCGATGACGCGGCCGCGGTGTTCCATCATGAAGACGAGCAGGTCGAACTCCTTGGGGCGCAGAGTCACCGTTTCGCCAGCCTTGAAGACCTCACGACGGACAACGTCCGCCGCAACGTCGCCGCTGACGAGGACCTGCTCGGCAGGCGCCTCCGCCCAGCGGCGGAGACGGACGCGGACGCGGGCCATCAGTTCCTTCATAGAAAATGGTTTGGTTACGTAGTCGTCGGCGCCGATTTCGAGGCCAACGACGCGGTCAATCTCGTCTGTGCGCGCGGTGAGCATGATGATGGGCGCCCTCGACTCCTTGCGCAGGGCGCGGCAGACTTCGAAGCCATGCATCTTTTCCAGCATGAGGTCGAGGATGACGAGGTCCGGCTTCTCGCCGCGGGCAAGGGATAGGGCTTCTTCGCCGTCGGACGCGGTCAGCACCTGATATCCATCACGCTCCAGACTGAAGCGCAGAGTGGCGACGAGTGTTGGTTCGTCATCGACGACGAGTACAGTGGCCAATAGCTCTGTTTACCTCTGCGCCCAGCGTAGTGGAGCGTACGGGCCGGTTCTTTAACGCGAGGTTAAACGGCGTAAGGCTTTGGTTAAACGGTGGCGGCTAAGGATTCCAGGTGACGGTAACGACAGGCCGCCAAGTGGGGTCGTGTTCGCGGGAGCCGTAGCGCATGCCAGCGCCGGTAGCGTTCTCATTGGCGACATGGTCTGCCAACCGTTGTTGCCTGTGCCATCGACCCAGAGCCGGACGTCGTCATCAACCGCATAACCGACGCACGGTGTCCGTGGTGATGTACGCGCCGGCAGCGGCAAGCACGGCTGTGAGGAACGCGTAAGGCACGATGATCTTCCACCGGATGTGGCGGAAAGGGCCAGCGAAGCACGGTAGCAGACCCGTTGTCCGGGCAGCGGCAGAACGCTCATCAGTTAGACATGGCAGGGAAGTTCTTACTGCTACGCGGAAGGGGGCGTTCAGGATTGATACGTGCCCGAAAGATGCAGGTAGGGCCTGTACACGCGGATTTCTTGGGGATTGGCCTACTGTCTGAGGGATGGAATCTCAACAGACGAACCACTTGGGCCGACAGAACAGCTGGTCCCTCTTTTCCGCTCATGGCCGCGTCATCCTCTATATCGCTCTATGCCCCGACTGTACGGTCGACGGAATTGCGCAGGCTTTGAGCCTCTCTGAGCGCGGCGTGCGCCTGATCCTGCGCGACATCCGGGCGGCGGACATGGTGAAGATCAGCCGACGAAACCGCCGCCACCATTACCGCGTTAACCTGGACGCGCCACTGCTGCACCCGACGATAAAGGGGCTGACACTCCGTCCCCTGCTGGGACGGCTTGTCCATCAGGCGCAAAACGGTGACCGCGAGGAGTGCGTGCGCCTGGCCAGTAGCGGTAACCGCAAGGCAGTCGCGACCGGATGACACAGGTCACCTCGCCCCAAAGAGAAGCGGCTGAGCGCGCGACACCAACGATCGACTGGTCGCTGCTTTCTCCCCAGGGGCGCGTGATCTTTTATGTGGCGCTATGCCCCGCCTGCACGGCGACGGAGATCGCGATGGCTCTGGGAATGACCGAACGTGGGGTGCGGTTTCTGCTGCGGGACTTGATCCGCAACGATTCGCTGCTCGTGGAGGAGCGCGGGCGGCGCCACCATTACAGGATCAACCTGGACGCGCCGCTGCTGCACCCGACGATCCAGGGGCTGACGCTGGAGCCGGTACTGGGCAAACTGGTGGAAGAGGCGGAGCGCGAGGGCAACGCAATCTGTGATCCGGACCAGGCATCGGCAGAGCGCACTGACAGGCCCACAAACGGCGGCTGACCAGAAGCGTCAGCCTGTTTACTTGCAACAGTCTTCCGCGCTAACCTTGTGCTGCAGGTGACGCATATTTACTCGGCCTACAGGGCGAGCTTCGATTCATAAGTTACCCGATTCGTTGAACGATACCCGCCGGAAACCAGGCGCCGGCCAAGCCCTATTCCACCGGACCGGGAAAGTCAATTGACGATCCCTCTCATACTGATCGTCCTGATCGCGGTCAATGCTCTGTATGTCGCCGCTGAGTTCTCGACGGTCAGCGCCAGGCGTAGCCGGATCCGCCAGCTGGCACAGGAGGGGAATCGCAGCGCGTCGTGGTTGCTGCCGGTGGTGGAGAACCCGCAACGGCTGGACCGCTACGTGGCAGCCTGCCAGATCGGTATCACCCTCTCTAGCCTCGTTCTCGGGGCGTACGGCCAGGCCGCGCTTCCGGGCGTCATCAGTCCGCTTCTCTCCGACTTAGGCGCAATTCGGGAGGGAGGAGCGCAGGCCGCCTCTGCAACCATCATCCTGATCGGGCTGACCTCGCTGCAGGTACTCTTCGGGGAGCTTCTGCCGAAATCGTTAGCGCTGCAGTTTACGACCCAGGTGGCGCTGCTTTGCTCCGTACCCATGGCGATATCCCTGCGCCTCTTCAGCTGGTTCATTGCGATTCTCAACGGAAGTGGCGTAGCCATTCTCCGCCTCCTGGGGACGGGCGACGCGACCCACCGTCACATCCATTCGCCGGAGGAGATTCAGTTGCTCCTGGTGGAAAGCCGAGACGGCGGGCTGCTGGAGCCAGATGAGCAACGGCGGCTGCTGAGCGCCCTATCGCTGGGCGAGCAGTCCGTCCGCGCGCTGATGGTCCCCCGCACGCGTGTCGTGTGCGTGGACGCAGACTTGCCGATGGAAGAGATCGAAGGGCAGATGCTGGACAATCCCTACACGCGCTTTCCTGTGTTCCGGGAAGCGCCGGACAACATCATCGGCGTCCTGCACTCCAAGGACCTGGTGCGGCGCCGGCTGGAGGACGACTCCATGCCGACAATCGAAGAATTGGTCAAGGAGCCGGTGTTCGTGCCGGGGACGGTGCCTGCCGACCGCGCGATTGCCATGCTGCGCGAGCAGCACAGCCAGCAGGCCATCATCATCGACGAATATGGTGGCTTCGAGGGAATGGCAACAATCGAGGACCTGTTGTCTGAGGTGCTGAACATCAAGACGATCCAGTCCCCGGCCGCGGAGAAGCTGGCCGACGGGCGGATCCGTGTTTCGGGGTCGATGCGACTGGACCAAGCCGCAATGTGGATTGGCTCCCAGGAAAGCGATGCCGAGACGGTCGCCGGCTTTGTGATCGAGCGGCTGGGGCACATCCCGGACCCCGAAGAGTTCATCGAAGTCAACGACATCCGCATCGAAGTGGAAAGCGTGGCCGAGCACGCGATCCGGTCCCTGCTGATTACGCCGGTGGCGGCTGGGGCCTAGTCATGGATACGGTGCTGATTCCTCTGCTGATCACGGTCGGGTTGATCGCGCTCAACGGGCTCTTTGTCGCCGCGGAGTTCGCGATCATCGGAACGTCGCGGCCGTCTGTCGAGCAAAGGGCTAAGAAGGGGGACCGGCTGGCGAGCCTGGTTTCCGGCGTTCTGCAGAACCCGCAAAACCAGGACAGGTACATCGCGACGGCGCAAATCGGTATTACGTTTGCGAGCCTGGGGCTTGGTATGTACGTGGAGCATCAGTTCGCGCACTGGATCGCGAGCGGCTTCGATTCCCTGGGCCAGGCACAGTGGATCCTATCTCACTCGCTGGCTACGGTACTGGCCATCCTCATCATCACGTACTTCCACATTGTTTTCGGCGAGATGATTCCGAAGTCGCTGGCTTTGCAACGCGCGGAAAGGACGGCGCTGCTTGTCAGCCCACCGATGCTGGCACTGAAGTACGCGTTCTATCCGCTGGTTGTAGGACTGAACGGAATCGGCAACACTGTGCTGAAACTTGTGGGCGTGGATCGCTCCAGCGGTGGGAACGAACAGTTCTATTCGCCGGAAGAGCTGCAACTGGTGGTGCGGGAGAGCCTGGAGGGGGGCCTGCTGCGCAGCGAGTCCGGGAACGTGATCCGTGAGCTTTTCGACTTCCCCGAGCTTACCGCCGGCGGAGTGATGGTGCCGCGAGTCCGCATCAAGGGCATTCAACTGGGCGCGGAATCGGAAGCTCTGAAGGAACTGATGCGCGAATCGCCTCACACCCGCTACCCGGTCTACAAGGAGAACCTCGACCACATCGTAGGAATGCTTCACGCCAAGGACTTACTGCGGATCATCACATCGGGCGCGAGCGTGGAGGAGCGCACTCTCCGGGCGATCCGGTACGTCCCGGAGACCACGCATCTGGACGTCACGCTGGCGGCGCTGAGGGAAAACGAAAGTCAGATGGTGATCGTGATGGACGAGCATGGTGGGACAGCGGGACTAATAACGACGGAAGACCTGTACGAAGAGCTGATCGGCGAGGTGGAAGAGGAGCAAAGCTCGCCGCAGATGATGACCTGGGTGAGAGGCGGATTGTTGTCGGTGGACGGCGCGGTGCGGCTGGAGGACGTGGGCGAGGAGTTCGGCTTGGAACTGGTGCACGAAGAGGTGGACACCGTGAGCGGCCTGGTGTTGATGCTCCTGGACCGGCCGCCAAACGTGGGCGACCGCGTTACCTACGAAGGTCTATCTTTTCAGGTGACGAAGGTGGAGGGCCACGGAGTGGAGCGCTGCATGGTGAGCCGGCTGCCCGGTGCTGCACGCACAGACGACGCGGGTCCCGCCTAGCCTCCTCTAACAAAGAGACCGGCCGCGGGGGTTGCCGCAAACCACATCAATGACGCCTTGGTACAGTGATGCCGTGGTATTTCGGACGGTAGCCGCGATCTTGGCGCTGCTGCTCGCCGGTTGCGCTGGTGGTGACGCGACGGACCGGGCACCGACATCGACGGGCGAGCAGTTCGCCCTTCCCTGGACGCCCGGCGAGAGGTGGTTCCTCGTCGGTGGCCCGCATTGCGATAGCCCCTCGGAGGACTGCGGGGAGCAGCCGCGGTACGCGCTCGATTTCGCCCCGATAGCTCCGATCTACGGGGATGCCTGCCGCCCGGGAAGCCTTGAACCGTACTGGGTGACTGCGGCCGGCCCGGGCATCGTCCGTGTCGCCGGCCAGTCGCTGGTGGAGATTGAGCATGAGGACGGCCGGCGAAGCGGGTACTACCACCTGCTCAGCTCGTCGATGCAGGTGACCGCAGGGGATGCGGTGGGGATGGGAGACCACCTGGGACACCCATCCTGCGAGCACCTGCGCGGAGGGGCCTCGCGGGGACTGCACGTCCACTTCTACTTCTGCGAGGCACCTGCAGGCGATGACGCATGCCTCGGGGATGCGAGCGCCGCGGCCGCGATTGAGGGGCTGACACTTTCCGGCTGGCGAGTCGTTGAAGCCGACACGAACTACGAGGGCAGGCTGGAGCGAGAGGGGGAGCGACGGACGGCGGTGAACCTGCGTTGCGACGGCTCCGACGCTGCTTCAGCGGAGTGCGGCGAGCGGCGAAACGACATTGCCTCCGACTAGCGCGTGAACGTAGTGTAAACTTGTCGGCAGCCGTGACGGAGACACGTTCATGGTGCTGTGCATCCCCAGACCCAGCCAACGCTCAGTAGTGAGAAGGAGGGACCCGGATGACTCTACGGCGCGCATTTTCTGCGCTTCCCCTGATGCTTATCGCACTCGCAGTCCTGGCGTTTGCCGCCTGCGGTGACGATGACGATAGCACGCCGACACCGACGAGCGGTGACGCCACGCCAGGCGATGAAACGCCTGGTGACACGGCCAGCCCCGGCGGCGGCAGCCACAGCCAGATCCTGCAGGCGGTGCTGGACCGCGGCGAACTCGTTTGCGGCGTGAACGACGCCGTCCCCGGGTTCGGCTTCCTGGAGCCGGATGGCACGTTCTCCGGCTTTGATGTTGATTACTGCAAGGCAATTGCCGCAGCCGTGCTGGGCGATCCCGATGCCGTCGAGTACGTCCCGCTGACGGCGGAGGCGCGGCTAACGGCAGTGCAGACCGGACAAGTCGACGTGCTGATCCGCATACGACATGGACGAGCAGCCGCGACGCCAGCTCCGGCCTGAGCTTCGCGGCGACGACGTTCTATGACGGCCAGGGCATGATGGTGCGCGCGGCGGACGGCTTCACGAGTGTTGACGACCTCGCAGACGCGACTGTCTGCACGCTGCAGGGCACAACGACAGAGCTGAACCTGGCCGACCGTTTGCCCAACTCTGAAGCTCTGGGCTTCGAGGACAACGACACGCTGCAGCAGGCCTTCATCGAAGAGCGCTGCGACGGCTGGACGTCGGACAAGTCGCAGCTGGCGTCGCGGCGCTCCGCCTTCCCCGAGGACGCTGGTGGCCCGGAATCGCTGGTCATCCTCGAGGAGACGTTCTCCAAGGAGCCGCTTGGGCCCCTGACGATCGACAACGACTCGCAGTGGTTCGACGTGGTGAACTGGATCGTTATCGGCACGATTCTTGCCGAAGAGGCAGGCGTCACCAGCAGCAACGTCTCGGCGCAGGCTTCCGCGCCGGACAACATTGACATTGCGCGCCTTCTCGGTGTGCCGTTCGAGGGCGGTGAGGTCTTTGAGCCGGGGCTGGGCATTGATGCCGACTACATGCAGGATGTCCTTGCAGCCGTCGGCAACTACGGCGAGATCTACGACCGCAACATCACGCCGATCGGAATTGAACGTGACGGCACCCTAAACGCCCTGTGGACAGACGGCGGCCTGATCTACGGCCCGCCGGCCCGGTAAACGTCCTGAACCGAAGTAGCGGGGTAGCGGTCCGGCTAACATGCCGGGCCGCTACCCAATAGGCTGCAACCGTGACGGTTTCCGAGAACCGGCGGCGGATTCCCTCTGTCGGGGGCGCCTTCGCCCTCTGGCGGGATATCCGTTTCCAGCGCTTCGCATTCCAGGCGCTGTTCGCGGCGCTGATCTTCTTCGCTGCATACGTTCTCTTCACCAACACCGACAGGTCCCTGGAATCGCTGAACCTGGAGCCGTTTCCGTTCATCGAAACCAAGAGCTCCTTCCCGTTCATCGATGTCCACAAAGACTTCCTGGGCCAGCGAGCCGGATTCGGCATCGATGAGCGGGCGTTCGGCTTCGATTATTCGCCGAACCAGAATTACTTGCGCGCCCTGCAGGCGGGCCTTCTGAACACGATCCAGGTATCGTTCATCGGCATCTTGCTGGCGACGGTGCTGGGCGTGGTCGCCGGTATCGCGCGCCTCTCCACTAACTGGCTTGTCTCGCGCGTGGCGATGCTGTACGTGGAGACGTTCCGCAATATCCCGCTGCTGCTGCAGTTGATCTTCTGGTACCTGGCGGTGTTCCTGAAGGCGCCGCGGATCGCCGACAGCTTCGATCTATTTGGCGTAGCCTTCCTTTCCAACCGGGCGCTGGCGTTACCGTCGCTGGAGACGAAGGACGGGGCGGATCTCTGGGCGCTGGCGCTGCTGGGCGCCTTCGCCATCGCGGCCGTGGCTAAGGTAGTTCAAACGCGGCGGCAGGACGAAAGGGGTAAGCCGACCTACCCCTGGTGGACGGCGAGCGGCGTCTTTGTGGCAATCGCTGCGGTGGCGTTCCTGGCCACGGGCCTGCCGCTGAGCATCGATCTCCCGGAGGCGGGTCGGACATCGTTTAGTGGCGGCATGACGATATCACCGGAGTTCGCCGCGCTTCTGACCGGGCTCTCGGTATATACGGGCTCCTTCATCGCTGAGATCGTGCGTGGCAGCATCCAGGCGATTCCGAAGGGCCAGACAGAAGCGGCGGCAGCGCTGGGCCTGACCACGGCGGAGCGCATGCGCTTCGTGATCC
This sequence comes from Dehalococcoidia bacterium, assembly GCA_035512435.1. Classification (GTDB taxonomy): domain Bacteria; phylum Chloroflexota; class Dehalococcoidia; order SM23-28-2; family RBG-16-64-32; genus CF-162. The sequence goes on from DATKDX010000028.1 coordinate 38,309, forward strand.
TGCCGCAGGCGATGGCGATCATTATTCCGCCACTGACGAACCAGTACCTGAACTTGATGAAGAACTCCAGCCTGGCGGTGGCGGTCGCCTTCAAGGATCTGTTCGACGTCACAAGAATCACTGCCAACCAGAGCGGGCAGTTCGTGCCGCTGGTGACGCTGGTGATGCTCACCTACCTGACGATGAGCCTGACGATTTCGGCGGTGATGAACGGCCTCTACAGCCGACTGCAGTGGAGGAAGGCCAGATGACCACTAAGCGCCCGCTGGGCCCCCACATTCCGGTGGCAACCGTCGTTTGGCGCTGGTCACGCGCGAACCTCTTCAGCAGCCCGGCCAACACGGTGCTGACGATAGTGATGGTGACGCTGCTTGGCTTCGGAGCCTATCAGTTGGGCCGGTTTGCGTTAATCAGCGGCGAATGGGACGTGGTGGACGCTAACCGCGGGCTCTTCATGCTTGGCCGCTTCCCCCGGGACGAGGTGTGGCGCATCTGGGTGATCCTGCACGTCGCCTCGCTGCTTGGCGGACTCAGCTGGGGAGCCTGGGGAAGAGTCGGGCCGCGCCTGGTTGCTCTCGCAGCCGCTGGGCTGGTGCCGCTGTACATTTTCCTCCTTGAGGGTGAGACGCTAATCCTGACGACGACCTGCCTGATGCTGTTCGCCAGTGGCTACGCCGCCGCATATACCTCGCCGCCGGCGATCAACCCCCGGTTCCGTTCGGCGATGACGTTTGCCTGGCCGCTCGGTTTTGCGTTCTCGATGTACATGCTGAGCGCGGTGCCGGACCGTCTATGGGGCGGGCTGCTACTGACGATGTCGCTCGCAGTTGTAGGCATCGTCGCATCATTCCCGCTTGGCGTGGCCCTGGCGGTCGGGAGGGCGAGCAGCTTCCCGGTGATCCGCATCTTCTGCGTGGCCTACATCGAGTTGATGCGCGGTGTGCCGCTAATCACGGTCTTGTTCATGTCGGGTTTCCTCCTGCCATATGCGATCGGGACAGACCGCGACGTCGTGGGTATCCCGGTGACAGGGTACCTGCCGTCGGAGGTAGGCCTGGCCATGGTGGGCCTGACGGCGTTCACGGCGGCATACGTGGCGGAGATCGTGCGCGGCGGCCTGCAAGCGGTGCCACGCGGACAGGTGGAGGCGGGGCAAGCGCTGGGCCTTGGGGGGGTGCGCCTGTTGATCTTGATCGTGCTGCCGCAGGCACTGCGGGCGGTCATTCCGGCGCTGGTCTCGCAGTTCATCAGCCTGTTCAAGGACACATCGCTCGTCTTCATCCTGGCGCTGACGGACCTGCTGCGGGCGGCGCGGGCGGCGACTGCCCAGCCCGACTTCATCGGGCAGCAGGCCGAAGTCCTGATCTTCGCCGGGCTAATATACTGGGTCGTGGCCTTCTCAATGTCGCAGGCGAGTCAGCAACTGGAGCGAAACCTCGGAGTGGGGGAACGATAGGTGAGTGACGAAAAACCGCCGCAGGGCGGAAACGGAGCGACGAGCGAGCGCGAGATCATCGTCTGTGAAGACGTGACGAAGTGGTTCGGCGACTTTCAGGCTCTGCGCGGCATCACGACGAATGTCAATGAGGGAGAAGTGGTCGTGATCATCGGCCCCTCGGGATCGGGGAAGTCAACGTTCCTGCGCACGCTGAACCGGCTGGAGCCGCACGATGGGGGCCGTATCGTGATCGACGGCGTGGAGCTGAACAACGACCTGCGCAACGTCGAAAAGATCCGCTCGGAGGTCGGCATTGTCTTCCAGCAGTTCAACCTCTTTCCTCACCTGACTGTGCGCCGCAACATGACGCTGGCCCTGACTCACGTCCGCCACATGAAGAAAGCCGACGCCGAAGCGCTGGCGCTCAGCCTGCTGGAGCGGGTCGGCATCCCGGAACAGATCGACAAGTACCCGGCCCAGCTCTCCGGCGGGCAGCAGCAGCGCGTGGCGATTGCGCGCGCTCTGGCCATGCAGCCAAAGATCATGCTCTTTGACGAACCGACCTCAGCTTTGGACCCGGAGATGATCAAGGAAGTGCTGGACGTCATGAAGGAACTGGCCCAGTCCGGCATGACGATGCTCTGCGTAAGCCACGAGATGGGGTTCGCGCGCGAGGTGGCGGACCGGATCATGTTCATGGACTCGGGGCTGGTTGTCGAGGAGGGCACACCGGAGGAGTTCTTCACGGCGCCGAAAGAGGACCGGACGAAGCTCTTCCTTTCGCAGATACTCTAAGCTCTCGGCCCGGTAAAGCGTAACTGACTAATTCACCCTCTAGCGCCGGGCGAGCGATACTGGACTTGCTCAGCCTTGCGCAGCGCATCCATCGTCTCTTCGACGGTCAGAAGGACTGTCGTTTCGAACGAGCTAAGCGCACCGCCGCCACCAATCGCCAGTGCTACCGCGGCCATGGAAACGTTGTCCGGGGCTTCCCACAGGTTGTAGCCATCGTGTTGGCCGAAAGCGTACCAGAACCCGTGCAGCTTTCCGCCGACCGACTCGATGTACGACTGCGCGGCTTCTCGACGGTCCTCCGGGTTGCCGATGAGCCTGGCCCAGGTCTCCGGGGTGTAGCTGAACCTCGTCAGATAGAGCGGCATCGTCTCCTCCTTAGCATTACCACCGTAGCATTATCACCGTCTCAGATGTGCGCTGGCAGATCATATGACGACGCCCGCCCCTGGCGGGGCATCCAGATCACCATTGGACGAACATCGGCATGACGACGTGGACGTAGTTGTCGTCGCCGATGGGGCGGAGGACGCCGGGGCTGGACGGGCTGGTGGTCTCCAGGGCGACGCTTTCGGCGTCGAGGACCTGGAGGACGTCCTGCAGATAGCGGCTGTTAAAAGCGATCTTTGACGCTTCGCCCTCCATCTTGACGTCCATCTCACCGCGATGCTCGCCGATTTCCTCAGCGCGAGCGGAGATGGTGAGCTTGCCGGGGCCGCCCTCCGTGGGGTCGATCTGGACGCGGACGATGCCGGCGCCGTCACGGGCGAAGATCGCTGCGATGCGCGTCTCCTGGAGGAACTGCTTCATGTCGATCTGCGCCTTGGTGTTGAACGACGAAGGGATCAGCTGGCTGTAGTTAGGAAAGGTGCCCTGGATGAGGTTGGCGACAACCTCGACTGTCTTCAGCTTGAAGAGCGCCTGTGAGCGGCCGGCGTTGATCGAGAGCTCGACGGTGTCGGCCTCTTCGCCAAGGAGGCGCTCCACCTCCCGCAGCGCGCGGGCGGGGATGATGACCTCAACCTTTTCGGCGACTTCCTGGGAGAGCGGCAAGGTGTGGACGGCGAGGCGGAAGCCGTCAGCGGCGGCGAGCGTCAGCGTCTGATCTTCGGCAAGGGTGTGGATGCCGGTGAGGACGGGGCGCGTGTCGTCGGTGGCGGCGGCGAACTGTGTCTGGGCGATAGCCTTGTTCAGCTCGGCCGCTGGGAGATCGATGGAGAGACCGTCGCTGACGGCGGGTACGGGCGGGAAGTCGGCGGCGTCCATGCCGGCCATCGTCGCCTCGTTGCGGGCGCAGACTATGTGCAGCTGGTGGCCGCGCGCGCCGACTTCGAGATCAATCTTCTCGTTCGGGAGTGACTGAACAAAGTCGGTGAGCAGACGGGCTGGAACGGTGATCGAGCCCTCTTCCTCGACCTGGGCGCCGATCCAGCAAGTGACGGCGATGGTGAGATCGGTCGCAACCAGCTTTAGGCGCCCTTGCTCGGTCTGGAGCAAGACGTGGGAAGCCTGCGGAAGCGTACTGCGAACGGGAACGGCGCGGCCGACAATGGACAGCCCTTTGGCTAGGTTGTCCTGGAGACAAGAGACTTTCATTTGCTTACCTGCTTTATCAATTGGGGCGTATAGCGCAGCGTAGTATAGCGCCGCGTCTGGCGGTCGGCAAGGAGGTGACGGCGCGCGTTTCTTGAGACTACCGGAGGTCTTGCAACGACGCCTCGGCCGCTTCACCGGTGGCGACGATATCGTCGTCTGTATGCGCAGTGGAGACGAACATCGCCTCGAACTGCGACGGGGCGAGAAAGGCGCCGCGGCCGAGCATGCCGCGGAAGTAGGCGGCGTAGCGTTCGCGGTCGGCGCGGAGGGCGGAATCGTAGTCGGTGACGTCATCGTTCGTGAAGAACATGGTGAGCAGGGAGCCGACACGGTTGAGGCGGACGGGAACCTCGGCGGCCTCGGCGGCACGGCGGAGTGTGTCTTCCAGGTAGAGGGAGGAGATCTCAAGACGCTGGTAGGTGACCTCGGACCGCAGCGCCTCCAGTGTGACGATGCCGGTGGCCATGGCCAGCGGGTTGCCGGAAAGTGTGCCGGCCTGGTAGACGGGGCCGAGCGGAGCGATCATCTCCATGATGTCGCGGCGGCCGCCGTACGCGGCGACGGGCATGCCGCCACCGATGATCTTGCCCAGGCACGTGAGGTCGGGGATGACGTTGAGCAGCGTCTGGGCGCCGCCGTAGTGCAGGCGGAAGCCGGTGATGACCTCGTCGAAGACAAGCAGCGCGCCGTGGGCGGTGGTCAGCTCGCGCAGGCCCTCCAGGAAGCCGGCGGACGGCGCCACGACGCCCATGTTGGCTGCGATCGGCTCGAGGATCACGGCAGCAATGCGCTCGCCCTGCGTGGCGAAGAGCGCCTTAACGGCATCGAGGTCGTTGTAGGGGGCGAGAAGGGTCTCGGCGGCGAAAGAGGCTGGGACGCCGGACGAGTCGGGCAGGCTGAGCGTTGCCTGGCCGGAGCCGGCGCGGACGAGGAGGCCGTCGGAGTGGCCGTGGTAGCCGCCCTCGAACTTGACGACGGCGTCTCGGCCGGTGAAGGCACGCGCGAGGCGAAGCGCCGACATCGTGGCCTCCGTGCCAGAGCTGACGAAGCGCACGAGATCGATGGAGGGGATCGCCTCGGTGATGAGGCGGGCCAGTTCGATCTCGAGCTCGCTGGTCGCGCCGTAGGCCGTGCCCCGGTGGGCGGCGGCTGCGATAACTTCGGCGACGCGTGGAGGCGCATGACCCAGGATGAGCGGCCCGTAGGCGCCGACATAGTCGATGTAGCGGTTGCCGTCGACATCGAAGATGTACTGGCCGTGTCCGTAGGAGATAACGACCGGCTCGCCGCCGACTGCCTTGAACGCACGCACGGGGCTGGAGACGCCGCCCGGCATCAGCTGCTGCGCGCGCTCGAATAGCTCACGGGAGCGCGGGCCTGGGACGTCAGCCAAGGCGGACCTCGTAGCGTTCCTGTGGTGCGGGCGCGCGCGGTAGCCGCATGACGATGACGTCGTCGTCCATGCCACCGACGAGGTTCTTCAGCCGCTCCAGGTCGTCATCCGGCAGCATCGCCTCCGCGAAGCCCAGACTGCGATACATCGCCTGGGCGCGCTCGTTGACCCGCATGACGTCAAGGATGGCGGAGTCTGCGCCAAGGCGCGGCATCGCATCGGTAAGGTAGGCGGCGAGGACAGAGCGGCCGACGCCGCGCGACTTGTCAATGACAGCGAGGCGTTGAAGCCAGATGCCGAAGGCGTCGGCGGTCAGGTCGTAGGTGATGAGATAGCCGCCAATGGCGCTGCCGGCCTCGACGACGGAGTGCTCCGCGCCCTCGCGCCGCAGGGTCAGCTCATGCTGCTCTCGCGGCCACTGGCCGATGAACGGTGCGTTTTCCGGGTGACGCTCGATGGCGAGGACGGAATCGAGGTCTGCCTCGCGGGTCGGGCGGAGGACGAGGGTGGGCGGGGCGGTGGAAGGCGTGGCGTCACTCAACTTCTGGCACCAGGATCTTGACGAGCTCGGACAGGGAAGTGACGCGGACGTCGGGATACGGGATATTGCGAGGCTTGCGCAGGCCAGAGCGGTTGACCCAGGCGGTACGCATACCGGCGTTGGCGGGGCCCAGGACGTCGGGGATGGGGTTATCGCCGGCGTAGAGGATATACGCGGGATCTACGCGCAGGCGTCTGGCCATCATCTCGAAGATGGCGACGTTGGGCTTGATCGCCCGCGCCTCCTCCGAGGAGAGGACGTGCTTGAAGCGGAGGTTATTGCGGTTCAGGCACTGCGTGAGGAAGTCGTCGTCGGCGTTGGAGAGCAGGCCGATCTTGTAGTGGCGGCCGATGGCCTCGATCGCGGGCGCGGCGTCGTCGAAAGCGGGTGCGTCGGCGAGGCGGGCCTTGAAGTAGAGGGCGGCGCGCCAGTGGTCCACTGGCAGCTTGAGGGCGGCGAACACGTGCTCGAACTGGTCGGCCCAGGCCTGGTCGTAGCGCTTGTAGACGGGGTCGTGGTGGTGCTCCGAGCGCATGAGGTAAGAGGCACGCAGGAAGCGCTTCCAGAGGTCGGCAGCGTCGGCGTCGATGCCCTGGTCGGCGCAGATCTCGGCCATGGTGGCGATGAAGTCGGGCTCTGTGAAGTTGATGACAGTGCCATAGGCGTCGAAGACGACGGCGCGGATGTCGCTGGGGTTGAGGCGGGTGGTGGGGGAGCGAGGCATGAGGTGATGTTATCAAGTGCGAAAGACATGAGACATGAGACAAGAGAGGGGGGGTTTAGATACGGAAGTTTGTTTGGAAAAAATGTGGGGTGTCCGTGATTAGGTGCTATGGTTAGGCCAAAGCAGAGGCTCCGCGTCTCCGGGTAGACGACCAGGCTGGGGTGCTTGTCCTTGTGGAAGGAGCAGAGGCCGACGAGGTGCGCCCCCGTCTCCTTTCCTTCGATGTCATGCGGGCATCAAAATACCCAGTTGCGGCGAAGTCCTTAAGAGCCATTTGGCCTTGGTTTGCAGAGCCACTCGGCAGGCGTGCAATGATGAGGTACACGGCTAATCTATGGCGGAATCTGAATTCAATCGGAGGTAACATAGAATGAGCGTAGTCTCAGCCCTTGGTGCATCAGTATTGGTGGCAGCCGGCCTGCTATTGTCGGTAGCGTCAGCCGGCGCTAATTCCGCCTCTATTACGGTGACACCGGCGCAGGGTAAAGCGGGCGACGTGATCGAGGTTTCCGGCCAGGGGTTCATCGCGAATGACAGCATCACGATAGAGGTATACAGGCCCGGCCTCGACGCGGGTGGAGACGTACTGGCGACAGTTGCGGCAGACTCCGCAGGAATCTTTTCCGTTCAGATCGAGTTGCCCACCACGATCGGCGTGCCAGGAGCACGAGTCATTATTGCCTTCCCGGCGAGCCTCGGGGAGCACAGTGGTGGCACGCTGGCACAGGCTCCACGAGTTGACTTCCAAGTGCTCCAGCCGCAGCAACTTCCAATTACCGGCGGCATCCCGTCGCACCAGTTCAATGCCGGGCCAGCTGCCAGTACTCTAGCGATTGCCGTAGGACTTATCCTGACCGGTTTGGCTGGAATTGCGCTAGGGCTGACGCGGCGCACTGGTCACATCTTGATTCGGCGTGTGCTAGACTAGCGCCCCGCTGTAGATCGAATGTGATTCGCCCAAGGAGGCACGTCGCACAGTGCGGGAAAGCCGTACTGGTCGATAGGTCCGCACGCCCTTCAGCCGCGCAGGCACGCGCGGCGTCTTCCGCGACATCTCGCATGTCGAGCTGACCGTATCGCTGATGCGCGATACCCGGATCGCACCAACACCTCCGGCGAAGAAGTCGATGAGGTGCTCTGGGGGCTCCGTAAGCATTGCGGGTCTCCGCACGCGTTCTCGGCATTACGTCTTGGAAGCGGGGCCGCCGTACTCCATCTCGGCCACTGACATTAGAAAGCAATGCGAATCCTCGCTGCGGAAGAGCAGTGATGGCCGCATCCGAGACTCGACAATTGGCGTCGTCAGTCTAAGCAGGCTAAGTGGCCCCCCGCAGAGCCACTCCAGCAAACTCCGCAGGGTCCGTCGTCGCCAGCGCGTGCTCCATGGGGCTGGCCTCGACGCGGAGGGCGATGTGGTTGCCGCGGGCGAAGAAGAGCGCCTCACCCTTCTGGCAGGCGAGGAGGAACTCGCGCTCGCCGGAGCTGAGGCGGAAGGTCTGCGAGACCACGTCGATCGTCGAGCTGTCCTGGCGCATGAGGATCTGAACCGATCTGTTGGCCAGGACCGTGTGGCCCTCCGGCGTCGCCAGGAAGTCCTCGACGTCCTGCGTCACGGTGGTCAGGCCGAGGTAGTACTTGCGGGCGCGACGGGCCATCGACGAGAGGAACCGCGCGCCCTCTTCGTGCTGCATCAGCGCCCACGCCTCGTCGATCAGGAGCATCCGCGGCCGTCGGTTGCGGCGCACCTGGCTCCAGATGTAGTCGGCGATCAGGTAGATGCCGATCGGCCGCAGGTCGGGATCGAGGTCTCGGACATTGAACACGACGAACGGCCTGTCGAGGTCGACGCTGGTCTGCGACGTGTACTCGGAGTGCCGTTTGGGTATTGGAGATCGCGATGGGGGAGGCGTAACCTAGCGGTACTTTCGGCTGCGCGGTGGGCGCGGGCGGGCAGGGAGGGGAGGTAGTGATGGCGAGGCCACGGAGGGTGTCGAGGCGGGGGCGGGGAGGGGGACCGCAGACGCGGGAGGGGAAGGCGGTGGTGCGGCTGAACCCGGTGCGGCATGGGGTGTTGAGTCAGACGCCGGTGTTGCCGCTGGTGGAGCGGCAGGAGGACTGGGACCGTTTGCGGCGGGAGTTGCAGGAGTACTGGGAGCCGAACGGGTTCGAGGAGCAGCGCCTGGTGGATGAGCTGGCGGTGACGTACTGGCGGAAGGGGCGGAGCCTGCGGTTCGAGACGGAGTCGATCATGGTGAACCTGCGGGATGTGCCGCGTGACTGGTGGCTGGGACGGGCGCTACAGGGGTTGCCGGCGCCGGAGGAGCTGACGGCGGAGGCGGTGGCGGCGATGGACCGGATGCTGGCGCTGCGTCTGATGCCGGGGGAGGAGACGCTGGGGAAACTGATCCGCTATGAGACGATGCTGGGCCGGCAGGCGGCGAACATCCGGCAGCAGTTGATCGCGCTGAAGGCGTTGCGGGACCCGGAGGGCGGTTGGCGGCTGTCGGCCCAGACGGGCGGCCTGCGGCCTACCCGGCAGCAGCCGCGGAGTTATGTGACGGGGCGGTTCATGGCGAACGAGGAGGAGGTTGTTGGTGGCGGGAAGGGGACGCAGTAGGGAGGACAGTTTCTATCACGAGGCGTTGAGGCGGGCCCAGACGGGCGGCCTACGGCCTGCCCAGACGGGCAGCCTGCCCGCCTGGCGGAGAGGCGCCGGACGACCTGGAGTCGGCCGTGCGGTGGCGGACGGCGGAGTCGGTGAGCAGGAAGGGTGATGACATGCGGATCTGGCTGCAGTTCATGGGGCTGTTGACGCGGGCGAGTGGGAAGGCGAAGGTTTCGCCGGAGGAGATGGCGCAGCGGATGGCGGCGGTGTTGCAGTCGATTGGGGAGCAGATACTGCCCCCGGAGCCGGGGTAGGTGCCAGGTGTTCTGTGTTAGGGCGGGCGGTGCGGCGATCGATTGTGGCTTGCCTTAGCGGGCGCTATACTAAGCGAGAAGGCCCCGCGGGGTCTTCTCCTTATCTCTACGGAGGTCCGCAAACGTGCCTGTATATGAGTACCGCTGTGGCAAGGGCCACACTTACGAGAAGACCGAGGGTTTCAGCGCGCCCTCCACGCAGAAATGCCAGGTCTGCGGGGCGCGGGCGAAGCGCCAGATCAGCATGCCGGCCGTCATCTTCAAGGGCAGCGGCTTCTACAGCACCGATAACCGCGGCTCCGGTGCGAGCAGCGGCAGCACGGCCACTTCATCTGACGACAGCGCCTCGACGCCGGCTGCGCCGGCTGCCAGCACGGACAACGGCCACTCCCACGGCGGCGGTGGCCATTCCCATGGCGCCGACTCCAAGACCGACAAAAAGATCGAAACGTCGGTCGACTGAGACGGTGCGCTGATGCGCGTCGTCCTACAGCGCGCCGCTCGCGCCTCCGTTTCTGTTGACGGCGAGACCATCGCCTCCATCGGCCCGGGACTGCTTATGCTGGTCGGCGTGTCGGAGGGCGATAACGCCGGCGAGGCCGCCCGCATCGCCGGCAAGTGCGCGGAGATGCGCATCTTTAGCGACGACGAAGGGCGCTTCAACCTCTCGCTGCTGGATACCGGCGGCGAGGCGCTGGTCGTGTCGCAGTTCACGCTGCTGGCGGACGTGCGCCGCGGGCGGCGTCCCAGCTTCGACGGCGCGGCCCGGCCGAAGATCGCGGAGCCGATCGTCGAGGCGTTTGTGGCGGAGTTGAGGCGGCTGGGGGTGGGCACGCAAACGGGTCGCTTCGGTGCGAAGATGGCGGTGGAGCTGGTAAACGAGGGGCCGGTGACGATCGTCGTGGACAGCGCGGAGTTAGACCGGCCGCGGCGAGCGTGACGAAGCGCACATCCGGCAACCTTGACGCGCACGTTAAGGTGTGCGCATAATCAGGCTGCGCGTATCCAGCGAGAACGCGACAGTCTAAGGAGGGAAGCGATGGCAAAGGCCAGGAAAACCCCCGCGCAATCAACGCCCGTAGACGCTGAGCTGGAGAAGCCCGGCTTCTCAACGGTCGACGAGGCGATCGATGACTTCCGCCAGGGCAAGTTCGTGATCGTCGTCGACGACGACGAGCGCGAGAACGAGGGCGACCTAATCATCGCCGCTCAGCATGTGGACGAGGAAAAGATCGCGTTCATGCTGCGACACACCACCGGTATTATCTGTGTCCCCATGCCCGGAGACCTACTGGACGAGCTACGCATTCCGCTGATGGTAGGTAACAACCAGGCGCAGTACGGCACGGCTTTCACCGTCTCCGTCGATGCGCGAAAGGGGGTGACGACGGGCGTCTCGGCGGCTGACAGGGCGCGCACGATCCAGGTGCTGGCCGACCCGGACGCGGAGCCTGTGGACCTGGTGATGCCGGGTCACATCTATCCCCTGCGCGCCCGTGACGGCGGAGTGCTGGTGCGAGCTGGCCACACCGAGGCCACGGTGGACCTCTGCCACCTGGCAGACTTTGAGCCGGTGGGCGTCCTCTGCGAGTTGATGGACCAGGACGGCAAGATGATGCGCGGCGCGGCGCTGGTGGACTTCGCGAAAGGGCATGACCTGAAGATCATCGGCATCAACCAGCTGATCCGCCACCGCGTAATGCGGGAGCGGCTTGTGGAGAAGGTGGCGGTGACCACGCTCCCGACGAACTGGGGCGAGTTCACGCTCCATGCCTATCGCTCCGACATCGACACTGATGAGCACGCGGCGCTGGTTATGGGCGACATCACCACCGACGAGCCGGTCCTCATCCGCGTCCACTCGCAGTGCGTGACAGGCGACGTTTTCGGCTCCATGCGCTGTGACTGCGGCGAGCAGATCGATCTGGCGCTGAGCCACATCGCCCAGGAAGGCCGTGGCGTCCTCGTATACATGAGGCAGGAGGGCCGCGGCATCGGCTTCCACAACAAGATCCGGGCCTACTCGCTGCAGGAGACAGAAGGCCTCGACACCGTGCAGGCCAACGAAGCGCTGGGTTTCGCCGCCGACCGCCGCGACTACGGCATCGGCATGCAGATCCTGCTGGACCTGGGCCTGACCAGAGTGCGCCTGCTGACGAACAACCCGCAGAAGCGCGCCGGTATCGAGGGCTACGGTATCGACGTCGTGGAGCGCGTCCCCATCCAGGCGGTGCCCAACCCGCACAACTGGAAGTACCTGGAGACGAAACGGGACAAGCTGGGCCACTTCATCGACATGCCCTAGCGCTTGTCTGCCTCTGGATCGCGGAGGACGAGGCTGCGCGCGGTGCGCAGCACCTTGACGTGCAGCGGCACCTTCATTCCTTCCATCGCCGGCTGCTTGACGACCGTCTTCGGCACCTCGGCGAACGAGCGTGAGGCGGCCGCTCCGATGAGCAGTATCTGGGCGCTGATGAAGATCCAGAAGAGGAATGCGGCTACGGCGCCAAGCGAGCCGAAGACGACATCGAAGTTGCCGAAGTTCTGCACGTAGAAGCCGAAGAGGTTCTTTACCGCTTCGAAGGCGACGGCGGCGATCACCGCGCCGGGGACAGCGCCCATTAGCGATCCGCCGCGAGCCGGCACGATCCAGTATAGGAAGGTGAAGGCGACGAAGGAGAAGACGAAGGGAATCGCGATGATGCCCAGCGTCCAGACCCAGCCCAAGTCCTCCGAAAGTTGGCCGATACCCTCCAGGTCTTCGCTGCGCGCCTGCGCCACGCGCAGGACGGCCGTGACGGCGATTGAGGCGCCGAAGAAGAGTCCTGCACCGAGGACTAGCGAGAGGTCGATCGCCTTGGCCTGGACGAATGGGCGCCCCAGATCCTGCGCGTCGTAGATGATGTTGAGCGAGCGGCGGATGGCACCGAACATGCCGCTGGCCGACCACATCATACCGATGAGACCGATGATACCCAGGGCCGGTCCGGTGTTGCCGGAGACGGCGTCGACGGCCTCTTCCACGTTGGCGCGTCCTTCGCCCTGGTCCAGTGGCACGACGTCCATTACTTCATTGACGAGGTCCTGCTGGGCGGCCTCGTGGAGGAAGATGCCGACGGCGGCGACGAGGAAGATAAGCAGCGGGAAGATGGAGAAGAGGACGTAGTAAGCGATGCCGGCCGCGAGCTGGCCGCAGTTGTTGGCGGTGTAGCGTTTGACGGTCGCCACAGCCCACTCCTTGAGGAAACGAAAGGACAACATCTGCCCTCTACTCTAACCGGGTCATGTTAAATTCTCCGCCGAATCTACCGCGGCGGGTTGCAAAAACTTGGCAATCAACACCAATGCTCACGCCAAGCTTGACGCTAACTGCCGGCCTTTGCTTATACTGCAATCCGTGCATTCACAGGAGGTCGATATGTCCTCGTCGCCCCTTGGGGAGACGTTAAGGAAAGCCCGCCTCGAGAGAAGTATCACCTTTGAAGATGCCGAGAGAGTAACCCGCATCCCGCGTAAGTACCTCGAAGCACTCGAACTCGAGAATTTCGGAATCCTACCAGCCCCGGTCTACGCCAGGGGTTTCTTGCGCTCGTACGCTAGTTACCTCGGCCTCGACCCGGGGTCGCTGATGCCTTTCTTTCCGGTCGGTCACGTGGACGAGCCAGCGCTGGAGCAACTCCCGGAGATGTCGGAGCCACGCACCTGGAACCCCAGCAGCCTCATCGCTGTCAGCGTCATCGGAGTGCTCATCATGCTCGTCGTCGCGCTCTACGCGCTGGGCAGCGAGAGCAGCGCTAACTTCAGCGAAGACACCTCCGGCGGCACGGAGAACAACGGGGCTGTTCCAGCCGCTGACGCACCCGCGGAGGGCGGCGGCAACGCCCAGACGCTGCCCGATCTTACCGGTCTGACGCTCGCCGAGGCGGTAGCCATCGTTGAGGAAAATGGCGCCACCTGGCTGGCCGTGCCGACGACAGAAGGGGACGTGCCGGCGGGACAAGTCATCTCCTTCTCGCCGGGTGAAGGCACCGTCGTCGGCCCCGGCGACGTCGTTTCGATTACCGTAAGCCAGTAGCGGTCAGGCGCCCGCGTCGATTATCTCGGTCTCGTAGTCAAGTATCTCCGCGTCCAGCCGCTCCCGCCGCACAAACTCCATCACAGAGGAGAGCACCTCGCTGGCGTGCCGCTCGTCGTTAGAGACACAGGCGACGCCGATCGTGGCGAGCTGCCAGGAGTCGAGGTCACCCACCTCGGCGGCGGAAAGATGGAAGCGGTTCTGCAGCCGCGCCACGAGCGACTTCACGACCTGCCGCTTCGCCTTTAGCGATTGGCTTTCCGGCACGCGCAGGCGGACTCGCAGGACTCCTACAAGCATGGAGTTACTCTTCGCCGGGCGCTTCATCCTCGGCATCCGCACCCTCGCGCTCGGCGACGATCGCCGCAGCTTCGGCGGCCACCGCCGCCCGGACCGCAGACTCCAGTTCCGGCAGGGAAGGGAGGTCCTCGGGCTTCTCCAGCCCGAAGTGCTCCAGGAACTTGAAGGTGGTGCCATAGAGGTATGGCCGCCCGGCGCTGTTCGCGCGCCCCACCTCCGTGATCAGGCCACGCAGCTTTAGTGTCTGCACGCCGTAGTCGGCGTTCTTGTTGAGGATGCGCTCGATTTCGCCCCTGGTGATCGGCTGTCGGTAGGCTATGACCGTCAGCGTAGCGAGCACGGCTGGCGAAAGGCGCGCATTCTCGTCGATGCCCAGGAAGCGCTGGATATAGGTGGTGTTCTCGGGCGCGCTGACCATCTGCGCCGCCTCGCCGGAGCGCTGGATGCGCACGCCGCGGCGGGCACTCTCCTCCGTGAGCAGGTCGATCGCCGCAAGGACGTCGGCTTCGCTGGCCTCGGTCAGGCGGGCCAGCGTCTTGAGGTCGATGGCCCCCTCCGCCACGAAAAGGATGCTTTCGATGGCGCGCTTAAGGGCGTCCGCGGTGAGGCCTTCGGGCACGAGCTACTGCTGCTGTTGCTGCTCGTCGGCAGGATGAGGGTCATCCGGGGTGGCGTCGTAGACCAGCGGCCCCGGGGAGGAGTCGGCGTGGCCTTCTGCGCCTGCATCGCTGAGCGGTGGCGCAACGACAGACGCGGGTTCCGGCTCCGGGCGCTGATACGTCGGTGGGGGAGATGCCGGAGTTTCATCTGTGGCGCGTGAGCCGCCGAATGCCACCTTGATCTCTGGCGTGCCGGAGACCGGCAGGCCGAGGTCGTCGTGCATGGTGTCGACGATCGTGCGGACCGCGGCCTGGGTGACCTCGCCGACATTTGCGGCCTGAGTTACAGCCAGCTCCATGGAGACCGCCACACCCTTGTCGCGCGGGCGGACGCGGGAACGGGCGCTGGTGACGCCCGGCAGCTCCAGCAGCGCCTCCTCGAGGCGCAGGCGCAGGGCGTCAGCGGGGATGATGGTGGTTGCGCCGGCCTGTTCGACGCGCAGCTCTCTGACCTCGTCCTCCGGCGCCAGCTCGATAACGATCCAGAGCAGCGCGAGGACGGCGGTAGCCAGGGCGCCCAGCGTGACGACAAGCTGCCCGGCTGTGGTGTTGTTGTCCTCGAAAAACTCAGCGATGTCACCGATGCGCGCGACTGCGTCGTCGGGAGCGGCCCAGGTGACGAAGATGACCACCGTCATGAGGACAATCCAGAGGGCGGCGAAGAAAACGATAAGGTAGCGGTTAGTTTCGTTCATGACAGTACGGGGGCTCCGTGAACCCCTTCGCCGTCCAGCGTCTCGAGGCGGGTGGCGGTCAGGCGATTGGCCAGGTCGGCTTCGTCCCGAGCGTAAACGCGCAGGTAGTTAGCGGTCAATCCCTGCCAGCGGCCATCGCTCCTTTCCTCCCAGAGCACATCCATTACGCGGCCCAGGTGCCGCGTCCGCCAGGCGTGCGACGATGCACTCTGCACCGCCAACAGCCTCTCGAGACGCTCGCGGCGGGCGGGTGGCGGCAGGTGACCCTCCATCTTGTCAGCGCCGGTGTGCGGGCGGCGAGAGTAGGGGAAACAGTGCATGTCGGCGAATCCTGAATCCTCACACAGGGAGAGCGTTTCCTCGAAGTCGGCGTCTGTCTCGCCTGGGAAGCCGGCAATGACATCGGTCGTTACGGCGACATCCGCCACGTGCTCGCGGATCATGGCCAGCGCGGCGCTGAACTCCTCAGCGGTGTAGCGGCGGCGCATGGGGCCGAGGACGGCGTCGGCGCCGCTCTGCAGCGGCAGGTGGAAGTGAGGGCAGAGGCGAGAATCTCGCCAGAGCGCGAGCAGGTCGGGGTGGATATCCTGTGCTTGAAGCGAGGACATCCGGATGCGGGGGATCGAGGTATTGGCCAGCAGTTCGGTCAGCAAGCGGCGTGGTCCCTGCTCTGACCGTTCCCAGCCGAGATCGCGGCCGTAATTGCCTAACTGGGTACCGGTCAGCACGACTTCGACGACGCCGTCGGCCTCGCGGGCCTGCACCTGGCGCACGACGTCGGCGATGGGAACGGACCGCTCGCGCCCGCGTGTGTAGGGGACGATGCAGAAGGCGCAGAGCTCGTCGCAGCCTTCCTGGATCTTGATGAACGCACGCGTGCGCAGTGGGTTCCTGATGGGCGTTGGGCAACCGGCGATAGGGTCGCCGCGCGATGCCAAGCGCTCAAGCAGGCGGTCCGGGATCGAGAACTTGTCGGCGTTGGTCAGCACCTCGTCAGCGCCAATGACCTGGCCGATGTCGGCCGGGGCGGTCTCAGCGTAGCAACCGGTGAGCACGACCTGCGCGCCGGGCGAGAGGCGCCGCGCCAGGCGCACGAGGTGGCGCGCCTTGCGGTCGGCGACGTGGGTGACGGAGCAAGTGTTGATAACGAATGCTTCCGCCCCTTTCACCGGCCGGTCGACGACGCGCACGCCCTCGCCGGCGAGACGCCGAGCGATCGCCTCGGAATCGGACTGGTTCAATTTGCAGCCAAGCGTCAGCACGGACACGGTGGGCCGCGAGTCAGAGGTCTTCTGGGTCACCCGATCATGATATGCGGGTGCAAAGGAGCGCGTCCAACGTAGGCTGTGCTAGGCGCCGCAGCGGGAGAAGCCACAGATAGGGCACGTCTGGCAGCCCTCGCCGAAGACGAGTGGGCCGGCGCAGTCCGGGCAGCGCGGCTGGGAGAACATCTTGAGGCGCAGCTGGGTGGCTGCGTTGCTGGGCGTCCGGGTCGCGGTTGCTGTTGCCATTTGATTCCTCCTAGAACGTCTGTGCTAATAGTAGCAGCACAGGCGTTCTATTCGCAACGCTGATGGCACTTTTCGGGATTATTTTTCGCGCTCTACCCAGATACGCTTCGCTTCTCGCAAGTCTTCCTCAGGGAGCGGGGCCATTTCGGATGCCGCGACGGTCTCCTCAATCTGAGCGATCGTCTTTGCGCCGCTGATGACGGTCGACACCGCCGGTTCGGAGAGCACGAAGGCGATCGCCGTCTGCGCCATGCTGCCCTGCGGGCCTCTCGGGCGGCCTTCACGGGAAAGGAAGCGCAACGCCTGCACACGCTCGACGCTTTCCCGCACTCGCTTCGGCGACCACATAGAACGCCAGTCGGATGGCGGGAAGTAGTGGTCCGGAGCATACTTTCCGGCAAGTAGGCCGGAGGCGAGCGGAACACGCGCGATGACGCCCCAGTCCTGCCGAAACGCCTCCACGAAGACGCCTTTGTCGGCGGCTTCCTGGTCGATCATGTTGTAGGCGACCTGTAGAGTGTCGCCGAAGCGGCCCTTTTCCCCGCTTTCGCGCTCGAAGCGCAGGTAGGCCAGGGCATCATTCGCGGTCTTTGCGCTGATACCGTAAAAGCGGATCTTCTTCCGGGCGCGCAGGTCGGCCAGCGTCTCCCAGAGGGCGTCGTTCTTCGTCAGCTTCTGGGGCGGGTTGTGCAGCTGGTAGAGGTCGATGTACGTCGTGCGCAGGCGCTCGAGGCTGCGCTCGACGGCCTCGAGGATGTATGCCGGGTCGTAGCTATGGCGCGCGGGTTCGCCTTTCGTGAAGTCGACGCCGACCTTGGTGGCGATTAGCACGCGGTCGCGGAACTCCCCGAGGGCTTGGCCGAGCAGCTCCTCGCTGTGGCCGTGCCCGTAAACGTCGGCGGTGTCGAAGAAGTTGACTCCCAGCTCGTAGGCGCCCTGCACGGCGGCCAGGGAATCTTCGTCGCGGACGTCGCCCCAGCCCTCGCCGCCGATGGCCCAGCCGCCGAAGCCAGCCTCGGAGATCATCATCTCGGTGCGGCCCAACCGTCTGTAAATCATCGAGACAGACGATACCACCCGGCCGCTCATGGTGAGGCTCTCGGCCAACGGCCGCCCGCCTGGGCGAATCCATGAGCGGCTACGCGCGCGGAGGCGATATAGTCTCGCCATGCGCATCGTCGTCGCGCCGCAGGAGTACAAGGGCACGCTCACCGCCGAGGAGGCTGCGGTTGCCATTGCGACGGGGGCGCGGCGCGCGCTGCCTGACGCGGAAGTTGAGGCAATCGCCATGCCGGACGGCGGCCCGGGCACTGTGCAAGCGATCGCATCGACGACGGAGGCGGATCTGCAGCGGGAGCGCGTGACCGGCCCCCTGGGAGAGCCCGTCGACGCCATCTGGGCGTTGTTGCCCGGCAATGCCGCCATCATCGAGATGGCAGCGGCTGCGGGGCTGACGCTCGTGCGGGAAAACCATCGCGACCCACGGCTCACTACGACATTCGGCGTCGGCGAGCTGGTAGGTGCGGCGCTGGACGCCGGCTGCGAGCGGCTGATCATCGGCCTCGGGGGCAGCGCGACCAACGACGGGGGCGCAGGCATGGCGCAGGCGCTGGGCGCGAGACTGCTGGACGCAAACGGCGACGACCTGCCGCACGGCGGCGCGGCGCTGGCGCGGCTAGCCAGCATCGACATCAGTGCGCTGGACGCCCGAATCGCGGGAGCAGGGGTGACCGGCGCGACCGACGTCCACAATCCGCTTTGCGGGCCGGAGGGGGCTTCGTTCGTCTACGGGCCGCAAAAGGGGGCGACGGATGAGACAGCGGCAGAGCTCGACACTGCGCTCGGCAATTATGCGCGAGTCATCAAGCGTGATCTCGGCGTGGCGGTGGTCGACGTGCCGGGAGCCGGCGCCGCCGGTGGATTGGGCGCGGGGCTCATCGCCTTCCTGGGCGCGAGGCTGCGGCCCGGTTTCGACGTCGTCGCGGAGGTGGTCGAACTACGCGATCGTATGCGTGGGGCGGACCTTGTGATCACGGGCGAAGGGCGGCTAGATGGCCAGACGCGCTACGGCAAGACGGTGGCAGGCGTCATCAGCCTGGCGGCGGAGGCTGGCGCCGCCGTCATCGTGGTGCCGGGCTCGCTGGGCGAAGGCTGGGAATGGGCGCTGACGCAGGTAGCCGCCGTGGAACCGGTCAACGCCGCGCACGCGGCGCCGCTGACGACCAGGACGGACGCAGCCGAGCGTCTGGCAGCGACGACGGAACGTGCGGTGCGGGCCTGGCGCCGCCGCTAGCTCTCCGAGGTCTTGGGGGCCTCGCGCTCCTGGAACATGTGCAGG
Source organism: Dehalococcoidia bacterium (assembly GCA_035512435.1). Classification (GTDB taxonomy): domain Bacteria; phylum Chloroflexota; class Dehalococcoidia; order SM23-28-2; family RBG-16-64-32; genus CF-162. The sequence continues at coordinate 57,290 of DATKDX010000028.1, forward strand.
AAGCAGGCCGCCCCCAGCACAGCCGAGCCGATCATGGGCACCGCCACGCTCTCGAACGAAAAGTCGGACGTGCCGAGCCAGTGGTATAGCTGCGAGAAGAAGAGCGCGGCCATGTGTATCAGCGCGAGGACGAAGACGGCGTTGTAGCGGTCCGGGTTGCGGAAGCAGTAGATGTAGAGCGCCGCGAGCGGGATGCCCTCCCAGCCCAGCGCGAAGCCACCCAGCGCCCCATCCAGCTCAAGCTCGAGGTTCTCGCCGTCGATCTTGTGGTGGTTCTCGAGGAAGATGCCGCTGCTGGTAAACGTCTCGGCCAGCACGCCGAGGATCGACCACGCGGCCAGCAGCAACAGCAAGATGCGCGGAGTCTGCGATAGCGCCAGCAAGGCGTTCCGCCGCCCTTCCTCCGCTCGCGGTTCCGGGGCTGGCTGGTCAGACATAGTTGCCTCCTATCCCATGCCTAGCTCGTGCAGGCGGTCTTCATCGATGCCCATGTAATGGCCGATCTCGTGCAGCAGTGTCTTTCGAGCCTGTTTTACCATATCGTCCCACGACCCAGCGACGCGCTCATGGCTGCGCTGATAAATGACGATGATATCCGGTGGGACGAGCGAATAGCCGCCGCCGCGTTTGGTGAGGGGGACGCCGGTGTAGACGCCGAATAGGTCGTGGCCGGGTCGCAGCTTGTTCTGGCGTCGCTCGAACGGTGTCGGCGCCCAGCGCACCTGGATGTCGAGGTTGTGGAGCACCCGCTGGAACTCAGGTGGCAGCTCCTCCAGCGCCTCCTGGACGACCTGCTGGAACTCCCGGCGCGTCATTCGCACGCGTTTATTCTAGCTAATGCGCGCCTACCGTCGATTCTGCGCTACTCGACAACGCCGCTGAGCGGCGGCAGACCCACGTGCGTCTCCAGGATGTTGCGCAGCATCGGGGCCACCTGCGAGGAGCCCGATTCACCCTCTTCCAGCACGCCCAGCGCCACCAGGCTCGGCGCGCTGCGGTTGGCGTAGGCCGCGAAGAACACGTGGTCGGAGCCTTCGGCCAGGTCTTCGGCCGTGCCCGACTTGCCGGCGACATCGAGGGGTGTGCCCACCCACGCCTGGTACGACGTGCCACCTGTGCTCTGCGTCACCAGGTAGAGGCCGTGGCGGATCGAGTCCAGCGTCTCCTGCGAGACGGGCAGCGGGCGGATCTCCTCCGCCTGGTACTCCTGCACGGCGACGCCACCGCCCGCCGAAGGCTCGCCGACGCGCCAGATGAGCAATGGCTTCTTGAGCACCCCACTGCTCGCGATCGCCGAGTAAGCGTTGGTGATCTGGATGGGCGTGGCCAGCACATATCCCTGGCCGATGCCCATGTTGACCGCGTCGCCGCGGAACCACGCCTCGCCGACGTTCTCTTCCTTCCACGCCGGATCTGGCACCACGCCCGCCGCCTCTTCCATCCCGATGCCGGTGGGTTCCCCGTAGCCGAACTGGCGGATGAAGTCGGGGAATATCTGCTCGTCGATCTCGTCCATGCGCTTGGCCAGGTCGAAGAAGACCGGGTTGCAGGAGGCCATGAGCCCCTCGGCCGGCGTCAGGAAGCCGCGGTCGACCGTCTGCCAGTTCTTCTGCGGGAAGTCTTCGCCCAGGCCCGTCCAGACAGGCACGCAGTGGAAGGTGGAGCCTGTCGTGTAGTCCGTGGTCTCGACGCCGCCCGCCATCGTAACGACCTTGAACGTCGAGCCCGGCGGGTACTCTGCCAGCAGGGCGCGGTTGAGGAACGGCAAGTTCGGGTTGTTGAAGAGGTTCGTCGCCTCCTCGTCCGTCAGGCCGCGGATGAAGGAGTTCGGGTTGAAGCGGGGGTACGACGCCATGGCCACGACGGAGTTGTCCCGCGGGTCCATGACGACGACGGCGCCAACCTTGTCGCCAAGCTGTGCTTCCGCCTGCTTTTGCACGTTGAGGTCGATCGTCAGCCAGACGTCCTTGCCGGGCGTGGACGGCGCCTCGGCGATGGTGGCGGTGATAACACCCTCGGGGCTGACGGCGGCGAGGAGGCCGCCGCGCGTGCCCGCCAGGGTGTCCTGGTACTGGCTCTCCAGGCCGGCCGAGCCGATAAGGTCGCCCGGCTGGTAACCCTCGTACGTCGGGTCCTGCAAGTCATCCTCGGTGACCTCCGACATGTAGCCGATAACGTGCGCCGCCGAGTCCTCGTGCGGGTAGAAACGCTGCGTGTCCTCCCGCACGATGATGCCGAGGTCCACCATGTCGCGGAACTTCTGAACGTCTTCGTCGGTCGTAGTGTAGGGCAGTGCGCGCACCGGCGTGAAGTAGTAGGACGGCTGGGTGTCGGCCAGGTCGAAGATCGGCCGGATCTCGCCGTCCGACGCGCCCAAGCCCGCGGCCAGCGCGGCGATGGCCGCTTCGCGGTCCGTCAGGTAGTCGACGACGAAGCCGATGACAGGCAGGTCGGCGTCCAGCGCCAGCGGCTCGCCGTTGCGATCGTAAATGGTGCCGCGGCGGGGCGAGCGCGGGAAGAAGTTGACGAGCGACTCATCGTCCAGCTGGCTGAAGTACAGCGATGGCGTCCAGACCACCCGCCACTCATCGCGCTGGACGGGCTCGCCGCCTTCCTCCGTCGCGGGCAACGTGACGGTCTCGCGGACCAGCGGTAACGCGTTCTCTTCCGGGACGTCACCAAAGAACTCGGTCTTGAAAGTGACCTTAAAGGGCACCTCGATGACGCCCTCCGGCAAGTCCTCGCCGCCCAGGATCTCCGTCTCGGCGGGAGAGCCGGTGCCGGTAAGCAGGAAGTCGAACCCGGTGATCGTCGCCGTCTCCTTGATCGCCTCGTAGCGGCTGACGAACGTCTCTTCGTCAACCGCCGCGCGCGATTCGGTGGCGACCAGTTCATACATCGCCTCGAACTGGTCCTGGCCCCAAAGCTCCAGCCAGCGGGTCGCGGCGTCGTCGGGCGTGCGGGGGCGCTCGGTCGGGCCGTTGTCGCCGTTATCACTGCCATCACACGCCGCCGCGAGGACGGCGAGCGCCAGGAGCAGCGGTACTAACAGGGTGCGTTGTGGTATCACGTTCCTGAAGACCATTCTATGGGGGCCGTCTACACCTTCTTCACCAGATAAACGGTTGCAGTGCTCTATCGGTTCGCCCCGGCGCGCGTTTTAATTGGTAAGGCCGTTGTACCATTCGATCAGGCGATGACCACTTACGATTACGATATCCGTGACGACGTCGCTCTGCTGAAGAACGACAAGTTCCGCCGCCTCCTGCAGTCACGCCTCGCGGGTCAGACCGCCCAGAACGCGATGATCTACGCGCTCCTCATCCTTCTCGTGGAGCAGAGCGGCTCGTCGGTGCACAGCACGCTGCTCATCGTAGCCCTGACCATCCCCTCGATTTTGCTGGGCATCCCTGGCGGCGCGGTCGCCGACCTCTTGCCTCGCCGCTTCACGCTGACGCTTGGCTACCTGGGGCGCGCGGGCGTGGCGGCGGCACTCTTCTACTACAGCGGCGACCTGGTCTACCTCTATCTTGTCGTCCTCGCGCATTCCGCGATTGGCCAGTTCTTCGGGCCGGCGGAATCGGCCACGGTGCCGGCCATCGTGCGCAAGGACCAGCTTTCGACGGCGAACTCCCTAATGATGCTGTCGCTGATGTTCGCACAGATCGCCGGCCTCGTTGTGTTAGCGCCGATCCTGATCAAGCTCATTAGCCCGGAGTCCGTGTTCATCGTCGCCGCCTGCCTGTACCTCGTGGCGACCTACATTGTCGGCTGGCTGGCGAGCGACTTCACCCGCTCCCAGGATGAGAAGCCACCTAGCATCGGCTTCGTCGACGCGATGACGCAGGGTTTCCGTATCCTGCGCACGAACCGGCACGCTTACCTCGCGATTGTCTACCTGACGACGGGGCTCGCGCTTTCCAAGGTGTTGATCATCCTGATGCCGAAGTACACGAGGGACGTGCTGGACATCGCACCGGAGGACACGGTGTTCGTGGCGGCGCCGGCGGCGATCGGGGCTGGGGTGGGCCTGCTGATCGTCCCGCTGGCAATCAAGCTGTTCGGCGCCTGGCGGGTGGCGGCGGGGGCGTTCTTCATCTTCGTGCTGGGCCTGGTAGGGCTCGGCCTCGTCGTCTACGTACGAACGTTCATCACCAACAACTTCGACATCGGATTCTCGTTCGTGGAGGACAACTTTAGCCTCGCCACCGTCGTCACGGTGACGATGTTGCTGGCAATCCCGCTGGGCCTCTCGTTCACGGTCCTGAACGTGGCCACCCGCGTGGTGATGAACGAGCAGGCGCCGCAGGAGGCGCAGGGGCGCATCTTCGCCATGCAGATGGCGCTGGGCGACACGCTCTCGCTCTTGCCGCTGCTGCTGGTCGGCATCGTCGCGGACGTGGTCGGGGTACGGGCGACGTTGTTGGCGTCGGCGATCGCCGCGTTAGCAGCTGCCGGCTACCTCACGTTCTCCAAACGCTTCGGACCGATCGAAGAAGAGGAGGCGCCGTCACAACCGGCGGCGCCGGTGACAGAACCCGGTCTTTAGGCAGCCAGGCGCGTGGGCACGCGCTCCTGATCGCCGGAGTTGTCGCCGTCAGCGGCGAAGCGGGGCATGAAGCTGATAGGCAGGGGGTTCACCTTCAGCAGCAGATATGTGTTAAGTGCTGCGTATCCAAGCAGCAACGCACCAACAATTCTCACGTTAGACCTCCGTTGCTCTCACCCGTATCCACATCCCGTCGGGGCGATTGCGCCTTATTTCACAACTAGAGTACATACCCGACCTTAAGTGCAATCGCGATCGCCGTCAAGTGTTCGCGGTGCTCTTCCGGGCGAATTGCTTTCGGTGTGCCCAGGCGCACGGTCGGCAATCTGTACATCTCGTAAAGAGACGTGCTACCTGACGCTTTGTTACATAGGGCCCTCGAGGGAGAGGGGTACCCCCTCTCCCCGCGAGCCCAAAGGGAGGTGTGCTTGGAGAACGGAGGCCGGCCCAGCGACGCCCAGACTTTATCGACCTGGCCGGCTCACCATTCATCCAGGCTTCAGTGTGCCAGCGTGTCTTTACGCCGGTGCTATCGGCGGGTCACGCGCGCGTTAACACGACGTTTCGCGCTCACAGCAGAGATTCCGTGCGGAGCGTCGAGTAGCTCGCTATCAACTCGAAGTCGGAGTCTCGGTGAACAAGGGTAGCATCGTGACTCATAGCATTCGCCGCGATGACGAGGTCAGGTATTGAAGCGACGATGCCGGCAGCGCGGAGCCTGGACCCGAGGTCGGCAGCAATCGACCACGTTGCATCGTCGAGGGGGAGGGGCTCGAGCCCTGAGAGCGCTTGTTCCGTAGTCACGCGTTCATCATCTCGACGCACGCCCAACAGAACCTCGAGTTTGATAATGTCGTTCATGCTGGAGACGCCGGAAGCGATCAACACGGCAAATCGCGCCGTGAACGACTCTGGCGGATTGCGGCGGAACGCGACGATCCAGACCGACGTGTCGAGAAGATAGGCGTGCGAAGCCATCAGGTGCGCGGCTTACCGCGCATCTCTTCCAGTTCTACCTGCGTCATATCCATAATCCCGCTGCCGATCAGTGACAAAATCTTCTGTCGGCGTCGGATATTGATGTACTCCTTTAGAGCCTCCTCAATCACGGCTTTTTTCGTATGGACCTCCGCCAAATCGAGGGCGGACTCGATCAGCTTCTCGTCCAGATCCAGTGTTGTGCGTGCCATATATGCCTCCGTTCTATGTATTCAGAGTATGCATTGATACGCCATAGCCGTCAAGACCGCAGCGAATGCGGCACCCCGTGCGCAGCCAGCCGACGCCCCCACGACGCCGCGGTGTCCTCCGCGAACATCTCGGCGATCACCGCCGCCAGCGGCCCGTCGGCCGGGGCGTCCTTCGCCGCCGTCCACGCGCCTTCGTAGGCCACTTCCGGCCGCCCGAGGCAAACGGCCAGCGCGTGCCAGTGCTCAGCGTTCTCGATCACGATCGTGATCTCGCCTTCAGCACAGGCGTAGGTGCGCCTGGCCGCCGACTCCGCCATGCCTCTTGTCTCGTACCACTTACGACATCACCCGCCCGCCATCGATGTTGATGGCCTGGCCGGTGATATAGGCGCCGCCGGGACCCGCAAGGAAGGCGCAAAGCTCACCGACCTCCTCCGGATAGCCTTCGCGCTTGAGAGGCGTTGTCGACATCACCATGTCGCGGATGGGGCCGGGCGCCGTCACGTCGTCCATGCGCGATGTGCCGATGAGTCCCGGGCAGACCGTGTTGACGTTGATGTTGTGCGGCGCCATCTCCAGCGCCAGCACCTGCGTAAGCAGCATGACGCCCGCCTTGCTCGCGCTGTACGCAGAAGACGTCGGCATCCCCTGCCGGCCGAGGATCGAGCTGATGTTGATTATCCTCCCGCCCTCGCCATGGGCGACCATGCGGGCCCCGATCCCCTTCGTCACGAGGAACGTGCCCGTCAGGTTAAGCTCGATGACGCGGCGCCACTCATCCTCCGCGAGGTTGATGACAGGGACGCGGTCGTTGCCACGCCCGGACGCCGCGTTGTTGACCAGGATGTCGACGCGGCCGAACTCACGCATCGTCTCCTCGGCCAGGCGCTGGCAGTCCTCGCCCTTCGTCATGTCGGTTACCAGCGGCAGCGCGCGGCGGCCCATCTCCCGGATCTCATCAGCGACGGAATCGATGTCGCGCCAGCCTATCTCTTTCTCGGCGTCGGGGAAAGTGAACGGATCCCGACCGGAGCCGGTGATGACGACGTCCGCGCCCGCCTTCGCCAGCGCCAGCGCGATATACCGCCCGATCCCCTTATGGCGCCCCGCGCCGGTCACGACTGCTACTTTGCCGTTAAGTTCGCTCACGTCGAAGTCCTCCCTCTAGTGCGCCGCAGTATACGAAACACCCCTCGCCTTTGCTATGATTGCGCGCGCAACCAACCGAATCGCCAGCAAGGGACGCCCCATGTCCGTGCAGAAGACCGTCGAAGACTACATCGCCGCCTGGAACGAAGAGGACGAGGCGAAGCGTGCCGATCTCATCGCCGGCTGCTGGGCAGAGTCCGGCACCTACACCGACCCCATGGCCGACGTTGCCGGCCGCGACGGGCTATCGCAGCTGATCGCCGGTTTCCACCAGCAGATGCCTGGCGCCCGCATCAAAGTAACGACCGGCATCGACCAGCACCACGACCAGATCCGCTTCGGATGGGCGCTGCAAGGCGGTCAGGCGATCGAGGGCATCGACGTCGGCAGGCTCGATGGTGGCGGTAAGCTGCTCAGCATCGTCGGCTTCTGGGGCGCCAATCCGCCCGCCGCTTCGTGATCGGTCATCATCCTGAGGAATCGAAGGACGTATCAGCCGCCAGCGGAAGCTGAGGAATCGAAGCTGTAGCGCTATGCCGGCAGACCCACCTTGCACGTTCTGCGACTTCTCGACCGGCGCGTCGCCTGTGCCCAAAGCCTACGAAGACGACCTCGTCTTCGCGGTCGACATTCCGGAAGGGCATCCGGTCAACCGCGGCCCCGTGCACTTCATGGTCATCCCTCACCGCCACATCCCCAACGCGCTGGGCCTGACGCCCGACGACGGCGAACTGGCGGCGCGTCTCTTCACCGTCGCGGCGGACCTGGCCCGTCAGAAAGGCGTCGCCGAGTCAGGCTTCCGCCTCCTGACCAATACCGGGCCTGACGCCAACCAGAACGTCATGCACTTCCATCTGCACTGCATCGGCGGCCGCTACCTAGGCTCAGAAGCAGCGTATCAGAGCGAGCCCTAGCCCCGCCGAGCCGCGCGCCCCGGCAGCGTCGGCGACGCCTCAACCGGCGTCAACGAGATCAGCGCATCGTCTTCGGCCGCCGGCTCCGCGCCTAGAGCGGCGAGGTCGATAGTCTCGCCGTAGCGCTCTTCGATGACCTTTGCACCTTCCTGCAGCAACGCTGTCATGAACTGGTCCTCGGAGACCGTGCGCACCACCTCGCCCTTGCGGAAGATGGCGCCGCGTCCTTTGCCGGCAGCCAGGCCGATATCGGCGTCGCGGGATTCGCCCGGGCCGTTGACCACACAGCCCATCACCGCCACTGTGATCGGCTTGCCGATCGTCTTGAACGTCTCTTCCACCTTGTTGGCCAGCGGGATGAGGTCCACCTCGATGCGGCCGCAAGTCGGGCAGGCGACGATCGTTGGCCCGCGAAAGCGGATGTTCAGCGACTTCAGGATGTCCCAGCAGACGGGCAGCTCCTCGGCCGGGTCAGCCGCAAGCGAAACGCGGATCGTGTCGCCGATGCCTTCCGACAGCAGGATGCCGATGCCAATGGCGGAGCGCACGGTGCCAGCGCCCGGCGTGCCTGCCTCCGTCACACCGAGGTGCAGCGGGTAGGGCACGCGCGTCGCCATCTCGCGATAAGCGGCCAACATCGTCGGCACGTCGAACGCCTTGAGCGAGATCTTGATGTCCTCAAAGCCCATGTCTTCCAGCACGCCGATCTCCCAGAGCCCGGCGTCCACCATGCGACGCTCCTTGCTGGGCGGGAGTTCGCCGTCCTTGAGCGCCGGGATCGGCGGTAGCGAACCCTCGTTCACGCCGATGCGGATCGAGATGCCGCGCGCCTTGGCGGCCGTCACCACTTCGCGCACCTTACCTTCGTCACGGATGTTGCCCGGGTTCAGGCGCAGGCCGTGGATACCGCCCGCGATGGCGGCAAGCGCCAGGCGGTGGTCGTAGTGGATGTCTGCGATCAGCGGAACCGGCGTGGCCTTCACGATGTCCGGCACCGCTTCCGCTGCCCGCTTGTCTGGTACCGCAATGCGTACGATTTCGGCGCCGTCGTCTGCCAGTCTCGCAATCTGCTCGATCGTAGCCTTCGCGTCCGCCGTGTCCGTATTCGTCATCGTCTGCACGACAACAGGCGCGTCGCCGCCGACCTGCACGTCGCCGACGTGCACGGGGCGCGAAACGCGGCGCGGGCTCAGGGGTTTCGGTTCATCCGTCACGATTCAAGTATGGCGGATCGTCGGGGTTGGTGGCTAGATGATTTTGCCGACGTGATTATGCTAGTATGCTAGTATGAAGCGCACAACACTGAGCCTACCTGAAGAACTCATCGCCTTCCTGAAACGCGAGGCCCGCCGTCGCGATACCTCCGTGTCGCAGATTGCGAGAGAGGCAATCGAAGAGCGATTCACAAGGAAGCGCGGTGCGCGCAGATTGGGATTCATTGCGTTGGGTCGTAGCGGTTTCAAGACAACTGCGGCAGACATGGAAGAACTCATGATGCGGGAGTGGACACCTGATCGCGATCGTTGATGCGGGTCCAATATTTGCCGCTGCTGACGTTGAAGACAAGGACCACCGCAGGTGCGCAGCCGTTTTCGACGACTTCAATCTTCAATTCGTTTTCCCGGCGCTAATCGTCGCCAAAGCTGCTTACTTCATCGCCACGCGACTTGGTGCCGCTGCCGAAGCCGCACTTCTGCGGACACTGAGCGATCAAGACGTTGAGCTTCCTGCCCCCGAGGATTGGGAGAAGATTGCACGCCTTGTCGAAAAGTACGCCGATTTCCCACTCGGCGCGGCAGATGCATCCATAGTTGTACTCGCGGAGCGCCTCGGGACAGACCTTATCGTGACGCTGGACCGCCGCCACTTCGGCGCTTTACGCACGGTCAGCGGCGGCACATTCCGGATCCTGCCCGACTAGAACAGGCTGTCGCCGGCGATCAGCCGCGCCACGTCGAAGTACGTGATTACCACCGCCATCGTCAGGATCAGCACCAGTCCCACGAGGTGCACGATCGCCTCTTTCTCGGGAGCGATGCGTTTCCCTCGCCGCGCGATCTCGATTAGCACGAAGGTGATGCGCCCACCGTCCAGCATCGGGAGCGGCAGCAGGTTGATGATGCCCAGGTTCAACGAGAGCAGCGCCGCCAGCTCCAGCAGCGGTTTCCACCCCGATTCCTTGACCACCTCACCCGTCGTCTGTGCGATGCCGACCGGGCCCGCGAAGTCCGGCCCGCCCCCGCCGTGGAACATCGCTTCGATCTGCTTCTGGAAGAGGATCAGCGTGTCCCACGTCGCCTCCCAGCCCTTCGGGAACGACTCGAAGAAGCCGTGCTTCTCCGTCTCCGTGAAGCCGTACTGGTTACCGATGCCGATGCCGATCGGCCCCTGTTCGATGCTCAGGTTGGTGCCCGGCTCCAGGTAGTCCGGGTCGGGCAGGCCCGCCGCGTCGCGCACGGCGTCTCGCGAAACGTCCAGCCGGTTGGCGACAACCTCGACGCTATCGCCCCGGCGTACACGGTATTCGACAACGCCCTCGTCTGTCTCGATCAGGAGGACGTCGTCAACTTCAAGCGCGGTGTCGATCTCCGCCACTGCGCGTACTGTCCCCTCGGACACGGCCAGCAATTCGGCGACCGAGCGTACGTCGTCACCCTCCTGCACGGTGTATTCGATGGGCGGCGGGTTCCAGCGCGACTGCGCCTGTAGCGTTATCGTCTCGACTTCGCCGTCGTCGTTGGTGCGCCTAATCGTCAAGTTGACGCGCTCACCCTGGTTCAGACGGCTTTCGCGGATGGCCTCCAGGCTGTTCTTCACCTCGTAGCCGTTGATTGCTACGATTATGTCGCCTGGCTCAAGACCCGCCTGTTCCGCCGGCGATTCCGGCGCCACGCCGGTAATCATCGCCGGGCCCGTCGGGACCTCCCGCGGCAGCATAAAGACCGCCGCGAATAGCAGGATCGGCAGCATCAGGTTGAGCACAGCGCCGGATCCCAGCACGATCAGCCGCTTCCAGGCAGCCGCTGCCGCCAGGCTTTGCGGGTCAGATGGGTCTTCTTCGCCCAGCAGGCGTACGAAGCCGCCCAGCGGGATCCAGTTCAGCGAATAAATCGTGCCGCGCCAGGTGAATCCCCACGCCCGCGGCGGATAGCCGATGCCCGCCTCCAGGACCTTGATACCAAACATCTTGGCGGTCGCATAGTGGCCCGCCTCGTGGATGACAATAAGCGCCACCAACATCCCGACAAAAGGGAGAACGTAGTTAATCAGGATGTCCAATGTGGCCCCTCTCCCGCGCCGTGCGCATGGGGGCATGGGAGCATGAGAACATCATCGATCGCGACGCTCTCAAGCTCTCTTGCTCTCATGCTGATTCCTTTCATTGTCTGTTCAACGCCTCATTAAGTACTACGTTTCGCTGACCGCCATAAGTCTCGTTTACGCCTTCGCCGCCACCCAGTCCTCCGCGAATGCGCGCGCCCGCTGGTCCGCCTCGATGACTTCTTCCAGCGACGGGTTCGCGATGTGGCTGTCCGCGCCGAGAGCGTCCTCGATCACGCGCGCGATGTCCTGGAACGCGATGCGGCCCGCCAAAAAGTGCTCGACGGCGACTTCATCAGCGGCGGCCAGCACTGCCGGCGCGGTTCCGCCTTTGCGGCCCGCTTCCAGCGTCAGCGCCAGGCACGGGTATCGTTTACGGGTCGGGATGCCGAATGTCAGGTTGCCTATCATCTTTAAGTCCAGGCGGGGCACGTCCCCGCGCACGCGCTCCGGGTAGGTGAGCGCGCACTGTATGGGTAGACGCATGTCGGGCACGCCCAGTTGCGCCTTCACGGAGCCATCCGTGAACTCCACCAGCGAATGCACAATGCTTTCGCGGTGCAAAACGACCTCTATCTGCTCGTAAGGCACCCCAAAAAGCCAGTGCGCCTCAATGCACTCGAGGCCCTTGTTTAGCAACGTCGCGCTATCGACCGTGATCTTCTTGCCCATCTGCCAGTTCGGGTGGCGCAGCGCCTGGGCGGCGGTCACCCGCTCCAGCTCGTCATCATCCAGGTCGCGTAGCGCCCCGCCCGACGCCGTGATAATCAGCCGGTCGATCGACGCTTTCTTCTCGCCCCAGAGGCACTGCCAGATCGCGGAGTGCTCGGAGTCAACGGGCCTCAGCTCGGCGCCGTAGCGTTTGGCTTCGGCGGTCATGATGTGGCCTGCCATCACCAGCACTTCCTTGTTGGCGATGGCGATTGCCTTGCCGGCCCGCGCCGCCGCCAGCGATGGCCCCAGCCCCGCCGCGCCCACCGTCGCCACTACGACGACGTCGACGTCGGGGTGCGAGGCCATGTCTTCCATAGTCGCCCAACGCCCCTTCACGTCGCCGCCATTCAGACTGCTCTGCAGGTAATCTTCTTCCTGGCCGGTGCTGACCAGCCGAGGGCGGAACTCTCGCACCTGCGCCTCCAGCGCCGTCACATTGCGGCCCGCCGCCAGCGCAATCACGTTAAAGCGCTCCGGCAGGGAGCGGATCACCTCCAGCGTTTGCTGGCCAATGGAGCCCGTGGAGCCGAGTACGGCGATACCGATGCGTTTCATCTCAAGAAGGGGGCTGGGCGCGGCGGAGCGGGTGAAAGAGGGCCGGTCAAGCGACAACCCATACCGCAAAGTAGTATACCAGCGGCACCGTGAACAGAAGGGAGTCCAGGCGGTCCAGGATGCCGCCGTGGCCCGGCACCAGCTCGCTCGTGTCCTTCACGCCGGCACCGCGCTTGATGTGCGACTCCGCCAGGTCGCCGAGCACTGCCGCCGCCGGTAGCATCGCCCCGAGAAGCACCGCTTCCCCCAGCGACATCGGCAGGCCCAGCACTTCAGCGATCACCACCACGCTCAGCAAGCCCCCGATCAACCCCGCGACCGTCCCCTCCACCGTTTTGCCGGGACTGATGCGCGGCGCGATCTTCGTCTTGCCGATCAGCCGGCCGACTGCGTAGGCGAACGTGTCCGTGGCCCACGTCGCCAGGATTGGCAAGAAGACCCACTTGCCGTCGTCGTCCAGGTCGCGCAAGACGACCAGGTGCGCGCCAAGGAAGCCAACGTAGGCAATCGCCGCCGCGACGCTCAGTTGTGCCGGTGAAAACCGCACCGGGACACGCAACGCCATCACTGCCACGAGCGCCGCCGCCACGACGATCGCCAGCGGCCCTGTCGCCGAGTCGTGCGCCTCCGGAAGCAGGACGACGAGCGCAATGGCGCCTACCGGTGCGAGGAGTTGCCAGGGGAACGGCCGCCACGGCGGCCGCGGCTCGCCGCCCTCCGCCGCCACCATCGCGCAGAACTCCAACGAAGCGATAATGAGAATCAGCGCGACGACGGCATCATAGACGGGACCGCCCAGCAGGATCAGCCCGATGATGATGGGGATGCCGATGGCGGCAGTGGCGAGACGCTGCGCCAGCACGCGCTATGTCCCTTTGGGCCGGGATGTGGCGATATGTGGACCCGTCGCCACTAGATCGTCAGGACCTCTTGTTCCTTCTCCTCGCCCAGCCTGTCGACCTCCGCGACGTGGCGGTCAGTCACCTTCTGCAGTTCCCCTTCCGAACGGTGCAGTTCGTCCTGCGAGATCTCGTGGTCATGCTCGATTTTGCGCAGGTGGTCGTGAACGTCACGGCGGACGTTGCGGATTGCCACTCGGGCCTCCTCCGTCCTGGCCTTCACCTGCTTCGCCAAGTCCTTGCGCCGCTCCTCCGTCAACGGTGGAATGGCCAGCCGGATGACGTTGCCATCGTTGGAGGGGTTGAGCCCGATGTCCGACTTCTGGATCGCCTTCTCAATCTCGCCCAGCGCCGCCTTATCGAACGGCTGGATCATGATCATCTTGGGGTCAGGTGTGCTGATCGTGGCCAGCTGGTTGAGCGGCGTCGGCGCGCCGTAGTAGCTCACTTTCAAATGCTCAACCAGGCCCGTGCTGGCGCGTCCTGTGCGGATCGTCGCCAGCTCGTGGCGCAGCGCATCCACCGCGCCGTTCATGCGTGCGTCCGCGCTGCTGATCTGTTCCTGCACCATCTGCCTGTCTCCTCCGCTACGGTCTTATCTGCTGGTCGCCGGCGCTTCCGCCAACGTTGACTTGGCGTCACCGACCTTGGTGCCGATGCCGTCCCGCGCCGCTGCCCGCGAAATGCTGTCGGCGTCCGTCAGATTGAATACGACGATCGGCAACGAGTTTTCCATGCACAGCGTCAGCGCCGTGGCGTCCATCACCTGCAGACGAAGGTTCAGCGCATCCAGGTAAGAGATGGTCTCGAAGCGTCTGGCTTGCGGGTTCACTGCCGGATCGGCCTCGTAAACGCCATCGACGTTCTTCTTCGCCATCAGCAGCACGTCGGCGTCGATCTCCACCGCGCGCAGGGCGGCGGCCGTGTCCGTTGTCATGTAGGGGTTGCCGGTGCCCGCCGCGAAGACGACAACTCGGCCCTTCTCCAGGTGTCGCATCGCGCGCCGCCGGATGTACGGCTCTGCGACCGCCATAACGCTGATCGCCGACTGCGTGCGGACATCGATGCCGTTGCGCTCCAGCGCGTCCTGCAGGGCCAGCCCGTTGATGATCGTCGCCAGCATTCCGGCGTAATCGCCGGTGGCGCGGTCCATGCCCGCCGCCTCTGCGGTCGAGCCCCGGAAGAAGTTGCCTCCGCCCACGACAATAGCGATCTCCGAGCCTTGATCGATGATCTTCCGCACCTGCCCGGCGATGGTGTCCAGCATGAGCGTGTCGATGCCATAGGGAAGGTCGCCCTGCAGCGCCTCGCCGCTCAGCTTTAGGAGGATGCGTCTATAGGGAGGATCCTTCGTCATACGGCAGAATTCCGTTCGCAGGCAGGAAATTGTGTCATTTCGCAGTCTACCCGCAGACCACCTCAGTCGCAACGTAAACGCGCCGACACACCTGGGTTCCCGGCGCTAACGGATAGCGGAAGTCCGTTTATCCGTTCCCAGCATCCGTTGACAGCAGGCGCAGGCCCTACTGCGAGCCCAGTTCGAAGCGGGCGAAGCGCTTGATGCGGATGTTCTCGCCCGTTTTGGCGATGGTCTCCTTGATCAGCTCTTCGATCGTCTTCGACTCGTCGCGCAGGAACGGCTGCAGCATCAGCACCGTCGCCTTCGGGTCGTCTTCGGTGTCAGCTGGCATGTCGTCCTTGTTCAGGTACTTCGGCGTCGTGCCCGCCACCTGCAGAGCGACAGCGGCGACGAGGTCCTTGAAGTCGTCCGTGCGGGCCACGAAGTCGCTTTCACAGTTGACTTCGACGAGCGCGCCGACGCGGCCGTTGTGGTGAATGTACGACAGCACGAGGCCCTCGGCAGTCTCGCGGTCGGCTCGCTTGGTGGCGGCCGCGAAGCCGCGCTCGTTGAGGACTTCCTTGGCGCGCTTGAAGTCGCCTTTCGCTTCTTCCAGCGCCTTCTTGGTCTCCAGCATGCCGGCGCCGGTCTCTTCGCGCAGTTTCTTAACGTCGTCCAGGGAAATGGCCATGTTCGTATCGCTCCCGGTGTCTGATCTCTTGGTCGATGGGGCTTTTATGCGGGCTTCGTATCGTCTTCCGACGGGGCGGGGGCCTCGGCTTCAGGCTCAGCCACTGCCTCGGCAGGCGCCTCTTCGGCCGCTGCTTCCGGTGCAGGCTCTTCGGCGCCCGCCTCAGGCTCGGCTGCAGCCGCTTCAGCAACGGCCACAGGCTCGGCGGCAGGCGCCTCTGTAGCGGCTTCCGGCTCTGCGGCAGCGGCTTCCGGCGCCGGTGCGGCGGCCTCGGCGGCTGCTTCCGCAGCGGCTGCGGTTGCGGCTTCCGCGGCGGCTACGGCTGCGGCCTTCGCGGCCTCTTCTTCAGCGATGGCGGCGGCAGCGGCCTCTTCAGCCGCGGCGATGTCAGACGGCGACGGCTCGTCCGGCGACGCTACGTAGCCGGATTCCGTGTAGGCGCTGACTTCGACGTCTTCCGCCTCCAGCGCTGCCTGCTCCGCGAACTCGCGGGCCGTCAGGCCTTCCAGCACAGCGTCAGCCATGCGGGCGGTAAGCAGCTTGATGGCGCGGATTGCGTCGTCGTTAGAAGGCACGGGGTAATCGATGACGTCCGGGTCGCAGTTGGTGTCCACGAGCGAGACGATGGGGATGTTGACCCGCAGCGCCTCGGCCACGGCGATGTACTCCTTAGTCGTGTCGACGATGAAGACCGCCGAGGGAAGCGCCGTCATCTCCTTGATGCCACCCAGGTAGCGGTTCAGCCGGACGATCTCTTCCTCCAGCTTCAGGCGTTCCTTTTTCGGGTAGAACTCAAGCTCGCCGCGAGCCCGGGAGTCTTCCAGGCGCACCAGGTGGTCGATGCGGTTCTGGATCGTGTGGAAGTTCGTCAGCGTGCCGCCCAGCCAGCGCTGGGTGACGAAAGGCATGCCGGAGCGGCGCGCCTCAGCTTCGATCGCTTCCTGCGCCTGGCGCTTGGTGCCGACGAAGAGCAGCGTGCCGCCCTCCGCCACCAGGTCGCGCACGAAGGTCGTCGCATCCTCCAGCCGGTGGACCGTCTGCTGAAGGTCCAGGATGTGGATGCCGTTGCGCTCTGTGAAGATGAACTTTCGCATCTTCGGGTTCCAGCGCCTTGTCTGGTGCCCAAAGTGCACCCCTGCCTCGAGCAGGGCTTTCATTGAAACGGGTGTTGCCAATAGATACTCCTGTTTTAACGTCCGGACGAATAGTATAACGGCGCGTCAGCCGCAGGCACAAGGCAACGGGGACCCACCCCAGCCCCGTACCCTACGCCTTGCGCACCGCCAGCGTAACTTCCTGCCCGTCCAGCTTCGCCGTCTCCGATGTCGCCCCCTCCGGCGGCACCGCCTGCACGATCTCGTCCGCGAGAGTCTCCGCGCGAATGTAGTCCCCGTGAGCGGCCACCACCGACGCCACGCGGTTGCCGCCCGCCAGGTGTGCGACGATGCGGTCGCTGATCTCGAAGCCGGCCTCCTTGCGCAGATTCTGAAGGCGGTGCACCAGCTCGCGCGCCATCCCCTCGTCCGCAAGTTCGGGCGTGACACGCGTGTCCAGCCGCACGGAGAAGCCTGAATCGTCGCTGAACTCCACGTCATACGCATCGGGCTGAAGATCTGGCTCAAACTCCGGACCCGGGCCGCCAGCACCAACGTGCGCGACAAAGACCCTCTTGACGTTGAGTTCCTCGGCCACCTCTGATGTCATTCGATCCAGCGCCACCATTTCGTCAATCGTCCTTGGTTGCACGAGGAGTTTCGCAAGCGGCTGGCGCACCTTCATCTGCGCCTTCTGCCGCGCCGCCCGCCCCAGGCTGACGACGCGCATCAGGACCCGCGTCTCGTCCATCAAGGCCGCGTCGATCAGCGACTCGTCCGCTTCTGGCCAGTCGGTCAGGTGCACGCTTTCCGGCGCGTCGGCATCCACACTGCAAACCAGGTTTCGGTACACCGCCTCTGAAAGGAACGGCGTGAACGGCGCCAGCAGTCTCGCCACAGTGACCAGGCAGGTGTATAGCGTCTGGTACGCGGCCAGCTTGTCGGAGTCCAGCTCGCCGCGCCAGAAGCGGCGCCGGCTACGACGCACATACCAGTTCGAGAGGTCCTCCACGAAGTCCTGAATCGCGCGGCCTGTCCCCGTCGGGTCGTAATCCTCCAGGCCCTCCGTCACCTTGCGCACTAGCATGTTCAGCTCACTAAGCACCCAGCGGTCGAGGTCTGTGCGCTCGCCCTCCCCGTGCTTGGTCGGATCGAACCCGTCCAGGTTCGCATAGGTCACGAAGAAGCTGTAGGTATTCCAGTACGTCAATACGAAACGGCGCAGCGACTCCTGAACGAGCTTCAGCGAAAATCGCCGCGCGTCTCCCGGCCGCGTCGCCGTGTAGAGGTACCAGCGCAGTGCGTCCGCCCCTGTCTCGTTGATCACTTCGAAGGGGTCGACCGCGTTGCCCAGGCTCTTCGACATCTTGCGGCCCTTCTCGTCCAGGATGTGGCCCGTGCAGATGACGTTCTTGAAGGCAAGCGACTCGGGCGCCTCCTCGACCGAGTTGAGCAGCACGGCCTCCGCGTGAAGTGTGTAGAACCAGCCGCGCGTCTGGTCCACCGCCTCGCAGATGAAGTCAGCGGGGAAGCTCTGGCGGAACTTTTCCTGGTTCTCGTGCGGGTAGTGCCACTGCGCGTAGGGCATCGCGCCGGAGTCCAGCCAAACGTCCATCAGCTCCAGCACGCGCTTCGCCACGCCGCCGCACTCCTCGCACTTCAGCTCGATGCGGTCGATGTACGGCCGGTGAAAGTCGTCCAGCGCGTTCACGGCGGCCGTATCCAACGCGTGTTTGTGCAGGTCAGCCTTCGATCCGACGCACATGAAATGGCCCTCGCCACAACCCCAGACCGGCAGCGGCGTGCCCCAGTAACGCTCGCGGCTCAGCGCCCAGTCGACGTTGTTGCGTAACCAGTCTCCGAAGCGCCCGTGCTTGATGTGGTCCGGGTACCAGTTGATCCGCTCGTTCGACTCGATCAGCTTGTCTTTGACCGCAGTCGTGCGGATGTACCAGGTCGGCTTGGCGTAGTAGAGGAGCGGCGTATCGCAGCGCCAGCAGAAGGGGTAGGTGTGCTTGATCGTGCCGTGCTTCAGCATCAACCCGCGTCCCTCCAGGTCCTCGATGATCTGCGGGTCGGCCTGCTTGACGAAGGTGTTTGGCCACGGCGATCCCTCCGGCATGTTGCCGCGAAGGTCGACCGGCTGGACGAACAGCAGCCCGTTCTCTTTGCCCAGTTGAAAGTCCTCGCCACCGAAGGCCGGCGCGATGTGCACGACCCCCGTGCCGTCCTCCAGGGAGACGAAGTCCCCGCCGAGGATCGTGTAGGCGTTCGGTACCTCGGCGGCGCTGTCGATCGCCACGAGCCTCCCGTTCTGAGATTGATCGAACCGCGACGCCTGCACTCCCCAGGACAACGGGTCGTACAGCGGCTCGTATCTCAGCCCGACCAGAACGTCACCCTTGCTCAAGCGCAACTCCTCGATCTCCTCGCCGAGGACGTCCTTCGCCAGGTCTCTGGCCACCACCAGCAATTCATCACCATGGCGAAAGATGCCGTACTGGGCATTCGGCTTGACGGCCAGCGCGGTGTTGCCAGGCAGCGTCCAGGGCGTCGTCGTCCATGCCACTACGCTGATGGGGCCGTCGGCGTCCAGTTGAACCGCCTGCCGCAGCTTCGCCGCCGATTCGTCCGTCAGCCGGAACTTGGGAAAGATACTGGGGTCCGGCGTGTCGTCCTTGTAGCCCAGCGATACCTCCGCGTCCGACAGGGACGTGCCGCAGCGCGGGCAGTGCGGCGTGCTGCGCCGGTCCTGGTAGATCATCCCCTTGTCCCAGAGGCTCTTGATCACCCACCAGACCGACTCGATATACTCGTTGTGATAGGTGACGTACGGGTCGTCCATGTCCACCCAGAAGGCGATGCGATCCGTCAGCTTCTCCCACTCCTGCACATAGCGAAAGACAGACTCCCGGCAGCGGCGGTTGAACTCCTCGACGCCAAACTCTTCGATCTCCGGCTTGCTCTTGAGGCCAAGCTCTCGCTCCACCTCCAGCTCCACCGGCAGCCCGTGCGTATCCCAGCCACCCTTGCGCGGCACCCGGTAGCCGCGCATCGTCTTGTAGCGCGGGAACAGGTCCTTGAACGCCCGCGCCAGCACATGGTGCACGCCCGGCCGCGCGTTGGCCGTCGGCGGCCCCTCATAGAAGATGTACGGCTTGTCCTCCGGGCGCCCCTCCACGCTCTTGCGGAACGTATCGTGCCGCTTCCAGAACTCGAGGACTTCCTCCTCCAGCTTCGGAAAGCTCTGTCGCGGATCTACTTCTTTGAACATCGCTCGTACCTCGCTCGTGGCCCGCGAAGGCCATCAAAAAACCCGTCCCACTGCTGGGACGGGCCTGTTGGCTCGCGGTACCACCCTGCTTCTCCGATGAATCGGAGCGCTTCGTTGCCAGCGCACGGCCGCCGTACGGCGGGTCATGTGCCTGCCTCTGCTAACGGGGGCTTCCGGCCTGGCTTACTGGGGCGATTCGCCCGTTCCGCCGGCGGCTCGGGAGGGATTTTCCGGCGACCGTTCCGCACCCCGCTTTCACCGTCCGGGGCTCGCTAGGCCGGGGTGGCTGCCGTACTCGTCTCCGTCGTAGCCTTTACTGTCGTTTCGGTTGTGGACGTAGTGTACGTTCGCTTCGGAATCGCGTCAATCGATCCGCATAAAGCAGACGACACGGCGGTCGTCCACCTTCTCCCAGCTGTCCTGCGTCGGCCCCAGCGTGTAGACGGTCTCAACCGGGCAGCCCTCGCCGATCATCCCCTGGATAGCGTCGTCGCCGGGATACTCATCGCCCTCAAGCTGCAAGCGCGCCACGACCTCAAGCGCCCCCGGCCCGCATTCGACATCGTCAACTGAATCCACCTCCGCCACGTCAAAGCCCGGCGATTCGATGCAGTCGCCCACTTCCAGCCCAGTGAGGCTATCGTCGAGGCTGACCCCGCAGCCAGCGAGTACGACGAGGACGAAGGCAGCGAGGGGCGAGGCGACTAGGCGCGACGCCGGTCGCGAAGGACCTCCGCGGCGTCTTCCGGCTCCTGCGCCCGTATCTGGGAGAAACACTCCGAACAGTATACGGGACGGTCACCCCGCGGCACGAAGGGCACCTCCGTTACCTCGCCGCAGCGGTCGCACGTGGCCGGGTGCATCTGGCGCGGGTTGCGCCCCCCGAAGCTGGCGAATGGGCCGTAGCTGACGAACCCGTCTCCCAGCACCGACGAGCGGTCCATACCGGACTTGCGGGCGGTGCGGCAACCCGAACAGCGCGCGGGATCGTTGGTCAGCCCCCGTTCGGAGTAGAACGATTGCTCGCCGGAAGTAAACGTGAAGCTGCCGCCGCAATCACGGCAAATGAGCATGCGGTCCTGGAAGGTCACGGGGCTGTCTCCTTGTGGCTGGCGGCCTTTTAGGCGAGGGCTGGGGCGCGATTCGGGGCGATTATACCCCCGCTATCAAGAAAATCAATGGTGAACAATAGCTATTTGACTCCCGGCTCCATAAAACCGAGCGCTAGCGCTCGGTTTTGTTCCGAACACCCCCGTCTCTCAGTTTGTCGGTTTGTCGGTTTGTCAGTTCGTCGGTTCATCTCCGCCAAATCGCACCCCCACGCACACCCCAGCGCGTCCCGTTTGACCCATATCTAAACCCGGCGATACAATGACGCAGGCCCGGCTTCCGGGCCGGTTCGCCTGTATCCAGGCGAGCGCACCTGAACTTCAGAGGAGAGTCCCCGTTGCCCAAGCGAACCTACCAGCCAAAGAAGCGGCGCCGTCAGAGGCGGCATGGCTTCATGCACCGCAACCAGACCAAGAACGGCCGGGCTGTCCTCAAAAGGCGAATGCTGAAGGGCAGGTGGCGGCTCGCCGTCTAGTCCGCCACGTGCGCCCCAAAGGCCCGTGGGGGACCAAGAACGGAGGGCGACCGGCTTGGGCTTGCCCAAACAGATCAGGCTCCGCCATCGCAAAGACTTCGACGCCGTTTTCCGCAGCGGGCGGACCTGGAGTAACGATCTCCTTGTGCTGAGAACATTGCCGAACGAGGCCGACCACAACCGCTATGGGTTCGTCACCAGCAAACGCCTGGGTGGCGCCGTCGTGCGTAACCGCGTCCGCCGCCGCCTGCGTGAAGCCGTGCGCGCCCTCGATACCCGCCCCGGCTTCGACTGCGTGATCTCCGCCAAGACGAAGGCTGCCGAGGCCGATTTCTCCCGCCTGCGACAGGCGACGGCATCGCTCCTGGAGCGCGCCGGCGTCCTCGCCTCCAACGACGAGGCGCCCGCGTGAAGACCCTGGCCCTCGGCAGCATCCGCTTCTACCAGCGCCACATCTCCGGGTCGTGGCCCGGCGCCTGCAAGTTCCAGCCGACTTGCAGCCACTACGGCTACGACGCCATCTCTAATCACGGCGTAATCAAAGGCATTTGGCTAACCGCATGGCGTCTTGCCCGCTGCAACCCATTCAACAGCGGCGGATTCGACCCCGTCCCTGACACTAAACCCCGAACCTCGCCACCCGGCGCAGGGACACCAGCGGCCTGAAATCCAGAGGAGGGAACCACGATAGCGAATAAACGGCGCAGAGCGCCCGCGCGCGCCTTCGTCTGGCTCCTCCCCCTGCTGGCCGCAATCCTCCTTGCGGCCGGCTGCACCGGTGTCGACGACCCCGACGGCTGGGCCGCACCCGTACAGGACGACGACTCCATCTACCTCAGCGTCGACGATGGCGAACTGGTCGCAGCCGATGCTGCCACCTTCGACCGCCGTTGGGTCTTCCCCGATGCCGACGAGCAGGAGTGCGGCGACTCGGGCCCGGACGAACGGGACCTCAAGGGCATCTATGGGCCGCCCTCTTTCGCCGACGGCATCGTTTACTTTGGCGCCTGGGATGGCTTCGTCTACGCTATCGACGCCGACTCCGGCGAATGCCTCTGGGACTTCGAGACCAACGATCCGATCATCGCTGGCGTGGTCGCGGAATCAGGCCGCGTCTACGCCGCTTCGACGGACGAGAACCTGTACGTAATCGATGCCGCCACCGGCGAAGAACTGCAGCGCAGCAGCATCGGCGCTGTCTGGGCGACACCGCTACTGCTCGACGGCACGCTATATGTCGGCACGATGGAAGGGGAGCTGCTCGCCCTGGACATGGAGACGCTGGAAAGCGCCTGGGATCTCACTTTCAAGATCGGCGCCGGTCTGCTCACAGACCCGCGCGCCGTCAACGGCAGCATCATCGTCGGCGGCCTTGGTGGCAAGCTCTACGCCGTTAACGCCGAGACCGGCGAGGAGCAATGGGCCTTCGGCGGCGCCAGTAACTGGTTCTGGGGCCCGGCCGCCGTCGATGAAGAAGGCGGCATGGTCTACGCCAGCAACATGGATAGCAACATCTACGCACTCGACGCCGAGACTGGTGAATCCGCCTGGGAGTTCGATGGCGAGGCTCTGTTCCGCGCCGGCGCAGTGCTGGCGGGCGACACCGTGGTCGCCGTCGACGATGACGGCTTCGTCTGGGGTCTCGATTCCGCCACCGGCGAACTCGCCTGGAACGCGGCCACCGAGCTCGATGAAAGCACCTTCGCGACGCCTCTCGTCCTCGACGAGAACGCCGTGCTCATCGTCGCCCGCAACGGCGACGTTTACACAATCGATGTCGAGACTGGCCGGCCCACGCCCCAGGGGATCAACTGATGACGACCCAGAGCGCGCCCACCGCCCGCCGCGGCAACTCGCTGCCGATACTCATTTTCATCGGCATCGCGCTCGGCATGATCACCCTCATGTTCCTCGGCCGCGACCCCTTCCGCGATCTCCTCATCAACCCGCTGATCAACATGCTGGTGCTGCTGAACATCGTCACCTTCGGCAACTTCGGCCTCGCCATCATCCTCTTCACCGTCATCCTGCGCGTCGTCACCATCCCCTTCACCATCCGCCAGCTGGAATCCACCCGCGCCATGCAGGCCGCCCAGCCGGAGATGCAGGAGATCCAGAAGAAGTACAAGGACCCCAAGCGGCGCCAGGAAGAGATGATCAAGCTCTACCGGGAGCACAACATCAACCCGCTCGGCTGCCTGGTGCCGACGATCATCCAGTTCGGCGTGTTCTTCGCGCTCTACCGGGCGCTGGCGCATCTCGTCGGCGGCAGCCCGGAGAGCCTCGTCTCGCTCTCCCAGCGCCTGTACCCCTTCGGCGTGCTGCAGGGCGAGATTCCGTTGAACCAGCACTTCCTTTGGATGAACATGGGCGAAGCGGACACCACCCTTGTCCTGCCCATCATCGTGGGGCTAACGACATACATCCAACAGCGCCTCAGCATTACGCCCAACGCCAGCCCCCAGATGCAGCAACAGCAGCAGATGATGACCTGGCTGCTGCCGATGATGCTGGTCTTTATTACCCTCAGCCTGCCCAGCGGCGTCGGCGTCTACTGGGTGATCTCCAATATCTTCAGCCTCTTCGCCAGCTATTATGTTTATGGGAGGCGGATTCTCACCTGGCGACAACTCCTGCCCGTACCCATCGATGCTCCCGCGCCAACAGCCTCGCCGCGCAAGGAGCGCACCTCCGACAAACCCGACATCGAAGGCGAGGCCACTGAATCTGATCCCGATGCCGAGCCGGACCCCGATGAGCCGGCCCAGAGAGAAGCGAGGACCCATGGAAAGCGTAGAGGTAAGCGCAAAAAGCGTGGATGAGGCGATTGATATCGCCCTCGAAGACCTGGGGCTCAAGCGCAACCAGGTAAGCATCGAAATATTGACACCCGGCAAGCCCGGCATCTTCGGCCTCGGCGGAGAGCCCGCGCGCATCCGCGTCACCGCCCTGGAAGAAGGCACCGCCCGCAAGCTGCAGGAGATGGACGACGAGGAAGAATCCTGGGAAGAGGCCCCTCGCCGCGACACTCGCGACGAGGAGATGTACGAGGGCGAAGATGAGGACGAAGGCCCCCGCCGCCGGCGTGAACGCGAAGAGGAGGAGGAACCTGTCGACCTCAAGGACCTCGACTCTGAGGAAGTACAGACCGCGGCCGAGTTCCTCCGCACGCTTATCGACGGCATGGACATCAACGCCGAAGTCACCATCCGCGTGCCGGAAACGGCCGCCGACGGCGCCGGCCGCGCCAGCGCCGTCCTCGACATCGAAGGCGAGGACCTCGGCCTTCTCATCGGCCGCCGCGGCACCACCCTCTCCGCCCTTCAGTACATGGTCAACGTCATGCTCACCCGCAAGCTGGAGGACAAGGTACTGGTCACCGTCGACGTCGAACACTACCACCGGCGCCGCGAAGAGACACTGCAAGCCTTGGCTCACCGCATGGCGGATCGCGTCGGCCGCTCCCGCCGCCCAATGACCCTCGAACCCATGCCCGCTAACGAGCGACGCATCATCCACCTGGCCCTCTCCGAGCACCAGACCGTGGTCACCGGTTCCGTCGGGCAGGGCGACGAGCGCAAGGTCGTCATCCGTCCGCGCGGAGGCGGGGGCGGCGGTGGTCGCGGCGGGGGCGGCGGTCGCCGCTTCGACCGCTAACGTCACGCTTTGGCTGCGCCTGATTTCCTCGTCGTCGGGCACGTTGTCCAGGACTTGACGCCTGATGGCGGCTGGCGGCTCGGCGGCGCCGCCTCCTACGCGTCCCTGCTGGCCCACAAGTTTGGCCTGCGCGCCGCAGTGCTAACCTCCTGCGCCGCAGACCTGCCCCTCGCCGATCTCCTCCCCGGCATCGAACTGCGCATCGTTCCCGGAGATGCCACGACCCTGATGCTGAACGAGTATGACGCCGAGGGCCGTCGCACGCAGCACGTCCCTCAGCGGGCCGGTCCCCTCGCCGCCTCTGACCTGCCCGGCGAGTGGCGCGAGGCGCGCATCGTCCTCCTCGGCCCTGTCGCCGGCGAGGTGGATGCTGCCATCGCCGCCGAGTTCTCAGCCGATACGCTGGTTGGCGCTGGCGCCCAGGGCTGGCTCCGCAAATTCACTCACGACGGGAGCGTGAGGCAGGTCCCGCCGGAGAAGTGGGACGCTTCGACTCTCCTCGTCCGCGCCAACGCCCTTTTCCTCTCCGATGAAGACATTCCCGAAGCCCCCTTCGGCGCCCGCCTCGCCATCCTCGACACATGGGCATCGCTCGTTGACGTCGTCGCCTTCACGCGCGGCTACGCTGGCGCCGATATCGCCTATCGCGGCGAGTGGCGTCGCACCGAAGCCATCCCTGCCAACCCCACCGACCTCACCGGCGCCGGCGACGTCTTCGCCGCCGCCTTCCTCATTCACTACGCCGAAACGTCAGACCCCTGGGCAAGCGCCCGCCTCGCCGCCGCCGCCTCATCCCTCGTCATCGAAGGCGAGGGCGTCGAAGGTGTGCCGGACCGCACGGCGGTCGAAGCTCGCCTCGCAGTTGCCTAACTATAGCGCCTAATTCTATCTAAAACCCCCCTTTTTACAAAACAAAATGCCCTATCCCGGCACGTAAGTCGCGTACTCCGCCACTACCCGGAAACCCAGCCGCTCGTATACCGGCCGCCCCACCGGCGACGCCTGCAGCCCCACCATCTGACAACCCTTCCGCGCCGCTTCATCGACTGCAATGCGCGTAGTCAGCGCCCCGTACCCCTTCCCCCGATAGCCGTCCAGCGTTCCCACGTAGTAAACGCCACCGACGTCGCCCGTCGTCGCCAGCTGCGCCGTCGCCACCGGCTCGACGTCCTCGTAGGCAACCCAGGCCTGCCACGACTCGTCCATCAGCAGCTTCGCCGTGAACACCGCCCCCAGGTCGGGCGAGTCCCAGTCGAACGCCGCCGCCACCACCTGCACATGGTCCGCCAGCGTCGCCTCGTCCCTCGCTTCTCGCACGTGGTGGACCGCAAGCTCCTGCCTAACTGGCGCCTCCAGGACCATGCTCGGGATCCCGCCTCGGCGCGCCAACCCGCACTCGGCGAGCACGGCCTCGTCCATCCCTCGGTCCTCCCGAACGCGTAGCCGGAAGCGCTCCCGCCCGCCGAAGCGCGCTAGCGCCCGGCGCAGGTCCTCCGCCCTCACCGCCCGCCGCAGAATCACCTGGTTGAACGAGCGCATGGGCACCGGCGCCGTCGATGAGTAGATGCCATCCTCCTCCTGGAAGTACCCGCCCGCCGCCCGCACCCAGCACTCAATCGAGCGCAACATGTTCTCCTCAGCCAGGTCAGCAAGATTAACGGCGGTCATGTCAGCTACAGTCTCGAGAGTGAAGGTTGGAGGCTACGTGATTCGATTGAGGCGACCATGATAAGATGCCGACATTCTTCGAGCGACGGTAGATTCGATGATAGACTTCATCCTGACCCCGGTGACCCGGCACCGAATCAACACGATAATATCGCGGTGCGAGGCCAGACGCTCAACCGTACACACATTGCTGCTAAGCCTGACCAATGACCTTCGACTTGACTTGGTCGACTTTACTTTGAATGAGGGGATCCCTCACCTTGCGGAGCTTCTTCGATTCGTCGATGAAGAAGATTACGCGGATTCGCTAGATGGAGCGTTTCTGAGCAAACTACTGGGTGATCTAGGCGTTTCCGGCGAAGAAGCTGAGTTATATTCAGAGTCGGGCGAGTCTCGGCGCCTCAAACTTGATTTGGATGCCGATGACCTCGGCTGGGAAGCAGAAAGAGCCTTGAGGCTTTCAAAGGCAAGCCGCAGGCTGGAAGTCAAAGCGCTCATCGCCGAACATGAAGCAACCGAGACTAGCAAATGGACAGATTCTCTCTTTTCTTCGGTTCTTGACTCAATCCTCGACTTGGTTCAGCCAATGTCTCAGCTATCAGCGCAGATAGTCAAAGGCGACCAGACTACCATAGACGATTGTGTAAAGAGTGCGGATCTCGCAGTGAATGCAGCTGGCACCCATGTCGGCTTGAAGACCATCATAGAAAAAGGGTTGCCGCGGTCTCAGTCTGACCGAAGACTCATTCCGAAGTTCACGGCCACGCTCGCTGCCCTCGAGAATCAAGTCAATTGGCTCCACGGTCGCGCCTCACAAGATCAGCCATAGCTGCCGTATAATCTTCCCCACCATGCAAGAGACCGAGCTTGAGCTTGCCCGCGTCCTCCCCCTCACTGCGGAGGTCAACGCCGCCGGCCACCTCGCCGTCGGCGGCTGCGACCTCGTCCAGCTGGCGGCGGAGTTCGGCACGCCGCTCTACATCTACGACGAAGAAACGCTGCGGGGCCAGTGCCGCGCCTTCCTCGAGGCCTTCCGGTCGCGCTATCCGCGGACTGCCGTCGCCTACGCCTCAAAGGCCTACCTGGGCCGGGCGCTGGCCGCCATCGTCGCCGAAGAGGGCCTCGACCTCGACATCGTTTCCGGCGGCGAGCTCGCCATCGCGAAGTCCGTCAACTTTCCGCCTGAGCGCATCCACTTCCACGGCAACAACAAGTCGCAAGAAGAGCTGGCTGAGGCCGTGGACTACGGTATCGCCCGTGTCATCGTCGACAACTTTCACGAGATCCACCTGCTAAACGCCGTCGCGCAGTCGCACGGCATGCGCCAGCGCGCGCTGCTCCGCCTCTCCCCCGGCATCGACCCGCACACGCATTCGCACACCACGACCGGCACGCTCGACAACAAGTTCGGCGTGCCGCTGCACCTTCAGGGCGAGGCTGCCGTCCGCCAGATGATGGAGTCGCCCGGCATCGATTTCGTCGGCCTTCACGTGCACCTCGGCTCCCCCATTTTCGAGAAGGAGCCGTTCGCCCAGGCCGTCGATGTCGTCTTCGAGTTCGCCGCCCGCATGAAGTCCGAACTCGGCTTCGAGATGCAGGAGTTTTCCCCCGGTGGCGGGTTTGCGGTCGACTACGTGCTGGACCAACATGCCCCCGCCCCCGCTGAGTACGCCGAGACTGTAGTCGAAGGCGTGCGCGCTGCCTGTGCAAAGTACACCCTCTCTGAGCCACGCCTGTTCATCGAGCCCGGGCGCTCTATCGTCGCCCGCGCCGGCGTCGCGCTGTACACAGTCGGCTCATCGAAGGACGTGCCGGGCGTCCGCCGCTACGTTTCCGTCGACGGCGGCATGAGCGACAACGTCCGAGTCGCCATGTACGACTCGAAGTACGCGGCCATCGTCGCCAACAAGCCGCTCTCCGAGCGCGCCGAGACAGTCACCATTGCCGGCAAATACTGCGAGTCCGGCGACCTGCTGCTAAAGGACACCACGCTGCCGCCGTTGGAGCCGGGCGACATTCTGGCACTCCCGGCCTCCGGAGCCTACAATCTGCCGATGGCCAGCAACTACAACGCAAGTCTGCGCCCACCCATCGTCCTCGTAGCGGAAGGCCACGCAAGACTCATGCGCCGCCGTGAAACGTACGAAGACCTGATGCAGGCAGACGTCTGGCCGCTCAAGTAGCAGTCCCGTGACGGCGCAGATGGTAAGCGCCTAGTCGCGGGACTCGACAGTTTCGCGCAGGCGGGCGATCTCTTGCCGGAGGGCGCGCAGTTCATCCTGGCGGGCTGGGGCTTCAGGGGACTCTCGCTTGCCGATGAGGAACACGGCGATCGCAGCGGTCAGGTAGCCGACGACGGCAAGACCGAAGATGCGCAGGGCAAGCGAGACGATACGCCCTTCCCAGGTTGCGACGGCGAACGATGAGTCCAGCGTGGTGATGTTGGCGATGGCCCACCAGATCCCCTCCGGGACCGTCGTGATGGTGGCGTCCGGTTGCCCGCGCTCCAGGTAGTAGGCGAGGACTCCGCCCGTTGGCGTTAGCAACAGGATGAGCATGATTAGATAGCCGACGCGGCTGAACTGGAAGAAGTCATCGATCACCCGGATAGCGCGGGTGAGGGCGCTGGAGGTGCGAACGAGCTGGAAGCTGCGGACTATGCGGAGACCGCGCAGGACACGCAGCGCGTTGAGCACGCGAAAGACACGGAGCGCCGGTATAGCGAGCGAGAGGACGGCCAGCCAATGCGAGCGGAGATAGCCCACGACTGAGGGCGCCAGGTACAACTCGATCGCGAAGGCGACCACAAAAGTGATCCAGATGCCCGTCTGCGCGGCCAGGATGTAGCCGTCCCAGGGGTCGCCGAAGGCCATGGTGAATTCGGCGACGAGAAGCCCGACAAGCAGAACGGCAAGCAGGGACAGCCCGATATCGAACCAAGCCGTCACGCGTTCCTGGATCTCCAGCCGGCGCATGCGCTCGTTCAGCGCGCCGCCCCAGGAACCGAGGCCAAGTGGATCGGGATCGGCGATGGGGACAAGTTTGCGTTGCGTCACCATCTCAGAGTAAGTGAACGGCCATATACGTGACGTATCAAGGCCGATTTTCCGCGTGGCGGAGTGCTTTAGGTTCTGAGGGCCCGGCTAGCGGTGGTCTTCCAGGTCCGTCAGCTCGGCGGACCAGGGGCAGAAGCGGCCTGCCGTACCCATGACTTCCGTCAGGTTTTCTTCCAGATAGGAAGGCGTACCGTCGCAAAGCTCGATGGTGACTTCCGCCATCTGGATATCATCAGGGTCCAGGTGCCAGCTCCACGGCTCGTTGTGGTTCCCCGCGCCGGGGCCGCGGTCGATCCAGCCGTTGGGGATCGTCGCTTCCGATTCCCCGGTTTCAAGGTCGAGTAGCTGCTCGATTGTCTGCTCATTAGTCACCCAGACCTTGAATGACTCATCGCCGACCGCGAACGTGGCGAGCACGCCGCCGTCTAGCTCGCTGTCGCCATCGCCACAAGCGACGAACGCAGTGACGGCAAGCGCGGCGAGAAGGGGGAGGAGCAACCGTGGTGGCAGGTTCATACTGTATTCAACGTCGCGAGGACGCGTATCGTTTCAAGCGCCCTACGGCCGAGGCAGCCCCAGGCCCCGGATCGCCCCGATCGTCTTCATCACCTCACTGGTGCCGCCGGCGATCGTCGCGCTGACGGCGAGCTGGTAACCGCGCTCCATGGCGCCTTTCAGCTTCGCGTGCTTGCTCTTCGGGTGCAGCGGTCCGTACAAGCCCAACAGCTCGATGCCTGTCGAAGCGAAACGCTGCGTCAGGTCGGTCGCGTACAGCTTGGCGATCGTGGCCTCGTAGTTAGGCGCCTTGCCGTCGGCCTGCATCGAGGCCACCCGGTACGAAAGCGCCGCCCCGATCTCCACCTCGATGCCGATCTCCGCCATGCGCCCGCGGATCTCGGGCTTGTTCTCGACGAACTCGGGATTGTCGCGGGCGAAATCGGCCAGCTCGTTGAGCGCGCGCCGGATGCGGGCCGAGCCAGCGATCGACGAGCGCTCGAAGTCGAGGGCCACCGCCAGCATGTACCAGCCCATATTCTCCTGCCCCACGAGATAGCTGGCGGGGATGCGGACGTCCTCGAAGAAGACCTCGTTGAAGCCATGGTTGCCGGCCATGTTGATCAGCGGCCGAATGGTGATTCCCGGGGCGTCCATCGGCACCAGGAACATGCTGATGCCCTTGTGCTTCGGCGCATCGGGGTCAGTGCGGGCCGCCAGCCAGCCCCAATTGGAGCGGTGCGCGCCCGTCGTCCAGATCTTCTGACCGTTGAGGACATAGTCGTCGCCGTCGCGGACCGCCTTCGTCTCGATCGCAGCGAGGTCGGAGCCCGCGGCAGGCTCGGAGTAGAGCGTGCACCAGGTGTGCTCCAGGCTCGTGATTTTCGGGATGAACTCGCTCTTCTGCTCCTCCGTGCCGTAGAGCATGAGCGAAGGCCCCACCCACGCCACTCCCATGTTGAACCCGACCGGAGCGCCGTTGTACGCCATCTCCTCGTTGTAAACGACCTGCTGCATGACGGAGGCCTCCATGCCGCCGTACTGTTTGGGCCAGGCGGGCGCCAGCCAGCCGCGCTCGGCAAGCTTTTTATTGAACGCCTTCGCGAATTCGCCCTGCGCCTCGACGCCCAACTCCGATTCGGCATCGAATTTTTCGTCCCAGCCGGACTTCAGCTCTTCCTTGAGGAAGGCCTGGACCTCTTTGCGGAACGCTTCTTCTTCAGGTGTAAAACGAAAGTCCATCGGGAGCTCCTTGAATCGCTTTTCGCGCGGTAAGTGTGGCACACACGACGTACGATTTCCAGTTCACGTAAAGGGTGCAAGCGCAGCATCGGCAGGAAGCTGCTCCCTTGTCGCTCAAAGGCCGATTTCGGTCAGGACGTCCCGCCGGCCTCCGCGCGCGGGGGGTCAATGTCGATGGCAAGCCTCGGACGTGCTGCTGCACAAGGCATACTTCGGCCTCTCCTGCTGATGAACGCCAAACCACTCACCGCGGCGGAAAACCACAACGACTGAGGCCCCCGGCACTTCACATCCGGGGGCCTCGCGCTCAAGAACGGGACGTGGTTATCTTGTTGGCCGCTCGTCAAGTTGCTGCAGTCCGAGGCGGATCTTCTCGCTCGCCGGCAGAGAACTGACGTCCGGCGGACGCCTCGGCGGTGAGCCCGCGGGAATGCGCGCCACATGACGCTCTCCCGTGCCTTCGCCTTCGAGGCGCTCACGCACCTGGTCCACGATCTTGATCGCTGCCTCAAACGCGCCGTCCACGCCTTCAATGGACTCTGCTTCCGGGATTAGCTCCTCCGGCACGTCGGGGTTCGCGGCTAACCGCGCGGCGCGATAACGTCCCGCCGCTTCCCGCACTTGGTCCTGGGCGCCGGCCAGTTCGTCACGCAGCGTCTCGGCCTCCGCCGTCGCGGATTCGCCGGCGGCGACCGCCTCCGCCAGCTGCTGGCGGGCCGTTTCGGCGCGGGCCTCCGCGTCGGCCGCAGCCAACTGCAGCGATTCGATCTGGGCGAGGGCCTCCGCCAGCTGATCCCGGGTTTCGTCGTCGTGGTTGTCTTGCCTCTTCATCCTCCACCCCTCCTTGGTGTGTTCTGCACGGAGAATAGAACATTTGTACTATTCCAGGCAAGCGGCAAGTGTCACTGGAATGCGGGGCTGGTGAAGGAACCTACGGGACCTGCGGCGCTGGCGTAGCCGTGGCCTCGAGGACGGCGGGCGCCTGGCCGGGGGCGTAGGCTATGCTGCTGGCCTGCTCGCCAAATGCGCCGGCCTGCAGCAGGCCGTAGCTCAGCACCAGCACAACGATGCTGGCCATGACGAACGATCCCAGGTTGAAGTGTAGTGTTGACATTGGAACTTCTATTGCACCGTTAGCGTCTCCTAATGGAGAGACGGAGGCGATAGCGATGCGTTTCATGAGACTTAACCGCTTACAAACTTTTTTTGCGGTAAGCGCTGCCCTGCTCTCCGTGCTTGCGTTCGCCGCCGCCTGCGGTGACGACTCGGAAGCGGAAGTGGAGGGAGACCCGCACGTCCGCGGCATAATCACCGAGCTGAACGAAGGCCAGGGAGACATTATCGGCACCATCCGCATCGAGGGCCGTATTACGTCCGAAACCGAATTCGACGCCGCCTCCCTCCGCATCGAAGAAGACACCGATGCCTTCCGGTCTGTTGCCAGCGAACTCCAGGATGCCTCGTTCTTGGATCTTGCCTTCGGTCAAGCAGTCGAAGCGTGGGTCACCGGCCCTGTCGCCGAAAGCTACCCCATTCAGGCAAAGGCCGCCCGCGTCGTTATCCTGGAAAACCTCGATCTCGGCGAGCCTGACCTCACCGGCGAAGTCGTCTCTGTAGATGGCTCCCGAATCTACTTGCGCGACGATAACCCGGGCGCGCAGTACGACGAGGCGTACGCGACGGTTGTCGGCGACTCCGTCGTTTTTTTCCGTGAAGGCGACGGGCTCACGCCTGCCTCAATCGCCGATCTGGCGGAAGGAGAGGCGGTGGAAGCCTGGTTCGGGCCGATGATCCAGCCATCCGAACCGCCGATGGTCACGGCGCTCCGCATCGTCATCTTCGCGGTGCCGGATGAAGACGACGCCGGCTCCTCTCCGGAGGCGCCATCTATCACGGGAACGATCATCTCGGTCAATGACGATGTCATCTACATGGAGGACCCGCAGTACACGCGCATAAACATCACTATTCCCGCGAACATCGTCGTATTCAGGGAAGAGGGAGGCGAGGTCGCCAGTGCCCTTAGCGGTGACTTGCGCGCTGGGCAGTTGGTCGATGTGTGGCTCGGCGACATCATCCAGACCAGCGACCCTCTTGGCGCTTGGGCCACACGCATCGTGATCCTCGAAGACGCGCCCGCTACTTAAACGTGTCCAGGTACTTCAGGTCCGCGTCCGAGATCTGCACGCGGATCACGCCGTCCGAGATGTCCTTCACGTAGCGCACCGGAAGCACCGTCTCCTCGTGGAAGAGAACGCCACGCTTGACAACCAGCGCCTCGATCTCCCCGCTCGCCTCGTCGATAAGCACGCGCTCCACGTAGCCGATGTGCGTATTCGGCTCGATGCGCCAGACGGGCGCGTCGTTGAGGATGTGCCGCTCATAGCTCGCCTTGCGAAAGTGCTCCGCCGGCACCGCAATCCCCGTCGCCAGGCTCGACAGCGAGGCGACCAGCGCCAGGCCGGTCTCCCAGAGCGCAGGGCGGCCTCGAGCGTCCTCCGGTGTCCGCTCCTCGTCAGGGATTTCGACGAAGTGCGTGTGGGAGTACAGTGGCAGATCTTCGAAGGCGGCCTGGTCGATCCGCAGGTCGACGTGGTCTTCCCCCGCATCGCGGACGTCCTCAAGGTCTACGCTGACGATAGTCGGGCTGCCGAAGCCGGGATCGGGAAAGAAGGGGCCGCCGCTGACGGCGATGTGCGTCACCCGGTTGTCGCGCGGGTCAACGATGATGGCGTGCAGCTTGCCGATGTCCTCGCCGTCGCTCGTGCGCACGCGGGCACCGTGCCGCAGGTTCTCGATCACGCGTGGTTCGCTCACGTCACTCTCCCTTGTAGTTGGGCTTGCGCTTCTGGCTGAACGCGGTGGGGCCTTCTAACGCGTCCTTGGTGCGGAAGATCCTGCCCGCCAGCTGGGATTCCAGCGCCAGCCCCTCTTCGAACGTCATATCCATGCCGCGCACGGCCGACTCCTTGATCGCACGCACGGCCAGCGGCCCGTTTTCCAGGATGCTTGCCGCAATCTTCTCGACCGTGGGCATTAGCTCTGAGCGCGGCACCACCCGCGAGACCAGCCCGAAGCGCAGCGCAGTCTCCGCGTCGTAGCGGTCGCCGGTCAGGAGAAGCTCCATCGCGAAGGCGCGCGGTACAGCGCGCGGTATACGCTGCGTGCCGGTGGCACCGGGGATGATCGCCCGCTTCGGCTCAGGCAGCCCGAACTGAGAGTTGTCGGCTGCGATGCGGATGTCGCAGGAGAGCGCAATCTCCAGGCCACCGGCCAGGCAGTAGCCGTGGATCGCAGCGATGATCGGCTTCCAGCACTCGTAGCCGCGCGTGATGCCTCCGAACGGCACGCTCAGCGCCCCCGAGTCGCCGCTGCCACCCGAAAGCGCCTGCGCCATCGCGACAAGGTCGGCGCCGGCGCAAAACGCATCGTCTCCAGCGCCGGTGAGGACGGCGCCCCAGAGGTTGTCATCGGCCTTGAACACCTCGAAGGCGTCCTTCAGCTCGACACTGGTGGCGGGATCGACGGCGTTGCGGCGCTCCGGCCGGTTGATGGTTACGTAGGCCAGGTGATTCTTTGTCTCGAAGAGGATGTTCTGGTAGTCGGGCACGGGAGCCTCCTTCTGCGGCCAAGTATATCGCCCGCTCAAAATGGAAAACTTTCGGTCGTCGTGCGAAGTAATAACACGGTTAAGAAATGGTTGAATTGATAGGAGGAGGTGCGGTTCTCGGAAATCATCAGTTGCGGGGCTGATGAGACGGTCTTAACGGACCCGGGGTGCGTGCCCGCCTCCTCCGATATATACTTCGCAACCAAGGAGGGTTAGCTTGGACAAGGCAATTCGCGGAATCGCCTATTCGTTCGTCGCTGCCTCCTTTTGGTTTTGGTTGATAGTCTTCGCCCTGTCCGGCAAATACTGAGCCAATCTCCGGGGGTGCGGCGATGGGGCCCTTTCTTCGGAAAGGGCCTCTTGCTTTCTCCGGGAAGTCAATCCTGGGAAAGAAGCGGCCCCGTGAGTCTGCCACCTCACGGGGCCTTGGCGAAAGGATAGCGCCCTTGCCAGCCTTTGCCACGCATCATTATAGGATGTTTGCCATAAGCGGGAAGTACCCCACGCTGCAGTTTCGTGGCGAGATTAAAGACTTCTAACCTGAGAGCAACCCTGCCAGCGCCGACTCATCAATGCTTGGCCCCACTACTGCGAGCGCCGCGCGTTCCCGCGCGATTACACGCTGGGCCACCCGCTTCACGTCGACCGCCGTCACCGACCGCAGCTGCTCAACGACGGACTCCACCGGCTCTATTTCGCCCAGCGCCAGCAGGCTTTCGCCGGCGCGCTGTCCCAGCGCCATTGAAGACTCTAGGCTAAGGCGGAAGCTGCCGACCGTGTAGTCGATCGCCTTCTTCATCTCCTCCGGCCCAACTTCCTCTTCGCGCATCTTCTCGAGTTCGTCAAAGATGACTGTCACCGCCTCCGAAAGCTTCTCCGGTGACACGCCCGCGGAGACGACAAACATCCCGGTATCGGAGTGACGGCTCGCTGAAGAGCCGACGCTGTAGGCCAGGCCCCGACGCTCGCGAACCTCGCGAAAGAGACGGGAACTCATCCCGCGGCCGAGGACGGCATTCAGGATCATCAAGGCGTAACGGTCCGGATCGTCCCGCTGTATCGCCGGCATGCCGATCGCGAGGTTCGACTGGTTGATGTCGCGCTCATCATACTCGAGCCGGGTCGCTGGAAGCACGCCGTCATCGACAGCCGCCACCGCTGGCGGCGCGTGGCCGCGGATGCCGCCGAGTAGCGCCTCGGCCTGCCGCACGACGTCCTCGTGCTCAGTGTTGCCGGCCACGCTCAGCACGATGTTCGGCGCGCCGTACCAGGCGTCGATCCAGTCGACGAAGTCCTGGCGCTGCAGCGCCCCGACGGTTTCCTCCGTACCGGCGGTCGGCCAGCCCATGGCGTGCTCGCCGTAGATCGCGCGGCCCAACAGTTCCCCGACGTATGCGCCTGGCTGGTCGTGAGCGCGCTTGATCTCTTGCTGCACCACCGAGCGCTCGCGGTCGATCTCCTCTGCTTCGAGCAGCGAGTTCTGCAGCATGTCGGCCAGCACGTCCATCGCAGTCTCGATCTCATCAAACGGAACATGGTTCCAGTAGCAGGTCATCTCCTTGGCGGTATAGGCATTGAGGACGCCGCCGGCGCCCTCGATCGCCTCGGCGACCGCGATGTTGCTGGGGCGCTTCGGCGTACCTTTGAAGACCATGTGCTCCAGGAAATGTGCAACGCCTTTCTGGTTGTCGTTTTCGCCGCGGGCGCCCGCCCCGACGAAAAGGTTCACGCTGACTCCCTGCGCCAATGGCACCTTCGACGTGACGACGCGCAGGCCATTGCTGAGTTCGCTAATTTGTGGGGTAACGGACAAATTTGGGCCTCCAGACCAGTTGCAATGCCCACAGTATACGACTGGCGCGGAGGAGGAAGCCGCCTAGTGGTTGGGCTTTGCCGGCG
Organism: Dehalococcoidia bacterium; assembly: GCA_035512435.1. GTDB lineage: Bacteria > Chloroflexota > Dehalococcoidia > SM23-28-2 > RBG-16-64-32 > CF-162. The sequence continues at coordinate 94,191 of DATKDX010000028.1, forward strand.
GCAGCTCGGGTATCCCCGGTTCGCCCGGCAACTTCGGCGAGTCAGGCCCTGCCTTCTTTCCGGGTTTCGGTTTCGGCGCGACTGAAGGCGCCGGCGTCGGTGTCGGCAAGGGCGTCGGCGCGATCGTCGGCGCGATCGTCGGCGAAGGCGTCGGGGAGACCGTCGGGATCCCAGCAATGACACCGATTACCGGAGCGTGCGCGGGCACCGGAGCCGGCGGCGATGAGGCTGGCGGTGTGCCCGTCGCAGGCGGCGGCGCGGCTGGCGTGGCCGTCGCGCCCGGTGGCGGCGTAACGGGGGACGCCGTCGCGTTCGGCCTCGGCGTCTCGACTCCGGGCAGGCGAATAGCTTCCGGCACTGTCAAAGAAGTTCCTGGCGGGCTCATCACCAGCGGCGGCGAGCCCTCATCAGGTGCAGCCTCGTCCAGCTCTTCGCTCGGATCGCCAGCCGCCTCTTCGGGCGCCGCGGCCTGCTCGTCCTCACCGTCAACTGAGTCATCGACGTCGACCGGCGGCGTCAACGTGACCGCGCCCCTGTTCGCTTGGTCTTCCGCGCTCAGCTGCGGCTGCGTACCCATGATCGGGCCTTGACCCCCTCCGCCCATCGTCAACATCAACGCAGCGGCCGAGCACACGGCAAACGAAACCATCCCGAGTGCCCAGAACGTCGCCACCTGTGCAAACCCGTTCCGAATCAAGCGGCCCTCCTGGCGCCAGCGACAACGCAACGCAAAACGACCTTCCCGCGCATGTGCCTCGCCGGGAAGGCTCCTTGTCGCTTCAGCGATACCGGATTGGGGGCGGCTCTGCTGGCGGTCACCGGAGTCCTCACCTTCTGTTTAGACAAGACGGGCCGGCATCACGGCAGTTACCGAGTTGGGCCTTAACTCGTGTTGCGGTTCCATCGCAAGGAGTTTGTGGGATGCGCCGCCGATTTCTTGACACTGATGTTCGCCCCTCCTGTATCATCAAATGTGGGCGTCCCTCAATGAACTCCCGGTGCTTCCATTGGGAGTTAGAGGCGAAGGAGACAGCCCCCAGTTAAGGGGGTATATGGCGACAAAGTACATATTTGTGACTGGTGGGGTGGTTAGTTCCGTAGGGAAAGGCATCACCACCGCCGCCATTGGTAGGCTCCTCAAGTCTCGCGGCTTCTCTGTCTCCATCCAGAAGCTCGACCCCTACCTCAACGTCGATCCCGGCACCATGTCGCCCTACCAGCATGGCGAAGTGTTCGTCACCGTCGACGGCGCCGAAACTGACCTCGACCTCGGTCACTACGAGCGCTTCCTCGACCAGGACCTGACCCGCGGCTCCTCCGTCACCACCGGCCAGATCTACCAGACGGTCATCCAGAACGAGCGCCGCGGCGACTACCTGGGCGGCACCATCCAGCCGATCCCTCACGTCACCAACGAGATCAAGAAGCGCATCCGCGCCTGCGCCGCCGAGTCCAACGCCGAAGTTGTCATCGTCGAAGTCGGCGGCACGGTCGGCGACATCGAAGGCCAGCCCTTCCTCGAAGCCATCCGCCAGATGCGCAAGGAGGAGGGCCGCCAGGATACCCTCGCCATCCACGTCACCCTGCTTCCTTATATATCGACCACGGGCGAACTAAAGACCAAGCCGACACAGCACTCCGTCCGCGAGCTGCGATCCCTCGGTATCCAGCCCGACGTCATCGCCTGCCGCAGCGACATCCCCATCTCCCGCGAGATCCGCGACAAGATCTCCCTCTTCTGTGACGTCGAACCGCAGGCCGTGATCCCACTCCTGACCATGCCCAGCATCTACCAGGTACCGCTCGTGCTCGAAGAGGCCGGCCTCGGCGACTTCGTCGTCGATGAGCTCAACATGGTCCAGAAGTCCAACGACCTTGACGAATGGCGCGAGTGGGTCGACAAACTGCAGAACCCCAAGCACTCGCTGGAAATCGCGGTCGTCGGCAAGTACGTCGAACTTCCTGACGCTTATCTCTCCGTGAAAGAAGCGCTGATCCACGCCGGCGTCAGCAACGAAGCCAGCGTCCACATCAACTGGATCCATTCCGAAGACGTGCCGAAAGCCGGCGCCGAATCAATACTCAAAGGCATGGATGGCATCGTCGTCCCCGGCGGCTTCGGGGAGCGTGGCTTCCAGGGCAAAGTCGAAGCGGCCCGCTACGCGCGCCTCAACAACGTGCCGTACCTCGGGCTCTGCCTGGGCCTGCAGGTGATGACGGTCGAGTTCGCGCGGTCGCACTTCAAGACAGAAGACTGCACCTCCACTGAACTTGACCAGGAAACCGCCTACCCCGTCATCACCCTCCTCGATGAGCAGCTTCGCGTCGTCGATAAGGGCGGCACCATGCGCCTGGGCAGCTACCCCTGCCGCCTCGTCCCCGGCACGCGCGCCGCCGAAGCCTACGCCACCGATGAAGTGTCCGAGCGTCACCGCCATCGATACGAATTCAACAACGAATACCGCGACGAGTTCGACCGTGCGGGCCTTATCGCCAGCGGCACATCCCCGGACGGTGTCCTCGTGGAAATCGTCGAGATCCGCGATCACCCCTTCATGGTCGGCACCCAGTTCCATCCCGAACTGCGCTCACGGCCGCAGAACCCGCACCCGCTCTTCGTCGGCTTCATCAAGGCCTCTCTCGAAGGCAAGGAGCGCGCCGCCGCGCCCGAACCGCGAACGCGCCATGGCGCGCCCACACCGGCCTCTCGCTCACGCGCCGCGACGACGGGCTCCTAGGGCAGCGCATCCCGTGTCAACCACCGACGAAGCGTTCGTCTTCCTGCACATCCTTGCCGCCATCTGGTACACCTCCGGCCTCACCGCCGTCCAGCTCACCATCGTCCGCGGCTGGCGCTCCGACGACGTCTCCACCAAGGTCGACGCATTCGGAGAGGCGACGCATTACGAAGGAATTCTCTTCATTCCCGGAGCGATCGCCGTCGTGGCCACTGGCCTCTTCCTCTGGGGTCAACTGGACTACAACTTCGTGACAACGCCCTGGCTCCTCGCCGTCGAAGCCATGTACGTAATCACGCTTCTCGTCTGCCTGCCGCTTGTCGGAATGGGCCTGCGGCGGGCGCGCATCGCAGCGCTCCTGGCGGAACGCCGCGGCACGGTCACCCAGGAGCTGGAAGAGGCGATGGCGGATAGCGTCCCCCTAGTCTTCGGCGGCATCGCCGCGCTTATGGTGCCGGCGATGGTGGCGCTGTCCGTGTTCCGGCCGTGACAAGCTGAGAGCTGGCCGAATCCGTTGACCCAAGTCGACTACCCGTCTCCATCCGTCTTGCCTGACGGCCGAATGATCAATCAGCGCGCTACCCGACTACCCGATGGCGCTGTAGTGTTCCAAGCACCCGCAGCCCGGGAGGCTTTAGTGCGCTGCCGTCGCGTAGCAGCCCTTGCCGCGGCTCTTCGCCGCGTACATCGCCTTGTCCGCGCTACGCATCAGCTCGCTGCCGTCCTCACCGTCCTGCGGGTACAGCGCGACACCGATACTCGCGCCCAGCCGGAAAGTACGGCCGTTTGCCTGCCAGTCGGCGTTCAGGCCGACCAGGAGCCGGTCCGACACCGCCACCGCCTCCGCCTGGTCCTTCATAGCCGGCAGCAACACCAGGAACTCGTCGCCGCCGATCCGCGCCACAAAGTCGCCCTCACGGATCAGTTCATTCAACCTCCGGGCCACCGCCTTCAAGAGCGCGTCGCCTTCCGAGTGGCCATACGTGTCGTTCACCTGCTTGAAGCCATCCAGGTCCACGAAGAGCACCGCTAACGGGTGACCATGCTCCTTTGCTTCGGCCAGCGCCTCCGTCAGCGTACGCTCAAACAGCTCGCGGTTCGCCAGCCCCGTAAGCGAGTCATGGAACGCCAGATGCCGGATCATGTCCTCGGCGCGCTTGCGTTCCGTGACATCCGTCGCCACGCCGATTACCGTCGTCACACGGCCGTCCGCGTCCCGCAGCGGGCCCAGTTCAACCTCCAGGCTCGTCTCGCCGAGCTCCACCACCGTGCGCACAGTCTCGCCTTCCAGCGCCCGAGTGAACGGCTCTTCCACGTTGGCTGACTGCGGCATCACCTCGTAGACTGATCGTCCAACGATCTCACCCGGCTGAATGCTCAACCGTTCCAGCGCCCTTCCCTCCAGCAGTGTGAACACTCCCGACGCGTCCAGCAGAAAGATCGCCACCGGGGCCGCCGTCACTACCGCCCGCAGGCGCTCTTCTTTGGCCTGGATCTCTTCGCGCTGGCGCAGGCTGTCAAGCGCCACACCGAACGCGTTGCCCACGCCGCGCAGCAACTCCGCGTCCCGCAGGTCCTGTTGATGCTCATCTCCCGCTGCTATCACGACTCCCAGTGTCTGGTCGAACGCCACGATCGGAACCAATGCGACGACCTCGCGGCTCTCGCAGATGCCTTCCTCTATCATGCCGGTCGTGGCCGGAAGCACCACCGCTTCCTGTGATTCATAGCAAACGAGGGCCTGAGCATTCAGACATTCGATCAACGGCTGTTTGACTCCTTCTGGCCAGCCGCGCAGCGTCAGGTAAGTCGCTTCCGCCGGCCTGCCCAAGGTTACGGCAATCGCCCGCACGTTAAGCAGGCCCGTCAGCGTCTCGGCTAAGACATCCCCCGCCGTGGACACCGTAGCGGCCGCACCGGAATCCACGAGCACCCGCGCGGGGTACGCGCTCCGCTTCCGCAGCTTCAGGCTCTGCCGGAAGATGATCTCGATCGCGCCGGTCGCCACCGCCAGGCTGGCGAAGCGCACGTACATCGTCTGCCAGAAGTCCAGTCCAATCAGGTAGTAGTCCACTGCGCCGAACAGGATGATGATCGTGTACACGCCGACGCGCGTCCACATCTTGAGGACGCGAACCTCGGCAAACGGATCCGAAACGGGGACGCCGGAGGGCGTCCTCGCTGCGAAGTTGAGTACTCTGAACAATATATATACCTGCCTGAGACCATAGACGGCGCGGCACGATCGTCTGTTACCGGCGGCTCATCGCAACGCTCGACAGGTATTGCGCGTCTTAGGATATTAGCGTATCTTTTAAGTACCGCCTGCGGGCGGACCCCGCGAGAAGACTTCTCTTCCCCATACGCTTACCAGATAAGCATGCAGTATTTCCGTTAACGCACACCCTATCCCTTCGTATATGGAGTTGCATTGAACCTCACTGAATTAGAGACCAAAAACAAAGACGACCTTGTAGACGTCGCCAAAGCGCTCGGCGTCGCCAGCCCCGCCGCCCTGCGCAAGCAGGACCTTATCTTCAAAATCATGCAGGCCAAGGCCGAGCGCGAGGGTAACTACTTCGCCGGCGGCATACTCGAAATGGCCTCCGATGGCTTCGGCTTCCTGCGCACCAGCGGCCTCAACCCCAGCATGAGCGACATCTACGTGTCGCAGACGCAGGTCCGGCGCTTCGCCTTGCGCAGCGGAGACTACGTCATGGGTGCCGCCCGCCAGCCGAAAGACTCCGAGAAGTACTACGGTCTGCTGCGCGTCGATGCCATCAACGGCCTCGACCCGGAGACGGCCAAGCGCCGCCCCTACTTCGAGCAACTGACTCCCATCTTCCCGGAGGAACAGATCCTCTTGGAGCAAGGCATCACTAACCTCTCGACCCGCGTCATCGACCTAGTGGCTCCAGTCGGCCGTGGCCAGCGCGGGCTCGTCGTCTCGCCTCCGAAGGCCGGCAAGACACTCCTTCTCAAGACTATCGCCACAGCGACAGCCAAGGCTTACGAAGACATCTATATCATCGTCGTGCTCATTGGTGAGCGCCCGGAGGAAGTCACCGACTGGCGGCGCTCCGTGGTCGACGCCGAAGTGGTTGCCGCCACCTTCGACGATCCCGTTGAAGAGCAGACACGGGTAGCAGAGCTTGCCATGGAGCGCGCCAAGCGCCTCGTGGAGGGTGGTCGCCACGTCATGGTGCTCCTCGACGGCATCACGCGGCTGACCCGCGCCTATAACCTGGCCCTCCCGCCCAGCGGCCGCACTCTATCCGGTGGCATCGACCCCGTAGCGCTGCACCCGGCCAAGCGGCTCTTCGGCGCTGCTCGCAACGTCGAAGACGGCGGCAGCCTCACGATCATGGCCACCTGCCTGATCGACACCGGCAGCCGCATGGATGAGGTCATCTTTGAGGAGTTCAAGGGCACCGGTAACTGGGAACTCTGGCTGGACCGCCGCCTCGCCGAGAAGCGTGTCTTCCCTTCCATCGACATCCCCAAGAGCGGTACCCGCCGCGACGACCTGCTCCTCGACGAATCAACCTACCAGCGCGTCGTCCTCCTGCGCCGCATGACTTCGCTCCTCGGCCAGAACAACCAGAACCCCAGCGAAGCCACCGAGGCTATCCTCGACCGCCTCTCCCGTACCAAGACCAACGCCGAGTTCCTGGCGACACTCAAAGAAGCGATCTAGACAGCACTTCGCGCTCTTAGTTGTGGATATCTCACGCTAAATCTCGTGCTACGGCACGCCCCGGTTTCCGCGTCTTTACTCTTGAATTACCAAGTTTAGATGCGGATTAGATGCTTCCGTGCGGAGGTTCTCATAACTTGTTAATTTGTGAAACTATGGACAAGCGGGGTATAATGCCCCGAAATAGCTGCAGACCGTAGCTACAAAGCACCGGACTAGGACGGGCCCACCCGCGTCTTACGCACCCCAACCGGGCCCCATAATAGGAGGTCATCATACGAGAGCCGCCAACCCCACACCGGCACGACCTACCGCGGCCGGGACGTGAAAGACGGTCGTCTCGCCTGAAAGCAGCGGGGCAGTCTCTAACCGAATACAGGCACTTCACTCTGCACGGCATCCTTATCGCAATGGCCTTCGCGGCCGTGGTGGTAACTTTCGGATCCCGTGTCGGCTCAATCACCCCTTCTTCCTCACTCAGCCAGGCAGGCCCCGTGGCGGAAGCAAGAGCCGGTTACCTTAAGCCTTCAACTCTCATCTCCACAGTGCCGTCCCTGTTCGCCCGCCACGAAGCAGAAGTGGCGGCTACTACCGCTTCCCCGGCGCCAGAGACCGATGCACCCACGGAGGCTGCCGTCGCCGCTGCCGACGCTCCGCGCGCGGCCTACTTCACCTACACCATCCAGCCCGGCGATTCCATGGCCACCATCGCCGCAAACTTCGGCATCTCCGAGTCCACCCTCCTCTGGAACAACCCCGAGGTCAGCGCAGATCCCGACCTCCTTTACGTCGGCGCCACCTTGCTCATTCCCTCCATCAACGGCATCGTCTACAACGTCGCCCTGGGCGACACCCTAAATGGCATCGCCTCCTACTACGGCGTTACTGTGGACGACATCATCGGCTACGGCCCTAACGGCGTGCAGTCCCCCGACGCCCTCATCGACGGCATGGTCTTGGTCATCCCCAACGCAGTACCACCCGCGACCCCGGCGCCCGCACCGACAGCGGCACCTGAACCCGACCCCGGCCCGTTGCCGGCAAGCGGTGGTGGCAGTGGCGGCGGCGTTGACGACAGCGGCTCGCAGCCACCGCCGGCCTCGGGCGTGGTCGTACCCTCCAGCGGCTACATCTGGCCTTTCTATGGTCCCATCTCCACCTATTTCGGCGAGCCGCGCGGCGCCAGCTACCACAAGGGCATCGACATCGATGGCTTCGGCGCTTATGGCGCACCGATCGGCGCCGCCGCCAGTGGCACCGTCGTCCTTGCCACGTGGGACGATTGGGGCCTCGGATACCATGTCATCATCGATCACGGCGACGGCACCCGCACGCTCTACGCTCACCTCAGCGAAATCTGGGTGGCTCAGGGCCAATGGGTTAACCAGGGCGACTCCGTAGGCGCGCTCGGCAGCACCGGCTACTCCACGGGTCCCCACCTGCACTTCGAGCTGTGGATCGGCGGCATTCCCGTAGACCCCCTCGGCTACCTCTACTAGAATTAGCCGCGGATGACGTTCCGCCTCCTGCCGCGCTTGGCCGCGCCCCTGCTCCTCGTGCCGGCATCCCTCGGCTCAGCCCACGCCGCCCAGGCTGCGGATGCGCCCGCTTACCTGGCGCTTGGCGACTCCCTGGCCTTCGGCGTCGGCGCCCAGAACCCCGCTGCCGAAGGCTACGTGCCCCTGACCCACGAAGCCCTTCTACTCAACGATCGCTTCGCTGACTCTGGCCTCGACCTGATAAACATCAGCGAGCCTGGCGCCACCAGCGGCGACCTGCTGGAAGAAGAGGGCCAGCTGGAACAGGCGCTCGCCGAAATAGAGACCCGTCGCGAGTCACCCGAGGACGACTCCATCGAGATCATCAGCATCGATATTGGCGGCAACGATCTACTCTCTCTCGCCGAGCCCGACTCCCCATGCTTCGAGGACCCGGGCGGCGCCATCTGCCGCACCACCATCAACGGCGTCCTGGGCGATATGCAATCGAACCTCACCACCGTACTGACGTCGCTGCGCGAAGCCGCTCCCCGCGCCGAGGTCTACGTCCTCGACGTATACAACCCCTACGCAGGCACCGGGGAGTCGCTGGAGGTCGTCGCCGGCATCGGCGTCCAGCTCGTCAACGGGGTCATCACCGCCGTCGCCTCGCAGGATGAGCTAGAGACACGCCTCGTGGGCATCCATGACCTGTTTGAGGGTCGTGGCCAGTTCTGGGTCGCCGGCGACGGCATCCACCCCAACAACGACGGCCACCGCGTCCTCGCAGAGGCGCTCACAGCCCACATAGAGGGCCGCCCCATCGTCCTCCCCGCCGATATCGCCACCCCACCCCCCGCCACCCCCATACCGGTCGAGAACAGCGGAGACGATGGCCTCGGCATGACTGCCGTGATGTTAATCGCAGTCGGCGCCTTCCTGGCCGGCGGCTTCGTCAGCGCCTCCTACTTCGTGGTTCGCGGGCGAAGCTGAAGCACAGCACTCACGGTCCGTAGACGCGGAAGGGTGGTACGGTCCCAGGTGCGGGACACAAGGGCAGACGGGAGCGGCTGCCGCCCGTGACCGCTAGCCGCGGTAGTCCAGCAGCACCAGCTGTGGGTCAGGCGGCACCTGGTTCGCGTTCAGCGAAAGCTTCGCCTGCGGCTCCACGTTGGTGACCTGCATCTCCTTGAGAAAGCGGTCCGGCGGGTCCAGCGTGTCCTTCGCGGCAGGCGTCTGATAGTGCATCGGGATCACGTAGCGCGCTTCCAGGAGAGCCACGATCTCAGCTGCCTTCGCCCCGTCGATCGTTGTATTGCCGCCGATCGGGATCATCAGCACGTCCGGGCCGCCCAGCTCCTCCGCCTGATCGGCGGTCGGCGCGTGGCCGATGTCCCCCAGGTGCACCACCTTGATACCCTCCATCTCGAGGACCACAGAGAGGTTCTTGCCGCGCTCCTCGCCCTTCTCACCATCGTGGTACGTGCGTACCGTCGTGACAAAGGCGCCGTGGATCTCGTACTCGCCCGGGCTGTCGATCAGCGTAGGCTTGCCGGCGACGGCCTTCACGTAGTTGTGGTTATCGTGGTCGTGGGTCACGACGACGATGTCAGCCGTCGGCTTGCCGATCGTGTAGCCCGACGACGGAGGACAGGGGTCGATGACGACCGTCGCCTCACGGGCGCGGATGCGGAAGCAGGCATGGCCGAGCCAGACGAGTTCCATCAGGCGCTGCCTTCAGGGTGCGGTGCGGCGGTGTAGAGGATCAGTGGCCGCAGTCTACAGGTCGTCGTCGTCGTCGTCGTCATCATCCTCATCACCGGCGCGGCGTCGCCAGAAGAACAGTGCCGCGACAATCGCGCCGAGGATTGCGATGAGGAAGAACTTCTTCTTGCCGCCGCCCTTCTTCTGCTCTTCCATGGTTTCGCCGTTGTCATCTGACATTGCGGGGCTCCTTAGTGGTGTGTGGCGCTGGTGAGGGTGGGTTCCCGGAAATCGCCGTGAGTATAGCAACGCCGGTGTTACAGGGTCAACGTCTATCTGTTCCCGGCCGTTGACGGCAACACCAGAGACGTCCGAAACGAGACTTCGCGCGCACCGGCCTCCTTCAAGCTGGCCCAATAACGAAAATTTCGTTATTATGGATTTATGGTCACCGAAGCCACTGAACTCACCCCTGCCGAACGCGTCATCAAGCGCTTCGGCGGCCAGTCCGCCCTGGCCGGCCTCCTCGGCAAGCGCCAGAGCACCATCGAGCATTGGGCGCACACCGGGCGAATCCCCTCGCAATGGCACACCCCGCTGATGTCGCTCGCACGCCAGAAAGGAATCGTCTTGGAAGCAAAAGACTTCGTCGCCGCGGACTCGCACCAAATCGCCCCCGCCCAGGGCAGGCTCGGCATCCTCCTCGTCGGCCTCGGCGCTGTCGCCTCGACTTTCATCGCGGGCGTCGAGCACGCCCGCCGCGGCACCGCCAAGCCCGTCGGCTCGCTCACCCAGATGGGCACCATCCGCCTCGGCAAGCGCACGGAAGCGCGCTCCCCCCTTATCAAGGACTTCGTCCCCCTCGCCGAACTTGACCAGCTCGTCTTCGGCGCCTGGGACCCCATCCCCGACGACGGCTACGAGGCCGCCATCAAGTGCGGCGTGCTCAACCGTCACGACCACGTCGAGCCCATCGCCGACTTCCTGCGCTCCATCAAGCCGATGCCCGCCGTCTTCGATGACTATTACGTCAAGCGCCTGCACGGCACCAACGTCAAGCAGACCGGCACCAAGATGGAGGCCGCCGAGGCCCTCCGCCAGGACATCCGCGACTTCAAGGCCCAGCACGGCTGCGACCGCCTCGTCATGGTCTGGTGCGCCTCCACCGAGATCTTCATGGAGCCGGGCGAGACCCACGCCAACGTCGAGAACCTCGAGGCCGCCATGCAGAACAACGACCAGAGCATCGCCCCCTCGATGATTTACGCCTACGCCGCGCTCATGGAAGGCGTTCCCTTCGCCAACGGCGCCCCCAACCTCACCGCCGACACCCCCGCCCTCCTCACTCTCGCCGAGGAGAAGGGCGTCCCCATCTGCGGCAAGGACTTCAAGACCGGCCAGACCCTCATCAAGACCGTCATCGCCCCCATGCTCAAGGCCCGCATGCTCGGCGTCGCCGGCTGGTACTCCACCAACATCCTCGGCAACCGCGACGGCGAAGTCCTCGACGACCCCGAGTCCTTCAAGACAAAAGAAGAATCGAAGCTCGGCGTACTCGAGTACGTCCTCCAGCCGGACCTCTACCCCGAACTGTACGGCGACATCTTCCACAAGGTCCGCATCAACTACTACCCGCCCCGCCGCGACAACAAGGAGGGCTGGGACAACATCGACATCTTCGGCTGGATGGGCTACGACATGCAGATCAAGATCGACTTCCTCTGCCGCGACTCCATCCTCGCCGCCCCGCTGGTCCTCGACCTCGCCCTCTTCATGGACCTCGCTCAGCGCGCCGGGAGGAAAGGCATCCAGGAGTGGCTATCGTTCTACTTCAAGAGCCCGCAGCACGCCCCCGGCCTCTACCCCGAGCACGACCTCTTCATCCAGCAGACGAAGCTCAAGAACACCCTCCGATGGCTGATGGGCGAAGACCAGATCACCCACCTCGGCGCCGAATACTACGAAGACGCAGAAGTGACAAGCGCGACGCGTTGAGACAGGACACGAGCGACATGAGACAGGGCTCCGGCATCGGGGCCCTGTTCTGCCCTGTCATGGATGAAAATCGGATAAACAGAGGCGTGGCAGAATCCGTTCCGCTGCAGGCAATCCGTTGAGCGACGGCGGGTGGGTTGCACCAAATACCGAAGCGTGGCACACAACGCCAAGCGCGTATACTTCCCGAAGAGAGGGAAGAGCGTGCTCAGATACCTCATCTTCTGGTTCGTATTCAACGTCCTCGGGCGCCTGCCCCGACCCATCCTCTACTGGATAGCCGAAGTCGTCGCCCGCGTCGGCTACTCGCTCGCACCCGGCATTCGCGCCAACGTCTGGGACAACCTGCGCCACCTCATGCCGGACGCACCCAGGCGCCGCGTGCGCAAGGCCGCAAAGGCCGTCTTCCGTAACGTCGCCTATTACTACGCCGACCTAGCGCAGATGGAACGCATGGACCTCGATGACTTCTTCCACAACCGCCTCATCTACTACGGCATCGAGGAGCACATCCGATCCAACCTGAACGAGGGCCGCGGCGTCGTCATGCTCAGCGCCCACGTGGGCAACGCGGAGATCGCAGGGCAGGCTCTCATCCCGCTCGGAATCCCGTGCTTCGCCGTCACTGAACCGGTCGAACCCGCCCCGCTCCGACGAATGCTGAACAAGATTCGCTCGGCCCACGGCGTCGAGTTCATGCCCGTTGGTGTTTCCTCCGCCAAGCGCATCGTGCGCATCCTGCGGGACGGTGGTACCGTGGCGCTCATGGGCGACCGCGACATATCCGGGCCACGCATGCGCCTGCCCTTCTTCGGGGAAGAGACCTGGCTGCCCACCGGACCCATTGAAGTCGCCCTGCGCACGGGGGCCGCCATCGTCCCCTCCTTCTCCGTCCGCCGTGGCCGCTACACCATCGAAGCCTGGGCCGAGGAACCGATCGAAGTCGAACGCACCGGCGACCTCCAAACCGACGTGAAGACGGCCACGCTCGCCTTCATCGAACGCATGGAGGCCTTCCTCCGCCGCGAGCCCGAATCCTGGGGCGTCTTCGAGCGCATCTGGGACGGCGATGCCGCCTCCCCGCAACCCACCCGCAAGCCGGAGGAAGTGGGCGTGTGAGGACAGTTGCGGCACCCCTGCCGAAAGGCATTCGATTGCGGATTCGGATCTCATGGGAAGAACCACGCACGATCGCCGGGGTGCTTCGCCCTAGCGGTGGATCCCAGGAGGGCGCCGGCCATGGGTAAGGCCGACCTACACCTCCACACACGCTTCAGCGATGGCATGGCCAACGCGCGCGAGCTGCTGGACCACGTCGAATTACACACTGACCTCGACGTCATCGCCGTGACCGACCACGATGATGTGCGCGGGGCGCTCATCGCGCGGGAAGCCTGGGCGAAGGGAAACTACCGCTTCGATTTCATCCCCGGCGTCGAGATAACCACGATCGAGGGCCATCTCCTCGCGCTCTTCGTCGAAGAGCCGCTGCCAACGCTGTGCCGCCTCGAGGAAGCCCTAGAGGCCGTAAACAAGCGGGGCGGCGTCTGCGTCGCGCCGCACCCGCTGAACCCCTTCACGCGCAGCCTCGGCGTCCCCGACTTGCGCCGCGCGGCAGCGGAGGGCCTGCACGGCATCGAGGCGGCCAACTGCTCGCCGGGCTCTGGACTGCGACGCCGCAAGGCACTCGCCGCCAACAAAGACCACTGGAAGCTCGCCGAGGTCGGGGGCAGCGATGCGCACTTCCTGGATTTCGTCGGCGCGGCTTACACAGAGTTCTCGGGCCGCGGGGCGAGCGAACTGAAAGAAGCCATCATCACGCGCAAGACCACCGCTCGCCACGGTCGCATCCCGTCGCTGCGGCAGATCGGGCCGCGCCGCCTGCTAGCCCAGACATGGCGCGGCTTCACTACGACTCCCCGCCGCATGGGCTGGGGCCCCACCGCCCGCAGCTTCGTGCGCCGGATCGTACAGGTACGATGAGAATCGCCCTCGTCTCCCCATACGACTGGGCCGTGCCCGGCGGCGTCAACCGCCATGTCATCAACCTCTCACAGCACTTCATGCGCCACGGCCACGACGTCATGGTCGTCGCCCCCGCCTCGAAGCGTACAAACGACGAGCCAGCCTACCTCCACGTCATCGGCCACGCCTCCATCGGCCTCCCCGCCAGCGGCTCGGTCGCCAACGTCTCGCTCTCCTACAATCTCTCCTCGCGCGTTAAGAAGCTGCTTGCACGGGAGGCCTTCGACGTCGTGCACATGCACGAGCCCTTCCAACCGCTGCTCCCCTTCCAGTTCGTGCGTTACTCCACCGCCACCAACATCGCCACCTTCCACGCCGCCCGCGATACCGGCAGCCGCATCTACGCCTACACCAAGGCGATCATCCAGCCCTGGTGGCACAACATCCACGGCAAGATCGCCCACTCCCAGGCCGCCCTCGACCTCGTCGGCAAGTACTTCGAGGACGAGTTCCGCGTCATCGGCTCCGGCATCGACTACGCCCACTTCGCCCAGGAAACGCCGCCCATCCCCGAACTGATGGACAGCAAGCGCAACATCGTCTTCGTCGGCCGGCAGGAGCAGCGCAAGGGCCTCCCTTACCTGCTTGAAGCCTACGCCATCGTCAAGAAGGAGATGCCAGGGACCCGCCTCATCATCGTCGGCCCCGATGGCGGCATGCGCCCCGGCGCCCTCCGCTTCATCGAAGAGAACCGCCTCGAAGACGTCGTTTTCACCGACTTCGTCTCCTACGACGACCTCCCACGCTATTACCGCAGCGGCGACGTCTTCTGCGCGCCCAACACCGGACACGAAAGCCTCGGCCTCATCCTCCTCGAAGCCATGGCCGCCGGCGTCCCCCTTGTCGCCTCCCGCATTCCCGGGTTCGCCGCCGTCGTCAAGGACGGTGAGCAGGGCCTCCTCGTCCCGCCACGTGATGCCTCCGCCCTCGCCGAAGCCCTCAAACGCCTTCTCTCGGACGCAGGCATGCGCGAAGCCATGGGCAAAGCCGGCGCCGCCCACGCCCGCGCCTGGACATGGGAAGAAGTCTCCTCAAAAGTCCTCGCCTTCTACGAAGAGACAGCCGCCAAACGCCGTAACGGAAACGGCGCGTGAGCGGCTCGGCCCGAACATCACGGGGTGCAGGGACGAAGTCCCCTGCCGGGGGTGTGGGGATGTCCCCCACCAGCCTTCCGGGCAGGTGGGTGGGACGGACGACCTCCGGGACACAGCTAAGTGGAGCACGATGCCCGCGCTAACCCCCCGCTCCGCCCCAAAGTGGCTCGTCGACCCCGCCGTGGGCGCCCTCTCCCGCATCGGCATCACCCCCAACATGCTCACCGTCTTCGGCTTCGCCGGTAACGTCGGCGCCGCCGTCCTCGCCGCCCACGGCGAGTTCCTTCTCGCCGGCGTCGCCATGCTCTTCTTCAGCGCCCTCGACTTCCTCGACGGCTCCCTCGCGCGCGCCACCGGCCGCGCCACCCCCTTCGGCTCCGTCTTCGACGCCTCCCTCGATCGTCTGTCCGAAGCGGCCGTTCTCTTCGGTCTCCTCTGGTACTTCACCGACAACAACGCCCGCGCCGAAAGCCTCGCTTGCTTTGCCGCTGTGGTCGCCTCATTCATGGTCAGCTACCTGCGCGCCCGCGCCGAGGTCATCGGCGTCAAGATGCGTGAGGGCGTCTTCACCCGCACCGAGCGCGTCATCCTTCTCGGCGGGGCCCTCGTTGTGCAAGACATCGTCGATGAGAATATTCTGAAATGGGTACTGTATGCCCTCACCGCAATCGCGGGCTTCACCGTGCTGCAAAGGCTTGTTATCGTGTGGGAGAAGACCAAGGGCCAGGTCGACCCGCCCCAGGACACTAAATGATTCCCTTAGCAGATCAACAGGCCATCCAGGCGAAGTTCGCGCAGGAACTCGCCGCGCCCGTGAAGATCGACCTCTTCACCCAGCGCGAAGTCAAGCTCGAGGCGCCCGGCGTTAAGCCCTGCGCGTTCTGCAAGCAGACTCAACAGATGCTGCAGGAGATCGCCGGCCTCAGCGACCTCATCAGCCTGCGCATCCACTACTTCGAGGACAACCCGGAGCAGAAGGCCACCTTCGGCGTGGAGCGCGTGCCGGCCATCGTACTGCGCGGCCCTTCACCCGGCTACTTCAAGTATTACGGCATCCCCGGCGGCACCGAGTTTCCGGCCTTCATCGAGTCCATCGTCGACATTTCCCGGTGGGAGGTGCTGATCTCGGAAGACTCCATCAAGGCGCTGTCGGAGCTGCAGAACGAGGTTTCCGTCAAGGTCTTCGTCACCCCCACTTGCCCTTATTGTCCCGGCATGGCGCGAGCCGCCTTCATGCTCGGCATGGCCACCGAGAAAGTCCACGCCGAAGTCATTGAGGTCAATGAATTCCCCGAACTCGCCGACAAGTACAAGGTCGAGGCCGTCCCCCTCACCGTTATCAACGATAAGATCGCCATCCCCGGCCAGATGCACGAGTCCGCCCTCGTCGCGCAGGTCGTCAAAGCGGCCACGCAGGCCCCGGCCGAAGAGGGCCCGGAGAAGATCGAGCGCGGCAAGGCCCGCGATAGCGGGCTGTACATCCCCTAGTGGACACCATCCGCGTCAAGCGCCTCCAGCCCGGCGCCAAACTGCCCTATCGCGCCACCCCCGACGCCACCGGCTACGACCTCTTCGCCTGTCTCAACGCCGAATCGCTCATGGTGGGCCAGGAGCCCGTCCGCGTGCCAACCGGCCTAGCCGTTGAGACTCCGTCTGGCTACGACGTCCAGATCCGCCCCCGCTCCGGCCTCTCCTTCAATGGCGTCATGGTCACCTACGGCACCATCGACGCCGACTACCGCGGCGAGCTTCTCGTGACGATGTACACGCTCCCTTATCGTGAACCCCACGTGGTCCACGATGGAGATAGAATCGCTCAGCTCGTCATCTCGCGAATTGCCGAAGTCAATCTTGTCGAAACCGAAGAGCTATCCGAATCCGTCCGGGGCGCCGGCGGACACGGCTCCACAGGCCGTTAGCGACCCTCTCTCTAACACTGCAGCGATTATTCATTGACAACGAGCGTATAATTTCGATTAGGACAATATTCTAAGGCGATGGAGACTCCAGCCCAGCTTTTGGGGGTGCTACTAGAATGGATGCTGTCGTTATCGAGGGAAGAGGACAGCCCCGTATGCGAATCACTATCGACAAGAGGGGGATTCCGATCCCGGCGGACGAGGTTCAACTCATCCGCCAGGCGACGGGAGAGGACGGAAAGAACCGGCGCTTCTTCCTCTGCCTCGGTTGTCGCGATCTTATTGAAGTCGAGGACGGTCAGAAGCACGTCCACGAGTGCGAAGGCAAGCAGGAAACGGCACCTTAAGCCCGCCGTTCAGGGACTGGGCAATGCCCGGTGCGCCGCCTCACCCCACGGAAACACCGCCGCCGCCAGCCTCCCCTCCCCACTCTCTGCCGGGGCCAGGAACGCCGCCAGCCGCTTGGCCGTTGCATCGTCGTAGAGGTCTGTCGGCCGCAGTCTGAACAACTCGCTCGTCACACCATTGGCGTGCGAATACGCCAACGCCAGGTCAAAGTTATCAATGCCGAATGGCCGTCGCGTTCCCGACAGCACATCCCGGCACCACGTAAGCACCGGCTCCACGGTGGCGCCGGCCGCGCCCGTCTCCAGCTGCCATTCGTGCGCGATCGCTCCCTCGGCGCGGTCCCGCGCAGCCAGCATTCGTTCCCTGACCCGGTCCATAGTCTGCCGGGTCTTCCACCACGTCCACATATAAGTGCGCACCCCTTTTTCTGGGCGGTGAGCCGCCCCGATTTGTGGACGATTCTAGGACCCACAGCGTTACGTTACAAGGTAGGCGGGCCCCATCTAAGCCGGGAAATATTTCAGGCATGAGGAAGCGGCGAGCGTATACGCCCGCCGCTTCTCCTGTCCGGTCTTGCCTAGCTGGTGTCGCGCACGCGCTCGGTCACGCCCGTAGTGCGCATCCCGCCGACGCGCTCCTCCACAATGGCGATCATGAAGTCGGTCTCCGTCTCCAGCTGGTGGTGCCGCACCGCGTGCAGCGTGCAACTTGCCACCGCCGGTACCAGCGATGCGATGCTCCACAGCAGGCCATCCTCGGCCGCGTAGCCGCCGCCAAAGGCGTCAAACCCGACCAGGACGCCGATGATCGCCAACGCCATCGCGCTCATGCCAGCCACCACCGCGCCGCCATGCTCCAGCGCCCAGGCGCTCTGGTCAGCGCTGTCCAGGCTGCGCACGTCACGCAGGCGGTGGTGGTCCGACGCGTGGAAGTAGAACGACAGGATTGCAAACGTTATGGCCGGGACCAAAAATAGCAGCCCGTCCATGAAGCGTCCTGCCGCTTCGCCACCCGGAGCGCCTGCCGCAACGTCGGCGCGCGCATCGAACAGATCGATCACGCCGAACCCCTCCAGCAGGCCGACCACCATCAGCGCGATCGCCGTCACCGCGGTACCGTAGGCCATCAAGTGCTCCACGGCGAACGCACCTTTTTGCGCCTTGCTGTAGGTCTCGTCCTCTTCTCGCCTCTTCGTCATAGCAAACCTCCTTTTCAATTAATCTCAGCCTAGGGCAGGCGCGCCGACCGCCGCGTAAACACTGGTCGCCTTCGCGTTGCATCCCCATATCGCCCTACTCACTCAATTTCCTTGACACCTCAACCCGCACGGGCGTACACTTATCACTGTTAGCACTCTCCCTATGTGAGTGCTAATTCGTATATAAATCATGCTTACTGAACGCCGAAAACAACTCCTGCAATACATCGTCGAGGAGTACGTCCAGACGGCACAGCCCGTCGGTTCCCAGGCGATCGTTAAGAAGTATCAGCTGCCCTTCTCCAGCGCCACCATCCGCAACGAGATGGGCGCCCTGGAAGATGCCGGCTTCATCGCCCAGCCGCACACCTCCGCAGGGCGTGTGCCCACAGATGCCGGCTACCGCTTCTACGTCGAGACGCTCATGCATGAGGACCGCCTCTCCGACGAACTGCAGCAGACCATCCGCCACCAGTTCCACCAGGCCGCACGCGAACTCGAAGAGTGGGCCAGGCTGGCCGCCGCCATCCTCTCGGCGCGGCTGCAAAATGCCGCTGTTGTTACCACTCCCCACTCGCCGGAGCCACGTGTGCGCTGGGTCGAACTCGTCGGCGTACACGACTACCTCGCCCTACTCGTCGTCGTCCTCCAGGAGGCGCGTGTCCTGCAGCAGACCCTGCAGCTCGAGCGCCCCTTCACCCAGGACGAGCTGACCAAACTCGCGCGGCAGCTAAACGACGCCATCGCCGGCAAGACCGCCGCCGAAATCCGCGAGCAGAAGCTGGAACTCACCGCCGCCGAAACCACCGTGCGCAAGGCCACCGCCGACCTCCTACAGTCTGCCGACGAACTCGCTCCCGAGCCCTCCTTCATGGAAGGCGTCCGCGACCTCCTGCGACAGCCGGAGTTCACGCAGGGCGAGCGAATCGTGCAGTTGCTGGAGGTCTTCGAGGAGCGCAACCTGGCCCGCGCCATCCCCGCCTCCGTCGAAGGCGGCAACGTCACCATCGTCATCGGTGGCGAGCACCCCATCGACGAAATGCGCCTCTGCAGCGTGGTCACCACCCGCTACGGCGGCCCCGACGGCCTGCGCGGCATGCTCAGCGTAGTCGGCCCCACCCGCATGGACTACGGCCGCAACGTCGCCATGGTCCGCTACATGTCACGCCTCATGGAAGAACTCCTCGGCGTGTATTTTGCGTAGCGAAGGACCAAGCACCTTGAAGCCGACATCACACACCACACCACGCGAATCCCAACGCGTCGGCATGAGGCGAAGCCCCAACGGGGGCGTGGGGGTGTCCCCCACAGACCTACCGGGGCGGGTGGGTGGGCCACTCAACCTCCGGGACACAGCACGGTGGAGCACCACGCCCAGCATCACACAGGTGACAAGAGGTAACTGCCATGGATAACGAGACCACCAACCCACCCGAAACCGAAGGCACCCGCCCCCACGAAACCCAGGACATGCCCATCGAGGAGCGGGTCAAGAACGCCGAGGACGACGCGCGACGCTACCTCGAAAACTGGCGCCGCGCAGAGGCCGACTTCCAGAACTTCAAGCGACGCGCGGAGCAGGAACGCTCCGAGACAACCCGCTTTGCCGGCGCCTCGCTGATCATCAACCTGCTGCCAATCGTCGACGACTTTGAGCGCGCCTTCCAGTCCCTCGACGGCCACATCGCCGGCATGACCTGGTTTGACGGCGTGCGCCTCATCTACCGCAAGCTAATCGCGCTGCTCGAGAACTCCGGCGTCAGGCCGATCCTCACCGAAGGCGAGACGTTCGACCCCCGCTTCCACGAGGCCGTCGCCCACATCGAAGGCGAGGAGAACAAGGTCATCAGCGAGGTCCAGCGCGGCTACATGCTCCACGACCGCGTCCTCCGCCCGGCCATGGTGGTGGTGGGGAATGGGACAGGCGGGGACAAGGCCGCAACAGAAGGAGACTCAGACTAGGATGCCGACACCCAACACCTCCCTCCGTTTAGAGGCATCTACACTGCTCCGCGACATCGTGTCACGCTTGGCGGATGGAACGGGTGACGTTGTGTTTGCAGCCCGAACCTCATTTCACGCGGCAAGTATCCTAGGCTGGAATGATGCTGCAGCTTGGTTCCGGCGAGAACTCGCTGGTTACGGACCCGACGAGGCTGTTCCCGCGCACAGGCATGTGGTAGCGACGGTACGAGACCGTCCGCACGAGCTAGAAGACCTAATGGAGCAAGCTGAGCGGAAGTTACTCTCAGGACTTGATGGCAAACCGGTGAGATGGCAGTTGAAGTACAGCCTCGACCAACTCGTGGAGTTTCATGAAACTGGAAGAGACGTGGCAGTGCACAGCGAGACTCCCGGCAAGTATGCACGCAGCCACGAGGAGACGATAGTGTTTTCGGCGGGCATCAAACTAGCCCTAGATCGGCTGCCCAACGAGATCTTTCTCTGGGCGTCGAGAAGTTATTCGACGCTCCAGGTTGGAAGCTATGTTGGAGATATTCTTAGCGACTATCGGTCACGAGTTGAATCATCACTCGCGAACCTTGGTCTAACTGCGCACTTCGATGCCATTTCCAACGGGATGTCATCCGACAACCCCCAAGATTGGCGCCAAGCGATGTACGGCATTCGGGACATTCTCAGGGATCTTGCAAATCAACTCTGGCTTGTTGAAGGCGAGACCTACCCGCTTCTGTTCAATGATCAGAAGAAACCCATCCGAGTCACTCAGAACGAGTATGTCAATCGAATTTGGGCTTACCTGCATCAAAAGGGTGTCCGAGGCGCAACAGGCGAGTACCTGAGAGCGGAATTTCGTCGGATTCACAAGCTGGACGATCTGGCAAGCAGCGCAAAGGGCGGAGTAACTCGAGACGAGCTACAGCTCGCAGTTGTCGCGATGTACGCGGTCATCGGAGAGGTGGTTACGAGAACCGACATGTTGCCCGTGCTTGAAATCAGAGAAGGAGACAACTAATGCCTAAAGCAATCGGAATTGACCTCGGAACCACAAACAGCTGCATCGCGGTGATGGAGGGCAATGAGCCCGTCGTCATCCCCAACGCGGAGGGCGGGCGCACCACGCCGTCAGTCGTCGCAATGTCCAAGAACGGCGAGCGCCTCGTCGGGCAGGTGGCCAAGCGGCAGGGCGTCACCAACCCGGAAAACACCGTCTACAGCATCAAGCGCCTGATGGGCCGCCGGCTGGACGATGAAGAGGTGCAGCGCGACATGAAGGTGCTGCCCTACAAGATCGACGCCGCCGAGAACGGCGACGCCCGCGTCTGGATGGGCGAGAAGTCTTACTCCCCGCCCGAGATCAGCGCCATGATCCTGCAGAAGCTCACGGCCGACGCGGAGGCCTACCTCGGCGACACGGTCAGCGAGGCGGTCATCACCGTCCCGGCGTACTTCAACGACTCGCAGCGCCAGGCCACCAAGGCTGCCGGCGAGATCGCGGGCCTCAACGTCCTGCGCATCATCAACGAGCCCACGGCCGCCGCCCTCGCCTACGGCCTCGACAAGGCCGAAGAGAAGATCATCGCCGTCTACGACCTCGGTGGCGGCACGTTCGACATCTCCATCCTCGAGATCGGCGACGGCACCTTCCACGTCAAGTCGACCAACGGCGACACCCACCTCGGCGGCGACGACTTCGACCTCAAGATCATCGACTGGCTCATCGACGAGTTCAAGAAGGACCAGGGCATCGACCTGCGCCAGGACCGCATGGCCCTCCAGCGCCTCAAGGAGGCCGCCGAGAAGGCCAAGGTCGAGCTCTCCAGCACACAGTCCACCGAGATCAACTTGCCCTTCGTCACAGCCGACGCCTCCGGCCCCAAGCACCTTACGATCACCCTCTCTCGCTCCAAGCTCGAGCAGCTAGTCGGCGACCTCGTCGACCGCACGATCGAGCCGGTGCGAAAGGCCCTCGACGACGCAAAGGTCAAGGCCAGCGAAGTTGGTGAAGTCATCCTCGTCGGCGGCCAGACCCGCATGCCGCTGGTGCACGAGAAGGTCAAGGAGTTCTTCGGCCGCGAGCCTCACAAGGGCGTCAACCCGGACGAGGTCGTCGCTATCGGCGCCGCCATTCAGGCCGGCGTCCTCAAGGGCGACGTCCGCGAAGTCCTCCTGCTCGACGTCACCCCGCTCTCGCTCGGCATCGAGACCCTCGGTGGTGTCGCCACTCCCATCATCCCCCGCAACACCACCATCCCAACCTCGAAGTCGCAGACCTTCTCGACTGCCGCCGACAACCAGACGTCCGTCGAGATCCACGTCCTCCAGGGCGAGCGCGGTATGGCAGGCGACAACAAGTCGCTCGGCCGCTTCATCCTCGACGGCATCTTGCCCGCGCCGCGTGGCCTGCCCCAGATCGACGTGGCATTCGACATCGACGCTAACGGTATCCTCCACGTCAGCGCCCGCGACAAGGGCACCGGCCGCGAACAGAAGATCACAATCCAGGCGGGTACCGGTCTCACCGACGAAGAGATCGAGCAGATGAAGAAGGACGCCGAGGCGCACGCCGAGGAGGACCGCCAGCGCCGAGAGGCCGTCGAGGTCCGCAACCAGGCCGACACTCTCGCCTACTCCGCCGAGAAGACCATCCAGGAAGCCGGCGACAAGATTCCGGGCGAGATCCGCGCCGACATCGAGGCCCGCATCAAGGACACCCGCGACCTGCTATCACAGGAAGACGGTTCGCCCGACGCCATCCGCGGCGCCGTCGAAGCCCTCAACGAAGCCCTCCAGCGCGCCGGCTCCGCCGTCTACGAGGGCGAACCCGAGGGCGCCGGCGTGGGCGCCGACGCGAGCGGCGGCCCCACCCCCGAAGGCACCGAAGACGACGAAAGCACCGTAGAGGGCGAATACCGGGAAGTTTAGGCAACCAACAACCGCGAAAAACTGCCGGGCCAGTCGGTCCGGCAGTTTGTTTGCCATTGCCGCCCCGAACCATCCGGGCCTACCAGATACCCTGTCCCGACACCTGGCGGTACGATAGCGGCGTGGACCGCATCACGTTAACCCCTTTCGCGAGGCCTTTTCGGGCCAGCATTGCGCCGCCGGGCTCCAAGAGCCTGACTAACCGGGCGCTGGTGATCGCGGCGCTGGCGGATGGGGCGTCGTCGCTTTCGAACGTGCTCTTTGCAGAGGACACAGAGGTGATGATCGCGGGGCTGCGAGCGCTGGGCTTCGAGCTCGGGTTCGACGCGAAAAAAGCAACGGTGAAGGTGAAGGGGCGCGGCGGAATGATACCGGCGACTTCAGCAGATATCGGCTGCGCCAACAGTGGGACGACGATCCGCTTTCTGACGGCGCTCTGCGCTCTGGGCGAGGGCACGTACCGCTTGGACGGCAACGAACGCATGCGCCAGCGCCCGATCGCCGAGCTGGTAGTGCTACTTGAGGAGCTGGGCGCGGCGGCGATGTACGAGTCAGCCACGGGATACCCGCCGCTCGTGGTGAAGGGCGGCGGGATCGCCGGCGGGCGCACGCACTTCCCCTCGGCGCACTCGTCGCAGTACCTATCGGCGGTACTCATGGCGGCGCCCTACGCGCGCGCGAGCGACGTCGTCGTGGAGCTTGGGGCAGGGCAGACAAGCTGGCCGTACGTCGAGATGACGACCCGTCTCATGGCCCACTTCGGGGTGCATGCCTGGGTCGCGCGCGAACAGCCGTCCGGCGAGCCGAAGGAGATCCGCGTGCCTCGTGGCGTCTACCAGGCGCGCGAGTACGAAGTGGAGCCGGACGCGAGCAACGCGACGTATTTCATGGCGGCCGCCGCTGTGTATCCGGGAGCCAGCTTGCGCATCCCGGGTCTGGGCGCGAACAGCCTGCAGGGCGACGTGGGCTTCGCGCCGCTGCTTGAGCAGATGGGCGCCCGCGTCACACTCGCCGACGACGCAATTATGGTTGAGGGGGCCGAGCGCCTGCGCGGCATCGATGTGGACATGACGCCCATGCCCGATGCGGCGATGACGCTGGCCGCAATCGCCGTGCTGGCGGACGGTCCGACGACGATCCGCGGTTTGCACACGCTGCGTGTGAAGGAGACGGATCGCCTGGCCGCGCTGCAGACTGAGTTGCGCAAGCTTGGCGCGACGGCGGAAATCGAAGGCGACGCGCTGCGCATCACGCCGCCGACCGAACTGCAGTCGGCAGACATCGAGACTTACGACGACCACCGCATGGCGATGGCCTTCGCGGTGGTGGGCACACGAGTGCCCCGAACAACGATCCTGGAGCCCGATTGCGTGCGCAAGACGTACCCGGACTTCTTCGCGGACCTTGAGTCAATTCGCGCATAACAAACAGAGCCCTCCGGCGCGGGCTCCTCGATCCACGCCGGAGGGCAGAGGGGGGTTGGGGATTATTGTCAGTTGTGGCGGTGCAGCGTTCCTTCGCCGCCCCTGGCCGCATCTTTTTCCAGCATGAGAGCGCGGTGGGCGAGCTTGTCTTCCCAGTCGCGGCCATGCTGAATTCGCTGGCCAATCATCCAGAAAACTTCGCCGTAGAGACGCGCGATCGTTCCCAGGTCCCGGACCAGCGGGGGCGAATGTCCGGTTGCGTCTCCTCTGGCGCGAGTGCCCGGCCGCTCAGTGGCAGGCTTCATCGCACGCCTCCTTCTGCCCTTCAGAGGGCTTGCCGCACCCCGCGTAATGCATCCTACTCGCCTGCCGGAACGTGTCAAGCAGAAATGCTAAACATGCCTTGTTAAATGTCCGACTTACCGAAGCCGCAAAGAAAATCGGCTTGGTAGACTCTTACATGGAAGACCCAATGAACAGTATTCGTCACTTCGTTCACGAAGGCCTCGGCAACAGCTCATACCTCGTCGAAGTCGGCAGCACTGAGGCCATTATCATCGACCCCGACCGCACAGCTGGGCGCTACCTAGAGTCGGCGGAGGACAAGGGCCTCAAGATCGTCGGCGCTTTGGAGACGCACGTCCACGCCGACTTCGTGACGGGCGCGATCGAAGTGGCCACAGCGACTGGCGCGAAGATCTACAACCCCGGCGGCTCAGGCTCACGCTACGCGCACCACCCGCTCGCCGGGGGCGACGCAGTGCGCATCGGCGAGGCCACAATCGAAACAATCGCGGCGCCGGGGCACACACCCGAGCACGTCGCATATCTGGTGCGGCTGCCCGGCGAGGAGCCAATGCTCTTCAGTGGCGGCTCGATGATCGTCGGCGGCGCCGCGAGGACAGACCTCCTGAGGCCGGAACAGCGCGACCCGCTGAGCCGCGCCCAGTACCACACACTCCGCGAGGCCTTCGCACACCTGCATGACTCGACGCTGCTGTATCCGACACACGGTGGCGGCTCCTTCTGCTCCGCCGGAAGCGGAGACGGTCGATCGTCGACACTGGGCGAGCAACGAACCATGAACCCGGCCCTGCGCGAGATGACGGAAGACGAGTTCGTGGACTGGTTCCCGACTACGTTTCCGAACGTGCCAAAGTATTACTGGAAGATGCGTCAGATCAACCAGGCCGGCCCGCGTCTGCGGCGCGACATCGCCATGCCGAAGGAGTTCGAGCCGCAGCACTTCGAGGACGCAGGCAAGCGCGGCATTATCGTCGACGTGCGGACGCCCGAGGAGCACCTGCGAGGCCATATACCGGGCTCGCTGGCGAACCCCTTCCGGGAGGTCTTCGGCGTCTGGATTGGCTGGCTCGTGGACCTCGGCACCCCGCTGGCCTTCGTCGCCGACGGCCAGCCGCTCGATCGCGTCGTCGACGAGTGCCTGCTCGTCGGCCACGAAGAGTTGGTCGCCGTCCTTGACGGCGGCTTCGTAGCGTGGGAAGGGGCCGGAATGCCTGTCGCGAGCGACCCGTATCTAGCGCCGGCGGAGGCCTGCAAGAAGATCACGGATGGCGTAGCAGTACTCGATGTGCGCGAGCCGGACGAATGGGAGCGCGCGCGCATCGAGGGTGCAATTCACATCCCGCTGGGTGACCTGCAGGGCCGCATCGATGATGTCCCGCGAAACCGGCCGGTGCTCGCCTACTGCGGCGCCGGCGAGCGCAGCACGTCCGCGGTAT
Source organism: Dehalococcoidia bacterium (assembly GCA_035512435.1). Lineage (GTDB taxonomy): Bacteria > Chloroflexota > Dehalococcoidia > SM23-28-2 > RBG-16-64-32 > CF-162. The sequence goes on from DATKDX010000028.1 coordinate 120,440, forward strand.
CAATCCTGGAGCGCGCCGGGGTGGATACGGTGATGAGCATCCGCGGCGGCTTCAGCGCGTGGGAGAACGCGGGCGAGCCGGTAGAGCGGGGCTAGGGACACATTAAGACCGGGAGCGGCGGCGGCCAGGAAGGGCCACGTCTGAGATAGGCAACGCGGCTAGACCAGCGGATGCCTAGTCCGCCGCTACAAACGCGTCGATCGTCGCCGCGTCCTGCCCGAACACCAGCCGCACACCAAGCTCCCCCGCCAGCGAAAGCGCCCCGAACTGCCCGAACTCATCAGGCGTCTCCCAGCGCCGCACGCCATCGTCCAGTGCGACTTCCCCCAGTGCCAGCCCGTGCGAGCCGAGCACTCCCGCAAAAGCTTCCAGGAACTCTTGTCGGTCCGCCATCGTCTCGAAACCGATCCGCACATCAATGGCAATCTGCAGTTCGCTTCCGTCTGCGCGGAACGTCCGCAGCCAGCCGTGGTCCCAGCCGTCCGCCGACTCATCCGCCGCGAAAAAGTCGCCGCTACGAGAGAGCACGTAGTTGTAGGTATCGAACATACCCCACTGCCCGCCAAACGTCTCTGTCCACCCCGGCACCTGGCCGTCGATCGCCGACGGCTTGGCCTGACCCGCCACCTCCCCCGCATAGTACTTCTCAATCTGCAGCACCTGCTCAGTCGTCCCCGGCGGGTCTGCATAAGCGGCGTCCACCGCCTCCCAACCGCCGTCCTCGTAAAGCGTTTCCACGAATGACAGGCACTCGGAGTAGTTGAAGAAGATCGCCCGCAGCAGAAACTCCGGGATGTCGAACTCGATTGGAGGGCCCGCGGCATATTCCGCCGCCAGCTGCGCGCGCCAATCCGGCCCGAAGACCTCCTCGGCATACAGCGTCTGCGCAAACTCCGCGTCGCCCTCGACCAAGCAATGAACCGTCTCCCCGTACGAGGTGTAGCCGTCCTCCTCCTCCGGCGCTTCCAGCCACGTCTCTCCAAGCGATGTCAGGTCGTACCGGGCGTCCTGCAACGCGTGCACGTACTCGTGGGCCAGCGTTAGCTCCTGTTGTATCGTCAGATCTGCCGGCTCGCCTGAACCAACGATGACCAGATGATCTGCCTCCGGATAATAGAGGCCGGCAATCAGGTTCGCCTCTTCCGTGACGTAGTCCTCGAAGGAATAGCCGGGCGGCACCAGGCCCAGCAGCGCCAGCACCGCCTCGCTCTCCTCCACGCTCTGCGCGTCCTCCGGCTCTAGCGCCGCGAATTGATCACGGCCGTACTGCGCCAGCGCCTCCGTCGAAAGCAGACCCTCTTTCACGCCTTCGTGGAGGGGCAGGCCGCGGATAGCGGCAACCCGGTCTCGCACCTGGTGCAGCTTCTGGGTCAGCTCGGCGGAAAAGGGCGTCGTTTCCGGGAAGTCTGCGACCGGATCGGCCGTCGGCGTCTCGCTCGGTGACTTCTGCGGGGAAGGGGACGCCGTCCGTGAGGGAGCAGGCGTCGGTGTTTCGTCGTCGTCGCTTGATGACGAGGAGCATGCTACGAAGACGGCCAGGGCAAGCAGGATCGGCAAAAGGCGCATGTCGACTCAGTGACCAATTATCGCATGGGCCATACGGTCTTACCCAGGCGTTTCGCCGTAGGCATTGTTGGGGGGGTTTTGTTTTGTAAAAACGGGGGTTTTAGATACGATTAGGTGCTATAGTCAGCCTGTCTCAGAACGGCGTCAAGAACCGCCAGATCCACTCTACTGCCTCCGTGGCGGTGAAGCTGTCGAACCACTTGCCGACGTGCAGCGCGAACTCCTGCAGAAGCTTGACCGCCAGCAGCACCGGGAGCACCGCCGCGAGCTGCCCGCGCCCGTAGCGATAGGGCACCAGCCCCCGCGCCGCCGGCTGCCCGCGCCACTGATCGTCTAGCCGGAAGAACTTCACCCCTGCGACGAACACGAACCAGAACTCGAACAGGTTCGGAACGAAGATCAAGATGTCCCGCTCCTGCGTGGCCTCGAACGCCAGGAACCCCACCAACCGGAACATGTATAGACCCACCGCGATGTTCCGCGGGGTCCGCTCCCACCGCAACGCCACGACCAGGAACGTCAGCATATAGACCTGGTCAAGCCACTTGTCGAATTCCTGGTAGTCGCGCACTCCGCCCGCGTCGATCAAGTCCTTGAGAAAGAGGTCGCTGAGGTCGATAAGAATCGCGAAGATCGCGCCCGGGAAAGGCCACGCCAGCACGGGCAAGGAGCCCAGGATGCGCACGATGGCGATGATGATTTCTTCGGTCGTCATGCTAGGGGCAGGATAGAGGAGTTTGGGCGGCGGGCGGAAACGGCAGCAAAGAAACGGGGACGAACATGCAAGCATTCAAACATGCAAACAGCGACGGTGGAGCGTGGGGGGCTCGACTCGTAACGCTGGCCTGCGTAGGGAGGCTCCACTTTGCTGTGTCCCGGAGGCCGTTCGTCCCACCCGCCCGGGGGGGTTAGTGGGGGACACCCCACGCCCCCGGCAGGGCTTCGCCTCTGCACTCCCACGTTGTCCGGTCTTCTGCTTGTATCGCGTCGTCCATGTTTGCTTGATCGCGTGTTCCCCGGCGCCTTGCCCGCTTTACGCCCTGCCGCACGATGCCGTATCTTGCCAGCGATAAGGAGATTCCTATGCCACTAGTCAAGGCCGGCGACATTAACATCGAGCACTACATCGAGGGCGAGGGACCGCCGCTGCTCATGATCCGCGGCTTCGCCGCCGACTGCTCCAACTGGAGCCCCGCGTTCCTGGGACCGCTGCAGGAGCGGTTTACGACCATCCGCTTTTCCAACCGCGGCACCGGCCTCACCGACAAGCCTGACGGCCCATTCACCATCCGCCAGATGGCCGACGACGCCGCCAACCTGCTCGCCGCCCTCTCTATTGAGAAGGCGCACGTCTTCGGCGTCTCCATGGGCGGCATGATCGCTCAGCAACTGGCGCTCGACCACGCCGATCGAGTCAACGGCCTCGTCCTCGGCTGCACGATACCGGGCGGCCCCGAAACCGTGGGCGCCGGCCCGGAGATTGTCGGCATGCTGATGCCGGAGCCTGGCATGTCGCGCGAGGACCAGGTGCGCAAGGCCTGGCCGTCCATCGTCACACCGCCCTTCATCGAGTCGCACCGCGACTTCCTGGAAGAGATGATGCGCCTCGCGCTCACCAACCCGACACCCGTCGAGACCTTCGCCAAACACTCGGAGGCTGTCCGCGAGTTCGACGCCTTCGACCGACTGCCCGGCATCACGCTGCCGACGCTGGTCATCCACGGCGACTCCGATGTGCTCCTACCGCACGAAAACGGGGCGGTGGTTGCGGGCCTCATCCCCGGCTCGGAGTTCGCGACGATCGAAGGCGTTGGGCACATGTTCTTCTGGGAGAAGCCGGAGGAAGCGGCGGACGCGATTATCGAATTTCTCTTGCGCGTCCCGGCCCGCGCGTAGTGGAGGGCTTCCGTAGCCACGGGTGCCGCGAAAGCGGCGTTCTAGATTTTGGACGAACTGCTCTGCTGAGCGACAGACGGGTTGAGCGGATCTTCTGCCCATTTAGCCGGATTGTCGCGAATGTACTCGCGGATGCGACGCAGGTCGTCCTCATCCCGGACGACGTGCTCATAGTAATTCCGTTGCCACAGCGGCGCTCCTGGGGTTCCCGCTAGCCTGTTGATTCGTTTCGCACTTGCCGATTTGAACGTGCGGACAATGGCGGAAAGAGAACCGGCTTCGACGGGCCGTTTGGCGAAGGCGAAAGCCGCGGTTGTTGCGGGCGTAAGTCTGGGTTCGGGGCGTAGGGGCGCAGCAACGCCGCCATGTGCCATCTGATAGACCATCCCCGCCGTGCCCCGGCGCTCATCGGAATACCATCGATATTGTTGCTGCACCCCTACGGACGTCCCGCTTTCGGCAATCCATATCACCCCGTGCACATGGTTCGGCATCACCACGAACTCGTCCAGCGGCCCTGATGCCGACGCCACGACTCGCCATGCCCGCTTTACAGCCGCCGCCAGCGTCTCGTCGGAGAAAACGCACTCGCGCCCGTGTGTGCAGATCGTGACGTAGTACGCACCCGATTGCCTGTAGTCGTAACCAGGTAGGCGAATTGAGCGACGCTTGTAATCCACGTGCCAGAGGATAGCGGAGCAGGTGCGTTCTGCCGGCAGAACGATGTCACTCGTATTTCGCCTTCCTTGACGCGCACGTTAGGGTAATGTAGCGTTCGCGCCGATAGAGGGAGGAACGACGCATGCCCGTCATCAAGGTCGGCGACATCAATCTTGAGTACTACGTGGAAGGAGACGGCCCCCCGCTGCTCATGATCATGGGATTTGCCGGCCAGGCCAGGACGTGGGGACGGCCAGTGGTCGCGCAGCTGGCGAATAACTTCACGACGATCCGCTTCTCCAACCGCGGTACGGGCCTCAGCGACAGACCGGACGCGCCGATCACGATCCCCCAGATGGCCGACGACACCATCGCCCTGCTGGACGCGCTCGGCTACGGCCATGTGCACGTCTTCGGCATCTCGATGGGCGGCATGATCGCGCAAGAGCTGGTACTCGCCAATCCGGAGCGGGTAAATCGCCTCGTCCTGGGCTGCACGAGCGCCGCCTTCGCGCACGGCACGCCCCCGAAGCCCGAGGACACGCAGGGCATGACGCCGGTGCCCGGTCTCTCCCGCGAGGAGCAAGCGAAGAGGTTCTGGCCGGTCGTCTGCGCGCCCGAGTTCATCGAGAAGACCGGGGTCGCCTTCCTGGACGAGATACTGAAGTCCAACCAGCGGCCGACGCCCCTGGAAACGCTGATGAAGCAGGGCGCGGCCGTCATGCAGCACGACACTTTCGACCGCCTTTCGCGGATCAAGGCTCCCACACTGATCATTCACGGCGACATCGACCTCCTTGTCCCGCACGCGAACTCTCCGGTGCTGCACGAGGGGATCGCGGGCTCGGAGTTCGTCACCATGCCCGGGTGCGCCCATATCTTTTTCTGGGAGAAGCCGCAGGAAGCCGCCGCCCTCGTCACGGAATTCCTCACGCGGGTCCCCGCGGAGGCTTAAGGAGAAGGAATGCTACTCAAAGACAAGGTTGCCATCATCACCGGCGCCGCCTCCGGCATTGGCAAGGCCACGTCGGTCGTCTTCGGCCAGGAGGGGGCGAAGGTCCTCTGCGCCGACATCAACGCCGACGGCGCCGAAAGCGTCGCCGCTCAGATCAACGACACCGGTGGCGAGGCTGCGTCAATCCACGTCGACGTCGCCGAAGAGGCGCAGGTCCAGGCCATGATCGCCGACGCCGTCTCCCGCTGGGGCCGGATCGATGCGCTCTACAACAACGCGGGCATCGGCACCGGCAACCCCGTCACCCAGGTCAGCGTCGAGGAGTGGGACCGCATGCACGCCATCAACCTGCGCGGCGTCTTCCTCGGCACCAAGCACGCCATCCCGGAGATGCTGAAGACCGGCGGCGGCGCCATCGTCAACACGGCGTCGGACGCCGGCCTCATGGGCGCCCAGATGCTCTCCTCCTATTGCGCCACCAAGGGCGGCGTCGTCATGTTCACCAAGGCCACCGCCGTCGAGTGGGCCCGCATGGGCATCCGCATCAACTGCGTCTGCCCGGGCGTCATCCGCACCCCGATCCTGGACCCGATGCTGGCAATGGCGCAGGCCGCCGGCGCGACGCCTGAACAAGTGTGCGAGCGCATGGGCAAGGCCCACCCCATCGGTCGCGTCGGGGAGCCCAGCGAGGTCGGCCAGACGGTCGCCTTCCTCTGCTCTGACCGCGCCTCGTTCATCACCGGCGTCGCCCTGCCCGTCGACGGCGGGATGGCGGCGGGATTCGTGCCGCAGGAGGGACCTTTCGGCGGCGGGTAGTTGCCTATACACGTAACGCCCATCGATAGAAGTTTGTTATTATCTAAGCGCTTGCTAGACGCAGCCGTATCTGATATACAAACTGACCAGTCGGTTATGTCCGGCGACAGAAGGAGCCCCAACCCGTGAAGTTCGGCATTATCTACGAACTCCAGATGCAAAAGCCCTGGGACGAGAACCAGGAGTACAAGACGTATCACGACGCCCTCGAGCAGGTCGAACTGGCCGATAAGGCGGGCTTCGATTACCTCTGGGAGGTCGAGCACCACTTCCTGACCGAGTACTCCCACTCGTCGGCGCCCGAGGTCTTCCTAGCCGCCGCCAGCCAGCGGACGAAGAACATCCGCATCGGGCACGGCGTGGCGCTGCTCCCCGGCCCCTTCAACCACCCCGCCCGCGTCGCCGAGCGCGCCGCCGCCCTCGACATCATCTCCAATGGCCGGGTCGAGCTGGGCACAGGCCGCTCGATCACGGAGCAGGAACTGGGCGGCTTCGAGATCGACCCGGCGGACTCCCGCCCGATGTGGGAAGAGGCCGTGCAGATGATCCCGAAGATGTGGACGCAGGAGACGTTCAGCTGGGAGGGCGACTACTACAGGATGCCGCCGCGCAACGTCATCCCCAAGCCGATCCAGAAGCCACACCCGCCGATGTGGATGGCCTGCACGCAGCCGGACAGCTTCCGCCTCGCGGGCTCCAAGGGCCTGGGCGCGCTTTCCTTCGGCTTCATCGCGCCCGGCGTGCTGGAAGGGTCGCTAGCGGCCTACCGCGAAGCGTCCAGCAACGCCGTCCCCGTCGGGTCTTTCATCAACAACCAGTTCGCCGCCACCACCTTCGCCTGCGTCGCCCCGACCGACGAGGAAGCGCTGGCGAACGGACGCCCGGCGGCGGAGTTCTTCCAGGAGTCGCTCGGTATCCTTTTCGTGCCCTGGGCCAAGAAGGAGGACGTGCCGGCGTCCTACCAGTACTACTCAACGATGGCGCAGTTAGTGGAACAGCGTCTCGCCGAGTCCGACGGCACCGAGTTCGACCAGGCGTGGGAATCGGGCGCCATCGCCATCGGCTCGCCGGAGCGAGTGCGCAACGTCTGCCAGAAGTACGCCGACGCCGGCGTCGACCAGCTAATCCTTATGGTGCAGGCCGGTCGTATATCTAATGAGAGCTGCAAACAGACCATTCAGCTCTTCCGTGAGGAGATCATCCCGGCGTTCAAGTGAACCTCACCGACACATGACATCTCGAAAAGCCCTACCCCCTTTGGGCGAAGCGGCGGACCGGACACCCCCTCTGGTCCGCCGCACTCTTTTCCCTCGCGTGTTATGCCCGCTACACGTTTCGATGCTCCTTCGTTTGCGCGGCCTTGATGCCTCTTCACGTACGTTGAGGTAAGCAACTGAAAGCAACGAGTGCCAAGGAGGAATAACATGGCGACAATCGAGAAGAGCATTGAGGTAAACGTGCCGCTGAGCACGACCTACAACCAGTGGACGCAGTTCGAGGAGTTCCCACGCTTCATGGAAGGCGTCGAGGAAGTCACCCAGCTCGACGACAACCGCCTGAGCTGGCGTGCCAACGTTGGCGGCCAGACCAAGGAATGGCACGCCCGCATCACCGAGCAGACGCCCGATGAGCGCATCGCCTGGACCGCTGAAGGCGGTGACTTCAACGCCGGGGTAGTCACCTTCCATCGCATCAGCGACGACGTGACGCGAGTCATGCTGCAGATGGATTACGAGCCCGAGGGCATCATCGAGGAGGTCGGCGACAAGCTCGGCTTCGTCAGCCGGCGCGTTGAAGGCGACCTCGAGCGCTTCAAGGAGTTCGTCGAGGAGCGCGGCCAGGAAACGGGCGCATGGCGCGGCAGCGTCTCTAGCCCGGGCGTCTCTTCCTAGAGCCGTGCGATGAGCACGCTCAGCGAGCTGGTACTGCAAGTGCATCGCAGGATCTGGTACCCGGTGCACGTGGCGCTCGGCCTGGAGAGCCGCGGCGTGATCCTCCCCGAGGAGTTCGCGCCAAGCCTTTCAGACTGCGGCCAGCGGGGGAATCGCCGCCGCCGGCAGCGCGCGCAGCGACGGCGCCCCGCCACCGCCAGCTTGCAACAACCGAATACATCACGAGGCCGGAGTCTGGGTAGGAGGCTCCGGCCTCAACCTATGGGCCGGTAACCCGCCTCGTAGCGCTAGCGGCAGGCCTTAGGCTGCCTGCCAGCGGTGTTGATTTGTGGAACGTGGGCGCTTCCGTCTTCTAACGCGAACCGGCCGGTGGCATAATGGTCTTGTCCAGAAATGCAACGCCCCCTTAGCAATTCCTGATGTTCACCCACCTTCACACCCACACCGAGTTCTCGCTCCTCGACGGGCTCTCGCGCATTCCGGCGCTCATGGACCGGGCGAAGGAGATCGGCCAGGAAGCGATAGCCATCACCGATCACGGTGTCCTCTACGGCGCCATCCAGTTCTATAAAGAGGCGAAGGCGCGCGGCATCAAGCCCATCATCGGCATCGAGGCCTATGTCGCGCAGGGCTCGCGCTTCGACCGCGACCCGCAGGCCAAGCAGCCCTACCACCTGATCATCCTGGCCAAGAACGAGGACGGCTACCGCAACCTGCTCGCCCTCTCTACGAAGGCCCACCTCGAAGGCTACTACTACCGACCCCGCATGGACCGCGAACTCCTGGAGAAGCACCACGAGGGCCTCATCGTCCTCTCCGGCTGCCCGACCGGCGAGGTCTCCCGCCACCTCGTCGACGGCAACTTCGACAAGGCCAAGGAAGTCACCGCTTACTACAAGCAACTCTTCGGCGACTACTACATCGAGGTCCAGGAGCACGGCATTGAGGAGTTCGCCGAGTTAAAGCAACGCCAGTTCCAACTGGCGCAGGAAACCGGCCTCCCCCTGGTGGCTACCAACGACCTGCATTACGTCAAGAAGGAAGACGCCACTTACCAGGACATCCTGCTCTGCATCGGCACTAACGCCAACGTCGACGAAGAGAATCGCTTCAAGATGTCCGGCCACTTCGGCTGCTACGACCTCAAGTCCGAAGACGAGATGCGCGAGCTCTTCCCCGACCATCCCGAAGCCATTGATAACACCTGGCAAATCGCCCAGATGTGCGATTTGGAGCTTGAATTCGGCCGCACACGCATCCCCACAGCCCAGCTGCCCGCCGGCGAAACTTCGGAGCAGCACCTGGAACGGCTCTGCCGCGAAGGGTTGGCGCGCCTCTACCCCGGCGAGCCCACCGAAGCCGTCGAGCGCCTCGAATACGAACTCGATGTCATCCAGCAGACCGGCTTCAGCGACTACATCCTCTGCGTCCACGATTTCGCGCATCACGCCCGTAAGCAGAACATCCAGATGGCGCTGCGCGGCTCTGCCGCCGCCTCCATCGTCCTCTACTGCCTCGGTGTCACCGATATCGATCCCCTGGAGTACCGGCTGGTCTTCGAGCGCTTCCTCAACGTCGAGCGCAAGGAGATGCCCGACGTCGACATGGACTTCGCCGAAGACCGCCGCGACGAGATGATCCGCTACGCCGCCGAGCGCTACGGCCACGACCGCGTCGCCCAGATCATCACCTTCGGCACACTCGGCGCCAAGGCCTCGATCAGGGACGTGGGTCGCGCGCTCGGCATGAGCTACGTCGACGTCGACCGCGTCGCGCGCCTCGTGCCCACGATGCCCGCTTCCTTCGGCAGCATGACCATCGACGTCGCCCTCAAGGAAGGTGCCGAACTGCGCCAGGCTTACGACTCCGACCCCGCTGTCCGCAAGCTGATCGACTACGCCCACGAAGTCGAAGGGGTGGCCCGCCACGCCAGCACCCACGCCGCCGGCGTCGTCATCGCCCCCGAGCCGCTGGTCAACCTACTCCCCCTCCAGCGCTCCTCCTCCGGCAACGAAGACGCCCTGCCGACGACGCAGTACGGCATGTGGGACGTGGCGGAGCTGGGCCTGCTGAAGATGGACTTCCTGGGCCTGACGAACCTCACGATCCTCGCCGCCGCCCGCGACGTCATCAAGGCCTCACAGGGCGTAGATATCGACCTCCAGAAACTCCCTGACGGCGACGAACAGGTCTCCCAGATGCTCTCCCGCGGCGAGACCTTCGGCGTCTTCCAGCTGGAATCGGCCGGCATGCGCCGCTACGTACAGGACCTCAAGCCGAACTCCATCAAGGACCTCGCCGCCATGGTCGCCCTTTATCGTCCGGGGCCCATGCAGCACATCCCCACTTACATCAACGCCAAGCACGGACGCGAGACCGTGCGCTACCCCCACGCCGACCTCGGCGAGATCCTCGACGAGACCTACGGGGTCATCGTCTACCAGGACCAGGTGCTGCTCATCGCCCAGAAGTTCGCCGGCTACACGCTCGGCGAGGCCGACATCATGCGCAAGGCCATGGGCAAGAAGATCCGCTCCATCATGGCCAAGCAGGAGCAGAAGTTCATGGAGGGCGCCGCGGCCAAGGGCTACTCCGAGGCCGACGCCCGCGCCATCTTTCGGCTCATCGAGCCGTTCGCCGGTTACGCCTTCAACAAGGCCCACAGCGTCAGCTACGGCATCATCGCCTACCAGACCGCCTACCTCAAGGCCAACTACCCCGAGGAGTACATGACGGCCGTGCTCATGATGGCCGGCACCCACGAGCGCATCGCCGAGGCCTACGGCGAGTGTGTCCGCCTCGGCATCCACCTGCTGCAGCCCGACGTCAACGCCAGCGAGTCCAACTTCTCCCTGCAGACGCCAGACGATGCCCCTTCGACTGCGGCCACCGCCGCGCTCAGGACAGGCACGAAAGCGATCCGCTACGGCCTCGCGCGCGTTAAGAACGTCGGCGAAGGCGTCTGTGAGAGCATCATAGAGGCGCGCAACGCCGGCGGGCCGTTCAAGAGCCTCGACGACTTCTTTGAGCGCGTCGATTCGAAGGTGCTCAACAAGCGGGCGCTGGAGTGCCTGGTCAAGGCCGGCGCCTTCGACGCCCTCGCCGAACGCGCCGCCCTCCTCGCCAGCCTCGACAAGCTCGTCACCTACGCACAGAACACGCAGGCGCAGAAGGCCAGCGGCCAGACCTCGCTCTTCGACCTCATGGGCGACGACGAGCCCGCCGTGCAGGGCCCGCAACTGGAACCCGTCCGCGAGGCCACCCAGCAACAGAAACTGACCTGGGAGAAGGAACTCCTCGGCATCTACCTCTCGGAGCACCCCTTCGCGGACGCGGCCGAGAAGCTCAGCGCCCTCCTCGACTGCTCCATCGTCGAGCTGAGTTCCGAGTTCGCCGGCCGTGACGTCACGATCGGCGGCGTTATCACCAGCACCCGGTCCCTCAACACCCGCGACGGCCGCTCCTTCCTCGCCGCCGAAATCGAAGACCAGACCGGCAGCATCGAGATTACCGTCTGGCCCGAGACCCTCGAGGCCACGCACGACCTGTGGACGGCCGGCACCGTCCTCGTCGTCAACGCCCGCGTCAAGCAGCGCGACGACCGTCTCTCCGTCGCCGTCAACAAGGCCGTCGTCTACGAGCCTGACCAGCGCTTCGACCCGGCCTCCGTCCTGCCCGACTACTCGCAGCCGCAAACCCCGGACCGCTTTCGCTATCGCCGCAAGCCCGCCAATGGCAACAACGGCAACGGCAACTCAAACGGCAGAAGCACGGAAGCCTCGGATACCAACGGTGCAGCCCCCGCGAACGGCAACGGCGCCTCCCCCGCGCCGCGGCCGACCCCCCTGCGCATCGTCATCGAAGAGACGGACGACGCCGACGGCGACAGCGAACGCCTGCGCGCCCTCATCGCCGCCGTCAACGAAAGCACGGGCTCGCAGGCAGCCCGCCTCTCCATCCGCCAGACGAACGGCGAGGAAGTAGACCTCGAACTGCCGGCCGTCTCGCTATCGCCGGAGTTAACGCGGCGCCTGGCGGACATCGTGGGCCCGTGGGGCCACGTTCTTAGTTAGCCAGCTCCGAGGATCCAGACCAGCGATACGTCGCCCTCAGCGGGCGCCCTCGGCACGCAGGAGTGCCTCCTTCATCGGCAGACCGCCGCCGTAGCCGTGGAGCGAGCCGTCGCTGCCGACGACGCGGTGGCACGGCACGAACAGCGGCCAGGGGTTCGTCGCCATAACCCGCCCGACCGCCCGCGCCGAGCGCGGCCGCCCTACCTTCTCCGCCAGCCAGCCGTAGCTGCGCACTTCCCCCGCCGGAATGCGGGCGCACTCTTCCAGCACCTGGCGGCGGAACGGCGTGATACCACTCCAGTCCAGCTCTACGCCGTTCGCATAAGGCCGGCCGGACACGATGTCGCGGACAGCCGTAGCAGCGGAGCCCAGCTCATCTTCCGGCACGGGCTCGCCGCCAAACTCTGCGATCGCGCCGAGAGCCTCTTCGCGCTTGCGCACGGGCAGGTTGACCGCCCGCAGCCCCTTCGGCCCGACCGCCACGCCGACCCAGCCCAGCTCGGTCTGCACCGCCCCGAACTTCGTTCCGTTCTCCATTTCGTGCCTCTTTCTACCCGTAAATCGGCACAATTGTAGCACCGGGCAGGCGCGCCGTTTATACGGTTTCGTCAGTTGATAACATCCTCGTTCCGGTGGCGCACGTTACCATAGTAGTAGTGCGTTTCCTCGCCCCCATTCTCGTCACCCTCGCGTTGCTCGCCGCCTGCTCCGGCGGCGACGGCGCACCCGACGACACCCCGACTCCCACGCTGACGCCGCGGCCCACTGCCACACCGTCACCCACTCCTCTGCCCACCCCGACGCCGTCACCCACTCCCGAGCCCACACCCAGCCCCACCCCCTACGCCGGCGCCGTCATCGACCTCAGCGGCAGCCACTCGCGCCAGGGCGGCTTTCTGGCCGTTCGTCTTCTCTACCCGCCGCAGCTCTCCACCGATCCCGCCGTCGTCATCGCCGGCGTCACCTACCCCATGCAGTTCGAGAGTGACCGCTGGTATACCTATGTCGGCCTCGCCACCTGGTTCGGGGTCGGCGGGTACCCGCTCGACATCTACTCCGGCGGCGAAGTCATCGCCTCCGGCTGGCTCGACGTCACGGAGGGCGGCTTCGCCTTCGAGCAACTGAACCTTCCGCCCGGCTCCTCCGGCGACCTCCTCACCGACACCGCCCGCATCGAGGCTGAGCGCCAGGAAGTGAACGCTATCCTCGCCGGCTACACGCCGGAGCGCTACTGGTCCGGCCCGTGGATCATCCCGACGACCGGCAACGTCAGCGACCCCTTCGGCACCCAGCGCTCGATCAACGGCGGCGCCTATTTCCCCCACAGCGGCCACGACATCGCCAACGAGGAGGGTACCCCCATCTACGCCGCCGCCTCCGGCTATGTGTCCCTAGCCAAGGAGCTCTACCTCTACGGCAACTCAGTCATCATCGACCACGGAGTGGGGGTTTTCAGCGGCTACAACCACATGTCGCAGGGCCTCGTCAGCGCCGGCCAGTACGTCAACCAGGGCGACCTGATCGGCTACATGGGCTCTACCGGACTCTCCACCGGCCCCCACCTGCACTGGGAAGCCGTCGTGCACGGCGTCCGCGTCGACCCTACGCTTTGGACCCAGGGCGGCGCCGAACCCTGACGCCCCTACTGGTCCAACTCGTGGAGCACGATGCCCGCGGCCACTACCGCCGCCGTCTCCGAGCGGAGGACCTGGCGGCTCAGCGTTACCAGCGCCGCGCCCGCCTCCCGTGCCAGCGCGATCTCCTCGTCCGTGTAGCCGCCTTCGGGGCCGATGAAGAGGCTCACGACCGTCGGTCGCTCCGGTAGTGCACGGAGGAAGTCCGCCAGCCGCACCTCCCGTTCTGCCTCATACGGCAGGATGCGCAGGCCCGGCGCACTGGCAATCGCGTCCACAAACGCCATCGGCGCCTCGATCTGCGGCAGGCGCCCGCGTTCGCATTGTTCCGCGGCCTCGACGACGATACGATGCCAGCGTTCTGTCTGTCCGGACGATGCCTCGTCAAGCTGCGAGCGGGCGTTCACCACGGGGACGAAGCGGGAGACGCCCAGCTCCGTGCACTTCTCCAGCGCAAAGTCGAAGCGGTTCGGCCTGATGAGCGACTGGTAGAGCACGACCTCGACGCTCGCCTCTTCGGGTGCCGCCTCCTCGCCGACGACGTCGCCGGCGACTGCCTTCGGGCTGACCTCAGTTAGCTCCACGACCGATTGACGCTCGCCGCCCTCCGTTAGCACGATGCGGTCGCCGGGGCGCAGACGCAGCACGCGTGCCAGCCGGTGTGCCAGGTCGCCGATCAAACGCACGTCGGTCCCGTCAAGCGTCCCCTCCGGCACGAAGAAGCGGCGCGGTTCGCCCGCCATCAGCCCTGCCTGCGGGCGACAATCGCCCGCCAAACGCCTTCTGCCTCGACGCGCTCGATCTCGAAGCCGGTCGCCTCAAACGCAGCCTTGAGCCCGTCGACGGCGTCGTCGAGGAAGCCGCTGGCAACGAGGCGGCCGTCTGCCTTGAGCGAGCGCAGTATCTCCGGCGCCAGGCGGTCCAGCGTCAGCCCACTGATGTTGGCCAGCACGACGTCGAACTCCATTTCCGGCCCCTCGCCCGCCTCCAGCGTCCCGATCGCCGCCTGAATCACGCCCGCCACGCCGTTCGACTCGGCGTTGTCATTCGTCGCCTTGATCGCCTGCGGATCAATGTCCAGCGCCACCACCCGCCGCGCCCCCAGCAGCGCCGCCGCTATCGAAAGGATGCCGGAGCCGCAACCCAGATCCAGCACGCCGGCGTCCCGGCATCCGATCGCCTCGAGGCCGGCCAGGCACATCGCCGTCGTCGGGTGCTGGCCGGTGCCGAAGGCCATGCCAGGATCGATGCGCACGGCGGTTTCGCCGTCCTTCAGCCTGTAGTCGACCCAGGAAGGGACGATTGCCATCGCCCTGCCGATCTTTTGCACCCCGAAGTACTTTTTCCAGGAGTCGCGCCAGTCAGTTTCCTCCAGGCGAGTATTCTCCCGCCAGACCAGCGGCCGATCCAGCGGCGCCCCGGAAAGCGCGATCTGCAGCGATTGGCGGATGCGCTCGGCGTCTTCCGTGGCCGGCACATAGCCCTTCACCAGCGCCGACGAATCGCCGTCAGGCACGTACGTCTCGGTGGCTTTGTCCAGCCGCGAGGGGGTCTCTACCGCCACGCCGGCCGGGCAAGCTTGCCGGAACGCATCCGCCACCAGCTCAGAGTCGATACCCGCGGTCTCCACCGCGATCTCTATTAGGGGGACGCCTTCGCTATCAGACACTGCGCCCGTGCGCTAGCCGAGCGCGTCCTTGATTTTGCCCAGCAGGCTCTTGTCGCTCACCGGCGTGCCCATGCTCTCCGCCAGCTGCCGCAGAAGCTCCTTCTGTTCGTCCGTCAGGTCCGTCGGCGTGATGACCATTGCGCGCACCAGCAGATCGCCGCGCCCACCAGTTTGCAGGCGCGGAATGCCCTTCCCCTTCAGCGTGAAGACACGGCCTGCCTGCGTACCGGCGGGCACCTTCAGCGTGGTTGGCTCGCCGTCCAGAGTTGGGACGTCGGCCTCGAAGCCCAGCGCGGCCTGCGCGGGGTTCATCTCCAGGTCATAGATAAGGTCTTCCTCGGCGCGGGAGAACAACTCGTGCGGCTGGACGCCTATATATACGTACAGGTGGCCGGGCGAACCGCCGTTCATCCCCACGTCGCCCTCGCCGCTCAGCCTCATCCGCGAACCCTCATCGACACCTGCCGGGATATTAATCTCCAATAGACGCGTCTTGCGCTCGCGGCCCTCGCCCCGGCACTCGATGCAGGGGTCAGTGACGATCTGGCCCTCGCCGTGGCACTGCCCGCACGTCGCGATGTTCACGAACTGACCGAAAACGCTCTTGCTCGACCGTCGGACCTGTCCGGCCCCATCGCAGGTCGGGCAGCGCTTGCTCGATGAGCCCGGCTCGCTGCCGGCGCCGGCGCAGCGCTGGCAGCGCTCGATGCGATCGACCTCAATCTCCCGCTCCGTGCCAAATGCCGCTTCTTCAAAGGTAATCTCGGTGTCCACGCGACGATCGCCGCCGCGCTGGGCTTCTCGCCGGCGGCGGCCGCTGGCCGTCCCGCCAAAGAACGCGTCGAAGATATCACCGAAACCCCCGAAGTCGGTGCCTTCAAAGCCACGGCCCATATCCAGGCCGGCGTGGCCGTAGCGGTCGTATGCGGCCCGTTTATTCGCATCGGAAAGCACCTCGTAGGCCTCGCTCACCTGCTTGAATCGGGCTTCGGCGCCGTCGTCCTGGTTGCGGTCCGGGTGGTACTGCATCGCCAGGCGCCGAAAGGCCTTCTTGATTTCGTCCGCGGAGGCGCTCCGAGATACACCAAGCACCTCGTAGAAGTCAGATTTAGCGGTAGTCACGAAGTCCATTGTAGCAGTGCGCTTTCCTACGGAAAGGCATGCCTGAAATCGTGGGTTCCGGTGACGAAAACGGATAGCTGGGCGACCTCTGGAGGGATGCCGGCCTGTCCTGCCGGCGCCGCCCCATAACGGGGCGGCGCTACGCTTTGGGCACCAGTGGTCATAGCGCCCGACGCGGGCCGCGCGTAGAATCGTCTGCATACCAAGGAGACGATCTCTAATGCAACGATTACTCATCCTGATCCTGCTCTCGTTTGTGCTGGCCTTCGCCGGCATCGCCGCCTGTGGGGACGATGACGACGGTGACCTCGAAGAGTACTTTGCCGAAGTCGAGGTCATCGCAATCACAACTGACCACGCTCTCGACACCCTCGGCGATGAGCTAAGCGCTGCCGAGCCGGAAACTGACGAGGAATACATACAGGTCTTCCAGGAGTCCTATCAGGGCGCAGGCGAAGTACTGGAGACTGCCTACCTAGATCTCGCGGAGATGACCCCGCCTGCGGAGGCGGAATCCGCGCACGACAGCTTCCTGGATTCGCTCGAAGGCGTTCTTATCGCTCTGTCGGGCATCCTGGAGAACTCCCAAGAGGTCACAACCGCGGATGAGCTCGATGTTCTCTACGCTCAGTTCGAGCCGGACCTCGTACAGGTCGACGAGAACCTTGACACCGCCTGTGCGACGCTGCAAGGCGTAGCCGAATCCAACGGGATTAGCGCCGACCTGCGCTGCGGCGACTGAGCCTGGCTGACTCTCGACGCAGGGACGCGGGCGACTGGCGCGCGTCTTCACGAGTGGTTGTTTCAGCGAAGGCATTGACAAACGGCAGATATCTTCCTATTCTTTCTTGCATGAGGCGCAAAAAGGGTACCCTGCTCCCCATCGAAACCTCGATCCTGCAAGCAGGGATCGAGTTCGCAGTCCGCGGCGCAGCCCGCTTCCACGGCTTTATGATCGCCAAAGAGATCAAGGACCGCGATGGCGCAAAGCTGCTCACAGCGCACGGCACTCTTTACAAGGCGCTGGACCGTCTGCAGCGGGCCGGCATGCTTGAGAGCGACTGGGAAGACCCGCTGGTCGCGGCACAAGAAGGGCGCCCCCGGCGTCGTCTTTACCACGTCACCGCCGCCGGCGAAGCTGCACTCGTCAAAGCGCTGGAAGCTGTGCCGAAACGGGCTTCCGCCGGACAGCGTCCGGGAATCGTGACGCCATGAGCTCCCTGCTCTGGTTCGCCATCGCGCTCACGCGCGCGTGGACAGCAACGTACACGCGTGGCCTCACGGCGGACCTCAGGCGCGAACGCCGCGACGAGATCGACTGCGACCTCTGGGAGCACCAACGCCTGGCCGACCTACAACGGACGCCGGTGTCCGGGACAGCTATCGAAATACTGCTGCGCCTGTTCTTCGGCATGCCAGAGGATATCCTCTGGCGATTTGAGGCGGGCTCCCAGTCCGCCATTGGAAAGGGTACTCAAGTGAATGAATCTGAATCTGTGCTAATTCGCGGACTGTCGGTAGTTGCGATCATCGTCGCTGCGTTACCCGTGGCAATGGGATTGTCGGCGGTTTTCGGCGTTAACGGTGAGTGGGCGGGCACATGGGAACGAACGATTTATGGCGGACTCTGGGCTAGCTCGGGCGTGGCAATCGTCGCCGGCCTCATACTCAGCAAGACGCGGCCCATCCTCGGCATCACAATGGTGGTCGTCGGCTCGATCGCTGTGTCGGCCTTCTGGTACTGGGTCGCAATCTTCACGGTGCCAATCGGCATCGCCCTCACGCTCATCGCGTTCTTCCGCGCCCGCCAGACCGGCTGGCCGCACAGAGGTGACGGCGGCCTCCCCAGCGCGACAGCCTGATAACCGGCTGAAACGGAAAGAGGCGGGCCGTTGGCCCGCCTCTTTCATGGTCCCGCCTGCTTGACCTTGCCGCTAGACCACGCCACTGACAGAATGCAGACACTCTGGACACTAAATGCTGAACACACCGGCGCCTGAGCGCCACTCCTCGCCTTCTGGTAACCGAGACGTCGTCCTGCGGACTATCGGCCTTACTCGCCGATATGGCCGAATTCTGGCTGTCGACTCGCTGGACCTGGAGATAACACGCGGCCAGATCTTTGGCTTCCTCGGGCCAAATGGCTCCGGCAAGACAACCACCATTGGCATGGCTCTCGGCCTCCTGCGGCCCACCAGCGGCCACGTCGAGCTCTTCGGCGTCGACACTCGCCGCGATCCGACTGGCCCACTCAAGCGCGTCGGTTCCGTGCTGGAGGGCCCCGCTGTCTATCCGCACCTTTCCGGACGCGACAACCTCCGCATCTGGGCGATGATCGCCGGGGGCGTCCCGCCCGCCCGCATCGACGAAGTACTTGGCCTGGTCGGCCTGTCGGAGCGCGCGGGGAGCAAGGCGCGGACATACTCCCTTGGTATGCGCCAGCGCCTGGCGATCGCCGCAGCCCTGCTGACAGATCCCGACCTTGTAATCCTGGACGAACCCACCAACGGACTCGACCCCGCCGGCATGCGCGAAATCCGCCAGCTGATCCGCGAACTAGGAGCGATGGGCAAGACTGTCTTCGTCTCCAGCCACCTCCTGGGCGAAGTGGAGCAGATGTGTGACCAGGTGGCCATCCTCAAAAGCGGCCGGCTACTTATGCAAGGTGAGGTCAGCTCCCTCGTTGGCCAGTCCACCGCAGTCGAAATGCAGGTGACGGACATCGATCTGGCGTTGGAAATCCTGGCCACGCTCGACTTCGTCAAGGGTGTGACTCGCGACGGCCCCAGCATTGTCGCCGAAACGGCACACGAACGGGCGGCTGATCTCAGCCGCGCGCTTGCGGAACGGGGCGTCTATCTCTCACAGCTTCAAACCAAACAAGAATCGCTAGAGGAGATCTTCCTCGAAATGACGGAGGACTGAGCGTTGACAGGCCTGCTCCGGGCTGACTTCCTCAAGATGCGCAAGCGCTGGATGCCTTACGTCCTCTTCGTGCTGATGCTGGTAGGCGCCGCCTTCCTCATCTGGGCCATCGGCTACAGCACGTGGCATGATGACGACGATCCGGAGTGGAGCGCTTCTGGGTTCCGGACGTTCGCGTTCCCCTACTCAATCCCCGCCCTCCTGGACTCCGGCCAGTTCTGGGGCTCCGCTATCTTTGTGGGCATCCTCGCAACCTCTACACTGGCAACAGAACACAACTGGGGTACTGTGCGCCCTGCGTTGGCCGGCGGCGTCTCACGCGCGCGCTACCTCGCCTCCAAGCTCCTCGTCCTGACGCTGGTGTCCACCGTCGCGCTCCTCACCGCTTTGGCCTTTGGGGTTCTCCTATCGCTCTGGGCCACCAGCGTCGCCGGTTTCGACGCGCCAGTTCCTCACCCCGAAAGCTTCACCGCGGCCGACCTAGCACTCATGATCCTGCGCACGGCTTTGGCAATCATCCCCTATGGGCTCATCGCCTTCACTTTCACGGTTCTCTCGCGCTCTACAGCACTCGGAATCGCCGGCACGATGGGCTACATGGTCCTCGAAGCAATCATTGTCGAAGTACAGGGCACAGGCGGGGGCATCTTCGAACACGTGCGGGTACTGTTCATCGGCCACAACGTTACGGCCCTAATCGCAGAGAACCAGTTCGACAACCTGGAGTACGAATCCATGGCCTTCCGCGATCTAGGCAGTTCCGTGCCCGGCGTCTGGTCGGCGACGTTCATCATCATCGCCGAGTCTGCACTACTCCTCGCAGCGTCATTCTTCGTCTTCCTCCACCGCGACGTCACTGTCAGCCACGGCTAGCGACTAACCCAGGAGGCGGGCCATCTGGCCGCCATCTGGCCCGCCTCTGTCATGGTCCCGCCTGCTTGACTTTGCCGCTAGCCAGCACCACTGACAGAATGCAGACACCCTGGACCAAATGATGAACACACCGCACCTGATGGGCTTTAGCGCCCGGCAGGTCCGCTGTACCTTTTGTAGCGTCCCTTGTAGCCAGCGAAGCGCCCGACTGCCGCCAGTACCGTCAGACCGATCTTCTGAAGGAACATCGGAGTCCCCGGAAGCCCACCGTTCTCACCCAGTGTCCGCACTATGACGGCCATGTGCAGCATATTCGGCACCCCTCTCTTTCCCACCTTGCCATCTCGCGCCAGACCAAAGACCGTCTCGAAGTACAACTCCGTGTTCATCGCCGGCCGTAACTCGGTGAGCACGCGCAGTTCGTCCTCCCCGTGGTTGGCGAGTCCATGTGCTATCCCCGCCGGTATAACGAACGTATCGCCGGCTTGAAAGACCTTGGTCTCGTTGCCGATCCGCACTGTCGCTTCTCCTGCGACGACCTCGAATCGCTCCTCTTGTACCGAGTGGATATGGTCGTATGGGACTCGCGCTCCTGGCCGGAGCGCGTGCTCCCAGCGTAGCAACGCGCCATCGGTTTCCGCTGAAACCAGCTGGAAGCTCACTCGCTCGCCGCTGATCGGATTCTCTACGACTTCGCCCGACTTTGCCATGCCGGTTCAGCAGGTCGTCAGCTAGACTTCCATCAACTCCGCGACGCGTTCGCGGTGGAAGTCGGCGTCGCCCCACATCAGCTCCTGCCACTTCTGGCGGCGGAAGTACAGTTGGATCTTGTACTCCTTTGTGAAGCCGATGCCGCCGTGGATCTGCTGGCCGTGCGCCACAACCCGGCGGCTGGCGTCCGAGGCCCACGCCTTGGCCATCGCCACCATCAGGTCGGCGTCGTCCTCGCCCTCGGTCAAGCTCCACGCCGCCTTGTAGGTGATGAAGCGTGAGCCGTCGACGTCGATAACAGCGTCGGCCAGCTTGTGCTGGATCGCCTGGAAGGAGCCAATCGGCCGGCCGAACTGCACACGCTCCTTCGCGTAGTTAAGCGTCGTGTCGAAGTCCATCTGCGAAAGGCCGACGAGATAGGCGCAGGACGCGACAGTGGCGATCTTTGACGTCGGCTCAACCACGTCCTTCCAGCCTGTCCCCTCGCCGCCGAGCATGTTCGCCGCCGGCACCTTGACGTTTTCGAAGACGACTTCGCTCTGCTTGTCGGCCGCTATTGTCTTCAGCTGCTCGTACTTGATCCCGTCCGACTTGGAGTCGACGATGAAGCAGGTGATGCCGTTCTCACCATCCCCACCCGTGCGGGCGACGACGACCATGTAGTCCGTAACGTGGGCGTCCGGCACGAAGAGCTTGGTGCCGTTGAGCACGTAGCTGTCGCCATCCTTCTTCGCCTCAAGCGTGACGCCATCGGCTGTCCACTTGGCGGAAGGCTCTGTCAGCGCCATCGTCATGATGACCTCGCCGGAAGCGATCTTCGGCAGGAACTCAGACTTCTGAGAGTCGGTGCCGGCCTGCATGATCGGCACAGCGCCGAGCACCACGGTCGACATGAAGGGGCCCGGCACCAGCGCCCGGCCGAACTCCTCGAGGATGACGACCAGTTCGCAAAGGGTCATGCCCGCGCCACCCTGGTCTTCCGGGATGATCAGACCCATCCAGCCCTGATCCGCCATCTTCTTCCAAAGGTCGGGCGAGTATCCTTTCTCGTCCTCTTCCATCTCCCGCACGAGAGATTCCGGGCATTCCTTCTCGAGGAAGTCCCGTGCGAAGTTCTTCAGCATCTCCTGCTGTTCGTCTAGTCCAAGGTCCATCTGATCCTCCTAGGTGTAGGTTACTGGCGCGGCAAGCCGAGGCCGCGCATGGCGATGATATTTTTTTGGATTTCCGTTGTCCCGCCACCTACGGCCAGCCCCGTCTGCCAGAGGTACTGGCGCTCGAAACGGCCCTTCAGAGGCGCGTACTTGTCCTTGTGGTCTAGCTGGCCGTAGAGTCCCATGATCTCGAGTCCGGAGCGGGCCATTCGCAGCTGCATGTCCGTATTGAACAGCTTGGCAATCGACGATTCGTAGTTCGGAACGATGCCGCGCTGCTGCAGTGTGATTACCCGGTACGACAAGAGTCTCCCTAGTTCCGCTTCAACGGACGCATCCGCAAGCCGAGTGCGCACGCGCGACTCATCGATAAGGCGATGGCCGTTCGTCCGCGTGTCCGCGCAGTATTCCGTGAGATCGCGGACCATGCGCGCTGCGCCGACGGCGCCGCCGATGGACGAACGCTCAAAGTCCAGCGTTGTCGTCGCCATGTACCAGCCGCGATTTTCTTCGCCCAAAAGGTTCTCCCGCGGCACACGCATGTTGTCGAAGAAGACTTCGTTGAAACCGTGATTGTCCATCATGTCGATGAGCGGGCTCATCGACAGCCCCGGCGTCTTCATATCGACGAGGAAGTAGGAGATGCCTTTGTGCTTCGGCGCCTCCGGGTCCGTCCGCGCGATCAGGATCATCCAGTCGGCGTAGTGTGCTCCCGAGGTCCATATCTTCTGGCCATTGATCACGTAGTCGTCGCCGTCGCGGACCGCGCGGGTCTGGATGTTGGCCAAATCAGAGCCGGCGTTCGGCTCGCTGAAGCCCTGGCACCACATCACGGCGCCGGAGGTAATCGCCGGCAAGAAGCGCTGCTTTTGCTCGTCGCTGCCGTAGACGATGATCGTCGGCCCGGCCCATCCGGTGCCGATCGTCGAATATCCCATCGGTGCGTTGGCTTCCGCCATCTCTTCGTTGAAGACGAGCTGCTCAACGACAGAGAATCCGAGGCCGCCGTATTCCTGCGGCCAGTGCGGCGCAACCCAGCCCTTGGTCGCCAGCCGCTGCGCGAACTCCTTATAGACACTCATGTTCTCGGCGTCGCGAGACATGCGGTTGCCCTCCCAGCTATCGGGGAGGTTGTCCTTCAGCCAGTCACGAATCTCCTGACGGAAGGCTTCTTCCTGTGGTGTAAAGCGAAAATCCATATGGCAACCAGGGCTCGATTGCCGCTGACGCAGCAGGGGCGCGAGCCGCCCGGAAGATACCATGACGTGCACGTAAGATGCAACAAGCCGTTGATGGGGTCAGCTGCTGCCGCTCGCCCAGGGTCCGCGCCACCAGGAATACTAGCCTCCGGTGCGACCAAAACGCCGTCAATTGTCGCGGACAGTGCAGCGTTGTCCAACGCTGCGATCTCTCAGGGCGTGCAGACTCCTCCGAATACCGGCTTAATTGCGAGAACGTCGGTTGTGTTGATGTTTCCGCTGGGGAACAGATCGAAGCGCGGATCGGCGGGCGGCACGGACTGCCCAAACACCGGCTTCATTTGCAACACGTCCGTCGTGTTGACATTGTTGCTCCCAAACAGATCT
>DATKDX010000029.1:0-3794 GCA_035512435.1 Dehalococcoidia bacterium
CCACTGCACCGCATGACGCAACGTCTGGTGGCGCTCCAGCCCCCGCCGCCCGCCAGACAGCAATCGGAAGCGATCGTCCAGACGGTCGCGCACATCGGCGGGGCTAAGCGACACCATCCGCGCTGCCGCCAACTCGATCGCTAGCGCGATCCCGTCGAGCCTGCGACAGATCTCGGTCACGGCTTCCGCGTCTCCGTTCAGCTGGAACCCGGGCACGACCGCACGGGCCCGCTCGACGAAAAGGGCCACCGCAGAGTCGAAAACGCCCTCTCGTACGCCCAGCGACGGCACCGGCCAGAGATGTTCTGCAGGGACACCTAGCCCCTCTCTGCTCGTGGCCAGCACCTTCACCGTTGGCGACCGGGCAAAGACTGCCTCGACCAGGTCCGCCGCCGCATCGAGCACGTGCTCACAGTTGTCGAGAACGAGAAGTTGGAGCCGACCGGCGAGTGCCTCGGCGACACTCTCCGCCACCGACATCTCGGCCTGCTGGACGATGCCTAGCGCTGTCGCCACCGCATCGGGTACGGAAGTCGGATCACCGACGGGTGCCAGCTCGAGGAGCCAGACGCCGTCGGGGAACTGGGGCACCAGCTCTGCCGCGACCTGCAGCGCGAGACGCGTCTTGCCGACGCCGCCAACGCCGGTCAGCGTCACCATCCGATGCGCCTGCACGGCCGCTGCCAACTCGACGACCTCGGTCTGGCGGCCGACGAAGCTCGTCGCCTGCGCGCGCAGGTTGCCGGGCACACCATCGATAGTCGTCAGCGGCGGGAACTCCATCCGCAGTCCATCCGCGCGCACCTGGAACAGACGCTGGGCGCCGGAGAGGTCGCGCAGGCGGCGTTCGCCAAGGTCGAGCAGGTCCACATCCGTTACCAGCGCCATCGTTGACGCTGCAACGAGGATCTGGCCGCCGTGCCCGGCGCCCATCACGCGAGCAGCACGGTTCAGCGCGGGACCAAAGTAGTCATCGCCGCGGAGTTCCGCCTCGCCCGTGGCGATTCCCATGCGTACAGGCAACTCGAGCACACGCTGGGCATCAACCGCGGCATCGACCGCCGCCCGCGCCGAGGCGAATGCCGCGCACACGCCATCGCCGGTGTGCTTGAACTGCCAGCCGCCGCGCGCCTCGATCGCGGATCGGAGCACCTCGTCATGCGCAGCCAGCGCCAGGCGCATAGCGTCGGGCTCGACCTCCCACCGTCGCGTCGACCCCTCGATGTCGGTGAAGAGGAATGTCACGGTCCCGCTAGGTCGATCAGCCATGGCAAGATTCTACCGCAGAGCGAATGCAATCATGGCGGGCCCTCAGCTTGCATGGAAGATGCCCGGGGTAACGGAAGCTTAGGGCTCCCACAGACAGGACAGGGCCATAAGCTTCCACGAATGAGACTGTTCGTCAGGCAAGAAATCGTATCTGGAGCGGGAGACGGGGATCGAACCCGCGACCCTCTGCCTGACAGGCAGATGGTCGACTTCAGCGAGAAGCCGGTCGAGTCCCGTTCATTCAGAAGCGACGAACTGTAGCCATTTTGTAGCCATCTTTCCTGGGACGGGGCGTTACAGGACGGGACGAGCCGTGCTAGTCGACCCGCATTCCAAGTACGAAACGGTACTTCCGGGGTCGTTTCGGTAAGTCCTGGCACGAGCTCTTTGGAACTCTCAAGGCGGAGATCACGGGTTCGAATCCCGTATGCGCCACCACAAGATTCATAACTGATAAGCCCCCTGGCCGCCACGGAATTGTGCTCAGGGGGCTTATCAATTGTGGCCATTCTGTGGCCATTGCCGCGCACCCCCACTGAACGTCTTCCAACCAGCCCCGGCAGCACGGTCACGCCGGCGCCAGCAATAACCTGGCAGCGTTCGCGGTGCAATGTCCACGCAGAACGATGGCGCACGCGAACTGTCCTCTCAGCGACGCTGAGGCGGCTTGCCCGCGGTCAACCTAAGAAGTGGGTCGGCTCAGGCTCAGCTCAAATGCGTCTGCGTCCTTGGGAGCAGAGAGTGACAAACGCTTGAGCAGTGTTTGGTAGGCCCACAAAGAGCGCCATCTTGAACACAACGGACATCGAGCCGCCTCCCTTGACGCGGGACGACAATCCCGTCAACTCTGGTTAGTCAATGTTGTGGGCTTTGACCCCGCGGCAAGCGAGGTTCGCGCTTTCGGTGATCATTTGTCCCGTAGAATAGAGCGCTATGGAGCCGCAAATTCGGTACGCCAGAACGAGCGACGGGATTGGCATCGCATATTGGAGGATAGGTGCCGGCCCTGCCCTTATCCAGTTGCCCCTCATGCCATACAGCAATATCGAGATGGAGTGGCAGCTCCCGGAGTTACGGAATTGGTACGAGCGGCTCGCGCGACGTGCAACTCTAATTCGGTACGACGGGCGAGGGAACGGACTTTCCCAGCGTAGCGTCGACGATCATTCGCATGTGGCCAGCCTGCGCGATCTTCAGGCGGTCGTCGAGCAGCTCGAAGAGCCCGTGACATTGTTAGGCGTGTTCCACACAGGCCCCACGGCGATCGCCTACGCCGCCGGCTTCCCGAAGAAGGTGTCACATCTAATCCTGTGGTGCACTTACGCGTATGGGCCTGACTACTGGCGGGCTGCCCAGGCCGAAGGATTGCGTACCCTGCGTCAGACCGATTATGAACTGTATCTCCAGACGGCGTCCCATGAGCTCTTCGGATGGTCTGTGAATGAAAAGGCGCAAGCGTTCGCTGAACTGATGCGCGAGGCTGTGAGCCCGGAAGAGGCTGATTCTTTGATCGCTGAAACTCGCGTTGTGGACGTGCGAGACGACCTCTCGCGTATTGCCTGCCCCACACTAGTTATACATCGGCGGCGGCTTCGGTGGCTGGACGCATCGTTGAGCCGCGACCTGGCCG
This sequence comes from Dehalococcoidia bacterium, assembly GCA_035512435.1. Lineage (GTDB taxonomy): Bacteria > Chloroflexota > Dehalococcoidia > SM23-28-2 > RBG-16-64-32 > CF-162. The sequence continues at coordinate 2,900 of DATKDX010000029.1, forward strand.
CTCGAATCTCCGATGCACGCCTCGCCATCATCGACGGCTCCTCGCCCTTAGCCGAGGCAGGAGACGTTGAGTCCGCTGGCGCGCTCATCGACGAATTCCGCGGCCGCGATGTGCCGCCGGCACCAGGAGCTTTTCGCACCGTCCTCTTCACCGATCTCGTGGGCCACACGGAGATGATGTCCCACCTCGGCGACGAGAAGGGGCGCGACGTTCTGCGTGAGCACGAGCGCATCACGCGAGACGTGCTGAAGGCGAACGGCGGCACAGAGGTGAAGACGATGGGCGACGGGTTCATGGCCTCGTTCGGGAGCGTGACCAAGGCGGTCGAGTGCGCGGTGGCCCTCCAGCGGGCATTCGCCGAGCGCGACGGCGAGCCGCTGTCCGTCCGCGTCGGCCTGAACGCCGGCGAACCGATCGAGGAGGACGGGGACCTCTTCGGCGCGACGGTGATCCTTGCGTCGCGGATCGCGGCGAAGGCGGAGGGCGGGGAGATACTGGTGGCGGATACCGTGCGCGGGCTGTGCAGCGGGAAAGGATTCTTGTTCAGCGACCGCGGGGAGTTCGTCGCGAAGGGGATTGAGGAGCCGGTGCGAGTGTACGCGGTGAACTGGCAGGGATAGAAGCAGGCCTTGCAACTCGATAGCCTCGGCGCTCTGGACCTCAGTATGTCTAGCCTGACGGCGGAACTGCAGTGACTGACAGGCACGACACTAACGGTAGTTAGGGCGTGCAGACTCCTCCGAACACCGGCTTCATTGCGAGAACGTCGGTTGTGTTGATGTTTCCGCTGGGGAACAGATCGAAGCGCGGATCGGCGGGCGGCACGGACTGCCCAAACACCGGCTTCATTTGCAACACGTCCGTCGTGTTGACATTGTTGCTCCCAAACAGATCT
>DATKDX010000030.1:0-16227 GCA_035512435.1 Dehalococcoidia bacterium
TGAGGACGGTCACGTGCTCTCAGCACGCCGATCAGCATTGACGCGACCATCAGATTCAGTCCGGCGACTACCAGCGTTTGGGCCACTGCTCCAAGACCGAGCGCAAGAGAGGGTTCGTCGTTCACAATCGTCCAGGTGAAGAGGAGATAAGCATCGAGCAAGAGGCCGGCTACCAGGGAGCCGCCCCCCGCCAGCAAGAAGTAGTCTCCAACAGGAACAGTCTCATTGCGCAATATCGAGACGATACGGCCGGCGGGTGCCACGCCCCGACGCCAAGCGAGCCACTTGGACGCGATGCCCAGCGTTAGGATGGCTACGCCGCTCGGCACGAGGATGCCGCCGGCAAAGACCGGCTGCCAGCGCACGGAGCCAACGTCTACGCCGTCGCTGGTGGCGACGCCGATGGCGAGGGAAACGATGCCGAGGATGATGCCGAGGATGCCGGGATAGATGAAGATGAGGTCGGCGCTCTCCAGCATGATGAACCGCGCGATAGCCCAGCCGTGCGTCAGCCCGCGCAGTTTGCTCGGCTCGCGGCGCACTGCATAGGGAATCGCCACCTCCTTGACACGCATCTTGTTGCGTCCCGCGCGCAGGCAGATCTCCGATTCCAACTCGAAGCCAACCGCGACCGGGGACATCGTGTCCCAGGCATCGCGGGTGAAGCCGCGCAGGCCAGACAGCACGTCGCCGAAGCGCTTGCGCGCGATCGTCCCGATCAACATGTTGAAGAGCGGGTTCCCTACACGCCGGTGCAGCCAGGGCATCGACTTCGCCTCCATCTCGCCGGTCAGGCGGTTGCCGATCACCATGTCGTAGCCTTCCTGCAGCGGCTGCACGATGGGATCAAGATTGCTCAGATCGTAAGTTCCGTCGCCGTCCGACATGACGATGATGCGCCCGCGCGATTCGCGAACACCGGTGCGGAAAGCGTTGCCCTTGCCGCGCAACTCTTCTCGCAGCACCCGCGCGCCGGCGTCCCGAGCCACCTCGGAAGTGCGGTCCGTAGAGTTGTTATCGACGACGATGACTTCCCCGCTCAAGCCCGAACCGTGCAGCCAGGCCTGCGCCTTCTGCACGCACTCGGCTACGGCCCTTTCCTCGTTCAGGCAGGGGATGATGACCGAGACATCAAGCGGCGCATCGGCGGGCGCCGCCACGGTCACTTCAGCGACTCTCATGGCGGTAATTCTACGGCATGCTGTCGCTGAGGGCCGCTGCGCGAGGGCCGGTTAATCGTGGGTGAATTGCGCCGGGAGGCGGCATTTCATACCCGCACGCCGGCCACGAAATCCTGCAGAAGGTCGGATTCCTGCAGACCGCCAGCGAAGTCGTCCTCGCACACCACGAGCACTTCGATGGCGCGGGCTACCCTCGCCGCCTTGCCGGCGAGGAGATACCCCTCGGCGCGCGCATCTTCGCGATCGCCGACGCCTTCGACGCATGACCTCCGACCGCACCTATCGCTGCGCGATGCCAGCCGAAGAAGCGCTGGCTGAACTCCTCCGCAACAGCGGCAGCCAGTTTGACCCGACGGCCGTGCGCGCCTTCCTCAGTGTCTATCAGAAACGCTTCGTCGGCACGGTGCACCACCGCGCGTTTGCGGGCCCGAGTCGCGGAGAACCCGCCGAACTAAGCGACTCACTGAAGCGCGCAATCGCTGAAGCTGCCGGCTTCGACGGCAAGCCTTAAGGCGGTCTTTCGGGCGCACATCTCCATTTACGGCCGGGCCGTTCTGCTGCCCCACGATAGTTCTTAACTATTTATCATCAAAACACTCACTTTCACTGAACCTTCACCAGACTATCGCCCATCATGGGAAACGACCGACAGAGTCGCCAGTCAAACACTATGGAACACACCAGCTACTTGTTCCGGGAGTACATTATGGTTAACCAGACACGGCAAGATACGACGGCCGACGCAAAGGGTCAGACCCTGATCATCTTTGCCCTCATGTTGAGTGTCCTTATGCTTTGTGTCGGCCTGGTCACAGACGTGGGAATGGCCGTAGTCGCGGACCAGCGAACACAGAACGCCAGCGATGCCGCGGCTCTAGCGGCCTCTGATGTCTTGCTTGGTGGTGGCAGCGTGGATGACGCGGAAGAGGCGGCATTCGCCATCGCCGCAGAGAACGGCTACGTTGACGGCGACGAAGGCATCACGGTGACGGTGAACATACCGCCGGAGTCGGGGCCGTTTGCAGGGCAGTCTAACCACGCCGAAGTGGTCATTACCGATCAGTCTCACAATTACTTTTTCTCAATCATCGGAAACACTTTCATCGACGTGCACAGCCGCGCCGTTAGCAGGACAGAACTGGGCGGTGGCAATTACGGGATCATTGCGCTGAACCCCCACGACTGCCGCTCGTTCGAAATTGATGGCACGGCACAGATCCACATCAGTGGTGGTGGTATCTTCGTAAACTCCGATTGCCCAACTGACGCAATGTATGGTGAGGGTGTCGTCACGGTGGACACAGCCGTCAACACGGTGGTAGGCGGCTGGGACACGTCCGGATCCGCCAACTTCTCGCCCACGCCTACTGGTGGCTCGCAGATCACCGATCCGCTGGCCAACCTGCCCGTGCCTACTCCGCCGACCAACGTGCAGACCTGTCCCGACTTCAGCGGTTCGCCCGGGACCACGACCCTCCTACCGGGCCGGTACAACTGCGCGATCAACCCATCCGGGCCCTGGAACGTGGTGTTCCAGCCGGGTGACTACCACATCACGGGTGGCGTGGTCGCTGATGGTGGCGGAAACATCACCTTCAACGCCGGTGTATACACACTGGGCGGCGTCGGCATCACGGTCACGGGATCCGGCAGGATCACGGTGAACAACGCGATGCTTTACATCGAATCAGGCGAAGTTGAGCTAACCGGAAACGGAATAACCTCGATAACCGCGCCCGAGACGGGGGTTTACGCAGGGATCGCGATCTTCCAGAACCGCTCGTCTACAACGCAAGTGGATATGAACGGTACGGCCCTGGCCGGCGGATGGGGGACTGTCTACGCCGCCGGCGCCAAGGTCAGCATCGTGGGTACCTCTGCAAGCTCCAACATGCAGTTCATCTCGGACACGTTCATCATGTCGGGAATACCTGATCTGGACCTGATCTTCGATAGTGATATTACCGTCGGCCAGCAGTCACCGAAATTGGTCGAGTAACAACCCGCAAACCGACTCCAAGGCCGCCGCCCAGGCTCATCGCCGGACGGCGAGTGCTTTTTCTTGACGAAATCCTCACCCGTTCTTTGCTTGCCGGCGGCAACGGCGTTATGTCACCTGCGTCTATCTTGAGTGACTGGAAGCGCAGGCACGCTGGAACACGAGATGAATCCTGCGAGCCTCCGAGATGTGAGGTCCGACTATGCACTCCGATAACACTAGAGAATCCGGTCAGACTCTGATTCTCTTCGGCCTACTAATATCCACGCTTCTCATGATCGTGGCGCTTGTCACGGATGTGGGGATGATGGCGGTGGAACGAAGGCGAATTCAGAACGCCGCCGACTCAGCAGCCCTCGCGGGGGCACACAGCCTGCCTGGTGATCCTGAAGGCGCGATCACTGGTGCCGAATATTACGCCTACGCCAATGGCGTCGATGCCGATGAGCTGACACTCGTTGACGTGACGACGACCAATGAAACGGACGACACGGTGCGAGTCGAAATCACGCGCAGCGTCGGGTTCGGGTTTGCGCAGGTCTTTGGCCTGAAAGAAGGCTCGGTTACCGTGCAGGCAGCTGCCCTCGCCGGTACGGTCGTCGGCGGTAGCGGAATCGCCCCATTCGCCATCGAGGAGTCAGTCTTCGCTGGCCTGGCGCAGGGTGACACTACAACGCTCAAGTACAACGCGAGCAGCCCGTCAACGGGTAATTTTCTCCCGCTTGCCCTCGATGGCACCGGCTCCAAAGAATACGAGGAGAACATCATCAACGGGAGCGAGCAGTGGCTGTGCGCAGAAGGCTACGAAACCATGAACTGCCCGAGCATCGCCAGCACCGAGCCAGGAAACATGGTCGGTGCGACCAAGGATTCCATGCAGTGGATCTTCGCTAATACGAGCTTTGCCTGTGATACCTACGAAGAAGTCTTCATCGTCGACCCGGAGGACGACCGCCATGAAATCAGCGCCCAGTGCAACCGCTTCTCAAACCCGAACACCGCCAGCTACCGGCTCTTGCTTGTCCCGATCATTGACTCCCTCTGTAACGGCAGCTGCGACGTCACGGTGGTCGGATTCGCACTCTTCTTCGTAGAGAGCTTCACCTGCGGCGGCGGCCTAGGCAACAGCTGTGACCTCGTGGGTAAATACGCTAAGGCGGAAGGCAACATCTCAAGCCTGGTGGGGTCCTTCGATCCCGACAGCTCGATCAAGTCCGTCCTGTTGATTGAATAGTCGAACGCCCACCGCACCACAGGCCGTCGCCCCTTCAGATCGCGTCCAGTCTTTTGCGCGTCGTCGGCACTGCGGTTCCTACCTGTGCCAGGAACCCCAAATGATGACGGCGCGGTCCCTCTGCGGCGGGCCGTTTCCGCCCAGCGTGCTAGTGCGCAGCCGGCCCTGGGTACCGGAACTCCAGACCTTGTCATCAACCATTGCTACCCCGACACGCAGGCATGCGGCGTCCCGCGCACCCGCAGCGTGATCATCGCCGCCGCCTTAGCCCTCAAGAACGACTCAACTCGGCTGTCCATGACCTTCTCCTAGCGTGCGTAGGTCCCTGTCAGTTCACCTTCCGCCAAGATGTGACCCTGCATCGCCGCCTCCAGTTCGTCCGCGGTAGCCCCTGGCTCGAGGTCGGTCATGGCGTTCAGCACGAAGAGCCGGAAGCGGTATGTGTGCGCTTCGTCGCCGGGAGGAGGACAAGGCCCCGCATAGCCAAACTCGTCGAAGCTGTTGAGCCCGTGCTCGGCGCTGCCCCCGGGGAAGACTTCGGTCTGGCCCGCGAAATCCAGGCCGCCGAGTGCCGGATCGGCGTCATAAAGCACCCAGTGGACGAAGTCCGCGTCCAGGTCATCCATGATGATGGCCAGCGACTGCGCGTCGCCCGGCCGGCTTCCCCAGCGCAGCGGTGGGGAGTGGTTGCGCCCGTCGCAGCTGAAGTCCTCGGGGATTGCTCCGCCGTCTTCAAATTCCTCCGACGTCAGCGATATGGTCGCGGGCCCGTCGCCCCCATCATCATCGCCATTGGCGCCGCCGTCATCATCGTCGTCACCACCACAGGCGGCAAGGACGAGCATCGCGAAAGCTGCAAGCGCCATCAGGCGCCACCCGTAGTTCTGCATTCGTGTCCTCCTGTAAGAATTCGCGTGCCAAGATAACGCAGCGGGCAGCGACATGGACGCCCCACGCCTTGCGGCTGCGTAACAGTGACACTACTTCACGTACTTCTCGACAACCTCACCGGGGATACGGTTGTTCTCCGCCACGTCCTTGAAGAAGTCGGCGCTCGGCTTCGGGATGCGGTTCAGCGTGCCTTCCTCGGTGCCGAACAGCCCGAACTTCTGGCGGTAACCCTCCGCCCACTCGAAATTGTCTTGCTGGCACCAGTGCAGGTAGCTGCGCACGTCGACGCCGTCGTCGATCGCCCGCCGCACCTGGTACAGGTGCCTTAACAGGTAGCTGATCCGCTGCTCGTCGTCGTCCGTGCCGATGCCGTTCTCCGTGATGTAGACAGGCTTGCCGTACGGCTTGAGCTGCATCATGCACTGGTAGAACCCCTCCGGGTACACTTCCCAGCCCATCGTGCTCGTCTCCGCGTCCGGCGCCACCGGTACCTGGCGCAGCCCCATCGCGTTGTCCCGCGCAGCCACAACGGACCGCGAGTAGTAGTTCAGGCCGATGACGTCCCACGCGCCCTTCAGCCCCGGCACCTCCTCGCCGCTCCCGGCCGGCGCGCCGATCACTCCGTCACGGATGCCGTCCAGCCAGAACCGGTTCCAGTACTGGTCCATGATCCGCGCCGCCTGCTTGTCTTCCTCGGAGTCCGTGGCAGGCATCGCGTAGGTCATGTTAATCACCGGCCCGATCTTCGGGCTGTGCGGCGCGTTCTCTTGGATCGCGTTGTGCATCGTCCCCAGCGACTTCAGGATGTTGCGCGCCGCCGTCATAGCCTCGCCGAAATCGCGATGACCCGGCGGGTGCACGCCCACCATGTACGAAGCCCCCGGCAGCACCGGCGGCTCGTTGATCGTCAGCCAGAACGGCACGATGTCGCCCAGCTGCTTCGCCATGTAGCCTGCATAGCGCCCCAGTAGCTCCGGCGCGCGGTCGTTCGTCCAACCGCCCATCTCCGCGAACCACTTCGGGTGCGTGAAGTGGTGCAGCGTCACGAACGGTACCAGCCTGTTCTCGTGCAGCGACTCCACCACGCGGCGGTAGTGCTCCACCTCCTTCTCGTCCCACGTCCCCTCCTCCGGCTCTATCCGTGACCATTCTATGGAGAAACGATGCGCGTTATGCCCGAACTCCCTGGACATTCGGAAGTCTTCCTCGAAGCGATTGTAGTGGTCGCAGGCGACGCCGGACCTGGTACCGTCCTTGACACGGCCCTCCTCCTGTTCAAATGCCCACCAGTCGTTGTTGCGGTTGTTGCCTTCCACCTGGTGCGAGGAGGTCGCCGTGCCCCAGTAAAAGCCGTCCGGAAATCGCAAGTCTTCAGCCATCTTGTCCCCCCAGTGGTATACGGATTCACCCCCGCCGACTGGCAGCCAATTCTATCTCACTCGTCCGTTTACCGATAAGCCTCCCGCTGTCAACGCAATGTTAACCGCGCTGGCGCGGGGAGCGGGTAACGTCATTTGTATCCGCCGCCTCCTACTTGGTGAGGCCAAGTAAATGCGTGATTTCCCTTCCGACAACACTGCTGCGGTGGATACCGTGGACGGGCTCTTTGTCCCGGCCAACGAGCGAGAGCTACGCCGGGTCCAGCGTCGCAGCGAAGAGCTGGACAAGCAGGTCCGGAGCTGGGCGGAGTCTATAATCCGCATCCTGCCCCGTGGCCTGCCTATCAACTCCCACGAGGTTTACGTCCTCTCCCTGTTCCTGGCGCAGCAACGCCGGCTCAACGTCCAGATGGACGGACGCGAACCCGATGAGACCTTCGGCGGCTGGGTCATGAACACGCTTGCATTCCTTGCGCCGCGCAACGACCCGGGAATCGAGTTCACCGTCCACCGCGTAATCGCTGCCCGCCTCGACTCCGAGATCGACCGCGCCGTGAACTATTACTGCCGCGAGCATGGCGTCTCCCCGGAAGTCGAAGAATCCCTCGACTGGCGCGTTGCCATCCGCTTCATGGCCCAGAGCATCTTCAGCCGCGTCGCTGACGCCGAGCCGAAGAAGATGGCGCAGTCACCCCGCCGCTTCGAACTAGCCCTCGTCGCTCGCGACCTCGCCGCGACGGTGCAGACCAAGCGCATGGCCATGTCCTCTGTCGCGCCGACTCCGGTGGCGTAGCGCAGCCTTACGGACGGAGCGAAAGTTCTGTCAGATCGTGAGCGACGGCGTCGTACCGATGGCCCGCGGCATCTACAGCGCCGACAGACCATCTTGCTACTTGGTACTAGTTACTTGATACTCCCCCCATGCGCCCGCTCGTCATCTCCCACGCCGCCTGTGGCGGCCACGCCCCGGCCAACACCCTCCAGGGCATCCGCAAAGCGATAGAACTGGGATCTGAGGCAATCGAGATCGACGTGCAGGCAACGGCCGACGGCGTGCCCATCCTCATGCACGACCTGACCGTCGACCGCACGACCAACGGGGCCGGCGAAGTCGCGAAGATGACTCTGAACCAGATCCGTGCACTCGACGCCGGCGGCGAGCCGCCGCCCACGCTTGCCGAGGTGCTGGACCTCACCAAAGGTGTCGTGCTCCTCGTCATGGAGATCAAGGCGCTCGGCATCGAACAGGAGGTCGCGAAGGTCGTCGAAGAGGCCGCCGCGCGTGACCACGTCATGACGTGGTCGTTCTTCCCGGAAGCTCTGGATGGGATGCGCGTGGCCGATCCCGGCGTTCCCTGCGCGCTGCTTGTCGCGGGGGAGTACATGGACAGGTGGCCGGCGCTGCGCTCCCGCGCCGTGAAGACCGGGGCGCAGGGCGTCAGCGTCTTCTTTGCCGGCATCGACGACCGCGTCGTCGAGGACTGCCGGCGCAGCGGGCTGGCGCTCTACTCGTGGACGGCGGACCAGCCGGAGCACATCGCCAGACTTATCGAACAAGGAGTGGATGGCATCTGCTCCAACTTCCCGGACCGCGTCGTCGCCGCCCTGGGTTAGACGCCTTCGCAGCGCGCCTTCAGGCCGTCGCCTTCCAAGCGCAGGTTGCGGCGGGAGACGCGCCGGATCAGTGGCGCCATCAAAGTCGCCATCAGGCCGCGATTGACGACGTTCAGTGTGACCTTCGTGCCGTCGCCATCCGGCGTGACGATGTGCTCAGCGATCGACTCGACACCCCGCGCCTTCGTCGACCACGTGAACGCCTTCCCCGGCGAATAGTCGACGACCGTCTACACGGATGTTGGCGCGCCCTTGACGCTCAGCTTGGCCTGGCTCCCCTCGCCGAACTCGCCATTGTCGAGGCGTTGCACCCGGCGTACTGAAGGTGCCACTCCGGCCAGTTCTCCACGTCTATCATCACCGCCCAGACTTTCTCCGGCGGCGCATCGATGCGCACTGTGTACGATTCGCTCACCATAGCGGCCTCCTTCGCGCCGAATGTTACCGCTACAATCGATCTGTGAGCTACTCCCTGCGCGACCTCCGAAGCCTCGCCACCCAGCCATACGGCTTCTGGCTCGACAGCGCCCTCGCCTCGCCGGGCCTTGGCGAGACATCGTTGGCCGGCGCCGAGCCCTTCGCCGTGCTGCGCTCGTGGCGCGGAGAGGTCGAGCTCTGGACGCGCGGGCCTACATACCGATTTTCCAACTACCCTTTCGCCGCCCTGCGGGAACTGCTAGCGGAAAATGCAGCCAGGCGTGGCGCCGCCGTTGGCTACCTTGCCTACGATCTCAAACGCCACGTCGAGCGCCTCCCTGATACCGTCCTCGCTGATCTCGCACTCCCCGAATGCCACCTCGCGTTCTACGACGACGTCCGCCGCTTCGACGCCGCCCCCCTAACCGTTGACACTGGCGATGCGCCTCCGCGCAGCCCCCTCTCCGACGACCAACCACCTCCATCGTCCAATTTCACACGCGACGCCTACGAAGCCGCCGTCTCCTGCGCCCTCGACTACATCCGCGCCGGGGACATCTACCAGGTCAACCTCTCCCAGCGCTTCCGCCTTCCCCTCGAAGGCGACCCGTTCGACGCCTATCTGCGGCTACGAGCCCAGAACCCGGCGCCGTTCGCCGCCTTCCTGCGCACAGCCGACGCTGACATCCTCTGCGCGAGCCCGGAACGGTTCCTGCGCTACGATCCCGCCTCGCGCCATATCGAGACGCGCCCCATCAAGGGTACGCGGCCGCGCGGCCGTTCGCGCGCGGAAGACGAGGCGCTGGCGCGCGAACTCCTCGCCAGCGAGAAGGACCGAGCTGAGAACGTGATGATTGTCGACCTGGAGCGCAACGATCTTGGCCGGGTGGCTGAGATTGGCTCCGTGCGCGTTACCCAGCTCGCCGCCCTCGAGACGTTCCCCAGCGTCTTCCACCTCACTTCGCAGGTGGAGGCGCGGCTGCGTCCTGACCGCGACGTGGTCGACCTGCTGCTGGCGACGTTCCCCGGTGGCTCCATCACCGGCGCGCCGAAGATCCGCGCTATGCAGATTATCGACGAGCTGGAGCCGACGGCGCGAGGCATTTACACCGGCGCCATCGGCTATTTCGGCTTCGATGGATCGCTCGACCTGAACATCGCCATCCGCACAGTCGTAGCGAAAGAAGGTGTCGCCTATTACCAGGCCGGCGGCGGCATCGTCGCCGACAGCCGGCCCGCGCTTGAATTCGAGGAGACGCTGCACAAGGCCAGCGCCCTCCGCCGCGCGCTTACCACCTCCGGGCGCCGATCCGATGCAATGGCTATATCTGAACGGTAGCCTCGTCCCGGGAGAAGAGGCGACCGTGTCGGCGCTGGATCCCGCGGTCTTCCACGGCCAAGCGCTGGTCGAAACGTTTGCAGCCCGAAACAACGGCGTCTTCCGCCTCGCCGACCACTACGACCGCCTGCGCCAGGGCGGCGCCGTCCTCGGCATCGTGGTCCCAATCTCACTCCCTGACCTCGAAACAGCTGTCGCCACCCTCCTGGACCGAAACGAGGCCGACGATGCCCGACTGCGCCTGACGGTCACGGCGGGCCAGACGGGTGCCGAGCCGACGGTCGCGCTCATGGCCTCACCGCTCGACGACTACCCACCCGAGCTATACAAGCAGGGCATGCACGTCACGATTGCGGACGTGCGGCGAAACGAGACTTCGCCGCTGAGCCGGATCAAGTGCGCCGCCGGTCTCCTTGACGGGCTGCTCGCCCGCGAAACCGCCCGCGCCAGGAACTTCGACGACGCGGTCCTGCTCAACACCCAGGGATCGGTTGCCTGCGGGGCGGTCGCCAACGTCTTCATCGCCTACCACGGCAGGATACTGACGCCGCCCGTTAGCTCGGGCGCGTTACCGGGCATCACCCGCGGCGCCGTCCTCGCGCTCGCTCGCGAAGAAGGGATCGATGCCACCGAGGCGGACTTCTCCCTGCGCGAGCTGACCGGCGCCGACGAAGCCTTCTTCACGAACAGCGTGATGGGCGTAATGCCCGTCACGCGGATCGACGGAACGCGCTTCGAACACGGTCTGCTGACGGCTCACCTCCAGGAGGCGCTTCACCGGGCCGCATCCGGCGAGTAAACTCATCGTTGTTCCATGCAAGAGATTTCGTCCCTTGAGTAACGCCCTGCAACGACTGGTCCGCCGCACTGCCGCAGCGTGGTTGCCCCGCCGCAAGCCCGCGCGCAACGGCAAGACGGCGGCTAACGGCGCCTCGCCCGACGGTAACGGCACGGCGCCGCACCACTTGGTCATCATTCCGGACGGCAACCGCCGCTGGGCGCGCGACAAGAATATGCCTGCTATTGAGGGGCACCGCCGCGGCGCCGCCGTCGTCGAAGACCTCGTCTGGCAGTGCAAAGATTCCGGCGTCCAGGTACTCACGCTCTGGGGGTTCTCCACCGAGAACTGGCAGCGCTCCCCGGACGAGGTCGAAGGGCTCATGGACCTTTTCGTCGAGTTCCTGCGGCGCGTCGAGAAGCACCTCCACAACGAGCACGTCCGCTTCCGCCAGATAGGCCGCAAGGACCGCCTGCCGGAGCGCCTCTCGAAGCTCATCGCGCGGATCGAGACGGAGACTGCCGAATACAGCGATTACTACCTCAACCTCTGCCTGGACTACGGTGGCCGGGACGAGATCCTGCGCGCCGTGCGCCGCGCCATCGAGGCTGGCGTCGATCCCGACTCCCTGGACGAAGAGACGCTGTCAGGCTACCTCGACACCGCCGGGATTCCCGACCCCGACCTCATCCTCCGCACCTCCGGCGAGGTGCGGCTCTCGGGCGTCCTGCCCTTCCAGTCGGTTTACAGCGAGCTGGCCTTCGTCGAAGTCCACCTCCCGGACATGACGAAGGAGATGCTGCTCAGCATCTTCGACGACTACGCCCAACGCCAGCGCCGGTTCGGAAAGTGATCCGATGACCCTGCGCGAAGAGACCAGCGCCCTGGCCGCGGTGCTGGAGACCACATCCTCATGGGACGACTACCTGAACACCTACCAGCAACTCGCCTCGGAGACGCTGACAGACCTGCTGGCGCAATGGAAAAAAGACATATTCGAAAGCGCCCCAATCCCTGAAAGCGTATTTGAGGAGGTCTACAGCTACGCCACCGGCGGCAAGAAGTCCCGCGGCGCGCTCGTCCTCCTCGGCTACCAGTTGGCCGGCGGTGGTTCGCCCTCCCGAATCCTACGTTCCTCGGTATCTTATGAACTGATCCACGCCGCCTTCCTCATCCACGACGACGTCATGGACCGCAGCTTGACCCGCCGCCATGCCCCGACCGCCCACCTCGCCTTCGAGCGCCTGGCAGAGCAGATCGGCCACCGCGACCCGGAGCAGTTCGGCGTCTCCATGGCGATCAACGCCGGCGACATCGCGCCCGCCATCGCCTACAACACCGTCTGCGGCGAAGACCTGCCGCCGGGGCGCATCATAGACGGCATGATCTGTCTGAACGAGATCATCATCGCTACCGTGATGGGCCAATTCCTCGACGTCACACTTTCCATCGAAGACGCGCCCGATGAGGACGACGTGCTCCTCATCCACCGCCTGAAGACGGCGAATTACACCGTGACGGGGGCCCTTCGCTTCGGCGCCTCGCTGGCGGGCGCACGTAAGACGACGGAAGGACGCGCGCTGATGGACGCGCTCGCCGATTTCGGGGACCCCGTCGGTATCGCCTTTCAGATACAGGACGATCACCTCGGCATGTTCGCCTCAGAGGACGATCTGGGCAAGGACGTCTCCTCCGACCTGCAGGAGCGCAAGAACACCCTCCTCTTCCTGCATTGCCTCCGTGAAGGCACGGATGAGCAGCGCGAAACGCTCCTCGCCGCCCTCGGCCACAAGGCAGAAGGTGATGACCTTGCCCGCGTCCAGGCTGCCCTTCACGAATCCGGTGCCGCAGCCTACTCAGAGCAGCGCGCGCAGCAACTCGTCAGCCAGGGCAAGGAAGCGATCCCGGAAGTTACCCGCGACGAGCGCCTTGCCGCGCTACTCAAGCAGCTCGCAGACTTCGTAGTCTCGCGCGGCTTTTAGTCCTTCTGGGTCAACGCAAACGCACCGGCAGGGGAAAGCGCACGTGCTCCGGCTCGCCCACAGGGTCCTCCACTACCTCCGCGCCGAAGTGCTCCTGCAGGTAATCCACCACTTCCGCGACCAGCAGTTCCGGCACCGACGCCCCCGCCGTTAGCGCCACCGTCTCCGCTCCGTCCAGCCAGGCTTCCTCCAACTCCCAGACTGATGCGATGCGGTACGCGGGCGTCCCTATCGCCTTCGCCACCTCCGCCAGCCGCACGGAGTTCGAGGAGTTTGCCGCGCCGACGACAAGCACCACGTCCGCCGCCTGAGCCAGCCGCTTGATAGAGACCTGCCGGTCCTGCGTGGCGTAGCAGATGTCGTCAGTCGGAGCGTCTTCCAACTGAGGGAAGCGACGCTTGAGCGTCGCCACGATCTCCGCAGTGTCATCCAACGATAGCGTCGTCTGCGTGACATACGCGAGCGGCCGTCCATCCGCCACCTCCACCGCCTCGGCGTCCTCCACCGTCTGCACAAGGTGCATGCGCGCGGGGTCGCGCATCTGACCTGTCGTGCCCTCCACCTCCGGGTGCCCCGCGTGACCGATGAGCAAGATCTCGTATCCCAGCCGCTCCAGCCGGTGCACCTGGCGATGCACCTTCTCCACCAGCGGGCAGGTAGCGTCAATAGAATCGAGCCCGCGCGCTTCCGCCTCGGCCACCACCGCCTTCGACACACCGTGAGCAGAGAAAATCGCCGCCGTCCCGTCCGGGATCTCGCTGACCTCTTCTACAAACGTCGCGCCCATCTGCCGCAACTCGTCGACGACATGCTTGTTGTGCACGATCTCATGCCGAACGTAGACCGGTTTGTCCAGCTGTTCCACGGACCGCTTAACGATTTCGATCGCGCGCACTACGCCGGCACAAAAACCGCGCGGGTGCGCCAGGATTACCTTCATTTCGCTATCTGTTCCTCACTTCTAAGGTACACCAGCGACCCTGCCGACGCGACGCGCTAAGGTTGTGCCTGGGTGGTCTTACGTTGGGGCTCGACTTCGCCGTTGTCCCGCACGTTCTCCACGATCTGGTTCACCTGTGCCCCAGCAGGAGCATCAGGCTCGTCCAGTACAACCACACCAGGATGATGATCATCGCGCCGATGCTCCCGTACGTGTTGTTGTAGGACCCGAAGTTCGTAATTTACGAACGCGAAGATCGCCGAAGCCAGCACCCATCCGACAGCGAACACCGCCGCGCCGGGCGTCACCCAGCGCAGCCGCTTCTCGCCAGCCGGCCCCAGCCAATACAGCACCGTGACCGCGAGAACCAGCAGCAGCACGGACAGCAGCCACATCAGCCACCCCATAAGGCTGCTCGCCTGGTCGCCCAGTCCGATCCGGTCTCCGATGGCGCCTCCGATGATCTCGCCCCCAGCGACGAGGATGGCTGCCATCAGCAGCAGTCCGCAGAAGACCATCGCCAACCCGACTGCTACAAGCTTGCGCTTAATCATGCCCCGGTCTTCCTCCAGGTCGTAGATGCGATTAAGGCCTTTCATCGCCGTGCCAATCACCGACGACCCGCTAGCGCCCCGCGACTGGCGCACCTCCTGCACCACGCTCTCCGCCACCGAGTGCGCGTCGCTGGAGACTATTTCGCCCAGTTGCTCCACCAGGCGGTCCGTGAGGTTCTGGATGCCAAAAACGGCGTCGACCACCGCGGTCAACCCGGCGAGGAAGAGAAGGAACGGGAACAGCGCCAGGGTGGAATGGTAAGCCATCTCCGCGGAAAGCCCGGGCAGGTCGTTGTCCCCCACCTGCTCCACCGTCTCGCGGCCCACCGCCGTTACATCGACGCCCCCGACGCGCCACTCAGGCAGGGATTTCAAGTCTAGTTGGACGGCCATGCTCTTCACAGTAATGCGCCCGTCATGACGCGTCCGTGCCAGCCCATCCACCGCCAGCTATCAGGCCCGTATCAGGTCAGTCGACGAAGCGGAAGCGCCACGCACCAAGCAGAAAAACAATGCCGCGAACTACGTGAAGCTTGTAACACCCGTCGGGCGCGCAATGTTCTATGAAAAGAACGTGAAGACTTGGGACTGACCCTTTCTGTTCTCAAATGTTATCGTACAAAAGTTGGCCAGTGGTTAAGCTGAAGGGGTAGGTTTATGGTTGGGGGGCGACGGCCGAAGGTGATACTGAATTCCGCCCGACGGAGCTTCGCCACGACTATGCTCACAGTCGCGGCGGTTCTGCTCGCTGTCTGCGTCACGTCGCTCGGCGCGGATACGCCTGCCGCTGAGGGCAGCACCACAGCCGACGTCAAGATCACCAGCGTCACCGTCGGCACGCTCAACGGCGCCAACCAGTGCGTTAACCCACTGCCCACGGAGATCCCGGTTTCCACCAACGTCCAGATCTGCGTGCGCACCACTTTCCACAACAATGGGCCGCTTCAACCCGTGGACCTTTCACTGACACGCTCCTGGTCTTTTGTGCCCGCCGAGGGACAGGCAGCCAACGAATGCCTGGTTAGCCACAGCCAGGGTTTTTCGCCGCCTCACGTCATCACCTTTAACAATACGAACGCTTCAGTAACGCTGACCCGGACCGACAACTACACGATCTCGTGCACCAGGCCGTCCTTCCACACCTTCCGCTTCACCAGCTCTGCCAGCGCCAACACCGGCAACCCGCCGCAACCTGTGCCCGATCCCGTTCCCGACAACAACATCGCCTCCCAGGACGTCACCTTCGGCATCACTGCCGAGTCCGACATCGAGATCGTCTCGCAGGTCCTCCGCGGCGCCGACTGCGTCAGCGACCCGCCGGCCGTGATCCTTGCCAACACCGACAACGTCTTCTGCGTCGCCAAGGCGCTGCACAACTTCGGCCCTTACGGCCCCGCTGCCGTCGACATCTTCTTCCGCGGCCTCGCATCCGCGGACTGCACAATCAACGGCGTCGCCCCACCGAACGTCGCCACGGCCACACGCGGCGTCCAGCTTCAGGTTTCCGTGGCCACTGTGATCTATGAGTACTTCACGATCCGCTGCACCCAACCTTCAAATCACACGTTCCAGATCGAGAACATCACATCCCCGCACGACGTCCACGTGAGCGATCCGGACGCCGATCCCTTCGTCGGCGAGTACGCCCTTACCGGCCACGCCGTCGCCGTCTTCGCCCAGAGCGACGTCAAGATCACCTCGCAGTCACTGAGCGGGCCGGCAACCATGACGCCCGGTGTGCCATTCGAGCTCACTCTCAACAAGACGATCCACAACAACGGCCCAGAAGGCCCTCTCGCCGTCGACATCACGCCGACGGTCACCAAGCCCGCCGACTGCACGGTGACGCCGGACGGCAACAACCCGGCGTCGGCCAACCTGTCAGTCTCTAACGCCGTGCCGGTCCAGGAGAAGTTCTC
>DATKDX010000031.1:0-4042 GCA_035512435.1 Dehalococcoidia bacterium
CTTCTGACATTCGGTGCGCTGGCATGGGCGGGTGGGTCGATGATCGCCCGGCGGATGAAGATGAAGACCTCTCTCACGATGGCGCTCTCTCTGCAGATGATGCTTGGCGGAGGCATGATGCTCGTTCTAGGCACTGCTGTCGGCGAATGGGCAGCGTTCGACGTCCAGGCGGTTTCCGCCCGCTCGCTTGCATCCCTCGCGTACCTGATCGTCATGGGCACGCTGGTCGCTTTCTCCGCGTACGTGTGGCTGATGCGCGTCAGCACGCCGGAGAAGGTCGGAACGCACGGTTACGTCAATCCAGTCGTCGCGGTTTTCCTCGGCTGGTGGATAGCGAGTGAACCCGTGACCGCCGGAACGCTGGCGGCAACGGCGACGATTCTCGCGGGCGTCGCACTGATCAATCTGCCTGCGATACGGAAACTACTCGGCGGCCGCGGATCACTTCCCGCGGTACCGCCAGACACCCAACCCGATCCATCCATGATTGCAAGAACATGGCACGGCGTAGTGCCGGCCGATAAAGAAGACGCCTACCTGGAGTATCTGCAGAAAACAGGCGTTGTCGACGCCAAAGCTACCGGTGGAAATCAGGGCGTCTACGTGATGCGCCGGCGGGAGGCCGACAAGACGCACTTCTTCTTCCTATCCCTCTGGGAGTCGATGGAGGCAATCAAGGCATTCGCCGGCAATGAGCCCGAAAAGGCGCGATACTACCCGGAGGACGCGGAGTATCTCCTGGAGTTGGAGCCGAATGTGGAGCACTATGACGTTGCGGGGTGAGTCCGGAGTGCGGAGTGCGGAGTCCGGCTTGGGGGTTGGCCGGGACCGTCCCGTAGGGGCAGGCCAACGGCCTGCCCGTCCACCAAGCGCGAGCAGCCGTCGTCCTCGCACGTGAGCACGTGTGAACCTGGGCGAAGCTCTGATATCGACCGATTTCGTTGCTGCGCTCAGGATTCCGCACCCCGGACCCGTTCAGCGCGCCTGAAACACCTTACTGGTCCCAAGACTGCGCAGTTTGGCACGGGAGCGACGACTCGACTTGCTGAAGATGTCCAGCCGGGTTGTCGAAAAGTAGCGGCGTACTAAATAGGTCGGAATTCCGTCACGCTCTTCACCTGAACGAAGAACTCCACGCCAGCCACATCACCAGAACGGGGCAGTTCGACGCGTCCGTCGATTCCTTTGTCGCGATCGCCTCCGGGCACGGGGTGATAGATGGCGCCAAGACGCTCGAGGAGGGCCTGAACGTGGGATTCGCCTCATCAGCCCAACGGCTCGGCGATCACCTGCGGGCCGCGCAGCGGACCGTCAGGTGCATCCCCTTGTTAGGCATCCGGTCTCGTTCGCTCGTGTCCGAATGCATATGCACATCGATAACGGGCGGCCGATTTTGTGCCTGGCTCTCACGGCTTGAAGCAATCCGACGATCGCGCAGAATAACAGAAAATTGCTTCGCTCCATGTCCGTACCCCAACGCCTATTTAAGGAAGCGGTGTAGTGGCATCATGTCGGTGTTGAGTCGAAAAGCATTCCCGGTTTAGCAGCCTGATGACACCTTTTCGGTCACCGATATGGTCTCCATGCCGCATAACGCCCTGCGGTTAGACTTCATTGGATGCAATTGGGACAACCTCGACGAAGGTGTCATTGTAGGCAGGCTGACCGCCCGGCGACCAAGCCGACGGGCTAAGTTCGTTCGCCACGGCGCCGGTTATCTTCGGCAGGCTCCACCATTTCCCTGGTAGCGTCACTACGCCGGGGTGGATGTCATCCGTCAGGTTCAACCACACGCGCAGGGCGCCCCGGTCATTGCGGACGAGCACCTCCTGGCCCTCTGCCAGCCCGCGCTGTCGGGCATCCGCCGTGTTCATCTCCAGAGTCGGGCGCTGCATCGCCTTCCGCTGCCTCCGCATATTCGCAAAGCTGGAATTCATGAAGTAGTGCGACTTCGGGGTCAGCAGTTGCAGCGCGTTGGCGTAAGGCGGGGCGACACGAAGCGGCACGCCTACCGCTACCGTGAGGCGGCTGTCCATCGCATCGAAGTCGGGACGTTCACGCGAACTCTTGTGCCATCCCTTCGCACGCAGATCTTCGAGCGAGAGTTCAGCGGGAAGGCAGGCGCCGGCGATTTCCTCGTCGCTCTCGAAAAGGGCCGGGTGGGTAAGGCCCATCCGTGCGGCCAGGAGTCGGAGTACCTCGCTGTGGGGCTTGCTCTCACCCAGTGGCTCGATGGCGGGGTTGTTGACAGAAATATAGTGGTGGCCCCAGGCTCCTTGCACGTCGAAGTGCTCGAGCTGTGTCGTGGAAGGGAGGACGATGTCGGCATAGCGGGCCGTGTCCGTCATGAAGTGCTCCAAGACGACGGTGAAGAGGTCGTCGCGCTGGAGGCCCTTTCGGACGAGGCGCACGTCCGGCTGATCGACGGCGATGTTCATCGTCCACACCATCAATCCCTTCACCGGCGGGACCAACTCTTCGCTGGTAAGGTGCTCTCCGAGACGAGCCATGTCGAGGCTACGCGGGTTCCCGGCAACCAGATCGGGGCGGAGCGCTCGCTTCTCGTCAAAGACCGGCGTCGTTTCGATGAAAAGACCGCCGCCCCGGTAGCGCCAGTGTCCTCCGAGGATCGCCAGCGCGGAAAGGCTTCGGACGAAGGTTTCACCGTGAACCGTCTGCTGTGGCGCAACGCCACAGCGGATCGTGGCAGGGCGTGCGGTCCCGAACTCGCGGCCCAGACGTCGCACCGTGTCTGCTGGTAAACCACATACCTCCCCGACCCGCTCGGGCGTCCATGGCTCGACTTGAGCACGGAACGCTTCCAGGTCGGCGATCACTTCCCCCGCGAAGGCCAAGTCAGCCAGGTCTTCCTTCAGCAATACGTGTCCTAAGCCGGCGGCCAGCACGCAGTCCGATCCGGGGAGGATCGAGACATGCTCATCACACGCCTTCGCGGTGATCGTCCGGCGCGGGTCGATGCACAGGACTCGGGCTCCCCGCCGCCGCGCTTCCCTGATAAAGTGGAAATGATGATGACTCGTCGTGAGCAGGTTTGCGCCCCAGAGTAAAATGAACCGGCTATCGACGATCTCCTCCGGATCGAACCCCCGGGGATGGCCTTCGGCTTCCAACACGTTCCCGGCGGCGCCACAGATGCTACCGTGGAAACGCGAGGTGCCGAGCACATGGAAGAGCCGCATGAGGGCGCGGCGCTGCAGCACCCCCATAGAGCCGAGGTAGTTCAGAGGCAGCAAGGCTTCCGGCCCGTCGATTTCTATTATTTCGCCGAAGCGCGCCGTGATGGTGTCGAGGGCTAGGTCCCATGTGATACGCTCGAACTGCCCGCTTCCCTTGGGGCCGGTCCGGCGCAGAGGGGTCAGGATGCGGTCGGGCGCGTAGGTCCTCTCCTGATAGTCGTTCACCTTAGCACAGAGCGCTCCACGGGTGAATGGATGATCTCGCGCTCCTTCTATGCGGATGACGCGTCCCTCAACGACATGAGCAACCCAGGAACAGGTATCCTGGCAGTCAAGCGGGCAGCAGCCTTTTACCTGGTTTGACGCTGACATGTTGTCCTCCTATGCAAATAACGTCAGGGGCTGTCTAACGGCTGGTTAGGCGTCGCATCGGCAACGTCGACTTAGTCAGGCTACTCGAGCCTGAAAGAATCACCGCGGCGGATCGTACCGCCGCGCAGGACGGCGGCGTAAACGCCGACGTTGACTTGGTTGTGCTGGGCCGCCGTACGCAGGATGCCTCGATCCTTCGGTAGATCACCCTGAGGCAGGGTCGTCATCACGCATCTGGGGCAGGGCCCCGTGACGTTCAGGCGAATTTCGTCGCCGATGACGAGCGTGTGGCCGACCCAGGCGTTCTCAACAAAACCCTCTTCGGCGGAAGTAGGCTGCAGCACGATGTTTGGACGAAACCGACGGACCTCGAAGCGCCCTTGCGGATACAGTTCCCGCAGGCGGTCGATCGTGGCTGTCGTCAGTACATGGACGACGGCAAGGTCAAAGAACGTGCCAGCTGGCATGGCCTC